>NZ_CP147914.1:0-1260595 GCF_039645565.1 Sulfurimonas sp. HSL1-2
AGCATTCTGCTTAAAATTGTCTGCTATAATTCACATCATTATTCACATTGTGGAAATTATAGCGAACGGGAGCTGCGATGACGATCGGCGATACGATTCTGGAGATGCTTAAAGAGGAGATCAGCGAGGTTGAATACAACCGATACGTCAAACAGATGAGCTTTATCTCCAAAGCCTCGCGCAGCGACCTTGCCGTTTTCGAAGTGCCCAACCCCCTTATAGCCAGCTGGATCAAAAACCGCTATACCAATAAGATCGCCCACCTGTTTGAACTCAAAACCGGCACATCAAGGGACGTCATCATCCGGGTGAAAAAACCCAAGGGGGCCGCCGGCAAAAGCGGCGGCACGGTCGCGGCAGCACCGGCCGAAGCGCCGAAACACTCCATGCTCAACCCCGCCTACACCTTTGAGAACTTCGTCGCCGGCAGCTCGAACCAGTTCGCCTATGCCGCGGCCAAAAGCGTCAGTGACCGGCCGGGGCAGGTCTACAACCCCCTCTTTATCTACGGCGGCGTGGGACTCGGTAAAACCCACCTCATGCAGGCGATCGGCAACGTGGGGCTCCTGCAGGGAAAAACCGTCGTCTACACCTCCGTCGAACAATTCGTCAACGACTTTACGCGGCATCTGCGCAACCAGACCATGGACCGTTTCAAGGAGAAATACCGCCAGTGCGATCTGCTCCTGATCGACGACGTCCAGTTCCTCAGCAACAAGATCCAGACCCAGGAGGAGTTTTTTCACACCTTCGAAACGCTGCGCAGCGAAGGGAAACAGATCGTCCTCACGGCCGACAAACCCCCCAAGCGCATCGCCGGCCTCGAAGCACGCCTCCAGAGCCGTTTCGAATGGGGCCTCGTCGCCGACATCCAGCCCCCGGAACTAGAGACCAAGATCGCCATCATCCGGAAAAAGTGCGACATCAACCGTGTTATCCTCGGTGATGACGTCGTCAACTATATCGCCACCGTCATCGACAACAATACCCGCGAGATCGAGGGGATCCTCTCCAAACTGCACGCCTACTCCCAGCTGATGCACCAGGAGATCACCCTCGACTTCGCCAAGAACGCCCTGCGCGAGCAGCTCCAGGAGAAAAGCGACAACATCTCCATCGACGGCATCATGAAAACCATCGCCAAAGAGCTCAACGTCAAACCCAGCGAGATCCGATCCAAAAGCCGAAGCCGCAACATCGTCGCCGCCCGGCGCGTCGCCATCTACCTCGCCCGGGAACTGACCCCCATGTCCATGCCGCAGATCGCGCAGTATTTCGGGATGAAAGACCACAGTACCGTCAGCCATACGATGAAAAAGATCCACCAGCTTCTCGAAGAAGACGAGAACTTCAAGGTCAAGATCAACGAGCTCCATAACAAAATCACCGCCATGCCGCCGGAGAGTGTCTAAAAAAGCGGCCAAAAGCTATATTTTCTTTGCAAATAAAAAAAGATATAATGTGCCAAGTGAACAAATGTGAAGAAGCTCTCCGGCTTTATTCACATGGGAAGAGCCCTAAAAGTAGGGACGTTTTCTGCTTTTTCACAAAAAAACGGCAGACTACTATCATCTACTAAAAATTTAAATATATAACAGGAGTTTCGATGCAGTTCGAGATCGCCAAATCCGTTTTGGAAAATATCCTGATCCACACCCAGCCGTTTCTGGAGAAAAAAGATCTCTCCCAGATCACCTCCCACCTCTACTTCGAAGCGACTGCATCGAACACCCTGACCGTCAAAGCCACCGACTATGAGATCGGTCTCGTCATCGAAGCCGAAAACATTCATGTCTCCGAACCCGGCATGGCCACTGCCAACGGAAAGAAACTCCTTGATATCGTCCGCATTCTCAGCGACGGCAATGTCAACCTCACGACCAAAGACGGCATGCTCGATATCACCCAGGGCCACTCCGACTTCCAGCTTCCCATGTACAACGCCCAGGAGTTCCCGGCTTTTGCCAGCATTGAAAACAAACCCGGGGTAGAGATCGATTCCGGCCTGCTGATCAACTCCCTCAAAAAGATCACCCCTGCCGCGGATACCAACAACCCGAAATTCGAACTCAACGGTGCCCTGATCGATATCAAAGCCGACCAGATCAACTTCGTCGCTACCGATACCCGCCGCCTGGCCATCATCGCCATTCCGCAAAGCAGCGGCAGCGAGCTCTCCCTCATCATTCCGAAAAAAGCGATCATCGAGATCCAGAAACTCTTCACCAGCAATATCGACATCTACTACGATGCCACCCACCTGCTGATCAAGTCCGACCAGTACACCTTCTTTACGAAACTGATCAACGGAAAGTTCCCCGACTACAACCGTATCATCCCTGCATCGACACGCTACAACCTCACCCTGCCCAAAAGCGACATCGTCAATGCCATCAAACAGATCACGACGATCTCCAATGACATGAAACTGACCCTGGAAAGCGGCCGTATCCTCTTTGAAAGTCTCAGCGACGAGAACAACAAGGCCTCAACGGAGATCAATGTCGACACGGGGATTGACTCGACATTCGTCTTTGCCGTCAACAGCCGTTATATACTCGACTTCCTCGGGCAGATCGATCAGACCCAGTTCACGATCGGCCTGAACGAACCCAATATGCCTTTCATGCTGCAAGAAGAGCAGTTCAAAACGATCGTCATGCCGATCGTCATCTGATCCAACCTTCTCTTTTTTTCCGCAGGCATTGCCTGCTCCCTTTCTTCTTGGCCCATAAAATAAATTTATTAGCCCTTTTTGGATAAAATTAAACCCATTTAGCGTACTGGAGCGATCATGGAACAAAATTACGGCGCAGGCAATATTAAAGTCCTCAAAGGACTCGAGGCCGTACGTAAACGTCCGGGGATGTATATCGGTGATACGGGCCATCGCGGTCTGCACCATCTCGTCTACGAAGTCGTCGACAACTCCATTGACGAAGCGATGGCCGGATACTGTGACACCATCACCGTAACGCTCACCAAAGCGGGTACCGCCATCATCGGCGACAACGGGCGCGGGATCCCGACCGATATGCACCCGACCGAAAATATTTCCGCGGCCACCGTCGTTCTGACCGTCCTGCACGCCGGGGGAAAATTCGACAAGGACACCTATAAAGTCTCAGGCGGTCTGCACGGGGTCGGTGTCTCCGTCGTTAACGCCCTTAGTAGCAACCTCCACATGACGATCCACCGCGACGGCAAGATCCATGAACAGGATTTCAAACAGGGGATTCCCCAGGAGATTCTCGAGGTGACGGGAAATACCCGCAAGCACGGAACGACGATCGAGTTCGCTCCGGACCCGTCCATCTTTACCGAAACGGTTATTTTCGAGTACGATTACCTTGCCAGACGTTTCAAAGAGCTCGCCTACCTCAACCCGAAAATCAAGATCATCTTCAAGGATGATCGCGACGGCAGAAGCGAAACCTACCATTTTGAAGGCGGTATCACCCAGTTCGTTTCCGATCTCAACAAAAAGACCCAGGTCGCCACACCGTATGAGTACAATGCAAAGATCGAAGATATCGAACTTGACATTGCGCTGATGTACAACGACAGCTACGAAGA
The DNA here is from genome assembly GCF_039645565.1 of Sulfurimonas sp. HSL1-2. Lineage (NCBI taxonomy): Bacteria > Pseudomonadati > Campylobacterota > Epsilonproteobacteria > Campylobacterales > Sulfurimonadaceae > Thiomicrolovo > Thiomicrolovo zhangzhouensis. The sequence goes on from NZ_CP147914.1 coordinate 3,577, forward strand.
GAAGGTCTACAGCTTCGTCAATAATATCCGTACGCCAAACGGGGGAACGCATGAAGCCGGTTTCCGCGCGGCACTGACACGTGTCATCTCCACTTACAACAGCCAAAACGGCAATGCAAAAGAGAAAGATGTCAAACTCAGCGGTGAAGATACCGGCGAAGGGTTGATTGCCGTCGTCTCCGTCCGGGTACCCGAACCGCAGTTCGAGGGTCAGACCAAGGGTAAACTGGGGAACACCTATGTCCGTCCGTTGGTGCAAAAGGCCTCTTACGAACAGCTGTCCAAGTATTTTGAAGAGAATCCCATCGAGGCCAAGGCGATCGTACAGAAAGCGCTGATGGCGGCGAGAGGACGCGAAGCGGCGAAAAAAGCGCGCGACCTGACCCGCCGCAAGGATTCCATGAGCGTCGGTACGCTTCCGGGGAAACTGGCGGACTGCCAGAGCAAAGACGCGACGATCAGCGAACTCTACCTCGTCGAGGGCGACTCCGCGGGCGGTTCGGCCAAGCAGGGGCGTGACCGCGTCTTCCAGGCGATCCTGCCGCTCAAAGGTAAGATCCTCAACGTCGAAAAGGCACGCCTGGACAAGATCCTCAAATCCGACGAAATCACGAACATGATCACCGCGCTCGGCTGCGGGATCGGTGAAGAGTTCGACGAAGAGAAGCTGCGCTACCACAAGATCATCATCATGACCGATGCCGACGTCGACGGTTCGCACATTCAGACCCTGCTGCTGACCTTCTTCTTCCGCTACTTCCCGACGATCGTCGAGAACGGCTATCTCTACCTGGCCCAGCCGCCGCTTTACCGCTACAAGAAAGGCAAAAAAGAGATCTACTTCAAAAACGACCGCGTCATGAACGATTTCCTGATCGAAAACGGCGTCGAGTCGCTGGAGATCGAGGGAATCGGCCATAACGACCTGGTCTCCTATTTCAAGATGGTCGACCACTACAACAGCAGTCTTGAAGCGCTGGAGCGCCGCTACTCCCTTGTCAGCCTGATCCGCCACTTTATCGAGAACCCGGACATTATCGGGCTGGATTCGGAGAAGATGTACGCCGAGGTCGAACGCTTCCTTGCCGAACGCGGTAACAATATCCTCTCCAAACTCGTTTCCGAAGATGAGATCCACCTCTTCGTCCAGACCGGAGAGGGGATGGAAGAGCTCCGCATCAACGACGAGCTCTTCAGTGCGCCGCATTTCAACGAGGCACAGTTCGTTTATGACAAGATGAAAGAGTGGGGCATCAATGTCGGCGGCGATCCGCTCGAGGTCCTCGAAGAGATCAAGGAGTATGCTCGCAAAGGCTCTTACATCCAGCGCTACAAAGGGCTTGGTGAAATGAACCCCGAACAGCTGTGGGAAACGACGATGACACCGGAAAACCGTGTGCTGCTTCGCGTGAACATCGAGGATGCCGAAGCGGCAAGCGAAGCCTTCAACCTCTTTATGGGGGATGAAGTCGAACCGCGCCGCAACTACATCGAAACCCACGCCAAGGACGTCAAACACCTTGACGTATAACCGATGAGTCTGCTCTACCCCGAAGCCAAGGAGCGCGAAAACCGCTTCAAACTTGCCCTGCGGATGGGGCTCCCCGTATTCGCATTGGCGGTGATCACCACGGCATCGGTGATGTTCCGCTATTTCAATACGATTCCGACGACCTTCATCATCGTTGCTTTCAGTCTGCTCGGTATCATGGTCTACTACCTGTTTTACCTGATTTACCAGGGCTTTAACGAACGGATTACCGACCCCATTACCCACGCCTTTACACGGGAATACTTTAGTACCATGATGCAGCGGGAACTGAAGAAAAAAGATTACACCTTTTTCCTGCTCAGTGTCGTCAATCTTGGTGATATCAACCAGCGCTACGGCTTTGCCAACGGGGACAAAGTGCTCTACAACCTGGCGAACAGGATTGCCGAGTACCTGAACGAGCATAAAATGGTGCGCGTCCCGATCGCCCACTTCAAAGGGGGGGACTTTATCATCGCACTGGAAGGGACGCAGGAGGAGTACGGTTCGATGATGGACCTGCTTTGCGTCAAGTTCCAGCACTACAGCCTCGAGGAGATAGAGATCGATATCGTCGGTTCCATGACGGATACAAACCATTCGCGTTCCATCGACAAACTGGTTGACTGGCTCTATGAACTGCAGGGCGAAAATGCGAAGATGCTGAAGGCGGACGAGGAGGAGATCGACCCCGATACGGTGGAGCATCTGGTTCTTGAAGCGGTCAATGCACGCGCCTTCTCCTACGCCTACCAGGCGGTATATCAGGACGGCAAACCGGTGCTTTTCGAACAGGCTTTCAAACTGGTCACGGGGGAGGGGAAACTCGTCCACCAGAAACGCTTTATGCCCGTGATCAACCGCCTGGGGCTGTCACGCCGATTCGACGAGATCCAGACCGAGGCGGCAGTGGCGGAAGTCCCTACGCTTGTCGGGGAGCAGAAGATCGCCGTGAATGTCTCACCCTCTTCACTGCGTAACCCGCTCTTTTTGGAGCATGTCATGATGCTGCTTTCAAACAATGAAAAACTCCGCTCCCGCCTCGTTTTTGTTATCAGCGAAAGCAATTTCTACCACCAGACACAGCAATTCAATACCCGTCTGCAGGCCTTTCGGCGTGCGGGAGTAGACATCGCGCTCGATCGCCTGGGCGGCTTGCATGCTTCCATGCGCTACCTGCAGGACCTTGACGTGGACATGGTCCGGTATGAGAGCTCCCTTGGTAAAGGGGCGAGCGAACCGAAAGTACGGGCGCTGCTCGAGGGGCTTCAGCAGACGGTCAAAACCCTGGGCTACCGCAGCTGGATCCGGATGATCGAGGATGAAAAATCCTACGAGGCTGCCAAAGCGGTCGGGATCGATTTGATCCAGGGGAACTACCTCAGTCCTATAGATACCATCAAGGAGTAACGAATGAAATACGGTGAAGAGATTATTGCAAATTTCGATGTGGAAAAAGATCTGGAGATCTGGCCGAACGAACACAAACGCGACTATGTGATCAAGATGACCCTGCCGGAGTTCAGCTGTCTCTGCCCGCGCAGCGGCTACCCGGATTATGCAACCATCTACCTGGAATATACGCCCGACGAGTGGGTCGTCGAACTCAAAGCGATCAAACTCTATATCAACTCCTTCCGCGAGCGTCACATCTCCCATGAAAACAGCGCGAACGAGATCTATGAGGTCCTGGAGCGCAAACTCAAACCGAAGTGGATGAAGATCACGGCGGACTACAATCCCCGCGGGAATGTCCATACGGTTATCGAGATCGACAGCAGCCGGATAACAAAATAAATTATATAAATAATATTAATATTATTACGCATAATATTTAACGATTCTGTGGTAAAATTCGACCCAATATTCCATGAGGAACCAAGGGAGAAAAATGCAAGAGTCACTGGCGGACTACTTTCAGACGCAGATGGAGCGTCAACTGGCCAAACGCAGCAGTGAAGGCGTGGAAGCGATTATGATGGACATGCGTGACGACGGCATCGATTTTTATGCCGTTCTCAAGCAGGATCAACCGCTCTGTTACTTCTGCCGGGGTATCCGGTACTTTAAATCCCCCGAGGGAACCTTTACGATGCAGGCGGCGGACGGTACGGGGCTGCCCATCGATGAGAATGAATACCGCAGCCGTCTCGATTATGCGCTCTCGTGTATCGGTGCCAGTTCCGAAACCGGTATCGGCGTCCTCGTCAAGAAACACATCAAGACCCTCTGATGCGGACCCTGACACTGATGCGGCATGCGAAGTCCTCCTGGGACGACCCGGCCCTCGGTGATCATGAACGCCCCCTCAATCCCCGCGGCAGGAAAGCGGCCAAAACCATGGCGCAGCGCCTTTATACCGAACACTACACCCCTGATCTCGTTCTGGTCTCATCCGCCCTGCGTACGCAGCAGACGGCCGCGGCACTGCAGAAAGCCTATGACGGACGGTTGGTTCTGCAAACCGAACCGTTACTGTACGAGGCGTCATCCGGAACGTATGCCGAGGTGATCCGACGCGTTGATGCTGCTGTTGAGTCGCTGATGATCATCGGGCACAATCCGACGATTGAGTGGATGGCTGAAGCGATGGGGGGCAGGGTCTATCATATGCCGACCGCATCCTACATACGCTTCCGGATCCCCGGAAGCTGGGCAGAATTCCGTTTTGAGCGTTTTGAAACGCTGGCGTACGACTATCCCAAATCCGACAAATAATTTTCCAGCCACACCTTTGCACCTGCTTCATCGCTAAACGTTTCTTCGAGCTGGGCGTCATAGGCCGCCTCCAGGATCGTTTTGAAACGGGGGGAGGGCTCAAGTCCGGCGGCAATGAGGGCTTCTCCGCCGAGCAGTGCGTCTCTTGGGCCTGTCAGTACGCCCAGTCTTGCCGCTTTACGCAGCAGCCATGCCACGGCATCGCTTATCTCGGCTGCGGGGTGGCGGCCGCGGTAGCAGGCTTCTGCGACGGCGGCGACGGCATCGATACGGACCTGTTTGGCCAGGCGCATTACGTCGGCATCCGACGCGGCTTCGGCGTAGAGCCGTTCCGGTTCGCCGTGATACCGTACATAATCAAGCGCGTTTAAAACAAGCCGTTTGTCGTCGGTGAGCGTTGTGAGGAACGCGTTAGGGTCTTGAACGCCGATGCAGAGCGGGGCGAGCATCAGGGCGAGCGGGTCCGTGTCGACGTGTCGACGCAAATCCGCCATCGCATCCAGAGCCCGCAGGACCGTTTTCCACACCCCGGTTGCCTGCAGTGCCGCGAGTTCCGGGAAAAAAGGGATGATCTGCATCCGTATCATCATCTCAAATCCGACGGAGGGGGTCTGCGATTTGAGCAGCAGCTTTTTAAACTCTTCGAAAATGCGCTCTTTGGGGAGTTCGGCCAGCGCGCCCGCGTCCATCATCTTCTGTGACAGCGCAAGAAGCTGCGCATCCGGTTCGAGATGGAAACGGGCGCTGAACTGCACGGCACGCAACAGCCGCAACGGGTCTTCAACGAAGGTCGTTTCGTTGACGCAGCGCAGGGTTCTTGTTTCCAGATCCGTCTCTCCCCGGTAGGGGTCGAGCAGTTGATGGGCGATGGGGTCGTAGCCGATGGCGTTGACGGTGAAATCGCGCCGTTTGGCTGCCGTTTTAAAATCAAACGTTTCAAACGTCTTTACGGCAAACCCCGTGTGGCCCGGCCCGGTTTTTGTCTCGGTACGGGGAAGGGAGAGGTCGAGGTCGTAGCCCCCCAGGCTCAGCTTCAGCACCCCGAAGGATTTGCCGACGCTGTTGACGCTGCCGAGGGGTGTGAGCAGCGGGATCAGGGCCTCCAGGGAGCCGGCGCCGAAACACTCGATGTCGATGTCCTTGCCGGGGAGTCCCAGCAGCGCGTCACGCACATAGCCGCCGACGAGCACGGGACGGACCCCCCCTGCGGTGAGGGCGTCTATGAGCGGGACGAGGACATCGGGGAGTGCGGGCATCGGCTTCATACCGTTATTGTATCAAAGGCTTTTGCTATAATTGCGGAAACCAAAGGGGAGACCCCCTGTAAAGAGGATACGATGGGAAGAGCGTTCGAGTACCGCCGCGCGGCGAAAGAGAAGCGCTGGGGCACTATGTCCCGGATTTTTCCGAAACTGGCCAAGACGATCACGATGGCGGCCAAAGCGGGGGGACCGGACCCCGATATGAACCCGCAGCTGCGTCTGGCGATCCAGACCGCCAAAGCGCAGAACATGCCCAAGGACAACATCGAGGCGGCGATCAAGCGTGCGAGCGGCAAAGATGCCGCCGACATCGCCGAGGTCAACTTTGAAGGGAAGGGCCCGCACGGCGCCCTGATCTTCGTCGAGTGTGCGACGGACAACAACAACCGTACCGTCGCCAACGTGCGCAGCTACTTCAACAAAAGCGGCGGCGAACTGCTCAAAACGGGTTCACTCGAGTTCATGTTTGACCGCAAGGCGGTCTTCGAATTCGACTCTCCCGAAGGGACGGACCTCGAAGAGCTGGAGCTCGAATTGATCGATGCCGGTCTTGACGAACTGGACGAGAATGAGGGCACGATCTACGTTTACGGCGACTATACCAGCTTCGGATCACTCCAGGAAGCCCTGGAGGGAATGGGCATCGAGGTGAAGAAGGCTTCTCTGCAGCGCGTACCGAACAATCCGCAAAGCTTCTCCGAGGCACAGATGGAAGAGGTCGAAAAGCTCATCGACAAACTCGAAGAGGACGACGACGTCCAGGCCGTCTACACGAACATCGAATAACTTCCGGCGGGGCAACTGCCTCCCTGCTGTCCACCCACTGCCTTATTTGTAATCATTCTGCCACACTGCCGCGATACGATTTTGGTTATCATAGCTGTTTGAATGCCATTTCCGGTCTGAGAACCGGAAGCGTGTTTTGGCGCAATGTCCGGAAGGACTCGGAAGGATTGCGATGAAGAAACATACCAAAATTCTGGCGACCGTCGGCCCGGCCTGCGAGGACGTCGACACCCTGGAGCGGATGATCCGTGCAGGTGTGAACGTTTTCCGTCTCAACTTCAGCCACGGGACCCACGACTACCACGAAGCAAACCTCAAGCGCATCTATGAAGCGGCAGGCCGCTGCGGCCTTATTGTCGGCGTGCTGCAGGATATCAGCGGGCCGAAAGTTCGTATCGGCGAGATCGACGGCACAGCGGAACTCTCCCCCGGCAACGTCATCGAGTTTGTGACCGAAGAGACGGTCGGCAGCTTTGTCGAACCGGGACGCCTGCGCCTCAGCCTCAACCATCCGGAACTGCTCTCCAAAGTCCAGGCAGGGGAGGCGATCTATTTCGCCGACGGCTCCCTGCGCACCACGGTCGTCGAAGCGGGAACGAGCGTCGTTTGCGAAGTGCAGAACAGCGGTAAGCTCAGCTCCCGCAAGGGGGTTAACTTCCCTAACACCTCCCTGGGACTGGCCGTCCTGACGGAGAAGGACCGCGAGGATATCGCCTGGGGGGTAAGGAACGGCGTCGATTTTATGGCGATCTCGTTCGTGCAGACGGCGAAGGATATGGAAGACGTGCGCGCCGAAGTGGAGCGTCACGGCGGAACCCCACAGTTCATTGCGAAGATCGAGAAGTTCGATGCCGTCGAAAACATCGATGCCATCCTCGAAGCCAGCGACGGACTGATGGTGGCGCGGGGAGACCTGGGAATCGAGGTGCCTTTCTACAAAGTGCCGACGCTGCAGAAGATGCTCATCCGCAAAGCCAACGAAAAAAGCAAACCCGTCATTACCGCGACGCAGATGCTCCTCTCCATGACCCATGCCGAACGGGCGACGCGGGCGGAGATCAGCGATGTCGCCAATGCCGTACTCGACGGTACCGACTGCGTGATGCTCTCCGAGGAGAGCGCCGTGGGGGCCTACCCGGTCAAAGCAGTCGAAACGATGACGCAGACCATCCGCGAAACGGAGAAGATCTACCCCTATCACAAGTTCGCGCAGTTCATCTGCTTCGACGAGATGGACGTCATCGACGAATCGGCGGTCCTGCTCTCGCAGAAGATCGACGCCGAGGCCATCATTGCGCTGACGGCCTCGGGCCAGTCGGCGAAAAAACTGGCACGTTACCGCCCCGAAAACCCCATTTTAGCCGTCATGCACAGCGACCGCGTGGCGCGGATGCTGACCCTGGTCTGGGGGGTCGTTCCGGCGTTCCTGACACGCACGACAAGTGTGGACAAGATGCTCATCGAGGTGGTCCAGAGCGGCCTGGCGCGGCAGGTGCTGAGCCGTCACGCCATGTACATTGTCACCGCGGGCGACCCCGTCGGCGTCCCCGGCACGACGAACGCCATCCGCATCCTGCGTGAGAGCGAGATGGAGTATTTCGCTTCGGCGGCGCTCAAAAAGCGCTCCAAAAAGATGCCCGAGGGTGCCGCAACCCTCTTTTGACAAAGGACGACCATTATGAGTGAAACCGCCAACGTTTGCGATATTGTTATTTTCGGAGGGCACGGGGACCTTTCCCTGCGGAAGCTGATTCCGGCCCTTTACCATCTCTGCAGCGACGGTTACGTCGCCCCGACGAGCCGTATCATCGCCACGAGCCGCCATGACGTACCGCGCGAGGAGCACCTTGCCCTGGTGAAGGAGAAGCTGCAGTTTTTCCTCAAGGAGGGCTGCTTCGAAGAGGCCAAATGGGAGACCTTCGCGCGGCAGCTCGAGGTGGTCACCGTCGACCTGGGCGTGGAGGAGAGCTACGGCGCGCTGTCGGCAATGCTCGGCGAATACCCCGACCGGGACCGCGTCAACTACCTCTCGACCGCCCCGACCTTCTTCGGACCGATCTGCAAGGCGCTCAACCACTGGCAGCTGATCACGCCGAAAAGCCGTGTGGTCCTGGAAAAGCCGATCGGCCGTGACCTGGCATCGTCACGGGAGATCAACAACGAGGTCGCCCTCTATTTCGAAGAGCAGGCGATCTTCCGTATCGACCACTACCTGGGCAAGGATACGGTGCAGAACATTCTTGCGCTGCGTTTCTCGAACATGCTCTTTATGCCGCTGTGGAACGGCCAGGATATTGACCATATCCAGATCACGGCGGCCGAGAGCGTCGGTCTGGAGGGGCGGCACAGCTACTACGAGGACTACGGCGCCTTCCGGGACATGATCCAGAACCACCTCATGCAGCTGCTCTGCCTTGTGGCGATGGAGCCGCCCTGTTCGCTCGAAGCGGACAGCATCCGCGACGAAAAGGTGAAAGTGCTGCGTTCACTCCGCCCCTTCGGTTCGGATGATGTCCGGGACAAAACGGTCCGGGGCCGCTATACGGCGGGGGTGATCAACTCCGAAAAAGTCCCCGGGTACCTCGAGGAGGGGGTTTCGCCCGATTCGACGACGGAGACCTTCGCGGCGGTGAGGGTCGAAGTGGACAACTGGCGCTGGCAGGGGGTGCCCTTCTACCTGCGGACCGGCAAACGGATGAGCAAGCGCTATACGGAGATCGTCGTCCAGTTCAAAGAGGTGCCGTACCAGATCTTCGCCAACAAGGGGCGCTGCATCTCCCCGAACCGGCTGGTCATCATGCTCCAGCCCGAGGAGAGCATCAAGCTCAAGATCATGACGAAGATCCCGGGCCTCTCCGAACAGATGCACCTGCGGGAGATGGCGCTCGACCTGAACATTCCCGAAAACGCGCCGCGCACCCCGGAAGCGTACGAGCGCCTGCTGCTCGATGTCATCCGGAACAATGCCACGCTCTTTATGCGGCGCGATGAGGTCGAAGCCGCGTGGAAATGGGCGGACCCGATTCTCGAAGAGTGGGAAGGGGGCACGGTCGGCCTCAAGAATTACGCCGCCGGTACCGACGGCCCGACCGCGGCCATCGCGATGATCGAACGTGACGGCAGGAGCTGGTATGAAGAGCACTGAGAACGTTTTTCACATCTACGATTCGCTCCCGACCCTGCATAAGATGCTGGCCTACAAGGTGGCGCGGGACCTCGAAACGGCCATTGCGGCCAAGGGGAGCGCGTCGCTGATGCTCTCGGGCGGGAATACGCCGCGCCCCTTCCTCGTCCAGCTTGCCGCCGAGAATATCGACTGGAGCCGGGTGACCGTGGGGCTCGTGGACGAACGCTGGGTCGATCCGGAATCGGGGGCGAGCAACGAGAACCTGGTCCGCAGCGAGCTGCTGGCCAACGGGGCGGGTGCGGCGACTTTCGTCGGCATGTACCATTCCGGCGAGACGACGACGGAGGCGGTATCCGAGGTCGAGGCCGATTACAAGGCCCTTTTCCCCTTCGACGTCGTGGTGCTGGGGATGGGCGGCGACGGCCATACCGCCTCGCTCTTTCCCGGGCGGCCTGAACTGCAGACGCTGCTGAACGATACTGTACTCTGCGGGGCCGCCGAGGCGCCGGTGGATCCGAAAGAGCGGATGTCGCTATCGCTGTATGCCATCGCCTCTGCTGCGCACTGCTACCTGCACATCGAGGGCGGGGCGAAACTGGCCGTCTACGAAGCCGCCCTTGACGGCGACGAAGTCGATACAATGCCGGTGAGGGCTATACTGAACCATCCCGACATTGCCCTGGAAGTCTTTTACGCATAGGAGAAGATGATGCATCCCGTTATCCTTGAAGTGACCGAGCGGATCCGAGCACGATCCCTCCCGACCCGCGAACGCTACCTGCAGCGGATCGAGGCGGCGCACCATGCACACCGCGCCAACCGCGAAGTGCTGGGGTGCAGCAACCTTGCCCACGCTATGGCGGCGGAGTCCGACGATGAAAAGCGCAAACTGGCGGGAACGGTGACACCCCATATCGGGATCGTCACCGCCTACAACGACATGCTCTCCGCGCACCAGCCCTTTGCCACCTATCCCCCGCTGATCAAGCGGGCCCTCATGGACGTCGGTGCCACGGCACAGGTCGCCGGCGGGGTCCCGGCAATGTGCGACGGGGTGACCCAGTCGCAGCCGGGAATGGAGCTCTCGCTCTTCAGCCGGGACACCATCGCGATGGCGACAGGCATCGCCCTGTCGCACAACGTCTTCGACGGGGCGCTCTACCTCGGCGTCTGCGACAAGATCGTGCCGGGGCTGCTTATCGGGGCGCTGACCTTCGGGCACCTGCCTGCCGTTTTCGTCCCCGCGGGGCCGATGCCCTCGGGGATCAGCAATGCCGAAAAGGCGCTGGTGCGCCAGGAGTACGCCCAGGGCAAAGTCGGCAAGGACGCCCTGCTGCGGACCGAGGCCGCTTCGTACCACAGCAGCGGGACCTGTACCTTCTACGGTACGGCCAACTCCAACCAGATGCTGATGGAGATTATGGGGCTGCACATCCCCGGCAGCGCCTTCGTCAACACCAACACCCCGCTGCGCGACGCGCTGACGACGGCGGCGGCGCAGCGGGCGGCGGCACTGACCCAGCTGGGCGATGACTACCTGCCCGTCGGGCGGATGATCGACGAGTGCAGTTTCGTCAACGCCGTCATCGGCCTGATGGCGACGGGGGGGTCGACGAACCACACCCTTCACCTCATCGCCATGGCAAAGGCTGCGGGGATCGTGCTCACCTGGGACGATTTCGACGCCCTTTCCGCCGTGACCCCTCTGCTTTGCAAGATGTACCCCAACGGCCAGGCGGACGTCAACCACTTCCGCGACGCGGGGGGCATGGGCCTCGTTATCCGCGAACTCCTCGACGCGGGGCTGCTGCACGAGGAGGTCCAGACCGTGATGGGGCCGGGACTGCGCCGCTACGCGGAATCCCCGCTGCTCGAGGCGGGAAAACTGGCCTTTGTGCCCGCACCGGAGGTATCGCGCAACCCCGACGTCGTTTCGACCGTGGGGGAACCCTTCTCCCACGAAGGGGGGCTGGCGCTGCTGGAGGGGAACCTCGGCCGCAGCGTCATCAAGATCTCCGCGCTCAAGCCGGAACTGATGCATATCGAGGGCGAAGCGCGGGTCTTCGACTCCCAGGAGGCGCTGCAGGCGGCTTTCAAGGCGGGGGAGCTCGAACGCGACTTCATCGCCGTTGTCCGTTTCCAGGGGCCCGCAGCCAACGGCATGCCGGAGCTGCACGGCCTGATGCCGCCGCTGGGCGTACTGCAGGATAAGGGGTACAAGGTCGCCATCGTCACCGACGGCCGGATGTCGGGAGCGTCGGGCAAGGTACCCTCTGCGATCCATATGACGCCCGAAGCGGCCCATGGCGGCCTGCTGGCAAAGGTACGCGACGGGGATCGCATGGTGCTTGACGTGCATGAAAAGAGGCTGGAGCTCCTCGTCGACGCGGCGGAGCTGGCCAAGCGGGAACCCGCTGCGCCGTCGCTCCTGCACAATCGGCACGGCATGGGGCGGGAGCTCTTCGCCCTTATGCGTCAGAACGTCGGCAGCGCCGAAGAGGGCGCGACGATCTTTGATGCGGTCGGAGAGGAGCGGGCATGACAGCGATTGAACTTTTTAACATCTCGCCGGTCGTCCCGGTCGTCGTACTCGCGCGTGTGGCGGATGCCGTGCCGCTGGCCGAAGCGCTGCTCGAAGGGGGCGTGGGCATTATGGAAGTGACCCTGCGCAGCGACGCGGCGCTGGAGTGCATCGAGGCGATCGCCAAAGTGGTACCGGAGATGAATGTCGGTGCGGGCACCGTCATCAACGCCGGCGACCTGTTGCGTGTCCGTGATGCGGGGGGACGGTTTTCGTTCAGCCCCGGTATCAGCCCGGAGCTGCTGTCGGCGAGTGCGCAGGAGGGGATCACCTTTATCCCCGGCGTCGCGACGGCCAGCGAGCTGATGGCGGCCATCAATGCCGGCATCACCGGGTGCAAACTCTTCCCCGCTACGGCCGTCGGTGGTGTCGAACTGCTCAAGGGGTTTGCGGGGCCTTTCCCGGAGATGCGTTTCTGCCCCACCGGCGGTGTCAGTCTGGCGAATATGAACGACTTTCTCTCGCTGCCCAACGTCTCCTGCGTGGGGGGCAGCTGGATCGTTCCGAAAGCGGCAGTAGGTGCAGGTGAGTTCGAAAAGATCACGGCGTTATGTAAAGAGGCGCTCGGCAGTGTCCGGAGCTGACGTTTCGTCTCCATCGTAAAAATGCGGCGCTTGCCTCGGTGCCGTTTTCTCCAGATTTTTCATCGATGCGAGCCGGTAAAAGGCATTATTATTAATGCCTATACTTTCTTCTTTCTTTTTTTATTATATTTTTGAATATATCTTCCTGGAGACGCTCCCGGCCTGCTGCCCCGGTGTATCTAACAGTAACAATATTTAAATTGTGAACGATGGTGATGAAATTTAGCGCAGTTTTACTACGTATCAAAAATGATTTTTTGTAATAATTATGTGACAAGCCTGAGACGCTGCAGAGTCGGTAGCGCAGTAGACTTACGCATTTTATCATTAAGGAATTATCAGATGTTCATCACGTCAAAAGAGGTTGAAAGCGTCATTGGAAAAGAGCTGGCGGACCGCCTGTGCGAATGGCTGCGTACGAGTTCGCCGATCAGCTGTATTGTCGAGCAGGGTTCTGAAAATACGATTCGTTTCAACATAGACGAGGCAATGGATTTTTCCAAGATCAAGATGCACAGCGATGCACTCAAACGCGAGTTTTTCCCGCATATCGCCAAGCTGAAACAGTACAAGGTAAGCACGCCGCTCAGAGCTGACCTCTCCGCATAATCCCCCTCGTTCTCCTCTCCCCGCCCGGCCCTACTAGGGTATGATTTCAGTGATGAATGAAATACAGGGCAGGGTCACATCCCTTCTTATCGGTCCCGAAGCAAAACAGCCGCTTACACGTGTGCCCTCCGTTACTGCCGTTGCCGGCAGGGGACTTGTCGGCGACCGCTACTATTTCGGCCGCGGCAGTTTCAATGCGCCCCAGTTCGATCAAAGTGTGCGGGAAGTGACGCTGATCGCCGCCGAAGCGATCGCCGAATGCAACAAGAGGCTCGGTACGACCCTTGACCTTGCCGATTTCCGGCGCAATATCGTCACAGAAGGGATTGACCTGGCCCTGCTGAAGGGAAAGCGGTTCCGTATCGGGGAGGTGACGCTGCGGTGGGTGCGGAGCGCGCCGCCCTGCCGCTACCTATCGCGCCTTTTGGGCGAGGACATGATGATTGGTCTCAAGGGGATAGGCGGTATCCGCGCCGTGATTGAAACGGGCGGGACGATCAGTGAAGGGGATACTCTTTATGTCCTACCGTGAAAAACTGCGCGCCTTTCCAGACGGGGCGCAGGAGGTGCTTTACGAGGGGAAACGCTGGCTTATGCGCAAAGAGACGCACCTGGATGGCAGGCTCATCAAGCTCTACGCCGAAGAGCTCGGGGGAAATGACTTCGTGAGCCTTAACTACTATGAGACGGCCTCCGCCCCCCTGCTCAAACCCTGCGAGATGCCCGCGGAGAAGGTGATCGCCTTTATCGAGAGGGCTACGCTGCCGTAAGCGCGGAGCGCCGCCATTGAGAATGGCGGAGATCAGAAGGAGTACGTTACCTGCATGCTGACGCTGGTCTGGCTGTGTTTCGATCCGATTTCGTACGGGCCGGAGATGCTGGCGGAGGTAAACCGTTCTTCCGTTTCCGGCGCATAGGCGAAGGCGAGGTCGCACGCGAGCGTTTCATTGAAATTATAGGTGCCCCCCACAGTGAAGTGCTGTTCCACGGTGGCCGGGAAACCGAGCAGGTTGAACATGTTCAGCGCCGCGCCGCCGTTGCTCATCCAGTCGAGCTCTCTGATCGGGCTCTTGGCGTAGTTGTATCCCGCTCTGAGCTGCCCCATGTCGGAAGTGAACTGATAACCGAACATAAAGACGTCCTGATCTTTCCAGCCGAAATCCTTGTACCCTGTGGCGTCGCTCCAGGCGATATGTTTATAGTCGAACGCGGCAGTATGGCCGCCCAGAGTGTAGGAGAGCCCCGCGCCGTATTCGGCCGGCTGCTCCAGCTCGGAGGAGATGCCGGTAACGCCCGCGGAGGCAAAGGGGGCCGTTGCATTCGTGAGCTGGTCTTTGTAATCCATCGTGATGCCGGATTTGTAGACGAAGCCTAGCTTCGCGCCCGTGATGCCGGCTTCGCCCAGGTCGTACGACGCCCCAAGGGTGTACCCCAGCGCGATATCCTGCGCGATGCCTGAGCCCACGGTGGTCCCGTTGTTATAGTTGATATCCAGTGCCCCGTACTGCACAATCGCCGTTGCACCGATGCTCAATCCGTGGGTGGTATATGCTACCGGGACGCCGAACTGCATCAGCTGCAGGTTCGTCACCATCTGCATCGTAGTCCCCGAGGTGTCTTCGCGGTAATCGGTCCCCATGCCCCCGGTACCCCACATCCCTACGCCGAGATAGAGGTTGTCATTGATCTTGGCCGCGATCGATACTTCCGGAATGACATTAAGGTCGGCATCGCTCTGGCGGTAACCCGCACCCCCGTCGTATTTGACATCCGGCATGAACACCGTGCCGCCGAAAGAGATCTCGGTGGCCGGGACTTCGGTGATCATCGCGGGGTTGGCCAGCGCCGATTCCGCCCCGTGGCTCATGCCGATACCGATGCCGCCCATGCCGCGTGCTTTTGCACCGAGCCCGATGAGGTGGTCGCCGTTAGTCGCGTATGCGGAGGTTGCCCCGAGGGCCGCAACGGCTGCCAGTGCCAAGCGTGCTGATGTTTTCATATGTTCTCCTGAATATAGTTAATAAAAATTCAAAAAAAGAGCGCGTCTACCCGTCACAACTTTTTATTGCATAATAATTTAATACCTATGTGAATTGAATAGGTATTTCTGTCAATTATTTGCCTATTGCTATAAAATTGGGATTTTTTGGAGGAAAAAACAGTTAATTGAAAATTGATTTAAAAAATAAATATTTAAAATATATCAAGGTTGGTCACAGATAGGTTTCAATGTTGTGGGTTTTCCCGGAACGCTCATGCTTCGAAAACGGCAGATGATGGCCGTCAGATCGGCGTGGTGTGAGGGCTAGGCTTCCATTAATGTTTTTGCAAGCCGCATTGCCGCAATAACGGCGCCTTCGAGGTAGCCCCCTTCCTGCGATTCGGTCTCCGTCCCGCAGAAGTGCAGGCACTCTGATACCGCCGTTTCCATCCCGTAGCGGGGATGGGCATCGAGAGGCTCGCGGTCGGCGGGGACCGAGGTGTAGGGGTCGCTGCGCCAGTTGTGGTAGCGGAAAACCTCGTAATCGCGAGCCTCCGGTCCGAAGAGGCGGGTGAGCTGTTCGAAGACGCGTTCGGGCTGGGCATCATCGGCGGAACGGGTATGGTAAAAGCCGAAGAGCGCGCCCTTGTTCCGGGTTGAAGCGTCGTGCACTTCGGAGAGGGGACCGCGGTGGCTGGTGGCAAACCCGCTCAGTCCCCGCGCCCGCCAGAAGGGTTCGGCATAGGTGACGATGCACTTGGACGAAAAGCCCATCCAGGTCGGGATGGCGAGCATCTTTTCACGCACCGGTGCGGCCAGCGGCGGTTCGAAGGCGATGGTGTCGGCGCAGAGGCGCGGGGGAAGGGTGACGATGCAGTGTGCAGCGCGCAGCGCCTCCCCGTCGGTGTGGACGGTGACGCCTTCGCCGTCCGAGGCGATCGTGCGTACGGGGGTCTCCAGCCGGATATCGACCTCTCCGAGGCGTTCGGCCAGGGAGGAGGTCAGCATGCCGGCACCCCCTTCGATCCTGTACGAGGGGGCGTTTTGCCCGGTGCGGAAGTACTGCACGCCTTCGGGAGCATCATAGGCGAAGGCGCCCTGGTCATAGTGGCGGAAGAGGGTGAGGCCCAGGGCATCGACGAGGTGCCGGATGTGGTGCTGGTGGGGCCAGACCCAGGTCGGTCCGAGGTCGAAACGCTCCCCCGCCTCCTCGACGGTAAGGATCCTTCCGCCGATGCGCGGCCGCGCTTCGAGCAGCGTGATGCGGTAGTGCCCCTGTAGCAGATGGGCCAGCAGCAGACCGTTCAGGCCTGCGCCTACAATGATGAGATCCGGTTTCATGGCCGACAGTATAGTCCTTCCCGGTTGACCCGATACTTTGGCGTATTTTTTCTTTAAATAATTTATGTTTTAATGATCTTTACCGGATGTTTGCACAAAATGTTCCGCGCCGCTGTCAAAGGAAGATGTCATGAAAAAAAGAAGGGTGTTTCTTACGTTCGCACTGCCGCTGCTGGCCCTGCTGGGCGGCTGCGGCGGCAGCGGCGGTGCTTCGGAGGTGTCGGCGCTGGTGGAGGGGATCACGGTCTCCGTCGTCGAAAAAAGCAGCGGGACGCTGGATGCCGCGGCGTATTTCGAAGGTGCGGATTCGTACCGTTTCATTGATACGGACGGTGAGCCACAGACCGTTGTGACGGATGGAGGGGCGGCCTTTTTCTCCCCGGAGCTCAATATGACCGTCGACGGCAGCGACATCCGCTACACGGCGGGGAATGTGGAGGCGACGACGCACGTTGCATGCGCGCTCGCCGGCGTCAGCGGCAGTAAAACGCTCGAGCTGAATGCCTCATTCGAGATCACGGACACCGCCGACGATGCCGCGACGATGCTGCAGGATGTCGGCGTCCCGGCCAGTGCGGGGGTGCTGGAACCGGGGGTCACAGTGACGGCGACGGCGACGGACCCAGACGGCATGCACCTGGTAGCGGTGGCGATCCTGAGAGACGCTACGGCACTCGAAACGCTTTACGTTTACCCCGACACCAACCTGAGCCGCATCGACGTCAACGAAACCTTTGCAAACCCGGGGGAGGGGAACTACACCGTGACCTTTACCGCGCTGGGCACCGACGGCGGCGAGGGGTACCGCTCCATCGCCACCGCGGCGCGCACGATCAATGTCAGCCTGCTCAACGACCTGGCGGGGATCCTCGAGGATATCAACAGTACCCTCAGCGCACTCGGGGGCACGCTCACCGCCGGGGATATCGCCGCCCTGCTTGAAGATGTCAACCAGACACTGCACGAGGGCAATGTCAACATCGACGAGGCGGCCGTCACGGCTTTGCTTAATGACATAAACAGCACTTTAACCGCCGCCCTCGGATCGCTCGGCGATACGGATCTTACCACCCTGATCGGCGACATCGGCGATACGCTCACGGCTATCGGCGGAGGACTGCTGGGCGGGCTCGGGCTGTAGTTGCCGCCCTCTGTTTCATCTGCCATTCGTATGTGAAACACCCTTGTCAAGTGGCGCCCTTTTCGCTTCTGCAAACCGGTTAACTATTTCAAACGGTGACACATCAACCTTACGGATTCGCGATTCGGGAAAAGGGTTTGGTGCCTTTAAGTCGCCTCTTCCTATACTTGTGGCATCGAAAAAGAGGGTCATACAGTCCCCAAACAACAAGGAAACGATGATGCAGATGGTCGATATGAGTTCCCCGGAGTTCCTCGCGGAGCTCGAAAAAACGAAAAAATTCACCGACAAAGTCAACGCCCAGTTCGGATGGGTCTACAACCCCAATCATGATGTCAACGAGGGGGTCCTGATGGGCCTGGCCCGTCACAAGATGCTCTACGGAAAGCGCTTCTGCCCCTGTTTCATGGTCCTCGAGGACGAGAACGGCAAGCACAAAAGTGCCGATGACCGCATCTGTCCCTGCAAACCCGCCATCGATCACGAAGTCCCCGAAGAGGGCAAGTGCCACTGCGGGATCTTCTGTACCCCCGAATACGCTTCTACCCACGATATGTAAGCCGTCGTCCGCCCTGCGCGGATGACACTGCTGCCGCTTTTTTCACGTTGCCGCCGCGATTTGGCTATGATGTGAAAAAGTTTTGACATGCCCGATCACGCTACCGATAAATATTCCGTCCTCAAAGACCGCTTCGGCCACAACGCTTTCCGTCCGCTGCAGGAGGAGGCCGTCGACACCGTCCTTGCCGGCCGCGACCTGCTGATGATCCTGCCCACCGGCGGCGGGAAATCGCTCTCCTACCAGCTGCCTGCCCTGCTGATGGAAGGTACGACCGTCGTCATCTCCCCGCTGCTCGCCCTCATGCACGACCAGGTCCAGAGCCTCAAAGCCCAGGGGATGCGCGCGGAGATGCTCTCCTCGATGCAGACGGCGGAGGAGAGCGGCGAGATTGTACGGCGGCTCTATGCCGGGGAGATCGACTTTCTCTACCTCTCCCCCGAACGCCTCAACACGGAGGGGATGCGCACGATCCTTTCGAATATCCGGCTCAACTACTTCGTCATCGACGAAGCGCACTGTATCAGTGAATGGGGGCACGAGTTCCGGGCCGATTACCGTGCCCTCTCGCAGCTGCGCGATTTCTTTCCCGGGATCGCCATCGCCGCCTTTACCGCGACGGCGACGGCGCACGTGCGCGAAGACATCCTGCGCCTGCTGCGCCTGAACGACCCCAACGTCCTTCAGGGGCAGATCTACCGCGACAACCTCCAGATCACCGTCCGCCACCGCATCAAGGACGGGTATGACCAGCTCCGCGACTTCCTCGACGACCACAAAACGGAGAGCGGGATCGTCTACGCCTTCTCCCGCAAAAGCGTCGAGGCCGTTGCGCATTTCCTGCAGCAGAAAGGGTACGCCGCGGCGGCCTACCATGCCGGGATGCCGACGGAGCAGCGCAATGCCGTTTTTGATGACTTCGTCCACGACCGGGTCCGGATCATCGTCGCGACGATCGCGTTCGGGATGGGAATAGACAAGAGCAACATCCGTTACGTTTTCCACATGAGCCTCCCCAAGACGGTGGAGAACTACTACCAGGAGATCGGCCGGG
Organism: Sulfurimonas sp. HSL1-2; assembly: GCF_039645565.1. Taxonomy (NCBI): domain Bacteria; kingdom Pseudomonadati; phylum Campylobacterota; class Epsilonproteobacteria; order Campylobacterales; family Sulfurimonadaceae; genus Thiomicrolovo; species Thiomicrolovo zhangzhouensis. The sequence goes on from NZ_CP147914.1 coordinate 22,851, forward strand.
CCGGACGTGACGGCGATCACGCCGACGTCGTCATGCTCTTCGGGGCCCAGGACCTGATCCAGCAGAAGCGGTTCGTCGAGATGAACGAGGATGAGCAGTACAAGGCGCACCTGATGCAGAAGCTCGGCGCCGTGCACCGCTACGCCTCGGCCGAGACCTGCCGGCATCAGCAGCTCGCCGAGTATTTCGGCGACCGAATCGCGCCCTGCGGGACGCACTGCGACAACTGCCTGGAGCCCGAGTACGACAAACGCGACATCACGACCGAGGCGCAGATGCTGCTCTCCTGTGTCTACCGTACCGGACAGCGCTTCGGCAAAAGCTACCTCATTGACGTGCTGCGCGGCTCGCGGGAGCAGAAGCTTCTCGCCAACGGGCATGACGAACTCTCCGTCTACGGGGTGGGCGAAGCCCTGAACAAGAAGCAGTGGCTCGTCGTCATCGACCGGATGCTCGAGATCGGGGCGGTGGACCTGAACGAACATCACGGCCTCTTTCTGACCCAGGAGGGGCTGGCCGTTCTCAAAGGCGAGGAAAAGGTCCTTATCCGCGCCGACCGCCTCAACGTCCGGGCCAAGACTGTCCAGAAAGCCGCGCCGGAGCATTTCGACTACGATACGGAGCTTTTCGAGGCGCTGCGGGCCCTGCGGTTCGAGATCGCCCAGGAGCAGGGGGTGCCGCCCTACGTCGTTTTCGGGGACAAGACCCTCAAGGAGATGGCGGCATCGCGGCCGCAGACGAAAGCGCAGATGCTCGAAGTGGGCGGTGTCGGCGAGGTGAAATTCGAGCGCTACGGGGCGCAGTTTTTGCTGCTGCTCCAGAGCTGATTTTGCTTTTTTTACGAATTTCTGCTACTTTAGAGGTGCTTTGCCATATCGATATGGCCGATAAAATGAAGAACGTTATTTAGAAAGAGGACCATGAAACGAATAGTACTCAAGGTCGGAACTGCCGTGCTGACCGAAAACAACAACATCGCAAAGGAGCGGATGCTCAACCTCGTCTCGCTCATTGCCGAGTTGAAGAAAAAATACGATGTCGTTCTGGTCAGTTCCGGTGCCGTTGCGGCGGGCTACTCCGCCCTCAAGCTCGACAAGCGCAAGCAGATCGGCAAAAAAGCGCTGGCGGCGGCGGGGCAGCCCATTTTGATGACCAGTTACAAAAAGAAATTCGATATCTACAATATCGATACGGCACAGATCCTTCTGACCGAGGACGATTTCGACTCCCGCAAACGCACCAAGATGTTCCAGGAGATCATCGACGCGCACCTGGAAAACGATATTCTTCCTATCGTTAACGAGAACGACATCACTTCCACGCCTGACCAGCTTTTCGGCGATAACGACCAGCTCTCCGCGAATGTCGCCTTTGCAATCGGGGCGGAAGAGCTGGTGATTCTCAGCGATATCGAGGGGTATTACGACATGAACCCCAAAGAGCATGCGGATGCGAAGCTGCGCAAAAAGGTGACGGTCCTGACCCCCGGCGAGCTGATGGATGAAGCAACCCCCAGCAGCTTCTTCGCGACCGGCGGCATCGTGACCAAACTGAAAGCCGCCGATTTTGTGATGCGGCGCGGTATCGACATGTTCTTGTGCAACGGTTTCGATCTGACCGCCGCCCGCAACTATCTGCTCAACGGCAAACAGACGTCGGGAACCCTCTTTACAACGGAGTGACCCCCGGTGGCGGCGTCAGCAGCACGCCGATTTCCGCATCCCCGAACTTCAGACATCTTTTCTCTGTAGCGTAATAGAGTGTGTAGGCGCAGACGAGGCTGTCAAGAAAATCCTCTTCGGCCTTGAGCGCTTTGCCCCTGAGCGTTTCCAGCGGTGTTTTAAGGCCGTTTGGGACTGTTAGGACTTCAAACAGGGCCGTTTGCAGCGTCTTCATCGCCTCCAGACGTGCTTCCCTCGGTACCGAGGCTTTGTACCGCAGGACTTTCCCGTCGTTGAAAAGGGCGAGTATGGTGGCATGGGGATAGACCTCGAAGAGCGTGCCTTCTTCAAAACCAATCCCTTCCGCTTTGAGCCCTTCATAGAGGGCAAACCCCGCATAACGTCTAAAACGTTTTTCAAACAGCTGCGTGTTGACGGCGTGCACCCCGAGCCCGTAACGGGCGAAAGTCTTGAGGAATTGCAGCTCGTTGGGGCGGTGGCCTGTGGCATTGGGGATGATCATCGGGGCGTCGACCCCGACGCGGCAGCCCGGGTAGGCGCGGACGACGTCGAGGATCGTTTCGACCGTATCGGCGTAGCGGTAGGCGACAAGGCGGGCATCCGCATCGATGACGGCGACGCTGCTGGGGTTGCCCTCCGCCCAGGCGAGATCGATGCCGACATAGAACGGCACCGGTGTCAGCGGCATGCCAGCACCGCTTCCATTCCCGCCGTAAAAGCGGGCTTGCCCCCGCGGGCGGGGTGGCGGACCTTGGCATGGGGGATCTGCAGCCGTGTAAGTGCAGCTTCCGCGCTGTTGCCGACGGCGACGACGGTGGTGACGGAGGGGAAAAGGGAAAGGAGACGGCGCAGGAAGGGTGCCGCGCTGTCGATCTCCTTGCCAGTCGGCTTACGGTTGGAGTCGGGGTTTCCCTTTTCATGAGGGTGGAAACAGAAGGCGTTCCAGCAGAGCGCGGCGATGCGGTGGCGCTGCAGCACTTCCCAGACGATTCCCGCGCTCTGTTCACGGGTATAAGGGGAGCTGGCGACGCGGTAGCCGTGGCGCGCCGTAAAGAGGGCACCCTCCAGCACCCCTTCGGCGACGAGCGCTTCGGAGCTGAAGGGGATGCCTGTCAGGCGGCAGCCGTTGTAGCCGGGGGCTTCGCCGATGAGCAGCACTTCGGGCTGCAGGGCGCGCAGCTGCTGCAGGTAGCACTGAAGGTTGTGGCGTTGGGTGTTGGTGCGTTTGGCGGCGTAAAAGTTGGTGACGTTCGCACCTACGGCACTCTCCTGGAGACGTTTGCCGAAACGTTTTATGTCAGCGTCGATCTTCACGGCTGCGGACATAGTCGATCACTTCATCGGCGTTGCCGCGGAAGAGGACGGGTACGGGGCTTTTGGCGATCTGGTAGTCATACATGGGGTCGTAGTAGTCGCGCAGCAGCATCCGGATCCACGGTTTGTGCTGTTCGGTCTCCCCGCTGTTCAGCTGTTCCGCGAAGGCACCGGCGAAGAGCTGTTTGATCTGCCGGAAGCGCTCGTCGCCCAGGCGCCGTTTGATGCGGTCGATGCCCGCGTTGGCGTCTTCGAACCAGTGGCGTTCGGGGTGTTCGGCGAACATGACCCGGTACTCTTCCAGGGCGTGGGTGACATACTCGTCGAAGGTGATCTCCACCCGCTCGTCCAGCGTGGCCGTCAGGATGATAAGCCCCCCTTCGAGGAAGTTGTTATAGACCGGCTTGGGGATGTAGACCCGCCCGACGTTGTGGCTTTCGTGTTCGATGACGAGGTGGCGGTGGTGTTCGGCCTCGTGGCGGATCAGGGCGTAGGCAAGGCGGTCCTCGAAGTTGATCTGGGAGGGCTGGGGGGTGATATGCCGCCCGAAGGAGGAGCCGCGGTGGTTGGCGATGCCTTCAAGGTCGACGGCGTTCTCCAGCCGGTGGATCAGCAGGGTCTTACCCGTCCCGGTCCGGCCGCTGATGATAAGGGTGTCGGCCTCTGCGCTGATACGTTCGCTCTCCGTCATCAGGAAATGGCGGAAAGCCTTGTAGCCTCCCTTGAGGCGGGGCAGGGTGACGCCCGCTTCCTCCAGCCATGCCTGGGCGATCTGGGAGCGCTGGCCTCCCCGGAAGCAGTAGAGCCAGGCGTCGGGGTGCGCTTTGACAAAGTCGGCCCAGGCTTCGATGCGTTCATGTTTGTGCGGGCCGACGAGCTGTTTGCCCAGGGCGACGGCCGCCGCATTGCCGGCTTCTTTGTAGCGGATGCCGATAAGGTGGCGCTCCTCGTCGGTCATCAGCGGCAGGTTGACGGCACCGGGGAAGGCCCCTTTTTCAAACTCGACCGGGGCGCGTACGTCGATGAGAGGGCGGTTCTCCAGGACGATGCTGCGGAAGGCGTCGGTGAGCGGGAGGTTCTTGCGTTTTATCGCCTCGATCTCGTCGAGGGAGCCGATCGGGAGATCAAACGACATCGATCAGGTGCGCTCCGCGTTCAACGGTCTCGCCGATGCTTTTGAGGGAGAGCCCCTCCGCTTCCGCGAGGGCCAGGAAATCGGCGACGGCATCTTTGCGCACGGCGCAGAGCAGCCCGCCGGAGGTCTGGGCGTCGCAGAGGATATCCTGCTGCTCCGGGGCCATCGGGCCGATCTTGTGGCCGTAGCTCTGGAAGTTGCGGCGGGTGCCGCCCGGGACGCACTCCATGGCGAGGTACTCTCTGACTTTCGGCAGCAGCGGCACGTCGTCAAACCGGACGACGGCGCCGATCCCGCTGCCTTCAACCATTTCGGCAAGGTGGCCCAGAAGCCCGAAGCCGGTGACGTCGGTGACGGCGGTGACCCCCTCCATGTGGGCGATCGCCGCCCCGATGGCGTTGAGCGTCGTCATCGCCTCGACGGCCGGGTCGATGTCGCCCGGTGCGATTTTGCCCTGCTTCTGCGCCGTCGTGAGGATCCCGATACCGATCGGCTTGGTCAGGAAGAGCTCGCAGCCCGCTTCGGCAGCGTTGTTGCGCTTGAGGTGCTCGTTATCGACGATGCCGGTGACGGCCAGACCGAAGATGGGTTCGGGGGAGTCGATGCTGTGGCCTCCCGCCAGCGGGATGCCCGCCGCTTCGCAGACGGAACGCCCCCCTTCGATCACCTCGCGGGCGACCTCGTCGGGCAGCTTGGCGATGGGCCAGCCGAAGATGGAGATGGCCATCAGGGGTTTGCCCCCCATGGCGTAGATGTCGCTGATGGCGTTGGTCGCGGCGATGCGCCCGAAGGTGAAGGGGTCGTCGACGATGGGCATGAAGAAGTCCGTCGTGGAGAGGACCGAGGTTCCGTTGCCCAGGTCAAAGGCCGCCGCGTCGTCGTTGCTGGCATTGCCCACCAGCAGGGCGGGGTAGCTGATGTTTTCGCGCGCGCTCTGGAGGATGTTGTCGAGCTGCTTGGGGGAGATCTTGCAGCCGCAGCCGGCGCCGTGGCTGTATTGGGTCAGTCGGATGTCGTTCATGCGCAAGCCTTTCCGCTTTTTTCGAATCATAGTCCTCTTTCGATAAGAACGCACTTTAGAGCTGTCATGGTATGATGCTGCCAAAGGAGCCGTTATGCCCAAAGAAGTTCAGATCGACATCCCCCATTACGCGACGCTTGCCCTGCGCCACGTCGTCCTCGATTACAACGGGACCCTTGCCCTGGACGGCACGCTGACGGAGGTGGCGGCAGCCCTGCTGGGGCCGCTGTGCGAACGCTACTCCGTCCATGTCATTACCTCCGACACCTTTGGGACCGTGGCCGAAGCGGTCGCGCCCTACGACGTCACGGTCAAGGTGCTGCAAAGCAGCGACCATACGGGAGAGAAAGCAGCGTATATCTGGGAACTCGGCGCACCGCACTGCGCGGCGGTCGGCAACGGCGGCAACGATGCACAGATGCTCAAAGCGGCCGCGCTGGGCATCGCCCTTGTCGGAGACGAGGGGTGCGCGACGGAGACCCTGCTGGCGGGCGATGTCGTCTGCAGGCATATCGAAGATGCCCTGGGGCTGCTGCTCAACGAGAAGCGCCTCATCGCCACCCTGCGCCGCTAACGCGCTACAAACCGTCTTTGGGCAGCTGTTTGACGTAGAGGTCGAGCTGCGGGAAGGGGATCTGGATGCCGTGTTTGTTCAGGGCGTTGTAGATGAGGATCAGGAAGTCCGAACGCAGCGCGCTGGGGCGGTTCTTGTTCGCCCACTCGACCCAGACGATCAGCTCGAAATCGACGCTGCTGCTGTTCATATTGACCATCCACACCTCGGGCTGTTTTTCGGGATCGTGCCGGATGTAGGTCAGGCTGCTCTCTTTCAGCTCATCAAGCACCGCTTTTTTCACCGCATCGACTTCCGTACCGTAGGCGACCCCGAAGGGGATGTGAATACGCCGGGTCGCGTCCTCGAGGGTCCAGTTGATGACGTTGTTCTGGATGAACGAGGAGTTGGGGACGACGATGTCGATGTTGTCGAAGGTCTTGACCGTCGTGGAGCGGATGCGCATGTCGGTGACGCGCCCTCGCAGGACGTCGCTGATCTCGATGGTATCCCCGATGCGGATCGTACGCTCGAACATCAGGATAATCCCCGCGATAAAGTTGGAGACGACCGTCTGCAGCCCGAAACCGACCCCGATGGAGAGGGCCCCGGCGATGAGGGAGATGGAGGTCATGTCGATACCGAGGCTGCCCATGGCGATGATGACGGCGATAAAGACGATGAGGTAGTAGCCGATGTTCGACGCCAGGCGCATCGACATCTGGCTCATGTCCGGCCAGCGGCGTGCCAGCCGCACGATCCAGCGCTTGTAGAAGGCACCCAGGAAGAAGCCCGCGATCAGGATCGTCAGCGCCTTGAGGAGGCTGAGGATGCTGATGGGGCGTTCGTTAAAGATGAAGAGCGGGGCGGTCAGGGTATCGCCGGCGCGCTGCAGCAGCACTTTTGTTTCGTGGAGGGTGTCGCCGACCACGAGGGCCGTCACCCCGAAGTGCGCCTTGGCGAGGCTGCGCAGCTGCACATTCTGGGCGCGGAAACGGCTGCGGACCTCCCCCGAGAGCCGCGTGGCATCCGCATCCATCGTATCGAGCAGGGCAAAAAACGTGTCGTTTTTCTCTCCGATAAGCATGCAGAGCGCCAGCTTGGCGGCCGATTCCAGTTTGGCCTGCAGCGCTTTGCTGTACTCCTCGCCGGCCTTTTTGAGGGCCGCTGCCAGGCGTTCGCTGCGGGCATCCTCCTCCAGTTCGGCCCCCTCCAGGGCGATTTCGGCAGCGAGCTTGCGCTGCAGGCTTTTTTCGATGGCGCCATCGGCCGTTTGCATCTCCGTCTGCAGGTCGGCATCCGTGCAACGGATCGCTTTGAGCCGCTTCGAAAGCGTATCGGCCACGGCCTTGCCGTAGCGTTCGAGGCGGTCGCGTCTGGTTTCGAGATTCTGCTGCTGGACCTTGTAGTAGGCGAACTGGAGCTGGTAGGCGCGCAGCCGGAACTTCTCGTCGGCGGTGAGCTGTTCGATCGTCTGCTTCAAAAAGGTGAGTTTGGACTGGATGTCGCGCAGTTTTCGGTCCGCACTCTCCTGTCTGACGGAGGCGAGGGCCGCCGCGGCGAGGGCTTCATACCCCTGTTCCAGCGTCGGGGCGGTTTTCGACAGGAGGGCGTCGGGGTCCTCTTCGGGGGCGGGTGTCTGGGCGGCGGCGCGGCGCAGCCGCTCCAGTTCGGCCCGCTCGGCGTCGGCCTGGGCGGGCGTCAGCGTCCCTGCGGTCTGCGCCGAATCGATCTGCAGGCGCAGGGCCTTGTAGAGGGCGGGTTTGTCGATGCTTTCAAAGAGGGTGGCGTTGATGTCGGCGGCCTGAAGGGCACCGATCAGCAGGAAAAAGAGGAGAAGGGTTCGCATCGTCAGGCTCCTGTCAGTGGTGTGGCGTGACCCGCCGCCGATGCCACAGCAGCAGTCCGACCGATGTCAGAAAGAAGAGGGAAGCCATCAACAGCACGGCATACCCAGTTCCCGCGGGGACGTCCGCAAAGGGAAGTCCGCCCGTGTTCATTCCGAAAAAGCCGACGACGAGGTTCAGCGGCAGGAAGATCGCCGAGATGACGGTCAGGAGGTAGATGAGACGGTTCATCTTCTCGTTGGTGCGGGCGTTGTGAAAGTTGTAGATGTAGTCGAGTTTGGAGAGCTGGTGTACGGCCGAGCGCAGCAGGCGGTCGGTGTGCTCATGCAGGTCGGCGTAGTGGTCCACGGGGAAGCGCTCCAGCGGTTCGTAATGCTCCGTTACCCCGGCCAGGACGGTGGTGGTGCGCGCCAGGACCCGTTCGACCCGGAGAATGTCCCGCTTCAGCCCCAGCCACTGCGTCATGAAATCGGCCTCTGCCCTGTCGGCATAGAGCCGCTCTTCCATGTCCGCGACGCGCTCCAGATAGCCGTTAAACCCTTTGAGCAGGCGGTCGATGATCTGGTCGATGATGCGGTGGGGCCCTTCAAAACGGCTCTCCAGGGCTTCGAAACGGTTGTGTTCCCTGTCGAACCGGTAGCTGCCCTCCTCCGTCAGGATAAAGCCGGTCGAGAGGATCTGAACGCCCTCATCAAGCACCGGCAGGCGGACGATCAGCATGTCGTAGTCCGGGTTGACGTCGAACAGGGAGGGGTGAAGTTCGTTGCGAAGGTCTTCGAGGTGCAGCGGGTTGATGGTGACGTTGATACCGTCCATGGCCGGCTCCTGGGTTGGTATACCGTCATTGTAGCGCAAAGGCGGCTACGTTGCGGGCGCTTCCCCCAGGTGCTTGACCAGTTCGGCGTGGATCGTGCCGTTCGAGGCGACGATGATGCGCTGATCGAGTGTATAGGGAGAGCCGTCGCAGCCGCTGACCGCCCCGCCGGCTTCTAGGACGATCAGGATCCCCGCCGCGACGTCCCACGGTTTGAGGTTGATCTCGTAAAAGCCCGCGAACGTTCCCCGTGCCGTGTAGCAGAGGTCGATGGCCGCCGAACCGAGACGGCGGATATCGCGCGTGCAGGGCAGCAGCCGTTCCATCGACTGCATGACCCAGTGGTAATCCACCCCTTTTTCGATCTTGGTGTAGGGGAATCCCGTGGCGATAAGGGATGCGGTCAGCGTTTCGGCATCGCCGACACGGATCGGTTCGCCGTTGAGCGTGGCACCCTTGCCCTTTTCGGCAAAGAAGAGCTCTTCGAGGACGGGGTTGTAGACGCAGCCGGCCACAGGCTGTTGATTCTCCCAGATTCCGATGGAGATGGCGCAGAAGGGGATGCCGTGCACAAAGTTCGTCGTGCCGTCGATGGGGTCGATGTAGATCGCTTTTTCGGGGAAGGTGTGGTCGTCACTGCTCTCTTCGCCGACGAGGGTGTGCTCGGGAAAGGCCTCGGCAAGCCTGGCTTTGAGCAGCTCCTCGACAGCGACGTCGTACTGGGTGACGAGGTCGATGTCGCTCTTGTAGCTGACCTCTTTGGGGGCGTGGTAGCCCTCAAGAAAGAGGCTCCCCGCTTCCTGGGCGATGGCTTTCAGGCGGTCGTAGCGCGGCATCTATCTGGCGAAGAAGTCCGAGAGGATGGCCTGGGCCTCTTCCTGGATCCTCTGGAGGTGGGTTTCGGAGATGAAGCTCTCGGCGTAGATCTTGTAGATGTCCTCCGTGCCCGACGGGCGCATGGCGGCCCAGCCGTTCTCGGTGACGAGTTTCAGCCCGCCCAGGGCGGCACCGTTGCCGGGGGCGTTGCTGAAGCGCTGCACGATCGGCTCGCCTGCGAGGGTCTCGGCGGTGATGTCCTCGGGTTTGATCGCTTTGAGTTTGGCTTTCTGTTCCGGGTCCGCGACGGCGTCGATGCGGGCGTAGTAGGATTTCCCGAACTCCGCCTCGAAGCCCTCGTAGACGGCCCCCGGGTCTTTGCCCGTGACGGCGCGGATCTCGGCGGCAAGGAGGTTCATGATGATACCGTCCTTGTCGGTGCTCCACGGGGTCGAATCCATCCGCAGGAAGCTTGCCCCTGCGCTCTCCTCCCCGCCGAAGGCGAGGCCGCCGCCGTAAAGGCCGTCGACGAACCACTTGAAGCCGACGGGGACTTCATAGAGTTTCGCGCCGAGGCTTTTTGCAATGCGGTCGATCATCGAGCTTGAAACGGCCGTTTTGCCGATGCCCATGTTAGTGTCTTTCCACGCTTTGCCTTCGAGGAAGGGGATGAACTTCAGCACCCCTTTTTTGCGGCGGTGGGTGAAGAGGTACCAGATGGCCACGCTGAGGTAGTGGTTGGGGTTCATGAGCCCGCTGTGGGGCGTAACGATGCCGTGGCGGTCGGCGTCGGCGTCGTTGCCGAAGGCGATGTCGTACTTGTCACGCAGTTTGATCATGGAGGCCATGGCGTAGGGCGACGAACAGTCCATGCGGATTTTGCCGTCGTGGTCGAGGGTCATGAATGCAAAGCTCGGATCGACCTTCTCGTTGACGATGAGGAGGTTCAGGTCGAGCAGCTTGTTGATCTTGCGGTAGACCGGCAGAGCCGTCCCGCCCATCGGGTCGACGCCGATACGCAGTTTCGCCGCCTTGATGACGTCGATGTTGACGATCTGCGGCAGGGCCTGGACATAGGGGGTGATGAAGTCGTAGGTCTCGACGTACTCGCTGGCCATCGCCGTCTCCAGGCTGAGGGCATGTACCGCTTCGAGACGGTGTTCGAGGATCTCGTTGGCCCGTTTCTCGATCACCGCGGTGACGTCGGTGTCCGCGGGGCCGCCGTTGGGCGTGTTGTACTTGAAGCCGCCGTCGGTGGGCGGGTTGTGCGAGGGTGTGATGACGATGCCGTCGGCTTTTTCCGTATGGGTCTTGTTGTATTCGAGGATGGTGAAGGAGAGCACCGGGGTCGGGGTAAAGACATCCTCCCCGGCGATACGTACGTCGACTTCATTGGCGGCGCAGACGCGGATGGCGGTCATCTGTGCCGGGTCGGAGAGGGCATGGGTGTCGCGGCCGATAAAGAGCGGTCCGGTGATGCCCGCGCTTTTGCGGTATTCACAGACGGCCTGGGTGATGGCGAGGATGTGTTCTTCGTTGAAACTGGATTTTAGGGAGCTTCCACGGTGGCCGGAGGTCCCGAAAGCGACCCGCTGCGTCGCCTCGGACGGATCGGGTTTGAGCTCGTAGTATCGGGCGATCAGATCGGTCAGGTCGATCAACTGTGCTTCGGTAGCCTGGGTGCCGGCGTCGGGATGGGCCATGGGTTCTCCTCATACATGATTGCCCATATTATAGTCCCTTTTTTGTTGGCGGAGGTTATTTTTCCGGTTGATTTTTGAACATCGGCTCCACCGTATCGCGGATGTTGTCTTTGTCAAAGTAGAGCGACTGCGACGGGAAGGCGAATGCGAGCCCGTGCGCGTCGAGGATCTCCCAGATCTTGAAGATGATGTCCTGCTTGATCCGGAGCCACTCCTCCCAGTCGACGGTGTTGGTGAAGGTGTAGATGAGGATGTCCATCGACGAGGCGGAGAGCTCATCGAGGTAGACCATGAGGCTTGTCTTGATGCCGAATTTGTCCTCGACGGAGATGAGGCGTTTTTCGCGCTTTTTGAGGCGGTTGTACATCTCGGTGTCATATTCGCCCGGCACGACGGTATCGGGGTGTTCGAGCAGCATCTGCCGGATCGCCTCGATGGCCTTGGCCAGCGCTTCCCTGTCCGATCCGTAGGTGACGCCGACGTGCATCTTGATGCGGCGGCCGACCTTGCGGCGGTTGTAGTTCTTGAGCGGGACGTTGGCCAGCTTTTCGTTCGGCACGGTGATGAGGGCGTTGTCGAAGGTGCGGATGTCGGTACTGATGAAGCCGATCTCGACGACGGTCCCTTCGACGTCCCCCGCCTGGATCCAGTCGCCCTGGGAGAAGGCGTTGTCCGAGAGGATCTTGAGCAGGCCGAAGAAGTTGCTCAGCGTGTCCTTCGCCGCCAGGGCGACCGCCAGGCCGCCGATACCGAGCGAGGCGACGAGGCCGGTGATGTTGACGCCGATATGCACCAGGAAGAAGAGCAGGGCGGTGATGATGATGACGATCTTGATGATCGAGAGGATGAGGTTGACCAGTTCGCTGCGCATCTGGCGGTTCTTGAGCGCGGTGCGCTGATGCAGGAGGTGGTAGAAGAAGTTGTCGACCAGGCGGATGGCGATGTAACTGAACGCGGCCAGGTAGACAAAGAAGAAGAGGGTACTCTCCTCCTGGGAGCTGCTCGGGTGCTTGAGAATCTCCAGCCCCACCTGCAGGCCGTAGGCGAGAATGATAACAAAGAGCGGCCGCCGGATGCTCTCGATGTTGTTGAGCATCATCTCGTCCGTGAGGTCCTCCTTGCGGGTGATGAGGTGCTGCATCAGACGGTAGACACGGTAATAAAGCAGTGCGGCGACCATCCAGGCGAGTAGCAGGCTGGCGGCGAAGAGCGACAGGCGGCCGACGTCGGTGTTGACGTAGCGCAGGCCCGTGTTGAGCTCGGCGGAAACGGCGTTGTCATTGAGCAGCGTCAGCAGGCTGTCGAGCCTGATGCGCTGCAGCAGCGAGCGGTACTGCAGGCTCTGGGGATTGAGCAGGACGTAGTCCAGCAGCTCCTTATAGAAAAGGTAGTGCGCCTGCAGCGCTGCGGCGTTTTGGCGCAGGGCATCGGCAACCTCCCCCTCTTCCGTTACTTCGGCGGCGGCGCGGACGTCCCCTTCAATGTCGGTCTCTTGGAGCTGGTCGATTTCGTCCTGGACCCGTTTGGAGAGTGCCTCGCTGTCGAGGATGGTCCACTCCGCCGCGAGGGAGGCGAAAAAGACATAGATGCGCTGCTGCAGTTTCAGCGTCTGTACGGCGAGACGGTCGCGGGTTTCGGCCAGGCTGTTCCCCTGTTCGCGGTTGATGCGGATCTTGGCAGAGAGCCGGTAGAGCTGCGCGTCCGCATCGGAGGGGTGGAAAAAGGGGTTGACGGGGTTTTCAACGCTGTAGGGGGCCGCCTTCAGGGCAGTGATCAACGCGGCAAAGGCGTCGAGCTTTGCATCGACCCCTGCCGCCTCCGAAGCATTCGCGTCGCCGCGCGGTGTGTAGAACGCCGCTTCGACGGCAACGGCCTGCTGCCAGAACGGTTCGGCCGCAAAGAGCTGCAGGCCGAGCAGTATCAGAACCAAAAAATGTTTCATACGTCTCCCCCTTTTTGGTGACGACAGTATAGCGTCCGGGGGGTAAAGCGGCGGCAGGGCCTAGTCGAGCCCCAGCTCCTTGAGCAGCGGGTCGAACTTGGAGGAGAGGCCGACGAGGGCGTCATACAACAGGCCGAAACCTTTGTCTTCGGCGATCCACTCTTCGACGAGTTTGACGCCGTCGCTCTTTTCGGCGTCGCTGAGTTCCGGAGAGGCGGCAATATTGTCGCGGATCACTTCAAGGTGTTCGCGGTTTTTATGACTGGACATGATCGTCTCCTGTGTGAGTGGTTTCAATAATCATAGCGAGAATCGCGTTAAAAATCTGCCGTCGTATGGCCGGGGGTGTTTTTGGACGGAATAACGTCAATAGTTTAAAAAAATGAAATGGTATTCATTAGAATGATTTATTTTTGTTCAAAAGGATTATTCCCTCTGAGTGCCGTGCTGCAGGGAGTTTCTTCACTTAACACTTAGGTAACACTATTTTTATAATATTACATATCGTATTTAAGGAGTGTGTATGAAAAAAGGGATTTTGCTGAGTATCCCGGCGGCACTCACGATGCTGATGGGAGCGGAAGAGTACTCCCTGGATGCCGTGAGCGTGACCGCGACAAAATTTGAACGCGAGACCAAAGAGGTACCGCAGAGCGTCGCTGTTGTCGACAGCGAGGAGATCGAAGACCGCAATGTACTCAACGTCAAAGACGCCATCGAAACGATCCCGGGGGTGATCACGATGAGCAAGAACAACGGCTACGACAGCCGGCTCATCATCCGCGGCGCAGGGCTCAAAGCGCGTTACGGCATCCGGGAGATCATGGTCATGCGCGACGGGGTCCCGATGACGGACCCGGACAGCTTTACGCGGATGGACTTCATCGACGTGGACGACATGGAGAGCGTCGAGGTCTTCAAGGGGCCGGGTTCCATCGCGGCAGCCAATGCCAGCGGGGGTGTCGTCTTCATCAAATCCAAATCCGTTTTCGATACGGACAACAACCGCATCAAGCTCGGGTACGGGACTTTTGACACCCTCAATGCCAACGTCAAAGGCTCCTTTGCGATCGACGAGAGCAACTATGTCGGCGTCAGCGTCTCCCGGCGCCAGTCCAGCAACAGCTGGCGGGACTGGAACGACTTCGACACGACCCAGGCAAGCCTGAAATACGGCCACATCTTCGAGGATGACGCCACGCTGCAGATGGAGTTCGCCTATACCGAAGCGAACCTGCAGCTGCCCCAGTCGCTCAGCGCCGACGAGTTCGCCGCCTATAAAGAGACGGGCGAAACGACGAACACCAACGGTGCGTGGCAGCAGAGCGGCCGCTACTCCGATACCTATTTCTTCAACGTGCAGTACGAGAAGAGCTTCGGCGACCTCACCTTCAAACCGCAGGCCTACTTCACGAAGTGGGGACACTACCACCCGGTCACGGGGATGATCAACGACGCGCCGGACAACTACGTCGTCGGGACGGACCTCGCCTTTGACGCGAAACACACGCTCTTCGACCGCGACGCCTCTCTGGTCTTCGGTCTGACGGCGCGCAGCGACATCCGCGATAACAGCAAGAAGTACACCTACCGCGACTACATCGATGTACCGGGACCGAGCACGCGCATTATCAAGGTGACCTCGGATGAGAAGGGGGACCTGGCCGGCATCGAGGACGGGACAAGCACGCTCTACGGCTTTTATGTTCAGGAGTCTTTCTCGCCTGCGGAGAAACTGCTCGTCGATATCGGCCTGCGCTATGACCATCTCTCTTTTGACATTGACGGGACGGAGTACCTGGCCTACGACTATGCCGACGGCAACTATACGACAGGCGAGGGTGATTACAGTGTCGCCGAGTCCTATGACCTCTTCTCGCCGAAAATCGGTGCGACCTACGCGCTGACGGAGACCTTGAACCTCTACGGCCTCGTGGCTTCGGCAAACCAGGCGCCGACGGACAGCGAAGTACGTGCCAACCTCTCCTACGGCAGCTCGCCGTCGCTCAAATCCTCCACCTCGATCAACTACGAGGTCGGCCTCAAACAGCGCAGCCGCGACTGGAGCATGGACCTCTCGCTCTATTACAACGACGTGCGTGACGAGATCGTCGCGGTCAAAGGGGCGGATAATACGACCTACTACACCAATGCCGGGAAGACGAAGCGTCTGGGGGCGGAGCTGAGCCTCAACTACCTTGCCACCGAAACGACCGATCTCGGTGCGACCGGTTCCTGGTACGATTACAGCTACGACGACTACGTCGACAGCGGGGTGGACTATTCGGGCAACAAGCAGCGCTACATCCCGGACTACCAGTACTCGCTCTTTGCCGCTTACCATGACGGCAGCCTCTCCGCGCGCATCGAGGGGATCAGCTACGGTCCGTTCTACATGGACGACCTCAATACGGAGAAGTATGACGGTTTCACGCTGGTGACGAACCTGAGCCTGGCCTACACGACCGGACATCACCGCTACCAGTTCAACGTCAACAACCTCTTCGATCAGCGCTACGCGACGGAAGTGGACAAAACGACCGGCTACGGTGCGCCGAAGTACTACTATACGCCGGGCATGCCGCAGTTTGCGATGCTGACCTACACCTATTCGTTCTAAAAGGAGAAGCAGATGGTCGAACATATTACGCGGAGCAGGAACGACCTGCTGGGCTGGCCGCTCGTGGCGGCACTGTTTAAAAACAAGCGCGTCCTTTTCATCGTACGGACGGTCGCGGCACTGCTTTTCGTCTCCGCGATCTGGTTCGGCCTGCGCTATCCGGCCCTGGCGGAGAACCCCTATACGTCTGCCGTTTTCTGGTCGCTCTTCTGGCCCTTTTTTATGATCGTCAGTATCGTGCTGATCGGTCCGGGTTTCTGCGGGGTCTGCCCCCACGGCGTGCTCGGCCGCTTTCTTTCAAAGTTCGGCACGAAAAAAGAGGCACCCGAGTGGATGAAGCACCGCGGTATCGGTCTGGGGATCCTGATCGCGGCGTACTGGGTACCGGCCTACCTCTTCCCGGGCCTGCTTAAGACTCCCTGGATCGCCGCACTGCTTTTTGCCGGGCTGACGCTGCTGGCGCTCGCCGTCTTTTCCCGCTACAAGAATATGGCCTACTGCACCTACCTCTGCCCGATCGGCAGCGTCACCAAAAGCTACGGCAAACTGGGGATGGTGCGCCTGCAGACCTACCGTGACGCCTGCGATTCGTGTACGACGTTTGACTGTGCGAAGGCCTGCGAGACGGGGCTGCAGCCCTACCTCTTCGATAAGAAGAACTCCATGCGTGACTGTACGCTCTGCATGGACTGCGCCCAATCCTGCGAGGCGGTGTCGCTGCAGCTGGTGAAACCCTCCAAGGGGATGTTCGGCGAGGTCAACGACCGCCACAATATCCACACCTATGTGTATATCCTGCTGCTGGCGATCATTACGATCACCATGCATTTCCACCACGGTCTGGGGCACTCGCCGGTGAAGACACAGACGCCGTGGTATGCGGCGGGGCAGTGGCTTGCATCGTTCCTGCCTGCCGGCGTGGACTGGGTCGGGTTCGCGGCGCTCAGTATGGCGCTGGTCGCCACCGGCGTGCTCGTCTTCGGCGGTTTTGCCGTTGCCGCTGCGCTGGTAAAGAAGCCCTTTAAGAGCTTCCTGCACCGCAACAGCTACGCCCTGGCCCCGATGATGATCATCGGG
Source organism: Sulfurimonas sp. HSL1-2 (assembly GCF_039645565.1). Classification (NCBI taxonomy): domain Bacteria; kingdom Pseudomonadati; phylum Campylobacterota; class Epsilonproteobacteria; order Campylobacterales; family Sulfurimonadaceae; genus Thiomicrolovo; species Thiomicrolovo zhangzhouensis. The sequence continues at coordinate 39,375 of NZ_CP147914.1, forward strand.
TCGCTCTCGCACGTAGGGTCGTTCTTCTTCATCCACTACGCTTCGGACCTCGCCAACGCCTGGTTCTGGCTGATCGGCAGCGCGGAGACAATGAAGCCGCTGGCCTCCATGCGCGACGGCTGGGTCCACCTCTTTTCGCTCTTCGGCTACGTCGGGGCCATCTGGAGCGCCGTCATCCTCTACAGCCGCCTGGGCATGTACGAGGTCTCTGCAGCCAAACGCCTGGCGGCTTTTGCCGCGTCGGGGGCGATGATCTGGTTCTATATCGGGTTGCTGCTGCTGTCGATGGCCGTCCGGTCACACTGACCCGGCCCACGTTCTGTTCCGCCGTAGTGCGGAAACCCTATGAGCGCGTCTCGTCCGCGTTCAGCTCCTCTTTGAGAGCGGAGACGAAGACCTTGTAGGTATTCCGGTCGAAGAGGTAGGGCTTGGCGGTAAAGAGGGTCTCGAAGAGGATCTTCCACAGCGTCGAGAAGTTGTCGTCGGTGCGGGCGGTACAGAGGCTCTGCTGCATTTGACGCTCCAGTTTGGCAAGCCCCCTGGCGTGTTCGGCGTAGGCTTTGAGGATATCGGGGGCGACCCCGACGCTCTCGAAGGCAGCGGCCAGGTTGACGATGGCCGCGTCTTTATGGGTAAAGTCCGCCTCCCCCGTCGGCAGGAGGATCCCCGTCTCTATCAGCTGCGCGACGATGTCGGCATCCAGTCCGAACGCCTCCACAAATTCCGATTGCGTATAGTGCTCCGCCTCGGCGGGGACGCGGCTGAGGGTATTCATCAGCGGTTCGATCATCGAGAGCGAGCTTGAAAGCGAACGGTTCGGGTTCCCCAGTGCCGCTTTGATCTGCTCGATACTGCTCCCCACCTCCTCTTTCATGTACCGGATGTAACGCAGCCGCTCCACATGTTCGTCGTTGTAGCGGTGGACGTTGGGTTTGAGCTTCCGCGCCTCGGGCAGCAGTCCCTCTTTGATGTAGTAGAGGATGGTCGATTTTGGCACTCCGGTCTTGGCGACGACTTCCGAGATCTTATACTCCACCGTGTTCCTTGTTCAAGAAAGTTTAAGCATTATAGCATAGAATTCAAAACGTAAAGTATAACTTGACGATTTACAAAATAAGGGGGTCATTATGCCTCGTACAATACCATGGTGGGCCGGCGGTATCCTGATGAGCCTGCTCTTCTTTTTTACCTTTTCCGAATGGGGAGCGGGGCGGCCGATCGGTGCCTCGACGGGCATGGCCTACCTCTCCGAGGTGCTGTTCGGCCTGGATGCCGACAGCCATGAATATACGGCCCTGATCGAGACGTCGGGCGCCTGGGAGGGGGTGATGCTGATCGGCGTCTTTTTCGGCGGCCTCTTCATGTCGCTCTTCGTGACGAAGACCTTTCACATCAGCTTTATCCCGACACTGTGGAAAGCGCGTAAGAACAGCTCGGTCCCTTCACGGATGGTCTGGAGCTTCATCGCCGGTTTCCTCCTCGTCTACGGGGCGCGGCTTGCCGGCGGCTGCAACGCGGGGCATATCCTCTCCGGAGGGAGCCAAACCGCCGTCAGCGGGTTGATCTTTACCGTCGTTGCCCTGGGTACCGGCATGATCACCGGCCGCTTCTTCTATAAACGCAAAGGGAGCTGTTCATGACGGAAGGTATCGTGCATATGTTCGACGTCGTGGCGGCGCAGGGGCACGGTTCCGTCTGGACGGTGCTCTTCATCGGCTTCTGTTTCGGGGCGATCATCCTCTACAGCCGGCTCGACAAGTTCGAGAAGATGGCGGGCTTTATGATCTTTGAAGACACCCTGGCACCCCGCATGGCGATGATGACGGTCGCGCTTTCCGGGGTCGGTTTTTATGCGCTCGTCCAGGGCGGCTTTGCGGAGTACCAGGTGAAACCGACCCTGCTGGGCGGGCTGCTGGTCGGCGCGGTGCTGTTCGGCATGGGGCTCGTGATCCTCGGTAAATGCCCCTCGGCCTTCTTCGTCTCCGTTTCCGAAGGGCGCGTCGATGCGCTGGTGGGCGTGATCGGCGGGATGGTCGGCGGCGCGGTATTCACCCTCACCTTTCCCTGGATCAAGCACCTCATGGGGCCGGACCTGGGAGCGATCCGGCTCAGCGATGTGCTGGGCGGCTATGAACTCATGATCGTGCTGGTGCTGAGCCTGACGCTCTTCGTCGTCGCCCTGCTGATCCCGACCGTCGACTACCACGACCCGGCCGATGAGAACCCAAAGCGTTAAGTACAACTTAACGCTTTTTCAATTAGAATTGTCGCAAAGGAGAAGAAGATGGCATACATAGCACTACCCGAATTCGAGGAGATGTCCCCGGCAATCCAGGAGAAGGCGCGCCCCATCCTGGAGAAGACAGGAAACCTCGGCGAGATTTTCAAACTGCTGGCGCTGGACGAGAAGGTCTATTTCGCCACCGACATGATGGTCCAGAAGTTCCTGTTGGAGCCGACGGAGCTCTCCTATGGCATCAAAGAGGCGATCGCCCTGCTGATCTCCAAGGAGAACAGCTGCAAGATGTGCGTCGACGTGCACAAGAACATCGCGAAGATGCTGGGACTGAGCGAGGAACGCATCACCCAGATCCTCGAGGGGATCGACAGCATCACCACCGACGAGAAAGAGAAGGCGCTGCTGCGCTTCTGCGTCCGCGCGTCGAAGAAAGACAACTACAAGATGCAGCAGGAGGATATCGACGCCCTCAAGGCACTGGGCTACAGCGACGTGCAGATCATCGAGGCCGTTGCCATCACCGGGTATTTCAACTACATCAATACCCTCTCCAACGTCTTCGGTCTGGGGCAGTGAAACGGTTTCCGGCCCTCATCGCCCTGCTGGGGGTGATGGCATCGGCCCAGGAGTACAAGGCGGTCTTCGACTGCAGCTCCTCAAACCCGCGTTATATCCTTTCGCGTTTCAACCTCATTGAGAAGACCATGCAGATGATCGAGGCCCAGGGCGACACGGTCCGTTTCGCCGTGACGATGCACGGCGGCTGCGCCAAGGTAGCCTCGGAGAGCGCCGATTACCTCGTTCCCGAGGAGGAAGTGCTCTATGTCAAGAAGGCGCAGGAGAGTCTGGAGCGTCTCTCCAAAGCCAAGACGGTGGAACTGGTTGTCTGCGCCATCGCGCTGGAGGGCAACGGGATCGACCGCGAAGACGTGCTGCCATACCTGCGCATCTCAAAAAACAGCTACCTCGACACCATTGCGTACCAGAACAGGGGCTACGCCCTGATGCCGCTGAAGTAGCGGCAGTGTTTATTGAGCGTTCGCACAATACGTTTAAGATGTGACGTGTAATGAAGTTCCCGTGAGAGAGGACGGGAGCGTTTCCCGGCGGCGGCAATAGTCTGCCGTGCCGGTGATGAAAAGGAGGGTAAATGATTCGAGTGGTTTCTCTGCTGCTCATGGTTTCCGCACTGGCCTGGGCCGGCTGGAAGCGCAGCGGTGACACGGTCATCGATACGACGGCCAAACTGCAGTGGCAGGACAATGCCATGGCGGCTAAGAAAGATACGGTCTGGAAAGATGCGCGCAGTTACTGCGCGAACCTGGAGCTTGAGGGGTTCCGCGACTGGCGCCTGCCGACACGGGCGGAACTGCAGACGCTGCGCAGGGCGGCGGCCGCGAAGAAGGTGGGACTCAAAAACACGGTCTCCAACGCCTACTGGACCTCGGAGATCTACCGCAAAATGCCCATCAATGCCTGGGCCGTCTACTGGGGCAACGGCCACATGTTCGATACGGACCGCTGCGACGAAGCGCATGTGCGCTGCGTCCGGCAGCGCTGAGGGGCTCTAGCGGTTCGGACCGCCCATGCCGCCCCCGCTGCATTTACCGCTGCCGCACTTCATCCCTTTGCCCATTCCCTGACCGGCCGGACGCTGCTGCATCCGGTTCATCTGGTGGTTCCGGAACTCGGTAGCATCGATCGTACCGTCCCCGTTGGCGTCGATGTCGCCGAAAGCGGGTGCATTGGCGGCATTGCGCATCATCTTGCCGCTTTCGGCCTGCTTCGCCATCCGCGCCTGCTGGGCGTTTTCGTACTCGGTCTGGGTGATCGCGCCGTCGCCGTTCGCATCAAAATCGTTGAATGATGACATCATTCTGCCCTGCACTTTGGTCTGGACTGTGTTTTGGGCATTGTTCATTCCCTGACCGGCCGGACGCTGCTGCATCCGGTTCATCTGGTGGTTTCTGAACTCGGTGGCATCGATGTTGCCGTCAGCATTGGCGTCGATGTCGCCGAAAGTAGGCGCATTGGCGGCGTTGCGCATCATCTTGCCGCTTTCGGCCTGCTTCGTCATCCGTGCCTGCTGGGTATTCTCGAACTCGGCCTGTGTGATCACGCCGTCGCCGTTGGCGTCAAAATCGTTGAAAGAGGACATCATCCCCTGTGCGGCGAACAGGGTTCCTCCGAGCAGCAGTGCCGCCGCGAGACTCATACGTTTCATCTTATTCTCCTTTGGGGTGCGTTACTCCAATAATAATACTGCATTGTGAGTAAACCGTGAGCCCCCGTCACAGCGGCACGTTGAAAAGGAGCACTTTCGCCTCGCGCACGGCGGTGAGATCATGGACATTGTCGTCCATGATCTGCAGTTCGTCCCGGGCGCCGAGCCGCAGTTCCTCCACGGTGACCTCCCCCTCGATGACAAAGAGCAGCCGGGCGTGACCCGGGGCGACTGCAGGCAGCGCCAGGGTCCGGCCCCCCTCGATGTCGCTGACGTGGATGGCGGCGTCCTGCTTGATCCGGATCGAGTTCTCCCGGCCGTCCCCGCTGACGAGCAGCGTCCAGCGGTTGGGGTGGTAGAAGGCGTTGAAATCGCGCTGTTCGTACCGGGGCTTTCCCCCCTCTTCACTGGGGTATATCCAGATCTGGAAGAGGGCGGTTTTCTCCGTTTCGGAAGCGAACTCGGAGTGGTAGATGCCCGCACCCGCACTCATGTACTGGATCTCCCCGGCGCGGATGACGCCCGCGTTCCCCGCGGAGTCGCGGTGTTTCAGGGCGCCCTGCGTGACGATGGAGACGATCTCCATGTTGCGGTGGGGGTGGGTACCGAACCCCTGTCCGGCTTCGATGACGTCGTCGTTGATCACCCGCAGGGCCCCGAAGCCCATCCGAGCGGGGTTGTAGTACTCGGCAAACGAGAAACTGAAGCGGCTGTGCAGCCATCCGTGTTCGGCGACGCCCCGTTCCGAGGCGCGGTGGACAAACATTCTTGACATAACGGTCTCCTTTGAGTCGGTGTCGGCATCAAGCATCAGAGGCGACAGAAACAGCAGCCCCATAAACGTGCGGCGTTGCATGGCATCCTCCAATCGCTATGTGTCGGGATGAAAAGGCAGGCGGTTTTACTGTGCCTTTTCCAGTTTGCGCAGCAGGCGCGACAGGGTGTTGAGCTCTTCGGTCTCCAGCGCGGCACCGTACCACGCCGTCAGGTTGCGGACATGGTCCGGGAAGAGGGAGGCGATCAGGCCGCTCCCTGCTTCGGTGATCTCCACCATGCGGATGCGCCGGTCCGTTTCACATGGGTAGACGCGGATCCACCCCTTGCTTTCAAGGTTCTTGATGACGACGGTGATGTTGCCCGGCGTACTGAGGATCAGTTCGGTGATCTGGCCGACCCGCAGCGTCCCGAGGTGGTAGAGGGCCTCGAGGATGGCGAACTGCGCCATCGTGATGCCGTGCTCGGCAATGGTTGCCGTCTCCTTGGCGCGGAGCTTGTTGTAGGCGCGCGACAGCTCGATATGCGTCCGCAGTACGGCGTCTTCGCGCGGTCCGTACGGTTTCGTGCGTTTCATGGCACCTCCTTTCCATCAGCGGTTAAGAGCATTATATTACTAATTAGTAATAATGTCAACGACCGCTACCGTTGACAGGACCCACGTCCCGAAGGGAACGGGGTTACGGCAGGGCTTTAAGGGTTTCGAAGAGTTCGTAGGGGGTGGTGCCGAGCTGGCCGGCGGCATCGCGCATGGTGCTCTGCGGCGTGGCGTCGACGCCTTCGGCTTCGAGATAGGCAAGCGCCTTCTCCAGGTCGATGTGCCCCGCGTCGGCGAGGGAGGCGATGCTTCTGCGTCCCATGCCGCTGAGCGGCGCCACGCTCTGCTGCACCCGGGCCTGCGGGAGCATGGCGTCATAGACCTTCTGGGCAGAGACGCCGTTCTCAATGGCGATCTGCTCCAGGGTCTGCCGGCCGTTTTTCACATGGAAGCCGGCGTTGCGCAGCCGTTTCATTGCTGTCGGTGTATCGATGCCGCCCTGGGGGGCGAGGGAGGCGACGGTTGCCTCCTCGGCATGGCCGAACGGCGGGGCGCCCACCTGCCGCTCCCAGTAATCTTTGATGGACGTATTGAGGTTCACGATGCTCTGCATCGGCGGCAGGTGCAGCATGGTGGCGCCGACGAAAAAGAGGTTGAGCACAAGCGCGGCGAGAAACTCTTTTTTCAGCGGTGTGAGCCGGTGCAGATGGTTCTTGAGGTAGCTCACCAGCGGTTTCCAGTTGTAGTAGATGTGCCAGATGCCTGCCGCGAGAAAGAGGAACATCGAGGTGATGTGCAGGTCGGTGTACTGGGTCTTGGTGAGCCCCAGCAGTGTCCAGTCGGTCCAGAAGGCGATCTTGCCTTTGGGGGTCATGAAGAGCATGATCCCCGTGTAGCTCATCACCAGGAACGACAGTCCCAGGGTCAACGAGACCGTTTTCTTGAGCGAGAACTTTTCTTCCATTCTATCCCCTTTCTCGTGTGGATCAGTGTCGGTGTTTTTCGCTGCCGAACGTCGCCTTCAGACCGGCGATCAGCCGTGCTTTCTCCTCCGGAGTGAGCCGCGCTTCCGGGTGGGTCGGCAGGTAGACGAGCGGCGGCATCTCGTCCTCTTCGACCTCTTCGGCCGCGTCATCGCCCTCGTTCTTCTTCTGCACGCCCCAGGCCGAGACGTTGAAATGCTCGCGCCCCTCCTCGACGTCGTGGACGACAAGCCAGGAGACGGGGGCGATATGGCTGTACCACGGCCAGACCGTTTCGTTTGAGTGGCAGTCGGCACAGGCGCGATTGAAGAGTGCCTGCGTCTGCGGGCTGTCCCACGCCGGTTCGGCAACGACCGGAGGATTAACGTGGTTGTGCCCGAAGGGGATGACCTGGATGGCCGTGGCCAAAGCCAGGGCACCGATGAGCAGTTCCGTTTTCATCAACGTTCCTTTTCACACAGTATATTGTAACTCGTTCTTCGCTTCGATCCGCCGGTAGAGGATCGGCAGGATGATCAGGGTGAGCAGGGTCGAGCTGATCAGCCCGGTAATGACGACGATGGCGAGGGGTTTCTGGATCTCCGAGCCGGGACCGGTGGCATAGAGCATCGGCACCAGGCCGAAGGCGGCGATGAGCGCCGTCATCAGGACCGGGCGGAGGCGCCGTTTCGCCCCCTCTATGACTGCATCCTCCAGCGGCATCGTTTTGACCAGTTCGTTGAAGTAGCTGACCATGACGACCCCGTTAAGCACGGCGATCCCCAGCAGGGCGATGAAACCGACCGAGGCGGGGACGGAGAGGTAGTGGCCGCTCGCCATCAGCCCGGCGATCCCGCCCGTCAGCGCCAGCGGAATCATCGCAAAGACGGCCGCGGCCTGCCGCAGGGAGCGGAAGGTGAAGAAGAGGATCATAAAGATCACGGCCAGGGCGATGGGCACGACGATGGAGAGGCGCGCCATGGTACGCTGCTGATTTTTGAACTCCCCGCCGTACTCCAGCCGGTACCCTGCCGGGAGGGAGACTTCCTGTTCGATCTGCGCGGCGATCGCCGCCACGAAGGTGGTGAGGTCGGTCCCGCTGACATTGGTCTGGATGGAGACGAAGCGCTGGGCCCCCTCGTGCTTGATCTCGACGCTCCCTGCCGTGCGCTCGATGTGCGCGATGTTGGAGAAGGCGATGCGCTCGCCCGCCGGGGTCGTGAGGTAGATCGACGAGAGCGGCAGGTCGTTTTGCGCGTAGTCGCCGCGGATCAGGATGGAGAACTGCTTCATCCCCTCGTAGATCTTGCCCGCCTCGGCACCCATCACGGCGATGGCGAGGATCTGCGCCGCCTCGTCGAGGTTGAGGCCGTACTTGGTGAGCTGTTTCTTGTCGAAAACGACCTGCTGGTAGCTCACCCCTTCGTTCTGGCGCATGTAGACGTCTTCGCTCCCCTCGGTCGCCCGCAGAAGGTCGGCGATCTTTGTCCCCAGGGTATTGAGGGTCTCAAGATCGTCGCCGAAGAGTTTGACGACGACGTCGCCGCGCGCACCCGTCAGCATCTCGGAGGTGCGCATCTCGATGGGCTGGGTGAAACCGTATTCGATCCCGGTGATCCCTTCAAGCACCGTGCGCATCTGCGCCCGGAGCCAGTCGGGGTCGGGCGTGCGCCACTCGGACTTGGGGTGCAGCACCAAGAAGGTATCGGTGTCGTTGAGCCCCATGGGGTCGAGGCCGATCTCGTCCGAGCCGCTGCGGGCGATGATGGACTTGATCTCGGGTACCGCCGCCATGAGCTGCTGCTGGATCTGGGTGCTGAGCATGATCCCCGCCGGGATGTTGATGGCGGGGTCGGACTCGACGCCGATAACGATGTTGCCTTCGTCCATCGTCGGCATGAAGGTCTTGCCGACGCTGCCGAACATGTAGACGGAGAGCGGCACAAGCAGTACCAGCAGGGCGTAGATCGGCTTTTCGAACCGGAAGGCGCGCAGGAGCGTCGGGATGTAGAGGTTCTCGAGCTTGCGCACCAGCCAGGTCGGTTCGTCGTGGGCCTTCTTGATGCTCATCCCGGCAATGACGGGGATGAGGTAGAGGGCGAAGAGAATGGAGGAGGCGAGGGAGAAGACGATGCTCAGCGCCACCGGGGAGAAGAGTTTGCCCTCCAGCCCCTGCAGCATGAGCAGCGGCGAGAAGATCGTAATGATGATGACGACGCCCGAGACGATCGGGAGGCTCACCTCCTTGGCTGCCAGGTAGATGAGGCGCGTACGCGGTTCGTGCGCGTATTTGGGGTGCCCCAGCCAGGCGACGATGTTCTCGACCATGACGACGGCGGAGTCGACGATCATCCCGATGGCGATGGCGATCCCCCCGAGGCTCATCAGGTTGGCGCTGATGCCGAAGAGGTGCATCAGGATGAAGGCGCTCAGAATTGCCATCGGCAGGATGAGCGCGACGGTGAGCGCGGAGATGATGTCGCCGAGCATCAGCAGCAGAATGACGATGATGAGCACGACGGCTTCCAACAGCGCCTTCTGGACCGTGTTGACGGCTTTACCGACGAGGTCGCTGCGGTCATAGAAGACGTTCAGCTTTGTGCCCTCGGGGAGGTTCTTCTCCAGTTCGGCCAGGCGCGTTTTGACGGCGGCAACGGTCCGGGAGGCGTCGGCGCCTTTGAGGCCCAGTACCAGCCCCTCGACCGCTTCGCCTTTGCCGTCTTTGGTGACGTAGCCGTAGCGGGTGACGGCACCGACGCTGACATCGGCGACATCGCCGACATAGACGGTACTTCCCTCGCGCTGGGCGAGGACAAGTTCGCGGATGCTCTCGATGCCGGTCTGTTTCCCCAGTACCCGGACGATGATCGCCTCGTCGCCCTGTTCGACCCGCCCGGCGCCGTAGTTGGCGTTGTTGCGTTCGATCACCTCCATGAGCTGGGAGACGGGGATGCCGTAGGCGGAGAGGCGGGCGAAGTCGGGCTTGACGATGAAGCTTTTGACCAGGCCGCCCAGGGCGTTGACGTCGGCGACGCCGGGGACGCTGCGCAGGGCCGGACGGATCGTCCAGTCAAGCAGGGTGCGCTTCTCCATCAGGCTGAGGCTTTCCGATTCGATGGTGAACATCAGGATCTCGCCCAGCGGCGTCGTAATAGGGGCGATCCCCCCGCCGATGTTCTCGGGCAGCTCGTTCTTGGCAGCGGTAAAACGCTGGTAGACGCGGTCGCGGGCCCAGTAGAGGTCGGTGCCCTCTTCAAAGTCGATCGTGATGTCGGCCAGGGCGTACTTCGAGATGGAGCGGACCATCGTCTGGTGGGGGATGCCCTGCATCTCCAGCTCGACGGGGATGGTGATCTGCTGCTCCACCTCGCTCGGGGTCATGCCCGGGGCCTTGATGATGATCTTCACCTGGGTCGAGGAGACGTCGGGGAAGGCGTCGATGACGAGTTTCCCGTAGGAGAGCACCCCGTAGATGGCGACGGCGGCGGCCAGCAGGAGGATGATGATGCGCTGCGAGAGCGCAAAACGCAGCAAGGCGTCCATCATTCACCCCCGGCGGCAGCGCTGCGCAGGGCCAGGACGGAGGAGGCGGCAACGCGGTCGTCCGCGTTCAAAGCGCCGGTGACGTAGCAGAAGCCTTCACGGCGCGAAAGTACGGTGACGGCGAGCGGTTCGAAACCGTCGCTGCGCTGGGCAAAAACGACGCTGCGCCCGTCAAGCTCGGTGACGGAAGCGGCCGGGACCTTCCACGCCTTCGCGGTGCGCGAAAGCGCGATGTTCATACTGGCACCGCCCCGTTCGCCGCATTCGCCGCCCTCATGGAGGTCAATGGTACGGGTCTGGGAGACGGGGTCGATCTGCGGCGCCTTGGCGAAGACCGTAAAGGCCTGTGCCCCCGCGGTCAGTTTCTCGCCCAGGGCGAGGGTATCAGCGGTCTCCCACGGCATATCGATCTCGAAGTGGCACTCGGTCGTGTCGATGAGCTGGGCCAGGACGGCGCCTTCGGCGACGTAGCCGCCGGTTTGCGTCTCGACGGTGGCGATGCTGCCCGCGGCCGGGGCGGTGATGGTCAGGACCGGGTCGGGTTTATGCTGTGAAGCGATTTGCGTGAGCTGTGACGGTTTCAGGCCGTACGCCAGCAGGACGTCGCGCTGGAACGCGGCGGAGGCGTCGAGCTTCTGGCGGCGGTTGCGGCTCTCGGTGAGCTGTTTTGAAGCGACGACCCCCTTGCTCGCCAGCGGTTCGAGACGCTTGACCTCTTTGTCGTAGTACTCCAGCTCCAGCAGGGTCGCGATGTACTCGGACTGCATGTCAAGGAGTTTCGGGCTTTTGAGGGTGAAGAGCGTCTGCCCCTTTTTCACGTGGGCAAAGGGTTTGACGGCGATGCGGGTCACGAACCCCTCCGTGTTGGCACTGACGGTAAAACGCGACGACGGCGGGTAGGTGTAGGTGCCGAGGTAGTTGCCCAGCGGAAGCTGCGTCTGGGCTTTGGGTGTGCTCAGCGACACCTGCAGGGTGCCGGGGTCGATCCGGTCGGCCGCGGCAAGCGGCAGTATAAGGGTAATGAGCAGGGGCATAATGTATTTCATTTTTTATCCTTGATAGAGGGGGTGATGCCGAGGTCGGCAAAAAGGCCCGCTTCGGCCTTCAGCGCGTCTGCGCGGAGCTGGACACCCTGCATCAGCAGGGCGAAGAGCATCTTCTGGCTGTCGATGTATTCGAGGTAGCTCGCCTCGGAGCCCATGAAGCGCTCCTCGAGCAGAACGGTTGTCTCGTAGGCTTCGGGAATCAGCTCGTCATTGATACGTTCCAGGTTGGCTCTTCGGGTCTGTTGGGCTGCGGTGAAGGCCGTAACCCGTGCGTCAAGTTCGCTGCGCATCGCGCGCAGTTCGGCGCCGGCGGCGAGGGCATCGCGGTGGGCGGCCTCGCGGTCGTTGGCACGGCGGCTTCCGGGGGCGAGCGGGATGGTGACGTAGAGGTTGGCGCGCTGGACGTCCATCTCGTCGTCATAACCCGCGGCGAGCGTCACTTCCTGCAGCCAGCTGTTGCGGTAGGAAGCGAGGGCTTTCGCGCTGCCGTGGCGGTTTTCGAGCTGCCGCAGCAGCGGGGCGTCGGCAAGCAGGGTTTCCGGCGGCAGGGTGATGGTGTCGGGGAGGTCGTTGCACAGCAGGCTTTCCGCCTCCGTCTGCGCCGTGGCCCGCAGCAGACGGAACGTTTCATTGTAGCGGCTGTTGAGCTCGTCGATCTGCAGGGTCAGGGTCTCGACGTTCAGACGGCTGCGCAGCCAGGCGCTGCGGTCGAACTCGCCCCCTTCCATCCCGGTGCGGATCAGCGCTTCCATCTGTACGCCGCGGGTTTTGGCGTCTTGGAGCAGCCAGAGCTCCTCCTGGAGGGTACAGGCGTCGATATAGTAGGTATAGACGCGGTTCTGCAGGCGGGCCGTCTGCAGTGCGCTGCTCAGGCCGGTACCGTTGTCCAGCAGCCGCTCGAGTCTGCCGGTCCCGGCGGTGCGGAAGGGCTGTTCAACGCTGACGTGGTACTCCATGGCATTCTTAGACACGGACTTGGCGTCGGCGTAGCCCGCCTGCGCGTTGAGGGAGGGACCGTCGGTCAGCAGTTCGCTGCGCTGCTGCAGCGTGTACGCTTCCGCGGCATACTGCCCGGCGCGGGCCGCGTCGGAGTGTGTGCTCGCATCGAGAAACGTCTGCAGCGAGACCGGGGCCGCCGAGAGCGACGCGGCGGCACAGAGGGCCAGAAGTCGTAAAGGGATCATTGACATTGCCTTTTATGCGGGTCGGCACAGGTGCGTGCCTGCCCATGGGAATTTTTGAATAGGGTTGAAAAAAGGTTTAGGCTAAAGGGGGCTTGGTAGGGACGGGTGAAATATGGGAAAGGAGCTGCTGCGGCGCAATGTGGCTGCGGAGGGCAACGGGGCGGTCGGAAGACGGCAGGGGCGCGGCCTCCGGGATGCTCATCAGGGAGTGGATATGTTCATGGATCTTGGTGGGCAGATCGAGTGCGCCGGTGTCGCTCTGCGCGAGGCAGAGTTCGTACTGGGTGTCGGTATCCACATCCGCCATGACGTAGTCGTGGACCACGAAGAAGGAGAAGGCTGACAACAGAACCGAGAGCAGGAGCTGGCGCAGTGTTTTCATTGTGCAGGATTCTAGCCAAACAAGCCTGTCCGAAACTGAAGAATTACGCTTAGGCAAAATCTTTAGGCGCCGCCTCCGCCACGGGTATCGGGATACTCCTCGGGCGTTTTACAGAACGTCCCGCCGAGGACGCAGCACCCTTCCGTTACACCGAGGATTTTCAGGGCGCCGTCGAAGGCCCAGTAGTGGTTGTAGCTGGCCTTGCGGAGGCTGGTAAAGGTTGCGACGAGGTCGTCGGCCTCCGCCGCCGCTGCGAGGGCGATATTGGCGGTAAGGTCATTGACGTCGGTGACCTCGACCATGCAGCCCGCTTCCAGGGCGTCCTGGTCGGTTTGCGCACCCTTTGCATAGAGTTCGTCATAGAGAGACTGAATACCGGTGTCGGGGAAAATGCCTGCAGCGTATGCCTGGAGCTCCTCCGCGCTGTAGTGCGCCTCGTCGCCGTCGATGTCGGTGACGTTGATGTCGTAGGTCAGCAGTAGGCTTTCGATGGCGGCCTGGTGCTGGCTTTCGGACATCATCGCGATATTGTAGAACTCTTTGTGCGGCCAGAGGGCATGCAGCGCAAGGTAGAGCTCCTTGGCCATCTTCTCCTCGTTCCACATAAACGCCAGCGTGCCCCTGAGGGTACTGTTGAGCTCGGAGAGCTGCGGCGTGCCGTCGCGCTCACTGAGCTGGCGGTTCATCGCATCGGCCTCGGCCTGGGTCATCGTCCGGAGTCCCAGCTCGTTTTTGACAAGGTAGCGTTCGCGTTTTGTGGCGTTGAACTCTCCGGAGGCATACGCCCCGATCCGCGCGGCGATCTGTGCCTGCAGGCTCTGCATGACTTTCAGTGTCAGGGTGGAGGGGTCGCTGACATTGTGCTCGACACAGTATTTGTAGAGCTCGTCGCTGATCGCGGCAATGGCGCTGTCGCCGGAGGGCGTCGCATTGAAGATACGCGTTGTGCTCAGGTTGAAATCGTTCTGCAGCATCGTCGCGATCTGGGCTTTGTGGGCCAGGGAGGTGACGAGGGTGAGTGCGCGTCCCTGCGGCGTCTGCAGGGTCAGTTCCGGTGCGGCGAGGTCGCCGGCGTCGATCAAGCCGTTGCGGTTGATGTCGATGACACCCCCCCGGCTGGTGACGGGGTAGACCGGGTCGTTGGCAAAGCGGTAGCGGCCGCCTGAGAGCATCGTCGCCTGCTGTCCCGAGGCGTCGGTGACGAGCGCATAGAGCATCGGGCCGCGTTCGGCGGTGACGTCGGTCGCGCTGCCGCCGGTGCCGCCGCAGCCGCCGAGCCAGAGGGCCGCCGCGCCGGCGACTATGGAGTAAAAGAGGGGTTTCATACACAATCCTTGGAAGCTGAAATCGTCGTGCCAGTGTACGCAAAGAGTGTTAGGGGTGTGTTAGACGGCGCATCAGCGCGCCGTCTCCCAGGCGACGAAGGCCCAGTTGAAGGGACGGGGGTGGCGGTTGGATTTGGCGACGACCTTGTCGTAGTAGTGGTACGCCTTTTCCTCCTCGTCGCCGGTGAGGCTGCCGAGGCTCCAGCGCAGGGAGGTGACGAAGGCGTCGGCGCTGCCGCTGTTGATGCTGCCCTGTTCGGTCTCGATGTAGTCGACGCGCGGCAGCAGCCCTTTTTGGTAGAGGATCAGCGGGATATACCAGAAGTCGGGCTTCGGGGTGATCTGCCTGTTGATGAACTCGAGGATCTCCAGGTCGACGTAGCTGCCCCCGGCCTTGTAGGTGAGGTAGCAGGCCTTTGCGGCGTGGCGCGTCATCTTCGAGAGGGCCGTTTCGATGTCGCTGACTTCCAGGCTGCGCGACGCGACGGCGATGTCGGCCTCGGGCAGCGCGCTCCAGTCATCTTCCCAGCTCAGCTGGTAGGTCTCGATGTTGGTGATCCCTTCGCGTTCGGCGTAGAGGCGCAGCTGTTCGAGCATCTGTCCGGCGTAGTCGACGGCGATCACCTTTTTGACCTTTTTGGCCAGGGCGAGGGCCAGGGTACCCGGCCCGCAGCCGATATCGAGCACGACGTCGTCGGCATCCAGCGCCATCTTCGAGAGAAAGGTGTCGACGTAGGGACTGTTGACCATGCGCGGTGCCATGTCCGCGGCCTTGGCGTTCCATTCGTCGGCGCTTTTGCCTTTGAAGTCGGTGGCGAGCTTGTGGGCCTTGTACATGGTGGCAAAATCAATGGGTTCGAGAAACATCATTATCTCCTTGGTTGGGGGTGAGGGGGTAAAAGACCGGGTAGCCCGGGTGGCCGTCGATACGGAAATCCTGCACGATGCGCTGTGCCTGCGGCGACGTCAGAAAGGCCAGCAGGGCATCGGCACGGGCGTGGCGGGCGGCGCCGAGGCGCGTTTCGCTGCCGATGGCCGCCAGGTAGGGTCGCATAAGGGCGGGGTCGTCGAAGTAGAAGCCGCGGATCTGCGGGTGGTGCTGTTTTTGCATCAAGAAGGGGATGACGCCGAAAAGCGTGTACCCCTCTAGCGCCGCCGTCTCCCGGAGGAAACCGCGCTTGGCGGGGGTGAAACGGAGCTGTTCCGGGGACAGGTGCCATTCTCGTTTCGTGCGCAGCGCGTTGAAGACTTCGAAAGTGCCGCCGCTCGCATGGACGAGGAAAGGGGCTTCCGAGGCACTCAGTTTCGCCAGCGCCTCCTTCAGGTTCCCGGCGCCGGTGAGCCCGGCAGGGTCGCTGCGGTGGCCCAGGAGCATCTGCGCATTGCGCGTCCAGGGGGTGAGCTGCTCGAATAGGCCGTCGGCGGCCAGGTCGGTAATGGTGTCGCTGGCGTGCATCGTCACCAGATCGACGGGGTGTTCCCTGCAGTAGGCGTCGAGCTCCGATTTTGGGCCGCTGACGACAACGTCGACAGGGATGCCGCGGGCGGCCTCGAAGGCGGCCGCGATCTGCTGCCACATGCCGCTCATGGTCATCCCGCCGATGACGGCGACGCGCAGCGGCGGCACCGTTTCCGCGCCGAGCAGTGCCGCCGAAAACAGCACGGTCAGGAAAAGGCGGCGCATCAGAAGCTGTACGAGAGTCTGCCGTAGAACTCCCGCCCCGGTTCCGGATAGCCGTCGTCGTAATAGTTCAGCTTGTCCGCCATGTTTTTGACGCCCAGTGTGAGGGCGAGGGAGGCGACCGGCAGGTAGGTCACCTTCGCGTCGATCGTCTGCACGTCGCCCAGTTTCTCGTAGCTGCTGTCGGCCAGCTGCCCGTAGGCGCCGCTCTGGCCGTGGAGGGTGACGAGGCCGCTCAGGTTCGGGGCGAAGAAGACGCGGGTGAAGACGTTGTATTCGCGTGTCGGCACGCCGATGGGCCTGTCCGAAGAGGCGCTGCCGATCTTCAGGAAAGTGGCATTCGCCCCCGCTTCGTAAACGTCGGCGATGTAGGAGAGGGCGAGCTCTGCTCCCGAACGGTAAAAGGTGCCAATATTCTGGTTCTGCGTGCGGTTGACACCGTCAAAGGTGTCATAGTAGACGGCCTGGATGTAATCCTCCGTCACAAGGTAGAAGCCGGCCGCTTCCGCGATCCACGCATCGTTGAAGACGCCCTTGTAGGCGAGTTCGCTGTGGGTCGTCATCTCCGGTTTCAGGTCGCCGTTGGGCACCCCGTAGCCGAGCTTGTAGGAGTAGCGCTCTTTCATCGAGGGGAAGTAGGTCTTCTGGGCGACGCTGAGGCGGAGGGTCTGTTTGGGAGCGAGCTCCGCGATGAACGCCGCCTCCGGGTTCCAGGCCGATTCGTCTTTCTTGTCGTCGATCGTCGGGTCGCTGATATGGTCGGAGGATTTGACGTCATAGCCGATGCCCGCGACCAGGGTAAAGCGCTCCGCGAAACGGTAGCTGTCCTCCAGGCCGAAGGAGAGGGTCGTATCTTCGAACTCCTCCCCCAGGGTACTGACGTTGGTCACCTTGTCGATGTCGTACCCTTTGTGGTGGTCATGCTTGTAGTTTGATGAGAGGGTGAGCCGGTTGCCCGCCGCGTCGACGGTGAACTCCGCCCGGAGGCCGTAGGTCGACTCCTTGTAGTTCGATTTCCAGGCGAATTTTTTGTCCATCGTCGTCAGGTTGATGTCGTCGTAGGAGTAGAGCTTGCTTTCGTACTCCGTGTAGTAGGCCGTCGCTTTGAAGAGCCCGCCAAACAGGGTGTGCTGCCCGACGGCATAGAGGCTCTGCATATCCCATTTCGGCCAGTCCCAGTACTTTTCGCGGCCGTAGACGGGGTCGGTGACAGTCGGCTGCTGCTTGGTAGCGTGCTGGTACATATAGCCCAGGGCGACTTCGCCGCCGTCTAGGAGGTAGCCGTATTTGGCGCTGACCTGGCGGTCGTCCGAGGCGGAGTTGAGCCGGTCGCCCTCGGGCTGGACCGGCGTCGCGTCGTAGCTTTCGGGCAGACGGGAGTGGTCACGGTGCTTGCCCGTCGCGGAGAGCTGCAGGTAGTAGTGCGGTTCGCGGATGCCGATGTTCCCGCCGTACATGGTGCCCGCCTGGTCGCCGCTGCTGTCGAGTGTCCCCTGGGCGAAGACGGTGCCCTCGAAGGGGCGGCTCGGCTTTTTGGAGACGATATTGACGACCCCGCCCATCGTGTTGGCGCCGAAGGCCGTCGAGGAGAAGCCTTTGTAGACGTCAATGGCAGCGATGTTGGTTGTGAGGTAGCGGGTGTAGTCCATATTGCCGTCGTAGGGGACGTAGATGGGCACGCCGTCGTAAAAGACGCCGATACGGCGCGAATCGAAACCGCGGATACTGATATCTGTTTCGGCCCGGCCGCCCCGGGAGTAGAATGCCACCCCCGTCATACGGGTAAGGGCTTCGGAAACCGTGCTGTCGCCGTAGATGTCGATCTGTTCGGCGTCCACACGGTCGCTAAAGAGCTCCGAGAGCAGCGGGTCGGCGGTGACGGAGACCTGGCCGAGCTCGAAGCTCTCCGCCTGCAGCGAGGCGGAGAGTAGGGCGATGGATAAAAGTGAAGAGAGGCGTAAAGGTTTATGCATTGTTACTCCTGTATCGAAATGGATTCGGGTGTCCGCTTGGGACCGCGGTCCGCAGAGGCGAAACCCGTTTTTCACCTCTGCGCACGGCGGCCGGATCAAAATGCGATCCGGTACGCGGCGCCGATGACGCGTCCGAGGCTCGGGAAGCCGTAGACGGACTCGTAGTCGTCGTTCGTGAGGTTGCGGGCATAGAGCGTCGCTTTGTGGCGAAACTGCATCGCGCTGAAGTCGTAGCCGAGGGAGCAGTCGATGTTCGTATAGCCGCCCGCTTCGCCCGTGCCCGCCTTGTTGACGGCTTCGAAGTTGTCCACATAATAGACCCCGACCGTGCCTTTGAGCCCGGCGTAGGTGTAGGTGACGATGCCGTTGAACGTCGAATCGGGGATACGGTTGTCCAGCGTATCGTCGTTGTTGCGGTTGTAGCTGTAGGAGAGCTGGTACGTCAGGGCGTCCAGTACCCCGGCCAGGGCCACTTCCGCTCCGTATTCGTGCCAGTCCTTGCTGCCGTAGAGGTTGACGATGTCCGTCGGGTCATCGGGATTGGTCCACTGGGCGGCGACGTAGGGGGCGTCGCGCACATCAAGGAAATAGAGCGACAGCCGCGGTTTGAACCAGGGGGCGGGGGCGGCATCGAAGCCCGCTTCGGCCCCGAGCCGGGTGCTGGCGGAGAGCGACGTCCCGTCGACGGTTTCGACCTCCGGCGCGTTCTGGGTGCTGGCGCGCGCGCGGGTATAGAGCGCGAAGCTCGGCGCGGCCTGCCATCGCGCACCAATCGCCGCGGCGGCGACCGGCTCCATCGCTTCGTCTTCGATCAGGACCTTCTGGCTCACGACCTGCTCGTACCCCTTGTCGATCCAGGTCTTGTCGACGCGCACGCCGCCGTCCAGGCTGAGACGGCCGCGGTGCCATTCGTCCTGGACGAAGGCGCCCGCCGTCCGCTCCTTTTTCTCCCAGCCGGTATAAAAGTACTCGCCGGTCGGGGTGTGCCACCAGATCCCCTCCACGCCGGCACGGAGGGTGTGCTCGCCGAGGCGGTGGGCATGATCGAGGCGCAGGTCGCTGAAGTTCTCCTCCTGGACTTCAAGGGTGTAGGCGTCGGGGTTGCTCCAGGAGCGCTGCTGCAGCTCCACGCGCAGGTCGCTGCGCGCGTAGGAGAGGGAGGTGACGCCCTGTCCCCAGTCATAGGAAGCTTTGGCGGAGAACTCCCCGATCTTGATCGGGTCGTACTCCCACTTGGCATCGCTGACGCCCGGCGTGGTGCTGCGCTGCAGCTCCTTGGAGCCGCGGGTTACGAACCCCTGCAGGTCCAGGCTCCACGCGTCGTAGAAGAGGCCCCCTTTGGCATAGAGGGTCGTTTTTTCGAACCCGGTCGTCTCATCGGGTTCCCCGTCGCTCCGGTCGTAGTCGACGAGGAGGTTGAGGTAGCCGTACTCTCCGATGCCCCCGGCCATGGCGCTGACGTGTTCGCGTCCGAAGCTCTCCACCTGCACGGCGGCCAGCCCCTCAAGCGGCGCCCCGGGGTTGCGGGTTTCGATCACGAGGTAGCCGGCATCGTCGCCGCCGAGCAGGCCGCCGGTGCCGTTGGGCAGCGGTCCGAGGTTGAGCGTGGCGGAGTCGCGGACGACGCGGATACGCTCGATCGCTTCCACGGGCAGGACGGTGAGGATGCGGCTCGTGACCGCGGCGGGGATGTAGACCCCGTCGATGATGATGCCCAGCGCGCGGTTGCCCCGCACTTTGACAAAGGCCGGGGCTTTGCGCCCCTGGCGCTGGATAAAGACGGAGCTGGCGTACTGCAGGACGTCGTAGATGTCGGAGGGGTTGAGCGCTTCGATGGTGTCACGCGTAATCACCTCCTCGAGGTCCGCCGCGCTGCGGGGCAGCGACGTGGGCCGGGCCGTTTCAATGCCCTCGGACGCGACGGTAATGGGTGTTTCGTGGACGGTAATGGCGTCGAGCGCCGCTTCGTTTCCGGCATGAAGCGCCGCCGCAGACGCGGTGAGGCCGATCAGCAGGTGCAGAGGGTTTCTGGACATAATGCTCCTTTGGCAATGTAGGGTCGGATTTCATGGTGGAACCGTTCGAGCATGGCGATGTTCGATTCGACATGCACGGCGGCGGGTTTCAGGGCGATATGGAGGTGGGTCAGCGCGTCTGAGAGCGTGTTGATCTGTTCGATGCACATTTCCGGCGTCCCCAGGATCGCGTTGTCGAAAAACGGTTTCCCGTCGAAAAAGGCGGTGCGCTCCTGCAGCAGCGCCTCGTAGTTTTCGGCGTCGAAACCGGGCTGGGGCTGTTCGCGCTGGGCGGCGCGCATGCATTTGACGAAGTGGTCGATGGCGGGAAGCGCCGTCCGCTGCGCCTCGGCGGCGCTGTCGGCAACGCCGAAGACGCGCATGACCACCATCTGCGGATCGTGCCCGGCGATACTGCGGTAGAAGTGCTGCGCTTCGACGCAGTCGCGCAACGACGCCCCCTGGGACATCATCAGCCCGTACCCGCGGGTCGCGGCGTAGTGGATCGTCTCCTCCGAAGCGAAGGTCGCCACGTAAAAGGGGAGCTGTTTCTGCAGCGGTCTCGGCGTCACCGTACTGTTGTGAATCTGAATGTAGTTGCCCTCGAAATCAACGGCCCTGCGGTGCAGGAGGAGGTCGACCGCTTCGACCGTCTCGAACATGACGGAACGCAGCTCCTCCCTGCTCCGCAGGAAGTGGCGGGTATCCGGCGCGAATCCCCCCTTGGCGAATCCCGCGTCGATGCGGCCGCCGCTGAGGTTGTCGAGCACCGCGATGCTCTCGGCCAGGCGGACGGGGTGGTGGAAGGGGGCGAGGAAGCCGGCGGTGCCGAGGCGGATTTGCTGTGTGCGCGCGGCGGCATAGGCGAGCATGACCGCGGGGTCGGGCAGGACGCTGAAGGCGTTGAAGTGGTGCTCGCCGAACCACGCTTCGTCAAAGCCGAGCCGGTCGGCGGTCTCCACCAGGCGCAGCTGGTCGTGAAGGCTCTGGGCCGTATCGTTGCCGTAGTGTTCGGCGAGGCAGAAGAGTCCTATCTGCATCATGGCTCCCTTATTTGGTGATGTGGGCCCAGAAGCCGCTCTCATCGTTGATGATCTCGAAAGAGGCCGGGTGCAGTGATTCGAGGATCTCCGGCAGCGCGTTGCGCATGCTCCGGGAGCGGTTCTTGAAACGCTCTTCCCAGTTCGGCTCGCGCTCGAGCATTGTGCTGACGATCTGTTCGCGCAGCGCCGCGTTGCCGAAACCGCCTCCCACGTAGGCGCGGCCGCCCCGGCGCAGCACGCGGAGGATCTCGCCGTAGGCCAGTTTCTGGTCGTCCCAGAAGGGGGAGGAGCCGCGGCTGACGACGAGGTCGACGCTCTCGGAGGGGAGCGGGATATCGTGGATGTCCCCCTGTACAAAGCGGCTGCGCGCCGTGATGGCCTCTTCTTCGGCGTAACCGCGGGCCAGTTCGAGCATCTTTTCGCTCTGGTCGAAAAAGGTGACGTCGCATCCGCTCTGCTGCGCCATGGCCCGTCCCAGGGCGCCTGTGCCGCAGCCGGCATCGAGACAGACGCCGCGGGTCATCTGCGTCTGCTGAATGATCTGCGATGCGATGACCGGGTAGATGGGGGCGAACACCTCTCTGACGATGGCGTCGAACCCCAACGGGTCATGGGCGCCTTTGTGCGTTTTTTGCTTCAGTCCGTTCATGGGTTTTTCCTTTGTATCAAGATAGATATAACGGTGTGGATGCCACCGCATCCGCCGCAGCATCTTTTTCGTATCAGCGGGCAGGGGCCGCCGTGTCGCAGACGGGGAAAAAGAGCGCCTCGAAACGCGCTTCCTCCTCCCCTTCAAGCCACTCAGGGTAGAAGTGGTTTATGAGCCACCGGATTCCCATCAGCCGCATGAATGACGGCGGGCGGGTGATGTAGTTGAAGGGGCGCGACGGCACGGTGAGGACCCTGCCTTCGCGGACGGCGCGCAGCGCCTGCCAGCGGGGATCTTTCCCGACGGCGTCGGCGAAAACGGGCTCCATCGCGACAATGACGTCCGGGTCGGCGAGCATGACCGTCTCCAGGCTCACTTTTTCCATCCCGTAGTTGGAACTCATCCGGCACTCCAGGGCGTTCTTCGCCCCGGCATAGGCGAAGGGCTCGAGGTGGAACGAGCCGTCGCATTCGCTGGAGAGCCCGTCGGGGCCCTCGGCGAAGTAGTAGCGGACGGGCCGACGCTCGGCCAGTTTGGGCTGCAGCGCATCGATGAGAGCGAGGGTCTGCTCGGTGTAGGCGACCAGGGCGTCGGCGCGCTGGGTGTTGCCGGTCAGACGCCCCAGCAGTGCGAACTGGGTGAGCAGGTCGCGGATCGACGAATTACGTACAAGCAGGACGGGGATGCCGAGCGCGTCGAACTTGCCGACGATCTTCTCCACCCCCGGCATCCCGCCCCAGACGAGAATGACGTCGGGGCGCGCCTGGGCCAGCAGTTCGAAGTTCGGGGTCTGCCCCTGCCCGAAGAACCCCCCGGCGACGGGGCGGTCGGCAGCGGCCCCCGCGTAGGGGCGCTGCGCATCGCTCCACGGGAAGTTGAGCGCCGCGATGAGCGCGGGGTCGAAGGCGAGCACGCTCATCGTCAGCGGCGGCGACGCCGCGTAGATCTTCGTCACCGTCTCGGGGAGATTGACCGTCCGGCCGTAATCGTCCGTGAGGCTCCGCGCCTGCAGCGGCAGGGCGAGGAGACAGAGGACCCAAAGCAAAAGGATACGCGTTTTCATGCGGAGGCCCTCCGGAAGTGCGGCAGGCACCAGTTCTTGTCGCGGTGCTCCACAATATCCGCCTCGACGCCGTAGACCCGGCGCAGCATCTCGGGGGTGATGACGGCGTCGGGAACGCCTTCGTCGATCATGTGCCCGTCGTGCATGACGGCGACGCGGCTGGAGACGAGCAGGGCGTGGTCGGGGTAGTGGGTCGTCTTGAGAAAAGTCTTCCCCTGGCCGGCCAGGTGTGCGATCATCTCCAGCAGCCGCATCTGGTTGC
The DNA here is from genome assembly GCF_039645565.1 of Sulfurimonas sp. HSL1-2. NCBI lineage: Bacteria > Pseudomonadati > Campylobacterota > Epsilonproteobacteria > Campylobacterales > Sulfurimonadaceae > Thiomicrolovo > Thiomicrolovo zhangzhouensis. The sequence goes on from NZ_CP147914.1 coordinate 62,278, forward strand.
CGTAATCAAGCCCGGTGACCGGTTCGTCCATGATGAAGGTGGAGACCTCCTGGGCCAGGGCGCGCGCCAGCAGTACCATCTGCTTCTGCCCGCCGCTGAGCTGCCCGAAGGGGCGGGAGGCCAGGCCGTCGATGCCGACGGTCCGCAGCGCCTCCATGGCGACCTCGCGGTCACGTCGCCCCGGCTGGGCGAAGAAGCCGAGCTTCGCCGCCCGCCCCATCATGACCATCTCCTCGACCGTGTAGTTGAACGGGACGCTGTGGTACTGGGGGATGTAGGCGATATGCTGCGCGATCTGCCGGTGCGAGTAGTCTCCCAGGGGTCTGTCCGCCAGCCGGATGTCGCCGCTGCCGCGCAGCAGGCCCAGCATCAGCCGGATCAGCGTGCTTTTGCCGCAGCCGTTGGGGCCCAGCAGGCTGACGACTTCGCCGGGGTAGAGGGCAAAGCTCATCTTTTTGAGCACCTGGTGTGCCGGGTAGGAGAAGGTGAGGTTTTTGACTTCGATGATCGGTTTCAGTTCCATGCGGACCTCGCGTGTTTGAGTACGATGATAAAGACGGGGATACCGATGAGCGAGGTGAGGATCCCGATGGGGATCTCCACGCTCATCGCCAGCCTCGAGACCGAATCGGCCAGGAGCAGAAACGCGGCTCCGGTGATGGCCGACAGCGGCATCAGCAGGGTGTGGGAAGGCCCGAAGGCCATCCGGACGATGTGGGGGATGATGAGGCCGACCCAGCCGATGATCCCCGCCATGACGACGGAGAGCGCACTGGCCAGGGTGGCGAGCACGATGGCGATGAAGCGGATGCGCGCCACGTTGATTCCCAGCGCGCGCGCCTCCTCATCGCCGAGGCTGAGCAGGTCGAAATAGCGCCCCAGCACGATCAGCCCGCCGATACCCAGCAGCATCGGGACGGCGGCGAGGGCGACCCCGTCCAGGTCCGCCATCGAGAGCGATCCCATCAGCCAGTAGACGATGGCGGGCAGGGTGCTGTAGGGGTCGGCGACGTATTTGACGACGGAGAGCAGCGCCGTGAAGAGCGAACCGCTGATGACCCCGCCGAGCACGAGCATGATCGACGAGCGCCCGGCGCGGACCATGCTGCCGACCATCACGGCAAAACCGACGGCGACGAAACCGAAGACGAAGGCCAGCGCCTGCACGATCCACCACTGCTCGCTGACCAGCATCCCCAGCGCCGCGCCGAAGGAGGCCCCGGCGAGGACGCCCAGGATGCCCGGGGAGACGAGGGGGTTGACGAACATCGCCTGGAAGGCCGCGCCCGAGGTGGCGAGCGCCGCGCCGATGAGCATCGCCAGCAGGATGCGCGGCAGGCGGATCTGCACGATGATATTCTCCAGCAGCGCGTACTGCGGCAGGGCCTCGCCGCCGAAGAGCTTGTACTCCAGAAAGCCCGCAAGCGTCCGGGCGTCGACGGGGTACTGGCCCCACATCAGCGTCAGCGTGGCGACGAGCAGCAGCACAATGAGGGCTGCCGAGAGGGAGAGGGCGTAGCGGCGCTGCATCAGAAGTTTACGGTCAGCGAGCCGAAGAGCTGCATCGGCGCGCCGGTCATGTAGGTCGATGAGGTTCCCGTCGTCGCCAGGACGTTGTCCGCGGAGATGATGGTCGCGATGTACTTCTCGTCGGTCAGGTTCGTACCGCTGAGGCGGAAGACGGCGCTTTTACTGCCGAGGAAGCCGTTGATGCGGTAGGCGACGTCGAGGTCGAAGAGGGTGTAGGCGTCGACGGTCTGGCTGTTCTGCAGGTCGCCGTAGCGTTTGGAGGTGTAGCGCACGCTCGGGGTGATCATCCAGCCGCCGATGGTGTAGGAGAGCGCCGCCTTCGCCAGGACCTCCGGCGCGTCGGGGACCTGTTTGCCCTCGGTGTCGATCGTCGTCGTCGGCGAGCTTTTGAAGTCCTGCGTAAAGGCGTACTTGTTGTAGGAGAGTCCCGCGATGAACTCCAGCGATTCGCTGACCGGGCCCGAGGCGGAGAACTCCGCGCCGTAGCCCATCGCGTCGCCGACGTTGGCGGGATAGTTCACGCCGTATTCGGGGTCGTAGACGTTGGCCTGCTTGTTTTTGACGTAGGAGACGAAGAGTACCGGGTTCAGCGCGATACCGCCGACCATCGTCTTGTAGCCCAGGTCGATGTTGTCGGAGGTCTCGAGTTCGAGTTTGTTCCACAGCTGCTGCAGGGTCACGTTCTTGGAAACGAAGCTGGCCCGGTTCTTGATGTAGGTCGGGAAGAGGTTGACGTCGAAGCCGTAGGTCCGGGCATAGGAGACGTAGAGCGTATTGCGCTCATCGAAGCGGTAGCCGGCATAGAGCGACGGGATCCATGTATAGAAGGTCTTCGCCTTGACGCTGGCCCACGGATCGAGCGTTCCTTCCGCGATCGCCGTGTCGTAGTTCTGGCTCGTGTTGAGATCGGTGCCGAAGGTGTAGCTCTCGAGCGAGCCGATCTCGAAGCTCTGGTACTGGAGCCCGACGTTGTAGTCGAAGACGCCGAGGCTGCCGGAGAGCTCCGCGAAGGGGGCCTGGAGGGTGTGGTAGCCGGTTTTGGCCAGGGAGGCGTACCCGTCAAAGACGAGGTCGCCGCCGACGGACTTGTATTTGAGGCGGTCCGTCGGCGGTCCCGGAGGCTGCTGCTTGTGGTACCAGTAGCCCAGCGTCGTCTTGAGGGCCTTGGAGAAGCGGTGGGTGTAGTCGGCGACGCCCCCGTAGAGGTCATGGTCGATCCGCCACTGGATGACGCGGTTTTTCGCGGGGTCCGCGTTGACGCTGGAGTTCCAGTACTCCCCTTTGTCCGTTTTGTAATAGGGTTTTAATGTCACCGTGTCATCTGCGCCCGGGCGGAACTGCAGGGTCGCCAGAGCGGCCGTCGTATCGAAGCTCTGCTTGTTCCAGTCGTAATAATCGACGTCGTTGTTCGCCGTCGGCCGGGCCGCGGCGTAATCCTTGTCCCAGAAGCCCTCCAGGTCCTGGGTCTCAGTATAGGAGAGGGCGTAGTAGTTGTGGTGGTCGTCTTTGTTATAGATGACGTAGGCTTCCGCACTGAACATCTCCGAGGGGGTATAGGCGATCCCCGCCATGGCGTTGAAGCGTTCGAGGTCCCCGTCGCCTTTGTACTTGTCGTATCCGAGGTGGGAGATCGATCCGAAGAGGCGGACGTCCCCCATCTTCCCGCTGTCGAAGCGTCCGTAGGAGCGTGTAAAGCTGTCCGAACCGAACGACTGCGAAAGGATGGCATTCGTCTGCTGCCGCGGCGCGTTGACGTTCATGTCGACCTTGCCGATCAGGCTGGAGAAACCGATGTTCTTTTCCGGCGGAAGGTACCCTTTGAGCAGGTCGATGGAGGCGACGTTCTCCATGTCGAGCATCTGTTTGCCCCCGCCGGGGTTGCCGGAGATCGGCATACCGTCGATCATGTAGACGCCCCCCGGGCCGGACTGGGATTTGCCGCGGATGCGGATGGGGTCGTGGTAAGAGGGTTCGTTGGAGCCCGCCGTGTCGGCGGGGGTATAGTTGACCGAAGGGGAGTACTGGATGATCGTAAAGGGGTTCATGTTGGCCTGCGTCCCGAGGGTCGTGATGCTCTTTTTCTCGAAACGCTGGTCGGACCCGTTGACGTCGCCCAGGTAGAGGGTGTCGTCCAGGGCAGTGTCGGAGACGACGATGTGCTCGATATTGACGGGGCCGGCCCAGAGGGCGGAGGCGGCCATGACGGCGACGAGGGGGTAGGTGTAAGCGGGTTTCAAAGGGAATCTCCTAATAGCGTATTGATCTCGCGGGGACTCAGGTCGACGCCGAGAAAGAGTTTGTAGAAGGCGGCGACGCGCATTTTCAGGTCGACGTCGTACGCCTCCGGATGGAAGAGGGAGGCGAGCCACTGGATGCCGATGACGCGCATGAAAGAGGGCGGACGGTCGACCCAGTTGAACGGCACGGTCGGCACGAGGTAGATCCGCCCTGTTTTGACGGCGCGGAGCTGCTGCCACATCGGGTCTTCCACGAGGTCGCCGTAGACCATGGCATGCTGGACGATGATCACTTCCGGATCGTAGGCCAGCAGGGTCTCGAAGTTGATCTTCTCCAGTCCGCGCAGGTTGCTCTGGCGGCACTTATGGACGTTCTCGCCGCCGGCGAAGTTCATGGCGACGACGTGGAAGGAGGTGTCGCATTCGGTGGAGAGGCCGTCCAGCCCCTCGGCATAGTAATAGCGCATCGGTTTGGTGCCGGCCAGCGAGGCGTTGATCTCGGCAATGACCGTGCGGGTGTAATCGGCCAGTTGCCGGCCGCGTTCGCCTGCACCGACGGCGTCGCCGACGCGCTCCATGGTATCGGGCATCGACGCGATCTGCCTAAAAGGCACCGTCAGCGTCGGGACGCCGAGTTTTTTGATCTGGTCGGTGACGGTCTGTACGAGCATGTCGTCCTCCCAGATCAACACGAGGTCGGGGCGGGCGGCGACGAGGGTCTCGAGGTTGATGCGGCTGCCGCTGCCGTGGAACGACCCGATGACGGGCAGCTCCAGGAAGTGTTGGTCGAGGTAGGCGGGATCGGCGCCGTTGAAGGGGTTCTTGGCCTTGAAGTTGAGGCCGATCATCTTGGCGGGTTCGAGGGCATAGAGCAGGTAGTTCATCGGCGGCGAGGAGCCGAAGACCCTGCTGACGGTTGCCTGGTCATCTTTCATATCGCTAAGCGCCTGGGGCACCGAGACGAGCACCGATATGAAGAGGGTAAGCAGAAGTCTGTTCATGGTGGATTCCTAAGAGTGTGAAAGTGAGAAGGTAATCGGGATCGTCAGATGGGTCAGCGATTCGAGAGAGGGAAAATCGCCGCTGAGATCCCATAGCGTTTGCAACGCTTTACGGTCCAGAACGGTACTGCCGCTGCTGCGCAAGACTTCTGCAGCAGCTACCGTACCGTCGGAAGCAAGTTTGAACGAGAGCGTCACCACCCCCTCGAGCCGCAGCCTTCTTGCGGCGGCGGGGTAGGTGATGGCGGATTCGATCATGGCACGTATCCGTCCCAACACCGTTGCGTCCGGCCCGGTTGGGTCAGCTTTTTTGTTGTTGTTTGCAAGCGGTATAGCGCTTGACGCATTGTCTGGTGTGTGAGGAGAAGTTTCCGCGTGCGAGGCCGGAGCGACGGGCGGGGACGGAAGGGAGGCAAACGCCTCAGATAAAGACGCGTCGTCTGGCGCCTTTATCTCAGGGGTTTTTCGTTGGGGAATGGGCAGCATGACCGGGGCGGGTTTTGCGGTGACCGGCGACGGTTTCGGTGACGATTTCACCGTGGGGAGCGGGCGTGCAGCCGGTGTGGCGGGGAGGGGTTTCGCTTTCGGGGCGACGGCCGCTGCCGGTGACGCGGCACGCGGAGTATAGGCGGCAAGGGAGATCGCCACCGTCTGCCGTTCGGCTGCCGGTGCGGGCAGGACGGGGCGCGGCGCGTACAGGAACGCGCCCAGCAGTGCCCCGTGCATCAGTACGGAGGCGCCCATCGCCAGCAGGCGGTGACGGTGGCCGTTTTCATGTATCATATTTGATACAACGATAGGCGAAAGCGAATGCATCGTCTACTCCGCCGCCTTGCGCCCCGCGAGGGGTTCATAGGGATGGCGCGTGATGGGGGTGACCGTGGTGCGGCGGTTGATCATGCGGATGGAGAGGGCCTCGATCCACGCCCAGAACTCCCGGGCGTGTTCGGCGGGCATGGCGCACTCCGCCATCGCCTTGCGGTACATCATTAGCCAGATATCACGGGCTTTCTCGTCAACGATGAGGTGCAGGTGGCGCATCCGAAGTGCGGGGTGGCCGTGGGCATCGCTGAAGGCTTTCGCACCGCCCAGCGCCTCGACGAAGAAGTCGGCGGCCTTTTCGGTGGCGGCGGCGAAGGCGCTGTCGTCGGCGGGGAACATCTCGCCCAGTACCGTCTTGCGCAGCAGTCCGTGGTGGTACCGCACGAGGGCGCGGATGTTCGGTTCGCCCCAAACGCGGTAGAGCGCATCGGAGGGAAAGGTGACTTCGGGATAGATAAAATCGATTTTCGCCTCGACGGTGCGCGGGGCGGCACCGGCCCCTTCAAACGGGCGGGTGCCGCACTGGTTAAAGCCGTGGATCGGCGTCCCCTCTTCGGTAAAGACGTTCATGTTCTCGCTCCATTATATTTTAAATGATATAACGATTTTTCAGCCATAGATGCAGCTGATATTCCATGCAAATCGGTACATTTTGCGTTGTTTTTGGAATGATATAACGAAAATGTCTTGTTTTGTCTTAAACGGTAGGACTTTTGTCATGCGAGGGCGGCAAACCCTCCGGCCGGACAGCCGCATCGTGTCGGTACGCTTTGAAAGTACAAGGAGGCAGGGCACGTGGAGTGCCCCGGAAGCAATGGACTGTCCTGCAGGAAGGTTCTCCCGGGCGCGGGCCCGGAAGTGTGGGTGTCACGCGAAGCTGTTTTTGAAGACGGTGAACATGCCCCAGCCGAAATAGACCAGACACCACACGATCAAAATAGCGAAGGTGGAGTTGGCCAGCCTGGTGACGAGGGCGTCTTTGCTGGCGTCGAAGACCCCTTCGGACTTTCCGGCCCTCCACGCCAGCGTCGCGATGAACGCGACGCCGGTGAAGCCGAGGAAGACGAAGGTGAGCAGGAACATGACGACGGAGGGCCAGTCGATGTTCATCGGGTAGTCGTAGACGGAGTAGCCCAGGTCGCCCATGATCTGGAAGCGGATCAGCTCGCGCATGCCGGAGATCAGCAGGGCGACCACGACGAGCCAGAGGGTCGTCAGGTAGCTCCGCTTGACGAAGTGGATCATCACGAGCAGGAGCAGCACGGAGACGACGATGGCAAGGGAGAGCGGGTTGAGCAGCAGCCCCTCCATAAACATCCAGACGACGAAGAGCGCGGCGCTCGCGAGCAGACCGATGGACGCGATAGTCGTGCCGAGGCTGCGGGCAAAGGCGATGTACTCCTTCGTGAAATCGTTGCGCGTGCTCAGGAAGTCGCTGTAGTTCTGCAGGAAAATGCCGACGACGGGGGCACTGAGCGAGACCATAAAGAGCAGCCGGACCGGATGCATGTGGAAGCTGAGCCCGGAGGTGTCGACGACGCCGCCCGGGGCATACCACCCCATCCACTCGTTGGGCTGGATGGACTCGACGGAGAAGACGTGCATCAGCACGCCGGCAAAGACGATGAACGCAAAGCTGACCAGGCCGATCGCTCTGCCCCCGCCTTTTTTATTGGCGTAGTAGAACCAGTAGAAGAGCATATAGCCGACGATCAATGCGTAGATGAACGCGAAGACCCAGATGCCCGAGAGGGCGTTGGTCACGTACCAGTTGGGGTCGTAGATGACCTGGGTAAAGAGCAGCGGGGCGATGCCCAGCAGGATGGCCAGCGAGATGCTGATCTTTCCGGTCTGGATCATGTGCGCTGTCAGGAGCTTCCAGTCGGCGCTCCTTTTCTGTTTTCCGCTGCCCGCAAGCGAGAGCGTGATGCTGCCGATGGCGAGCAGGACAAAGGCGGCGTGCAGCGCCCACGTCAGGACGTAGAGCGCCTGAAAGACGACGGGGTAGAACGGGACCCCCGCGGGGTCGCGGAGGGTATTTAACAGTGTAGCATCCATAGGCATCTCCTTAGTTGGTTTGGGTCGCTATCCAGGCGGCCATGGCGTCGAACTCGGCGTCGGGGAGGTCGATTCTGGGCATATAGGGGATGGCCCCCGTCGCCAGCGAGCCCTGCATGAAGGCCTTGATCATCTCTTTGTCCTGGCCGGCGAATCTCTCCATCAGCGGGCGGAACTTGGCGCCCGGCTCCAGTGCGTGGCAGTTGGAACAGGCGAGCTTGGTCAGCAGCTGGCCCGTTTCGAGCCGGTTCTCCGGCGTGATCGTGCGCAGCCGGTCGGGGATCCAGGGATTGACCTGCAGCAACCCTCTGTCGGCGACAATTTCCACTTCGCTTTTGATCCCTTTGCCCGGGACGTCCCGGCTGATGATCTGGTTGCTGTAGATGTAGCGCCCGGCGACGTAGGGTTTGCGCAGGCTTTCACGCAGCTTTTCGCCCGGCCAGAGGCCGACCACGGCGATGACAAAGAGCATGACGATCGCCAGCGAGCGGCGGACGTACTGCGGTTTGACAATCGCGAGGAGGAAATAGAGCGCGAAGGCCACGATAAGGATGATCCGCGTCGTCAGGATGGAGGGGAGGTAGATCCCCAGCAGGATGTCCGCGCTCTCTGGCAGCGTCTTGATGTACCACATGAAGAAGAAGAGCACCAGGAAGCCGCCGAGGAGGCTGACGTAGCCCATTTTGCGGGTCAGCTCATTGGAGACCTCCTTGTTTTTCATTGCGCTGGAGATGATCAGCCCGATGACACCGGCCATCATGATCATGAAGCCGATGCGCAGGAACATGTGCGGGAAAGTGTTGACACCGAAGAAGGCGTCGCTGGCCGATCCCGTCTGGTAGAAGGCGTCGTTGCCCGGCCACATCATGAAGCTGATGATCCCGATGATGAGCATCAGGGTGCCGACGGAGGCCAGTGCGAAGGTGTAGGTCAGCTTCAGGTGCGTTTTGCGGTCGATTTTATCGATGAAGTAGACCAGCGCGAAGACGCCGATGACCTCATAGATGAAGAAGACCCACTCTGTAGCCCAGACCCAGACGAAGTTGTGGATCAGTGCGCTGATTCCCCGCGGGCTGGCCGCCGTGGCCGTATACCAGATCCCCGGACCCGTGATGGAACCGATGACGTAGGAAAAGATCAGCAGGAACATGCCGTACTTCTTCATATAGTCATAGAGGTCGGTGCGGTTCTCCTTGTACGCCTTGTGCGCCAGGAAGGCAAAAAGCAGTGCGGCACCGACGGAGGTGTGCGAAGCCAGAATATGAATGGTTCCGGTGATTCCCATCAACCAGGCAGAGCCGATATCGGGAAAATAGAAAAGTGGAAACATGCCAATGAAATCCATCCGTTTCTCCTCAAACAGATAATCCCGGCAGGGGAAAAAGCCCCTCCGGGATGATTCCATAGGTAGCACTCGGGTGGGCTGGCCGCCCAAAATGCGCCTATTGGAAAAAACAACATTTGATTCGTCATAGGGATATGGCACAATAAAATGTTGCAACACAACACAAACATACCTGTCTGTCATCGCCAAATTGTCGACAGGTATGCTTCTTCATCCGGTTAAAACTGCTTCCTCATTTAAAACAATTCTGAAATATGGGAAACGGAAAATAATAATCAACTGATATTAATTTTGTGTTAAGGGGTGTTCCGAAACGAACGGTAAGGGGATAAGAGGGTGTGCGGGGCGCCGTGCAGCCGGTTCAGGCCCCGATGATGATGTGGTTCTTTGCGACGGTGGCGTAGGCTTCCATCGACGTTTCCAGGGCGTCGCTGGCGTCGAGGTCCGTGACGCCGATCAGTTTGGACCCCCCTTCGAGCTGGAGGGTGATCTCCGCGTTTTCGCTGCTGCGCTGCAGGGAGGTGATCCTGCCCTTCAGGATATTGACGTCGCCGGTGGCTTCCGGTGCGGCCCGGCTGATGGCGACGTCGCTGGATTTGATGATGGCGTAGGCGTCGCACCCCTCCTCGAGCCCCATGTTGCGTACCGACGTCGAGGTGATGACGGAGTAGAGGGTGTCGCCGCCGGGGAGCTGCAGGCGCAGTTCGGAACGCAGGCCGTGGGGCGTGATGGTGCCGACGCTGCAGGCGATCTGGTTGCGTGCGCTCGTGGTGAGGAACGTACGCGAGAGGATGCGGGCGAGCCGTTCGGGGTCATCCCCCGCTTCGGCGAAGCGGTTGATGAATTCACGGTGCAGCTCCGCGAAGCGCTTGTAGGTGGCGATGAGTTCGTAGGCGTGGGCGGTGAGGACCGTCCCGCCGCCGCCGCGCCCGCCCGTGGTCTTTTCGATGATGGGGCGGTCGGCAATGTCGTTCATGGCGTTGACCCGCTCCCAGGCCGCCTTGTAACTCATCTTCATTGCCTTCGCCGCGGCATGGATGGAGCCGGTCTGGGCGATCTTCTCGAGCAGTTCGATGCGCCCGTTGCCCAAGAAGTTCCTGCCGTCCTTGCGCAGCCAGAAGCGTCCGTCTATCTGCATGGGATGCCTTTGGAGGAGATCACAGGGAGGGGAATCGGCGGCATGGGGTTCCTTGGCGAATGATTTGACGGGCTTATTATAACAGACGCTAACGCGCGGTTTGTTCAGGCGGCAGAGTGCAGGTGAAGGTGACGCGGTTTTCGGCCTGGGTGACGGCGATGGCGATCCGCTCCTCGTCGCAGAGTTTTTTGACGATGTGCAGGCCTATACCGATGCCGCGTTCGCTCTCCTTGTAGAAACGGTCAAAGAGGTTGCGGGGCGAACGGATGGGTACCGCCGCGGTATTGGTGATGCTGAAGGTGCCCCCCGAGAGCGCCAGCGTCACTTCACCCTCCTTGATGTTGTATTTGGAGGCGTTGGAGAGCAGGTTGTCGACGATCCGCGTCAGGGCGTCGGGGTTGGCGGTCAGCGTCGTCGGTGCGAGGTCGGCGTGAAAGGCGAGGGAGGGGTAGAGGCTTTCGAAAAAGGCCAGCCGTTCCGCCACGAGGGTGTCGAGCCGGAAGGTGTCGCGCTGCTGCGGCAGGCCGCCCTGGTACTCCTGGAGGTTGCGGTAGAGCATGCCGATCAGCTTGGCGCTCTTCTCGATGCGCCGGACGGCTTTGTCCTCCCGGTTCAGCATCGAAGTGTTGATCAGGATCGCGCTGACGGGGGTGTTGAGATCGTGGATGATATCCTTGATGAAGCGGTCGGTCAGCTCCAGGGCGCCGCGCAGCGGGCGGAGAGTGTAGCGGGCAAACCCGAAGGCCATGGCGCCGACGACGGCGGAGAGCAGCAGCATGAAAAGGAGGTAGCGGCCCATCAGCGCCCGGGTCTGCTCCCTGAAGTCCGCTTTGGGGTAGTAGATCTTGAGCAGGTAGCGCTGATTGGCCGGGAGGGGGAAAAGGGCGTAGAGCGTTTGGCCATCCTCTCGCAGCTCCAGCAGGGGCGCTTCCGTCTGTTTGGGGACGAAATCGAGGGAGAACTTCTCCCCCTCGAAGTTGAAGTTGAAGTTTTTCATCTCCAGGAATAGCTGCTGTTTGAGGCTGCCGACGTCCTCGCGGTAATTGTGGTAGAGCAGGAATCCGATCAGGATCTCGATGGTGACGAAGTAGAGCGCCAGGCTCTTGAAGAAGGATTCTCTTTCAGAGGCTTTCAAGACGGTACCCCACGCCGCGGACGTTGGTGATGTCGATGCCGAGCTGCTGTTTGAGCCGGCTGATGTGAAAACGGAGCGCCTGGTCGGTGGGCTGTTCCAGCAGCTCCAGCAGTTCGGTCTTGTCGATGGTCTGGCCGACGTTGGTGATGAGCAGGCGGAAGATCGCCGTACGGATCTCCCCGAGATCGACGCTGCGGTTGTTTTTGCTCACCCGCCCGTCGGCCGGGTTGAAGGTGATCTCCCCATAGCGGAGCTGGCGCTCCAGCTGGTGGGTGCGCGCTTTGATGCGCAGCAGGAGCTCGTCGATGTCGAAGGGCTTTTTGAGGTAATCCTCCGCCCCCGCGGCGAAGCCTTTGGTCATCGAGTCGATGTCGCGCAGGGCGGAGATGAAGATGGCCGGGGTGCGGTCCTCGGCGTCGCGCAGGGCGCCCAGCAGGTCGAAGCCGTTAAGCAGGGGGACGTTGATATCGAAGAGGTAGAGGTCAAAGGGGGTGTCAAAAGCCGTGTCGGCGGCGGCTTCCCCGTCAGTGACCCAGACGGTTTCATGGCCGTGCCGCTGTAGCAGGTCCTGCAGGGATTCCCCCAGGACCGGATCGTCTTCGAGCAGCAGAATCCGTGCCATACGTTCTCCTAGAAGCGGGCGAAAATCATGATGCCGGCGGCGTGGTCGCTGGCCGAATCACTCAGCCCCAGGCTGTAGTTCACCTTTAACGAGAGTGTATCATAAAGCGGGAAGATCCCCATTGCGGAAAGGGAGCGCAGGTCCGGGCTGTCCGGGATATACGACTCCGAATAGTCGTATGAAAAGCTCAGGCTGCTTGCCGGCGTCGGGTAGAAGGTGACGCCGGCGGAACCGAAAGCGATGTCCGGGTACTCGGTGGTCTCGCTGTCGCCCGTCACGGTGTAGCCGTACTGTGCAAAAACGTCCAGCGCCGCAAAACGGTAAAGCCCGGTGAGGGAGCCGCCCCAGTCGTTCTCGCCCGTGCCCGTCCCCGTTTCGGCGGTGGCGAGCTTGAGATGCACGCTTGGTGTGACAAAGAGGTTTTCGGTGAGACCAAAGGCATAACCGGCGCCCAGGAAGGTATCGGAGAGGCCGCCGTCTTCGCTGTCGGCAACGGTCGGGTCCGCCGTGCCGTAATGGTAGTAGCTGACAATACCCGTCACATAAAAGTCCCCGATGTAGAGAGCCGCCATCGCATCCGTGGCAAGGGAGTCGACAGTCTCTGTCCCGCCGTAGCTGCCGGTCGCATAACTCATCCCTATCCCCGCCAGAAAGGTGACGGCGGTTCCTTCATCCGGCGCGCAGCCGTCCGCCCCCACCGTCATATCAAAGGCGGTGCCGGGGCAGCGGTCGAGGGTGTCGGGGACGCCGTCAAGATCGCTGTCGCGCTCCGCGGGGGCCGCGTAGAGGGCTGCAGCGAACAGCGCCGTGCTCAGGAGTAACCGTTTCATCGTCCCGGCTGTCCCGCACGCGGTTGCTTCTGCTGTTGCTGCATCTGTTGCATCTGCTGCTGCGTTTTGAGCTGCTGGCGCATCTGCTGTTGAATGGCGGCTTCGTTGCCGTCTGGTTTCGGTTCGGCCGCGACGGCTGTCCCGTTCATCTGCATTCTGCTCTGAAGGGCTTCCAGCGCTTCGTTTCGCTGCTGCTGGTTGAGCTCGCGCATTTTGAGCTTGAAGGCGTTCATCTTCTCAAACCGCTCCGCTTTGGGCGCGTTGATGACCGCATCGATCATCGTGTCGATCTCTTCGGCTTCGGCGGCGAGCAGGGCCGTACAGAAGACCAGAATCGTTAGGAAATACCGCATGACTGCTCCTTTTTGAGTGTAGTATCGCACAGAAGTGTGAGCGGCGCGTGAGTCGGCTCAGCGGATCAGCCGCTTGTCGTCGTCACGCCCGTATTCGCACTGGAAGGTCGTATGGGTGATGCCGAAACGTGCATGCAGGCGGTTTTCCAGGGCTTCGACCGCTGCGGTCGTGCGGGAAAGGGGAAGGTCCTCGGTGAAATCCAGGTGGGCTTCGAGGTGGATGGCATGGTCGCTGAGGCGCCAGAGGTGGATGTGGTGGATCCCCGCAATGGCAGGGTCGTCGCAGACGGTATCGGCGACGGCCTGCAGGTCGACCTGGGGCGGGGCGAACTGCATCAGGACCCCCGTGCTCTCTTTGATGAGGCCTGCGGAGGCGGCAATGAGGTAGAGGGCGATGATGATGGAGATGAGCGGGTCGACCCAGTAGAGCTCCCACAGGGCGATGGCCACGCCGCCGATGACGACGGCGACGGAGGTCAGCACGTCGCCGAGCAGGTGCAGGTAGGCGGCGCGGATATTCATATTGGCGCGGGCGTCGGATTCGAGCAGGAAGATGCTGCCGCCGTTGACGACGATGCCCAGAAGCCCCATCCAGATCAGCCAGGAGGAGAGGACGGGTTCGGGGTAGATCAGCCGCATGACGGAGGCATAGACGAGGTAGACGCCTATTCCCGCAAGCACCGAGGCGTTGAAGAGCGCGGCCACGATTTCGGCCCGCTTGTAGCCGAAGGTACGGCTGCTGTCGGCCGCTTTATGGGAGATGCGGTGCGCGAACCAGCTGATCAGCAGGGCCATGACGTCGCTGAAGTTGTGCAGGGCGTCGCTGAGCAGGGCCAGGGAGCCGGCCATGATGCCCCCGACCACCTGGGCGACGGTGATGAGGACGTTGAGGACGACGGCGACGAGCAGCTTCGCGCCGCTGATGTCGTGCGTGTGGTGGTGGCCGCTCATCGGAGGTTACTCCGCGCTGCCGGGCGCAGCTTTGAAAAGCTTTTTCTGGTAGAGGTCGTTGATGACGTGGATAAAGGCCGTCGTATCCCGTTCGAGCTCCGGATCGTGCGCCGCGGGGGTCAGGTGGTCCTCCGCGGAGAGGTCGAAGGTCAGCGGCGGGGTGTCGGGCTGGACGACGGCGAGCTTGTCGCCGTTGCGCAGGGCGTACATGTCATGGAACTGCATCAGGACCATCTCTTTCTCGGGGTCTTCGAAGATCGATTTGCCGAGAACCGGATAGGTGAGGTCGATACCGACGGCGTCGAGGGCCGTGGCCAGGACGTCGGGCTGGGTGGAGCGCTTGGCGACACGCTGGGGTTTGATGCCGCCGCCGAGGATCATCCCCATGATGCGGTATTTGGGGACGGGGATGAGGTCATCGCCGTAGGTACGGACGTTGTGGTCGGCGAGGATCATGAAGACGGTATCGTCGTAGTACCCTTCGCGCTTGGCGTCGTCGATGAGCTTCCCGATGGCGTAGTCGGCGAACTTGATGGCGTTCTCGACGCTGTTCTTCGGTTTGCCGGGGATCAGGTCGATGCGCCCGCCCGGGAATTCGAAGGGGGTGTGGTTGGTCGTACTGAAGAGCACGGAGACGAAGGGTTTGCCCTCGGCGTGCCACTTGGCGAACTCTTCGTTGGCCCGGACGACGAGGTCCTCGTCGCAGACGCCCCATATCCCGGCAAAAGCGGGATTTTTGAACTTAGGCTGATCGATCAGGACATCAAAGCCGTTGCCGTAGAACCAGCCGCGCATATTGTCGAAGTTGCTGGCCCCGCCGTAGATGAAGCTGCTGCGGTAGCCATAGGGTTTGAGCAGCGAGGCGACGGTAAAGAAGCCCTCCTGGGATTTGTTACGCTTGACGACCCCTTTGCCCGGGACCGGAAGGAAGCCCGAAACGCTGCCGGCGATCCCACGGACGCTTCGGGTGCCGTTGCTGTAGAGGTGGTCGAAGAAGAGGGAGTCATTGGCCAGGCGGTCGATATTCGGCGTGACCCCTTTTTCGCCGCCGAGCGCGCCGACGAACTGCGCGCCCAGGCTCTCCTGCAGGAAAATGACAAGGTTTTTCGGCTTGGCGGCGGGGAAGTGGGTCTTCTGGGTCCGCAGGAACGGGTCCTCCATATTACCGACAGGGATACGCAGCTGGCGTGAGACCCGCCCATAGGCTTCGTCCAGCGGCATTTTGCCGTATTTACTCATGACGACGCCGTGCTTCTTCTGCGAATAGTAGGCGTAGCCGATGCTGTAGAGGCTGTTTTTCGTGATCTCGTTCACGACGTGAGAGTCCGTATAGACCGCGAGGGAGATATTGGCCGCGCGGTGGCTGAAAGAGGAGCGGATGCCGATGAAGAGCACGGCGACCAGGGGCAGGAGCATCAGGAGGCGGAAAGGCCATTTGATCTCGAAAACGACTTTGAACGTGTCGCGGGTCAGGGTCCAGAAGAGGTAGCCCGCCACGGCCATCATAACAGTGGCCACGAGGAGCTTGAGCTTGTAGGTGGCCCAGATGTTGCCGAAGACCTCTTTGGGGTAATCGAGGTAGTTCAGAAAGATGTCGTTCGGACGGACGTCGAATTCGGCGAAGAAGGGGAAGGTCGCGTTTTCGATGAACAGTGCTGTCAGCAGGAAGACGAGTAGGTAGAGACGGACAAAGGTACGTACCTGGCTGCTGATCATCCGCGGGACGGTAAAGAGCAGAAGGACCGGCAGGGCCAGGATGATGCAGGTGACGATCGTGTCCATCTGCAGGCCGAGGAGGAAGCTGAACCAGTGGTTGACACCCGCATCGGCGATCCGGTCGTAATAGAGCGCAAACAAGAGGGCCCGTCCGCTAAAGAAAATGGCAATGAAAAGCAGGTAAAAGGCGAACAGCTGGCGCAGCGATGCGACGATGGCCTGCCGTTGGGTAAGCGGTGGGTGCATTCTTCTCCCCTTGGGTGTGTTACATTTTTAAATATAGAATAATACCCGATTCAGATGAATGCGGGGCGGAGGGGTGCCGCGGCCCCGCCGGAAGGGCGTCTTATGTTACGGATAAAACGCCGGGTACGGCGAAGGGTTGTCCCTCCTTGCGTATAATGCGCTTCACAAAAAGGCCGCTTATGTATGATTCCGTCGCCCGCCATGTCAAACTCTCGCTGCTCCTGCTCGCGACGATGGGCGTCATGTCCGGGATCTCCATCGTCGCGGCCCTGCCGCTGATCAGCCACCACTTCGCGGACGTTCCCCACATCGCGTTTCTCTCCAAGCTGCTGCTGACCATTCCCTCGCTTGTGATTGCCGCGGTCGCGCCTTTTGCGGGAATGATCGTCGACCGGTTCGGCCGCCTGCGTCCACTGCTGACGGGCGTCGTGCTCTTTATTGTCGGCGGCAGTTCCGGCTTTTACCTGCAGGATTTCGAAGCGGTCCTCGCCGGGCGCGCCCTGCTGGGACTCTCCGTTGCGCTGATCATGACCGCATCGACGGCGCTGATCGGCGACTACTTCGATGAAAGGGGGCGCCACCGCTTTATGTCCATGCAGGGGATGGCCGTGGGGCTCGGCGGGATCGTCTTTATTATCTCCGGGGGGTATCTCGCCCAGCTGGGGTGGAACTACCCCTTCGCCATCTACCTGTTGCCGCTGCTCTTCCTGCCGCTGCTCCTGCGGTCGCTCTATGAGCCCAAAAGGCTCCATACGCACGGTGAGGAGGCCGCGGCGGTATCGCCGAAGCTGCTCCCGGTCTACCTCAGCGCGTTTTTCTCAATGCTGCTGTTTTACATGCTGCCGACCCAGATGCCCTACCTCGTCATCGATGAGCTGCACGGCACCCCCAGCAGCATCGGGCACTTCGTCGCCTTCGCCCTGCTCATCAACGCCCTGACGGCGCGCCAGTACGCGCGGATCCGTGCACGCTTTGATTACGCCCAGATCTTCGTCATCATCTATCTCTTTTTCGGGACGGGGCTGCTGGTGATGTCGCAGGTGAGTTCCCCGCACCAGCTCTTTTTCGCCTCGGCCTTCATGGGGGTGGGGTTCGGGCTCGTGATGGTCAACATCAACGCCTGGCTGCTCTCACTGGTGCCGCCGCAGCGCCGCGGGCGTGCCGTGGGGATACTGACGATGAGTTTTTTCCTGGGGCAGTTTTTTTCGCCCATTCTCTTCCAGCCCATTGTGGCTTACGCCGGCATCCAGGGGCTTTTCCTGATCATTGCGGGGGTGTCGTTCATGACGGCGGCGGTGCTTTATGTCAAAACGTTTCTGAAAAAGGGTGCGGGTTCTGCGGAGGGGTGAGGGAAAGGGGAACGGATCGCCGCTCCCCGGTGACATCGGGGTTTAGATGATGTTGCACTGCCCGGTCACTTTGCAGAGCGGACAGAAGTTCATAATACCGGCGACGAGGGGGATAACGCCGAGGTAGAACCAGGGGTTGCCGCTGTAGGCACCGTAGCCGATAAGGGCGGCACCGAGGAGAATACGGAAGGGGCGGCAGAATTTGCGAATCTTGACAACGTTCATAAAGGTCTCCGTTTTTTTGCGGAATTATAGCGCAGGGGGTGCGGTCGTAATATTAATTATTTCAATTAGTCATACTGCTTTCAAAGTGCATCCCCTGTTCTTATGTAGGTTTTTTAGAGTTGCTCTGGGATACAATACGGAATTATGAAGATTTTTGAGACGCTCTCCCCCTGGATCAGGACCATCGACGAACCCCTCGACGTCAACCTCGAGATCCCGCATATCGCCTATGCGGAGATCAAGAAGGCCGAGCCGAAGATTCTCGTGTTCACCCACCCCGTTGACAAGGCACTCGGCAAAACCTACGATATGCCTGTCGTGATGAACATCTTTGCCAACGACGCCGTCGTCGAGACGATTTTCGGCGCGACGCCGGACGCCATCGCGGCCAAGGTGCAGAAGGCGCTGAAACTGAAGCCGCCCAAATCGCTCTCGGACAAACTGGAGACCTTCAAGTTCCTCTTTGACCTGCGCAATGTCTTTCCCAGACGTCTCAAAAGCGCGGGGGCCTGCCAGACCCGGGAGATCGCAGATCTCTCCGAGCTGCCGATCCTCAAGACCTGGTCCGACGACGGCGGAAAGTTCATCACGATGGGACAGGTCTATACCCAGAGCCTCGACGGCGAGATCCACAATGTCGGCATGTACCGCCTGCAGGTCTACGACGATAAACGGCTGGGGATGCACTGGCAGATCCACAAGGACTCGAACCACCTCTTCCACCAGTACAAGAAAGCCGGCCGCAAGATGCCCGTCTCCGTCGCCATCGGCGGCGACCCGCTCTACACCTGGTGCGGCACCGCACCGCTGCCCCACGGCATCTTCGAGCTGATGCTCTACGGCTTCGTGCGGAACAAGCCGGCCCGCCTGGTGAAGTGCCAGACGAACCCGATCCACGTTCCCGAAGACGCGGATATCGTCATCGAGGGGTGGGTCGACCCGGAGGTGACCGAGATCGAGGGGATGTTCGGCGACCATACCGGCTACTACACCCTCAAAGAGCCCTACCCGGTGCTCGAGGTGAGCCGCATCACCGCGAAAAACGACCCGGTGTTCTACGCGACCGTCGTCGGCAAGCCGCCGCTCGAGGACAAGTACATGGGGCTGCCGACGGAGCGGATCTTCCTGCCGCTCCTGCAGACGCAGGCGCCGGACCTCAAAGACTACAAGATGCCGGAGAACGGGGTGTTCCACAACCTGATCCTCTGCAAGATCGCGCCGCAGTACCCGGGCCACAGCCTGCAGATCATGCACGCGCTCTGGGGCGTGGGGCAGATGAGTTTCGTCAAGCACGCCCTCTTCGTCGACGAAACGGCCCCGGAGCTGGGGGAATACGAGGCGCTGACAAAGCATATCCTCGACCGCCTCACCCCGGAGGCCGTGACGATCACGACGGGGATCGTCGATGCCCTGGACCACTCGGCGAGCAGGCCCCTCATCGGCGGGAAGCTCGGCATCGACGCGACGGGTGACACCGTGGAACGCACCATCGACCTGCTTGACGACACGGCGCTGCTGAAGAAGGTGAAAACGATCGACAGCGACGTCGTCGCCCTGAAGCAGTACATGACGCAGAGCGCAAACCCGGTGACGGTGATCCAGTACGAGAAGAAGCGCCCGGCGCGCGAACTCTTCGAGGCGCTGAAGCCGCTTAGCGGACACATCGCGATCGCCGTGTTCGTTGACACGCGCCAGAACGACGTGAACAACCCCTACATGCTCGTGTGGCGGGTGACGAACAACATCGATGCGCAGCGCGATGTCTGGCTGGAGGAGATGATCGGTGTCGACGGGACCAACAAGGACCCGATGGACGGTTTTACACGCGAGTGGCCCGGCGACGTCGTCTGCGACGCAGACGTCTTTGCCGACCTGCGCGCACGGGGCCTGATCGATCTTGACGACGAGACGATCGACCGATACCAGTTGGTGGGAGAGAGCAAATGAAACTGAGTGAGGAGCAGCTGGCGCAATTCGAGCGCGACGGGTACATCCTGCTGCGCGGCTTTGTGGACAAAGCGCGCTGCGAGGCGATCCTGGCGGCAGCCAAAGAGGAGATCGAGGCGCGGACGCCGCCGATTGAGACGGAAGGGGAGTATACGGGTTCGAACAACTCGACCCTGCGCCGCCTGCGCCAGGTCTATGACCGCCGCGAGATTTTCCGCGAGTGGATGACGGACAAGGAGATCCGCCCGATGCTGGCGCAGGTACTGCACGACACCCCGGTCCTGACCCTGGCGCACCACAACTCCATTATGACGAAGATGCCCTCCAAGAGTACGGAGAGCCGCTGGCACCAGGACCGCCGCTACTGGCACTTTGAGAACGACAACCTCGTAAGCGTCTGGCTGGCACTGGGCGAAGAGCGTATGGAGAACGGGGTGCTGGAATTTATCAACGGCAGCCACAAACTTGAATACCGGCCGGAACAGTTTGACACCGATACCAGTTTTATGACGGGGCTGCCGGAAAACGACGCCCTGATCGCGAAGAAGGTGCATTACGACCTGCACGAAGGCGACGTCATCCTGTTTCATTGCCGGACACTGCACCACGCTTATGACAACCAGACCGACGAACCGAAGATCGCTTTTGTCTATACGGTCAAGGGCGCTTCTACCAAGCCCATTCCCGGTACCCGCTCCGCCGAGTACCCCGAGGTCGTGCTCGAGGTCTGACCGCTCTTTTCTTTCCTCTTAGGAAGGGGCAAACCGCTACGGCAGTGTTTGAAACGCGGCAAAACGGTAGGGCCGATAGTGATAGATGATGGTGGGTGAAAAAGAGGTGCCGGCGCCGGGGGCGCCGTGTCGTTATTTGACGCTGACGACGATGGGCGCAGAGGTTTTATGCGCGCTTGAGATGTGGCACTCGCGTGTCGGGTAGACCGATACGTTGGCGGCGACACGGTAGGTACCGCTGTTCATGGCGGTAACGTTATAGATCACTTCCGAACCGTTCGGATGGGCGCGCAGACACTCGACGGCAGGCGCATCCGTGACAAATCCGAGGCCGCTGAACGTCACCTGGACACCGTGGGCATCGCTTCCCGAAAGCGGGAAGTCTTTGGCCTTGACGATGACACGCAGGCTGACCGGTTCACCGACGACGACTTTCTCTTTGTCCGGAACAAGTTCCACCGTGTATTTTTCAAAAGGGCTGTCGGCAACGGGGGCCGGGGCGGCAAGCGTCGGCATCGGTGCCGGCTCCGGTTCGGCGACGGGAGCCGGTTTGGCTTTGGCGACGGCTTTCGGTTTTTTCGGAGTAGGTTTCGGTGCCATCGGCAGCGGAACCGGTTCGACTTCCGGTGCATTGGGTTCATTGACAATGCCGAGGACTTCCGGTTCTGTCACCTCACTCTGTGCTGCCGGCTCCGCATTTTTGAGACAGCCGCTGAAAAGCAGGCTGACGGCCAGAAGGCATCCTGCATGCCGCACATACTTTTGAATCATGTTCTTCCTTTTCTCTATGAAATTGGGCCCGGTCCTCTCACCTCCCGTGCCCACCAGAAACCTTCGAAATCTGTCTACATACCTAGTTATATGTATAGTTTAAAGATCCCAAAAGGTCATTATTATATCACAGCGGCAACAAAATCTTGCAAATTTTTAAAAATATTGGAAGCCTTGGAACGAAAGGTGATAAATAAGTAATACTGATGTGCAGAAAGGATGTTGCGATAAAGGGGGCTTATAGAGGATTGGGCGGCACAAGGCGGGCAAAGCGCCGCCTCTGCAACCTGATTATTTGACGGTGACCGTCAGAGGGTTCGACATTTTCGATACGCGTGAAGCATTGCAGTCGCGGGTCGGGTAGAAGGCGACGTTTGCAACGACATCATAGGTGCCGGCATTGGCCGCCGTGACGTTGTAGATGATGTCCGATCCGTTCGGGTGGACCCGGAGACATTCGGATGCCGGCGGGTTGGATGCAAAGCCCAGCCCGTTGAAGGTGACTTTGACCCCGTGGGCCTCATGGCCGGTCAGCGGGAAGCCGTTTGCTTTGACGTGGACGTAGAGACTGACGCTCTTCCCGACGGTGAGGGCGGTTTCATCCATGGCCACTTCAACATCGTAAAGGTCACAGGGTTTCTCTTCGGCCGGTGATGCCGCTGCCGCTGGAGCCGCTTTAGGGGCTGCTTTCGACGCGGCCGGTTTCGGTGCCGCTTTTGGTTGTACAGCCGGTGCTTCGGCCATAGTTGCTACCGGTGCTTCAGACGGCTGTTCCGCCGGGGCGGGCTGCGGTGCCGGCTCGGCATTCTTCGTGGCGACACAGCCGCCGAATAACATGCTGACGGCCAAAAGGCACCCTAACTGCTTCATGCGATGGTTCATACGTTTCCTCCTCCATGGTTCGGTATGGCCCGGGGTGTCGGCCCCGGGAAAGCAGAAACCTTTAATAAGTTCCATTTGTGATAACTATTTTATAGCATTAAAAGTTTCCTAAGTCATTGTATCACAATTAAAACAGTTTATGACAATTATTCAAAAAACATTGCAAAAAAATGCATGATGGTAACAGCGGAAGGATAGGGCGACAGGTCGAATCGTCAGTGGAAGGTGGTTGCTGATTGGATAAACAGGTGTTACTGCCGTCTAAACAGGCAGCAAGCGGACGGTTTTGCAGTCAAAACGGAGACGTTAGCCTGCGTGAGCGCCGGCTGTCCGGCAATGAAGCTACCCGGACGGGAGGTACCGGAAGCGGCTTAGGCGATCATCGCCAGGATCTCATCGACGCTCGGCACCCGGCCCGTCGACTTTACCTCGCCGTCGATGACCAGCCCCGGGGTGCTCATGACCCCGTAGGCCATGATCTTCTGCAGGTCGCTGACCTTCTCTACCTGAAGGAATCTGCCGCTCTTGGCGACCGCCTGCTTCACTTTCGCTTCGAGTTCGTTGCACTTGCTGCAACCCGTGCCCAGAATTTCGATTTTCATTACGTTTCTCCTTTAATGGCTCTGTTTGATCGTATCGTAGAACGGCTCGACCGGGCCGGAAACGACGTAGGCGCCTACGGGGCCGGCCGCGGCGAGGAAGCGCGGGTCGAGATGGGAATTCTCATGATCGTACATGTTCTCCCAGACGCCGTGCATGATGTAGCTTCGGGCATCGCCGTCGGCAAACGCGTTTTGCAGGATCTCGGTCGTCACCGCCTTGCGGTAATGGCTGTTCTGCGCCGTACCGGCCTGGCCGTGGGGATACCGGTCGTCATACCCCGCATCGTGAATGTCGGGCCGGAAGGTTTGCTGCGCGGTACTCAGAAGGCGCGCGACTTTCTGATTGAAGGCTTCGCGGTTCGCGTCTTTGATCATGACGTGGTTTTCAACGGTGACGTAGCGGTTTTTCACTTCGTCGGACTGGTGTTGCAAGAAGGTCCTGATCTCATCGGGGGTCGAGTAGATCTTTTGGCGGTCCCCTGCGGCTATGGTCGTGTAGATCCCTTCGTAGTAATCAAGCTTGATCGGCGTCTTGGTCGGAGGCGTCGTCGGTTTGTAGGCAAAGAGCGAGGGGACGATCTGCTCGGCAAACCACGCCTGCACCTGGGAGGCGATCAGCGCATCGTAGGAGTCGAAGCGGATAAAGAGCGTATAGAAAAGCGGGAGTTTCGGGGAAGTGGGATGGCCGTTGCCGTCGGCGTACCCGCGGTCGAGTACCCCTTTGAGGTGGGCGGGGTAGTTGCGCACCATGGTCGACTCCCCCGTCATCTGTTTGAAAGAGAAGCTCAAAAAGCCCTGTTTCCCTTTCAGATAGGAAGAGAGTCCGTCGATGTTGCCGTGTACCCGCTTCTTCTCGGGCATCGGGACGCGAAACTCATAATAGAGCGTCACGGCCCCCTCGGGTTTTTTCTCCGCGGTTGCGGCGTACGACGTTGCGGGGAGGATGGCCGCCCCGGCCATGACCGCACCCATGCCTAAAAAGTTTCGTCTCTCCATAATGACTCCTTACAAGATGATGTTGAACAGATAGCCGACGCCGATGATCCCGACGCCGATGATGCCGAAGAAGGTGGCGATGAGCCTGGTGTGCAGGATCTGCTTGAGGATGATCGCTTCGGGCAGGCTCAGCGCCGTCACCGCCATCATGAACGACAGCGCGGTACCCAGCAGCATCCCTTTCTCCGTCAGGACCTCGACCAGCGGCATGACGCCGGCGGCCGAGGCGTACATCGGGATGCCCATCACCGCCGCGACGGGCACGGCGTACCAGGCGTCGCCGCCGGCGTAGTCGGCGATGAACTCCGCCGGGACAAAGCCGTGAAACCATGCGCCGACACCGACGCCGGCCATGACCCAGAGGTAGATCTTTCTGAAGATCTCCAGGGTCGCTTTCCAGGCGTCGCCGGCACGCTGGGCCAGGTTCAGCGACGTCGCCGCCACATGGAGGTCGCCCTGCATCACCGGGACGTCCAGCAGTACGTACCGTTCCGCTTTGGTCCGGCCGATCAGCCAGCCGCCGATGATCGCCACGGCCAGCCCGAAGCCGATGTAGAGCGCGGTGATCTTCCAGCCGAAGAGCCCGAAGAGCATGGCGATGGCGATCTCGTTGTTCAACGGGGCGGAGATGAGAAAGCTGAAGGTGACGCCGACGGGGATGCGCGCCTGCAGAAAGCCAAGGAAAAGGGGGATCGCCGAACAGGTACAAAAAGGGGTGATGATCCCGAAGAGAGCGGCCAGGATGTTGCCGGTGAACTCTTTTTTCCCCGCGAGGTAGGCCCGCACCATCTCGGTGTTCATCCAGGTGCGCAGGAACGACACGGCGAAGATGATGGTGATCAGCAGGAACCAGATCTTGACCGTATCGTAGAGGAAAAAGTGAAGCGCGTCGGCGAACCGCCCCTGAAGGTGGAGCGTCTCGTAGACGAAGGCGCGGCTGAGGTCATGCCACATCTAGCAGAGCTCCGCTTTGACGATGGGCAGCAGCTCCCGTTCGATCAGGTCGAGGGTTTTGGCGTATTCCGCTTCGGCTTTGCCCGAGGGGTCTTCGAAGCCGACGTGGATCGTCTTGACCGCCTTGGGGAACATCGGGCAGGTCTCTTTGGCGTTATCGCAAACGGTGACGACAAGGTCGAAAGCGTTGTTCAGAACTGTTTCGATCACCTTGGAGTGGTACTCCTCTTTCCAATACCCTTTGGATTCAAGCAGGGCCTGGGCGTTGGGGTTGACCTTGCCGCTGGCCTTGACGCCGGAGCTGAACGCTTCGACGCAGTCGCCGAGCTTGGCGTTGATCAGCGCTTCGGCCATAATGGAGCGGCAGCTGTTGCCGGTACAGAGGATCAGTACTTTCTTTTTGCTCATAGCTTACATCCTTGGTCAGTTTCAGAGAGTTTTTGCAGTTTCGGCAGGTCGATGCCGAGGTGCCGGATCTCCTCGAGCGCTTCGCTGCGGAAGCGGTCCAGGGGAAAACGGATGGCATAGTAGGCCCAGGTCCCTTTGCGCTCGACCTTCAGGAAACCCGCCTCTTTGAGGATCTTGAGATGGCGCGAGAGGCGCGACTGGATCATCTCCAGTGAGCTTTGCAGGTCGCAGACGCAGAGCGGCCCGTGCTCGTCGAGGAAACGCAGGATCAGCACCCGCGTCTCGTCGTTGAGGGCCGCCACGCTTTTGAGGAAGACGTCCATGCTCAGCAGCCCCCGCCTGTCGACCACTTGCCGTTTTCGGAGAACGTCGGCTGGCAGCAGCCCACCCCGCCGGTAAAGGCGTCGCCGCCGAACACCTCGATCTGATCCATCGTATGGTAGTTCTCCCAGATGACATCCTGGGGGTCCTGGACCCAGTACTTGTTCGACGCGGCGTAGCAGCACTGCGCGCCGCTCTGTATCTCGCCCGCAATACCCGCGGCGATCAGACGGGCCTCGGTCTCGGCGACGGCTTCGTCACTGTCGAACTGCAGCCCCAGGTGGTTGAGGCCGCGTTTGCTTTTGCCTTTTGAGATGGCGAAATTGACGGCGGGATCGTCGATGAGCCACTGCAGGTAATCCGCTTTTTCCTTCGTCGGTTCCGCGCCGAACAGGGCGGTGTAGAATGCCCGGCTTTTGTCGAGATCGTCGACGGAGATATGGATGTGGAGACGTTTCATGCTGTTTCCTTTCGCCGTTTGGATAACAGCATTGTAGCCAATCAATTTACAAATATCAAGATATATTGATTTATTGGCCTGAATGTGCTATAGTTCCCGTCATTAAAGAGGCGTCCGGTCATGACGGAAGCGTTTGGCCGCGATGCGTGCCTCTGAATTCAAGGAGAAAAGCGTGGATATTAGAAGCTTCTTCGCTTACGGTGAAAAGGTGCCCGGCTACGAGGTGGGCATGCTCAATGAGAGAGAGGCGCGCGCGGCGGCGGCGATTCTGTTTGTCGGCGCTTTCCTGGGACTGACGAACGGGGTGATGCTGGGCACGGCGGTCTTTTCGAAATACTTTGTGACCTTCTTCGCCGTCGATTTTACGCTGCGTATCATCCAGCCCCGCTATGCGCCCAGCCTGATGCTGGGGCGTTTTTTCGTCCGGAACCAGAAACCCGAGTACGTCGGGGCCGCCCAGAAGCGTTTCGCCTGGATCCTGGGCTTTCTGCTGGCCTGGCCGATGTTCTACTACCTGGTCATCGATTTCCAGCCCAACCCGCTCAAGGTACTGGTGTGTCTCATCTGTATGGCGCTGCTCTTTTTTGAAGCGGCCTTCTCCATCTGCCTGGGGTGCAAGATCTACGCCTGGATCAAGCGCAAAGATCCGAAATACTGTCCGGGCGGCGTCTGCGAGATGAATTATAAAGAGCCCATCCAGACCTTCTCGCTGGCGCAGAAGCTCATCCTCGTCGCCACCGTGCTGGTCATGGGGTACGGCACCTACGCCTATTTCACCAAGCTGCCCGACCGGACCATCTTTGTCAAAAAGATGAAAATGCTGATGATGAGCCAGGCGGAGCTCGATGCGTTGGAGGCGGCCAAAGATCAGGCGGAAGAGGACGCCTTCTTCAGCGACGACGACGATTTCTGATCCCGCCGGATGATGCTTGAACAGAGTCTGGCCGAACTGGTCGGCCACTACGGTTTTATCGCCCTTGTTGCCTCCTTCGGCATCGGGGTATTGACCTCACTGGCGCCCTGTTCCATCATCACGCTGCCGCTGCTCATCGGCAGCGTGCTCGGTCTGTCCGCGGAGATGACCCCAAGACAGAAACAGCGCTTTGCGCTCTACTACTCCCTGCTTTTTGTCACCGGACTCGTTATCAGTTTTTCCCTGCTCATGCTGACGGTGGCCAAGGCCGGGGCGCTGCTCAGCGTCGCGCCCTTCTGGGCCTACGCACTTGCCGCGATGGCAACCTTCCTGGTTACCGCCTATGCCATGGGGTGGCTGGGGCAGATCGACAAGGCGCTTATTGCCGGCCGGCTGCTGAAGTTCAAGCTGGCGGGCGCGCTGATTATCGGCATGATCTTCGGCCTGGTCAGCACGCCGTGCGCTTCGGCGCCGCTGGCGGCCATCATCGCCGTGGCGGAACAGAGCGGCTGGGTCTACTCGTACGCCCTGGTGCTGCTCTTTGCGCTGGGGCACGGTCTATTGCTGCTCGCCGCGGGGATCTCCCTCGGGTTCGCCCAGCGGATGGCTTCGAGCCCGCTGTTGGCGAGGATTGCAAACGGGGTTAACGCCCTTTTCATCCTGCTGCTCGCCGCCATCGCGGTCTACCTGGCCTACCAGGCCTATCTTGTCTATTAGGGAGTGATATGTTTCGAATGTTTGTGATTGGTTTCGCGCTGCTGCTGGGCGGCTGCGGCCAGGAAAAAACTGCCCATGAGACGATGCTGAATGTAACACCCTACAAGCTTGTCGCTCCGAAGATCGGCCGCGGTAAACCGGTGCTGCTTGAACTGGGCTCGACGTCGTGCCGAAGCTGTGAAGATATGGCGCGCACGCTGTACAGAATCAAAAAAGAGCATCCGCGCAGCGGCATCTACTTTATCGACATCCGGCGGGAACGGCAGGTGGCGGTGCAGTACGATGTCCGCATGATGCCGACCCAGGTGATTCTCGACGGCAGCGGACAGGTCGTCTATCGGCACATCGGTCCTTCGGAGACAAAGGTGCTCACGGAGACGCTCACGCGCTTCGGCGTCCTTCAGTAGTCACTCCTTCGCGAGAAACCAGTAAAACGCGAACATCAGCCCCGGGGTTTTCGCCCTGTTTTCATCGAAAACAAAGGCGTTAGCCTCCGTGAGCGGGACCCACTCCAGGACGATCTCCTCGGTGTGGATGCCGCCGCCGTCGTGGACACGCATCGTCTCGTCGATTTCGGCAAAGTAGAGGTGCTGCTGCCCGCCGGAGATACCGACGTTGGTAAAGAAGGAGGTGATCTTCTCGATCTTTTCCAGAGGGACGTCGTAGCCGCACTCCTCGTCGATCTCCTCCTTGGCGATCTGGAGCAGGGGGACCTTTTTGTCGACGATCCCGGCGCAAAGCTCGTATGTGAACAAGTGTTCAGGGTGATTCATGTGCACCGGGGGGCGGAACTGTTTGACGAGGAGGAAGGCCTCACGTTCGGTATGGTAGAGCAGGACGGCGACGCTGTCGTGGCTCTTGACGGCCTCCCAGCTCAGCTCGCGGCCGTTTTGCGTATAGAGGATGCGGACGGGGCGCACAAACGCCGGCGCTTCCAGGGGGATCGTCTCAAAGCGGGTAATCTTGAATGGCATGTTACAATCATATAAAGCAAAGCTTAAAATGAAAGCAGCGTCTGAATACAGCTGGACATGTTGGTGTTTGGCTACTACAATACCCCCAATATTGCAGAGGAGAAGCCATGGTCCCGACACAAGAGGAGCTTGACGCATTCGTCCGCGAACGGTTTTTCTGCCACTTCGGCCACGAGGATGAAACAGCACTCGCGATCGCCGTAGAGGAGTACCGCGCCGTCAAGGCGTTCCGCGTAAACGAGAATATCCATGAGACCGGCCAGCGCCTTTCTGAGGAGGGGCACTATGTCATGCGCCTCTATGCGATGTTCTATATGGGGCAGGTACTCGACGCGCTCAAAATCGACCGCGAAGACCCCAACGTGATGGAAGACGCCGCCTGCGGCAACATCGGTACGGCGGGGCGCATCGCGAAGATGTATACCGGGGCCGTGCCCGAGGACGAGCGCGAACTGATGAGCGGCCGCTGGAACCCCGAACCGCGTATGGCGACCTTCCCCAACAACGCGCAGACACATGAGCCCGTCTTTGTGACAACGCAGCTCGACGCCGTCTGCAGTCACCACTTCATCCGTTTCGGGCAGGACCAGGCGGACACGGGCTCCGTGGTCGTCGTCGGCTACATCCCGCGCGAGAAGCTCGGCGGTATCAGCAAGATCAACCGCTTCGTCAACTGGTGCGCACGCCGCGGCTGGCTGCAGGAGGATTTGACCCGCTACATCGGCAAGAAGATCATGCAGGTCTTCGAGACGGACTCCGTCTATGTCGGCCTTTTCAACCTCAAACACGGCTGTACGGCCTTCCGGGGGGCGTGTGACATCAACGCCTCTACGTCCACGACCTACGTGACGGGCGCGTTCGAAAAAGACCGCAGCCTGATCCCGTTGAAGTTCCAGTGAGGCGGACGGCATGACGTGGATCATCGACAAACAGTTCGACTTCTGTTACGGCCACCGGGTCTGGTCGCAGAGCCTGGAGACGGAGTACAGCCTCGACGACTGCCTGATGTGCCGCCACCTGCACGGGCACCAGGGACGGATCAAGATTTTTCTCGCGGCGGAGACGCTGCAAAACGGGATGGTGACCGATTTCAAACACCTCAACTGGTTCAAACAGTGGCTCGACGCGACCCTGGACCACAAGTTCATCATTGACCGCAACGACCCGCTCTTCCCCGACATGATGTCGCACTACTGCGCGGAGGGCAAAATGGACGAGACCCGTTTTTTCCTGCACGACGAGGGGTACTGGACGCCGCGGCTGGAAGTCGTCGACGGCGAGATCGGCGCGATACGCGAAAAATACGAGGGGATGGTCATCGTCGATTTCGTCCCCACCAGCGAGCAGCTGACGGCGTGGATGCTGACAATCGTCCAGAAAAAAATGGCGCCGCTGGGCATCAGGGTGAACTCGGTGGAATTCTGGGAGACGCCGAAATCGCACTGTGAAATAAAAGCGTAGTGAAAAGGTGCACCCAAAGGGTGCGACAAAGAAGGAAAAACACTGTATCCGGGAGTAAAAAGGAGTTTCAAAAACAGGAGGGTTCGTGAAAAACCGGATACAGCTATAGGCATCATAGCGCTTTGGCCGCAATGTTGCCCCTGCTTTTTCCGTTGGATGAAAAAAATTAATATTTTTTCAGGTTTCTGCGCCACCGTAAAGCACGGCGGGCTATTAAAAGCCGGAAAGGCTGTTAGAGTATAACGACCCTCAGGCGAGCTGGGCGGAGACGCTGCGCAGGACGGCTTCCGCCTTGGCGGGGTCACCGGCGTATTTGCGGATATGCACGCCGTATTCGGCCATGGCCGCCGCCGTGTTCTTGCAGGCGCGCCCGACGACGATGAAGTCGCAGTCTTCGAGCGCTTCCCCCATCACGAGGTGCGCTTTGGCGTGGGCCTCGTCGTTGTCGTCGTGGGAGCAGTGGTGGTGCTCGTCCTCATGATCGTGATCATGGTCGAGGTCGGTGCGGGGGTTGGCCCGGAGCCCTTCGAGTTCGAAGGCGCGGAACATACCGGCACCCTTGACGGTGTAGACGGCGAAAAAGGGCGTATGTCCGGCATTGCCGAAGAACTGGAGGGTCTCGTCTTTGACGGGGACGGCGACTTTCATAAGGGACTCCTTACGCTGTAAAGTTAATTTTAGAAAATTATATCCCAAAATGCTTGACCAGCGGCAAACGGCGTCGATATAATCGCGTATGCTGAAAATTATCGAGTATTTTATCCGTAACAAGCGGCTCAACTACGTGCTGCTGCTCTTCGTGCTGGTGATGGGGGTAAACGCCTACATCTCCATCCCCAAGGAGCTTTTCCCTCTGGTGACGCTGGACCAGGTCACGATCAGCGGGGGATACGCCGGGAGCAGTGCGGATAACCTCGACAAGATGGCCGTGCGCGATATCGAGGATGCGCTGGGCAGCATCGACGGCATCGACAAGATCGAAACCGTCATCAAACCCGGCAGTTTCGCGATCGTCCTGACGCTGCAGGAGGGGGCGGACCAGAACGATGCGCTCAACAAGGCCAAGGATGCCATCGCCAAGAGCCGGCAGTACCTCCCCCCGGATATGGTCGAACCGGTGGCGACGCTGGCGGTGCACAACCGCCCCCTCGTTTCCCTCTCGCTCTCCAGCGATACGCTGACGCATGGGCAGCTCGTCGAGGCGGCCAAGGAGATCAAGACCCGCTTCGCCCGCTACCCCAACATCAGCGAAGTGGTGATGTACGGGGATTCGGACGAGGAGGTCTCCGTCCGCCTCGACTCGCAGGCCATCGAGGCCCTCGGGCTCAGCCGCAGCGCCGTGACGTCGGCGATCGCCAACCTCTCCTACATTTACCCTATCGGCGATATCGAGCAGAAGGGGGATTTCGTCTTCCTCTCCACCGTCCACGGCAAGCCCGACGCCGCGTCGTGGGAAGCGACGATGCTCGGCGTCGGGGGCAAGTACGTCCGCCTGGGCGACATCGCCCGTGTCGTGATCGAACATCCGCAGGATACGACGATCTCGACCTTTAACGGGCGCCCGAACATTACACTCAACATTTCCAAAGGGGACAGCGGCAATGCCATCGCCCTCTCCCGGGATCTCGTGCGCTTTGCCGAATCGCTTCAGGGCGACTACCCCGGCATTTTTTTCGATTTCTACCACGATACCTCCAAGCCGGTGCAGAGCCGCCTGGAGACGGTGCTCTCGAACCTGATGTTCGGGCTGATCCTTGTTTTCCTCTCCATGGCGCTGCTGATCAACGTCCGCATCGCCTCCATCGTGGCCATGGGGATTCCCTTCTCTTTTGCCATCGGCATCGTCTTCATCTATGTATTGGGGTACTCCATCAATATCGTCTCCCTGCTGGGCGCGCTCATCGTCATCGGGATCGTCGTCGACGACGCCATCGTCGTCGCGGAGAACATCCAGCGCCACCTCAACGAGGGGATGGAGCGCCACGCCGCGGTGATGGCGGGGCTCAAAGAGATGCTCCTGCCGGTGACTCTGGCGACGGTGACGACGGTGGTCGCCTTTTTGCCGCTCTTCATGCTCAGCGGGGAGATCTCCAAATTCATCATCCTTATTCCCATCATGGTCATTATGATCCTGATGGGCTCGCTGATCGAGAGTTTCCTCTTCTTGCCGCTGCATGCGGAAGAGGTGCTCCGGAAGCAGAAGAACATGGTCGACTGGACGCGCATCCAGAACGGCTATGAAACCCTCCTGCACGGGCTGATCCGCTATAAAAAGAGCGTGCTCGCCCTCTTCCTGATCACGGTGCCGCTGCTGACTTTCTTTACGGTCAAGAGCATGCAGTTCCAGTTTTTCCCGGAACATGACGGTTCGTTCCTCTACGTGACCGGAAAGCTTGACATCAATACCCCGATCGAGGAGACGGCCGAAGTCGCCCGGGCGATCGAGCGGCGTATCATCCAGGCCGGGGAGCAGTTCGCGCTCAAATCGGTCTCGACGGTAACGGGATCGCGGGTCTCCATGGCCGGGGACGCGGAGTCGGGAGAGCATGTTTTCCTCGTGACGATGGAGCTCTTTGACATGGTGCCGGACAACGTCTTCGACCGCTACCTGGCACCGCTGCTGAACTTTTCGTTCAACTACGACGACCCGGAAAAACGGCGGACAAAGCACACCTTCGAACTCGTCGACGATCTCGAGGCGCTGGTTGCGCCGCTGCGGCAGCAGTACGCGTTCGAGGAGCTGGGCGTGCGCGAACAGCGGGCCGGAGTTGTGCGCATCGACGTCCAGGTCAACTTTTCCGGGGCGGACGAAACGAAAACGATCGCGGCGATGGAGCAGGTGCAGTCGGCACTGGAAAAGGTCAAGGGGGTTGTCTCCGTCAGCAACAACCTCGAACCGGGGATGCGGGAGATCCGGCTGCGCGTCAACGATTACGGGGAGCGGCTGGGACTGAGCGAAGCGGAGGTGGCCCGCACCCTTGCCGCCTATTTCCTCGATAACCGCAGGGCGATGACCTTCAATGACAACGGGGTCATGGAGATCAAGACACGGGCCCTGGAAAAAGACCGCCTGAGCACGCTGGAGCGGTTCCAGTACCCTCTCCCCGACGGCACCTATGTCAACCTCGGCGATATTGTTGCTTTTGAGAGCCGCCGCGATTTCAACCAGATTGAAAAGCGCGACGGTACGGTGGTGAAAACCGTGTTCGCGAAGGTGAATAAGCGTATGACGACCCCGTCGCAGGTCCTGAAGCAGATCGCCCCGGTGCTCGGCGCGGTGCGCCAAACGGGGGTGAAAGCGGAGCTCTTCGGGGAGCAGGAGCGCAACGAGCAGCTGGCCGCGGATATGAAGCGTGCCGTGGGTGCGGCCCTCTTTTTGATGCTGATCACGCTGCTGTTCATCTTCCCGAAGATCAAGTACGCGCTGATCGTCATGTCCGTCATCCCCCTCTCCATCCTCGGGGCGCTGGTGGGTCACAAGCTGATGGGGATGAACCTTACCATGCCGGGGGTCATCGGGCTGCTGGGGCTCGCCGGCGTCGTCATCAACGACGGGATCATCATGCTGGATTTCCTGCACGGGACCCATGATGCCCGTGCTTTCTACGAACGCGCTAAGATGCGTCTGCGGCCGATTCTCATTACCTCCATTACGACCTTCCTCGGCCTCTTTACGCTGATCTTCTATGCGACGGGGCAGGCCGTGATCCTGCAGCCGATCGCCGTCTCCATCGGCTTCGGTCTGCTCTGGGGGACGGTGCTCAACCTGCTCTACGTCCCGGCGCTCTATGCGGTCGTCAACGGGATCGGCCCCACGCCGAAAACAGCGCATGATGTAGAGAGACGTGCTACTATTTGACAGGAGAAAACGATGAAATATTTTTTGATGATACTGATGGCCGTCCTGCCGCTCGCGGCGGGAAACTACAAGGCGAAGGTGGAGCCCTATGACGCGCACACGGTGAGCGCGGAGGTCTCGGGACGCATTGTGAAGCTCGACCAGCGCGACGAGCTCAAGACCCTCGACAAGGTCGTGATTGAGATCGACCATGCCCTCGATGACGTGCAGCTGGCCAATGACCGCCGGAAACTGCAGCTGCTGCAGGAGCAGATCGCCGTCAAGCAATCACAGTACGACAGTATCAAGGACCTCGCCAGCCAGAACCGCTTTACGAAAGACCAGTACAAGACGGAGCTCCTGTCACTGAAGATGCAGGCCGAAGACCTCAAAAGCCTCATCGCGCAGCTGGAGGACATGATTGCGAAGAAACGGATCGCGCTGCGCAGAGCGTACCTCAAGACCCTCTACGTGCGTCAGGGTGAATACGTCGCCCCGGGGACGAAGCTGATGAAGGTCGAAGACCACGGCGGCGGCCGGCTGGTGCTCTATGTCGACGCCGCGGACCGGGTCGTCCTGGAAAAAGCAAAGATCACGGTAGAGGGGAGCAGCGGCTGGAAGGTCGAAAAGGCGGCGACGAGCACGGACGAGACCTACGTCTCCTACTATCGCGTCGATCTCGTCAAGCGCGGCAGTGTACCGCTCGGGCGTGTCATGACCGTGACGATCACCCCTCAGTAATGCCGGCTTCCGGGGCGGGGGACGTTTCGAGCAGGTCCGGCTGCGGCGCACCCAGGTAGTAGCCCTGGGAGTATTGGATCCCCAGGCGCTGCGCCATTTCCAGCACTTTTTGATTGTGGACGTATTCGGCGATACAGGCGAGCTGCCGTTTCTGGGCGATGTTGACGATCGCCTCGACGATGAGGAGGCTGTTCTCGTCGCTGTCGAGGTTGCGGATCAGGCTGCCGTCGATCTTGATGTAGTCGATGTCGAGGTGCAGCAGGTGCTCGAAATTGGAGTAGCCGCTGCCGAAATCGTCGATGGCGAAACGGCAGCCGAGCTGTTTCATCGTCTTGATGAATCCGGAGACCTCCTGGTAGTTCTCGATGCCCTCGGATTCGAGGATCTCGAAGGTGATCCGCCGGCCGACGCCGTGTGCGACGATCTGCTCCTCGATGAATGCAACCGTTTTTTCGTCCAGGATGTCGTCGACGGAGAGGTTGATGGAGAAAGCGTCGTCCCGGCCGGCGAAATGGCGGCAGCACGATTCGATCATGATCTGGGTCAGCCGGAGGTAGAGGCGCGCCTTCTTGGCGACGGGGAGGAAGTGGTTGGGCTGCAGGACGTTGCCGTTTGGCTCCACCAGCCGGATCAGGCATTCGTAGCTTTTGAGCGCCCGGGTTTCATTGTCGAAGATCGGCTGGTAGTAGGAGACGATCCGTTTCTCGTCGATGGCGGATTTGAGCCGCCGGAGCCAGCGCATGTTCTGTTCATACTGGTGTTCGAGGTTGAGGCTTTCGTCGTAGATTACATAGGGTTTATGCTGGCTGCGGGCCGCTTTGAGGGCAATATCGGCCTTTTCCATCCCCTTGTCCATGCTCAGGCTGGCCCCGGCAGTGATCCGGATGCTGTGTTCGGCCTCCTCGTAGATGATCACCATGGATTCGACTTCGGTTATGACGGTGGCGATCAGTGTCTCGATATCGTGCCGCTGCATCGTTTCGTTCTGCAGCAGGGCGTACTCGTCCGCGGAGAGTTTGTAGAGCTTCATCCCCGGCAGCAGCTCTGCCAGCAGGCCCGAGAGTTTGATCAGGACGTGGTCCCCGACGATGTGGCCGTAAAAGTCGTTGATCTGCTTGAAGTCGTCGATGTTGATGAGCAGGAGGGTGCCCGGTTTGGAGCCGTCGATATCGGTGAAAAGCCTGGCGCGGTTGGGCAGGCCTGTGAGGCTGTCGGTATAGAGCTGGCGGCGCAGCTGGGCGGTTTTTTTGTTGACCTCCTCTTCGAGGTGGTGCGCCGTATCTTCTTGCTGCCTGGCGTACGCGGTGATCCGTTTGTTCATCGCCCGGAGCGCATCGGAAATATGCCGGATTTCGTCGTACTGTTCGGAAGCGGGGATCGAGAGCGGTTCGCCGGGTTTGAAGCGGTTCGCGGCGGCGGCGATGGCCCTGAGCGGCATGAAACTGCGGTGCAGGAAGAGCGCGAAGAGGATGCTGAGGAAGGCCAGGCCGCCCACCACCGAGATGATGATGATATTGTAACGGTGGGCCATCTGGTTGAAATGGGCGCTCGAATAGACAAGGTTCAGCATGGCGAAGGGCTCACCGCTGACGGGGTGCAGCAGCGGTTTAGTGACGCTGAAACACTCTTCGGCGGTGCGGCAGCTTTGATCATTGTTCCGGACATCGGCAAGGACGATTTCGTCCTGATTCAGTTTAAGCGCGAGAATGTTGGGGTTGGAGGCCAGCTGGCGAACGAGCTCGTTGATGCTGCCGTCGAGGCTGAGGTAAAGGTTGACGGCGAGCAGCGGGGCGACCGTATCGGCGATCAGTTCGGCCTTCTCTTTTTCGACCGTGTAGAGGGCGTTGTGGCTCGCCTGCCTGAAAAAAAGGTAGACGAAGCTGAAGATGACCACAAAGGCCAGTACGACGGAGACGACGACTCTATTTTGGAGCGAGGCCGGTTTCTGCTGTTCCATCGACAAACCTTACAATTTGATAGAGTGACTCCGAAAACTCAATGCCGTATCCCGACAGCGCTTCGCGGTTGAGGTAAACCCGTGTGGTACGTTCGATGCCCAGGGCGAAAAGGAGCCCGTATTTCAGCGATGCCGTATTGTAGGCAAAGGTGACGATCCCGTGTGCTTTTGCGAAGGCGGCCGCTTGGTGCATCTGCGTCTCGGAGTGGAGCATCAGCAGGGCGCTTGCCTTGGTCTCGGGGCCGATTTCCCTGTATTGTAGCATAGTCGCTTCAAAGGGGTAGCCTTCGATCGTGCCGCGGTAGAGACGCTGCAGTCGGCTGACAAGCTGCGAGGCGATGTCGCGGTCTTCGGCTTCGTAGACGACGCCAAAGCGGATGCGGCCGTCGATGAGCAGGCTTTCGGGATGCTTTTTCAGCAGCAGGAGCTTGGGGAAAATGATGGTTTCGGCGTTGAGCTGCAGGGTGTTGTAGTGCAGGGCGAACCCGGAGGTGCAGAGCAGGAGCAGCAGCGTCAGCAAACGCATCAAAACTCCTTCGTCACGGAGAGGAAGAAGGTGCGACCTTCCTGCGGGTAATCGTTGACGTAGGTGTAGGGTTCAGAGGGGTAGACGACCGCAGCGTCGGCGAGGTTTTTCACGCTGCCCGTCAGGGAGAAGCTTGCGGCGGGGTTATGGTAGCGCAGGGAGAGGTCGGCCGTAAGGTACGGGTCCGTGTCGTCCCTGGGGTCGCCGTCGACCCGGCTTTTTGCCCCGACGTATTTGACGATCGCCGCGGCGCTGATCTCGGGGGTGAACTCATAGAGATAGCTCCCTTTGGCAAGGTGCCGGGCGACATTGGCCAGCGCGTTGCCCTCGGCGGAGTGCCCGTTGACGTAGGAGTACCCGATGTAGAGGCGGTCGCGGGAGGTGACGTTGGTCCGCAGTTCCAGTTCCAGGCCGTAGAGTTCGGTGTCATGGGCATTGCGGAAGATATGCGCCCTGGTGGTCTCGTCGATCTGGTTCTTGTCGATCTGGTTGTTGTTGATGAGGTAGAAGAGGTCCGCCTGCAGGTAGTTGAGCCCGCCGAATCTTCGGATGGCGGCCAGTTCGAAGGTGTCGACGGTCTCCGGTTTGAGGTCGGGGTTGCCGAGGCCCGAGGCCGTATTCATGACGAAGAGCTCCTGCCATGAAGGGTTGCGGTGCGAATGGCTGTAGATGGCCTTGTAAATATGTTCACGGTCCTGTTGGAACACGAGCGATACTCGGGGATCGAACTGGGTGTCGGTCAGGGAGGTCTTCTCGATGTTGATACCGTAGAGGATGCTGACCCGAGGTCCCAGTTCCATCTGGTCCTGGATGGAGGCCATCACGGTATCGCGTTTGGCGTCCGGGTCGATAAAGGGGAGGATATCGCTGTAGTCGACGATGCCTACGCCGGTATCCCGGTTGGTCGTCTTGGTGACGACGCGGTAGGTCTCTTCGCGGGTGAGGCGGTAGCCCAGCGTGATCTTGTGGGCGTCAAAGCCGCTGTAGGTGAGGTAGCTGCTTTGATAAAAGGCGCGCTGGCTTGCTTTATGGATCCCGGTAAACCCGTCCGGGTAGGTCGTCGTCAGCAGCGGGTTGCTGAGGCTCGGCGTCTCAAAGCCCGGCGGCAGCAGCAGGGCATCGCTCTCGAAGGCGTCGTATTTCGCCCCGAGCCGTATGTCCGCACTGAGCGCACCGGTGACCGGTTGCCAGCCTACTTCCGCCAGATAGCTTGGGATAAAGGTACGGTCGTCTCTGCGCGGCAGCATCCCGTTGATCCCGTAGGCGCTGCCGTGTTTGAAGGAGGTGCCCCTGGCTTTGAGGTAGAACGCATCGTAGTCGAGTTTCAGCCCGAGCGCATAGCTTTCCGTCTGCAGGGGCGCTTTGCCCGTCTGCGCCAACGGGGTATTGTCGATGGTGTAGAAGGGGGTCGTGAAATTCCATGCCCCCGTCGCGGCGGAGTCGGGACCACTGCTGATACTTTTGTTGTCATTGAGCATGTAGCCGTCGAGGTGGAGGTGCAGTTCCCCTTTGGTGAGCGAGGTCGCAAACCCGGCGGCAGCGGAATCGTACGAACCGGCTTTGGCGAAGGCGCGGTTGACCTTGCCGGTGACGGCGAACTCCTCCTCGTAGGTGACAACGTGGATGGTACCGGCGTAGGCGTTCACACCGTCGGTCATACTCCCGGGACCGCGGATCACTTCGATGCGTTTGATGGTCTCGATTGGCATGTAGAGGTAGCCGGCGAATCCGTCGTAGAGGAGATCGTTTGCAACCATGTCGTCGATCAGCAGTTTGACCTGCCCGAAGGCAAAGGGGTTCGAGCCGCGGAAGATCGGGGTTTTGGCGTCAAGGAGGTTGGTGCCGAAATCGACCCCCGGGAGGAGTTCCAGCGCCTCTTTGAGGTTCTGAATCCCCAGCCGTTCGAGCTCTTTGCCTTCAAGGGTCGTAATGATGTAGGGCTGGTAGGGCTCATTCTCTTTCGTCACGGTCGCCACCTCGGTCACGCGGTCGAGGTCGCGGACGATCTGGTCAGTCAGGGAGGCGATCCTGAGCGGGGCGGAGGGCTGCGCTTCGGTCGCCCCGGCAGCGGCTAAGAAGCAAAGGGCGAGGAGGACGCAGAGCGGGGCGCGCATCAGTCGGCTCCCCGCAGCAGTTCGGGGTTTTCGGCTTCGAGGTCCCGTGTGTACATGATACAGGGGTAGCGCCGCCCGACGTAGTCCTGCTCCTCCCCGATGGGCTTGTAGGGGTATTTGAACATATTCAGCAGTTTGAGAAACGGCTTTTCCAGACCGCCGTATGTGTATTCGATGCCGAGGGCTTTGCCCTTGAGGTAAACGATCTCTTTAAGCCCCTGGAAGAGGCGTTTTGTCTCCTGGATACCCCGTTTTTCCGCATTGACGAAGATGCGTGAAAGTTCGGCGACCTTGTGGGGTTCGAAGGCAGACTCGTCGATGTCGCACCGCATATGGTTCGCCGTCGGGTACCCGATGGGGGAGTTGTGGATGAGCCGGACGCAGGCCGCGACCTCCCCCTGGTCGTCAAAGGCGGCGAAGTGCATGGCGTAGGCGTCGTATTCGTCCGTTTCGCGGCCGGGTTCGCAGTAATCGAGCGTGTCAACCCCCAGTTTTTCGCAGACGATCCTGTAGCGGAATGCAAACACTTTTTCCAGCTCCTCCTGGGTTGTTGCTTCGACAAAAGTGGTTGTCATTTTCCCTCCCGCTCTTCAAATGATCAGTTGAATAGTATCATAGCATAGTGCATGAAAATATGAAAAACATAAAATAACATCAAATTTATCTCTCAAAATAGTGATATTGGCGGCGATTGCTTTTACGGACGTCACTTTTTTTACGCTAAATAGGTTATGCTTGAACGGTAAAAGGCCGCAAAGCCCCGCGTGGAGTCGTAATGCGATATGCCGCACACATTGTCCGGGTCGGTGTCGCCGGACGTTGCACGAATGAAAAGTCATCGATATAAAAGGCTGAAACGATGCGTATTGTCCCCGTTACTTCGCCCGGACAGATCGCCCTTTGCGCTTCCCTGGCGGAGACGATCTGGCGCGAATTCTATACGCCGATCATCGGGGAGGCGCAGGTGGTGTACATGCTGCGCGCTTTTCAATCCGCCGGTGCGATGGCCGAGCAGATCCAAAACGGTTACCGCTACAGTCTCCTCTACGACGGCGAGATGGCGGTAGGGTACTGCGCCACCGTGCCCGAAGGCGATGCGCTCAAAGTGAGCAAACTTTACGTCCTTAAAACGGTCCGGGGGAAAGGCGGCGGCCACCTGATGCTGGAACACTGTGCATCAGATGCGAAGGCGCGCGGCCTCCAACGACTCGTACTGACGGTCAACCGCCACAACCCCTCCGTGGCGTTCTACGAGCGTGAGGGGTTTACGAACGCCGGCCCCCTGGTCCAGGAGATCGGGGGCGGCTATGTTATGGATGATTACGTCATGGTGCGGCCGCTCGCCTGAATCCCGGGGAATGTGACGCCTGTTTGGTTACAATTCCCCGACATAACGGCATGAATGCGAAGGAAAGAGAATGACGAAGAGCGTGATTTCGGCAGGTATGGCACTGTTGGCGGTGTTCGGCCTCGGGGCCTGCAGCAAAAAGGCACCCGAATGCGGTGCGGAGGGTGTCCGTGCCTATCTGCTGCAGGACGACGGTCTGCTAGAAGCTTTTATCGACAAACGGTATGAGATTTCCGAGATCGTCGACGGTGGGATGGACGAAAACATGCGGCGCTGCAGTGCGGTACTGACGACGACGATCACCCTTAAAGCGGACCTGCCCGTCATTATGGACGGGGCCAAGAAAGCGAGCGAGGGCAAAGGGATAACGGAGCAGCTGAACATCGGCACCTATCTGACAGGTCTTACGCTGCTCGGCCTGGAGAAGCAGGGGGACACGAGCACCGACAAGAGTACGCTGACCTACGCGACGGGTTATACGACCGAGGGAGAGACGGTCGTCACGGTCCTGGAAGTTCGCTGACCGGCCGCACGCGTTCTCTCCTGTATGTGAAAACTGTTTCCCGGGCGGTATGGTAAAGTAGTATCAGTGGTTATATCGCAAGAGGGGGGAGAAAGACCATGTCCCAGCTGATAGAACTGATCTACTGCAGTGCCGCCGCGCACCCTTTCAGCCGGGCGGAGCTGGCACAGCTGCTCGCGGCATCGCGGAGCAACAATGAAAAAATCGGCGTCTCCGGCATGCTGCTCTATGCGGAAGGGAGCTTCTTCCAGGTGCTGGAGGGGGAGGCGCCGACGGTCGAAGCGCTCTTTGAGACGATCCGGCGCGACCCGCGCCACAATGCGGTCACCCTCATCATACGCGAACCCATCGCCAGGCGTGCGTTCGAGGCGTGGACGATGGGGTATGCCGACATCACCCCCGATGAGGTGGATAAGCTCCTCGGCGCCAGCGACTTCTTTGCCCGGGAGGCCTCCTTTACCGCCCTGGGGCAGGACCGCGCAATGAAACTGCTCGAAGCGTTCAAGCAGGGGAGCTGGCGTGCGAGGCTGAGCAATACCGATGAGGCCTCGGCGGAAGTCACCCTCACGGCCGAAGACACCCCGGCATCACAGCCGGCCCTATTGGAGGGGCTGCCGCCGCACCCCGACTACACTTTTGCCTTCCAGCCCATCATCGATGTCAGAGACGGTACGATCTTCTCTTACGAGGCTCTGCTGCGCGGCGTGAACAACGAGACGGCCGAGAATGTGCTTAGTCGGGTCGACGCGGACAGTCTGCACCGGTTTGACGAGGAAAGCCGTATCCTCGCCATTGAAATGGCGGCCCGGCTGGGGCTGCCCGCCCGCTTGAACCTCAACGTCCTGCCCAGGAGCATCGGCATTTCACCGACGGCGGTCGCTTCCGTACGCGAAACGGCCCGGCGGTGCGGTCTGCGCATGGAGCAGATCGTCCTGGAGATATTGGAGTGGGAGATCATTGACGATTTCGAGGCGTTCAAGAGCAAGCTCGATCCCTACCGGGGGTTCGGGATGCACTTTGCCATCGACGACTTCGGCTCCGGCTATGCCGGGCTCAACCTACTGGCGGAGTTTCAGCCCGACCTGATCAAGCTCGATATGGAGCTGGTGCGCGGCATCGAACATAACGGCCCGCGGCAGGCGATCGTGCGCGGCATTATCCGGACCTGTTTCGACCTGGGGATCGACATTATCGCTGAGGGGGTCGAAACGGTCGGGGAGTCTCGGTGGCTGCGCGGCGAGGGGATCGTACTCTACCAGGGGAACCTGCTGGCCGAACCGGCGTTCGAGGCGCTTCCGACACGGTTCACAATACCCTGATGCAGCGGGAAGCGTGCGGTGCGTTTCGAGATTATCGGTAAATAGTTTATGGTTTATCGTAAAAAAATGAGAGTGGGAAAATTCGGATGGATGGTGGACCCTACCGGGATCGAACCGGTGACCTCGTCGCTGCCAGCGACGCGCTCTCCCAGCTGAGCTAAGGGCCCGGGAGATTTTTAAGAGGCAAAATTATACTTGCCGCAGACTTAAGGAAGTTTGAAACGACCCCCTCTGATCAGAGGATCGAATACTTTGCCGCCTCGGCGCGAGAGGCGAGGGGGGTCGTCGTGACAGTTTCACCGTTGATGTCGAGGGTGTA
Source organism: Sulfurimonas sp. HSL1-2 (assembly GCF_039645565.1). Lineage (NCBI taxonomy): Bacteria > Pseudomonadati > Campylobacterota > Epsilonproteobacteria > Campylobacterales > Sulfurimonadaceae > Thiomicrolovo > Thiomicrolovo zhangzhouensis. Next base: position 104,658 of record NZ_CP147914.1, read on the forward strand.
CTCTTCGTCCGGCGAGGTCTTGCAGTAGGTGAGAATGCTACGAAGGGCGAAATTGCGGTCGTTCTCGCTGGCGTTCTTGCTCAGCAGGACGTGCGGCCCCGGAACGCCTTCGGTCCGGATGTGGATGAACTTCGCGTTGTCGATCTCCTGCAGTTTGACGTTCTCCTCCTGGTCGCGGCCTATTACCATTTTCGCGCCATCGGGCAGACGGAAGTGACGGCCCCATTTGAGCACCGGGATGTCCGGCACGTCGAACTGTTCGTCGTACTTGATGTAGTCGCGGATCTTGATGGCGAAGTTGGCGTCCGTCAGCAGACAACCGCCGCCCGGGCTCTCGAAATCAACGAGTCCGAACTGCTCGGCGAGCTCCATCTGGCGTTCGCGGCTGCGGCCGAGGATCCCCTCGAGCTTGTCGCGGTCGACCCACCCCTCCTCTTCGGCGATGGTCGGTGCCAGGCGTTTGGCGCTCATCGGGCGCAAGAGCAGGCCGTCGACGTTGGCTTCGTTAAGGACCTTGATGAGGGCGTCTTTGTTCTGGCTCATCGGGCGCTGGCCGAGGACTTCACCGCTGATGAGGAAACTGGCACCTTCGGCTTCCATGATGCGCTTGGCGACTTCGAACATTTTCGCATGGCAGTCGATGCAGGGGTTGAAGTGCTTGCCGTAGCCGTATTTGGGGTCGAACAGGACGTCTTGGAGGTATTCGCTCTGGATATCGATGATGCGCAGTTCCGCGCCGACCTGGTCACACATGTTCTGCATATGGGCACGGCGGTCTTTGGTCGCCCCGAAACCGGTATTGATGTTACAGGCGATGACGTCGATCCCCTGGTCGATGATGAGCTTCATGGCAAGCGTAGAGTCGAGCCCGCCGGAGAAAAGCGCGATGGCTTTGCGTTTTGACATTGGTAATTCCTTGGTAAGGCACAGGAGCAGGGTAGCGCCTAGGCGTCTATTCCTACCAGTTCACCTTTTTTGAGTTTCGCAATTTTACCGAGAATCTGACGATTTAAGAAGTATTTCTTATCGCTGGAGATGGCGGGATCACGCATAACAGCCTGCCGGCGGTGCTCGTAATATTTGCGCAGAAAGATCAGCAGCTCGTTCTTGAGCGTCTCGTCGTCGGGGAACACGGGGATGGCCTCGTCCATGACGATGTGAATAAGCTCCGGCGTATTGCTGTCGCCCTGCAGCGCGGTGGCGAACTCCCCGGCATGGAAACGCAGCATCTGCGGCGAAATGAAGTCCAGCAGGGCATCGACGACGCCGGGGCGTTCCAATACCGTCTTGATGAGGGAGAGCTCCCACAGGTCACGGTGGGCCGAAGGTGTCGCGACGGGGGCCGTGGGTGCGGCCGTACGCACGGTCTGGCCCCCGACGCGCACCAGTCCGGGCGAGATACCCATGCGCGCGGCGAGGTGGCGCTTGTACTCCTCCTGCATCAGGGGCGAGAGGGTTTTGAGGTAGGCGGTCGTCTCCGCGAGGGCCTGCTCCTTCGCGCGTGGGTTCGCAAGGTCGTATTGTGCGAGCGTCGTCTCCAGCACGAAGTCGATAAAGGGGCGGGGCTGCCGGAACATGCTTCCCAGCTCCTCGACGCGCCCCTCCTTGACCATGTCCGCCGGGTCGCGCCCCCCTTCGAAGAGGACGACGCCGCCGTCGAAGCCCGCGGCGCTGAGCAGCTTGGAGGCCTTGAGCGCGGCGTTGCGCCCCGCCGCGTCGCCGTCGTAGGCCATGATGATGCGCGGTTCGCCCTTGCGCAGCAGCGGCAGGTGTTCGCTGGTCAGCGCCGTCCCCAGGGTCGCCACGGCCTGGGTGAAGCCCGCCTGGTGCAGCATGATGACGTCGAGATACCCTTCGGTGACGATCATCTCCCTGCGCTTGTGGATGCTCTCCCTGGCGTGGTTGTAGGCGTAGAGCAGGCGGGACTTGTTGAAGAGTTTCGTCTGCGGGGAGTTGACGTACTTGGCCTGGTGGCCGGTGATGGTCCGGCCGCCGAAGCCGACGATGGCGCCGTTGGGGGCGTGGATGGGGAAGGTGATGCGCTCGATGAAGCGGGCGTATTCGCGCCCTTCGCCGATCCCCGCGACCCCCAGCTCGACCGCTTCGGCCATGGAGAACTGGTTCTGTTTGATGAAATTCAGGGTCAGGTGCGAGGCGGGGGCGTAGCCGATGCCGAAGTGCTCGATGCTCGACGCGTAAATGCCGCGCTCCTGCAGGTACTGCATCGCCGGCGGCGTTTTATCGAGCAGGCTGCGGTACCAGTCGTTGAGCTTTTCCATCAGCTGGGAGCGCTGCTGACGAGGCTCGCCCTGGGTATAGGCGAGGCTGTAGTTGTACTGCCCGGCGAGCTTCTCGATCGCCTCGGGGTAGGTGAGCTTCTCGTACTCCATGACGAACTTGATGGCGTCCCCGCTCGCCTGGCAGCCGAAACAGTGGTAGAACTGCTTGGAGGGGCTCACGGAGAAGCTGGGGCTCTTTTCGTCGTGGAAGGGACAGAGCCCCTTGTAGTTGACGCCGGCTTTTTTCAGTTCGACATAGTTACCGATAACATCGACGATGTCGATCCGGGATTTGAGCCCTTCGATGGAGTCCTGGGAAATCATGGTGTCATTTTAGCGCAAAGTCGTCCAGGACAAAGGGATATGAATCGAATCTAAAAGATAATTATTTTCCTTTAATGGTAAGTGTCGCACAAGACGCATCACCCTATAATGATGGCTGTTTTGACATGAATTGAGGCGTATGCCGGGCGGTTAGAGCGGGTATACACGGCAGGGCGGCACGACGCGCCCGGAGTAAAGGAGAAGAAAATGAAACAGTATCAGACCTACAGATGCAGCGTCTGCGGGAACGAAGTGGAAGTACAGCACGTCGGCGGCGGAACGCTGACCTGCTGCGGCCAGGCGATGGCGTGCACGACCGACAACCTCACGGCGGTCAACCTGATGAAAGCGTTCGCCGGCGAATCGATGGCGCGCAACAAATACGACCTCTTTGCCGACATCGCCCGCGATGAGGGGTGGCACGCGATCGAACGCCACTTCCGCGAAGCGGCGCTGAACGAGATGTGGCATGCCCGGGCCGAATACAAGGCCTATCACAAGATGATGGAGGGCCAGGAGGTCGAAGCGACGATGAAGAACCTCGAAACGGGGATGGAGGGGGAACACTACGAACACACGGAGATGTACCCGAACTTCGCCGCGATCGCCGAGGAGGAGGGACACAAGGCCCTTGCCCGGCTCTTCAACGCCATCGCCAAGGTCGAGGTGGAGCATGAGCGCGAATACGCCGCGCTGAAACAGGTGATGATCGACGACGGCTTTTTTGCGAGCGCGGACGAGGAGATCTGGGTCTGCGAGGTGTGCGGCCACATCCACCGCGGCAAGAAGCCGCCCAAGGCCTGTCCGCTCTGCGGGGTACCGCAGGAGTATTTCAAACGTGAACATCTGTACTGAAAAGGTAAAAATTGATGCGTAATCTGATCATATTTTTGGCGCTGGCGGCATCGCTCGCAGCGATGGAACCGGTGGTGACGGGCGAGTGGCTCGTCAAGCATGCGGAGGAGAAAAACCTCGTCATCGTGGATGTTTCCGCCCCGGAAGCCTACGAAGAGGGGCACATCCCGGGTGCGCGCAATGCGAGCATCGAGCTTTGGCGCCGGGGCGTGGGGCAGCATGCAGAGGTACGCAGCGCCGCGGAGCTGCAGGCGCAGATGCGCCGCCTGGGGATCGGCAAGGAAACGGAGGTCGTCGTCTACGCCCACCACCTCGACAACAAGGATCTGCTGCGTGCGACCTACGTGCTCTGGGCAATGGAGTATGCCGGGTTCAAGAAGACGGCGCTGCTTGACGGCGGCCTCCCCGCCTATACCGCCGCGGGCGGTAAACTCTCCGCCACGGCGACGGCGGACGGAGCGGGCAGTTACACTGTCAAGACCGATGCGGGGATGATCGCGACGCTGGACGAGGTGAAAGCCTCCCTGGGGAAAGTCGCGATGATCGATTCGCGCCCGGCGCACTTCTACTTCGGCGCCGAGAAGCAGGGGGTGCTCAAACGTGCGGGCCACATCAGCGGGGCGCACAGCTACTTCTGGCGCTACAACGTGACCCCGCAAAACCGCCTCAAGCCGAAAGCGGAGCTCTCCGGCATGCTGGAAAAGGGGCTCGGGCTGGACAAGAACGCGCCGCTCATCGTCTACTGTACCGGCGGGCTGGAGGCGTCGATGAACTACTTCGTCGTCCACCGCGTGCTCGGGTTCAAGCAGGCCAAACTCTACGATGCGTCGATGAAAGAGTGGGGCAACCGCGACGACACGCCGATGCGCGTTTTCGTCTGGGAATAACCGACCGGTTGCAATCGGGGACGGGTTATGCTATACTTCGCGTCCAAATTTTAAAGAAAGTAGGTGATGTGAATGCCAGGTATCGTTCTTCGTCAAGATGACAACTTCGATGCTGCGTACCGTCGCTTCAAAAAGCAGACTGACCGTAACCTCGTCGTTACGGAAGCGCGCGCTCGCCGTTTCCATGAAACAGCGACCGAAAAGCTGAAAAAAGAGAAAATTGCTGCACGCAAGAAAATGCTCAAACGTCTGTATATGATGCGCCGTTACGAGTCACGCCTCTAATCCCGAAAGCCTCCGGGCTTTTTGGATACACTCCCATTATGAACCTCCTCCTCATCGACAAACAGGGCCTAGCCACTTATGCCAGAGAAGAAATTCTGCGCGACCAGTTCCACCATCATGTTGATTATGTGTTTACGCTCGAGGATTTCAAAGCCAAGTATGCCGTCGGCCGATACAAGATCGTTATCGTTGATTTCGCCCTCGAAGCCGGGACGGAAGCGCTGAAAATGATCGACACGCTCGACCCGAAGCAGCGGGTTATCATCCTCAGCGCCATGGACGACTACAGCGAACACAAGGGCTGCGCCTACTGCGTGGAGCACCACAACCGCCGCCGCCTCAAAGAGCCCGTCAGTATCGCGGAACTCGCCAATCTCATCAAGAATTTCGACTACACCACCTGCGCCCATTACCACGAGTAGGGCACCGCTCTTTTTTAGCTCCCTTCGTTACAATTAGGCATCTGATTTTAAGGATCTTCCGATGCTGTTTACCGCGCCGTTAAAAAGCAATTCCATTCGTATCATGCTGCTGGGTTCGGGGGAACTCGGCAAAGAGGTCGCCATCGAGGCACAGCGCCTGGGCATCGAGGTCATCGCCGTCGACCGCTACGAAGGCGCCCCGGCCCACCTGGTCGCGCACCGCTCCCATGTCGTCAATATGCAGGATACCGAGGCTGTGCTGGAGCTGATCCGCTCCGAGATGCCCGACTTCATCCTCCCGGAGATCGAGGCGATCAGCATCGATGCACTGTTCAAGGCCGAAGCGGAAGGCTTCCACGTCATCCCGAACGCCGAGGCGGTCAACAAAACGATGAACCGCAAAAACATCCGCAAGTTCGCCGCGGAGGAGCTGGGGCTCAAAACGGGACCGTACGAGTTCGTGAAAACCCGCGAGGAGCTTGAGGCGGCGGCCGGACGGCTCGGCTACCCCTGTGTCGTCAAGCCGGTCATGAGCTCCTCGGGCCACGGCCAGAGCGTCATGAAGAGCGAGGCGGACCTGGACCGTTCCTGGGAGATGGCCAAGGAGGCGCGCGGCGATGCCAGCGAGCTGATCGTCGAGGCTTTCATCGCCTTTGATTACGAGATCACGATGCTCACGGCGCGCAACGGCGTTGAGACGGTCTTCTGCGAACCCATCGGCCATATCCAGCGCGACGGTGACTACGTTTTCAGCTGGCAGCCGATGCAGATGAGCAACGTCGCCAAGGCACGGGCGGAACTGATCGCCAAAGAGATCACCGACGGCCTCGGCGGCCGCGGGCTTTTTGGCGTCGAACTCTTCATCCAGGGGGACGAGGTCTACTTCAGCGAAGTGAGCCCGCGTCCGCACGACACGGGGATGGTCACCCTCATCACCCAGAGCCAGAGCGAGTTCGCCCTGCACCTGCGCGCCGTGCTCGGCCTGCCGCTCGGCTTTACCTTCTACGGCGGCGGCGCGTCGGCGGCGTACAAGGCGACGTCGGAATCCTTCGCCCCGGTCGTCGATATAGACGATGCGCTTTTTGACGCCAACAGCTTCGTGCGCGTCTTCGGCAAGCCCGAATCCCACCCGGGCCGCCGCCTTGCCGTCGCCCTGGTCTATGACGAACCCGAAGCGGCTCTGGCCAAAGCGCGCACGATCATCGAGAAAGTAAGCGACCACTGATGAAAATCGTCTTGCTCGACACGTTGACCTACGGCGACACGGACCTCGGCGGTTTCGACGCCTTCGGCGAGGTTGACGTTTACGAGACGACGGCGCCGGAAGAGACAGCGGAGCGCATCGCTAACGCCGACGTTATCGTGACAAACAAGGTCGTTATTACCGATGAGATGATGGCGGCAACGCCGACGCTGAAACTGATCTGTGTCGCGGCCACGGGAACAAACAACGTCGATATCCCCGCCGCCGAGGCGCGCGGTATCGCCGTCAGGAACGTTGCGGGCTACTCCACCGACTCCGTCATACAGCACACCTTTTCCATGCTCTTTTATCTCCTGGGCCACAGCCGCTACTACGACAGCTATGTCAAAAACGGCGACTGGGCGCGCAGCGAGGTGTTTACCCATGTCGGGCGCCCCTTCCATGAGATCAAGGGAAAGACCTGGGGCATTATCGGCCTGGGCGAGATCGGCCGGGGCGTCGCCGCCGTTGCGAAGGCCTTCGGGGCGCAGGTGCGCTACTACTCCACCTCGGGGAAAAACGACAACGCCGACTATGAAAAAGTAACCCTGAGCCGCCTGCTCGAGGAGAGCGACATCGTCACGATCCACGCCCCGCTCAACGCTTCGACCAAGGGGCTGATCGGCCACTCCGAGCTGCTCATTATGAAAGACGGGGCCGTCCTGCTGAACCTCGGCCGCGGCGGGATCGTCGACGAGCGGGCCTTGGCGGCCATCATCGACGCCAAATCGCTCTACATCGGCCTCGACGTGCTTGAAAAAGAGCCGATGAGCGCGGGCCACCCGCTGATGGAAATCGAGCATAAAGAGCGCCTCTACATCACCCCGCACATCGCCTGGACCTCCGTCGAGGCGCGCGATGCCCTCATCGCCAAGGTCATCGAAAACATCCGTACTTTCGTCAATGCCTGATGCCTACGGCCCTCTGGGGCTGTTCCTTTCCGCTTTCCTTGCCGCGACCCTGCTGCCGTTCAGTTCCGAAGCCGCCCTTGTTGCCGCACTTTCAAGCGGGATGGAAAGCGGCGTGGCACTGGCGTCGGCTTCCGCCGGGAATATCCTCGCGATCCTCGTCAACTACCTTCTCGGATTCTGGCTCTATGAAAAGACCCATACGAAACTGGAAGCGAGCAAAACGGGGCGCAAAGCGCTCGCTGCGGGGCACCGCTACGGCTATGCGGCCTTGCTGCTGAGCTGGCTGCCGGTGATCGGTGACCCGTTGACCCTCGTGGCGGGCATGGCCCGGCTCAACGTCGTATGGTTCTTACTGCTTGCCGGGAGCCTGCGGATTGCGCGCTACTGGCTGATCGCGCAGGCGTTCTAGCGGCGACGGCGCAGGTGCCACCAGGAGCGGATGTCCGTCTCCGGGGAGTCGAGGGTCAGCGTGATGGCAATGTTCTCAGCCGCTTCGATGACAAGGACTGCGACGGCGACGTAGAAGGGCCAGGAGAGGTCAAAAACGAGCAGGGCGAAGATGCCGAGGCTCATCAGGACCGCTGAGACCTTCGTGATCCACGTGTGGTAACTGGCAAAGCGCTTGAATTTCACGATGCTGATGACGGCAGGCAGGATAAAAACGGCGACGGCCAGCAGGATGAAGGGGGCTTCGCGTTCGATACGCTCGGGCCACTGCAGCCATGCACCGAGCGCCACGGCCATGTAGGTTGCGTAATCCCCGTAGCTGTCGAGCTTCGCCCCCAGGACGCTGGTCTGGTGGAGCAGGCGGGCCAGGAAGCCGTCGAGGGCGTCGGAAACGAGCATTAGCGAGAGGATCGAAAAGAAGGGGATCGCACTCTCCGCGAGCCCTGAGAGGACAAGAAAAGGGGCGCAGGCCAGCCGGAAAAGGCTGATGAGATTGGGGATGGTCCATAACGGTGCGTTCATACGGACCATTATATAGTGAAGCGGCTGGAAAATATGATACCATGTGAAAAAACAAGGAGGCAGTGATGGCAGACGATCAGAACAAAAACACGGAGGATATGCCGCATTTCATGCAGCGGCAGTACGGTAAATCGGCATCGACGCTGGAGGCGTCGCATGAGGAACTCTCCGATGTTCGTAAGCAGATGATCCGCTTCGCCCTTGATTTTCCCATCCGTGACATCCGTACCTATTCCGGCTACAAGGGAGACCTGCTGGTCGAGATCACGACGGGTAACGATGACATCCTTCCGAAACTCAAGGCCCATGCGGAGTCCCTGGGCATGGAAGTGGTGATCAAAGAGCGGTACGATACACGCATTCATGAGGTCTACTGCATCGTACCCGACGAAAATATCTACCGTCTGAAGTAGGCCTACTTCCCGAACAGCCGCGCCAGCAGCCCTTTCCCCTGCGCCTTTTCGATCATACGGATATAGCGCGCCGGCGTGGCGGCACCCAGCTCATAATCCTTCACCATCTTGTCTTTCGCCCCGATGCTGACGCAGAACGGAACGCTGCGGATCTCGTATTTGGCGGCCAGTTTCGGGTTGCGGGTTACGTCGACCTTGGCGATGACCGCTTTGCCCTCAAAATGCTTCTCCAGGGCGGGCAGCTGGGCCAGTACCTGCTGGCAGGGGCCGCAGGTCGGGGAGTAGAAGTCGATAAAAAGCGGCTGGTCCATTTCGGCGACGAATTGCGAATAGGTGGCATCGGTCAGTTCGAGCATAAGGTCTCCTTTGAAGCTCAGATGGTCAGCCACGGCACGTAGCGCATGGCGGCGAAGATGATCCCCAGGAAGAGGACGGAGGTGATGAAGACGAGGGCCGTCAATGCCCTGGGACGGCAGTCGTACAGCGACGCCAGGTTGACGTTGGCGACGGCAAGGGGCATCAGCATCTCCATGAAGAGGACACCCTTGACCATCTCGGGCAGGTCCGTCAGCGAGAGGATGGCATAGGTGACGGCGGGGACGACGAGGAACTTGAGCCCGTTGACCCAGCCGATCAGCACGCGGTTGAGTTCGGTGAGCTTTGTGTCATAGAGGTAGATGCCGAACAGTACGAGCTGCATCACCATTGAGGCGTAGGCGCCCATCGTCAGCGTCTCCTCGATCGTTCCGGAGGGGCGGTAGCCGCCGAGGTTCAGCCCAATGGCAATCAGGGCGGCCCAGAGCACGGGAAGCTTGACGATGTTGAGCAGCGAATCGCGCACGCTGAAGTTGCCGCGCGAGTAGTAGTAGACGCCGAAGGTGTAGACGAAAAAGACGTTGGCGAGGTTGATGATGGTCGTGTAGGGGACGCTCTCCTCGCCGAAGAGCGCGATGCCCAGCGGGATGCCGAGGTTGCCCGTGTTGCCGATCAGCGCGGCGACGGTGGCGATGGAGCGCTCTTTCACGTCGGCAAAGAGCAGGCGCGAAACGAACATCGTTACGGCGACGAGGGAGAGGGTGATGCCGATGTAGAGCAGCGGCGTCTGCAGCAGCGTCGTGTCGATGGGGCGTTTGAGCAGTCCCCAGAGGGTCAGGAAGATCTGCAGGAAGTAGACCGAGAGCAGGGTGATGGTGCGTTCGTCGATCTGCTCTTTGAAACTGCGTTTGGCCAGGTAGCCCACGCCGATAAAGAGGTAGATGCCCAGTACCGAGACGATGGCGGAATTCATGCCGTGATTGTACTATAATGTGCGTATGAAAAGTCTGCTGTTGTTGTTTGTTTTTTTATCGGCGTTGATGGGTTCGGAGGCGGTAACGACCCGCTACAAGGTGATGCTTTCGCTCTTTGGTAAAGTCGGCGAGGCGAAGATTACCATGGCTGAGCGCGGGGATGAGTACCGCATGATCGTCGAGGACTACGCTACGGGGCTGGCGGCGGATATCTCCGGGCATGAGCGGGACCGTTTCGTCAGCCGCGGGCATATCAAGGACGGGATGTATATCACCGATACCTTCGAGCTCTACCAGACCAACGACAAAACGACCGAATCCAACGTCTACGTTTTCGATCACGAGGCCCAAACCGTGACCCGTTTCCAGGACAAGAACGAGACGGTGACGGAGACGACGTTTGACGCGATGACCATGCGGCTGGTGGAGAAGCAGACCCAGAAAATCAGGCAAAAAACCGAGGTGCTCGATTTTTACAGCCCCTACGACGCCCTCTCCGTCGTGCTTAACATCCCCGCCCTGCTCAAAACCGAGTCACGGGTGGAGATCAAACCCGTCGGGCTGGCGAAGAAGGAACGTAAAATGTATATCGGTCGGCCGGATGCGTCTGTGGTGCCCGAACTGCTGGAGACGTTCCATACGCCGACGATCCGCCGTATCATTCAGCTGGACTCCTTTGAACTGGAAGACGAGGACGAATACGGCGTACTGATCGGTTACAACGCCCAGGGCGGGATCGATGAGGTCGTCACCAAGGAGACCTACTTCCTTATCGGCTTCGGCCGGATAGAGAAGATCGGCGAGTCCTCCCGCAGCGTGACAGAAATCTTTGGCGAATAGGAAAGCGGTTTTCTTTAAAACGGACGCAACGCTTCCTAGGTTATGATGCGCGGTAAATTGCGGCCTCTAAAGGAGCGGAATGGTTGATGTACTAATTGTCGGCGGCGGCGGTGCGGGCATGGCGGCCGCCCTCTCCGCCAAAGAAGCGGGGGCATCGGTGGCGGTGCTCGGCAAGAGCTACCCGACAAGGGCGCAGACCTGTATGGCGCAGGGCGGCATCAATGCGGCCCTCGGGCACGCTGGCGACGACAGCGTCGAAATGCATATCGCCGATACGCTCAAGTCCGCCCAGGGGCTGGCGGATGAAACGGCGGTGGCAACGCTTTGCACCGAAGGGATCGACGCCCTGCAGTGGCTCGATGCGATCGGGGTGCCGTTCAGCCGGACTGACGATGCGCAGATCGCCCAGCGAAAACTGGGCGGGGCCTATGCGGCGCGTGCCTGTTATGCGCAGGATTACAGCGGACTGAAGATCCTGCATACCCTTTACGACCAGTGCAACCGCGCGGGCATTCCCTTTTACAACGAACGTTTCCTGCTCGATATCATCGTCGAAGGGGGGCGGGCCTGCGGCGTCAAGGTCCTCGATATCCGCAGCGGTGCCGTCGAAGTGTACATGGCCGGGGCGGTGATCCTCGCGACAGGCGGCTACAGCAAGCTCTACGGCCGCCACTCGACCAATGCCGCCGGCAGCAGCGGCGACGGCCATGCGGCGGCGCTGCGGGCCGGGGCACGGCTCAGCGACATGGAGTTCGTGCAGTTCCACCCGACGGGCCTGGCGGGCTCCTCCATCCTCATCTCCGAGAGCGCGCGCGGGGCCGGCGGCTACCTGCTGAACAGCAAAGGCGAGCGCTTTATCGACGAGTGTCTCCCCCGCGACCGGGTAGCGCGCGCGATTCACGATCAGATCACGGCCGGCGAGAAGGTCACCCTCGATATTCGCCACCTCGGCGAAGCCTTTATCGACGGCGAACTCCCCCAGGAGCGTAAACTGGCACAGCGCTACGAAGGGGTCGACCCGGTTTACGAACCCATTCCGATCAAGCCGGTGGCGCATTACACGATGGGGGGCATCGAGGTCGGCGCGGATTCGCAGACCGCCGTTGCAGGACTCTTTGCCGCCGGCGAATGCGCCAACCACCGCGTCCACGGCGCAAACCGCCTCGGCGGAAACTCGCTGCTGGAGCTGATCGTCTTCGGCCGCCAGGCGGGGGCGAATGCGGCAGTGGCGGCGAAGAACGGCAGTGCAGAGGTAGTGCCGGCCGCGGCGGAAGCCCCGGAGCTGGAGGCGTGTTTCAACGACGCCCCCGAAGTCGACTTCTACGCCCGCCGCGACACGCTGGCGACGCTCTTTTACGAGCAGGTCGGGCTGGTGCGTGACGCCGACCGGTTGCGCTCGGCGCTCGACGCGGTCAAAGCGATGCAGGCGGAACTGCCGAAGATGGGCGTCGTAGACCGCAATGTCGCCTACAATACCAACCGGACGGACTTCCTGGAGTTCGTGAACCTTCTCACCGTGGCCGAAGCGGTGGCGGAGGGGGCGCTGCGCCGGGAAGAGAGCCGGGGGGCGCACTACCGCAGCGATTTCCCGGAAGCGGACGCCGCCCTGGCCGTGCATTCGCTCAGCTGTATCAAAGAGGAGGGACTGTGTTTCGATTTCCAATGATCTGTTCGGATGATGTCGATGAGGATTTCCTCGACGAAGAGGAGACGGAGTGGGAAGACGCCTGCTGCGAGGACCCCTACTGGGACGAAGATGAGGATGACAACGAAGTGGAGTGGTGCGACTGATGAAAATTGCCGTCAAAAGAGGGGATGAAACCGTCACCTATGCTGTCGATTTCGAGGGAACGCTGCTGGAACTTCTCATCCACATCAAGACGCACGTCGATCCGACCCTGACGTTTGCCTCGGGCTGCCGCTCCAGCGTCTGCGGCAGCTGCGCGGTGCGGGTCAACGGCACCGAGGCCCTTGCCTGCAGCTACAAACCCTCAGATGGTGATCTCGTCGAGCCGCTGCGCAATGCCGAGGTGATCCGGGACCTGGTCGTCAATATGGACCGTCCCCTCTCCTTTAACGCCGGTGCGCAGGCGTGGATCGACCCGGTCAGCGGCGCGATCCGTATGGGGCATGCGGAGGAGAAGGCGAACGAGCTGCAAAGCGACTGCATCCTCTGCGGTTCCTGCTACAGTGCATGTCCTGTCTACGCCGTCAAGCCGGATTTCGAAGGGCCGTTTGCCCTGACGCGCAGCTGGCGCTATGTCAGCGACGCCCGGACCGGCGATGTCCGCGGCAAGCTCGAAGCGGTCCAGCAAAACGGCATCTGGGACTGTACGCTCTGCAACGAATGCGTCCCGGTCTGTCCCCAGGGGATCGCGCCCAAGCAGGATATCAACCTGCTGCGTACCAAGAGCGGCATGGAGGGGTTCATGGACCCGAACATGATGGGCGGCTTCGGCGGCCTGGACTTCGGAGCGCCGAGTTTTTAACCTTTCTTCCCCGGCTGCAGCCCCTGCGGCCAAACCCCTTAAGCTCATTTTGTTATAATCGGTTTGAATGACAAACAGAGGTGTTATATGGCAGCAAAAGAGCACAGTTTCGATATTTCCGCCAAGATCGACATGCAGGCGTTCAAAGACGCCATCGTCCAGGCCGAGCGCGAGGTGGCGACCCGCTATGACTTTAAGGGGCTCACGGCCGATATCGACTACAACGAAAAAGCCAAAACATTGACGTTAGTAAGCGCCAGCGACAACAAACTAGATGCCCTGCATGATATCGTCATCGGCAAACTGCTCAAGCGTGGGTTGACGTCGAACGTCCTGGACAAGCAAGGCGTTGAAGACAGCAGCGGCGGCAACCGCAAGCAGCTGTTCAAAGTGGTCGACTACATCGAGGCCAAGGAGGCGAAGAAGATCGCTGCCGAGATCAAGAACCTCAAGCTCAAAGTGACCGCGCAGATCGAAGGGGACCATATCCGGGTCAAGGGCAAACAGCTCGATGATCTCCAAAAGGTGATCCGTGAGATCCGCGGGATGGAGTGGGATGCCCCGCTCGTCTTTGAAAATATGCGCTGAAAGGAAGAGTGATGTCCAAGATGACGGTCGCAGAGGCGGCGGAACATTTCAATGTCTCCAAGGAGGCGATCCACAACCGGATCCGCCGCGGAACCCTAAACAGCGTTATCGAGAACGGCGTGAAATATGTCGTGCTCACCGATGCCGCACCGGCAGCGCCGGCGGCGGACAGCCGTTTTCATGATTACATCGAGAAAGAGAACGAGCGTCTCAAGGCGAAGAACGAACAGCTCGAAGCGGAGGTGAACCGCCTCCGAGACCAGCGCGAAGCGATGCTCATTGCCGAACGCGAAAAAGTCGAGCAGATCTACAAAGAGCGCGACGAACAGCTCAAGAACGTGCTGCAGGTGTTCGCATCGAAACTGCTGCCCGAACAGGCGGCCGCAGCCGTCGTCGAAGAGGCGGTCTCCGCAGAGATCGTCGAATCGGTCCCCGAACCGCTCGGCGAAGAGGAGTTCGAGGACGGGATCATCGATGAGGGGGCACCGGAGGAGGCGACGATGGGGGACACCTCCGACCCTTTCGAGGACGATGACTTTGACGACCTCGTCTCCCTCAGGGACTTTATGAAGCTCAAAGGGTATGGCAAAAAACACCGCAAACGGGTCAAAGAGCGTTTCGAAACCCGCGCGGAAGAGGACAGCCGCATCCTCGTGCGCGGCGGCAAGCTGCACCTTCGCCCCTACCACTACGACTACAGCGACCTGCTGAAATAAGCGCGCCCTACGCGGCGGCGTTTTCCTGTTTAATCCGACAGATAGTAACTGACCGTCGAGACGACCCGGACCTTTTTGATATAAGGCGTCGAGCTGTCACGGTCCGTGATGGTGAACTGCCCCTGGCTGGCCGTTTTGATCTTGCCCAGGCGGCTGGCGGAGTCTGTGGCGAATTTCTCGGCGACGATGCGGGCATTCTTCGTCGCCTCTTCGATCATGGAGGGCTTGAGGCTGTTGAGCCCGGTGAAGAGGAACTGGGTACGGTGCTCGTAGTTCTGGCCCGAAAGTGCGATGCCGTCTTTGCCCAGGTTGACGATCTCCCGCATACTTTGGCGGACGGCATCGATCTTTTCCGTATAGACCGTGACGACGGTTGCGGCCGTGTAGCGAAACGCGATATTGGCCGTATTGCCGTAGTTCTGAGCCTGACGGTCAACGATGGAAGGTGACGAGACGGTGATCTCCTCCTCGTTGAAGCCGTGCGCCTTCAAAAAGGCGGTGACGGCGGCGCTTTTTCGCTCGACGGTCGCATAGAGGGAGCCGAGGTCATTGCCGGCCTCGTCGAACCTGATGGGCCAGATCGCCTTGTCCGCCGTGACCTCGCGTTCGGCCAGCCCTTTGACGGTAACGACCCTTTCCATCTCCTTGACGGTCAGTGCGGCCGTGGAGAGCAGGTAGCCGAAAAGCCCGAGCCCGAGAAAGATGAAGAGGCCGAGGATGGCGGCGGTCGATTTTTGCATGATCTCCTCCTGGGGAAACGGTTATGCCCGGAATTTTCCCTGTTTGGTGCGTTCCCCGCTCCGTTTTTCGCGGTTGAGGCGGCGGAAGCAACTCTGGCAGATGGCGTACTCGGAGTTGAGCGGCAGCGGTTTCGTACACTGGCGGCATCGGGGGACGAACTCGCTCTTTTTCAGCGAGGTCTCGATGAAGCGGTTGAGGGTGCCGCGCCATTCTCGGGCTTTTTCCGTATCGACGAAGGCGTCGGTGAAACGGTAGGCGAGCCAGAGGTAGAGCGAGATCTCCTTGACCCGGTCCTCGGCCTCGAGAAGCTCGTCGGTCGTGAGGGCGTACTCGCCGAGGTTGGCCGGGGGAATATAGGCGATCGGCTTGGCCTGGGCCAGCGAACGCACGTAGCGCTCGTAGGCCGCGACGATGTAGGGCGATTTGAGCGTCAGCGGCGCGGCGGCGAGGTGGAACTTCGCCGTAAGGTCGAGTTCATACCGGTCGACGATGGCGGCCGCTTCGAGCATAGACTCGAGGTTGGCGGCGCGGAAAGGGCCGGTGAACTGCATGTTCTTGACAAAGAAGGTGAGGATCTCTGCGAGCGACTCCTCTTCCAAAATCCCCGAGACCAGCTTGATGTGGTCCAGGTTGGCCATGACGTTGAAGGGGACCGTAACGGGGCGCGCTGGCTTGTGGAACTGTTTGTGGATCATGGAGAGGACGTCGGGGCGGATGGCACCGACGTGCCCCTTCTCCTTGATCCCGTAGCGGCCCGCCCGCCCGCTGATCTGGTGGATCTCCGAAGCGGTCAGCGGCCGCTGGTTTTCGCCGTCGAACTTGTCGCCCCGGGAGAAGAGGATCGTCTGGATGGGGAGGTTGAGCCCCATGGCGATGGCGTCGGTGGCGACGAGCACCTCCGTCTCCCCTTCGCGGAAGCGGCGCGCCTCCTCCCGCCGCACTTCGGGGGAGAGGTTGCCGTAGACGACGCTGACGCGGAAGTGCTGGGCGAGCTGCTGTTTGAGCCGCAGCACCTCCTTGCGGGAAAAGGCGATGACGGCCGTGGCGGGTTGGATATGGGTGACGGGGGTGGCGTGGGTCATCAGCTCCAGCGGGTTCTTGCGTTCGCACTGCACGATTTCCAGCGGTTCGCCGAGGTAGTCGGCCAGCTTCTGCACCGCGTCAACGGCATTCTCGGAACCCGTCATGATGACGGTTTTGGCGGGGGCGCCGATGATGGCATTCGCCCAGGCCCACCCCCGGTCCCGGTCGCCGAGCATCTGGACCTCGTCGATGACGCAGACGTCGACATCCGTGTGGAAATCGAGCATCTCGATGGTCGAGCTGATATGCGTTGCCTCTTCGTCGATGAGCTGCTCCTCGCCGGTAATGAGCGAGGCGCCGATCCCGTGTTCGCGCAGGGACTCGTAGCCTTCCAGCGCGAGCAGCCGCAGGGGGGCGAGGTAGTAGCCGGTGTCGGCCTTTTCCATCGCCTGCATCGCACGCCAGGTCTTCCCGCTGTTGGTCGGGCCGGTGTAAAAGATGAGCTTGCGGCGCAGTTCGCGGGCGAGGGGGAAGAGGTTTTTAAAATCGCGGATGGTGCGGGCGAGCAGCTCCTGGCGTTGGCGGCGGAGAAGCGCGTCGTGGATGTGGCGTTCCCAGTGAAAGAGGGTCTTGCGCCAGAGCTTGGAGTTGATGGAGAGGTGGTCGCCGAGGTGTTCGGAGAGCTCCGCCTCCAGCCACTGCAGGATCTCATCGCGGGAGGGGCTCAGCAGCTTGGCGAGTACGGCGCATTCGCCGGCGAGGGTCTCCAGCTGCCCGCCGAAGGCTTCGCGCTCGTTTTTCAGCGTGGTGGCGAGTTCGCCGGTGACGTCGATCGGCCCGCCCGCCCAGACGGCGGCAAGGACGGGATCGCGCAGCAGGGAGAGGTGCGCTTCGTGTTCGATAGGGTGAAGGAACCCCTGCGGGATAAAGCTGTCCCGGATGCCCAGCACGATCTCCTCATCGGTCTGCAGCATCGTACTGAGCGGGGTCTGCCGCTCCAGGATGGCGCGCAGTAGGGTGTCGGGCAGCGGCGGATGGGTAAGACGGGAGTCCGGCGGGGCGCTCTTGAGGGTCTGGACGATCTGCTCCGGCGAAAGGTAGGGGTGGTCCGTGCCGAGGGTGGCGAGAAAGGCGCCCAGTTCGGCCTGCTTCTGCTGTGTCACCTCCGCCTTGGCCGTTGTGATCTCCGCGATCAGTTCCGCTTCGTCGCTGTCGTTCAGGTAGGTGTAGGAGAAGGCCGGAGTTTTCAGGGGGTGGATCTTGCGGAACTGCTCCCCGAAAAGGTCATAGTCGAGCAGGGTGTTGAATTCGAAACGGTCGTCAAGGTCAAAGCGCCCTTCGCACGCCTTCTCGATGCGGGCGCGTTTCTGCTCGAAGCGCAGGTGCGCGAGCTTCGCTTCCATCTTTTCGGGCGTGATCTTTTTCGTGCGCACTTCGATGAAACTGTTGTGCAGTGCGCGGGCTTCGGAGGGGGTGACATCCATCGTCTCCAAAATGGCATCGATCTTTTCGCTGCGCTCGACGGAGGGCTCTTTGGTATTGGGGGAGGGGTAGACCCGCCCTTCGGCGGTAAAAAACGCCGTGATCGCCTGGCGCATCTCGACGTCGGCGTCGCTCCAGAGGCGTCGCAGCGTCCGGACCAGCTCCTCGCGCTCCCAGCTTTCGGGCACGAACCCGAGTGTCTGGACGAGTTCGCTCAGGGTCGCGGTCTCGACGCGTTCGATCCCTTCGTCAAATCCGTCGCCGTCGAAATAGCGGCGGATGGAGGCGTTAAGGCGTGTCAGCTTCTTTTTCTTTTTTGCCATAAGCCATTTTAGCGGTTTCGGGGTAAATCTTGCTGTGCGATGCTGATACAAAAGCGTGCACCTTCTGCGGGATGGCTGCCGCAAAGAAAAAGGCGTTATAGTTTCGCATGCCATTTGCAAGGAGTACCCGGATGAACGAAGAGATCAAATTCGTCCTCGACAACGAGACGGTCGAAGCGCTTCAGACCTACAGCGCCCTGTTGAACAAAGCGCCCGCCGTCATCATCAAAGAGGCCCTGAAGGGCTACTTCGAAGCGGCCGAACAGAAGCTCGCCGCGCAGCAGACGGACCCGATGACGGACCTCGACTTTGATGAGTTCTGGGACGGGGTCGATCTTTAGGCAAAAAGCCTATTATGAAACGAACCGGATGGTGTCAGAATAACGTACGGCACTAACGTTTCTTTCAACCCGTCCCTGCTAGAGTAACGACCATGAGTGAATTTCCCCTGGAATGGACGCAGGAAGAGTACCTGCGCGAAAAGAAACGGCTGGAGGCAGAGGGCGTCAAGGTCCTGCTGATCGATACGATCCTCAACCCCATCGACCATGCCGAGACGGTCACATACAATCCGCCGATGCTGGAGAAGGAGCCGGAAGGTTCCGTCTTCGTCTTTTACTGCGACACGGGCAAGGCCTCCAAGGAGCGTCTCCCGGAGTTCCGCAAACGCTTCCCCGGCAAGCACTGCATCTCCCTGCGAGGGGGACGGGGCTACTGGCGCAAATACCTGCAGGTCAAAGACAATGCTGACACGTGAATACGCCAGCGCGTTTGTCGCCTGCCTGAACGAGGAGCGCTATTACGATGCGCATGAGGCCCTCGAGGAGCTCTGGTTTCCGCTGCGCACGCAGAAGACGCCGGAGATCCTGCTGCTCAAGGGGCTGATCAACGCCAGTGTCAGTTTCGAACTGCACAAGCGCGGCCGGCCGCACAAAGCGCCCGGACCGTGGGGCGTCTACATGAAGTACCGCGAATACCTGCCGCAGATCGGCAAGCAGAACCCGCTCTATCTCGAGCTTGACGATGCCGTCCATGCGGTCCAAAGGAGACTCAGTGCCTGAATTTGCCGATGCGATGGCCTTCCGCCACGCCTGCAAGCGCTTTAGGGAGCAGAAGATCCCCGAAGGGACCTTTGAACAGATCCTCGAATTCGGCCGGATGTCCCCCTCGTCGTTCGGCATGGAGCCGTGGCGCTTTATCGTCGTCACCGACACGGCCCTGCGCGAAGCGCTGCGCCCGCTCTGCTGGAATCAGCCGCAGATCACCGAGAGCAGCCACCTGCTCATTATCACCGCGGACAACGAGTGTATCAAACCGGGCACGGAATACGTCCGGGCAATGTTCGCGCGCCGGGGGCTTCCCGAAGAGGCTTACGAGCGTTACCTCGGCGTGTACGCAAACCACATGGGCCCGCAGTTTCACACCCGCGAAGCGATCGAAGCATGGACGCACAAGCAGTGCTACCTGGCGGCGGCGAACATGATGACGGGCGCGGCGTCGCTCGGCATCGACAGCTGCCCCATCGAGGGGTTTGAAAAAGAGAAGGTCGAAGCGGAGCTTTCTCTGGAACCGGCCCGCTCCGTCGCCCTCATCATTGCCTTCGGCTACCGCCTGAACCCCCAGCCGGAGCACTATCGGCTCGACCTCGACACCATCGTCGAACGGCGGTGACCCCGCGTACCCTGCCGATCCCCTTTTAGCCGAATCGGCTATAATATGGCAAAAACGGAATCCCCATGCAGAACCTATTCGATGAAGTAGACTCCCTGGACAGACGCTGTTACAACAGCTACGGACTCAGCGAAGAGCTGCTGATGGAGCATGCCGCCGAGGCGATGGCGGTCGCGGTGCGGGGACGTTTTGCCGCCGGCAGCCGCGTCGTCATCGTCTGCGGCCCCGGCAACAACGGTGCCGACGGGCTTGCACTGGCCCGATTGCTGCACGGTACCTACGGGGTGGAGGTCGTGCTGCCGCTGGAGGTGAAGTCGCCGATGGCCCGGGTGCAGTTCGAGCGCCTGGAGAAGCTGGGCGTGCCCGTGGTCAATGCAATCACCCCCTGCGACGTCCTGGTCGACGCGCTCTTCGGCAGCGGTCTGGGACGGCCGCTGGGGAGCGGGATCATCGGTATGATCAAGCTGATGAACGCCATGAGTGCTTTCAAACTCGCCTGTGACATGCCGACGGGCCTGCGCACGGGAGGCGGCTGCGACGCGGCGGTTTTCCGTGCCGACCTGACGGTGACGATGGGGGCGCTCAAGCGCGGCATGTTCAGCGACGCGGCCAAAAATGCGGTGGGCGAGATTATCGTAGCCGAGCTGGGCGTTTCACGTGCGCTGTACGAGCGGGAGAGCAACTGGAAACTGCTGGACCGCAGCGACCTGCGCCTGCCGCTGCGCGACGAACCGGACGTGCACAAGGGGAGTTTCGGGCATCTCGGCATCGTCTGCGGCGAAAAGAGCGGGGCGGCCGTCATCGCCGGCAAGGCGGCGCTGCGTTTCGGTGCCGGACTCGTGACGCTGCTCTCCAACGAGGAGGTCGCCATTCCTTATGAGCTGATGCAGTCGCATCTCCGCCCCGCAACGGTCAACGCCGTCGCCATCGGGATGGGACTGGGGCAGGAGTTCGCCGAACAGGAACTGCGGGAGCGGATCGACGATGATATCCCCCTGGTCTGCGACGCGGATATCTTTGCGCATCCGATGCTGGGGGAACTTCTGAAGCGCAAACGCATCGTCCTCACCCCGCACCCCAAAGAGTTTACCACCCTGCTGAGCCGTACGGGAATTGCCACGACCGATGTACGGGGTCTGCAGCTGAACCGTTTCGGCTTTGTCGAAGCCTTCTGTCATGCCTACCCCGACGCCGTGCTGCTGCTCAAAGGGGCCAATGTGATCATCGGACAGGGGGAACGGTTCTACGTCAACCCCCACGGCACCAACGTCCTGGCCAAAGGGGGCAGCGGCGACGTCCTTTCCGGACTTATCGGTGCTCTGCTGGCCCAGGGCTATACGCCGCTGGACGCTGCCGTTCATGCCTCCCTGGCGCATACCGAAGTCGCTGCACGTTATGAAAAACAGCCCTACGCGCTGACGCCGGACGATCTCATCGAAGGGGTCTGCCGTCTATGAAGCCGCGCGTTGTCATTCTGTTCAGCGGGGAGGGGACCAACCTCCAGAAACTGCTCGAAGACCTGCCTCCCATGGGCATAGAGGTGGCTGCCGCCATCACGAACCGGCCCCGGGCCCCGGGGATCAAGCGGGCGGAATCTTTCGGGGTCCCGGTGGAGGTGATCGACCATACGCTGTATGAGAGCCGCGAAGCGTTCGACGCCGTGCTCGTTGAGCGGATCGAGAAATACACGCCCCACCTGACAGTGACGGCGGGATTTATGCGCATTCTTACCCCCGTATTCACCGACCGTATCCGTGCCGTCAACATCCACCCCTCGCTGTTGCCTAAGTATAAAGGGGCGAAAGCGATCGAACAGGCCTACGAGAGCGGGGACATCGTCTGCGGCGTCAGCGTCCACTGGGTGACGGGGGAGCTTGACGGCGGTACCGTCATTGCACAGGCCTCGTTTGAGCGCACGGAGGCGATGGATGCGGCTGCTTTCGAAGCGGCCGTCCATGATCTTGAGTACGAACTGCTTCCCAGGACCGTTGCCGACCTGCTGGGCGGCGGGGATGGATTAGAGGCGGCCGTTAGGACTTTAGCGTAAGATACGTCATAGATTAGCTGTGTTATAACCCGGCAGCATTTGGGCATCACTAAAAACCCTGTGCGGATATCAGAGGGCATTTGAAATATGAGGTTGTCTTTGTTTTCGTTGTAGGCATAGCCAAGGCTATGTCAAAACGAAACGGAGGAAAGATCGTGTTTCAAATGCCCTTCCAAAGGACACCACAGAGAAAGCCATCCTCGGCGTTGTCGCTTTTCGACGTAGCCTTCGCTATGCCATCAAAGCGTCGCCTTGATGATGATTTTCTCTGCGGTGCTGAGACCGTACAGGGCTTTTAGTGATGCCCACAAGGAGAGAGAATATGAGCGATACACTGAAAATCGGAAAATATGAGTTCAACAGCCGCCTGATCGTGGGCAGTGGGAAGTACAAAGATTTCGAAACGACGAAGGAGGCGACACTCGCTTCGGGCTCCGAGCTGATCACCGTTGCGGTGCGCCGTCTGAACATCACGGACCCGAACAAAGAGAATCTGCGCGACACCTTCAAAGGAACGGGCGTACAGTTCCTGCCCAACTCTGCGGGGTGTACGACGGCCGAGGAGGCGATCACGACCTTCCGTCTGACCCGCGAGGCGACGGGCATCGACCTGATCAAGCTCGAAGTCATCGGCGATACGCAAAAGACCCTCTACCCGGACGTCCTCGAGACGATCAAAGCGTGCGAAGTCCTGGCCAAGGACGGCTTTACGATCATGGCCTATACCTCCGACGACCCGATCATGGCCAAGCGCCTCGAAGATGCCGGTGCGCACGCCGTCATGCCGCTGGCGGCACCCATCGGTTCGGGCCTGGGGATCCAGAACCGGTACAACGTCGTCTTCGTCCGCGAAGCGGTCAGCGTTCCGGTTATCGTCGATGCGGGAATCGGCTGCGCTTCCGATGCGGCGGCGGCGATGGAACTGGGGGCCGAAGGGGTCCTCACCAACACGGCGATCGCCCAGGCGAATGACCCGATGACGATGGCGGTGGCGATGAAGCATGCCGTCATGGCAGGACGCATGAGCTACCTCGCTGGGCGTATCCCGAAACGCCCGTATGCGACGGCCTCATCCCCGATCGACGGGATGATCCAGTTCTAAGGGACTGTTGCTCTTTTTCATTTCAAGGCATTTCTTCTGCAGCTTTGTTCCCCTTCTTTTTTACAACGAGGCATTTAGTGCCTCGCATGCATTGTGCTTTAGCGCTTATGCTCGTACAAAAAAGAAGCCGAACCGGGAAGAAAAAAGTACGAAAAGGCTGCCGCGACGTATAACTTCCTGAATGCCTTTCACATGTCACAGCTGTGTTGGGTGTTCCATGGGTGCCAGTCAGTTGTGATGTATTCTGTCCGTTCTTATCTTCCCTGGGTGAGGTAGGGCAGGCACTGCCGTGCTATGGAGTGTTCTTCGTCCGTGGGGATGACATGCAGCTGGCTTCGGCTCTCTTCGGCGTGGAATGCGCCTCCCTCTTCCGTCAGATTCTCATTTTTCATCTTATCGGTCTCGATTCCCAGGATATGCAGCCCTTTGCAGACGGCATGGCGGACGGCGGCGCTGTGTTCGCCGATACCTCCGGTAAAGACGACGGCATCCACGCGGTCGAGCAGCACGGCGTAGGCGCCGATATATTTGCGGATGCGGCGGACGAAGAGTTCGAAGGCGAGCAGGGCGTCGGGGTCTTCGTCGCGCATCCGGTTTTCGATATCGCGCATATCGTTGGTCCCCGCGATACCCTTCAGACCGCATTCACGGTTCAGAAGGGTATCGAGCTCTTCCGCACCCATACCGGTTTCGCGCGACAGGTAGGCGAGCAGGCCCGGGTCGATATCGCCGCTTCGCGTCCCCATGACGAGCCCTTCGAGCGGGGTGAATCCCATTGAGGTATCGATGCTGCGGCCGTTACGGATGGCACAGGCGCTGGCCCCGTTGCCCAGGTGCAGGGTGATGAGGTTGACGGCGTCGAGGGATTTGCCCATCCGCGCCGCGCATTCGGCGGCGACGTAGGCATGGGAGGTGCCGTGAAAGCCGTAACGGCGGACGGAGAGTTCGCTGTAGAAGCGCGCCGGCAGGGCGTAGCGGAAGGCGGAAGGGGGCATGGTGTGGTGAAATGCCGTATCAAAGACCGCGATCTGCGGGACATGGGGGGCGAGGCTCCGCATGGCCCTGATTCCCCTGGCGTTGGCCGGGTTGTGCAGGGGGGCCAGGGGGCTGAGGGCTTCGATGGCTTCCAGGACCGTGTCGTCGATGCGTACGGGACCGCTGAAACGCTCGCCGCCGTGTACGACCCGGTGGCCAATGCCCTCAAGCGCGTCGAAACTGTCGATGAACCCGTTGTCGATCAGCAGGTCGCGAACCGCGGCAAGTGCGGCGTCGTGGTCGGCGACGGGGAGGTCGAGACGGACGTGCTCCTGGCATCCGTGCAGGATGGCATGGGCATCATCACGGCCGATATTTTCCACGAGGCCCGAGACGATCACCTGTTCCGAGCGCATTTCAAAGAGTTTGAACTTCACCGACGAACTGCCGGCGTTGATGACGAGGATCTTCACGAGAGGCTCTCCTGTGCCTGGATGGCAGTAATGGCGACGGTGTTGACGATGTCGGCGACGCTGCAGCCGCGGCTCAGGTCATTGACCGGGCGGTTCAGCCCCTGCAGCACCGGCCCGACGGCGACGGCACCCGACGAACGCTGGACGGCTTTGTAGGTGTTATTGCCGGTGTTGAGGTCGGGGAAGATGAAGACGGTCGCCTGCCCCGCCACCGAACTGCCGGGCAGCTTCTGCGCCCCGATGTCCGGGTCGATGGCCGCGTCGTACTGGATGGGGCCGTCCACCGCGAGGTCGGGCCGCCGTTCGCGTACCAGCTTTGTCGCTTCGCGCACCTTCTCGACGTCGCTGCCCACCCCGGAATTCCCGGTGGAATAGGAGAGCATCGCTACGCGTGGTTCGATGCCGAAGCGCTTCGCCGTCTCCGCCGACGCGATCGCGATCTCGGCCAGCTGGGCCGCATCGGGGTCCGGGTTGACGGCGCAGTCGGCATAGACGAGGACCCGGGTGTCGAAGCACATGAAAAAGCAGCTCGAGACGAGGGTCTGCCCCGGGGCTGTTTTAATCGTCTGCAGGGCGGGGAGGATGGTTTCACGGGTCGTGTGCGTCGCCCCGCTGACCATCCCGTCGCACGCCCCCACTGCCACCATCATCGTCGCAAAGAGAGTTGTATTGCCCAGGGCGTCATAGGCGGCTTCGAGGCTGACCCCCTTATGGGCGCGGAGTTTGACATAGGCTTTGGCGAGGTGAAGTTTCTGCTGTTCGTCATTCGGGTCGACAATAATCGCCCCGCGCAGGTCGAGCCCCAGGGCCGCGGCACGTGCCGCGATCGTTTCTGCTTTGCCCAGCAGCGCGATGCCGACGGCCCGCCGTCGCAGCAGGATGTCGGCGGCCCGGAGGATGCGGTCGTCGGAGGTTTCGGGGAGGATAATCGTTTTACGGTCGCCCGCGGCCCGGGCGAAGAGGCGGTGTTCAAACATCGCCGGGGTGACGATCCCGGCCGATGCCGCGGCGAGCTTGGCTTCGATCAGCCCCGCGTCGACATTCTGGTTGAAGACCCCCAGCGCGGTGGCGATCTTCTTGGGGGCTGCGGCATCGATGCGCGCGGGGAAGGCACGGACCATCTGGACGGCCTCAATCGTCTCTTTGGGGAGGTACAGCAGCGGGATCTGCATAGCGTCAAGGCCTCTTAGCAGATCAATGATACTTTCTGCGGGAGGCGTTTCACCCGTCAGGAGGACGGCACTGACGGCGGGGAAGTTTCCGGCGTAGTTGGCGGCCGTGGCGCCGAGGATGATGTCGGCGCGGTCCGAAGGGGTGATGATGAGGTCGTTGGGGCGGATATGTGTCAGGAAGTGTTCCAGGTGCATGGCGGCAACGCGCGGCTGGTCGATGAGGCGGTGCAGCTGTTCGTCGGTGCCGATCAGCACCTTCGCGCCGAGGCCTTCGGCGAGCTGGAGGACGTTGGGGCGGTCCAGGGTCGTCACCTCTGGCAGCAGAACGACCGGTTCCGGGATGCCGGGGCTGATGTTCTGGTCGTGGCGGTGGGTTTCGTAGAGCACGGCGTCGCAACGGTTCGCAAAGAGCATTATGAGCGAGACGCCCTGTTTTTTGATGGTATGGCTCCAGAGCCGCAGCGCCTCTTTCAGCCCGGTCTCATCCATCCCGCGGGCCGGGATGACACCCACAACGGGTGCCGCGAGGTTTTTGGCGATCTCGACGTTGAGGTCGAAGTCGATCAGCTGCGAGAGTGATTCGTTCACCACGCCCTGGCAGAGGACGAAATCGTATGCCTCCAGCAGGGCGTCGTGCCGTTCGATGATTGTTTCCACCAGCCGGTCAATCTTCCCTTCGGAGAGCAGTGTTTCGGCTTCGGAGACGGTCAGACCGACGGCACTCTCGTAGGGCTGTTCCAGGGCAAAATGGCTGAGGATGGTCCGTGTATCGGGATCTTCACCGGGGGCATCGGCAATCAGCGGGCGGAAAAACGCGACTCTGCCGTGCAGGCGCAGCAGCAGTTCCGTCATGCCGAGCGCTACAAGGATGCTGCCGGCATTGCGGGTTTTCGAGACAATGTAGAGTGAGCGTGCGGTTTCGGCATTCATAGCGGTAATTTACCATAAATCGGTTAGCGCTTCATTACCACCTGGGGTATAATGTGAGCAGAAACGACAAGGAGACGGTTATGAAACGGTGGATCCGGCGCATTCTGCTCGGCGTGCTCTCGCTTTATCTTCTGGCGGCACTCTTTGCCGTTCCCTACCTGATCCGCACAAAAGTGCCGGAGCTGGTCGGGGAGATAACCGGGGGGACGCTGGAGATCGACGGGGCCCAGTTCAACCCTTTCATCCTCGACCTGACGGTGGAGGGGATCCGATTTGCCGACCCCGACGGCGCGCCGCTGGCGAGCCTGCGGCGTCTGGACGTCAACGTCGATGTGCTTCACCTGTTGTGGGGGGAGATCTCCGTCGAGTATTTCGGGCTGCGGGGACTGCGCCTCTCCATTGTACAGGAGCCAGACGGGGGGTTCAACTTTGACTGGCTGACGCACCTTGGCAGTGCCGACACCGCACAGACTCAGACACCTCCCGCGGAGACGAACGGCAGTACCATGCCCTCGCTGCGCCTGGAGACGTTCGAGCTTGAAGACGGCGGGATCACCTTTACCGACCTCTCCCGTCCCGTGCCGCTTCAGCTGGATTTCTCACCGATCGGCCTTGATCTGCACGATATCGATACCGGGGGCGGCGGCGATAACGAACTGCACCTCTTTGCCCATACGGAGGAGGGCGGACTGCTCGACGTCAAGAGCCGCGTGCACTCCTTTGATCCCTTTGCCATCTCGGGAACGGTCGATTACGATGCGGGGCGCCTCTATGACGCCTGGCACTTTCTGCGCGAGATCAGCGCCCTCGAGGTGGCCGACGGCCGCATGGAGCTGCACTTTACCTATGACGTCAACCTGGCGGAGCTGAATGCCACGACGATCGATGAGCTTCGCTTCGCCCTCAACCGCCTTCGCGTCAAACCCAAGGCTGAGAACGCGGATGTGCTGCGCGTAGCATCGCTGACGGTCGAGGGGGGACCGATACATCCGCTCGCGCAGTTCGGCCGGATTGATACGGCGGGGATCGACGGGCTCTATGTCGATCTCAAGCGGCACAGAGACGGCAGCCTAAACTGGGCGCACTATTTCCCCAAGACGGATGAAGCCAACGTTTCCGCCGCACCGGCCCCGGACACGGCGGCGACAGCTTCCGCTCCGTGGGATCTGCTCATCAACCGGGTGGCACTGAGGCACATCCGGGGGCGTTTCGACGACGCCAGCGTCCGCCCGGCCGTGCACCTTGCGCTGGACGAGTTCAACCTGACCGCGCGCCATGTCAGCGCGCTCCCGGCCACGCCGCTCGCCTATGACATGGCATTGCAGCTCAACAAAGCGATGCGCTGCGAGGCGGAGGGGAGGCTTTCGCATACGCCGCTGGACGCGACCGCCCTGGCAGCGTGCAGCGGACTGGACGTGACCTGGTTCAACCCCTACATCGATGCCGCCGCCGATGCCGCGCTGGCCCGGCACGATGTCGTACTGCGCAGCGCCGTACTGGGCGCCGCCGCGGACGTCACCGCCCGGGAAGCGAACGCGTCGGTCAACGTCACCGTCAACGACGCCAATGCAACGCTGCAGTCGCTGCTGGTGACGCCCAAAGGCTCGAAACGGGAGCTTGTCGCTTTCGATGCGCTTTCCGTCACGGGCGTGACGGCGTCGACGGCGGCGAAGAAGGCCGGGGTCGGGCGGATCGTGCTTGAGAAGCCCCAGGTCAACCTGCGCCGCGAGCGCGACGGCAGTATCGACGCCGCACAGCTGGTCAAAGCGAAACCGGCCGCACCGGCCAAACGCGGCACCGCCCAAAAGGCGCAGCAGGCGGAGACGCCCTGGAGTGCCGCCATCGATAAGATACAGGTTCGTAGCGGTGCCGCTTCGTTCCGCGACGCCGCCATCGCGCGCACGACCACGACGCGCTTGCAGCGTTTTGACCTGGATGTGAACGGCGTGACGACGGACCCCTCCCGCACCATCGGCCTGCAGGGCAGCTTCCGCATCAACGGCGACGGGAGGGTGCGTGCGAAAGGGTCGGTCGTGCCGGAGCCGCTGAAGGCAACGACGGATTTCAGCGTCTCGGGGCTGCGCCTGAAACCCTTCAGCCCCTACGTGGAAAAGGGGATGTTCATACGGATCGCCGACGGGCGTGTCGGCCTGAAGGGGCAGACCAGCTACCGCCCATCAAAGCGTGCGGCGGACCTTCGGCTTCGCGGCGACTTTAACCTGAATGACCTTCTGGTCAACGACACCCGCGACGGGATCCCCCTTGTCTCGATGAAGACGCTGGAGGCCAAAAAGCTTCTGTTCGAACTCTCCCCCGACCAGTTCTATGTCGATAACGTGACGATGGGCGGATTCTTCAGCTCGATCCTGATCGATGCAAACAAAACACTGAACCTTGCAAACCTTGTGCGAACTTCGGAGAAAGCCACGGCGACGAAACTGGCAGACAAACCGGCCGAAGCAGACAAGCAGCCCTTCCCCGTCCGTATCATGAAGTTTACGCTCTACAACGGGGCCGTGCATTTTGCCGATGAGTCGCTTCCGCTCCCCTTCGACACGCAGATCCATGATGTCAACGGCGAGGTGCTGGGGATTTCAACGCTGCCCGAAGACACGACCTACCTGCAGTTGGCGGGGGAGATCGACGAGTACGGCGCGGCCAAGGCCGAGGGGAGCCTCAACACGGGCGACCCGAAAGCCTTTACGGATATCGGGGTCAACTTCCGCAATATCGAGCTGAAATCCTA
Organism: Sulfurimonas sp. HSL1-2; assembly: GCF_039645565.1. Lineage (NCBI taxonomy): Bacteria > Pseudomonadati > Campylobacterota > Epsilonproteobacteria > Campylobacterales > Sulfurimonadaceae > Thiomicrolovo > Thiomicrolovo zhangzhouensis. The sequence goes on from NZ_CP147914.1 coordinate 133,853, forward strand.
CACCCCCTACTCGGGCAAGTTCGTCGGCCGGGCGATCGACAGCGGAAAGCTTTCGGTGACGCTGCGTTACCGGATCGTCAAGGGCGCGATGCAGGGGGACAACGGGATGGTCATCAACAAGATCATGCTCGGCGATACCATCGAAAGCAACGATTCGGTGAGCCTGCCGCTCGATTTCGCCATCGCCCTGCTCGAAGACCGCGACGGCGTCATCGATATCGACATGCCGGTCGAGGGGGATGTGAACAATCCGCAATTCAAATGGGGCAAGGTGGTCTGGAAGGCTTTCGTCAACCTGCTGACGAAGGCGGTCACGGCGCCGTTCGATCTGATCGGCTCCATGCTGGGCATCAAAGGCGACGACCTCAAAGAGGTCGTTTTCGCCGCGGGATCGCCGGCAGTCGACGCCGTGGCACGGGAACGGCTCGATATGCTGGCGAAGGTGTTGGTCAAACGTCCGAAACTCGCCATGACGGTGCAGGGAACGTACGACCCGAAAGCGGATGCCTATGAGCTGAAGAAGCAGGCGCTGGTCCGCGAGGTGCTGGCACGCAGCGGCGAGGATGCCGCAACGACGGAGAATGCGCTGGTGCCGCAGCTGCTGGAACCGCTCTTCGAGAAGCGGCTGGGCACAGAGGCGCTTAATGCGCTCGAAGAGGAGATCGATGCGATGGACGCGGACCGGAAGACGAGGAAACGGGTCTACCGCGAGAAACTGGTCGCGAAGATGATCGCGAGCCAGCCGCTGCCCGACGGGGCGTTGGAGGCACTGGCACGTGCCCGTGCGGAAGCGATACGTAACTATATGATCACCACGCACGGCATGGAAACGGGCCGGATCACGGAGCGTGATCCGGAAGCCCTCAGCAGCGAGAAGGGCGAGGTGCCGTCGCACATCGGCCTTGACGCGGCAAAATAGATTATGGTAGAGTCGAAACATGATAAACGGAAGCAGTGACCCGGTTCTAATCCTGGAACATTTTTTGGACAAACTTGTCGAGAAAGAGGGAAGTGACCTCTTTGTCAAAAGCGGCGCCGTCGTTACGGCGCGGATCGAGGGGGACCTGACCCCGCTGACGGCCGAGATGCTCAGTGGCTCGAAAGTCGAGGCGATCGCCCGCCATATCCTCGGGGCGCAGTACGAGATCTTCGAGCAGCAGTTCGAGTATGACACGATGTACGTGCTCAACGCCGAGAGCCGCTTCCGGGTCAACCTCTTCTGGCACCTCGACGGGATCGCGATGGTGTTCCGCCTTGTGCCGCTGGAGATCAAGACGCTCGAGGCGCTCAACCTCCCCGATCAGCTGCACCGGCTCACAAAACTGGAGCGGGGCCTGGTGCTTGTCACGGGAACGACGGGCAGCGGAAAATCGACGACCCTGGCGTCGCTGATCGAAGAGATCAACCGGGAGCGCCGTAAGCACATCATCACGATCGAGGACCCGGTCGAATTCGTCCATATCGACAAAAAGAGCGTGATCGAACAGCGCAACGTCGGGTTGCATACCAAGGGCTTCAACCAGGCACTGCGGGCAGCGATGCGTGAGAATCCCGACATCATTATGGTCGGCGAGATGCGCGACCTCGAAACGGCGGAGAACGTCCTGCAGGCAGTCAATACCGGACACCTCGTCTTTTCGACCCTGCATACCCTCGACGCCAAGGAGACGATCGACCGCCTTATCGCGATCTTCCCGCCTTTTGAGCAGGAGCGCGTCCGCCTGAACCTTGCGAGCAACCTCGAAGCGGTGGTCTCCCAGCGGCTCATCCATGACAAGAACGGCGGGCTCGTCCCGGCCTGCGAGATGCTGTTCCGCTCGCCGATGGCCGCGCACCTGATCCGGACCAAGCGGGATTTCGAACTCAACGATGTGATGGAGAACGAGCATTCGCACTTCGGTTCGACGACGTTCAACCAGGCCCTTTTCGAACTCTGTCTCAACGACGTCATTTCCGAAGAGGTGGCCTACAGCCAAAGCGGCAGCCCGACCGACTTGCAGTTGATGTTCGCCCAGAGCAGCGAGTACCAGAAGAAGATCGGCAATACGCTCGAGAACATCAAAGAGGAAGTGGGCCTCAAACAGCCGCCGCCGCTCGTGGAACCGGAGTAGGCTTGGAGCAGTTTCTAGCGCTTTTTACGCCGCAGCCCGGCTACAAGATCCTCGACATCACTGCCCATACGGATGCCCTCACCGAGGCGCTGCTGCAGCGGCTGGGGCCGGTGCACGGCCGTCTGGCGCTGGCGGAGTACCCTGGGGAGCATCTGCCGCTCCCGGAGGGGACAGGGGCGACGCTTCAGCGGCAGAGCGTCCCCGATTTCGCCAAACCCTTCCGCGCCCTGCCGCGGGATAACGACATCGTCTTTATCCGGGACGTCCTGCACCGCCACAGCCAGCCCGAACGCATCCTGCGTGCCATCTATACGACCCTGGCCAACGCCGCCGAGGTGGTCATCGTGACGGAGACAGGGGCAGCCGATACCGAGGGGCAGCTTGCGCTCCTGGAAAAGGCCGATTTCCGCGCCGGTAACGTTATCGAGGAGGTCGCCGAAGGGGTGACGGTCGTCATGGGGAAGAAGATGCATATGTGGGGGAACGGTCTCTGATGCCGCGTTTTGACGATGCGCTGCACCAAAGCGTGCGCAGCGAAGACGGTACGAATACCGCCTATTCGGTCGAGTACGGCGAGCATTACCACTCCACGAAGGATGGGGCGCTGACGGAGTCACTGCAAAAGCACGTCATTCCGGCTTTCTCCTGTTTTGAGACGGCACCGTCGCTGCGTATCCTCGACATCTGTTTCGGGCTGGGCTTCAATACGCTCGCAACGCTCTACTATATGCAGGAGCAGGGGATCGGCAAAAAGATCGAGATCGTCTCCCCCGAGCTGGACGAGGCGCTGGTGCGCTCGCTGGACACCTTTGAGTACCCGGAGATCTTCCATCCTTTCCAGCCGATCATTGAAGCGATCAGCCGGACGGGCAGCTACGAAGATGAGCGGGTGAAGATTACGGTGCTCTTCGGTGACGCTCGCGAAACGCTGCCGACTCTGACGGAGCCCTTCGACATCGTCTACCAGGATGCGTTCAGCCCGGAGCACAACCCGATCCTCTGGACCTCCGAATATTTTGCCGAGCTGGCGCGCCTGACCCATGATACAAGTGTCATTACGACCTATTCCACGGCTCTCCGGACCCGACTGGCCCTCTATGAGAACGGCTTCAACATCTACCTGAACAAGGGGGAAGGGTTCCGCGACGCAACGGTGGCATGCAAAAGCGGACTGCCACGTTTCGAGAAGGTCGATATGGCGCATAAGATTGCCTGCAATCCGGATGTTAAAAGTCTGCGGGATGCGGATCTGGTTTGAATGGTTTGTGGTTAGAAAGATTTTTGTTTGGGAAAAGTTTGATGATGGTGCGCTCGAGAGGACTTGAACCTCCACGGCCGTTAAGCCACTAGAACCTGAATCTAGCGTGTCTACCAATTCCACCACGAACGCACATTGGTAATTAAAAGAGAGCGTAATTATACGCTACATTCCTTAAAATAAACAAAAATCAAAGCACCCTTTTTACGGCAATTTTCTATTTGCACCAGCGTGCATAAATCATCTGCATAAAAAACATTCAGAACCGTTTTGGTTATGTAACGCATTTGGAATACAATCTGACTATGAAAATTTTAGTTTTTGCGTTATTGCTGATCGTCTCCATTGTTCACGCCGAGCAGAAGAAGACGCATCTGCAGCTCCCTTACGCGAAAGCGATGGCCCTGCTTGAAGGGATCCGGCAGGATGCCATTGTGCTGGGAAAGGGGAGCACGGATGTGTATGTCTTCGTCGATCCGCTCTGTCCCCATTCACGCAAATTTATCCGGATGGTCTCACAGAATGCGCAGATGCTTTCGAAATACAGGTACTATATCTACCTCTACAGCATTCCGCGCCTGCACTCCGAGCGGACGGTCTCGGCAATTTTTAGCTCTGAACGGCCGGCGGAAACCCTCTTGAAAGTCATGGTCGGGCAGGAAGCCCATACGGCGGATGTGACCGGACCGATGCAGAAACGGGTCGATGAGATCGCAGCCGTCGCCCGTGAAATGGATGTCTACAAGCGTCCGTATCTTATAGTGGCACTGCACCCCTAGCGAGGCACTATGTATTATCAAACACCGGACGTTACCAGGTATGTCGATGTCGTGACCCGCTACAGGGGCTACCTTATTGCCGCCTACCTCCTGCTTTTTTTCGCGGTGTTGTCGCTCTATCACCCCAAAGTTCTCTCCTCGGACGCGATGTTCTGGCTGAAGGATTCGGCCGAACTGCACCGGAGCGAAGCGAACCGCTATACCCCCCATCTCCTCTCGAAGCTGACGGTCCATGTCGATGCGTTCGATGAAAAGACGCGGGAGGCGCTTCACAGGCTCAACGACCGGCTTGAGGGATTAGAGGGGGTGGATGAGGTCTACTCGCTCTTCAGCAAGGAGCAGAGTGCGATCGGCGGGGAATCGGAGATGGTGGGTGTCGTCAGCACCGGGGAACTGGATTCCTACCGTCTGACCCGGCTGGTCAAGGAGGCGTTCAACGCCTACGGGAACGTCGTCGATGCCGATTTCAGGACGTTCCGTTTCTTTATCAGCGCGCAGACTCCCGTTGCTGTCGACGGCCTGGCGATCCCGGGGACTTATAGTTATTCGGCGACGCCCGAGCGTGTCGACTGGGCGGAACTGCTGCGCTACGGCGGGATACTGCTGCTGACTATACTCCTCGTCTTCAGGGGGCTGTTCAAAAACTATATCGCCGCGATCAGCGCACTGGTCGTGATCACCCTCAGTACCCTCTTTACCTTCGCATTGATCTATGCGCTGACGGGAATAGACGCCGTCCATATGACGATGCCTTTCATCACGATCAGTATCGTGCTCGTGGACTTTCTCTTTTTTTATTACCGCTGGCATGTCTCCCAGTACAAGATCGACAAACGCAACGCGCTCATCAAGATGCTCAACCGCAGCTCCGCACCGGCGCTCTGGACCTCCGTTATTACGACCCTCGGGCTGGGGAGCCTGCTCTTTATCGATTCGGATATTATCCGGCTGCTCTGTCTGGGGGTGATTTTCTCTTCCATCGTCGGCTACGTCATCAACCTGACCTTCCTGCCGGCGCTGCTGAGCTATTTCGAACTGGAACACGCACACATTCCCTACGCGAAGATGGGTTATTTTTTCGCGTCGAGCGAGCTGCACTACAACCGGAAGTTTCTCCACCTTTTTTTGGGGGCGACCTTCGGGCTCATGGTGCTGGGCGGTTCGATGATTTACGGCGAAAGCAGCCGTTTTTTCAACCTCAACGTCGTCAATGACCAGATCCAGCTCAAGATCCCCTATTCGCGGATCGATCTCGAACTTATCCGTTCCATCGACCGTTTCACGGAGGCATTGGAAGACAAATTCGAGGACGGCCTGGGGGAGGTCGTCTCCCTCGCGTCGATCGTCAAGAACCTCAACGACGCCAACTCCCAGACGGACACGCTTGATGACGAGGCGCTGATGCAGGCACTTTTCTACCTCGATCTTTACGGGATGCGGGAGCGTTACTACGATGAGGACGCGGTCAATATCCGCATCAACCTCTTTGATGTCGACAAGCTGGAACTCATCGACTGGCTGTCGCATTACAGCGCCCTGGAGATCTTCTTCGTGGACAAGGAGACGCTGCTTGATAGCGCGAAATTCAACAAGACGCTGCTGCTGTCGACATCGCTGTTTTCGGCCCTGCTCGTTATCGGGTTCATCACAGGGTGGATCTTCCGCTCCGTGCCGATGGTTTTTGTCGGATTCGTCGTCAACGCGGTGCCGATCGCCTGGTTCGGGCTGCTGGTGCGGCTGCTCGACGTGCCACTGAGCCTGGAGATGCTGATTGCCATGACGATTGCCGTCGGGCTTGCGTCGGACGCGACGATCCACTTCGCATACAAGTATTTTCGTGCACGCTATTTCGGCCGGAGCCAGAAGCACGCGCTGGAGAAGATGTATTTCTATTCGGGCATCCCGGTGATTATCGGGTCTGTGGTGCTGATTGCCGTCTTTGCGGCACTCTACCTCTCAACGGTGGAGTCACTTCAGCTCATCGGCCTCTACAGTGCCGTGCTTGTTTTTATCTCGCTGCTGACGGACCTGTTCGTGTTGCCGGTGATGCTGCTCTATATCGACCGGTTCGATCGGGGCAAATAAGTGCGGCCATGCTCTTTGGGATATTTTGATGCAGAATCGCAGGTTGTATTTCTTGCTGGCGTTTTTATTCAGGGTTTTGGAAAATGTTAAATGATGGTGAAGATCTAAAAGTGGTGCGGACGAGAGGACTTGAACCTCCACACCTTTTGGGCACCAGATCCTAAGTCTAATTTTAAACGTTTTTCAAAATTTCTTAAATTGTTTCAAATCTTTTCAGAACCCCTATTTTACCGGCCATATTGGCCGTGATATCTTTTTCATGTTGATGCCTTCATTATCATTGGTTTTCAAATTTTGTAGTAAAAACTGTAGTAAAAAAATATTTTTTTCATTACAAAGTATTGTTACAATCTTTCAAGAGAGAAAGATAAAAAAAACATTCATAAGAGAGTTGTTCATGGCTATGAAACCTGCCGGTGGGAAGTACAATGGAGTATGGATCAATGAGCTCAAAAATGGTGACGTTTCATACTACATCAACTACCGCGATGAGCATGGGAAGCCGAAAAAGGTTCAGGTAGGTAAAAAAACCAAAACATCCGACTTTACAGTGAAAGACGCTTTCGCAAAACTCATCGAAATGAAATATCGACTTCAACATGACGAAGAACCGGTGCTCAAGGGTGGAAGAGTTGCCAAGATTAAGCTCGATGATTTGTGGGAAAAGTATTTCAGTTATGCCAAGGCCAATAAAAAATCCTATCTCATAGACAAACAGAATTATTATAAGCATATCAAACCCAGATTCGGTCATAAAAATGTAAAAGGGTTGAGCTCTTTGGAGTTTGAAAAGTTCAAGCAGGATCTCATGGCCAAAGGCCTGGAGGCTCAAACTGTCAAACACCAGTTGACCTTGATCCGAACAATCATCAATTTTGCGATCAAACACAATGTTCTCAAAAACTTCACCAACCCCATCGGAGGCGGAAAAGTGAAAATGCCTGACATCGACAATAAACGTCAGGCATATCTGACTAAAGAACAGGCTAGAGAAATTCTGGAGGTTTTGAAAGCGACGCATCCGCTTACATATCATTTGACCGTGTTATTGCTTTTTACCGGGGCCCGTTTCAGCGAGATTACGGGTGCTTCGGCACAGAAGAACAAAACAGGCATGGATACTCGATTGAAGTGGCATGACGTCAATTTTGAAAACAACACCATCTATTTCAAAAAGACGAAGAATGGGAATGATCGCCATATCGCAATGAATGGGATCCTCAGAGAGACTATGGACTATCTCTATGCAAATAGGTTTGATGATAATGTCATATGCAATAGCAATGGTGGAATTGTTTTGAGAATGCCGGACTATTTTTTGGCTGCGGTGGAAATTGTGATTCCAGGGAATAGAAACAGAGAAAATAAATACAAAATCACCGCCCATTCATTACGGCATACACATGCAAGTTGGCTGGCGGAAGCGGGACTGGACATTTTGCAAATCAAAGAACAACTTGGGCACAAAAACATTGAGATGACAATGCGCTATGCACATCTTATCCCAAATGTAAGACATCAGGTGACAAAGGTATTATTCTCCTAGAACGAAATAGAAGTTTATTATGAGGTATAAAATACATGTTGCTTTTGCCCAGCGTGAAAGATATTCTTAAACTGTATGGTTTCAATAGCCCAGAACAGTTTCTATATAAAGTCGGCTCTTCAGATACTAGTGATTTTCCCACCCAAAAAACATTGAAAAATATATTCTCAGGGGAGACAAGTCCGTCTAGAAAGACGATAGAAAAATTGGGCCATGCTATCCCCGAAAATTCTGTTGCTAGAATAAGCTTACAGGATATGTTGAGTGGAAAAAAAAGCCCCAAAAACTATATTTCTGAATGGGAACCAATATTGGAAGGTTTAAAACTTGGTTTTCCCCCAGATTTCTTTCCAAAGTCGTTTGAAAAGTTGGAAGAGCTTATAACTTCAGAACGCAAATTGATTCAGGATATAAACAAGACAAAGAGCCCGCAAAAGAAATTGTATCTTTTCGCAAAAGAAAAGAATATGCAGACGGTTCTTAGTAAATATGAGCAGAACATATTGAAGAAAGCTACTGCTTTGTCACCAGAAGTTCTAATTACATTAGGGAAAGCGAAGTGCAAAATCATGATGCTTTTTGCAGCTTATTTTGATGCTGAAATAGGTATTGCATATCAAGAAAAATTTGGCCCAGAGTTTTCTTTCGTCAAATTAATTATGCCAAGAGTGGAAGAGAATAAATATCTTAGTCCCATCGAACGTCTCTTCCGACGGTGGAAAGATGTCACAGGGGTTTCTTTTAAAAAAATGGCAGAGTTTATTCAGGCGGATACTCAACAGGATGATCCTAATGACGCAGCTTGGACAAAATTCAAACAATGGCGTAGAGGAGAGCACCCGGTCTCATATCGTGATATGAGCGATCTTTTATTGGCAATAAAACCTGATATAGCTCCTGTTACACTGGAAAACTCGATCATGTTGTACTACCATGCTTTGGCCCTTCATTCATTTTTTCAAGAATGCTTAGGTATCAATACGGACTTTCCCAAAGAGCTGGAAGGAAAGAGACCATTTCAATTGGACAGTGAGCTGGTAGAGTGGATGCAAGAGTATTATGAAACGTTTTTTGATATGGCATATAAAGAGTTCTCTGTTGACCAGGCCTGATGTGCCATAGCACATCGGTCTGGCAAAACTGATCTTATTTCTGATCAGTATTCATCTGCTTCCCACGGTTCCCTTGTGCTTTGTCATACACCTTGTTGGTGCCTGAAGTTCCCTTGTTTTTGTTGTTCTGATTTGCCTTATGATCGGCATTTGCTTTATTCATGATTGGTCCTTTTATTTTTTCATTGCCTCTATTGGCAATTATTCGTCGTCATCATTTTCGTCATCGAAAAGATAATCGTCATTATTCGGATTGTGGGTATCAGCCCAATCATCCATATCCGCGTCGTTGTTCGGATTATGAATATCCGACCAGAGATCATTTTCCTCTTTGGTCATATCTGACATATCTCCTCCTTTCATTTGAGATGCTGGTATGATACTTTTTATCTGGGTACCAGGGGAGGGGGAAATTTTTGGGAAATCCTAGAGAGAGTGACTAGCGAGTGCCCCCAAACCGCTCATTCAGAGACGTGCAAGAGGAGAAACAACATGGATATGACACCAGGTGAAATTGTACTAGCCATCTTGGCCGCAGTTGGCGTATTTTTGTCAATTGGAAAATATCAATACGAAAAAAAGCATAAAGACTCTAAGTAAAAGTAGTGATTCATGTAAATGCCCTTGGCTGTCAAAACGTTCAGAATAGATTTAATACCCACTGGCTGAGAGTGGAAGTTGGCTTAGTAACAATGTAAATCGCTAATGCGCCTAATACGAATGGGAAGACTCCATAAAGCAGGCCCTCCTGATTGCTTACATAGCCAGTAAGGATTGAATCAAAAAAGATTATGTTCCAAATTAACCACTTCATATTTCAACCTTCCATCTCTTTGCCTCACACCAACCGTATAAGATCATAGTCCCCCATTATAGGTACCACTTCGGAGATTTTTGTGACTCTATTGCATTTTGAAAACTCTCTTAGCAGAATCGAAAATACTCCCTATACTATAAAGTATAAATCAATAAAATAACGATAATATGTTGTCTTATGTGTTATACAGTTAATTGTGTTCACTTTATATCCTTAGTTCCCTGAAGGCAGAAGTCTTTTGAGTTCTAAATAAAAAAAAGAGGTTGTATGGCTGCTACTGCTATTTTGTTTGCTGTGATGGATATAGCTATTTATTTGGTCTTTTTGGCTTTATTGAATAGCCTGATCCCGGAGCGTGTCCCTAATATCAAACGCTATATGGTTTGGAGCATCTTTGCGGTGATATTTCTCCCTGTTTCCTTCATCGTTGGAGGCGTGTTCTTTATACCTTTCCCACTCTTCATCGTATTTACATTCATCTATATACTGGTGTCACTGTATCTTTATTGGAAAGAGAGAACTATCGATACTCGTGTGAAGAAAATGATCCTCATGGATCAAAAGTTGACGATGAAGGATGTTGTCGATACACTGAATGTCAGTGAAAGTCGAATTAATGAAGCGGTACTAAGACTGAAGTCGCGTGCGCTCGTCCCAGTTTCTACATCACTCTGAATTTTCATACGGCTTAGTACGAATTCAATAGGTGCTGCATTTATTGATGAGTACAATCGCCTCTCTTTCCGATGTAGCTCCCAGCCAAGAAAAAGAAGCGTTTCCAAAATTATCTATCCGAATTTCGTCGAAGTAATCATGATTTTTGAATAGGATAGGCGCTTCACCCAAGTTATCTACACCCATGTGAATCAGGTCCAACAAGACGGCTGAAATATCTTCTTGTATCGATTTTGGCGATGATTCACTTTCATCTAAGAAAATGAAAAACCCCTCACTGGTCAACAGCAGACAGTAGTAAACCAGAGCGCGCTTCATTCCCGTATCGGTTGTTGGTGTGAGCAAAAAGTATTTATCTCTCATGTGACTTTCCTGAATAGAAAATGAGCGTCACATTAACATAATAGGATCCTTCGAGCTTCTATCATTACATATTGATATGAAGCATAGTGTCACTGCAACAGAGAGGAATTCTTACCTTTTAATGTTCATTTATGAAGAATATATATTTACGAAAAAAAGTGCGACTAATACGTGAAAATTCAAGAAGTTATTGCAAATATGACCCTTAAAAAGTAAATATAAAAAACCGTGGCCACATCCGCCAATACGGACAACCGGATCTGTATGGCTAGCAACACGTCATACTATTTTTTGCCACTTAAAACACTATGATAAAAGTCTTGTTCGTCAAAGTGAAGATGGGAAATCAAGCACAATCTAGTTACCTAATGACAAACATGAAACTTGGCCTATTGGATATTTAATAAATATTTTTTAGATATACTATATATATCTAAAGGATATTCTTGATTCTTACACTTTCTCACCAAAAAGGCGGCGTTGGAAAGTCGACTATCGCCTGGAACCTGGCATTGGAATTCTCAAAGTTCTTACCCGTTACAGTCATCGATTTGGATATGCAGCGTTCCATGAGTGCTGCAAATAGGATTCGTACTGACAAGGGTATGGCACCTCTTGATATCTGTCATTTTGGAGATGCTGACGAGTTTGTTCACTATATCGAAAAAGATCATGAGGGTCGTCTCACTATCATCGATTCTGGCGGGTTCGACAGTTCATTCAACCGAATAGCCATTATGGCGTCAGATGTCCTCTTGACTCCAGTATCCGACAAGCCATTCGATCTTTTAGGACTACAGAAATATGAAGAGATATTGGAAGCGTTGTCGGGCTTTCAAGAAAAGACCATTAAAACGCACGTTGTGTTAAATAACTTGAACCCTGCTCTCAGAAATTTTGGTGATGTTATGGAGTTTGTATTGATGTCGGAATACTTTGAACTCATGACGTCGGTATTGAGGCAGCGAGTGGATTTTTCTAACTCTGTTGGTGTAGGGAAAAGTGTCATAGAACATGCTCCTCAGGGCAGGGCGGCTCTGGAGATGAAAGCGTTGTGTAAAGAGATAGGTGAGATATTAAATATATTATAAATATATAAAAGATATATTTTAGATATGAAAAGGATTCTTGATGGCAAAAAAAGATTTTCTGAAAAATATTGAAAAAGTCAAAAGCTCTGCAGCAATGAGCGAGCAGAATAGTAGTAAAGTAATATCGAAAGAGAAGAAGAAAAAGCTGATTACAATCCCGGTTGAATGGGAGGATAAGATCAAAGCATTTCATGGAGGTACGGTCAGTGCCTACATCCTCATTGCACTGCAGGAACGCATGCATAAAGATGGTTTGATCTGATGCAGATCATTGCCGACAACGTCAAGCTGAGAGAGAAGCTGGTCTCTTTGATAGATGAGTGTGATCGGATACAAATTGCTTCCGCCTGGGCCAGTGCCGGGAATATCGTAGTTGATGCCCTCCTTCAAAATAAAGAAAAAATACAAAAGCTCATTGTAGGGACACATTTCTTTCAGACAGATCCGAAATTTTTGGCAGCTTTCGAGGGTTTTGAAAAAGCCAGAGTCAGAATGCATGAAGGCGCCGTTTTCCATCCTAAAATCTACTATTTCGATATGGGTAACAATGGCTGGGAATGCCTGATTGGGAGTGCCAATTTGACCAATGCAGCCATGGGTAATAATGACGAGATTATGGTACTTGTCAGTGATTCAGATGCAGATGCATCGACTGCACAGCTTGATATTTGGAAAGTGATGGGAGAATGGGAAAAAAACGCCAAAAAGATAGATAATGAGTTCATCAACTTTTACACAAAGCTTTACAAGGCCAAAAGCCAGGCATTGCAAAGTGTTGCGACTCCACTGCCACCAAAGGATTCAGAACGTACATTTGACAGTGAGATTTTTTCTTTGACCTGGGAGGAGTTCTTCAATGAGATCCAGGAATTTACGATTTTTGAGAAGGGCACCATCATAGATAGAGATGCGGTATTAAGCAAGGCTCATCAGCTGTTTAGTACACATCAGAATTTCGCACAAATGGGTGAACTCGACAGGAAAAAGATCGGTGGGTTTTATGAGAGGATTGAAGACGGGTTGGACTGGCGGTGGTTCGGAAGCATGAAAGGGAGCGGAGACTTCAAAAAACAGATAAACGATAACAATCCTCATATATCAAGTGCTTTGGACCTGATACCCAACGATGGAACCGTTACACGGGAAGACTATCTCGCTTATATCGATGAATTTTCCAAGTCGTTCACGGAAGAGCAGAACAGGCTTGCTACGTCCACGAGACTGCTGACCATGAAGCGTCCTGACTATTTCATGTGCGTGGATTCGCAGAACAAAAGGCAGTTGTGCCGGGATTTTGGGATCATCGAGCGTGAGCTGAACATAGACACCTATTGGGACCTGATTACAGCGCAAATCATCAACTGTGCGTGGTGGAGCCAGGATCCATCTGTGCTTACTGGGTTGCAGCGGTCCGTATGGAATGGCAGGGCCGCATTTTTAGATGCATTGTATTATCAGAATATAGTACGTTCCAACGCGAAGCCTTTTTTACAAAGCAATTATCCCGAATTGCTGCGACATAAACTGTGTTCTAGCCGAAAATGGGAAGAAGAGGGAGACTTGGGAAATTGGTGGTTCAAGTTCTCCGAAGACGACCTCAAGAGTTATGAGTATATTGTACTCGCGGGTGCCCTGGATGATTCCAACCATGCTTTCAAACTATTCAAAATCCCGACACAATACATAATAGACCACCTTGACAAATTAGATTGTAACGCAGAAGGGCGTATGATAAATATCTATTTATCGATCGAAGACCATATCGACTTGCGTAATGACTATCATTTGAGCTTCAAAGAATTTTGTATCAACTAGGATAATTATGAGTTTCAAAAACATTCAGGAACTGGAAAAACGACTTTGGGATGCGGCCGATGAACTTCGGGCCAATTCCGACCTGACGTCGCAGGAGTATTCGCGTCCGGTGCTGGGGCTGATCTTCCTGCGCTATGCGGAGTACCGTTTCGAAATGGCGAAGGCGAGGATCGAAGAGAAGCAGAGTTCCCGCAGACGTGGTGGCGATATCAAGACGGCCATCCAGGCGGAGGGGGCGATGTATGTCCCTGAGGGAGCACTATACTCGAAATTGTTGGAGCTGCCTGACGGTGCCGATGTCGGCAAGGCGATCAACGATGCCATGAAGGCGCTGGAAGCGGAGAACGAGGCGATCAAGGATACCCTGCCGAAGACCTTTACGAAGTTCGACGGCGATACACTCTCCGGACTGCTGAAGAACTTCGCGGCGATCCGTTTCGACATTGGTTCCGACGTCTTCGGTCGGATCTACGAGTACTTCCTGACCCAGTTCGCCCGGGCCGAGGGGCAGGGCGGCGGCGAGTTCTTCACGCCGAGCCCGCTGGTCCGTCTGATCTCGGAGATCATCGAGCCTTACAGCGGCAAGGTGTACGACCCGGCGTGCGGATCGGGCGGCATGTTCGTCCAGAGTGCGGCGTTCGTGCGGGAGCACAACAAAACGGCGACTTCCGAGCTCTCCATCTTCGGCGAGGAAAAGACAGGCGATACGGTACGCCTGGCGAAGATGAACCTCGCGGTGCACGGTCTCGAAGGGGACATCAAAAACGGCAACTCCTACTATGAAGACATCCACGACAGCGTCGGCAAGTTTGACTTCGTCATGGCCAATCCCCCGTTCAACGTTGACAAGATCCAGAAGGAGCGCCTCGAAGACAGCAAGGCCCGCTTCCCGTTCGGGATGCCGCGGGTGGATAACGGCAACTACATTTGGATCCAGATGTTCTACTCGGCGCTCAACGCTAAAGGTCGTGCCGGCTTCGTCATGGCCAACTCAGCCAGTGATGCCCGCGGCTCCGAGATGGAGATCCGCCGCGAGATCATCCAAAGCGGTGCCGTCGACGTCATGGTGGCGATCAGTTCCAACTTCTTCTACACGGTAACTCTACCTAGCACACTTTGGTTCTTCGACAAAGGCAAGCCTGAAAGTCGCAAGGACAAAGTGCTCTTCATTGATGCTCGCCACATCTACACCCAGGTCACCCGGGCCGTGCGCGACTACTCCAGCGAACAGCTCAATTTCGTTGCCAATATTGTACGGCTCTACCGGGGCGAAATGGTAGACGACACTTTCCTGGCAACCCACCCCGACGAGCGAAACAGTGGTGATTGGAGCATCGAGAAATTCTTCCCGGATGGCACTTATCAGGACATCGCTGGACTCTGTAAAGTTGCGACAACTGAGGAGATCGAAGAGCAGGGATGGAGCCTCAATCCCGGACGATATGTCGGCGTTGCCGAAGGGGAGGAAGAGGATGAAGAGGAGTTCCGCATCAAGCTTGAAGAGCTGCAGGAGGAGCTGGAGATTCTGAACGGTGAAGCGCATGAGCTTAAAAAGATCATTGCTCAGAATGTTGCAGAAGTGTTAGGATACTAATAAGTGAAAGTGTCAACTACGTTAGGTGAGCACATCACGACACAAAAAGGGTTCGCTTTTAAAAGTAAATGGTATGTCACAGAGGGGCAACCCATCGTTAAGGTTAGTGATTTTACTTCGGACTCCATTGATCCAAGGAATCTAATTTGTATACCAAAAGAGCTAGCACGGGAATATTCCAAATATCAGCTTCAACAAAATGACATTATTATTCAAACTGTTGGCTCTTGGCCAAGCAATCCAGCATCTGTTGTAGGTAAAACGATACGTGTACCAAGAAGTACTAATGGGGCACTCCTTAATCAAAATGCTGTTAAAGTCATCCCAAACAAGACTATAGACCAAACATATCTATTTTACTTGTTAAGAAACAACGATTTTAAAGATTATATAGTCGGTACTGCACAAGGGGCAGCAAGCCAAGCCAGTATTACATTGGATTCAATTCGTTCATTTAAATTCGACTTGCCACATTTGGATAAGCAACGGAAAATCGCTTCCATCCTCTCCACCTACGACGACCTGATCGAAAACAACAACCGTCGCATCGCCATCCTCGAAGAGATGGCCCGAAGACTCTACCGCGAATGGTTTGTCAAATTCCGCTTTCCGGGGCATGAAGCGATCAAGATGGTTGACTCGGAGCTTGGGAAGATCCCGGAAGGGTGGGAGGTTGTTAAACTTTTTGACATCGCAGCTCCAACATATGGTTTTGCATTTAAATCTAAGCTATTCACCGATGATGGGAATGGAATCCCCGTTGTACGTATTAGAGATATTCCGAAGGGGTTGTCAAATACGTTTACCCAGGAACATCCAAAAAAAGAAGATCAAATTCTTCAAAATGGCGATTTGCTTATTGGTATGGATGGTGATTTTCACATGGGGAAATGGTCCGGAGGTCATGCGTACTTGAATCAGCGAGTAGTTAAGATTACTCCGTTTGATAATTATTCGAAATACTTTGTTTTTCTCTCGTTCCAAAAACCTATTTTGGATCTGAACAAATCGATTGTAGGTACTACGGTTGCCCATTTGGGAGATAAACATTTAAAAGAAATCAAGATAATTTTGCCAGAAGAAGGAAGTCGGAAACAAGCGGAAAGGTTGTTAGATGCATTGTTCGACAAAGAAATTAATCTAAAGCTTAGGAATCGGAATCTTCAAAAGCAACGAAATATGCTACTACCGAAACTTATCTCGGGAAAGATTAACCTTCTATATGGCAAATAGAAAAAACCAGCATTTCGTTCCACAATATTATTTTCGTTATTTTTCAAAAGGACAATCAAGCATAAATGTCCTGCTTAAAGATAGTGGAAAAATCATTGAAAATGCACCAATCAAAGGCCAATGTTCAAAAAACAATTTTTACGGATCTGTTGAAATTGAAAGCCTATTTTCAAAAATTGAGGGACGACACAGTGCAGTTTTAAAAAAAATTCAATCAATTAACTCAAAAAAAGAATTTATTGAATATGCCACTATGTGCGATGAAGCCCCAGAACTTGGATTGAATCCAGATTTGCTTGAATTACTGCAAGCAATTATGTTTCAAAAATCAAGAACGGAGTTTGAAGCGAAAAAACATAGTGAGATGTTTGGGCAAGTAATTAAAGAAGTATTTTTAAAGGATATGGAACTACAAGTAAACGATGAAATTCTCAAATATAAAGAATTTCTAGATATATCGACGGATTTAACAGATACAGTTCTGATGACACTAGAAATTGCCACAAAAAGAACAGCATTGATCTCAGACTTAGGAATTTATATTCTGAAAAACAAAACATCTACAGAATTTATTTTTAGTGATGCACCAGTAGTTATTTATAATAAGTATTATCAAAATGTTCACTTACGTGGCGTTCTTGGGTTACAATCTCCTGGATTAATGATTTTTTATCCTATTACGCCTGATACATGTATTTTATTATTAGACGAAGCTGTTTATCACGGAGCCAGTAACTTTGTTGAGATCACAAATACTCACGACATTGCGAGTATCAACAAGTTGCAGTTGCATCATAGTTTGAATGCAATCTATTTTTCGGAAAATGTCAGCCCTAAATATATTAGAAAACTATGGAAGCAACAGCGACATAGTTTTAGAACAGATAAGATGAAGGTTGTAGTTGCTTCGGCTTTAGATCATAAAGGGAATGATATGGGAGAAGTTATGCATTCATATGAACCCCAGATACCGTATTCACTAAATTTGTCATTCATCACATCCGAAGTGCGAGGTGATAAAGATTATGATAACTCGTACAGAAACCCGGAGTTAATTGCTGAAGTCGAGAAGGAAATAAAACCTTCTCAACAATAGAACTATTTTCGCCCTTTACGGGTTTGACTCAGAGCACTGCCGGCAAGAGACTTGCATGATTTGCTGGCAGAACCACTTTTGAGCACCTTAGCAGCTTTGGAAGCAACACTCTTAGAGGTCTGTTTCTTATTAGGCATCTTTTCTCCTTTCATAGGTATTTGACTTTTTTCGTTTAACGTCTGAACCCGGCAGTCATAGCCATCAAGCGACATTGATTTGAAGTTTATTCGTAGATAAACCTGTCCAAAAAACTGAGCAGATATAGCAAATAAAAAATGACTGCAGTCAGAATCAATGCAACCAGAAAATAGTATTCATTTGCCACCAGGTACCAACCAAGTGCTGCTACAGGCAAGACAATCAGTTTGGCAGATAGGTCCAACAGCTTGTTTCTTTCTCGATAAGTGTCTGACAGATCAAAACGAAAAATGAATATGACGATACCAATACCGATTGCCAGCAAGAGATACGGCCATGAAAATTCGACCGCGGTTGATGCCGCAGTCTGAAATGCATGTTTTAAATCCAACATTTTCATTCCTTTGCGAAATAGGTTTACAAATATAACATATAATTTGTAAATGTAAACCTATTTCAGTATAAATGAAGAGTAAAAAATTTACAATGTGGCCATAATTGGTTTGTTTTGTAAACTTAGTATGAGGAGGTGCTTATGTTGGCCCAACGCATAGAACGTGCGCGTAAGACTTCCGGATTGTCGTTACGCGATTTGGCAGCAAAAGTTGGTGTAAGCCAGACAGCTATCAACAAATTTGAGAAAGGGACTTTAACTCCCGACTCAACAATGTTGATCAAACTCGCAAAAGCCCTGAATGTGAAAGTCGGATATTTTCTGCGTTCAACGACACTGGAACTTGAAAAACCGGAATACCGTAAAAAGAGTACGCTTTCTGCAAAAAAACTGCAGATGATAGAGGGAAAAATCCTTGATTTGATTGAACGTCGGATGGAGCTTGAATCACTTTTTCCGAAGCCGCCGGTCCAGGAATTTGTCATCCCTAGTAATTTGCCAGAGCAAGTTACATCGATGGATGAAATTGAAGAAGTGGCAAAGTCGGTACGAGAACAGTGGCAACTGGGGTTAAACCCGATTCCGGAACTCGTGGATGTGCTTGAAAGCAAGGGGGTCCGTGTATTTGAAATAGGGGAAAGCGCTGATAGCAAATTTGACGGTTTGGCCGCCAAAGTGAATGGTCAGCGTGTCATTGTAATCTCTAGTAATTGGTCCGGTGACCGTCAGCGGTTCACCATGGCACATGAGCTCGGACACCTTATCCTTGAAGGACGTCTTATCGATGAACTGGATGAAGAGCTTGCTTGCCACCGTTTTGCAGGAGCATTCTTGCTGCCGGAAGATGCAATCTGGTCTGAACTTGGCGAATTTCGAACCCGACTGGAGCTCCAGGAATTGCTGATGCTCAAACAGGAGTTCGGTATCAGTATGTCCGGGATCCTGTATCGTGCAAAAGATCTTGGAATCATCAAGCAGAGCTATCATAAACAGTTGATGATTGAGTTCTCGAAGCGGCGCTGGCGTAAAAATGAGCCTCAACCATATCCGGCAGAAAAACCGCACCATTTCAAGCAATTGGTATTTCATGCTTTGGCCGAAGAATATATCGGGGAATCAAAAGCTGCGGATTTGATGGATATGAGTGTCCATAAATTTTATCAATTACGAATGATTGAGGATGGGCATGCAGCTTCTGATCAGTGATACAAATATTATCATTGATCTCGATGTGTGCGGGCTCATCGAAAAGATGTTTGACCTCTCATATGCGTTTGCAGTGCCTGATGTACTGTACATTGAAGAGCTTGAGGAGCAGCACGGAGAGTTGCCTGCCTATGGGTTATTGATCAAATCGCTTGAATCAGAAAAAGTCGATTATGCTGTTGCGCTTCAGGCCAAGCATATAGAAACCAGCCCAAATGATCTGTTTGCCCTTGCTTTGGCGAAACAGGAAGAGTGCCCTCTTTTGACAGGGGACATGGCATTGCGTACTGTAGCTGCTGAAGAAGAAATTGAGATCAAAGGGACACTCTGGATTGTAGAACAAATGGTTGTTCAGGGTATCATTGGCATTGATCGTGCCGAGGGAGCATTTGAGGATATGAAAATGAAGCAGCGCAGGTTACCTTGGAAAGAAGTTGAGCGAATGCTTGAACGGCTCAGGGATAAATTGGAATAGGGCGGCATAATGAGCTATAGTGAGGACGCTTTAGTAGAACAACCTGCCATTCAATTCTTTGAGGGAATGGATTGGGAAAGCTGCCACTGCTATGATGAAACTTTTGGTCTGGAAGGAACTCTTGGTCGAGAGGACCGTTCGAAAGTTTTCCTATTCGGTCGTCTTTATGAAGCTATCGAGAAACTAAATCCCGGACTTGAGAACCATGTCATTCAAGAAGCAATAGAAGAACTGACGCGCGATCGATCTTCCATGAGCGTTATTGCTGCAAACGAAGAGGTCTACGATTTTATTAAAGATGGCGTCAAAATCAATATCATTGACGAGGACAGCGAGGACACAGTAACCGTAAAAATCATTGACTGGGACGTTCCGAAAAACAACAACTTCCTTCTCACATCGCAGCTATGGATTACCGGGGAAGTTGAAACTCGGCGAATGGACCTGGTCGGATTCGTGAATGGCCTCCCGCTCGTTTTCATTGAACTCAAAACCTCGCACCGGAAACTCATTAACGCATACAAAGACAACCTCAAGGACTACCGCTCAACTATCCCCCAGCTTTTCTGGTACAACCAGCTGATCATCCTTTCAAACGGCATCCAGTCCCGGGTAGGAACGATCTCAAGCGGCTGGGAGCATTTCGCCGAATGGAAAAAGGTTGAAAGTGAAAAAGAAGAGCGTCGCGTCAGCCTAGAAGTAATGCTGCGCGGTACCTGCGACAAAACCCGCCTGCTGGATATCATCGAGAATTTCATTCTTTATATCCGAAAAAAAGAGACGGTGAAGATCGTTGCCAAGTATCACCAGTACCTCGGAGTCAACGAAGCGCTCGCAGGAGTGCGGCATATCAAGGAACTCGAAGGCAAGCTAGGGGTCTACTGGCATACCCAGGGGAGCGGCAAAAGCTTTTCCATGATCTTCTTCTCGAAAAAGATCTTCCGAAAAATACCGGGGAACTGGACGTTCGTCTTGATCACTGACCGTACCGATCTGGACGACCAGATATATAAGGGTTTTCAGGCTGCAGGGGTTTTGATACAGGAGTGCCAGGCGGAGTCTGGCGATGATCTGAAACAACTCCTGAAAGAAGACCATCGGTATGTCTTCACACTGATACAGAAGTTCGGTACAAAGGGTGGAGAGACCTTCCCGGAACTCTCCGATCGTGATGATGTCATTGTCATTACGGATGAAGCACACCGAAGCCAGTATGCATCGTTGGCAATGAACATGCGCAAGGCATTGCCGAATGCCGCCTTTATCGCCTTTACCGGAACGCCGTTGCTTGCCGGTGAAGAGAAGACGAAAGAGGTCTTTGGCGACTATGTCAGTATCTACAATTTCTCCGATGCCGTTGAGGATAAAGCAACGCTGCCACTTTATTATGAAAACCGGGTACCGGAGGTCAATCTCAACCGAGAGGATCTCGGCGAGGAGATCGTCGATATCCTCGACCAGGCGGATCTTACCGACGAGCAGGAGGCAAAACTTGAGCGCGAGTTTGCCAATGCCTACCACATCATCACCCGCGAGGAACGGCTTGATACCATCGCAGACGATATCGTCGAGCACTATATGGGGCGCGAGTTCATGGGCAAGGCTATGGTTGTTTCGATTGATAAGGCAACGGCTATCCGAATGTATGACAAAGTGCAGAAAGCCTGGAAACACAAACTGGGGCGACTGAAGGTGAAGTCCCGCGTGATGTACGGTTCCAAACTGGCAAAGATCAAAGAAGACATAGCCTATATGGAGCGAACCGATATGGCCGTTGTCGTCTCCGGAGGCCAGAACGAATACGAGCGTCTTGCTGCGAAGGGAATCGACCTAAGACCCCATCGGGAGCGGATGCAGCGAGAGAGGCTGGACGAAAAGTTTAAAGACCCCGACGATCCGCTGAACATCGTGTTCGTTTGTGCCATGTGGCTGACCGGATTCGATGCCCCGTTCACGTCCACGCTCTACCTAGATAAACCGTTGAAAAACCATACGTTGATGCAGACCATCGCACGGGCCAACCGGGTCTATCCGGGCAAGCCAAACGGACAGGTCGTGGACTATATCAATATCTTTGGAGCACTGCAGGAAGCACTGGGACGATACGGCCACGGTGTCAAGGAGCCTTCAACCGGATACGGCGAAGAATCTGATACACCGGCGCAGGATAAAACCGTACTGTTGCATGCCCTTGAAAATGCTATTTTTGAGCTGCAAAAGTATTTGCGTGAACGTAAAATCGATCTTGATGAGATTATCACTGCGAATACGGATGACTTTGTGAAGCTCCGACTGCTTGATGAAGCAAGTGAAATCCTTCTTGAACCGGCCAACGAAGATGAGTTCACTTCCTATGTGAGACAGATAAACCGGATATTCAAAGGCATCCTTCCTGATACGCGAGCCGATATCTACGTGCGGCAGCGTGTTGCGATAAACGTCATTTATCGTCAGATGAAGATCAAGAGTGGCGAAGACATCGATGACGAGGATGTACTGCAGGTGATCCGCAACCAGGTCAACGAGTTACTGGATGAATCCATAGAAACTGTAGCAATTGAATCCCACCTCCCTGAACCTGTCGACATCTCCAATATTGATTTTGAAGCATTGGCGAAGATGCTGGATCGTATCGAAAAGCCGAAGACATCAGATGCCGATAAACTGAAAAACCTTATTGCCCGAAAGCTGCCAAATATGGTAAAGCGCAACAAGCTTCGTCAGCAACTGCAGGAAAAGTTCCAGGAACTGGTGGATCAATACAATCTGGGAGCATACACGACCGAAGAGTTCTTTGAGAAACTCAAACAGTTTATCCGTGATGAACTAGATCCGGAAGAAAAACGTGCAATGCGTGAAGGACTTAGTGAAGCTGAGCTGGCGATATTCGACCTTCTGGTGTCGGAAGTTCATCTGAGCGAGAAAGAGCGCAACGACATTAAACGTATTGCGAAGGATCTGCTCGAAAAACTCAAAGAAACACTGGTGATTGACT
Source organism: Sulfurimonas sp. HSL1-2 (assembly GCF_039645565.1). Lineage (NCBI taxonomy): Bacteria > Pseudomonadati > Campylobacterota > Epsilonproteobacteria > Campylobacterales > Sulfurimonadaceae > Thiomicrolovo > Thiomicrolovo zhangzhouensis. The sequence continues at coordinate 156,636 of NZ_CP147914.1, forward strand.
GGCGTAAAAAGCAGCGCTCCAAAGCACAGGTGAAACGTGTAATTGAGGATGTTCTGGATGAATTACCAGCAAGTTATGATGATACGATTTGGCCACATTCTGTGGAGTTGGTTTATCAGCATGTCTTTGATGCCTATAGTGGTCGAGAACAGAGCGTTTACTGAGTAGAGGGGGGAGAAAGATGCAGTACTATTCAGGTGATTGGAAGCTTGGTATCAAAAGCAAATCACATAGGGCAGAATTTTCTCCTAACCCGGATGACAGAAAAAAGTCTGAAGTCAAATATCATGAATATGCCAGACGTCTCAAAGAAGAAATGAATCAGGAGATGGCTTATCGAGTTGAGATAAACAAAATAAGGCATCAATATGGCCTTGAGCCTTTCCTCGACCAAGAAACTTTTAATGAATTAATTGATGATTGTGATTTAAAAGGTGAAGCCTTATGGCATTATCTATGTGAATATGATGGGGAACCACCTAAAAATAGTATTGAGAAGCCCAGGCACTCATTAGAAGTGATGATTGCGCAAAATCTTCCAGTCGTTTCCAGTGAAGCATTGGTTGAATACCTTGATCTTGATCATAAAGATTTTATTGAAGCCATACAACTTTTACATAATGCAGAGGTGTTTTACATTGAGTATCTCACGATCGAGACTTTTCACGAATGCTTTCGACCTATTCCCATAAAAGGAACTAATGCATTCTATATTACATATGCAAGTCTATTGGTTCTAGCTGCAGTGAGAGCATATTCTGGACATATAACAAGAGAGTGCTTTGAACTACTCGATATGATGGAAGTTCGTTATCAAGAGCATAAAAGTATGAACGAATTTTATGGTTATTTTAGGAGTATTCACGAGGACATAGAATTTTATGTCAATGGTTTTCGTTGAGTCACAAGTAGCATTCAAATCATGAATAGTAAAGCTTGATTCCCACACGGTGGGCCAGCAGAAACACATTCCAATAGAGTGTTGCACGACTACCCTCCTAAATAGTGTTCAGTGATACTGGCCCTGTTGTGTTTCATCTCACTGCTCACTTGTTGAAGGGAATCGGTATACGAGTAGCCAGCCAGCGCGTATTCAAACATTCTTCGTTTTGCGAAATTCCAGCGAAACCCATGTGAGCCCTCTGCATTTTCATGTGCGATAGTGGATGCCCGTATGATGTCATCCCAGTATTGTTGACGATTGATTTTGAAAGAGCTGTTGATTCGCATGTAATCTTCAAGTAAACGGTATGTACTGATATCGATCAGTACATCTCCCTCTTTTCCACCTTTTTCTCGCGTGAAAATAATCCCTTTTTCAGTACCGGTAATCGGATCCAATCTTGTACCATGAAGCTGGGCTGATTTTATAAGTGCGACCCCCTCGATTCTTGCCCCTCCTTCATACTGGATACGAGCTGCTAATTGATGTTGTGGATCTGACAATGAATTGATGAGTGCTTCTGGATCAGAATAGGCACGGTGGTGATAATTGTCGGCGACAAAATTTAAATCCCTCGCTTCATCCAGGATATATTGTCGAATAGAAAAATCATAGGCTCTTTCTTCGTTGTGAATATTCCGTGAGAATAGCTTCAGAGCAACCTCAAGTTTTCCTAGCGCAGAGCATATCTTTTCCAGGTATTGTTTGGATGGGTAATATTCAATTTTATAGTCCATGTATGCGGCAACATGTTCAGATGAAACCTGCTCAAAATCTTTTATGCCCCAGTGTTCTTTGAGATAATTAAAGAAGTTGTTCCAGATATTTCGATAGCTTTCCATGGTTTTATAGGAAGCAACTTTTTGAAAATCAGGATGTTCAGGGTTTATACGTTCTTCTTTCTTTGCGCCGGATCTGAATATCTGCTTTGCGAGTTGTGCGCTTTGATAATAGACACTTCCCCGCATGGGAACTCCCTTTTTTATTTTGATAGTTTCAGCCGCTATCTTCGGCAAATATACTGTTAAGTCAATCTGCATTTTTTTACAAGACTTGCATCTGTCCTGGCTCTTTTGGTTGAGATGGTGCGAAGCTCTCGTGAGCGCTTCTGGGCTCCAACTATAAGTATCAGGTCTTTTAAAATAAAAGATGTAGCAAGCTTATCACGGAATGCTGTTCAATATTTTTACTATCAAAAATAAGATACTGGTAGTTGTTTTTTTCAGTTTCCATTTTTGGTGATAAAAGATGTCCATACCCTTGTAAATGTGCCTTTTGCATTGTAGAAAGTATGAAATGAAAGACAACGGACAAAACAATAAATTAACAAGGCAATAGACTTTGTAATGCCGACCAACGAAGAAGCCTCGTATAAAAGTAAGTGGCACCTCATGGTTAAGTCTCCAGGTATGGCATTTCTAAAAAGTTGCAACGGTCGATTTCTTTATTGATTCCTTGCGGGGTAAATGTGTATTCATACTCAAAGAGTCTTGAAAAAGAATAGCCCATAAAGGACATAGTGAAAAGCTTGTACATTGCTTTGGCTTCTGATCTTGAAATGAAAATATTTTTGTTGTCGACATTAAGTTTTAGGTTCTTTGAGTTTTTGTGTTGCGACACGGTGAAATATTTGTTTTGGTCATTCCCGAGCTCGAACATTTTCAGCTCTTCCATCAAATGAATAGTATCGGATAGTTTGGTTGTGATGAGTCTTTTACCTGCAATAATTGTGGCGCCTCGTAAGTACTGTTTATTCGTAGCATAAACAACTTGAAAAGCCTGGAGCAGGTAAATGCCTTTGTCCCCATTAAGTTCAATAGGGCGCAGCTGCATTATTGACTCGGGACCTACATATGTTGATTCATCCATGTTCTACATCCTTTTTATCGTTTTCAATGGATTCCCATACTGAGTGAATTGTGCTGTATGACACATCCAACTTGTGGTATTTGAATAAGTATTTGCTGATATCCCGGAAGCTCATGCCCTTTTCAATTTTGAGCTTTCTGACAATTGCCCAGTAGCCAAGAAGCTTTTCTCGTTTCAACTGAGGTTTATGATTCTTTCCTCGGATGTGAATGACATTTATATCAAGTTTATCCAGCGAAGTCGTTGTTGCGTGAATTGCCAAAATAAATGTTGCAAGAGTTAAAACGGATTTATCGACGTTGTAGTGCAGGCCTTTGAGTTTGTGGAAAAGTTGTCTCTGCTGCACAAAAATACTTAGTCTCGTATCTGTATCAGCACGCGCAAAAAAGCGAAGTTGCTGATTCTGTATTTCCGGAGACAAAGTCGTTATTCTTTCTATTGACTCCATTACTTTGTTCCTTCTGTTTCAATCAGCCATTTGGCTATATCCGTCAGCTTCCACATACGCCTCTTGTTGATGGTTGTCCAAGGGGGAATGATCTTTTTCACTAAGATCAATTTTTCCGGAAGGGCGTTTTTGCCACCAAATAATTTAGATAGTGATGAGTAACTACTTCCCCATTCATAGGGTGCCTCTTTCGAGTTCAACATCCACTTTTTATGCTTTTGATACATGAATTCAACAAGTTCTTTTTCGGTCATGGAGCCTCCTTAGATTGAAGAGAGTGAAGATTTTTCCTTTCTCTCTGAACTACAAATAAGGCGGATATTTCAAAAAGTCGCATTTCAAACGAAAAAAATTCAATTTATGTCAATTCCGGAGTGAGAAGTGAGGAGAAGCTGTAGTTTGGGGCTTTGAAGCTCCCAAAAATTTGGGCATACTTCTCCGCTTTTGAAATTTCACTTACTTAATTTACGTTACTATTCCATCGTTTCGATTGATCGTCGAATAGCCTCTTCGCCTTTTTCACGCTCAGCAAGAGCATACCCCCAACTGTCGGTTGTGCTGTACAGTTTGTTCCTTGTCCATGTATGTGAGAGTTCTGGATTTAGGTCGGTATGAGAAGGTGCAGAGTGCATTGTGTCTGCCACAGCGCCACTATCTGCGTGTAGTCGATCCCTCTTTCTGTTTCCATGTGAGGACCAGCCGCAGCTGCATCAATTTCTACTTTTTTTTCTATATTTCTGGTACGGCATTATGGCCAGAGACAATGATGAACACAATCGAAATATATACTTCACCAGACGCTTGATGAGACGCCTATCCAAATGATGACAATGCTATGAAGTTTGAGTAGGAACAGGTACCAAGTGTTCCAGGAGATTACTCAACGGGAAGCCAGGGATGGCTCCCCTCACTTTTGGGAGTGAAAAACACTTGGTACCCCGTTGAATAATCGCAACGGGTGAATCATAGTCGAAATCAAGGCCCTTGTTAATAAACGGTTTGGAGCGTTCAAGTTGTATCAAAACGTTTCATTCTGATGTAATCAAGTTCAGAAGAGATGCACAGCTGCACGATTAGCTTAAAAATGAAAAATAGTGACTGTAGTGATGGATAGGTTTATTTTGGGGGTTGTAGTAAAAAAGTAGTCAAAAAATGTTTTTCCGGTTTTCTTAAAAAAGGAGAGTTCGGCCTCAAAAGTGCCTATTTTAGGGGTGGTGCGGACGAGAGGACTTGAACCTCCACACCTTTTGGGCACCAGATCCTAAGTCTGGCGTGTCTACCAATTCCACCACGTCCGCGTGGGAATGTTAAATGTATCTCTTGTTTTCGGAAGAAAACAAAAGCTTTAATGCCAAAGCGGCAAGCGTAGAAAATCGGGCTTTGCACGGTTTTCGTTTTCAATAAGTGGTACGCCCTGCAGGATTCGAACCTGCGACCGATGCCTTAGAAGGGCATTGCTCTATCCAGCTGAGCTAAGAGCGCATCTATGATGGGAAACCCCGGTGGTGCGCCCGAAAGGATTCGAACCTTTAACCGTCGGATCCGAAGTCCGATACTCTATCCAGTTGAGCCACGGGCGCTTCCATAGTGAAAAAATGTATGGTGTATCAAAAAAAATCTATCGGGAATGTTGTCAAAACATGGGGTGGGTAATGGGGTTCGAACCCACGACCCCCAGTGCCACAAACTGGTGCTCTAACCGACTGAGCTATACCCACCATGAAGAATGTTGTAGAGGTGGTCGGGGTGAAAGGACTCGAACCTTCGGCCCCTTGGTCCCAAACCAAGTACTCTAACCATACTGAGCTACACCCCGACCTTGTCACCTCACACGGATAATCCGGATAAGTGAGGCGAAATTATAACCGATGTTAAGCCCGTTGTCAATACTTTTTTGCTTAAATAGATCGGTAAACAAAGAAGACAGGACACCCTGATGAAGATAGCACGCTTTAGCCGTATAGGATTTATTCTCGCCGCCGCCGGCAGTGCGGTCGGACTGGGAAATATCTGGAAATTCCCCTATATTACGGGGGAGTACGGCGGCGGCGCTTTCGTCATGGTTTATCTTTTTACGGTCATGCTCATCGGTTTCTCCATCATGATTGCCGAGCTGCTCATAGGGTTTCTCAGCCGCCGGGATGCTTTGACCGCGTTTGAAGAGCTGGCTCCGCGCCATAAGGAGGCGTGGAAATGGGGCGGGTTGATGGCCTTTTCCGGCCTGCTCATCATGACCTTCTACTCCGTGGTGATCGGCTGGATCTTCAACTATATCTTCGTCTCGCTCGGCAGTCTGCCCTCTTCGCCGGAGGAAGCAGCGGGGCTTTTTAAGACGATGGTGGGTTCGGATATCAAAACCCAGATCTTCTACCATACGCTTGCCTTTGCCATCATCACCGCCATTATCATCCGCGGGATCAAGGGCGGTATCGAGCGGTTGAACCTGATCCTTATGCCGATGCTCTTTCTCATTGTCGGCGGGATGTTTCTCTACGCGACGACCCAGGCGGGTTTTTCGCAGGCGTGGGACTTTATGTTCAGTGTCGACTGGAGCAAGCTCAATTCCGAAGCCTTTGTGACCGCCGTCGGGCACGCCTTTTTCACTCTCTCACTGGGGATGGGGGCGCTGCTGACCTACTCCGCTTCTCTTCCCAAGGAGAGCAGCCTTGTCAAAAGTGCCCTTGTCGTCGTGGCCCTCGATACAGGCATTGCCCTGCTGGCCGGGCTGATGCTCTTTACCTTCCTCTACCAGTATGGTGCGGAACCCTCCGCCGGACCGGGCCTCGTTTTTATCTCGCTGCCGGCGGTCTTTTACGAAATGGGGGCACTGGGCAACGTCTTTGCCGTACTCTTCTTTATCTCCCTTGCCTTTGCCGGGCTCACCTCCGCCGTCTCCCTCGTCGAACCGATGGTCCAGCTGGCCATAGACCGTTTCGGCTGGAGCCGTTTCAAGGCCTCGGCGACCATGGGGCTGTTCTTCTACCTGGTCGGCATCGTTGTCATCTACTCGAACAGCAGTGACTACGGTGCGATGCTTACCTGGGGCGGCAAGAATCTCTTCGACTGGGTCGACTACGTTACCGCATCAATCCTGCTTCCGACCGGCGGACTGATCATGGCGATTTTTATCGGCTACGTCATCGAACCCAGCCGCGTCGAAGCGGCAGTGAAGCAGCAGATGGGCTTTGCCTACGGCATCTGGCACTTCAGCCTACGCTACATCGCCCCGGTGGCGCTGGTCGTCGTCATGCTGAACATGATGGGCATTTTGAAGTTATAGAAAGGGCTTAATAAAGCGCGGTGAAACGCTCGGCGGTCTCCCAGTCGAGCTTGGCATCCTTGTGCGCAAGAAAGTGGGCGATGTAGCGGGCGAACATATCTGTCTCGATATTCACCTTCGTACCGTTCCTGTAGCTGCCGAATAAGGTTTCACGCATCGTGATGGGGATGATGGTGAGGCGGAAGCTGCTCTCATATACGTCGTTGACGGTGAGGCTGACGCCGTCGATGGCGATGGAGCCCTTGGGCACGATATAGGGGATGAACTTCTTGTCGACATCGATGACGACGTCGTAGCTGTTGCCGTTGTCGGTGATGCTTTTGACGGTGCCGACGGTGTCCACGTGCCCCTGGACGATATGCCCCTCCAACCGGTCGCCGAACTGCATGGCCGGTTCGATATGCACGCGCCCTTTGAGGTTCTCCGTGGCGATGATCCCCTGCGTTTCGGGGGAGAGCTCGACGGTGAAACCGTCGCTTTCCAGGGAGACGACGCTGAGGCAGGCGCCGTTGATGGCAATGGAGTCGCCGAGCTTCGGGCGGTAGGCGGCCTTGAGACTCAGCCTGTCCCCGCCATACTTCTTTACCGTTGCCATCTCCCGGATCAACCCTGTGAACATTATGCGTTGCCTCCAAATTCATAATTCCATATTGTACCTAGTCCATGATTGATTTTAATTTCAGGCCAATCTAAGTGCCTTTTTAATGTTTAGGGAATAGCATTAAAGTTAATATATGTTCAAAAGGACTGTTATGCGTTTATTGATATTTCCATTGTTGGCCGCTACTATGACGATATGGTTTGCAGGTTGTGGTAGTGGGGATTCTACTGAATCGACAAGTCCAGACGGTGCTCCATTGAATGTATTGTCAATGTCGCCTGACGGCAATGCAACGGGTGTCGTGCCTGATACGAATATTTCTGTAACCTTCAGTGCTTTAATCAGTGCAGCAACCATCAATGCAACAAGCTTTGAAATTCAAGACGAGAGTAATAGCAGTGTTGTGGGGAACATTGTCGTTAATGGAGCTAAAGCGATATTTGATCCGGTCGGGGACTTGTCATTTGGAACAAAATACACGGGGATACTTACAACACAAGTTACCGATGTACAGGGCAATCCGCTTGCACACACATTCAGGTGGAGTTTCACAACGATAATTGCACCGGTTCTTTTCAAAACAGGTCAGACGAAAAGCTATGATGAAAACGGTATCGAAGTGATTGATAGCTCTCTCAAAGATGATGGTTACTACCAAAAAGGAGATGATCATAATTATTCCCGAGACAATGCCAACGAGATCGTCACTGACCATAGCAGCGGTCTGATGTGGCAGGATGACGCCAATGTTACCAGTGTTTCGAAACCCTGGTTGACCAGTTCAAATGCTCTTTTATGCTCGGATTCCGGTGACGCAACATCGTCATCTTGTCTTGATACCTCTGGGGATACGGCTGCAACTTATTGCGAAAATCTTACACTAGGTGGGTTTACTGATTGGCGGCTGCCGACACTCAAGGAATTGGAAGGCTTGAGTGATTTTGGCATTTATAATCCAGCTTTGAGCCCGGTGTTTCAACATGTTGTGAGCACAGAAAGTTTTTCCATTTATTGGTCTTCTACATCATATGTGTATTTTCCAAATTTTGCATTGGGGATAAATTTCTATCATGGGGGTTCGACAAATAATTACAAAGATGCCGACGGATTCATCCGGTGTGTAAGAGTCAAGCAGTAATTTTCTCTCCATATCCCGGCAATTACATTTGTTGAATGGTGCCATGGGCTTATGCGAAGTTATAAATCCCGATCAATAAGGCAGGAAAAATGAAACGAATTCTTTTGATTTTGAGTGTTTTCATAACAGTGTTGCAAGCTGATTTCAGCCGCGATGCAGACGGTATAGTCACCGACAATATTACAGGTTTGCAATGGCAGGATAACGGCAGTGGCGGTACGCGAAATTGGCGTGGTGCTATCGATTACTGTGAGTCACTTGTCCTCGGCAGTTTCAGCGATTGGAGGCTGCCAAATATTAATGAACTGTTTTCAATTGTTGAATTTACACACCACAATCCAGCCATGGACCCTGTTTTTGAAATGTTAACAGGGGGATATTACTGGTCTTCCACGTCCAGCGCTGTTCTTCCCGGTAGTGCTTTGAGCATTTATTTTGATGATGGCGCCATGTGGAGTGTTGATAAGGTTAGTGGGGATGTTTTGAGTCACTACGGTTATACTAGGTGTGTAAGAGACGGGAAGTGAATTAAGAGCTGAAGAAAAGAATCGTTAAAAAACGATCTTCCCTTCGTCCTGCAGGCCCTTGATGATCTCTTTGGCCTTTTCGTGGCCGTTGTAGGCGGCTTTGCGGCACCACTCGAGCGCCTTGTCGTGGTCCTCTTCGACGCCGAGCCCCTGGTCATAGAGGAGGCCGAGGTTGAACTGCGCCTGCGCGAGTCCCGCCTCTGCGGCGCGGGAGAAACAGACATAGGCGCGTCCGAAGTCCTGGTGGACGCCGTGGCCCTCCTTGTAGAAGACGCCGAGGTTGTTGAAGGCTTCGCGGTGGCCGCGCTTGGCGGCCTCTTCGTACCAGAAGGCAGCCTCGGAGTAGTTCTGGATGCAGCCAAGTCCCCGTTCGAGCATCATTGCCGTTTCGTACATCGCCTGCGGGACTTCGTGGATGGCGGCTTCAAGGTAGTATTCGTGGGCTTTAAACTGGTCGTGCGCCACGCCGCCGAGCCCGTTGGCATAGAGAATGGCGAGGTTGAAGAGCGCATAGGGCTGTTTCTGTTCGGCGGCTTTTTCGTACCATTTCAGTGCGGCGGCATCATCGACGTCCGTGCCCTGCCCCTGTTGGTACATATAGCCCAGCGAGGCCTGTGCATCCGCGTTCCCGGCTTCGGCAAGTTCGCGGTAGAGTACGAAGGCGGTGGCAAAATCCTGCTGGTTGTAGGCGTTATGGGCTTCTTGAATCATGAACAAATCCCGGGAGTTTTTCCGCGATTGTAGATTAAGGCGGTTTAAGGAGGGGTTAGTCCGGGGCGTTAACGCCGGACTTTACGGTTTCCGCGGTTTTTCTCTTTGAGTCGGGTGATGACGTCTTTGAGACGCTCTTTTTCCGCCAGAAGCTCGTCGCGGACCAGGTGCTCCTCACCGCCGTCCACCTCGGGGTCATACTCCATAACCTCGGGCTCGTAATCTTTGTAGGGATCGTTTTGGGGTGTCTTATTTTCCTTGCTCATAATTATTATTTTAAAAGGCCGAGGCTTAGATTCGCCAAAAACGAAAAGACTACAATTGTTTTTAACCGTAGGGCGTTTCGTAAGGGGTCGCTGCCGTTCACGTTATGCTCACGTTTTTACACTATACTACAAAGAAAGGAGATGCCATGCGAAGTTTTTTGATCATTGCGACGGCACTGATGCTCGTGCTCGGCGGCTGTGCCGGACGCCAGGGGGCCGATTACGACGGCCGGACCTACCGTCAGGTGAAGCACTACCTCGTGGGCGTCGTGGTAGAGGAACGGCCGGTTCGGATCTCCGATGACGGTTCGGGGGCCTTTGTCGGCGCGCTGATCGGGGCCATTTTCGGCTCGGCGATCGGCCGCGGGCACGGCCGGGGGCTGGCAACGCTGGGCGGCGGGCTGGCCGGTGCCTACGTCGGCGGCGCGGCGGGACAGTCCAACGCCCAGGAGCTGACCGTGCGGCTAGACAGCGGGGAGCACATCGTCATCGTCGCGAAGGGCGAGCTCCGCTTCCTGCCGGGCGACCGCGTCAAGATCATCAAGCAGGGCAACATGGTCGAGCGGGTCGACCGCCTGCCCAACTACCCCTACTGACCGCGGCGGCACGCCGCCATGATCCGCTCCCACTCCGTATCGAACACCTTGTCGATATAGGCGCGGTGGTGGGGCACGGTACAGCCGGAGCAGTCCTGGTGGACGGCGTCGCCGTAAACACCTTCCTTTCCATCCTTTGAGGCGATCGCGCAGCTGCTATAGACCGTTTTGCCTTCACGCCATTCCATCCCCGCATCGCTGAAACGGAAATTGGGGCAGGCGCAGAGATAGCAGTTGAGCTTTTCCATATCGTGACACTTTTTTTTCTCCGCGTAGAGCGGGCAGAAGTCCGGCTCGGCCGCCACCATATTCTCAAAATCGAAATAGTCGATGATCTCCGCTTTGCCGAAGCCGCGGGCAAGCAGTTTCTCCATGATCGCCCTGTGTTTCTCGGCATGGGCATCGAACCACTCTGTATAGGTCATGCCCCTCTCCTTTCGGCGGGATGGAACGCCCGGTAGAGATAGTAGATGACGACGATTTCCGCGACCAGCAGCACATAGTGTACGAGGTAGACCTGTGCCTGGCTCTCACCGATGCCCGCGACGTACTCCACTGTTTTGTAAAAGAGAAACGAGACGAGCATCCCGGCGAGGTAGCCCGCCTGCTTGTAGACGTCGAGGTAGGTCAGCGCTTTGGCTCTTTCGATCAGGATCGTCTCCGCGCGCACCAGGTAGGAGCCGAAGGCGAAGGTGAGCTGGTAGCCGGCATAGACGAAGAGGGCACTGGCGTAGCTGTATGAAAAGAGCAGAAAGTAGAGCACGAGCAGCAGCATGACGATTTCGACGGCGAGGGAGATACGCCAGAACCAGGTCCGGTTGAGGATGCGGGTGTAGAAGCGGGCGATGACGAGCATGGCCAGGGCGAGCAGGATCCCGCCCAGGGAGTAGACGTAGGGCTGCAGGGGTGCGTAGATGATAAAGATGCTTCCCACCGAAATGCCGGTAAAGAGTGCGTTATAAAACTTGTACCAAATGAAGGGCCTCAGGGCGAGATTTCTGGCCTGCATCGGTTACGCCCCGCTCCCGGCCCGTGACGTAATCTGCGCCACGGTGAGTCCCTGCATGATGCCGTAGGCGACGGTCGCCCCGGCATAGGGTTCCCCTTCGTGAGAAGGGAGGTCTACGTAGAGGGCCCGCGGGCGGAAGTCGAGCTGACCCAGCAGCGACAGCGTTGCCGCCCGCTCTGTTTCCGCGATCCCGCCCACTGTGCAGAGGGTGAGCTTGCGCGGGTCCATCGGCAGGCCGTCGCGGCGCACGACCCGGTTGGCGATCAACAGCGCCGCCGCCATCCTGCTTCCGCCGCCGAGGACGACGGGGAAGCGGCGGCACGCCTCGAGCATGAAGCCCGCGGCGAACATCAAGAAACCGTCCGCCGTGCGGCCAAGCTGTTCGAAGAGTCCCATCCCGGGAAGCGGTTTGAGAAGGGCCGCGGCGTCCGCGGCATCCGGGGAGACGCTTTCGCCAAGGATGACGTAGTCGCCCGCCGGTTTGTAGTAGCGCCCGAACTCGCGCCCCTTTTCAAAGAGTGTTTTCGCATCGAAGGCACCCCCCGGAGCGATGCCGAAGGTCACGGTTTCGTACCTTTCCGGCGCGGACACAAGGCCCAGGTCGAGGATCTTGAGGGTGGCAAAGGGGGTGAGGGCCTCGACTGACAGGGTCAGTGGACCGGGCGTTGGGGTGTCCGGGCCCGCCGCGGCCAGCAGGAGGTCGGCACGCCCCGCAGGCAGCGCACTCTCTTCGTGGTCCTGCAGGGTACGGATCATGCCTAGAACTTCAACGTGGCGCCGACGAGGGCGGTGGTGGTGAAATTGACGGGGTAGATGGCGTCGTCTGCGACCCAGAGGCCGTTGGGATTGTTGAACATGTTGTTGATTTTAGCAAAAAGCGCATAAGAGGCCGTGTCGTAGTTGAGGACGACGTCCGTGCTGTTGAAGGCGCGCTGTTTTTGCGCGAAGCTGTTGCCGAAGTCGTTCATCGCGTAGGCCTGCGAACGGTAGGTGTGCGAGAGGGTAAGGCTGAGCGCGTCCGTCGGCAGGATCGTGAGGGCCGCTTTGAGGGTGTGGGGGCTGACGCCCGGGAGGTCGTTGCCGCCGAAATCCTCGCCGTTCTGGACCTCCTTGTCGATGACCGCCTGCACGTAGTTGTAGTTGAGCGAGAGGCCGAAGCGTTCGGTCACCTTCCACTGTTCGAACAGGTCGACGCCGACCTTGTGGGAACGGTCGATGTTCGTATTGACCGAGGCGATGTACGCGGGGTCGCTGTAGTAGTAGATCTCGTTTTCAAGCGCGGCGTAATAGGCGGAGAGCTTGAACTTGTTCGCCGCTGTTACCGCCGTATAGCCCGCCGTGACGGTGTCGGAGGTCATCGGGTCGATAAAGCCGTTGAAGGTGACGACACCGCTGAAGTCCCGGTTGAAGAAGCGGTCGACGTCGGGGGCCTGGTAGGCGTGGGCGTAGCTGACAAAGAGCGAGCGTTCCGGGCTGAGGCGGAGATTGTAGCCCGCTTCGATGCCGTGAAGCGTCTCGGAGCGATCAAGGGCGTTGCCCGCATCGCGGTAGTCGTAGCGCACGGTTTCATAGCGGTAGCCCGCTTTCAAGGTGTGGTCTCCCGTGCGGTACTGCGCCAGGGCATAGGCTGCCGAATTTTTTTTGGTCGTTTCGCTGGCGATCGCAAAGGCCGTCGCACCGCTGTTGCGGCTGCCGTCGAAGAGGGTACCGCCGAGGGAGAGCTGCAGCCCGCCTTGGGTGTAGTCAAGCGCCAGCGTTGCCGTGCGGTAGTCGTAATTGGCGACGCTGCGGTAGAACCACGCGGGGAGATCGTACACGGATTTTTTCTTCTCGACGGAAGTGTCGAGCGAGACGGAGAGGTCGGCCGTCGGAAAGAGGGTCAGGCCGGCGGTGAAAGCATCGGTGTCGTACTGCTGGTAGGCCGGGGCCGGAAAGGCGCCCGGCTGGGCAGGGTCGTCGTTGAACTCGCTTTGCGTCAAGGTGCTCCCGTAGGCGGCGTCGATGCGGCTTGCCTGCGCACCGAGGCGGAATTCGAACAGTTCGCCAGGGGTCAGGGCAAGGTCGAAGGTGCCGTTGGCCAGCTGCTGCTCGTCACGGTTCTGCGCCGCATCGATATGGCGCGTGCCGGCGGTGTGGTAGGCTTCGCCGGAGGCGGAAACCGTCAGGAAGTCGTCGCTGTGGCCGACCCGGAACGCCGCGTCGTAGGTACCGTAGAGGCCGCCGTAGAAGCTGACTTCCTTGGTATTGTCGTTTCTCGTGACGATGTGGATCGCACCCGCGCTGGCGCCGTCGCCGCCGAGGACGATCCCGCCCCCTTTGACGATCTCGAGGCGTTCGATGTCGGCAGGGGCGATGGAGCTGAGCAGCTGCGGGACCATGTCGACGTTGTTGAGCCGGCGGCCGTTGAGGGTGACGACGATGTTCTGGTAGCCGTTCTCGATGCCGTAGCCGTGCAGGTCGAGGCGCTGGGCCATCGGGTTGCCGTAGGAGGGCAGTGCAAAGAGGGAGGTCTGCAGGGTGATGAACTCGTAGAGTGACCGGGCATGGCTCTTTTCGATCTCCTCGGCGGTGTAGACCTCGACACTGTCTGCGGCATCGAGCTCGGTACTGTGCAGGGGGCTGGAGGTGACGGTCAGCGCTTCGAGGGTGATGCCTTGGGCGTTGAGGGCAGAGCCTGCGAGGGCTGCCACGGCGAGGGAGAGTGCAATTTTTTTCATAGGGTTCCTTTGGGAATGGATAATGGGGTCAGGGGGCAGGGCGCTGCGGGCGGCGACAGGGTCGAACGGGTATAGCGGAAGGGGTTTCGGGCACGTTTCGGGCGGTTGTGGCTGCGCAGGTGTCTGCAGGCAAGGCGGTGAAAGTGGAGGTTGCAGTGGCAGGGGCGGCGCCGGCCGCCGGGAAGCTCCGTTGTGGCGGGTTCCAGTGCCGCCTCGTCCTCTTCGAGGCACGCCTCGTCGTCGCTTTCGTCACTGACCATGCCGTGGTGCGCTAGGGTGCTGTTTTCACGGCGCTGCAGGGTGGTCACGGCACTGTAGGCCTGGATGGCGCTGAGTGTAAAGTAGCGTTTTCCGAACCCTCTTGGTACGCGCATCCGGCCTCCTTGAATGAATAGCGGAAGTATAGCACAGAGGGCGCCCGGAAGGGCCCGGTGTACAGGTTTCTTAGATGATTTAGGATAGTATGACCGAAAAGCATCGGGAGTGGGAAATGGTCATCGAAGAGGATCTCGCGGCGCTGTCCCAGCGCTTTCATCGTCACACGCTCTGCGGCATGCGTCTGCTCTGGCTGATGTCGCTGCCGCTGCTGCTCTGGCTCTTCGCCATGGCGGGGTTTACGGGGCTTGTCAACTTCAACGTCGAACTGCACAGCGTCATTATGATGGGCGCCATCTTCCTGATCTGGCTCTTTTTCGCCCCGCACAACGCCTACTACGCCGCGTGCAAACTCCGCCGCGGTTTCGGCAGCATCCAGCGCGCTCTGGCCGCCTTCATCAACAAGAACCTCCTTGCCGTCGCCGGGGTTGAGAAGGCGGATGCGACGCTGGACGATTTCCTGGCCGAGTCGGCGGGGACGATGCGCAACGAGAACTTCTCCTCCGTGGCCGCCGGGATCTTCCCGACGCTGGGGATCCTGGGGACCTTTATCAGTATCGCTATTTCGATGCCGGACTTCTCGGCCCAGACCTCCGAAGTGCTGGAACAGGAGATCTCGCGGCTGCTCGGCGGGGTGGGAACGGCCTTCTACGTCTCCATCTACGGTATCTTCCTCTCCATCTGGTGGATCTTTTTCGAAAAGAGCGGCATCAGCCGTTTCGAACGGGACGTGGCGGAGCTCCGCGAGGTGACGCGCCCCTTCTTCTGGGAGAAAAAGGAGATCGAACAGACCTACTACCGCAAGAGCCTGGCCCATTTCGAGAAGCTTGACACCCTTTATGACACGATGGCCTCGCGCGATTTCGTCGCGGAGGTGAACCGTACCCTGGAGCAGCGTCTGCACATTTTCGGCCAGATCATCGAGCGGGAGCAGCAGGCGGCGGAAGCGCTCGGGAAGCTGATGGCGCAGAGCGGTTCGCTGTTTGAGCGCACGATGCAGGAGCAGACTGTTTCGGCGGAAGCACTGCAGCGCGTCGGCCTGGGGGTTGAGCGTTTCGCGGCGCAGATGCGCGAAGAGGACGAGCGGATGGAGCAGCGCCGGCAGACCCTCTCAAGGGAGTATCAGCACGGTGTCACCGTTGCGGAGACCCTGGGCGGGGAGATTGCGCGGCTCAGCGAGGCGCTGGCCAACCTCAACGCCGGCAATGTCAAGGAGCTCTACAGCGGGGTACTCTCAAACATCGAGTCTATGAAACAGGAGATCGACCGGGTCGGTGTGCAGTTTGACGAACACATCCGTGGCTTTGACGCGCAGTTTTTGGAGAAACTCCAGCGTACCCTGAAGCTGATCGATTCGGAAACGGCCCAGATCGTCGAGCAGATCGCCCGGTTGAACAAAAGCGACGGGGAGACGCGCTGAGCATGCTGCGGCGACGGGATAACGGGGAGCGGGAGCAGAACTTCTGGATCTCCTATGCCGACCTGATGGCGGGGTTGCTCTTCGTCTTTATCCTGCTGGTGGGGGCGATTGTCGTCAAAACGGTGCTGATGCGTTCCGATCTTTTTGCGATCCGCGCGGACCTGCAGGCGCAGAAAACGGCGCTCGGGCTGAGCGAAAAGGCGCTCTCCGAGAAGAAAAAGCGGCTGCGGGAGATCCAGGCACAGCTGGCGGCCTCCCGGGAGGCGAACGCCCACCTCAGCATGGAGCTGGCCCTGCTGCAGAGCGAAGCGGAGGGGCTGCGCATCTCCGTGGATGATCTGAATGCGACCCTGCACGAGCGAACAACCGCCCTGGCGCTGACCCGCGGGGAGATGGAACAGCTCAAAGCGCTGCTGCTGGAGACGGAGACGCAAAGAGCGTCACTGCAGGGCGAGGCGGAGCGGCTCACTTCGGAACTGGATGCGGCCCAGAAACAGCATGCCGAAGATACGAACCTGATCAAACTGCGCGACGACGAGATGGTAGAGCTGGAGAAAGCGCTGCTGTTGAAAAAACGCGCCTACCAGAAGGTGGTGGAGGATCTCAACCTCACCAGGATCAAGATCAAGAATCTCACGGGGATCAAGGTCAAGGTCGTACAGCACCTCAAGGAGGAGCTGGGCGATTCGATCAGCATCGATCCCAAGAGCGGCTCGTTGCGCTTCGCGTCGAACGTGCTTTTCAACCAGGGGGAGGCGACGCTCAAACCGGAGGCGAAGCAGGAACTTAGCCGGGTGCTGGGGCAGTATATCGACGCCCTGCTCAGCGACAAGCAGATGCGCCGCTATATCGACCGGATCATCATCGAGGGGCATACGAACTCCGACGGCAGCTACCTTTTCAACCTGGAACTCTCCCAGCAGCGGGCCCTGGCGGTGATGACGTTCCTCTATACGCAGTACCCGCAGAACCGGAAGCTTTTCCGGGAGTACCTCAGCGCCAGCGGCCGCAGCTTCACCGAACCGGTGCTGGGGGCAAACGGCAAAGAGGACAAGCAGGCGTCGCGCCGCATCGAGATCAAGTTCCGCATCAAGAACGAGGAGGCGGTGCGGGAGCTGATGAACTACCTCAACGCGCAGGGGGATGGCGGTGCGTGACGAAGAGCTGCTGGTCCGGCCCGAAAAGCTCGAAGCCCTGCGCAAGGAGCTGACGCTGCAGGCGGAACGCCGTGAACGCGCACGCAAAATCCTCACGCCGCCGCGGAAAAAACCGTGGTGGCGACGCCTCTTCTTCTAACGCCCCCTGCGCTATAATGCGCCCTATGAAACTCTCCCACCTGCGCCAGATCGCCGAGTACCTACAAGCCTTCAAACATATCAATGCCATCCACCGCGTGAATGACACGACGATCAAGATCGTCCTGGGGGAGAAGAGCCTCTATGCGAACATGCAGAAGGGGCACAGCTACCTGGCGATGTGCCGTCACGACATCCGGCGCAGCAAGGTCTACCAGGCCCCTTTCGACGTCGTGCTGGCCAAGCGGTTCAACCGCGCCGTCATCACGGACATTTCGCTCTACAACGACGACAAGATCCTCCGCATCGAAGCGGCGCTCAGCGGGGCATACAAGCACTCCAAAACGATCCTGCAGCTCGAATTTACCGGTAAAACGACCAACGCGATCATCCTGGACGAAGATGAGGTCGTCCTCGAAGCGCTGCGCCACATCGACGCCTCTACCTCCTACCGGATCGTGCGCGTCGGCCAGCCCCTGCTGCCGCCGCCGCCTCCGACATTCACGCCGAAAGAGTACCCCATTGCGGACGTGGAAGCCTACCTCTACGAGGTGTGTGACCGGGAACAGGCAGAGCGGCTGGCGGCGCTCAAGCAGCAGAAGGTCGGTCTGCTGTTCAAAAAGCTCCGACGGCTCGAAAAACACCTGGAGGCCCTTGAGGACGAAGCGGCGCTGGAGGTGGAGGCGGCGCGGTTACAGCACCTGGGCAACCTCGCCCTGGCCAACCTTTACAAGATCAAGCCCTACCAAATGCGCCTTACGCTGGATGATTACGACGGTACTACTGTTGAAGTCGACCTTCCAAAGGCCTTCGCCTCGGCCCACCAGGTGAGCGACCACTTCTTCAAGCTGGCGAAGAAGACGAAGCAGAAGGCGGCACATATGCATATCGAGCGTGAGGGGCTGGAGGGGAAAGCCAGCCACTTCGGGCACTTCATCGCGACGGTTGAGGGGGCGGCGACGGTCGAGGAGATCGCCCGCCTTTTCCCGCCGAAACAGACGGGACGCACCAAAGAGAAGAGCGACGATGCCGTCGAGACCTTCTGGATCGAGGGGTACAAGGTGCAGCTGGGCAAGAACGAACGGGGCAATATCGCGCTGCTGCAGCGCGCCCGCGCCCGGGACATCTGGCTGCATCTGCGCGACCGCCCCTCGACCCACGTCATCATCACGACCGACAAACAGAAGGTACCCGAGAGCGTCCTCGAGGCGGCAGCAAAGCTCTGCGTCGACTTCTCGGTGATGAGCCCCGGGCTCTTCGAGGTCGACTACACCCCGAGACGCGAGGTGAAGATCCAGGAGGGGGCAAACGTGCTCTACAACAAGTACGAGACGATCACCGTCTCCAAGCAGCCCACTGTTCCCGGGCCATAGGGGCGTACAGCC
This sequence comes from Sulfurimonas sp. HSL1-2, assembly GCF_039645565.1. NCBI lineage: Bacteria > Pseudomonadati > Campylobacterota > Epsilonproteobacteria > Campylobacterales > Sulfurimonadaceae > Thiomicrolovo > Thiomicrolovo zhangzhouensis. Next base: position 175,216 of record NZ_CP147914.1, read on the forward strand.
TACTTGTTGTATAATCCCTTTAAAAACGGGATGAAAATGGCAGCAACGGAGACGACAAAAAGGGTAGTAACGGGAGCCGCGCTGATCGGGGCGGTTGTCCTGCTGGGCTGGATTGACAACTTCATCCTGATGTGGCTGGTTCTCGGCGGCGTCTACCTGCTTGCCTTCTACGAGGCGGCCAACCTCTACGGCCTGCACCACAACGCCTCTTTCGCCTTTGCGGCGATGCTCTGGCTCCTGGCCGCCGTCTACCCCTACCCGGACGACCTTTTCGTGTTGATGGGCGTCGCCTTCGCCGCCTATGCCGCCTACAAACCCCGTACCGACTGGCGCCTCTTTCTTCCCTTTGCGTACCCGACGGCGGGGATGCTTTTCTTCCTGACCCTCTACAAAGACTACGGCCTGGTGGCGATGGCCTGGTTAATCGTCGTTGTCGCCGCAGCCGATATCGGGGCCTACGTGGTCGGCAAAAGCATCGGGAAGACGAAGTTTTCCGAAACGAGTCCGAACAAGACGCTCGAAGGCGTCATCGGCGGGATCGTCATCGCTACCGTTGCCGGTGTTTTCGTGGGGCTGCGCGTCGTGAATCTTGAGGTGGCTATAGCCGTGTCGCTGGCGACGGCGGTCAGTGCCGTGTTCGGCGACCTTTACGAGAGCTACCTCAAGCGCAAAGCCGGCGTCAAGGACAGCGGTAACGTCCTGCCGGGCCACGGCGGGGTGCTCGACCGCATCGACGGCTACCTTTTCGGTGCTGTTGTCATGGTAATTCTGCTGCGGGGCCTCGTGTAAGGTGATCATTCTCGGTTCGACCGGTTCCATCGGTGTCAACGCCCTGGCGATCGCGGAACGCTTTTCGCTCAACGTCGAGGCCCTCGTTGCCGGCAACAGCATCGACCGGCTCAACCAGCAGATCGAAAAGCACCGTCCCAACTGGGTCGTCATCGCGAATGAAGCGGATATCCCCAGGGTCAATCACCCCAACGTTCTGAGCGGCGAGGAGGCGATCCTGCGTGTGATCGAGGAGGCGGATTCCGAATTCGTCGTCAACGCCCTGGTGGGCTTCCTGGGGCTCCGCCCGACCCTCAAGGCGCTGGAGCGGGGCAAGAAGGTCGCCCTGGCGAACAAGGAGTCCCTCGTGGCGGCGGGCGCCTTTATCGATACCTCCCGCATCCACCCTATCGACAGCGAACACTTCGGACTCTGGTACCTCCTCAACGACAGCCGCCCGGTCAAGAAGATGACCATCACCGCCAGCGGCGGGGCATTTCGCGACTGGCCGCTGGAGAAGCTCGCCACGGCGACGCTGGAAGACGCCCTCAAGCACCCCAACTGGTCCATGGGGCAGAAGATCACGATCGACAGCGCCTCGATGATGAACAAGCTCTTCGAACTGCTCGAAGCGCGCTGGCTCTTCGGGGAGCTCGACTACGACGCCATCATTGAGACCCGTTCGCTCATCCACGCCTTTGTCGACTTCGCCGACGGTTCGACGACGGCGCACATCGCCGGGGCCAACATGCAGCTTCCGATCGCCTACGCGCTGATGGGCAAGGTCGAAGAGCAGATCCTGGAGCCCGTGGACCTGCTCAAGGTGGGCGGCCTGGAGTTCCGCGAGATCACGAAGGAGCGCTACCCGGTCTGGGAGATCAAGGAGGCGCTGCTGCGTGAGCCGCAGCGTGGCGCGGTCGTCAATGCCGCCAACGAGGCGGCCATCGCGCAGTTCATCGCCGGGAATATCGGTTTCCTCGATATCTCCCGTCGGGTCGTCGATGCCTTCGAGCACTTCGACCGGGTGCCGGGGAGCGTCGAGGAGGTTTTCGCCATCGACGAAGAGGTGCGCGCCTATGTGGGAGCAATGTCATGAGCAAAAAGGTCCTTCTGCTGCACGGCTGGGGCGGCAGCGACTTCCCGCACTGGCAGAGCTGGCTGGCCGGGGAGCTGGCCAAGGATTACGGCACGGTCTGCTTCCCGCTGCTCGACCATCCCCACTTCCCCTCCAAAAACCGCTGGGTGCGTCAGGTGAAAGCACTGCTGGAGGAGTTCAGACCCGACGTCGTCATCTGCCACTCCCTGGCGAACACCCTCTGGTTTCATCTCTGCCACGAGGGGGAGATCGCACCGGTAGCAAACCTCTTCCTCATCGCCCCGCCGCGGCTTGACTGCGAGATCGAGACGATCAAGAGTTTCTTCCCTGTGACACCTCCTGCAAACCTCTTTGCCGAGAATGTGCAGCTTGTGACGTCGACGACAGACCCCTATATGACGCCGGAGGAGGCGCAGGCACTGCAGGCGGCGCTCGACGTGCCGATGACGGTGCTGGAAGCAGCCGGGCACATTAACGCCGACAGCGGCTACGGCGAATGGCCGTGGATCCTTGAACAGGTAAGGGGCCTAGGGTGATTCTTTCCATTGAAAGCAGCTGCGACGACAGTTCTATCGCGATTACCGAGATAGCGACCAAGAAACTCGTCTACCATAAGAAGATTTCCCAGGAGCTGGAGCACTCCGTTTACGGCGGGGTCGTGCCGGAGCTGGCTTCAAGGCTGCATGCCGAGGCGCTGCCGAAGATTCTGGAGGAGTGTAAAGGGTGGTTCGGGCAGCTCAAGGCCGTCGCCGTCACGAACGCGCCCGGTCTATCGGTGACGCTGGTCGAAGGGGTGACGATGGCGAAGGCGCTCAGCCTGACGCTGAAGATCCCGCTCATCGGCGTCAACCACCTCAAGGGGCATATCTATTCGCTTTTCATCGGGAAAGAGACGCAGTTCCCGCTGACGGTGCTGCTCGTCTCCGGCGGCCATACCCAGGTGATCGAGGTGGAGAACCTGGCGCGGATGGAAACGGTGATGCGGACGATGGACGACAGCTTCGGGGAGAGCTTCGACAAGGTCGCGAAGATGATGGGGCTGGGCTACCCCGGCGGGCCGGTCATCGAGAAACTGGCGCTGGGAGGTGACCGGGAGCGCTACCCCTTCCCCATCCCGCTGCAAAAACGCGGGGAGATGGCGTTCAGCTACTCGGGGCTCAAAAACGCCGTCCGTCTGGCCGTAGAGGAGGGCAGCGAAGCGGATTACCCCGACATCGCCGCCTCGTTCGAGCACATCGCGACCGAGCATCTTTTTAGAAAGTTACGAAAATATTTCAAAACCCGTCCGCCCAAACGCTTTGCCATTGTCGGGGGTGCCAGCGCCAACCGCTACCTGCGCGGACGCATCGAGGAGCTGCTGTCACCTTACGGCGCCGAACTGCTGTTGGCGGAACTGCAGTACTGCTCGGACAATGCGGCGATGATCGGGCGGATCGCCGTCGACCTTTACGAAGCAGGGGCATTTACCTCCATCGCAGAGCTCCACAGCGCACCCAAATCTGATTTTTAAACTCAACTTAAGAGTTCCCAGGTTGGGGTCTATTAAGACAAAAGTTATCCGAATTATGTAAAACTCCTGCATCTCAAAAAAAACAGGAGCCCTAACATGGCAACTACAATGCTCAAAGGTAACACAGTTAACCTCGCAGGTAACGAAGTAAACGTTGGTGATAAAGCACCGGAAGTTACAGTCGTAAACTCTAACGGTCTGGCAGACAAAGTTGTCGGCGGCGCGTCCGGCAAAAAACAACTGATCGTTGTTGTCCCGTCCCTCGATACTCCGGTATGTGCAACAGAAACTCGTAACTTCAACAAGAAGGCATCTGAACTCGGTGATGTTGACCTCACTATCGTTTCTATGGACCTTCCGTTCGCAGGCGGCCGCTTCTGTTCTACAGAAGGTATCGAAAACCTGACAGTCGCTTCCGACTTCCGTAACAAAGATTTCGCGAACGCTTACGGTGTTCTGATCGCTGACGGCCCGCTGGCTGGTGTTACTTGCCGTGCTATCTTTGCAGTAGACGCTGAAGGTACGATCACTTACAAAGAGATCGTTCCGGAAATTACTGAAGAGCCGAACTACGACTCTGCACTCGCAGCCGTTAAATAATCGCTTTTCCGCCCCCTCGGGGGTACCCCTCCCCCTTATTTTTTCTCCTATCTTTTTTCTTGTTACCCCATTCTGTGTTATAGTCCGCACTCATAATACTGGAGGTTAAAAAATATGAAAAAATGGTTTAAATTCGTTGCTTTACTGGCGCTCTCTGCCGTACCGGTTTTGTCGGATGTATTGAGAGTGGAAGCGGGCGGCGGCGTCTGGATGCAGACGCCGAAGGGCACCATTGCCTATCAGACATCGACGGATTCGGGCAGCAGTACGAACCGTGAGGATCAGACCCAGCGCGGTTACGCCTGGCTCTATGTCAAACACCCCGTACCGGTCCTGCCCAACATTCGGCTGGAGTACTGTAACATCAGTACGGACGGTGATGTAACGGTCACACTGGGCTCGCTGATCCCCGTGACGACGTCTAGCACGAGCAGCTTCGACACAAACGAATACGATGCCGTCCTCTACTATAATCTTCTGGACAACACGTTCTGGACGACCCTGGATCTCGGTGTGGATGTCAAAGCGCTCGATTACCGGTTTGACGTCGCCCCGACAAATGACCTGATCGCCTACGGCGGCTACAGCAAAAGCGGCACCTTCGTACTGCCGCTCGTCTATGCGAGGGCACGGGTGGAAATCCCCGGGACAGGGCTCGGGATCGAAGGGCTTGGCAGCTACATCTCCTATCAGAAGTCGCATGTGTATGACGCCCGCATCAAGGCCGACTGGACGATGACGTTCGTGCCGGGTATCCAGCCGGGTGTCGAGGTGGGGTACCGTATCCAGAAGATCACGATCAACGTTGACGACAAGGCAATCGACGGCGATATCGACTTCAGCGGGCTCTACGTTGGCGCATTCCTGCGTTTCTGATATACTCTGTTTTTGATAACTTTGTAATAATGGAGTCAATGATGTCTATGAAACTGAAAACGGCGGCGGCACTGGTTGCGGCACTTTTCTCTCTGAACGCGTCGGCGGATTTTTTGCGTGCCGAAGCCGGTATCGGTGCTTTCAATGCTGCCCCCGGCGGTACATTTGAAGACAAAAGCGGTGCCCCCAGCTTTGATCTGAAAGATGATCTTGGAATCGATACGGAGAACGACTTCTATGTCTGGGCCTATGTCAAACACCCGGTACCGGTCATTCCGAACGTCCGTCTGGAGTACCTGAACCTGACGCACAACCCCGATGGGGCCAGCTCGTTCAACGTCAGTGAACTTGACGGGATCCTCTATTACAACATCCTGGACGATACCTTCTTCGTCACCGTCGACATCGGGCTTGATGTCAAATACGTGACCTCGGACAGCAAGGGCTTCGATGATTCGGAGACCCTGGCACTCGCCTATGCCCGTGCACGGGTGGAGCCGCTCGATTCGCTGGGCCTGGAGACCCTGGTCAAGGTGACGAACTACCAGGATAATAAGGGGTACGATTTCCGTATCAAGGCGGACTATACGCTGACGTCCCTCCCCGTCGTCCAGCCGGGGCTGGAGATCGGTTACCGCATCCACAAGGTGCAGTACGCGATCGGCGATTACATCAACAAGGGTGAATACACCGGCGTCTACGGCGGTCTGATGCTGCGCTTCTAAAGCCAGCGTCGGTCGATAATAATCACTTCCCGCTCCAGCAGGATGCCCGTGGCCTCCTGCACGCGCCGCTGCGCCAGTTCCAGCAGCGCCGCGGCTTCTTCAAACGTCCCACTTCCCAGATTGACCAGAAAGTTCGCATGCATGGTGCTGAAGGCCATATCGCCGATGCGGTACCCTTTGAGCCCGACGGATTCGATCAGCCTCCCGGCATAATCTCCCGGCGGGTTTTTAAAGGCGCTGCCGGCGCTGGGGTCGGAGGGCTGGTTGGCTCGCATCTGCTTGAAGAGCTCTATTTTTGACGGGTCGAACCCTGTTTCGATCTCGAAAGTCGCTTCGAAAACGACCTTGTCGATCCCTGTGGTACGGTAGCCGTGGGTGATTGCCGCTTTCGCATGCCAACCGCTCTTTGTACGCAGGGCGATGAGGCGGTTGAAGATCTCGTACTCCTTCAGTCCCGCGTTCATCTTCAGCATGCCGCCGAGGGTGCCCGGAAGGTGGGAGAGAAATTCGAAATGGGCGATATCGTGTTTTTTGCAAAAAGAGACGATCTTGCCGCCGGGGGTCGCGGCCCCGATATGCAAAACACCCTCTTCGATGCGGATAAAATCATAGGTTTTGGAGAGTTTCATCAGCGGGGGGAGCTCCGTACCGAAGAGGACGTTGTTGGCGGCCCCGATCAGGTAGGCACCGTCGGGGTAGTCGTCGCTGTCGATCATGTAGACGTCGGCGACGGGCCCGATACGGATGGAGCTGAGCTTGGCCAGGTCGATCGATTTGTACGGCATGTCAGCTGTGGCGGTAGTCCAGGTACTCGCGGGGGATCGTATACTCCTCGGCCCGGATGGGTGCGTCGTAAAAACCGTGTTTGAAACCGAGTTCGTAAAGCTTGTCGATCGCCTGGTACTGCAGGGGGCTCAGCTCGACGGAGTCGTCGTTGGCATAGAGCTCGAGGTAACGGTCCAGCGTCGGGGCGTCGATGCGTACGAGGTTGTTTTCCAGCAGCAGTTCGCACAGCTCCGCTTTGCGTTCGCGGGCAACGCGGACGGCGTCGGTGAGCGTCTGTTCATACGCGATGGCCGATGTCAGCGGCAGGGATCGCCTGATCGCCATACCTCCCAGCGGCAGCGGAAGGTCGGGACCGGCCAGTTCCTGCCAGACATCCCAAAGCTCGCGTTCGACCTCGAGGCTCTCGTCGAAGGTGAGGATGCTCTCGTGGATGAGCACGCCGGCGTCGACGGTGCCGTTCTTGACGGCTTCCTCAATTTCGAGGAAGTTCATGTAAACGATGCGCGCGTCGGGGTAGGCGATGCGGAAGAGCATCGCATTGGTCGTATAGCGGCCGCTCAGCGCCACTTTGAAGCGGCGTTTGAGCTTCTCGCCTTTGCGTTTGATCAGTTTGGGGCCGTACCCCTCTCCGAAGCTGACGGCGGTTCGCAGCAGGGCGTATTCGTCGCGGATGTGTGGATAGAGGGCGAAGCTGATGGCGGTGATGTCGTAGGTGCCCGCCAGGGCCTCGACGTTGAGGGTTTCGATATCGAGGGGGATGTTGTCGAAGGCAACGTCGGGCTGGGTCACCCATCCGAATTTGACGGCATAGTACATAAAGATGTCGTCGGCATCCGGGGAGTGGGCGATCAGCATTTTTTTCATTAAAGACCCTCGTGTTTTATTACGCCCATTTTAGCCAATGCGCGCTAAAATGCCGGAACGAATCAGACCTGAAAATATGACAGTTTGAAATAATATTTCTAACAAATTTCATATTGTCATAAAATGATCCAAAACGACTAAAGGGTTGTACGCACATGGACGCAAACAAGCAAAAATCACTCGAACTGGCGCTGAAACAGATTGACAAGGCATTCGGCAAGGGGACGCTGATGCGTCTGGGGGACAAGGAGATCGAGCCGATCAGCGCGATCAGTACAGGCTCCATCGGGCTGGACCTTGCCCTGGGGATCAACGGGGTCCCGGAAGGACGGGTCGTCGAGATCTACGGACCGGAGAGCTCGGGGAAAACGACCCTGGCCCTGCAGATCACGTCCGAGGCGCAGAAAAAAGGGGGGATCTGCGCCTTCATCGATGCCGAGCACGCGCTGGATATCGGGTATGCGAAAAACCTCGGTGTCGACGTTGAGAACCTGCTCGTCTCCCAGCCCGATTACGGTGAGCAGGCCCTCGATATCGTCGAGACGCTTGCCCGTTCGGGGGCGGTCGACCTGATCGTCGTCGACTCCGTTGCGGCACTGACGCCGAAGGTGGAAATAGAGGGGGAGATGAACGACCAGCAGGTCGGTGTCCAGGCACGTCTGATGTCCAAGGCGCTGCGGAAGATTACGGGCGTACTGCACAAGATGAACACGACGATCATCTTCATCAACCAGATCCGGATGAAGATCGGTACGATGGGGTACGGTTCACCGGAGACGACGACAGGGGGGAATGCCCTCAAGTTCTATGCTTCCGTGCGCATCGATGTCCGTAAAATCGCGACCCTGAAGCAGGGCGAAAGCCAGATCGGAAACCGTGTCAAAGCGAAGGTCATCAAGAATAAAGTGGCCCCGCCGTTTCGCCAGGCGGAGTTCGATATCATGTTCGGTGAGGGGATCTCCAAAGAGGGCGAATTGGTGGATTATGGGGTAAAACTTGATATAATTGATAAGAGCGGAGCGTGGTTCAGCTACGAAGATGTCAAACTGGGTCAGGGGCGTGAAAACGTCAAGCAAAAGTTTAAAGAGGAACCGGCGCTCGCCATTGAAATCGAGAACAAGATACGTAATGCCATGGGCATGAGCAATATCATGCAGATGGACGAAACCGAAATGAATGAGGTAGATGAATGATTTATATCGATAATGTAACGGCAATGGAGGTGATGGATTCGCGCGGGAATCCGACAGTCAAAGCGACAGTAGAGCTGAGCGACGGCACGGTAGCAAGCGCGATCGTACCGAGCGGTGCCAGTACGGGGAAACGCGAAGCGCTGGAACTGCGCGACGGCGGCGACCGCTACATGGGCAAAGGCGTTCTCACCGCGGTTGAAAACGTCAACACCCAGATTGCCGACGCCATTATCGGTCTGAGCCCGTTCAACCAGGCAATGGTCGATGCCGAGATGAAAGCACTGGACGGGACGGACAACTACTCCAACCTCGGCGCGAACGCGGTCCTCGGCGTCTCCATGGCCATCGCACGCGCTGCGGCGGACAGCCTCGGTATGCCGCTCTACCGCTACCTCGGCGGTGCCAATGCCATGGTCATGCCGGTGCCGATGCTCAACATCATCAACGGCGGTTCCCATGCCGACAACTCCGTAGACTTCCAGGAGTACATGATCATGCCGGTCGGCTTCGAAGATTTCGCCGAGGCGCTGCGGGCGTCTGCCGAGGTTTATCACAATCTCAAGAAGATTCTCAAAGACGCCAACCACAACACGGCGCTCGGCGACGAGGGCGGCTTTGCGCCGGATCTCTCCTCCAACGAGGAGCCGATCCAGGTGATCATGCAGGCGATCGAAAAAGCAGGCTACAAACCGGGTGACGATATCGCGATCGCACTCGACGTCGCGAGCTCCGAGCTGGTCGTCGAAGGCGGTTACCGCCTCGAGTCCGAGAACCGTACCGTCACCTCCGAAGAGCTTGTCGCCTACTATGAAGACCTCTGCAGCAAATACCCGATCGTCTCCATCGAGGACGGTCTGAGCGAAGACGACTGGGAGGGCTGGAAAGTCCTGACGGCGAAGCTCGGCGACAAGGTTCAGCTGGTCGGCGACGACCTCTTCGTTACCAATGCCAATATCCTTGCCCAGGGGATTGAGAAGGGAATCGGCAACGCCATCCTGATCAAGCCGAACCAGATCGGTTCCGTCTCCGAGACGATGCTGACGGTCAGACTGGCACAGCGCAACGGCTACAAGTGTGTTATGAGCCACCGTTCCGGTGAGAGCGAAGATGCGTTTATCGCCGACTTCGCGGTTGCGCTCAACTGCGGTGAGATCAAAACCGGTTCCACGGCACGCGGCGAGCGTACGGCGAAATACAACCGCCTGCTTGAGATCGAAAACGAACTCGTTTACGGCGAATACCTCGGCGCCGCCCTTTTCAGCTAAACCTGTGCCGCCCTTGTGCGGCACTCCCTTGCAATGCAACCTACTGACACACCGACCGGAGAAGACGAGATTGGGTATGCTTCGCCCGACATCGTTGAACGCTACCTCGGATTCAAAACCAAACATTTTCTGCTTGCACTGGCGGGTGTTGTCCTCGGCGCTTTTTACCTGAGCAACCTTCTGTTCGGCAACGCGTCACTTGAAGTCCTGCTCCAGCTGGAAAATTATGAAGGCCATTTGGCGAGTGAAATTGCAAGATTGAAGCAAGAAAATGCGACACTGCAGAAAGAGTATTTCGAACTCAAAGAGCTTGAACCATCGGAGTAAATGTGTGAAACGATTTCTGATCCTGCTGACCTTTGCCGCCGCGACGCTGCTGAGCGGCAGAGAAAACCCTTTTATGCCCTCATCCTCTCTGCCGGAACCTGAACCGGTCACGGCGGTGGAAGCACCGGTTGCGCCGGAACCTTCAGCATCGACGGCAGCGTCTCAGACCGTGAATTTTCAACAGGCGCGATTTCTTTTCACGGAAGGGAACGTCCGGATCGAAAGCCGTGACAGGCTCGCAAAACACTTTGTCATTCGGGAACCGACGCGGATTATTCTGGATTTCGAAGCGAAAACGGACTTTCCGACACGCAAACGTGCACTGGATGTTGCACCGTTCAGCGAGATCCGCATGGGAACGCACCCGGGCTATTATCGCGCCGTCATCGAGTTGACGCGCGCTGCGGATTATACGATCGAACCTTCCAAGTACGGCTACACCCTTATCCTGAAGTAGTCTGCCATCCGTACCCCGCCTTGCTGACGGAGTACTTCTTCCCTAGATGTTGTAGTACGTCGCTTCTTTGTGGTGAACGACGATCGCCGAAGTCGACTGTTCCGGATGGATCTGGAACGTTTCTGATAATTCAATCCCGAACTCCTCCGGCTTCAGCAGATCAAAGAGCGGGCGGTTGAGCTCAAGGTCGGGACAGGCGGGGTAGCCGAAGCTGTAGCGCGCACCCTGGTACCGGTTCATGCGGACATCGGCGAGGGTCGGTCCCTCATCGTCGGCGATATTGAGATCGAGCCGGATCTGTTTGTGCGCGATCTCGGCCAGAGCCTCTGCCAGCTCGACGCCCAGGCCATGGACCTGGTAATACTCGGTGTATTTCCCCGCATCATAGAGCTCTTTTTCATAGGTACTGAGGCGGCTGCCTGCGCTGACACACGTCAGCGCGACGACATCGTGGCGGTCATGGCGGAAAAAGTCGCTGAGTGCACGGTGGGGCTGTTTGCGCTGCCGCGGGAAGGTAAAGGCGCATTCGGCATCACCGATAATCTGCTCCAGCGGCTCGCGACTGGCATCTGCATCGCGGTGCCACCCCTCCGTCTCCGGGAAGACAAGCAGGGTGTTGTCATCGGAACGTGCCGGCCAGTAGCCGTAGAGTACCGTCGGTTCAAAGAGGCCTTCATCCAGGAAGAGCGCTTTGAGCTTCTCGTAGGCAGGCCAGACAAGTTCGTCGAGCTGTTTCTCGTAGGCCTCCTTATCCATTCCCTTCGAACTGTACCCCCAGCGCTGCTTGAAGAGGATCTTGTGGTTGATCCATTCAAAGGCCATGGCCTTCTGCGCTTCGGTCAGCTTCAGTTCACGGCGCCCCCAGAACGGCGGTGTCGGGATGCGGACCTCTCTTGAGGGCATCTTCAGTTCGGAAAACGGCGGGATGACAACAGCCTCTTTCTTGGTCTGATCGGCGATCTCCGGCGCTTCGGGGTGGAGGTTGGTGTCCAGGTTCCCCGCCTCGATGCGGCTCATCGCCGTGACGCCGTCAAAAGCGTCTTTACAGTAGAAGATCGGGCCGTCGTAGCTGGGACGGCAGAAGTCCTCGATAAAGCTGCGCGTAAGCGCCGCCCCGCCCAGCAGGATGGGGACGGTGATCCCCGCCGCTTTCAGCGCTTCGAGGTTCTCTTTCATTACCTGGGTCGATTTGACGAGCAGGCCGCTCATGCCGATGGCGCTGGCGTTGGACTCCTGCAGCGTCTTGACGAAGTTGTCCAGTTCGACCTTGATTCCGAGGTTGATCACCTTGTAGCCGTTGTTGGTGAGGATGATGTCGACGAGGTTTTTGCCGACGTCGTGAACATCCCCTTTGACGGTGCCCAGCACGAGGGTCGTGTCGACAGCTTTGTCGACTTTGGGGAGATAGGGGTTGAGGTGGTCGACGGCCGCTTTCATCGTCTCGGCGCTCTGAAGAACGAAAGGCAGCTGCATCTGCCCCGAACCGAAAAGCTCGCCGACGACCTTCATCGCATCGATCAGGATCTCGTTGACGATCTTTTCCGGGGCGATCTCGTTCCTTGCCGCCTCGACAAGGGGGATCATCCGCTCCTTGTCGCCGTCGAGCAGGAGTTTGGCGATCTTCTCCTCAGTATTGAGAGCATTGTAGGCTTCATCTTCCGCCGCACTGTCGACGGCTTCCTTGTGGCTAAAGTGCTCGATGAAATCAAAGAGCGCCTGCCCGTTAGGTTTACGGTCGAAGAGGAGGTTTTCGCAGGCAGCGAGGTCCTCCTCGTTTATCTTGGCCATCGGGATGATATGTTTGACGTTGATGATGACGGAGGTGAGCCCCGCTTCGATACAGTGGTGCAGGAAAACGGAGTTGAGGTAGGGGCGTGCGTCCTTGTCGAGGCCGAAGGAGATGTTTGAGAGGCCCAGGATCGCCCCGACTTCCGGGTGGCGGGTGCGGAGTTCGCGGATCGCCTCGATGGTCTGGACCGCCGCATCGCGGTACTCCTCGTCCCCGCTGCCCACGGTAAAGGTGAGGACGTCGAAGACGAGGTCCTCTGGGTTGAGACCGTGCTTCTCGGTGGCCAGGGTGTAGATACGCTCGGCCACCTCGAGTTTGCGCTCGACCGTTTTGGCCATCCCCACTTCGTCGATCGTCAGACAGACGAGGGCCGCCCCGTACTTCTTCGCCAGCGAACAGACGGCGTCGAATTTTTCAATCCCGTCTTCGAGGTTGACGGAGTTGATGATCGGTTTACCCCCGATCAGCTTGAGGGCCTCCTCGAGCGCCGGGGTCTGCGTCGAGTCGGGCATCAGCGGCAGCGGGATCTTCTGGGCGTAGAGCCCCATGACTTTGTTCATATCCTTCGTTTCGTCGCGGCCGGCGAAGCCGACGGAGACGTCGAGGACGTGCGCCCCGGCGCGTACCTGCTGCTGGCCGACGCTCAGGGTCCCTTCATAATCCTCATCCAGGAGGAGTTCCCGGAAGGCCTTGGAGCCCGTGGCGTTGGAGCGTTCGCCCACCAGCAGCGGGGCGGGTTCCTGCATCAGCGGAACAGAGTTGAAGAGCGAGGCAAGCGAGGTCGGCTGGGAACCGGAGGGTGCTTTGGGGGTGATGGCATGCACCCGGTCGACGAGTGCCTTGATGTGCTGGGGTGTTGTCCCGCAGCAGCCGCCGAGGAAGCTCACACCGTCGAATGCGAGGAAAGATTCCTGCCGGTCGGCAAACTCGTCGGGTCCCATCGGGTAGTAGGTGTAGCCGCCGCGGTTCTGCGGGAGCCCCGCGTTGGCATGGATGGAAATGGGTTTGCCCCAGACGTCGCTCAAGGCCTTGACGTGCTTGGTGTACTGTTCCGGACCGGTACCGCAGTTGAAGCCCAGCGAGAGGATGTCGAAGGGCTCCATAATGACGGCCAGGGTCTGCGCGTCGGTCCCGATGAGCATGGTACCGGCCAGCTCGATGGTCCCGGAGACCATGACGGGGAGGTCGGTGCCGCGCGAGGCATTGGCCGCCTGGCAGGCGTGCAGGGCCGCCTTGATCTGCAGCGGGTCCTGGCAGGTCTCGAGCAGGAAAACGTCGCAGCCGCCGTCGATGAGTCCCTGGGCACACTCGGTGTACCCTTCGAGCATCTCGTCGTAGTGGATATGGCCCAGGGAGGGGAGTTTCGTCCCCGGACCGATGGAACCGAGCACATAGCGCGGGTGATCGGGGGTGCTGAACTGCTCACACACCTCTTTGACGCGCTGCGCCCCGGCCCTGGAGAGCTCATAGGCGCGGTGCCCGATGCCGTATTCGTCCAGGACCCAGGAGAAAGCGCCGAAGGTGTTGGTCGTGATCATGTCGGCACCGGCGTTCAGATAGGCGTGGAAGATATCGCGCATGATCTCGGGGGCGGTGACGTTGAGGAGCTCGTTACACCCTTCGTTGCCTTCCCATGCCGCCTCGGGGATCTGGTCATGGCGCTGCTGCAGCTGCGTACCCATGGCGCCGTCGATGATAATCGGCCGCCGTTTGATGGTCTCTAGAATAGCGTTTTTTACGGACATGATCTGCTTTTTTTAGGCTTATTTTAGCGCAGGGGAGCATAAAAGCGGATGAGCTTTTGGGGGTGCTTTTTTGACATAATAGAGGCTGTTCCCCCGAAAATCACAAACACGGATGCACTAATCTAAACATTGTCCTGTTAAAATGGTTGGAAAAAAGGTGTTGCATGCGCATCGGTGCGGTTCTCTTTGTGATTCTGCTCTTTTTCCCGCCGCTCTTTGCGCATCAGCATGATGACGACAAAGTGGTGCTGCAGCTGCAGTGGCTGCCCCAGTTCCAGTTTGCCGGCTACTACGTCGCGAAGGAAAAAGGGTTCTACGCCGAGGCGGATCTCGATGTCGAGATCCGGCCGATGACGGCGGAGATGGATGTCGAACGCGAAGTGCTGAGCGGCCGGGCGCAGTACGGGACGGGACGGACATCCCTGCTGGTGAAGTATGACAGGGGTGAACCGCTCGTAGCGATGGCGGCAATCTTCCAAAGTTCTCCAATGGTGCTGCTGGCGCGGGAAGACTCCGGCATCAGGAGCATCGAGGACCTGCGTGGCAAACGGGTCATGATGACCAGCGACGTCCAGACGGCGGCATCGGTCCAGGCGATGCTGCGCAATGCGGGGATGCGGGAAAAGGACCTCAACCTGATTCCCCATACGTTCGACCCCTTATCACTCGAGCGGAATGAAACGGATGCGATGGCGGCCTACTCCGCCAATGAGCCGTTTGTTCTTGCACACCGGGGCCTCAAGACGTTCGCAATCGATCCCAAGGTGGCCGGTTTCGATTTTTACAACGACATCCTTTTTACCTCCCAGGCGGAACTGCAGCAGCACCCGGAGCGCGTCAAACGCTTTTACGAGGCGAGTCTGAAGGGGTGGCGCTACGCCTTTGAACATATCGATGAGACGGCCAGGCTGCTGTTCGAGAAGTACAACGTCCAGCATAAGAGCCTCGAAGCACTGCAGTTTGAAGGAAAGACCCTCAAATCGTTTGCGCTCAGGGAAGATACGCCCATGGGAGATCTAAGCCTGGACCGTCTGTTGGCGATCTACCAGGCCTACACGCTGCTGGGGTATACGAAGGGGAAACGTACCCTGGATGCATTTGTCTATCACCCGGAGCGGCTGCTGCTCACGCCGGAAGAGCAGGCGTGGCTGAAAAAGCACCCGGTCATCAACATCGGCGTGGACTCGGAGTGGCCGCCGGTCGAGTTCCTGTCGCGCAAGGGAGCGTACGGGGGGATCTCCTACGGGTTTATCCAGCGTGTCGCGGAAAAACTGGGGGTGCGTGTAGAACTGCAGCGCAAGCGGAGCTGGCAGGAGGTAGACACGGCCCTGAAACAGCGTGAGCTTGATGTCGTGACCGCCATGATGGCGATGCCCGAAAGGTATGCATACGCAAGCTTCACCCGTCCCTACCTCACACTGCCGATGGTGATCGTCGGCGGCGAATCGTTCCAGTACGTCGGCGGCCTGGCGGCGCTCAAAGGCAAACGCGTCGCCGTCGTCAGGGACTATGCGGCCGACTTCCTCTTGAAACGCGATTTTCCGCAGATCAAACGGGTCCAGGCCGATTCGCTCTCCGAAGCGCTGAAGATGGTCGCTTTCGGAAAGGCCGATGTTGCAGTGGATGCTCTGGCCGTGGCCAGTTACCTGATCGCGAAAGAGGGGCTCAATAACCTCCGTATCGTGGGGCAGACGCCCTACCGCTACGAGATTGCGATGGGGGTCCGCAGCGACTGGTCGATGCTGCAGACGCTGATCCAGCGCGCGCTCGACAGTATCGGGGAGAAGGAGCGCGAAGCGATCTACCGCGAGTGGGTGCCGACGGTCTACAAGCACCAGTTCGACTACGCCCTGCTCTGGAAGATACTGGCCGTTCTCGCCGTCATCGCACTGCTGTTCGGTTACAAGTATATCCGTCTCGAAGAACTGGTGCGGCGCCGTACCAGTGAACTCACCGAACTCAATGCGACGCTGAACGAGCGGATCGAAGAGGCGGTGGGGGAGAACCGGGACAAAGAACGTATGCTGATCCAGCAGGCGAAAATGGCGACCATAGGGGAGATGATCGAATCCATCGCCCACCAGTGGCGCCAGCCGCTCAACGTCATGGGCATCGGCATCGCCAACCTTGATCTCAAACGGCAGCTTGGCACCGTAGACGAGGAGGAGCTTGACAGGCTGATCAATATCGTCCACCGGCAGGTGGAGTACATGTCCCAGACGATCGACGATTTCCGCAACTTTTTCAAGCGGGACAAACAGCTTGAAACCGTCAGCCTGCGTACGCTTGTCGATGAGGTGCTGGGGCTGGTGACGCCGGCACTGGAACAGAAAAAGATCGCCGTCGATGTGGACGTTCCGGAGAGCATCGAGGCGACGCTCTTTCCGAATGAACTCAAACAGGTTATCCTCAACATTGTCAGCAATGCGAAGGATGTCCTGATGCAGCATCCGATCGGAATGAAAAAAATTATGATTGCGGCGGTGGAGCAGGGGGACGCCGTTGTGCTCTCCATTGCAGACAACGGCGGCGGTGTGCCGGAGGAGATCATGGACAAGATCTTCGACCCCTACTTCACGACCAAGTTCGAATCGCAGGGAACGGGGATAGGGCTCTATATGTCGAAAATCATCGTGGAGAAGAACCTCAAAGGGCAGATTTCGGTGGAAAACAGGAACGGAGGCGCAGAGTTTGTGATCCGGCTGCCCAAAGGGGAAAAGACGCGGTCGGCCTGAGTGCTTCGGCGGATTTAATCGACCATCCAGGACGTCGATTGGGTATGGCGGAGGCGCTGCATTTTGTCCCGTTCCGCAGGGCTGAGGTTGGAAGCGGAGCCATCGGTTTTGTGGCTGTAAATCATAGGGTCTCCTTTCAATATGCATAGGGATATGCATTTACCGTGCATGATACTGCGGCCGGGTTAACGCGCTGTTACGGGAAGGTTGCATGTTCTAACCTCCCTGTAATGGAATACCCGCTAAAATAGCGAAAAAATCTGGGTGCACGTTCCTGCAAAAACGGGGCGCCCGCAAGGGTATGGGCTATGAAAGTGACACTCGCGCAGATACCGTTTCTCGCCAACCGCGTCGCCGTCGAACTGGCGCGCAGCGGACTGGTGACGATGACGCAGGGGATGGACCCTATTGTCGCCGAAGCGAAAAAGATACTCGAACAGAGCGTGAAGCAGGAGGCGGCCCTCGAAGCGCGCGTCAAGGAGATCGTCAACGATAACGAGGACGAGATCGATTTCTACCAGGCGGATGACCGCCAGCTCTTCTTCATGATCAAGAAGAAGCTCGCACCCGAGTACGGGGTCATCCTCTCCTATGAGGACCGCTTTTCGGACCTGGCGCACAAGATCCTCGACGCGATCTACGAAGAGGACCTGATGAACTACGACGTCAGCGAAAACCGGCTCAAAAATATCATCTATGACGCGATCACCTCCTTTATCGCGGACAACGATGAGATCGAGCGTGCGGTGAACGAGAAGATGAAGTCGTTCCAGAAACAGCTCATTCCGGGCACGGATGAGTACGAACTGCGGTTTGAAAAACTCTACCGCGAAGAGCTGACCCGGAGGGGGCTTGCATGAAAACAGCATGGATCTATCTTGAAAACGGCACCTATCTCGAAGCGATGAGCTTCGGTGCCGAGACGACGGCGGTCGGCGAGATCGTTTTCAACACCTCGATGAGCGGCTACCAGGAGATTACGACGGACCCCTCCTACGCCGGACAGTTCGTTACGTTCACGATGCCCGAAATCGGCAACGTCGGCGCGAACGCCGAGGATATGGAGAGCACCGCGGCGCACGCGAAGGGGATCATCGTCCGCCAGTACCAGCCGCGCTACTCCAACTTCCGCGCCGAGGAGTCCCTCGACGCCCTGCTGAAGCGCCACGGCGTCATGGGGATCTGCGATATCGATACCCGCTACCTCACCAAGATGCTGCGCAGCGAGGGGGCGATGATGATGGTCGCCTCCACCGAGATCAGCGACAAGGCGGAGCTGAAAAAGGTCCTGGAGGCGTCGCCGCGGATCGAAGAGGTGAACTATATCGAGCAGGTGAGCACCAAAGAGGCCTACAAGCATACGAACGGCACCTACGATGCGGTCAATTTCCGCTACAACGACGCGCCTGAAGTGCAGGCGCGCATCGTCGCAATGGACTTCGGCGTCAAACGCAATATCCTCAACGAGCTGACCCAGGCGGGGATCGCCGTCGAGGTCGTCCCGAACTCCATCGAAGCCGAGACGCTGATCGCGCGCTACGAGGCCAAAGAGATCGACGGTGTTTTCCTCTCCAACGGTCCGGGGGATCCGCTCGTACTGAAACGCGAGCAGGAGACGATCAAGAAACTGATCGCCGCGAAAGTCCCGATGTTCGGGATCTGCCTCGGACACCAGCTGCTCTCCATCTCCCACGGCTACGACACCTTCAAGCTCCGGTTCGGCCACCACGGCGGTAACCACCCGGTGAAGAACGTCAAAACGGGCATGGTCGAGATCACGGCGCAGAACCACAACTACAACGTGCCCGAAAACATTACCGAGATCGCCTCGGTGACGCACACGAACCTCTTTGACGGTACGATCGAGGGACTGCGCTACAACGACGCCCCGATCTTTTCGGTGCAGCACCACCCCGAAGCGAGCCCGGGGCCAAAAGACAGCGAATACGTCTTCGGCGAATTCCTGGCGCTGATGAAGCGCTGAGTTAATGCAGGCCTAACACTCAGAGGCTATACTCAGATATAACAAGATTTAAACAAGGCAAAAGCACCAAGGGTGCGCGGGCCTGCTGCCGAAGCAAACTCAGCGTTAGCGTAGGCAAAAGGGCTTTGCTCTTTTGCCGTATGGAGCGACAGTGACATCGATAGAGTGGACGGCCATCATCACCTTTGCCCTCCTGGGCTCCATCGGCCACTGCATCGGGATGTGCGGGGGCTTCATCGTTACCTACACGACCGCAAAGATCAAACCCCGCTTCTCCAAAACCCAGAGCGCTTTTTATCACTTTCTCTATAATATCGGGCGCGTGACGACCTATACGCTCTTCGGTGCGCTGTTCGGCTATTTCGGTTCGTTCTGGGACGTCAGTCCCCTGGCACGTTCCATTATGTATGCCGTTGCCGGCGTCATGATGATCCTCATGGGGCTCTCTTTTGCCGGGAAACTGAAGTTTTTGACCTCTATCGAAGTTCCGATCACGAACTACAGCTGGTTCAAGCGGGTCTTCACGGCACAGCTGACGTCGGCCACGCCGATGAGTTTTTACATCCTGGGCGTGCTCAACGGCCTTTTCCCCTGCGGTCTTGTTTACACGATGCTCGTCACCGCGACGACGACGCAGTCGGCACTCTACGGTGCCGCCGTCATGGCGATCTTCGGGCTCTTTACGATCCCCACGCTCTTCTCTTTCGCCTATGTCGTGGGGATCTTCTCCCAGACCAAGTTCCGCAGCGTGATGATCCAGCTCGCCGCCGTGACGGTCATCGCTTTCGGCGGCTGGACGCTGATGAAGGCCTACGTCCAGTTAAACAAGTGGTATAATGCCCCGCAGACACAGCTGCAAAATGGCGATTTACCTTCTTAACATGTCAAAATTGGGTTGAATATCGTTATATAAACTATAATTTGATACGATTTTACCCACGAAGATGAAATAAAACTTAAAAATTTCGTCAAACTGTCAATATCTCTCACATTTTAAAAAATTTAAGATTCATTAAATATTTCCACTGTTAATATGATGGGGTCAAATAGTCTCGGGAATGGAGCATCTGCAAAACCGAAAGTATGCTTGCGGTTTTGCAGGTGCCCGTCCGGGGCCTTTTACGCTTTGAAATCTAAGGAGGCTTGTAATGGAAAATCGTCCATTGGAGTACGACTATACAATTGCCAAATTGTGGATGTTTATGACAATTGTATTGGGTATTGTCGGAATGCTTATCGGTGTCATCCTGGCATGGGAACTGGCATTTCCGAGTGTGAACCTGATTGCCGGGGAAGGGCTCGCTGAGTTTACGAACTTCAGCCGTCTGCGCCCGCTGCATACAGATGCGGTCATTTTCGGGTTTACGGTTAGCGGTATCATGGCGACGTGGTTCTACGTCGGTCAGCGTGTACTGAAGGTGTCTATGGCGGAATCGAAGTTCTTGATGGTAACAGCAAAACTTCAGTTCGCCCTCTATCTTCTCGCGGTCGTTGCGATCGTCGGTTCACTGCTTTTGGGGATCACGACGTCAAAAGAGTATGCAGAGTTTGAATGGCCGATCGATATCCTGATCGTTGTCATCTGGGTCCTGTTCGGTATTCAGATCTTCGGTCTCATCGGTATCCGCCGCGAGAAATCGCTGTACATCTCTGTCTGGTACTACATTGCAACTTTCCTCGGTATCGCTATGCTTTACCTCTTCAACAATATGGAAGTTCCGACAGCGCTGGTTTCCGGTGCAGGTGCATGGTACCACTCTGTTTCCATGTATGCGGGTACGAATGACGCCCTTGTTCAGTGGTGGTACGGTCACAACGCGGTTGCCTTCGGTTTTACGGTACCTATCGTTGCAATGATCTACTACTTCCTCCCGAAAGAGTCCGGCCAGGCAGTTTATTCCTATAAACTCTCCCTGCTCGCATTCTGGGGTCTGATGTTCGTCTACCTCTGGGCCGGCGGTCACCACCTGCTCTTCTCTACGGTTCCTGACTGGATGCAGACCATGGGTTCTGTTTTCTCTGTCGTCTTGATTCTGCCGTCTTGGGGTTCTGCGATCAACATGCTCCTCACGATGAAAGGTGAGTGGAACCAGGTTGCGACCAACCCGCTGATCAAGTTCATGGTTCTTGCGTCTACGTTCTATATGTTCTCTACGCTCGAAGGTCCGATCCAGGCGATCAAATCTGTTAACGCACTGGCGCACTTTACTGACTGGATCGTCGGTCACGTACACGACGGTGTTCTCGGTTGGGTCTCCTTCATGATCATTGCAGCACTCCTGCATATGGCACCGCGTGTTTACAAGCGCGAGATCTACTCCAAGTCTCTGATGAACACGCAGTTCTGGATCCAGACACTGGGTGTTGTCCTGTACTTTACTTCTATGTGGATTGCAGGTATTACGCAGGGTATGATGTGGCGTGCACACGATGAGTTCGGTAACCTCGCTTACTCTTTCATCGATACCGTTACAGTCCTGCACCCGTACTACACGATCCGTGCTGTAGGTGGTACACTCTACTTCCTCGGTATGTTCATGTGGGCATGGAATATGTACAAAACTGCGACTGCCGGCCGCCGTGTTGAAGAGAGCGAACTGCAAAGCGCTTCGCCGATGGCAGCGTAAGAAAGAAGGAGGGAAATATGTTTCACTGGTTAGAAAAGCATCCGTTCTTTTTTGCGGTAGCCGTTTTTGTCACGATTGCGTTTGCAGGTCTCATCGAGAACCTGCCGAACTTTGCGGAAGCTTCACAGCCGACGATCGGTACGAAACCGTACTCGACGCTGGAGCTGGCAGGCCGCCATGTTTATATCAAGAACAGCTGTAATGCATGCCACTCTCAGCTGATTCGTCCGTTTAAATCCGAGACTGACCGCTACGGTCACTACTCCCTCAGCGGTGAGTATGCGTATGACCGTCCGTTCCTCTGGGGTTCCAAGCGTACAGGTCCGGACCTGATGCGTGTCGGTAACTACCGTACGACAGACTGGCATGAGAACCATATGAAAGATCCTGCAGCGATCGTTCCAGGTTCCATCATGCCGGCGTACCGCTGGATGTTCAAAAACCTGGCGGACATCGACACCGCTTATGCGGAGCAGGTCACGGTCAACAAGGTGTTCAATGTACCGTACAACAAGCCGATCCCGACTGCGGACGGCGGAACGGCAACAGTCAAACTGGCCGGTTCACTTGACGGTGCGAAAGCCGATGCGCTTGCCGAAGCCAAGATGATTGCAGCAGACATGAAAGATCAGGATGTCAAAGATATGGTCGCCAACGGCCAGGTCCCTGAGATTGTTGCGCTGATTGCATATCTGAACAGCCTTAAGTAAGGATGTAGCGCGTGGATGTCAACACCTTTTCGGCGTACGCCTACTTTTTCTTTACGGTGTTCCTGGTGGTAGTGCTCTATAGCTACATCTACCACCTCTACAGCAGCGAGAAGAAGGGCCGTCGCAATTACGAGAAGTATGGTGATATGGCGCTCAATGACGACATTACCGATAATCCGGTAGAAAGCGTCTCGGAAAACGAAGAGACGAAAAAAGAGGAGGCATAAATGAATAAGCTGTATATCTTAGGTGCCCTGTTCATCGTGGTCCTGCTTGGATTTACATGGCAAATGGCCGGCGGCGATCTCGGCGGCAAGGACTATATGGGTGCACTGGCGCTTCTGGGGGCGGCTGCAACGGCGATCATCGCGGTTGTTGTCGTTACCAAGTACGTCCGCCAGATGCAGACCGATACTGCGACAGGTGAGCTTGCAGAAGAGAACTGGGACGGCATCGGTGAGTATAAAAACGAACTGCCGTTCGGTTGGGCGATCATCTTCGCCGGTCTGGTAATCTGGGCCGTTTGGTACTTTGTTGCCGGTTACCCGGTCAACGCCTATTCACAGATCGGCGAGTACAACGAAGAAGTTGCGACTCACGATGCGGAATTCAATGCGAAGTACGCGGACATGGGCGAGGAAATGAAGGTTGAGATGGGGAACTCCGTCTTTATCGTCCAGTGTGCACCGTGTCACGGTCTTGCGGCGGACGGTATCGACGGCAAAGCGGCAAACCTGAACCAGCGCCTGGAAGTTACCACGGTCAAATACGTGATCGAAAACGGTTCCAACAACCAGCTGCTCGGTACGGAAATGCCGATGCCGGACCGCAACGGTCTGTTCAATGCGAACACCGGTGCGCTGATCACGGATGCGGAGATCGATACGGTTTCCAAATACGTTGCTAACGGCATGAAAGGCGCGGGTGCCGATATCTTCGCCGGTACCTGTGCGGCTTGCCACGGTGCGGACGGTATGGGTCAGCCTTACGTCGCTCCGAGCGTTGCGACGTTCACGCCTGAACTGGTAATCAATGTTCTGAACCACGGTAAGAAGGGTGCGATCGGTGCAATGCCGGCGTTTGCCAACCTGACTGACGTTCAGAAAGAAGCGCTGGGTGCATACGTTACCAGCCTGAGTAAATAAGGAGCGAGAGATGGAAAATACGAATAGAGGTGTTTTCGCGCTTGACGGCGTCACCGGTATGCTCATCGCAACGGTCCTGCTCCTTGGTATCCTGGTGTATCTTACGATGATGGCACTGGGAGCTCAGCAGGCCAACGCGGACAAGTTCTACAAAATTGAGAACGAGAAGTCGATCCAGATGATCAACAAAGAGAACGCGGCAAAACGCGTTATGGTTAACTGAGAGGAGGGGCAAATGAAAATTGATATGAACTTTATCATCACGGCGCTGCTCGTTGTCAGCGCGGCAGTCACCCTCTGGGCGGTATTGACGCCGAACCATCTTTTCGTCGGTTAAGGAAACTTAATTGATCTTCACACGAGGGCTGGCGGCCCTCATCCTCACGCTTTTTATCTCTCTTAGTCTCCATGCAGAATTTTTATATAAAGACGATGTCGTCCATAACGACCTGTTTGCCAAGCAGATTGAATCGTACGGTGCGGAGCTTTATGCGAAAACAGGTGTATCGCTCTACCTGGTCATGCTGCGCGACCTGGACGAGAACCAGACGATTGCCGATTTCGGGAAATCATTGGCAGGCGAACTTCAGGAGCCCTACGTTGTGTTGGCATTTGTAGAACAGCGCAAAGATGTCGAGATTTTCGCACAACCGTCGTCATTATATAAGGATTTCAAGCGCAAGCAGGTTCTCAGTCCGAACGCAACGTTCGCTGACGCTCTGATCAGTGCCGTGATGTTCGCCCGCACCTGGGAAAACTACAATGAAATCATGGACAACTACGGCGGTACAATCCTGCCGATTCTTGGCCAGAAAACGAAAGGCGCGGATACAGTCAAAAAATACTCCGTCGCAATGTACAACGGCTATGCGGATATCGCTGACCAGATCGCCGCGACCCGCAAGGTAGAGCTTAGTACATCCGCAGGAAACGAAGGTAAAATTTTTCTCGACCTTCTGCGTTTGGTCTTTTATGGCATCATTCTTTACGCACTTATAATCTTTATAAGAAACAAGATGAGAAAAAGGAAACAGACCGATGAGCAGTAATCCCGGAAGAAAGTGGCCATGGATCGTTGTCGGAGGCATCCTTGGTGTCGTGGGTCTGAGCTACTGGACGGTCAAGATCGCTCTGGACAACCCGGTGCAGATGAGTGATCTCGATATGCAGGATTATCGTCATTTCGAACACGACGCCAATGCGATCATCCGCAACAAGATCGCCTTTGACAAGAAATATGAGCTCACCTACGTGACGGAAACGTTCAAAGCTGACGGGGCGACGGTGAAATTCAGACTGCTGACCCGCGACGGCACGCCTGTCGACGACGCCAACATCACGCTGCGCCTGACCCGCCCCGGTACCCACGAGTTTGACATGCCCGTCGGCATCGGGACGGTTGACGGGGGTATCTACACCTTCGAGACGGTCACCCTCCCCAAAGAGGGGCGATGGGATATCCTGGCACAGGTGAATATCGGCGAGGCGAAACGTTACCTCAACCTCAAGGCGGATACCCGCTATCCCAACGTCTTCGAATACTGACGCCAAGACATCTTTTCCCCTTTTTCAGAACGGTAGCGTTATACTCCTAGGCAAAAAGGGGGCCCTGTGACGACGGTACTGCCGACCTCCCGCGCTATCCGAGAACAGCAGCTCGGGATGCGCACCCAGAATGCCTTTCTGCAGCGCTTTATGACCATGGGCGAACTGATGGCACGGGCGGTGGTCGTCGAGGGGTACGGGAGCGTGGACCCCGACACCCGGACACTGACCCTGCTGGAAGCGGCCGATTTCGATGCCTTTTCCGAGCTCAAGATCGAGCGTAACTTCTTTACATTCACCCGCAACGCTTCTTACCTGTTCCGTTTTTTCGAAGAGCTCTCCGGTGAACTTGTCGATATCGACGCACTTGACACGGCCGATACCTACGGGGATTTCGCCGAACATATCGGCATTTTGAAACTGCTGCGCGAGCGCTACCGCGCGCTCTGTATTGAGCGCAGGATCCTCGACCGCATCTTCGTCCCGGAGCTGTACCGGCTCAACCGCGCCTGGGTAGAGGGGCAGGGGGCCATGGAGGTGGTGGCCGAAGGCTACCTGACGAATTTCGAGCTGCAACTGCTGCGGGAGATGGCGTCGTTGGTACCGCTCACGCTGCGTTTCGACGCGACCCCCTACAACGGCAAAATGCAGCAGAAACTCGCCGCGCTCGGGGTGGAAACCGAGGCGGGGCAGCAGTACGTGATTGCCCTCGATACCCTGCGTATAGAGGAGACGCTGCCGCTGCCGAATGATGCGCGTATCCAGGCGATGCCGCTCTCGGAGCGTATTCTGCAGACGGCCTTTATCAAGCAGAAGGTGTTCGAGATGATCGGGGAGGGGATCCCTCCGGAACGGATCGCCGTCGTGCTCCCGGATGAGGGGTTCGTCCCGCTGCTGCGGGGGTTCGATGCGGAGGGTAATTTCAACTTCGCGATGGGCGAAGGGCTGCAGGAGAGTCTCTTTGTGCGGCGATGCGAAGCCCTGATGGCCTATGCGGAGCATCCCGGTGTCGAGAATACGATGCGGCTTGAACGGCTTTTCGGCGAGGGTTACCGGGCGATCAGCGGCGCCTACAGCGACGGCTGCGACAATGCGCGTTTTACGGAGGTGACGGAGGCCCTGCTGGAGGGGGAAACGGAAGCGGTCGCCGCCGTGGTACGCGAAGAGCGTTTCTATTTCGAGCGGCTGATCCCGAGGCTGGGGGAGAGCTCGCTGCGCTCCCTGCTGCATCTCTTCGTCAACCGGGTCCGGGGGCGCAGCCTGGATGACGTGCGGGGCGGCAAGGTCACTGTGATGGGGGTGCTTGAAACACGGGCCTGCACGTTTGATGGGGTGATCATCGTCGATTTCAACGACGCTTTCGTCCCCCACCGAAGCGACAAGGACCTCTTCATCAACTCCGTGGTCCGCGGACGGGCGGGGCTTCCCACGACGGCGGAGCGCGAGGCACTGCAGAAGCAGTTCTACTACCAGCTCATCTCCCGGGCTAAACGGGTGGAGATCAGCTACGTTTCCAACGAAACGACCCTGCCGAGCCGTTTCCTCAAAGAGATGGGCATTGAAACGGGGCGGCGCTACGCTGATGATGCCTGGGCGGATATTCTCTTTACCCGTACACCGAAGCGTACGCTGCCCGTCGAAGCGATCGAGGCGGATTACGATTTTACGGCGCGCCCACTCTCGGCCACGGCCCTGAAAGCCTTCCTGGAGTGCCGCCGCCGTTTCTACCACCGCTACGTCGCCGCCGTAGCGCCGCACGAGCTGCCGCGGGAGATGCCCGAGGAACATGCAATCGGCAACGCGCTCCATAATGCCCTGCGCGACGTCTATGCAGAGCAGGAGGCTTTCAGCGATGCCAAAACGCTCAAGGCCGCCGTCGCCCAGGCCCTCGCATTTCACAGCGGCAGCACGCCGCTGGAGCGCTTCCTGGAGCAGCTGTGGCTCAAGAAGCTCGAACCGTTTTTCGAACGGGAGATCAACCGTTTTGCCGAGGTACGCGTCAAGGCGTGCGAAACGAAGCTGTCGATGGGGTATGGCGGGCTGACGCTCGAGGGGAGGATCGACCGGATCGACCGCGGGCCGGAGGGGTTGGAAGTGCTCGATTACAAAAGCGGGAAGTACCCGCTCTACACGGTCAAAAGCGTCGAAAACGCCTCGGATTTCCAGCTGGAGTTCTATGCCCTGCTGGCTGAACAGCTGGGCGAGGTCGACTACGCGGGCTACTACGACCTGAACAGCGGGGAGATCGTTCGCGACCCGCTTCACGGGCGCAAGCGCGAACTGCTGGACGGGCACCTGGAGATGCTCCGCGATACGAAGCGTTTTAGTTTCGATATGACCGATGAGCTCTCGTCGTGCCGTTTCTGCGACTATGCGCACCTCTGCCAAAGGGAGATGCAGTGAGCGGGTTCGTTCCTTTCCAGGCCCTGATGGCCAGCGCCGGCAGCGGCAAGACCTTCAGCCTCGTCGTGCGCTATCTCAGCCTGCTCTTCATGGGGGAGAGCCCCGACGAGATCGTGGCGCTCACCTTTACGAACAAGGCGGCCAACGAGATGCAGGAGCGTCTGATCGAAGCGCTGACGCATCTGCACGAACGGGATGAGCTGAAAGAGATTGCCGTGCTGTGCGGCACGGACGAGGTGGCGATACTGCAGCGGCGTCCCGAGGTACTGAAACGTCTCCTCGGCGCCGATACGAAGGTGATGACGATCGACAGCTTCTTCGCGCGCATTCTGCGCAAGTTCGCGCTGCATGCGGGGATCATGCCGAACTTCGGCACCTTTGAGGCGCAGCACGAACTGAAGGTGATGGCGCGTTTTCTGAAGCTCTGCGAGATCGAGGGGAAGGAGAGTACCCTGGTGGCGATGGCACAGATCAGCGCGAAAAGGGTCAGCGACATCTTCGGGCTGCTTGATGACCTCTATGCGAAGGCGCCGCAGCTGCGCCACCTGCAGTTCGCGGCGGAGGCGATGGCCCCACACGAAGCGCTGGCGATGGCGCTGCATGCACAGCTGGTCAAACTGTTTGAGGGCAAGGCGCTGAGCGACCGGGGGCGCAAAGCGCTGGAAGCGGAGAGCGTCGAGGCGCTGATCGGCAAAACCTGGACGGCAAAAGCGTCCCTGGAGTACTGGGACTTCAAAAAACACTATGAGCCGCAGATGGACGTGCTGCTGCGGCAGCTGCAGGAAGCGCTTCAGGGGTATATGCAGGCGAAAGAGCAGACCTTCTTCGCCCACCTTTTCGAGCTGCTGGACCTCTACAAGAGTGCGAAGCTCACCGTGGCCAAAGAGGACAACGAGCTCAGCTTCGACGATATCACGGCCCTGGTCTACTACCTGCTGGGCGAGCGGATCGACCGGGAGTTTCTCTATTTCCGCCTCGACAGCCATATCTCCCACCTGCTGCTCGACGAGTTCCAGGACACCTCCGTCCTGCAGTTCGAGATTTTGGAGCCGCTGGTGGAGGAGATGGTCTCGGGCAGCGGGGTGCGTGAACACCACTCCTTCTTCCTCGTCGGGGACGTCAAACAGTCCATCTACCGATTCCGCGGCGGCACCAAGGAGCTGTTCGGGGCCGTGACGGGGCGCTACGGGCTCACGGTCGACTCCCTGCGCACCAACTGGCGCAGCAGCGTCAATGTCGTCACCTTCGTCAACGACACCTTCCGCGAACGCATCGGCGGCTACGAAGACCAGCTCACCAAGCCGGGGGCGCGTCCGGGCTACGTCGAGATCGTCGAGGACGAAACACCGCTGGAGGCAATGACGGCCGTGGTGGAGCGGCTGCTGGCCCTGGGGGCCGCCCCCGGGGAGATCGCCGTACTGACGGCGACGAACAAGGACGGAGGCGCCGTCCAGGAGACGCTGAACGCCCGGGATATCGACGTCGTGACGGAGACGACTTCGCGGCTGACCGCGCAGCGGCGGGTCCGCGCGGTGATCGAGTACCTGAAATACTGCTATTTCGATGCGACGATCTATGCGCGCAACTTCTGCGCCCTGGCCGATATCGCGGTGCAGCCGCTGCCGCGCCCCGTACGTGCCTTCGACGCCCCTGCTGAAGCCGTGCGGGAGGTGATATCGCGCTTCGGGCTCTTTGACGGGGACCTGAACATCGTCCGTTTCCTGGAGGTGCTGGAGCGGTTCCGGGATCTGGAGGCCTTTTTGTTCGAGTACGAGCGTATCGATACGAAGGCCGTCACCCAGGAGCGCGAAGGGGTGCGGGTTCTGACGGTCCACAAGTCCAAGGGGCTGGAGTACCCTTATGTCATCGTACTCGACCGTCTGGGACGCAAAAAAGCCGATACGGCTCCGATCCTCTACGCCTACGAAGGGGTGGCGCTGCGCACGCTGTTCCTGCGCCAGAGCAAGCGTGCCGAGTTCGACCCGGCATATGCCGCGGCGCTGGAGCAGGAGTCCGCGCTGGCCGATGACGACGCGCTCAACGCCCTCTATGTCGCCTTTACCCGCGCCCGGGAAAATCTCTATATCGTCCGCAAGCCCAAGGAGTCGATGTTCGGGCGGCTGGCGCTCTCCCCGATGACGCTGGGCGCGGAAGGGATTGCCGCCGCCGCCCCGGCACAGCCGGAAGCGCCGCGCGATATCCCCTATACGCCGCTCTCCCTCGGGCGGCAGACAGAGGTGATCTCGGCTGAAAAAGCGGCCGCCGCCGAGGAGCCCTTTGCCGTGACGTTCGGACTGGCGATGCATTATGCCCTGGAGATGATGGCCGTCTTCGAACCCGGGGCTCTGGAGGCGGCGATGACCGCCGTCACCAACCGCTACGGCGCGCTGCTCGATGCCGATGTGTTCGAGACGATCCGCCGACGCATCACCCGCCTGCTGGGCGATGAAACCTTCCGTGGTCTTATCGGCGGAGAGATCGCCAGGGAACAGCCGCTGATGTATGAGGGGGAGCTGCGCTACCTCGACCTGCTGGTACGGCAGGAGGAGCGCTGGGTCGTCATCGATTACAAGAGCGCGCGCCGTTTTGAGTCCGAACACCGTGAACAGGTCGGCTTCTACGTCAAAGCCGTCCGGGCGATCACGGCGATGCCGGTGGAGGGGTACCTCTGTTATGTGCTGGAAGAGGGAGTGGAGATCGTCAGGGTATGACCCTTATACATAACTTAAATTAAGCAATAAATAAGTTTAAACGGGTATACTTTCGCACTTTTATATTCACTAAGGGTCGCAAGATGAAATTTACGAAAATTGCATCGCCTGAGCAGATCGAGCGCAACTGGGTGCTGATCGATGCTGAAGGCAAAACATTCGGCCGTCTGATCACGGAAGTCGCGACGCGTCTTCGCGGGAAAGACAAGCCATATTTCACACCGAACATTGACTGCGGCGACTACGTCGTTATCATCAACGCTTCCAAAGCGAAGTTCAACGGTGCGGGCAAAGTCGCAAACAAAGAGTACTTCACGCACAGCGGTTACTTCGGTAGCACAAAGAGCGTCAAGATGACCGAGCTTCTCGAGAAGAACCCGGAAAAACTCTACAAGCTGGCTACACGCGGTATGCTTCCGAAAACGAAGCTCGGCCGTGCAATGCTGAAAAAACTCAAAGTCTATGCAGGCGCGGAACACCCGCACACTGCACAGATCGCTAAGTAAGGATACTGAATCATGGCAAAAACATACGCAACTGGACGCCGCAAGTCTTCCATCGCAAAAGTATGGCTGACGCCGGGTACGGGCAAGATTACCGTAAACGGTCTCTCCCTTGATGCCTGGCTGGGCGGTCTCGAAGCAAAAAAACTGCGTGTCAAGCAGCCGCTGGCACTGACGAAGCAGGACAGCTCTGTCGATATCGTCGCCACAACACTCGGCGGCGGTTTCGGCGGCCAGGCCGACGCGCTTCGCCACGGGATCTCCCGTGCCCTCGTCAAATACGACGAGACTTTCCGTGCGGTCCTTAAACCGGCGGGTATGATGACACGTGACTCACGCGTCGTCGAACGTAAGAAACCGGGTAAACGCAAAGCACGCCGTTCACCGCAGTTCTCCAAGCGTTAACGCTTATTCTGTCCCTTCGGGGCAGACCTTCATTTTTCCATACTTTTCTTCACAAAACATTCAACTTTTTTTATTTTTCTTTCCTTTTCCCTTTCGTTAGAATCTGCACACTTTTTTCCAAGGGTGGGTATTGAAATATCTAATAAGTGGCATGGTGGCTCTTTCGGCGTCGCTGATGGCGGCAGATGACAGTATCGCGGCGTGGTTCGCTGACGGCAAGGCATATGGAAATATCCGTTACTACTACATCGAGACGGACAAGGATAACGGTGCGGGCACGACCTCTTCGGCGCACGCCAATACGGTCGGCGGCCAGCTTAGCTACGAGACGGGGGAGCTTTACGGTCTGAAAATGGGGGCGACCTTTATGACGACCAACCCCTTCGCGCTGCCCAATGTCGTGGACACTTCCATTATCGGCAAAGACAACGGCGCGCGCGGTGCAGCGGACCCGACGAAGGGCTTTTCCGTCCTGGGGGAGGCCTATGTGCAGTATACGCGCGGGCCGATGACGCTCTGGTACGGCCGCAAGAAATATGATACGCCGCTCATCCATACGAAGGAGGTACGTGAGCTTCCTTCAAGTGTGCAGGGGGGCATGGCGTCGGCAACACTGGGCGGCGCGACACTCAGCGTTGGCTACCTCGACCGTTTCAAGCAGCGCACCTCCAATGACTTTGTCAACATCGTCGAACACGCCCTAGGTGCGGATACTGAAACGGTGACCGGCCACACTGCCGGCTACGTGGCACCGGTCAGCATCGTCTACAGCGGCTACGGCGCCAAGCTCGAAGCGTATAACTACTGCAGCCCCGATTTCATGAACGCCCTTTACGCCGGTGCGGGTTACACCCATGTACTCGGCGAGAGCGGGGCCATGCTGGAAGTCGGCGCGCAGTACATCAACCAGCAAAGCATCGGGAACGCCGCGGACAACCTCGAAAGCAACACCTCGATCACCGGCGGAAAGAAGCTGAAAAGCAACGCTTTCGGCCTCAAGGCAGCTGTTTCCCACCATGAGGGGAGCTTCTTTGCTGCCTATACGAAAGTCCTGCGCAGCAAGAGGGACCATGATTCGCTCGTGCTTCCCTGGGACGGGACGCCGCTCTTTACAAACATGATCACCTCCAACGACCTCTTCCAGTCGCTCTACGGCAGTGCATTCCAGGCCGACAGCGCCTATATCGGCGGTACTCAGGGGATCAAACTCGCCTTTACACAGGGATTCGACTTTACGGGTATTTCCGGTTTCAAGGCGACGGTGAGCTGGGCGCAGTTCAGCAACGACCGTCCCGGTTATGACAAGGACCAGCAGGATATCAACGCCGTACTGGGTTACAAACGCGGCGCCTTTTCGCTGGCGCTCAAGGGGATCTGGGTCAGCAACAACACCGCGGCCTCGAAAGACGGCATCGTCAGTCAGCTCGACAGCCTCACCCAGTACCGCGTTATCGCGAATTACACCTTCTAACGTCATCATAAAAAGGAGAAAAAATGACACTCAAAACAGTAACACAATCACTGATGGCAGCGGCACTGCTCGCCACGGCCTCCGTCGCGGCGGAACATGAATCGAAGGCGCACCACGAAGCGCACTGGGACTACGCGGAAAACGGCCCGGCACACTGGGAAGAGTTCAGCAAGACCTGCGGCATCGGCCACCACCAGTCCCCGATCAACATCGTACCGGGCAAGTCCGTCGCCCTGAACCCGCAGTATGTCCTCCACCTGGATGAGGATATCCATACGACGGCCGATATCATCGACAACGGCCACTCCATCAAGGTGACCCCGAAAGCCGGGGGGATGATCGAGCTTAACGGCGAGAAATTCCGCCTGCTGCAGTTCCACTTCCACGGCAAGAGCGAGCATACCGTCGACGGCAAACGCTACGACATGGTCGCGCACATGGTCCACCAGAACCCGGAAACGAAACAGCTGGCCGTCGTCGCCGTCTTCTTTACCGAGGGCAAAAACAACCCGATGCTTGACAACATCATCGGCAACGTCGGCCGCGAGGCCCGCATCGACCCGCAGGATCTGCTGCCGGCAGATACCGCCCACTACTTCCACTACATCGGCTCCCTGACGACGCCGCCGTGTTCGGAAAACGTCCAGTGGTACCTGCTCAAAACACCGGTCGAGGCCTCCAAAGACCAGATCGACGCGTTCCGCAAATACTACGTCGACAACGAGCGCCCGGTCCAGGAGCTCTTCGACCGTACGATCGAGGCCAACTAAGCCTGAGTCGCCTCCTTTCGGGGAGGCAGCACCCCTTGCTCTAATCTCCGCTTCTGTACAATGGCGCATGCGCATTTTTTACCTGCTGATCTTACCGCTGTTCCTGGCAGCTTCGACCCTGCACCTCGCCACGTCGGCAAACCCCGCGCGCCTCAACCCGATCATTGCGACGGATACGGCCAGCAGCGAGATCGCCGGCTTTATTTTCAACGGCCTGGTGAAGTTCGACAAAGACGGCAAGGAGATCATCGGTGATCTCGCCGAGTCCTACCGTTTCGAGGACAACCGCACCGTCGTCTTCAGACTGCGCCGCAATGTGAAGTGGCAGGACGGGGCACCTTTTACTTCCGAAGATGTGCTCTTTACCTACAAGATCATCAACGACCCCTCCGTCGTCTCGCCCTATACGTCGACCTTCCGTATGGTCGAATCGGTCACGGCACCGGATGCCTACACGATAAGGGTCGTCTACAAGCAGCCCTATTTTAAAGCACTGGAGACCTGGATGATGGGCATCCTGCCCGCGCACCTGCTCAAAGACGATGAGAACATCATGAGCAGCGGGTTCAACCTGAACCCCGTGGGCACGGGGCCTTTCCGGCTGGGGAAGCTGGAGTTCTCGAAACAGATCGAGCTTGTCGCCAATGACGACTATTTCGAGCACCGCCCGAAGATCGACCGGATCTCCTTTCACGTCATCCCCGATCCGACGACGCGCTTTTTGATGCTCAAGGCGGGGCAGATCGATCTCGGTGCCCTGGAGGCGATGCAGTACGAGCGCCAGGTTGATGATGCCTTTTTCAAACAGTTCCGCCCCATCGAGATGATCTCGCACACCTATACCTACCTGGGCTTCAACCTCCGTCTCGAGAAGTTCAAGGACCCCCGGGTACGCCGGGCGCTCTCCCTGGCCATCGACCGCCAGGCGATGGTGGATATCCTCTTCATGGGGCACGGCCGTGTCTGTACGGGACCCTTTCTGCCCGGAGGACCTGCGTACAATCCGGAGGTACCCGTCCCGAAACCGGACCTTGAAGCGGCCAAGGCACTGCTCAAAGCAGCGGGGTACGACGAGGCACATCCGCTCACCTTCGAGATCGCGACCTCCAACTCCAACTCCATCCGTCCCTACTCGGCGGAGATCATCCAGCACCAGCTCTCCAAGATCGGGGTGAAGGTGACCCTGCGCATCATGGAGTGGCAGGCCTTTTTGAACATGGTGGTTTTCCCGCGGGAGTTCGAAACGGTCCTGCTGGGATGGGCGCTCTCCCTGACCCCAGACCCCTACCTGCTGTGGCACTCCGACAACGACAAGCCCGGGGCCTTCAACTTCATCGGCTACCGCAACAAAGCGGTGGATGCCCTGATCGAGCGGATGCAGATGACAGTGGACCGGCATGCGCTTTCACGGATCTGGCAGGAGATGTTCAAGCGCATTACGGATGACGACCCCTACCTTTTTCTCTACATCCCCGACGATATCACGGTGGTCAACCATAGGATCCGCCCGATCGAACCGGCACTGGAGGGAATCTGGCATAATTTCATCGATTGGGAAATGGCGCCGGAGTGACGCCGACGGAGCAGATGATGACCATTCTTTTTGACCTGGACGGGACGCTGATCGACTCGACCGAAGCGATCCTCGAGAGTTTTCACCGTACCTTTGACGTGCTGGGGGGCGAGCACCCCACCGATACCGCGATCAAGGCACTGATCGGGCATACGCTCGACGATATGTATCTGCAGGTCGGGATTGCCCCGGAGGCGGTAGAGGCGTATGTACGGACCTACAAGGAACACTACCGCCGCATCTCGACGCTTAAAACGGTGCTCCTGCCCCAGGCGCGCGAAGCGATTGAAGCGGCTGCCGCCGTCGCGCGGCTGGGGATCGTCACGACGAAGACCGGGCTCTACTCCCGGGAGCTGATGGAACATTTCGGGGTGATGGATGCCTTCGAGGTGCTGATCGGTCGGGAGGACGTGACCCACGCCAAACCGCACCCCGAACCGGTCCTGGCGGCCCTGGAAAGGATGGGGGCAGACCCGATGCGCAGCTGGCTCATCGGCGATACCCGTCTGGATGCGGAAGCGGCACGCCGGGCCGGGATAGGCTGCATCGGTGTGTTAAGCGGGTATGATAACGAAGAACAATTACGCTCATTAACCCCATTTATAGAAAAAGATGCCCTCGAAGCGGTCCGATATATCGCAAACAAGGGGAGAAACGTAACGTTTTAACACCCTTTTTTTCTCCTCCAAATCGAAAAGCTGTATTTAAGAGCAACTGGTTTAGAATACCCGATATCTGAGAATAGTCATCATAAGTTAGTAGTATTGTGCATATACTGTTCTTAAATTTACCCGAGGAGAAACCATGCTCGAAATCAGATGGCACAGCCGTGCGGGACAAGGTGCTGTAACCGGCGCCAAGGGACTGGCGGATGTTGTTTCCACGACCGGAAAGCATGTACAGGCCTTCGCTTTTTATGGCTCAGCAAAACGCGGGGCGGCAATGACCGCCTATAACCGTGTTGACGACCATGAAATTCTTAATCATGAAAAATATATGAACCCCGATTTCGTCTTCGTAATCGACCCGGCATTGGTCTATACGACGGACGTGACAATCAACGACAAGCCGGAAACGGTCTATATCATTACGACCCACATGAGCACGGACGAACTGGTGGCATCCCAGCCGAAGCTCGATGGGAAAAAAGTGTACACCGTCGACTGTATCAAGATTGCGCAGGAGACGATCGGACGTGCGATTCCGAACACCCCGATGCTCGGTGCTTTCATGAAGATTTCCGGCATGTACGACATTGAGTTTTTCAAAGACAGTATGAAACGCATTCTTGCCAAACTGCCGCCGAAAATCGTCGATGCGAACATGGACGCGATCCAGCGTGCCTACGATGAAGTGAAATAAGGAGAGCAGATGAACAACGGATGGAACGACTTTGAAATCGGCGCAATGCTGCGCTCGTTCGACGGCGCGGTCAATGATATTGCCACGACGCTTCAGGAAGACCGCCCTTATTCCAAATCGAACTCCTTTACCGCGAGTGTCGCGGACTGGCGTATCGAAAAACCGATCTTCAACAAGGACTACTGTATCGATTGTCAGTTCTGCTGGATCTACTGCCCGGATATCTCCATCATTTCCCGGGATAAAAAGATGGTCGGCGTCGACTACGATCACTGCAAAGGCTGCGGTATCTGTGTCGAGGTATGCCCGACGAACCCGAAATCCCTGCTGATGTTTGCCGAGCAGGAAGATGAAGACAAAGCACTTGCCGGCTGGCCGGAAAAAGAGAAGAAGGAGAACTAATGGCAGATAAAATGGAACTGCGCGACGTCGAGGTCTGGGACGGTAATATGGCCGCCAGCCAGGCGCTGCGCCAGGTGCAGATCGACGTCGTTGCGGCGTACCCGATTACCCCTTCCACCCCGATTGTCGAGAACTACGGGAACTACCTCGCGAACGGCTACGTTGACGGCGAGTTCATCATGGTCGAATCCGAGCACGCGGCGATGTCCGGCTGTATCGGTGCCTCTGCAGCAGGCGGCCGTGTTGCTACGGCAACCTCTTCCCAGGGTTTTGCCCTGATGGTCGAAACGCTCTACCAGGCATCCGGTATGCGTCTGCCGATCATCCTCAACGTTGTCAACCGTGCCCTGGCGGCACCGCTGAACGTTAACGGGGACCACTCCGATATGTATCTTGGCCGCGACAGTGGCTGGATCCAGCTTGATGCGTACAACCCGCAGCAGGCGTATGACCTCAACTTCATTGCCTTCCGCGTGGCCGAGGACCATGAAGTCCGCCTGCCGTGTATGGTTCACCAGGACGGCTTCCTGACGTCGCACACGGCGCAGGGTGTCAAAACCCTCGATGACGATACGGCCTACAACTTCGTCGGCGATTTCAAGCCGATGAACGACATGCTCGACCTCGACCACCCGGTCACCCACGGGGTACAGACGGAAGAGGACTGGCACTTTGAACACAAGGCGCGCCAGCACAACGATCTGATGACGAAAGTCCTCCCGAAGATCCAGGCGGCATTCAACGCCTTTGAAAAACTGACGGGACGCAAATACAACATCGTAGAGACTTACAACATGGAAGAGGCCGAAGTGGCTGTCGTCTGTATGGGTACGTCTGTCGAAACGGCTATCGAAGTTTCCAACGAGCTGCGTGCTGAAGGGAAAAAGGTCGGTGTCATCGGTATCCGTGTTCTGCGCCCATGGCCGTTCGAGCAGATCGTAGAAGCCCTCAAGGGCGTCAAGGCGATCGGTGCGCTCGACCGCTCTTCACCGAACGGTACGTTCGGGATGCTTTACAACGAACTGGCCGGTACGCTCATTAACTGCGGTGAAGCGAAAGTCCTGACGAACTACGTCTACGGCCTCGGCGGTCGTGACCTTACCAAAGTCCATCTGCGTGAGATCTATGCCGAACTGCTGGCCAACGCCGAAGCAGGGAAGCCGACTACACCGATGCAGCAGCTGATCGGGGTCCGCGGGCCGAAGATCAGCTTCCACTAAGGAGAAGAGTTATGAGCGAAATGAAAAAGATTAAAAACCTCAAAGAATTTTCAACGTCCGCGGACCGTTTCGAAGGAGCGAACCTCCTTTGCCCGGGATGTGCGCACTCCATTATCGTCCGTGAGGTCCTCAACGCGACTAACGACGATCTGATCCTCTCCGCATCCACGGGATGTCTGGAAGTCTGTACGGCGGTCTACCCGTATACGTCTTGGGATGCTTCCTGGATCCACATCGGTTTCGAGAACGGTTCAACGGCCGTTGCCGGTGCCGAGGCTATGTACAAAGCCCTCAAGCGCAAAGGCCGCCTGAAGCAGCCGGACCGCGAACCGAAATTCGTCTCCTTCGCCGGTGACGGTGCCTCTTACGACATCGGTTTCCAGTGGATCTCCGGCTGTTTCGAACGCGGGCACAACATCATGCACGTCGTTCTGGACAACGAAGTCTACGCCAACACCGGCGGACAGCGCTCCTCTTCCACGCCGATCGGCGGTAGCACGACGACATCCCCTGCGGGCCGCGTCAGCTACGGCGAAAAGCAGCACAAGAAAGATATGCTCTCCATTATGGCAGCGCACGGTGCACCGTATGTCGCACAGGTCGCTCCGAACAAGTGGAAAGACATGGTCAAGAAGATCCAGCACGGTTTCTCCGTTGAAGGCCCGGTCTTCATCAACGCCATGTCCGCTTGTACGACAGAGTGGAAGTTCCTCCCGGAAGATACTATTGCGATCTCTGACCTGGCGACAGACTCCCTGGTCTTCCCGCTTTACGAGATCATCGACGGACGCAAGCTGAACATCACCTACCGCCCGAAGAACGTCATTCCTGTCAAAGACTACCTCGGTGCACAGGGGCGCTTCAAGCACCTGTTCAAACCGGAGAACAAACATGTTCTCGACGAGTGGCAAGCACGCGTCGACCGCGACTGGGAATACCTCCAGCGCCGCGAAGAGGCCGGTGTCTAAAAGACACGGCTTCGCCCCTCATTAACCCCATCCGTTAAAGCCCCCTTCAATACACAAACGTTACCATTTGAGAAATTTTCATCCGATCAAGAAGGATTAGATATGCCTTTACTCGACAGTTTTACGGTCGACCATACCATCATGCCTGCCCCTGCAGTGCGCAAGGCCAAAGGGATGAAAACGCCCTGCGGTGATGCCATCACGGTCTTTGATCTCCGCTTTTGCAAACCGAACGAGGAGATCATGCCCGAGCGTGGGATCCACACCCTCGAGCACCTTTTTGCCGGATTCATGCGCGACCACCTCAACGGCAACAACGTGGAGATCATCGACGTCTCCCCGATGGGGTGCCGTACCGGTTTTTACATGAGCGTGATCGGAATCCCGGACGAGGAGCGCGTTGCAGATGCCTGGAAAGCGTCGATGAACGATGTGCTCGCTGTGGAACACCAGGAGGATATCCCCGAACTCAACCTCTACCAGTGCGGAACCTGCAAGATGCACTCGCTTGACGAAGCCAAGGCGATTGCGTCGGGTGTACTTGAAAAAGGGATCGGTGTTATGGACAACGAAGCGCTGGCACTGGACCTTTCCAAAGTCGAAAAGGCGGTCTGCTGATGAAACTGCTGGTTCCTATGGACAGTGAGGATACCCAGGAAGGTGTGCTCGTTCCGATCGCCGAGGTCAAGACCTGGGGTCTGATCGACGTGGAAGAGGGGCAGGTCGTCGAAGTCCGTTTTTTCGCGGACAAAGAAGCCGCCCTGGAAGAGTGGCCGGATGCCATCATCGTCAGCGGGGATTATGAGCCAGTGATGGAATTTATCGAACAGCAGATGATGGTGCTCGTCGCCCATATGCAGCGCTCCATCGATGACATCGTCGAAGCTTTCCTCTTCAAAGAGCTGCACGAACTGGCGTTTTGACGCCGGTTTTCTTTCAATTAAGCTGAATCAAGTATCAATATTCCCTTATTTTTCTTAATAAACCAAAAACAGTATAATTACGACCAATTATAAATGGCTTTCCCGCGGCGGGGCAGTTTAGGCACCGCCGGGATGGCCCGTCAAAAGGGATTATATGGCTTTTTCCAAAGAGAAACGCAAAGGGACGATCAGCGGCATCATCTTTGTCGCAATCGTTGCCGCTGCTGCTACCTACATCGCAGCGCTTGCACCGGTAGCGAAACTGGGGATCTCTCCTCTGGTCGTCGGTATCGTGATCGGTATCTTCTACGCGAACACGCTGCATAACCACTTCCCGGAAGCCTGGGAGAGCGGGATCGTCTTCTCCGGTAAGAAGATCCTGCGTTTCGCCATTGTCTTTTACGGTTTCCGCATCACTTTCCAGCAGATCGCCGAAGTCGGGATCGAAGGCTTTATGGTCTCACTGATTATGCTGGCCTCGACGTTTATCCTCGGGACTTGGCTGGGGAACAAGATATTCGGTCTCGACCGCGATACGGCCATGTTGACGGCATCGGGTGCATCGGTCTGCGGTGCGGCTGCAGTCCTGGCAACAGAGCCGGTCCTCAAAGCCGAAGAGCATAAAGCGGCTATCGCCGTTTCCATGGTCGTTTTGTTCGGTACGATCGCCATGTTCCTCTACCCGGCACTCTACAGCGCCGGCGTCTTTGACATGACACCGCGCGAGTTCGGTATCTATGTCGGCGGCACGATCCACGAAGTTGCGCAGGTCGTCGCCGTCGGCGGCGCGTACGGCACCGAGGCGAGCGATGCGGCCGTTATCGTCAAAATGACCCGCGTCATCATGATCGCCCCGATGCTGATCCTGTTGGGGATCTACCTCTCCTACACCGCGAAGAAAAGCGGCAGCGAGGGCGGTGTTATCAAGCTCGTTATCCCCTGGTTCGCCGTCTACTTCGTCGGGATGGCGGGGGTCAACTCCCTGATTCACGGTTATGTTCACGGCAGTGCGAGCGAGGAGCTTGCGGCGCTGATCACCTCGACGATCGCCTATGTCAACGAGATCGATACGTTTCTGCTGACGATGGCGATGACGGCACTCGGTATGGGAACGCGTTTCGCGAAGTTCAAGGGCCTCGGCCTCAAGCCGATCTATGCTGCCGGTGCGATGTTCGTCTGGCTGGTTGTTGGTGGTTATTACGTCACCAAAGTGGTCGTGGCCACGTTCTAACAGTCCCCTCTCCTTCAATGAGGAACCGCTTCATGTGAAGCCGTTCCGCCTCCTGTTCTTTCTACGGTGTGACATATATTTTCTTTTACGATTTACAATGGGGGAAAATCCCTACCGGAATCGACGATGAAACCCATAACAGACTATGTAAAACATGCGCTTACCGTGCTGTTGCTCGTGAGTACAGGCAGTGTTGACGGCAAAGGCCTTGAGGACGAGCGACGGCTGCCGGATGAAATGCTGCAGCTTCAGCGGCCTGAGAGCGCTTATGGTGAGCAATCACGTTTTGCCGAACAGTTTAACACGACGGACGGTTCGCATATCGTGCTGACACAATACCTGCTCAAACGGCTGCGCATGCCGGAGAGCTATGTGCATGTTAGAACGAACTATGAGCGGAAGGGAGAGCGTTTACATGTGCAAACGGTCTACCGGGCGAAAAACGCAAAGGGAATGTACTGCACCCAGCGGATCACTGCCGTGGCTTCGTTGGATGGGGCCCTATTCGGCGTCAGCTTCGCGTGACGCAGCCAGGCGGGATGATCCTGCGTCTTCGAAAAGCGTATTGAGGGTTGTGAGAAGTTGCATCGGGTCGACCTGGACCCCTTGCACCATTACGGCAAAGTGGAGGTGCGGGCCGGTAACACGGCCGGTACTTCCGCTGAGTCCGACCTGCTCGCCCTTGATGACCCTGTCGCCGACCTTGACATTGATACGGCTGAGGTGATAGTAGCAGCTGTAAAGCCCCTCTCCGTGATCGATGAGAACGGAGTTCCCCGCATAATAGCGCTCTTTGGCAAGGACGACAACACCGTCATTGACGGCATCGACGGGGGTGCCAGGTGTGGCACGGAAGTCGGTGCCGGAGTGGAAACTTTTGAGGCTGCCGTTGAACAGTCTTGCCGTGCCGAAGTCACTGGTGACGTCGCTCTGCATCGGCATGGCAAAAGGGGCGGTCCAGTAGCGTGTCGGCGTAAAGTTTCCGTAGATCTTCATGGCCTCGCTATACTCTCTGGAAACGCGTTTCTGCTGCTCGGGGTTGGGTTTGACCTTGGAGGGCTGAACCTGGAGAGTTTCGGAGGGATAGCCGCCATCAATGATGCGCAGCGGGAGCAGGGTGTCCCCTTCCGGCGTCAGCCGGTGCAGCGCTTTTTCGCCGGGGGCGGTTCGGTAGCCGACGGGGATCAATGCGATCTTTTTGGCGGGGTCGGCCGGGTGACGCAGCATCGGGATCTCTTTGCCTTCGTAAAACAGGCGTGCTTCGTCACCGGCCGGCAGGCTGATCAGCGCGGTCTGACCGTTGGCGATCTCTGTCGCGTCCGCGCTCAGCTGCAGACACAGCACGAACAGCACTGAAAAACCAAAGCGCATAGGAACTCCTCTCGGGATAGAACTTTCAACAGTATAGGCCTTTTCGGGTAAAGCGCCCATTTAACGGAGCGGGCAGCCGCATCTCTCAGTAGACGAAGTCACGAAGGGTAAACAATACTTTAGTAATAAGGTATATTTACTTGTGTATTCGTTGTTTTCTCTGTTATGATCGCTCAAATCATTTAGGTCGTCCGGAGTTATCGGGCGCTTCAAAGGAGACGTCATGGCAGCTGCTTGCCCCGTGGCATTGGTAAAGATTGATGAAAATCAGGTAAGACTGCAGGCGATGCTGGTCGTACTCAGCGCCGCTGCATTTTTGGGAAGCGGATCGTCCTGGCTGCTGGCGCTGCTGGTATACGATTTCGCGATCCGTGTTCTGGGAAGACCAAAAGGGAGCCCGTTCTTTCTGGTAAGCCGGCAGATCATCAAGCGGTTTGCGATGACGGCCAAACCCGTCGATGCGGGACCGAAAAAGTTTGCGGCTAAGATCGGGCTGCTCCTTGCGGTCGTAGCGATGGTGCTGGCCGTTGTCGACTATGGGATGGGTGCCGTATGGCTTATGGGAATGATGGGGCTTTTTGCGCTGCTCGAAGCCGCGTGCGGCTTCTGTGTGGGCTGTAAAGTGTATACGCTGTTTCTGCCGCTGCTGTCGCGGCGTTGAAGGGGGTTACCAGTAGCGGACGCGGCCCGTGTCGACGTGAACGAAGTGCGATTCGGGGTAGTAGCCTACGCCGCCGATCTTTTCGCTGACGGCCGCTTTGCGCAGCATGGAGAGTTCCGTGCGGGGCAGGTTGATGTCGATCGCCTTGCCCTGCATATGGAGGCTCTTTTTCGCGACACCGGAGGTATTGTTGTGCAGCATGGCGTTCGTCTTCGGCGAGCGGTAGCCCGAAATGATGTGAAACGCCTCTTTGCTGTCGAGTTTCGTACGGACGGCATGCAGAAGGTCGAGCAGTTCACTGTCCATCGCTGCTTCCGTCCCCGTACGATGATCGCGCAGGATCTTGTTGATATCCTCCAGCGCTTCGGGAATGTAGCTCCCCTCCGCCCAGAAAGTAGTACGGAGCGACTCCCCTGTATGGATGTTATAGAACGAAAGCGTCTTTTCATACTCTTCCGTTTTACTCAAGAGAATGCTCGGAAAAGCTGCGGCAAGGGCAGAAACCCCGCCCAGTTTCAAAAATGCTCTACGATCAATTGCTTGGTCAAACGTCATCGATTGAAATCCTCTCTTTTTCTCTATATATAACTATTATACCATACTATGATGAATATAAATATTTCTTTTTGTTATTTATTTATTTTTGATGTATTTTATTAGTTTACGATCACAACCGTAAATGTCGTTGTAGAATCTGACGGTGCCTTCATCATCGACGGCGGCCGTTTGGTAGGTGATATAGACGGGCAGGGTGTTTTTCAGCCGCAGCCAGCGGTTTTCCCCCGAAAGCAGCAGCGTCAGGAGCGATTTGTAGGTGACCTCCGGATCATCAAGCGATAGCAGGTACCGGGCCAGCTCGAACGGTTTTCGTACGCGGATACAGCCGGAACTGAAGCTGCCGTTGCTGTTTTTGAATAGGGAGTGCGCCGGGGTGTCATGGATATAGATGTCATAGGGGTTGTTGAAGAGAAATTTCACATAGCCCAGCGGATTCTCCGCGCCGGGGTCTTCGCGGAAGACATAGCGTTTCGTATCACGCTCATGCCATTTTGACCAGTCCACGGTGAGCGGATCGATCGGCTGCGATTCCGTGGTGTCGGCTGCGGAAAAGAGTTTGATCTTCTTTTTGGTTAAGTAGTGGGGATCGGCGACGAGCTTGGGAATAAGATCTTCGTTTAGGATCGTCTCCGGCACACGCCAATAGGGGTTGAGGACGATGTACTGCATTCTTGAAGCGAAGATGGGGGTTTCGCGGTCACGCCGTCCGACAATGGCCCGCATCTGCAGCTCCTGTTGGTCGGCACGGCGTACTTCCAGGGTGAAGCCCGGAACATTGACGATGATATAGGGGCCGTCGCCGTGCGGGGGCAGCCATTTCCAGCGCTCCATATTCAGGCGGATCTTCGCGATGAGGGCTGAGGGTGAAAGCGCCAGTTTCGAAGCGGTGACAGGACCGACGACACCGTCGACGGTAATGCCATGCCGCCCCTGGAAGCGTTTGACGGCCTGGAGGAGGCGCTGTTTCTCTGCTTCCGGGTCCGGGTCGGCGGAACCGACAAGATCACCGGTCAGCTGAAGACGCCGGGAGATATTACCGT
This sequence comes from Sulfurimonas sp. HSL1-2, assembly GCF_039645565.1. Classification (NCBI taxonomy): domain Bacteria; kingdom Pseudomonadati; phylum Campylobacterota; class Epsilonproteobacteria; order Campylobacterales; family Sulfurimonadaceae; genus Thiomicrolovo; species Thiomicrolovo zhangzhouensis. The sequence continues at coordinate 219,535 of NZ_CP147914.1, forward strand.
CGTCGGCATAGTCGGCGGTACGCGTACTCCATCCCCCCGCTTCGTCGAGCCGGCGATAGGTGTTCAGGGCCGTTCGCAGCCGCTGATAACCGATGTCCTGCGGGGCGACCGACAGCAGTACCTGTCGGATGTTCTGCCGGACCGCATCGTCGTTCAACAGGTGGGCCGGATCGATAGGGAGGGCATTGTACTCGCTGGTGCAGTTGAGATCGCTGCCGTAGGCGCGACCATAGTGCAGGTCGTGTGCGAGGGCCAAAAAGGCGTCGGTGAGGAGCAGGTCAAGCTCGGTACGCTGCCGGTCGTCCGGGGCCACGCACGTTTGCAGCAGTGTCCGGACGGCTTTACCGTGGTAGAAGGGCTCGGTGGGGTCCAGCCCCTCCTCCGCGATACCGTCGATCATCTGACTCAGCGCTTCGGCTCCGGGAAGGCATCCGCGCTCATTGCTCCAAAGCGGTGCGTATGCACGCGAGGTATAAAATGCTATCAGGCTTGGCCGGATAGTCGGCAAAATCGTGCGCAGCGTGGCATTGTCTTCGACGAAATCGCGGATCAGCAGCCCGACGGGGTCGGGAGAGACTGATGTCGTATTTCCGTCGCCGGGAAGCTGCACGGTGGCTACGGGAAGCGTATCATTATTCTCCTGCAGCGTGCCCAGGGCATACAAACTGCTCTGGAAAACCAGGAAGATAGATAAAAACAGTGTAAATCTTCTAATAGTGTCTTGTCTCATTTCGGTGGACTGTTAACGGGTATATACCCATATTATAGCAGTATATGGGCGAAGGGCTTCTGCGACCTTATGTCCGGCGGCGGTAACTGAGCGCTTCGAGCAGATGCGCGGAGGTAATGGCGGCACTGCCGTCGATATCGGCGATGGTGCGGGCGACCTTCTGAAGCTTCTTGATGGCGCGGAAGGAGAGCGCGAATCGCTGAACGGCCTGTGTCAGCAACGCCTGGCCCTCGTTGTCGAGTCGGCAGTAGAGATCGATATGCGCATCGTCCAGGCGACCGTTGAGCACCTCCTGGCCGCGTGCGCGTTGCAGGGTATGGACCCGCAGTACTGTCTCGTGCATCGCTTCCGAGGTGAGTGAAGGCTTGTCCTCTGCCCGGACAGGCTGCATCAGTACATAGAGGTCGATCCGGTCGAGAAAAGGGTCGGAAAGCCGGGAACGGTAACGCCTGATCTCGAGGTCGGTGCAGCGGCACTCCAGGGCGTCGTTCAGCAGGTTGCCGCAGGGACAGGGGTTCATGGCGGAAATGAAAAGAAAGTCGGTGGGGTACTCCACCTTGGAGTGAACCCGCGAGATACGGATGCGTTTGTCTTCCAGGGGTTCGCGCAGGGCCTCGAGCACCTGTTTGGAGAAGTGGGGGAGCTCGTCAAAGAAGAGAATGCCGTTATGGGCCAGGCCCACTTCGCCGATCTGCGCCCGGTGGCTGCCGCCGCCGAAGATGGAGGCCGACGTGCCGCTGTGATGTGGCGAGCGGAAGGGGCGCAGCGGTGTGAAGTGGGGTTCCCTGCCTTCGAGGACGTCGAGTTTGGCGATGTCGAGGAGTTCACTGTCCGTCAGAGGCGGCAGCACATGGCGGAGCCGCTTGGCGATCATCGACTTTCCGGAACCGGGGCTCCCCTCAAGCAGGAGGTTGTGCATGCCGCACGCACTGATGAGCGCGGCGCGCTTTGCGACCTCCTGACCGCGTATCTCCCTGAAATCATCGGGATAATGCTTTCGGTAGTAGTAACGCACCCCGCCAAGGGTCTGTGCGGGAAAAGGGATGGCTTTCGGCTCCGCCGGGTGTACTTCGGCTCCGGGTTCCGCTTTGAAAAAGGCGATGGCTTCGCGCAGTGTGGCCGCACCGATAAAGGTGATGCCGGGGATATTGGAGAGCTTGTCGAGTGCTTCCAGGGGAACGACGGCTTTTTGCAGCACGCCCCGGTTGGCCAGGGAGAGGATCAGCGGGTAAAGCATGGCGTTTTCCTTGATGCTTCCGTCAAGTCCCAGCTCTCCGAACGCGTACCACTCGGAAAAGTCCTCTTCGGCATTGTCCAGGGCGATCAGGAGGGCCATGGCCAGGTCGAACTGGCTGCCGTGTTTCTCGATATCGCTGGGGCTGAGGTTGATCGTGATGCGTTTCGGCGGGAAAGTGAAGTCGTTTGCGAGCAGGGCGCTTTTGACCCGTTCCCGCGCCTCGGAAATGGATGAAGAGGCCAGGCCGACTACGGTGAAGGAGGGAAGACCGCGTGTCAGCGTGGACTCGACAGTGACCGGAAGTGCGTCGATGCCTTCGAGGGTGGCACATTTGAGCTGTTTCATGACGATACTCCCATAGGTCAGGAGATATAGTAGCACTTGTAAATTTATATGAACATTAAATGTTAATTAGCGTTTGAATGAATGGACTGCATGCGTGTATCCATTATTATGTGAATTGGGTATTGCGGAATGAGACTGCGTTCAGGGAATGCACTATAAGTCGATGTCTATGAGTATAGGAATGAATTAAAAGGTGTTTTGGAGTTTGATACCCGGAGAAGGGAGTGCCGTCAGCTGCCCTTCTTCTCTTTCTGGATCCGCTTGTACTCTTTTTCGAACTTCTTGCGGCGGGTGTAGGTGAGCTTTTCGATGAAGAGCTTGCCGGCGAGGTGGTCCATCTCATGTTGGACGGCGACGCTGAGCAGGCCGTCGGCTTCGAGGACCTGTTCGTTGCCGTGGCGGTCCTGGTAGCTGACGGTCACCGTCTCGAAGCGCTCGACGTCTTCGTAGAAGCCCGGGACGCTGAGGCACCCCTCCTGGTAGAAGGTCTTACCGTCACTGAGCACGATCTTCGGGTTGATGATCTCCAGCAGCTGCGCTTTGTCCTGCTCGCCCTGTTCGTCGGGAAGGTTGATGACCAGGACCTGGACCGGGTTGGCCACCTGGATGGCGGCCAGGCCGATGCCGTTGGAAGCGATCATCGTTTCGTACATGTCGTCCAGGAAGGTGTGCAGGGCTTCGTCGAAGAGCTCAACAGGTTTGGAGACCTGTTTGAGGCGTTTATCGGGGTAGGTGACGATCGGAAGCTGCATGGGAAGCGTCCGTCGCTTATTTCTTCGCGTTTTTGACGAGGACTTCGTCGATGATGCCGTAGGTTTTGGCTTCTTCGGCGCTCATGAAGAAGTCGCGGTCGGTATCTTTCTCGACCTTTTTGAGGCTCTGGCCGGTGTTCTTGGCGAGAATGCCGTTGAGCTCCTTTTTCATGCGCAGGATCTCGTTGGCCTGGATCTCGATATCGGTCGCCTGTCCCTGGGCGCCGCCGAGGGGCTGGTGGATCATGATGCGCGCGTGCGGCAGGGCGAAACGTTTGCCGTGGGCGCCGGAGCTGAGCAGGAAGGAACCCATTGAGGCCGCCTGGCCGATACAGATCGTGGCGACGTCGGGACGGATGTAGTTCATCGTATCGAAGATCGCCATCCCTGAGGTGACGACGCCGCCCGGGGAGTTGATGTAGAAGTAGATGTCTTTATCCGGATCCTCCGCTTCGAGGAAGAGCATCTGCGCGACGATGGTCGAAGCGACGGCGTCATTGACCTCGCCGCTGAGCATGATGATGCGGTCTTTGAGGAGGCGGGAGTAGATGTCGTAGGAGCGTTCGCCCCGCGCACTTTTTTCAATGACGTACGGAATATAGCTCATGGGTTACTCTTCGGTCGTCGCCGTCTTGGCGTTGAGAAGGCCGCTGAGCACTTTGTCTTCGACCATCGCCATCTGGATTGCCGGCAGGTAGCCGCTCTCTTGGTAGTGGCTGTAGACTGCCTGCGGGTCCTGACCTGTCTGCATCGCTTCGAAGTAGATCGTCTGCATGACTTCCTGCTCGTTGACGTTGACGCCTTCGGCTTTGGCCAGGGCGTCAATGATGAAGGTCGCCTTGACGGAGCGCGTGGCGTCATCACGGAAGGTTTCGCGGAGCTCTTTGACCTTCTCCTGGTCCTCGCGCAGCGCAGTGATCTCCTCTTCGCTCATTTCACGCGCTTTGTTGTTCAGCGCCATGTCCATCTCCTGCTCGACGACGAACTCCGGCAGGTCGAAGCTGTACGCAGCGACGAATGCCTCGAGCAGTTCCGGCTTGAGTTTTTCGTTGAAGAGTTTGCTGCGCTCTTCGTTCTCGAGCTGCTTCTGGACCTGTTCTTTGACCATATCCATTGTCGGCTCTTCTTCGCCCGGCAGCAGCTGCTTGGCCAGTTTTGCGTCCATGCGGACTTTCTCTTTGGTCTGGATCTTGTGCAGTTTCACTTTGAACTGTGCCGGTTTGCCGGCCAGTTTTTCGCTGCCGTAGCTTTCCGGGAAGGTGACGTCGATCATTTTTTCGTCGCCCGCTTTCATACCGATGATCTGCTCTTCGAAGCCCGGGATGAACTGGCCGCTGCCGATGTTGAGCGGGAACTCTTCGGCTTTGCCGCCCTCGAACGCTTCACCGTCGAGGAAACCTTCGAAGTCGATAACGGCAGTGTCGCCCTCTTCGACCGGACGGTCCTCTTCAACGTCAACGAAAGGCGCCTGTGCTTTCGCGATCTCCTGGATACGGTCCGTGACCGCTTTGGCAGAGATCTTCGGTGCTTTGACCTCCGGAACGTGTGCCTGGTAGTCGCCGAGGTCGATCTCGGGACGCATCGCAACTTTGATCGTCATCTCGATGGTGCCGTCCTCTTTCTTGTCGAACTTGGAGAACTGCGGTTCGCCGATCAGGGCGTCTGCTGCGACGCTGAGGGCATTGAGTCCTTCGTTGAGGGCTTCGCGGACCGCCTGGCTTTCGGCATCCTGCATGAGGCGTTCGCCGTACTGTTTCTTGACTGCGTTAACGGGGACTTTACCTTTGCGGAAACCCGGGATGTTTGCTTGCTTGCTCAGCTCTTTGGCCATGTTGTCGAAATGCTTGTCCAGGTCACTTGCAGTGACGGTCGCGCTGATTTCGGCATTGGCTGCGTTGATTTTGTTGGTGCTCATTTCCATGGTGATCTCTTACCTTTATCTTCTGTTTCTTCCGGTTCGGCCCATGCGGCAATACGGAGAAAAATTGCGCAATTCTACCTTAATTAGATTAACATCACTCTTAGTTTTCGGCGGTACGGGCTTCTTAAGCTTTTTTAAGTATAAAAATTGATTAAGGAAGTTCTAACGACAGATGATCTAATATCTCACCACGCAAAAGAGGACAAAAATTGTCTTTTTTAAAATTGTTATCAAAATACGTTTGAATTGAGGAAGAGCGATGCAAGTATATATGGACAACAATGCGACAACCATGGTGGATCCGGCGGTTGTCGAAGCAATGCTTCCATTTTTCAGCGAGCAGTACGGAAACCCGAACTCGCTGCATAAATTCGGTACGGCGCCCCACCCGGCGATCTCGAAAGCGATCGACCAGGTTTACGCGGCGATCAATGCATCGGACAATGACGATATCGTCTTTACGTCCTGTGCAACCGAATCGAACAACTGGGTACTGAAATCCGTCTGGATCGACAAGATCCTTCACGGGGAAAAGAACCATATTATTACAACCGAGGTGGAGCACCCCTCCGTCCTTTCGACCTGTAAATTCCTGGAGGACCAGGGTGTCAATGTGACCTACCTTCCGGTGAACGAGCAGGGTATTATCGATGCGCAGATGCTGCGCAGTTTCATTACGGAGAAGACGGCGCTCGTCTCCGTCATGTGGGCAAACAACGAAACGGGGATGATCTTCCCGATCAAAGAGATCGGCGAGATCTGTAAAGAGAAGGGCGTGCTCTTCCATACCGACGGCGTCCAGGCAGTCGGCAAGATCCCGGTCGATGTCCAGGCGGTCCATGTTGACTTCATGTCGATGTCCGCACACAAGTTCCACGGCCCGAAAGGGATCGGGGCACTCTATATCCGTAACGGACAGGCCCTCTCCCCGCTGCTCAACGGCGGCGAGCACATGGGCGGCCGCCGTTCGGGCACCCTGAACGTCCCCTACATCGTCGGGATGGGCAAGGCGCTGGAAATGGCGACAGAGAATATCGAAGAGAAGATGGCCACCATCAGCGCCAAGCGCGACCGCCTCGAGGATGCGCTGCTCAAGCTGATCCCGGATACCTTTACGGTCGGTGAACGCGACCACCGCACGCCGAACACGATCCTCATCTCCATCCGCGGGGTGGAAGGCGAAGGGATGCTGTGGGACCTCAACAACGCCGCAATCGGTGCCTCCACCGGTTCCGCGTGCGCTTCCGAGGACCTTGAAGCCAACACGGTTATGCTCGCGATCGGTGCGGACCACGAATTGGCCCACACCGGCATCCGCCTGAGCCTTAGCCGCTATACGACGGACGAAGAGGTTGATTACGTGATCGACCACTTCAAATCGGCTGTCGAGCGCCTGCGCTCGATCTCCAGCTCATACGCCAAAGTCAAACCGACGCCCGGCGGTGAAGCCACTGCGTGCGAAATGCACTGAGAATTAGAGAGAGAAGGAAAGCATTATGGCAAAGAATGATCTGTTTGGCGCATCCCTGTGGGATGAGTACTCCAACAAGGTAACGACACTGATGAACAACCCCCAGCACCAGGGGGAGATCACAGAGGAAGAAGCGGCGGCACACGGCAACAAGCTGATCGTCGCGGACTTCGGCGCGGAGAGCTGCGGCGACGCCGTACGCCTCTACTGGGAAGTCAACCCGGCGAACGATGTTATCGAGAACTCCAAGTTCAAGAGCTTCGGCTGCGGTACCGCGATCGCCAGCTCCGATATGATGACACAGCTCTGTCTGGGCAAAACAGTCGACGAAGCGGTCAAGATCACCAACATCGACGTCGAAATGGCGCTGCGCGATACGCCGGACGTTCCGGCTGTTCCGCCGCAGAAGATGCACTGTTCGGTCATGGCCTATGACGTTATCAAGAAAGCGGCGGGCCTTTACAAGGGCGTCGACGCGGAGAGCTTCGAAGAGGAGATCATCGTCTGTGAATGTGCACGCGTCAGCCTTTCGACCCTGAAAGAGGTCATCAAGCTCAACGACCTGCACACGATCGAGCAGGTGACCGACTATACGAAAGCGGGCGGTTTCTGTAAGAGCTGTATCAAACCGGGCGGCCACGAAGCGCGCGAATACTACCTCGTCGATATCCTGGCCGACGTCCGCCGTGAGATGGACGAAGCCAAGATGAAAGCGGCTGCGGAAGCGGGCCTCGGCGGCGATTTCGAGAAGATGACGCTGGTCCAGAAGATCAAGGCGATCGACGCCGTCGTCGACGAGAATATCCGCCAGTTCCTCATCATGGACGGCGGGAACATGGAAGTCATCGACGTCAAGGACGGCGAAGATTACATCGATGTCTACATCCGCTACCTGGGCTCATGCTCCGGCTGCGCGAGCTCCAGTACGGGCACGCTCTACGCCATCGAAGCGGCCCTCAAAGAGAAGCTCTCCGACAAGATCCGCGTTCTGCCGATCTGACGACATGACGAGGGGCCACGCCCCTCTCACCCTCCCGTACTCTTAACGATTTCACCCCTTTTTTTATCAGCGGCTGTTGCTTAAATGCCGACTTTTCCTGTACAATGCCGCCTTTCAAACGTTCACAAGGAGATAATAATGTTCAAAAACATACTGGCACTGATCGGTGCAGTGACACTGGTCGCGGTGATCGGCGGATACGCGATGTTCGGCGGCAAAGTCCAGCAACTTGACGGCGGCGCGCTTCCGGCATATATGAAGATGTTCGGTAACATCCTGGAAAACGGCGATGCAGCCCGCGCCATGATGAAAGAGTGGAAGATCAGTGATGAGGTCTCCAACGACGACGCGTCGGAGTTGATCAAGTCCCTGGCCGAAGAGTACAACATGCGCATTACAGGCGACGTCAAAATGTATACGAAAGATGACGCGGTCGCGGGAGAAATCAAGCATGCGCGTATCTTCTCGCTGTGCAGCCTTCCGATCGCAAAAGTGTTCCTGAACTATTCACGCTGGTACGGCGGATTTATGCCGTGCCGTATCATGCTCGTCGAATACGGAAACGGCGACCGCTTCCTCGTTGCAATGGACATGACACTGGCGATCCACGGCGGCCACCCGCTCCCCGACGACATGCTTGCGATGGCGCTCACTGTCAAGAAAGCGATGGAAGAGATTCCGGAACGCGTTGCCAAAGGCGATTTCTAACCCCTTTTTGTTCGGGCCCTCTCCGGCCCGAGCCTCCTCTTTTTTACCCCGGATAGTCTACAATCCTGTATGCATTTCGTTTTATACATCCATATTCTTTCCGCGACGGCATGGATCGGCGGGTCACTGCTGCTTTTCGCGTTGGGCGTTTTGCTGCGCGACAAAGAGGCGCAGCGGCAGACCTACGAACACCTGGGGCCCATCTACGGCTGGTTCGAGGTGTTCTGGCTGGTCTCGCTCTGGGTGACGGGGACGATGCTCTACCTTCACCACGGCTTTCACGAGGTCTTCAAGTATGCCTACGACTCGGAGCTGTCGCAGATGATGCACCACAAGGTCTACCTGGTCATCGTTTTGACAATGTTAACGTTTGTTCATCTTGTCATCGCCTTCAAAACACATATGATCAGCCGGACGAAGTGGCAGCAGATGCTCTCAAGGGGGAGTTCGCTGGGGATCTTTTTCCTCAACCTGATCATCCTCTGGTATGCGATCGGCGTGCGGAGTATGTTGTAGCAGATGGCGGCGGAAACGGAAAAGTTCCCGGATCAAGCGGCAAAAGCGGTACGTCATGGTTTACCGGATTGACCGTGAAACCCTCGGGAATCTTCGTATTCTTGAGCAGATCTACCGCGACATGGAACACGATTACTACTGGAGCGACGATTTTTCCGAGGCGATGTACGTCGCGCTGGCCAATGCCGGCTTTATCAGCGTGTCGTTTTCGTACGAGGGCAGACAGCTTCTGCTGGGGGAGATTCAGAAAGAATACGCGCTTTTGCAGTTCGATGCAATGCATGTCAGCAAGAAGGTGACAAAGCTGCTGCGCAGGGCGAATTACCGGCTCGCTTTCAACACGGCCTTTGACGATGTCATCCGCGGGATACAGGCAGCGCATACGGAGTGCTGGATGGTCGGGAAGTATGCGGCGCTGCTGCGGCAGCTGAATGACCGTAGCGGTGATGCCTTCAGGCTTATGAGCGTGGAACTGTTCGACGAAGAGACGGGCACCCTCGTTGCCGGCGAGATCGGCTACATCACTGCCAACAATATCTATACCAGCCTCTCGGGGTTCCACAGCCCCGAGCGGCGTTACAACAGCTGGGGGACGCTGCAGCTGGTCCTATTGGGCAGGCACCTGCAGAACGCCGGTCTGCGCTTTTGGAATATGGGGCATCCCCATATGAAATACAAGAACGACCTGGGTGCCGTGATCGTTCCGCGCCCCGTGTTTTTGAAGCTCTGGTATCCGCGACGGTTCGGTTCACTCGCTATCTAGAGGACGGAGCGCTCTTCTAACGCGTTGTTTTAGAGGTTCTTGTCGAACCAGTTCGCGACTTCCGAGCGGATCGTGTGGCGCAGCTGGATGCCCGCGAGGAAATCGCTGTGCTGTGCCTTGTTGAGCATCGTCACGAGGGCGTTGCGGCGTTTGGAGAGGAAGGGGTGGTCGATCTGGTGCGGGTCGCCCATGACAACCAGGCGGGTCTCGTCGCCCATCCGCGTCCCGATCAGTTTCATCGTCGCGTTCGTCATGTTCTGCGCTTCGTCGATGATGACGAATTTGCGCGAGATCGTCGTCCCGCGCATGTGGGCGATATCCATGACCTCGATGTTGTATTTGGCCATAAAGAGCTCCGTCGCATTCTCGCGCTTGGTGGAGTTCGTATTGCCCGTAAACTCCACCTGGGATTCGATGGAGTGCTTGTTCTGGTGCTCTATCGTGTAGTTGATGGCGGAGTAGAGTGGGTACATGAAGTAGCCGAGTTTTTCGTGTTCATCGCCTTTGCGAAAGCCCAGCTCCGCCTGCGGGTCGGAGGCGGTGACGGTGTTGCGCGCGTAGACGATCCCCTCGACGATCCCCTCTTTGACCATCTCCAGGCCCGCCTGCAGCGCCATCAGGGTCTTGCCCGATCCGGTCGAACCGGCGACGACGGTCAGGTGGTTCTGCGGGTGGGTGAGAATGGTGTAGTAGAACTTCTGCTCCAGGTTGATGGGGCGGATGAGGGTCTCGTCGAAATACTCGCCGAAGCGCTTGTCGAAGTCGCACCACTCCAGGTGGCCGTTATAGATGACGGCATAGCGCTGCAGCCCGGTTTCGTAGATCTCGTTGTGCCCTTCGCTCGTCGCCTCCTGGATAAAACTGAACTGCTCGAAGTTGCGGAAATCGGCATCTGTACCCAGTTCGGGCTCGTCGTGATAGGTGACGGTGTGCGCGAATTCGATGGCGTCGGGACGCTCGACGCTGGCGTTTCGGAGGCTCTGTGCCTCGATCCCCTGCACCTCGGCCGCAATTTTGAACGAGATGTCGTTCGTGACGAGTTTGAGATGATAGTCCGAGGCGATCTCCGCGATCTTCGCGTCGTTGAAGCCCTTGGGTTCGGAGTAGGATTTGGCAATCCGGTACTCTTCGCGGTAGATGATCAGCAGTTCGACATTCGTTTCGCCCCCCGCTTCGGGGTTGAGGTCCGGCGCAAAGGGGAGGGTGAGCCGGTAGTAGCAGTCGCTGTTGTTGGGGGCCGTTTCGCGGGAGCGGCGCAGCGGTTCGGGGAGTTCTTCGAAGCGCAGGGTCTGCCCGACCTCGTAGTCGGCGAGCCGGAAGAACTCCCGGGCACGGAACCCGGCATCCGAGCGCATGTCGTCTTTTTTGTTGTTGAGTTCGGCAAGCACCGTGTTGGTGATGGCGACAATGTTCTTGTTGTTTTCGGAAATGCGGAGGATATTGGCCGGATCGTCAAGGATCACCGAGGTGTCGAGGAGGTAGTATTTTTGTGTGGGACTCATGGAAAGAGCATCCTTCGGTCATATGAGTTAAATTGATTATAACCCTGCAAAGCTTAATGCGGAAGGATGTGGGTGGACGAAGTTTGGGCAGCACGCCCTAGGCGCGGTAGTAACGGCTGATCCCCTCCATTGTACGCCCCATATTGAGCAGCACCATGTCGGCGACGACGAGGGCGGCCATCGCTTCGCAGACGACGGAGCCGCGGATGGCGACGCAGGGGTCGTGGCGTCCCTTGAGGGCGAAGTCGACCTCCTCGCCCTGTGTCGTAGTCGTGTGCTGCTCCCGGAAAATCGACGGGGTGGGTTTGAAATAGACGTTGAGGCGCACGTCGTCCCCGTTGCTGATCCCGCCGAGGATCCCGCCGCTGTGGTTGGATTCGAACCCGCTGTTGCGGATGGGGTCGTTGTTCTCGGAACCGTGCAGGCGCGCGCCGAGCAGGCCGTCGCCGATCTCGACGGCCTTGACGGCGTTGATGCCCATCATGGCGTCGGCGAGGACGGCGTCGAGCTTGTAGTAAAGCGGCTCGCCGAGGCCGACGGGCAGGTTTTCGATCCGCACGTGCGCCACACCGCCGACGGAGTCGTGGTCGTTCTTGGCGAGGAGGATCGCATCTTTCTGGGCCTGTTCCACGCTGGGATCCAGGGCGTAGATCTCGCTGGTGGCGACATGGTCGAAGTCGAAGCTGCTTGCGGCGATCCCGGCGATCTCGCTGATCCCGCTTTTGACGGTGATGCCGAGCGGGGCGAGCATCAGTTTGGCAATCGCCCCCGCCGCGACGCGGGCCGCCGTTTCACGCGCACTGGAGCGCCCGCCGCCGCGGTAGTCGCGGATGCCGTACTTGTGCCAGTAGGTGAAGTCGGCGTGGCCGGGGCGGAAGACGTCCTTGATGTTGGTGTAGTCTTTCGATTTCTGGTTGGTGTTGTAGATCACCATGGCAATCGGCGTGCCGGTGCTTTTGCCCTCGAAGACCCCGCTGAGGATCTCGACGGCGTCATCCTCTTTGCGGGCGGTCGCGTAGGCGTTCTGCCCGGGTTTGCGGCGGTTGAGCTCCCCCTGGATGAACGCTTCGTCGATTTCAAGGCCGGCGGGGACGCCGTCGACGACGCAGCCGATCGCCTTGCCGTGGGATTCGCCGAAGGTGGTAAAACTGAAACGGATACCGAAACGGTTCATGAAAGCTCCTCTTTGAGTCGGGCGATGGTCTGTTGGGCCGCCTCCTGCTGGGCGGTCTTTTTGCTCTTGCCGGAGGCCTTGGCGTACTCCTTGCCGTCGATGATGATGGCGATGGTAAACTCTTTTTTGTGATCAGGCCCGCTGCTGCCCACCAGCCGGTACTCCGGGGTGATGCCGAAGTGCGCCTGGGTCAGCTCCTGCAGCGCCGTCTTGTGGTCTTTGAAGAGGGTATCGAGTGAGATCTCTTTATAGACGCTCTCTAACAGCATGGTCGCGATCGTCTTCACCGGGGCCAGTCCCGCCTCGAGGTAGATGGCGCCGATAACCGCTTCGAAGGCGTTGGAGAGCAGGGAGGGTTTGGTGCGTCCGCCGTTGTTCTCCTCGGCGTTGGAGAGGAAGATCGCCTGGCCCAGCTTGATGTGGTCGGCCAGGCGCGCGAACCCCTCTTCGTTGACGAGCGATGCCCGCATCTTTGAGAGTTTGCCCTCGTCGTGCTTGGGGAAGTGCTCGAAGAGGTATTCGCCGACGATGAGGTCGAGGACGGCGTCGCCCAGGAATTCGAGGCGTTCGTTGTTGTATGGCTGCTTGAAGCTCTTGTGTGTCAGGGCCTCGCGCAGCAGCTGTTTGTTGTCGAAGGTGTAGCCGAGCGTCTGCTCAATGCGCGCCATCTGGTCCATACTTATCCTCTTTTCATCTTCTCGGCGACGCCCCGGGCGAGGGTGTCGCAGCGTTCGTTCTCCGGGTGGCCGTCATGGCCCCGGACCCAGGTCGCCTTGATGCGGTGCGGCGCGCTGGCGGCGATATAGTCGCGCCAGAGGTCGGGGTTCTTCACCTTGGCGAAATCGCGTTTGATCCAGTTCTGCAGCCACTCGTTGATCCCCTTGACAACGTAGGAGGAGTCCGAGACGATCTCCACCTCGCAGGGCTCTTTAAGGGCTTTGAGCCCTTCGATGACGCCGCGCAGCTCCATCCGGTTGTTGGTCGTATGGGGTTCGCCGCCGCTGAGCTCGCGCTCTTTGTCGCCGTAGCGCAGGATCGTCCCGTAGCCGCCGGGACCGGGGTTGCCGAGCGCCGAACCGTCGCTGAACAGGGTGATATGCTTCATACTTCGTAAGCCCTTTCCGCGCGTTCCGACGGGGCGAAATCCGCCACGGCTTTGCCCAGCAGCGGTTCGGTGACGACGGAATCGATCGTATGGCAGTTGGGGCAGCGGTGGAACGGGAAAGGGAAGATCTGCTTGCAGTGGCCGCACAGGTATTCAAACTGCAGGGTTGCCCCGCTTTGGCCGCTCTGGCGAAGTTTGATCAAAACATCCAGTTCGAATTCGGAACTGTTCTGAGCAAGATTCACGCTTCCTCTGGCGCTATACAGCTGCCGCAAATAGCCATCGGCCGTAATTATATCCAAATTAAGGTGTTCGTCGGGTAAATGCCAGAGGATGTCGGCGATGACGCGGCTGCCTGAGGGGTCCAGGGTTTTCCAGGCCAGGGCGGGATCGTGGCGGAAAAGGTATTCGAAGGTCAGGTAGGTGAGGGTGCGGTGTTCGCGGTACTGTTCGGCGAGGCGTGCGCATTTCGCCGCCGTATCGGTCTTGGTCTCCTGCAGCAGGCTGACGGTCTGCAGGTAGCGGCGGTCGCCGGCAATGTCGCTGCCGAGTTCGTCGAGGGGTTCGAGCACCTGCAGGGCCTTGTCGAAGGTCCGTAGCCGCTCATAGGTGAAGAGCAGCAGCTTCAGGGCCTGCGGGGTGCGGGGGAAACGGCCGAGGATCTTCAGCAGGATCGTTTCGCAGCGCTCCAGGAAACCGGCCTTGAAGTAGGTCTGGGCGAGCAGCAGCAGCAGTTCGCGTCGGCGGTGGGGTTCGTGCTGCATCTCCAGAAGGCTGCGGTAGATGGCGACGGCCTGTTCGAAATCGCCGTTTTGCACATAGGTCTGGGCGACAAGGAGCCACGAGCGCTGCGAGACGGCACTGGAGCCGATTTCACGGTGCAGTTCGGTTTCCGAAGGGGGCTTTGTGAACGAATGGAGGAACCGTTCGAGGTAGCGGTGGTCCTCCTTGCTGCGCAGCCGCCCCCACCAGTAGCTTACGAACGCGATGATAAAGATCAGCGCGACGAAAACGATGATGCCGAAAAGCGGGTCTCGGAATTCGATAAAGAGGCTGTTCACGTCGGCTCCTGTCGCACTGCCTGGGGGGCGCTGGGTAGCAGTCATTATAGCGCTTTTGAACTTTTCGGAGAAAATGAGATAAAAATGTGACGAAAAAAACCGAAAAAATATTGACATTACTTCGCCAAAAAAGGTAGAATGACGTTGAAACTGGAGAATGTGAAAGGTTTATACGTCAATGATATTCAGTTATATACGTGCCGATAGCCACTTTCACGGTGTGTACGAACAGCTGAAAGTGATCAGCGCCTATGCAAAGAAACATGATCTGGTGATCGAAGACGAGATGGTGGACCAGCTGTCGCAGAACAGCCGTCTGAGCGAACGTGACGATGCGGTACGGTTTATGCGCCAGCCCGAGCATATGGGCGGTACGCTGCTGATCTACGACCTTTGGGTGCTTAGCAGCAATATCGAGGATGTCGTGCAGATGCTGAGTTGTCTGCTTAAAAACGGCATCGAAACCCATCTGATCAAACCTTCAATCGTCTTGAATGCGCAAAGTGATATCATCGTCGCGATGGGCTTGGTTGACCAGTTGCGGCAGACGATTCAGTCGGTGGAAAAGAAGATGATCGGCCGCCCGAGAGGGAGCCGCTCCTCTTCGAAGTTCGATCCCTATCTCGAGGTGATCATCGGTTCACTGCGGGAGGGGCAGAGCGTCAGCGAGATCGCCCGGGTATTGGATGTGAGCCGGAGTTCCCTGAAAGACTACATCGAGTCCCGGGAGCTCAAAGAGGTGGCAATGGGCAGCAGTTATTTGGAAAATGTGGACAACGCCGAAGCCAGTATCATCGAAACGATCGAATGTCCGCAAGTCAATGAAAAGGAGTAGACAGTGAGTCAGGCAGAAGTCTCAGGCCAGGCCGGATCGGCCAAGGTCAGTAAGAAAGAGTATTTAAAAGGGTGGGTGTCCTACCGCGTAAAACGCTACTGGTTTTTCGTGGGGATGACCATCGTGTCACTGGTACTGCCGTGGATTACGATTAACGGCAACCATATTTTCCTGCTGAGCTTCGACAAGCTCAAGCTGCACCTGGCGTTTGTCCAGTTCGACATGCAGGAGATGTACCTCATGCCGTTTGTTCTGATGATCCTCTTCATCGGGGTCTTCGGGATGACGGTCCTGGGCGGCCGTGTCTTCTGCGGCTGGGTCTGTCCGCAGACGATCTTCCGCGTCATCTACCGCGACCTGATCGAAACGAAGATCCTGAAGCTGCGCAAGCGGATCAAGAACAAACAGAAAGAGCCCGACTGGAGCAAGCCGGAAAACAAGGCGAAACGTCTGGTCGCCATCGCAATCTGGACGGCGCTCTCCCTGCTGGCGACGGCGAACTTCCTGTGGTATTTCGTCCCGCCGGAGGACTTCTTCCCGTATATTATGAATGCGGGTGACCACATGATCCTTGTCGGGATCCTGCTGATCACGACGCTGTTCCTCGTGGTCGACGTTGTCTGGTTCAAAGAGAACTGGTGTGTCTACGTCTGTCCCTACTCCCGTATCCAGTCGGTCCTGTACGACGAAGACACGGTCATGGCGATCTACGATCCGCACCGCGGGGGTGAGATCTATGACGAGGAGAAGCACAAGCAGTACACCAAGCAGAAAGATCTGCAGGCGGTGGAACCGAGTGCAGAGTGTACGACCTGTGAAAGCTGTGTGACCGTCTGTCCGACCCATATCGATATCCGCCAGGGGCTGCAGCTCGAGTGTATCAACTGCCTCGAGTGTGTCGATGCCTGTACGGAGGTCATGGGTGCACTTGGCAGACCGTCGCTTGTCCGCTGGTCGAGCGAGAAAGAGGTGCTGTTCCAGAAAGGCAAAACGCACTACCTGCGTCCGAAGATCATCGGTTACGCCGTTGTTCTCGTGATCATTATGGTCGTCCTCGGTATGATGGGGAGCAAGAAGGAGCATATGCTGCTCAACATCAACAAAGAGAACCGTCTCTATGCGATCGAGAAAACGCCGGACGGCAAAATCATGGTCGAGAACGACTATATCTTCCTGCTGCAGAATACGCAGGATAAAGACCATAAGTTCTACTTTGACATCGAAGCGCCGAAGGGCATGGAAGGCAAGATCAAAATTCTCAAGCCGACCGAACCGTTTACCGTCCGCCCTGGCGTGAAGAAGAAAAAAGTCGTCCGCCTCTATACGACGGAGGAGCTGGTCAAGGATGAGCGTAAGGATACGGTACTGCCGATCAAGATCCACGCCTATGCCCTCGACGAGAAAGAGAAGATCGCCGTCGACCGCGAATCGACCTTCATCTTCCCGCGCTACGACAAATACCAGGCGGCGGAATAACATTCCCAACCGCCTCTGCACACGGCAGCGATCGCCGTGTTTTCCCGAACGGGTCCTTTCCGTTCATTTCCTCCCACGGCCGCCCGAACTGCTGAACCCCGGGCGGGTTCCGTCCTATCTTCCATTATTTCGAAACATATGACATATCTTTCTCATGTTAAGCAGGGTGACTGCTGAAGCATTATGAGTGTTTACATAGGGGCTACGGGATAGATGCCGGCAAAGCAATACGGCGCTTTAATCAATGGAAGGTTTTAAAGGGTGTCATGATTGTGGGAGAGGGGGCAGGGCTTCCCTGTGGGATGCCCCGGTTTAAAAGTAGGTTATCCGAAACGGTTCAGATGATGCGGGCCTCTTTTTCGCCCGGCTCGATCTCGCCGATGAGGTAGCCGTCGGTCGCGTCGAGGACGGCGTTGACGTCGTCGGGACGGACAACGAGAACCATGCCCACACCCATGTTGAAGGCGCGGAACATCTCGTCGCGGGCAACGTGCTCGCTCATCAGCTCAAAGATCGGCAGTACGCGGACGTCGTCGCCTTTGATCACGGCACGCAGCCCTTCGGGCAGGACGCGCGGCAGGTTCTCGACGAGGCCGCCGCCGGTGATGTGCGCCATCGCCTGGATCTTCGGCTTGAGCTGTTTGAAGGTTTTGACGTAGATGCGCGTCGGGGCGAGCAGGGTGTCGATGAGCGGTTTACCGTTGAAATCGTCGTCGAACTTCATTCCCATCTTCTCAAACAGGACCTTGCGCGCCAGGGAGAAGCCGTTGGAGTGAAGGCCGGAACTCGGCAGGGCGATCAGCTTGTCGCCGGCGCGGACGTTGGCGGGGGTATCGAGTTCGCTCTTTTCCGCGACACCGACGGCAAAGCCGGCGAGGTCGTAGTCATCTTCGGAATACATCCCCGGCATCTCCGCCGTTTCGCCGCCGATCAGGGCGCACTCGGCCTGGCGGCACCCTTCGGCGATCCCGCTGACGACGGCGGTTGCGACGTCGACTTCGAGTTTGCCTGTGGCATAGTAGTCAAGGAAGAAGCTCGGGGTGCCGAAGTTGCAGATGAGGTCGTTGACGCACATCGCGACGAGGTCGATGCCGACCGTGTCATGCTTGCCGGAGTCGATGGCCAGTTTCAGCTTGGTACCGACCCCGTCCGTCGCGGCGAGGAGCACGGGTTCTTTGTAGCCAGTTGGCATCTCGAAGGCGCCGGCAAAAGAGCCGATCCCGCCCAAAACACCGGGGATACGGGTCGACTTGACCAGGGGTTTGATGTTCTCGACGAAACTGTTCCCGGCGTCGATATCGACACCGGCGTCTTTGTAGCTGATTTGACTCATAGATTGCTCCAGATGATTGTTAATGGAAGTATAGCGAAGGTGGGGTTAGGATAGGGTTTGGCAGGGGCTTTCAGCGCAGATGCGTTATCCTTCGCCTACGTGTTCGGCGCGTCAAAAGCTTGGCCGGGGAGAAGTTTGAAATTTCTTCATTCCGGTTTAAATGTAAGATGCTAAAATCGCGCCACTTTCGGCCAGATGAGGCCCCAAGGAATTGAGAAAATGAGAGAGTTTGTCTACCCTGAAATGATGGTACACGTCCCGATGTGTACCCATAAGGCTCCCCAGAATGTTCTGGTGATCAGCAATGCGCCCGAAAGCCTTCAGAAGGAAGTGGCACGCCACGAGGGCGTCGTTATCGTCCATGCTCCGGCCAGCCTTGAAGCGCTGCGCGAAGTTGCCGACGGCAGTGTTGACGTCGTGATCTGCGAAGCGGATGTCGACGCGGCGGTGGCCGGACATGTCAACCGTGTCCTCAGCGAGGAGGGGGTCGTTTCCATGCGCCACGCCTCGCTCGAGGAAGTCCAGGCCAATACGGTCCTGCTCGGTGTTCTCGGCAACTATTTCAAGGTGATTATGCCTTACCGTCTTGCCAACGAGGAGACCCTGCTGCTGGCCAGCAAGGGCAACCACCCGACGGCGGACATCAACCTCCACCGTGCGGACATGCTCGACGGGCTGGAGTATTACAACACCGATATCCATCCGGCCGCGTTCGCGATGCCGAACTACATCCGTAAAACCTACCTCGGGATCATCCGCAACTAAATGGCTTCCATTATGAGTACGCCGAAGGAGCAAAGCCCCTCCGACTACGCTGACGCTATGTCCGCCTCGGTGGCGGGCCCACGCCTTCCCAGGGGGCTGTGATGGCGTTTGAATACGCGATCGCATTGACCGGGGGAATCGCGACGGGCAAGAGTACCGTCGCCTCCCTGCTGGCCCTGCATGGACTGCGGGTCATCGACGCCGATGCGATTGCGCACAGACTGCTGGATGAGCACAGCGGCTGGGTCGCCGAGACTTTCGGCGCACAGTACGTCCAAAACGGCAAAGTCCATCGCGGCGAACTTGGGAAGGTAATCTTTTCCGATCCCGCCGCCAAGGCGACGCTCGAAGCGTTCCTGCACCCCAAGATCCGCGCGGCGATCGAGGAGGAGAGCGAGCGCCAGGATGCGTTCAAGTTCCCCTACCTGATCGATATCCCGCTTTACTTCGAGACGCAGGCGTATCCCATTGCGGACGCAGTCGTCGTCTATACCCCCAAGTCGACGCAGCTGCAGCGGTTTATGAAACGCAACGGTTTTGACGAAGCCGAGGCGATGCGCCGCATCGAATCCCAGATGGATATCGAGGAGAAAAAAGCCCGCGCGACCTGGGTGATCGACAACAGCGGCAACCTCAAGCACCTTCAGGCTGAGTGCGAGGCCTTTGTCGATACGATCAAAGCCAAGTATCAATAAGCTTTCAACCAATACCCACTACACTTTCATACTGAATACGATCCAAAAGGCATATACGATGATGATCGCCAAATACAGCGCCAGCGGTAACGACTTTGTCCTCTTTCACAGCTTTATTGCAAGAGACCGCTCTGAACTGGCACGCACCCTCTGCGACCGTCAGAACGGTGTCGGGGCTGACGGCCTGATCGTCCTCGTGCCGCACGCGGAGCACGACTTCGAGTGGCAGTTCTACAACAGCGACGGCTCGACGGCGGAGATGTGCGGCAACGGCAGCCGCGCCTGTGCACACTACGCCTATACTAACGGCCTGGCACCGGCGAACATGACCTTTCTGACCGAGGCGGGCGTCATCGGCGCCGAGGTGGAAGGCGACATGGTGCAGAGCGATCTGACCCCGCCGAAGATTCTCCGCGAGGACATCGTCGCGGGCGGGAAAAAGTGGTGGCTGCTCGATACGGGCGTGCCCCACCTCGTCACCTTCGATGCCGACATGGAGAACTTCGACCTTGCGGAGGCGCGTGCGCTGCGCTTTGAACACAACGCCAACGTCAACATCGCCTCTGTCAACAGCGACGGCTCCATCCGGGTACGGACCTATGAGCGCGGCGTCGAGGACGAGACGCTCGCCTGCGGGACGGGGATGGCGGCCTGTTTCTACCGCGCCAACCGTGAAGAACTTGTCGGCGACAAAGCGGAGGTCTACCCGAAAAGCGGAGAGACGCTCTATCTTGGGCTGGAAGAGGGGACGATCACCTTCAAAGGGCTCGTGAAAAAGACTTTTGAGACGGTTTTAGACGTTAAATAGTTTTTTTGTTCCCTTTCTTCTTTGCTCGCACAAAGAAGAAACCGAACCCGAAAGAAGAAAGTGCGAAAGGCTGCCGCTTTCTGGACATTCCATTCCTTGGTGATCCTACTGACACGCTAATGACCGTTTCGGACTTGACAGAAGAAGCGGAACCCGACATCCTTCACTTAGCACTTAGCACTTAGCACTTAGCACTTAGCACTTAGCACTTAGCACTTAGCACTTAGCACTTAGCACTTAGCACTTAGCAGTAGCGCTGCCGTTTAGAGGCCTGCGGCCTCCATGCTTTTCGCCTGGGCGTCGGCGATGAGGGGGTCGATGATCTCGTCGAAGAGACCGCCGGTCATGATCTCGCTCAGGCGGTAGAGCGTCAGGTTGATGCGGTGGTCCGAGATGCGGTTCTGCGGGTAGTTGTAGGTGCGGATGCGGCCGCTGCGGTCGCCGGTCCCGACCTGCTCCTTGCGCGCGGCGCCCTCCGCCTCCTGGGCTTTCTGCTGCTCGATCTCGAAGAGGCGTGCCTGCAGGACCTTCATCGCTTTCTCTTTATTTTTGTGCTGCGATTTCTGGTCCTGGTTGGTGACGACGATGCCGGTGGGCAGGTGGGTGATACGCACCGCGGAGTCGGTCGTATTGACGGACTGGCCGCCGCAGCCGCTGGATCGCATGACGTCGATCTTGAGGTCGTTCGGGTCTATTTTGACGTCGACGTCGTCCGCTTCGGGCATGACGGCCACGGTGATCGCGGAGGTGTGGACGCGTCCCTGGGACTCCGTCGCAGGCACCCGCTGTACGCGGTGGGTACCCCCTTCGAACTTCAGACGGCTGTAGACCTTGTCGCCTTTGATCAGCGCGGTGATCTCCTTGTAGCCGCCCATGTCGGAGGGGCTTGAGCTGATCAGTTCGATCTTCCAGCCTTTGATCTCGGCGTAGCGGGTGTAGGCAGTGAAGAGGTTGCCGACGAAGATGGCCGCTTCGTCGCCGCCGGTGCCCGCGCGCATCTCCAGGATGATGTTGCGATCGTCGTTGGGGTCCGTCGGCAGCAGGAGGATCTTGATCTCCTCCTCCATCACCGGAACCTGCGGTTCGAGGGTTTTGAGCTCCTCTTTGGCCAGTTCTCCCAGTTCGTCGTCGTAGACAAGCGACTTGTTCTCTTCGATGTCCGCGAGCAGCTGCTTGTAGGCCTTGGCCGTGTCGACGATGTCCTGGAGGGCGGACTGCTCCTTGGAGAGCGCGGTCATCCGTTTGATGTCATTGGCGATATCGGGACTGCTCAGCAGTTCGCTCAGTTCGTTGTAACGGTCGATAAAGGGGTTGAGTTTGTCAGATAGCATGCAATGCTCCATTCATAGCGGTTAAAACAGTCATTTTGTACTATCGTCTGAGGTTATGTGTATGGTGGCAGGAAGGTGAAGCGCGGTTTATCTGCGCGCGGGCATTCCGCCGAGGAAAACTCAGCGTTAGCGTAGGCGGCGGGGCTTTGCTCCGCTGCCGTATAAATTAAAGACCGTTTACGGCTTTTTGCAGGCGGCTTACTTTGCGGGAAGCCGTCTCTTTTTTCAGGATCCCTTTGCTGACGAACTTGTGGATCTGCTGGTTAGCGACAGTCATAGCGGTAGCTGCTGCTTCTTTGTTGCCTTCGTCGATGGCTGCGCGGACAGCTTTGACGATGTTTTTCAGGCGCGTGCGGTAAAATCTGTTACGTTCCGTACGTTTTTCAGTTTGACGGATACGTTTCATTGATGACTTATGGTTTGCCATAGCCTTTATCCTTCTGGAAAAAAATTTAGGGTAGAATACTACCTTAAAAATAATTAAATTTAAGTTAAACTTTAGTGTATCTAGCACTTTGTGTACGACAATAGGGGTAGAAATGAAATTATTCGGGACCGACGGCGTACGTGGTGAAGCGGGTACGTTCCTGACCGCGGAGCTGGCGATGCGTACGGCGATGGCGGCGGGGATCTACTTCAAAAAAAGCTCCAAAACCAAAAAGATTTTGCTCGGCAAAGACACGCGCCGCAGCGGCTATATGATCGAAAACGCCATTGTCAGCGGCCTGACCGCGGTCGGGTACGATGTCGTGCAGATCGGGCCGATGCCGACGCCGGCCATCGCTTTTCTCACCGAAAACATGCGCTGCGACGCGGGGATCATGATCTCGGCGAGCCACAACTCTTTCGAAGACAACGGTATCAAGCTCTTTGACGCCCACGGCAACAAATTCTCCGAAGAGGTCGAAGCGCAGATCGAGGCGATCTACCGCGATGATGAGCAGATCGCCAAGGCGCAGGTGACGGGGCGTGCCATCGGTTCGGCCAAACGGATCGACGACGTCATCGGCCGCTACATTGTGCAGCTCAAAAACTCCTTCCCCAGCGCGCTCAGCCTGCAGGGGATGCGTATCGTGCTCGATACGGCCAACGGCGCGGGCTACAAAGTCGGTCCGACGGTCCTGGAGGAGCTGGGGGCCGAAGTGATCGTCCTGCACCATGAACCCGACGGTTTCAACATCAACGAAGGGTGCGGTGCGCTGCACCCCAAAGATGTTCAGAAAGCGGTGAAGAAGTACCGCGCGGATATCGGTTTCGCCCTTGACGGCGATGCGGACCGCCTGGTCGTGGTGGATGAAAAGGGCGATGTCGTCGACGGGGACCAGCTGCTCGGCGCACTGGGACTGTTCATGCAAAAGTATGGCCTGCTCAAGGGCGACGGGATCGTGGCAACGGTGATGAGCAACCAGGCCCTCGAAGATGCCATGGCCGCCGCGGGGCTCACACTGCACCGCTGCGGTGTCGGCGACAAGTACGTGCTTGAAGCGATGCGTGAACACGGCATCAACTTCGGCGGGGAGCAGAGCGGCCATGTCATCATGCACGACTTCGCCAAGACCGGTGACGGGCTGGTGACGGCACTGCAGGTGCTGGCCATGGTCCTGATGACCGGGGAGAAAGCGTCCGCGGCACTGCGCCCGTTCGAACTCTACCCGCAGAGCCTTGTCAACCTCAATGTCAAAACGAAAAAACCGCTGGAGAGCATTACCGGCCTCCCCGATGTGCTGGCCGGGATCGAAGCGGCCGGCATGCGCCATCTCATCCGCTACAGCGGGACGGAGAACAAGCTGCGCCTGCTGCTCGAAGGACGTGACCGCGACGCGATGACGGAGCAGATGGCACGTCTGGGCGATTTCTTCAAGCATGCCCTCAATGACTAGGGGCATCTTCGCACTTGTCCTGGCCCTGGCCGGGATCTTCATCATCGACCAGAACATCAAAGCGCTTTTCCTGGAGGGTTACCGCTTCTACAGCGACTGCATCGATCTGACCCTCGTCTACAACAAAGGGGTCGCCTTCTCGATGTTCGCTTTCCTGGAGGCGTGGCTCAAATGGCTGCAGCTGCTGCTGATCGCCGGGGTGCTCATCTATGTGGTGCGGCTGAAAAAAACCTGCTACATGCTCCCCGTCGGCATCCTCGTGGGTGCCGGCCTCTCCAACGTCTATGACCGATTCGTGCATCCGGGGGTCGTGGATTACGTCTACTGGCACTGCGGGTTCGATTTCGCCGTCTTCAACTTTGCCGACGTGATGATCGACGTGGCGGTGGTCTGGCTGCTGCTGCTCAATCTGAAGCCGCACTGGTGCCGGAGCGGGCAAGCGCACTGATATTGCAATCGCGCGCTCCCTGTGCTATAATTCCGCCAGCGCTGAAGGCATACAGGTGCCCTCAACGCTCTCCTTTAGACCTGTGCAATGTGCAGGCGAGGCACTGGGTCAGGATGGGAACATAGCAGCCCACCTTTTCTGTGCATGTGCCGCAGGTATCTGGAGGAGAGTTCCTCATTACTTCTTTTTATCCACCTTCCCAAAAAACTGTTTATGAAATGTTATTGATGTTGTGCGATCATGGTCGTCGATGGTATTGAGCCCTTCCCGCTACAATGCTTTCAGACAGATCGAACACAAGGAGTGTATGATGAAAACGTACAAGTTGGCGGCCATGCTGCTCGGTGCGGCCCTGATGACGGGGATCGGCGCCACGTCGGCCTTTGCGAAGTGTGACGGTGAGAAAATGGAAGCGCCGGTCAGCAAATGCAACGGCGAGAAAAAAGCGAACATGAACACCAAATGCAACGGCGAGAAAAAAGCAAACATGAACGCCAAATGCAACGGTGAGAAAAAAGAAGAGAAGCCCAAAGGCAAATGCGGCCAGGGCAAATGCGGCGGGTGAGCCCGCGGCAGTGAGTTTCGCGCAGGAAAGGAGCCGCCATGCAATGCCAGCTTTCCAACCTATGTAAAATCGTCGAACCGGCCGTCGAAAAGCTTCAGAGTGTCGCACTGCTTTTCGTACGGCTGATCCTCGCCTACGGTTTCTATGAACCGGCGAAGATGAAGTGGAACGACATCGGCTCCGTGGCCGAATGGTTCGCTTCCATGGGGCTTCCACTGCCCACACTGCAGGCATACATGGCGGCAACGACGGAAGCGTCGGGTGTCGTGCTGTTGACACTGGGGCTTTTTACGCGGCTGATATCCATTCCGCTGATGGCCGTCATGCTCGTTGCCATTACCCTGGTGCACCTGCCCAACGGTTTCCAGTCGGGCAACAACGGGTTTGAAATCCCGCTGTACTACTTCATTATGCTTTTCGTCCTGCTGACGCACGGCGCCGGTAACCTCTCCTTCGACCGGCTGCTGTTCAAAAGCAAAGAGGCCTGACCCCTACGGGGCCTCTGGACCTTTCCCTTTTCAATCTTCCCGGTATTTTGAGATCCCGCACGGCTGGTTCGGTGAGGGCGGATGCGCTTCGAGGTATTCGAGGTCCTCGAGGGTCTGTTTGAGGACTTTCTGCTGCTGAAGCAGCGGCAGCATGGCGTTGTCTTTCTGGGTGAGGTTGAGCTTCATATCCATCAGGATCGCCTGTACCTCTTTGTCGAGGTCTGACAGGGCATTTTTTACGTGTTCGATCGGTTTCATGCCGCGATTATAACCAAGCGGCCTTTGGACGGAAGGCCGGCTTTCAGGCTAATATGCGTGATTCAGTGGACGAGTTCGACGCCGAAAAGCCCGTAGAGCAGACCGCTGGCGATGAGGTAGACGCCGAAGGGCTTGAAGCTGTAGCGCGAGACGACGGCGAGGAAGGTCTTGACCGCAACCCAGCCGACGACAAAGGAGACGACGAAACCGACGGCCAGGGCGCCGAAGTGTTCAAACGAAAGGGCCGAATACTCCTTGAGGAGCGTATAGCCCGATGCCGCGCCCATCGTCGGGATGGCGAGCAGGAACGAAAACGCCATGGCCGTGTCCCGCGACAGTCCGCTGAGCATCCCGCCGAGGATCGTCATCCCCGAACGGGAGACCCCGGGTACGAGGGCGAAGACCTGGAAGACACCGACGGCGAGGGCCTGTTTCATGCTGACTCCCTCCAGTGCTTTGACGGCATGGGTTTTGGGTTTGTAGGCGAACTCGACCGCGAGGAAGGCGACCCCGGTGAGGATCATCAGGGCAACGGTGGAGTTGGCGGCGAACATCGCTTCGATCTGTTTGTGAAAGAGCAGGCCGACGACGCCCGTCGGGATGAAGGCGGCGATGAGTTTGACCCAGAGGGCTGTACTCTGCATGAGCCGCTCGCGGTAGATCAGCATCACCGAGAAGATCGGGGCGATCTGGATGATGATCTCGAAGGCGGTCAGGAAGGTGTCCTGCTTGAGTCCGAGCATCTGCCCGGCAAGGTAGAGATGCGCAGTGGAAGAGACAGGGAGGTACTCGGTGATCCCCTCGACGATCCCGAGGATGATGGCGTCAAAAACGGTCATAAAAACAGGTCCCGGAACAAAGATGCGTCATTGTACCCGCTTGGCGTGAAAAGCAACCTTGAGATGCCCTTAAATGAACATACAGTATAATACGCGGCTTGAAAAAGGCGGTGAAAATCCGCCTTAGCCGCATATGCATATCACTTAAGGAAAAAAAGCATGCTGCTCTTTACCCCCGGTCCTACCCCTGTTCCGGAATCCGTCCGCAAGGCAATGGCGGAGGAGACGATCCATCACCGCACGCCGGAGTTCGAAGCGATCTTCGAACGGGCGCGCAAAGCGCTCTTCGGCCTGATGAAAACCGATGAGGTCGTGATGCTCGCCTCGACGGGTACCGGCGCGATGGAAGCCGCGGTGACCAACCTCTGCCGCGATACGCTGCTCAACATCAATTCCGGCAAGTTCGGGGAGCGCTTCGGCAAGATCGCCCTGGCGCACGGGCTGCAGAACGTCGAGCTGACTTATGGGTGGGATACGCCGGCAACGCCCGAGGATGTCCTTGCAGCCCTGCAGGAGAACCCGCGCATCGACGCGATCGCCATCCAGATCAGCGAGAGTGCCGGTGGTCTGCGCCACCCGGTCGAAGCGATCGCCGCCGCGGTCAAGGGCGTTCGCCCCGACGTCATGATTATCGCGGATGGCATTACCGCCGTCGGCGTCGAGGCGATCGACGTGACGAACATCGATGCCCTTCTGGCGGGAAGCCAGAAGGCGCTGATGCTGCCGCCGGGCCTGGCCATCATCGGGCTGAGCAATGCGGCGGTCGAGAAGATCGGTGCGGGCAAAGGGTACTACTTCAACCTGGCGACCGAGATCAAGAAACAGCGTACCAATACGACGGCATGGACCGCGGCGACGACGCTGGTCATCGGCCTGGAGGCCGTTTTGGCGGAGATCGACGTCAAGGGGCTTGAAGCGCTTTACGACGAGACAGCCCGCCGCGGTGCCGCAACGCGTGCCGCGTTTGAAGCACTCGGCCTGCATATCTACCCCAAAACGCCGGCGGCGTCCATGACGACGATTGATGACGAGAATGCCAACGAGATCCGGGCTTTGCTGAAAAAAGAGTTCGACGTCAACATGGCCGGCGGCCAGGACCACCTCAAAGGCAAGATCTTCCGTGTCAACCACATGGGCCTGATCAAGCCGTTCGAGGCGGCATGGGTCGTCAATGCCGTAGAGGTTGCCCTCGACAAGCTCGGTCGCCGCAGTTATGACGGGACGGCAAGCCGTATTTTCAACGAGATCTATTTCGGGCTGGCGACATGATTTTTGCCCACGAGATTCCCGAAGGCAGCAAGCTCTATTTCGGTGCCAGCGCCCGCCGCAAACGGGAGATCGAGCAGATCGCCAGCGACGTGCTCTATGCCGACGGCTTCGAAGAGATCGTCGTGCCGCTCTTTTCGCACCACCAGCATGAGAGCATCTCCGACGCCAAAGAGCTGATCCGTCTCGGGGACCGTGACAACAACCGTATGAGCCTGCGTGCGGACACGACCATCGACGTCGTGCGTATCATCTCCAAGCGGCTCGGACGTAATACGGACCACCGCAAATGGTTCTACATCCAGCCGGTCTACCGCTACCCCTCGCACGAACAGTACCAGGTCGGTGCCGAGGTGATCGGGGAGGCGGACCTCTCCATCGCGATGCGGCGCTGCCTGGAGATCTTCGAACGTCTGGAAACGCAGCCGCTGCTGCAGATCTCCAACATTAACATCCCGAAGATTCTGAGCCGCCTGCTCGATATTCCCATGGACGATTTCCGCCATATCCGGATCGAGAACTTTCTGGCGCGGGGTATCGACTGGCTGACGAAGCTCGTCTACCTCGAGAAGCCTTCGGAGATCGACGCGGTCCTGCCGCTCGTGCCGGAGGAGCTGCGTGTCGAGCTGGTGAAGATGAAAGAGCTCAGCCTGAGCGTGCCGTATGCCAATACGGTTGTCGCGCCGCTGTACTATGCGAAGATGCTCTACTACGACGAGCTCTATTTCCGCGTGATCGCGGCCAATGACGTTTACGCCAGAGGCGGACGTTATAAAAACGAAGATGTGACCAGTGTCGGCTTTGCCATCGCTACCGATGTGCTGCTTGAAGCCGGCGTGTAAAGGAAAGAATATATGAAAAAAGCAGATTTGATCGTCGGTATCCAGTGGGGCGATGAAGGCAAAGGGAAGATCGTCGACCTTCTCGCGCAGAAGTATGACGCGGTTGCGCGTTACCAGGGCGGGCACAACGCCGGCCATACCATCTGGGTCGACGGAACCAAATATGCCCTGCATCTGATCCCTTCGGGTGTACTGAACCCCGAAGCGATCAATATCATCGGTAACGGCGTCGTCGTCTCCCCGGCGGCACTGATCAAGGAGATGAAGCAGTTCGACAAGCTCGAAGGGCGCCTCTTTGTCAGCGAATCCGCCCACATGATCCTCGGGTTCCACGAAGAGATCGACCAGGCCAAAGAGCGCCTGCGCGGCAAGAAGGCGATCGGGACGACCGGCCGCGGAATCGGGCCTGCCTACAGCGAAAAGATCGCCCGTGCGGGCTTCCGCCTCGGCGAACTGCGCGATATCGACGCGCTGACGGCACGTATCCTCGAGTACTTTGAGCAAAACGGCGCGATTTACAGTGCCCTCGGGATCTCCGCACCGGATGCGGCGGCGCTGAAGGCAGAGCTTCAGGGCTTTGCCGATGTGCTGCTGCCCTACCTGGCCAACACGACAAAGATGGTCTGGGACCTGCTTTCAAACGACAGGAACGTTCTGCTCGAAGGGGCGCAGGGGACGATGCTCGACATTGACCACGGTACCTATCCGTATGTCACGAGCTCCTCGACCATCGCGGCGGGTGCGTGTATCGGCCTGGGGATCAGTCCGAAAGACATCGGCAAGGTGACCGGGATCGTCAAAGCCTACTGTACCCGTGTCGGCAACGGCCCTTTCCCGACGGAGGATTTCGGCAACGACGGCGACAAACTGCGCGAGCAGGGGTACGAGTTCGGTACGACGACGGGCCGTCCGCGCCGCTGCGGCTGGTTCGATGCCGTGGCGACGAAGTTCGCCAGCCGCATCAACGGCTGCGACGAGCTTGCCATCATGAAACTCGACGTCCTTGACGGTTTCGACGAAGTGAAGGTCTGCGTCGGCTATGAAGTCGACGGCGAGGTCATCGACTACATGCCGCTGGACCTTGAAGCGGCCACCCCGGTCTACAGAAGCTTCCCCGGCTGGGAGCGGACCGAAGGCGTACGTGAGTGGGATGCCCTGCCGGAAACGGCCAAGGCCTATCTCAGCGAGATCGAAAAGCTGACCGAGACCAAGATCGGTATGGTTTCCACCTCTCCCGACCGCAACGATACGATTATCTGTTAGGCGGTCGGTTCCACTAACAGTGTCGGTCACTTTTCGATATAATCTATCGTAATGAAGTTGACTATCTGGAACTCTCTCGCATCGAAACTGCTGTTCTCCCTGGCATTTTTCAGCCTGCTGCTGGTAAGCGGGCTGGCCTACGTCAACACGAAAATCGTCATCAGCGGCTACAAAAAACAGCTCCAGGAACTGGTGGAACAGAAGATCGATTTCATGCTCCCCCAGCTCTCCGATGCCCTGCACAACGAGGAGTACCTTCTGGCGGAGGAGCAGCTCATCCGCTTGAGCTCCGCGCAGGTGATCAACGGGGTGCGGCTGCTCCGTAACCACGGCCGTCCCCTTGTCGTCGGCAACTTCGGCTCTCCCCACCGCCTCTTTACACTGGCCCTTCCCGTCACCAACGTCAACGGCGAAATCATCGCCTCGATGGACGTCGCGGTTTCCGACCGGAACTTCCGCGCGATGATGGAGCAGTATTTTCAGTTCCTCGCCGCGATCATCGGCGGATACGTCCTGCTGGTCGTGCTGCTGCTGCGGCTGCTCTACCGGGCTTTCATGCCGCTGCGGGAACTGACCCGGAAACTGGAGGCTTTCGACCCGAGCCACCCGGTGCCGATCGAGCTGAAAAATACCAGCGGCAGCGAAATCGGCATGATCGCCGATGCGGCGAACAAGATGAGCGACAACATCATCCACCACGCCGACTTTATGAACGAACTGCACAAAGAGATCGAGGAGGGGCGCCAGCACCTCAAAGAGGCGCAGCAGATCGCCAGGATGGGGAGCTGGCGGATCGATACGCAGACGCACGACTGCAGTTTCAGTGACCAGATGTATGTGCTGCTGGGGATCCCGATGGACGGGATGCCGCTGACCTGGGATACACTGCTCAACGTCATTGACCCCTCGCAGCGCCAATCGTTTATCCGCGCCCTTGAAAATACGGCGCAGACCCATACCCCGTTCCGCCTGATGCATAAAATCGTCAATGCGCACGGGGAGGCGATGCACGTGCTGACCGAGGGGAAACTGAGTCTGCGGCGCGACGGCAAGGCCTTTATTTCGGGGATCACGATGGACGTCAGCGAGCAGGCGGAGAGCCAGCAGATGATCGAAAAGCTCGCGTTCTACGATCCGCTCACCAACCTGCCGAACCGTGTCTTGATGCAGGACCGCCTGCAGAAATCGATCAAAGACGCCAACCGCCGGGGCGAAAAACTGGGGGTCCTCTTCCTGGACCTCGACGGTTTCAAGAACGTCAACGACACCCTGGGACACACCCTGGGCGACCGCCTGCTCAAAGAGGTGGCGGAGCGCCTCAAACGCACCCTGCGCGATTCAGACACGATCTCGCGGATCGGCGGGGACGAGTTTATCGTACTGCTGCCGCTGATCAACTCGGAAAAAGACATCACCATCGTTGCCAAGAAGATGATCGATGCCCTGCAGGAGCGCTGGGAGTTCGGGGACAAGGCGATCTTTACGACGACGAGTATCGGGGTGGCCATCTACCCGGACCACTCCGAGGACGCCGATACGCTGATCAAGTTTGCCGACACCGCCATGTACAAGGCGAAAGAGGACGGGCGCAACCGCTACCGGTTCTACGACAAAACGATGGGGGAGACGATCCGCAAAAAACTCCAGATCGAGCACGAGATGCGCGAGGCCATCGAGACGATGGAGCAGTTCGAACTCTACTACCAGCCGAAGATCTCCCTGCGGACCGGCGCCATCATCGGTGCCGAGGCACTCATCCGCTGGAACCATCCGAAGGTCGGTACGGTCTACCCGGACGACTTCATCCCCGTCGCAGAGCATACGGGGATGATCATCAAGATCGGGGAGTGGGTCATGCACGAGGCGGCCCGCCGCATCGAACAGTGGCGCGCCGCGGGCATTGCGCCGCTGAAACTGGCCGTCAACCTCTCCGGCCGCCAGTTCGGCAGTCCGTTACTGCTGCACCAGATCCGCACGGTGTTGCAGCGCTATGACATTGAGCCGAAATACCTGGAGTTCGAGGTCACTGAGAGCGTCTCCATGATCAGCCTTACGGAAAGCCTGAAGGTCCTTCACCAGCTCCGTGATCTCGGGGTCGGCGTGAATATCGACGACTTCGGTACGGGCTACTCCTCCCTGGCTTACCTCAAACAGTTCCCGGTCGATACGCTCAAGATCGACAAGGCGTTTATCATGAACATGCTCGAGGATCAGGATGACCGCACCATCGTCGAATCGATCGTTTCACTGAGCAAGGCGATGGGGCTGAAGATCGTTGCGGAGGGGATTGAGAGTGCCGAGCATGTCCGTCTGCTCAAGAAGCTCGGCGTCGACTACGGGCAGGGCTACTTCTTCAGCCGTCCGGTACCGTTCGGTCAGCTCGACCGCATGTACCGCAACAACCTCGTCAAGATGAAGACGCTGCGCGAACCGGAAAAGAAACAGGCCGTCTAGAGGCCCGGCAAGCGGGGGATCCTCCCGAGCTTGCTGTTGCGGCAGTACCATCCCCACCCTTTTTTCATCCAGTGTCCCAGGACCGGCATCGGCATCATAAAGGCTTTTTTGTCGTCGCGGAAGACGAAGCCCGCGCCGGTACCCGTATCCATGACGCAGAGGATGTTGAGGTGTTCCTGGTACCCTTTGCGTTCTACTTTCCCGGCGTCCCGCGCGGCGATGTTGAAGGCGATGTTCTTGGCCATGACCTCGGCCACGTGCCCCTGCTTCGCCCGCCACTCCGGCCCCTCCAGCGCCGCGACGTCCCCGGCGGCGTAGACGTTGCTGACCTCGCCGTCGATGATGACTTCGCTGTAGTCATTGATGGCGACGAAGCCGGCCTCATTGGTCGGGAGGTCGGACGCTTTGATGACGCCGTGGCCGTCCCCGGCGGGAATGAACATCGTGAAGTCGGATTCCAGCTTGCTGTCATCTTCGAAGACGATGCCGTCCTCTTCGAACCGCTTGATCTTCTTGCCGAAGTGTTTGTTCAGGTCGGCCCGCTCGAACATCATGTCCATCATCCCGAGGGCCTTTTCGCCCATGCGCGCGCCCGGTTTGGGCATGGGGGCGAAGAAGGTGAGTTCGAAACGGTCGCGGATCCCTTTTTTCTTCAGCAGTTCGTGGAGGTTGAAAAAGAGCTCGAACCCGGGGCCGCCGCGCACGGCGGAGGTGTCTTTCGGGTTGCCGCCGAAGCCGAAGGCGACCTTGCCGCTCCCCTTGGCGACGAGGGCGTCGATGCGCTCCTTGATCCGCAGGGATTCGCGCGGGTCGCCGCAGATGGAGAGGGTGTTTTCGATCCCCGGGTGCTTCATCTTGTGCGCCCCGACGGCGACGACGAGGTAGTCATAATCGTCGATCACTTTGCCGGAGGTGAGGGTGACGCGGTTCGCCTTCGCCTCGATCGCTTCGACACCGTCCACGACCAGGGTAAAGCCGTGGGCATCCCGCAGTTCCTCGAGCGACACCTTGACATCGTCAAAGGAGGCTTCGCCCGTCGGGACCCAGATGGAGGTCGGATAGATGTAGAAATAATCCCGGTCGCTGACGAGCGTGACGTCATATCCTTTTTTTCGCAGATGCGTTGCCGCATCAACCCCGGCAAACCCGCCGCCAAGCACCAAAACCTTTTTCATCGCTACTCCTATAAGCCAGTTTGATAATAATCATAATACAATGACGATAAAACCAAAATAAAACGTTAATTTATTCGTCTGTTTTATTGAATGCTCCGCAGGTTATCGCCGGAAAAGGGACGGTCCGTAGAGCATTGCCAAAGCACAACCGTTAGGATTATGTGCCGGAGGGTGGGGCACCTTGAAGCTACGCTTTGGCATCATTCAGAAAAAAGGATGATGATGGCGAAGGAAGTAGCGCTCCTCGGGGGCGGGTGTTTTTGGTGCATCGAGGCGGTATACCGCCGTGTCAAAGGGGTCAGCAGTGCCGTCAGCGGTTACGCAGGCGGCCAAATGGACAACCCCGATTACCGTTCGGTCTGCAGCGGGACGACGGGGCATGCGGAGGTCGTCGAGATCACCTTTGATCCCGATATCATCACCTTCGGGGAGATCCTCGATATCTTCTGGGTGATCCACGACCCGACGACGCTGAACCGCCAGGGGGCGGACATGGGGACCCAGTACCGCTCGGTGATCTACTATCACGACGAAGTGCAGAAAGCGGAAGCCGAAGAGGCCATCGCCGAGGCGCAGGAAAGCTTTTCCGACCCGATCGTGACGGAACTCTCCCCGGCGCCGACCTTCTACCCGGCGGAAGTGTACCACCAGAACTATTTCAATCTTAACCCCGAGCAGGGCTACTGCCAGGCGGTGATCGCGCCGAAGGTACAGAAGTTTATGCGGACGTTCCGGGAGAAGCTCGATGTTTGAGGCCGGTTTTCTGGGGACGCGTGCCCTCTGGTTTATGGACGTCGTTACCCTCTGGTTCGCGGCACTGCCGTTTTTGATGGGCGGGGCGATCTATCTGGCCATGCGCAAACGAGAGCATGCCCATAAACGCGCGCAGACGCTCCTCTTTGCGGTCACGCTGGCCATGGTGGTGCTTTTCGAGGTCGGGGTACGCTTCACCGGCGGCTTCGTCGCCTACGCGGAGGAGAGCGGGGTGGAGTTCTCCTCGCTGGCGGTGTTCCTCGCGGTGCACGTGCTGATCGCTGTCGCCGCCGTGGCCGGGTGGGCATGGCTGCTGATCGACGCCCTTCGAAGCTACGGCAGCAGTGCGACCGTGGCCGCTACGCACAAACGCAACGGGCTGATTGTTTTTGGAGGGATGACCGTCACGTCGCTGATGGGTGTGACGATCTACGGCATGCTCTTCATGTTCTAGCGATGTGCTTCGTCGTCTTCATCGTCATCGGGGCGTTTGCCCTCTCCCTCTGGACGCACGGGCAGCTGCTCTACGCGGCGGCCGCCGGGGCCGTCTCGCTCTTTTTTCTCTTTTTTTCGATCCGGAAAATCATCAAAAACGGCCCCTGTCTCTTCGGCAAACGCAGAGACTGCTAGCGGTCAGAGCCGTCCCTGCTTGACGAGGGAGAGGACCATCGCCAGCGAATAGCCGTCGTTCTCATACCCGTCCTCGATGCAGGATTCGCATTTGTTCCCCATTTCGCACTCGCTGTTATTGATCATCTCGTCAATGTTCTGCCAGCCATGCTTTTTAATGCACTCGGCGATCGCTTTCATATCCATCGAATTACAGATGCAGATCATGCGGTCGGTATCGATCATGCTTTCTCCTTTGCCAGTTGTTTTGCGAGGGTGATGCAGGCCGCGACAGTCGGTTCGGGGGCGATATGGACCGTTCTGCCGGGAAGGCTGTTCTGCGTCGTGCGGCCGATGGCGACGACAGTATGGGTCGGCACCAGCGAAAAACGGCTCTGAAAGCATGCCAGGGCCGAGGGGGAGGTGAAGATCAGTACGCTGTCGTCAGGAATTGAGACGTCCATTTTATCGGCCCGGCAGACGGTTTCATAGACCACGGCCTCGTCGACGGTGATCCCCTCCGAACGCAGCCGGGAAGCAAAATCCGAAGCGACGGTTTTCGGGCGGGCATAGAGCCAGCGCGAACCGGCGAAGCGTTCACGGATAAGATCATAGAGCATCTCCCCGTACCCCTTGACCGTCTCGGCGACGGTACCGCCGCGCGCTTCCGCGCGCTGCTGCGTCCCTTTGCCGACACAGAGCACCGGCAGCGTTTTCCATTCCGGAGCGATCGTCTCCAGGGCGTCGACGCCGTTTTTCGAGGTAAAGATGATCCCGTCGACCTGCGAGAGATCGATGTCAGGCTGCAGCCATTCCGTTTCGAGGATCGGCAGATGGATAACGTCGGGATCGTCGGAAGGTGTTACGGAGAGAAGATAGATGGGCCGTATTGTCATAGAAGGATTATAACCAACTCCCGGTGGATGACGGGAGAAGGAGACGCTTTGAATGAAGGTAGGGAAAGTATAGTAAAGAAAAGTTACTAAACTGTTAACGCTTTTTACTTTTTGGCGTTTGTTTGGCACGCCGGGCAGACACCCCGGAGCACGATGTCACTGCTCTGGATGCTGTAGCCGCTGACGGCTTCGGCGTGCGCCCTGATCTGCTCCGTATCGAAGGAAAAATCCTCGATCTTCCCGCATTCACTGCAATGCAGGTGAAGGTGCGGCTCTTTGCGGATCTCGAAAACACTCTTGCTCTCGGGGACTTTGACCTCTTCGAGGAGTCCGTTTTCCGTCATTATGGCAATATTCTTGTACACCGTCGCCAGCGAAACGTTCGGATACGCTTCTTTTACCTCCTGGTAAAGCATATCGATGTTCAGGTGGCCGAAGGTGTTGAGGCTTTCGACGATCTTGAGCCGCTGCGGGGTCACCTTGAGATGGTGGTTCCGCAGGTTCGTGGCTATGAGTTCTTTATTCATGTTAGCATTAAAGCACCAAAAAGGTAAAAGTCGAAATAATAGTAGAAGGAAGGCGGGGTTTATTATTTTCCATTAAGTAAGAGTAGTTTGTTTATTTAAGGAAAAAAATTATCGTTTACAGGTAGAATTTCCCCATTACATGAAATGAAGAGCCTCTGTTTTATCGCGGAGGATTTTATCAAAGGAGAGAAAATGTTCAAAAAAATTGCGTTGACAGCATGTGTCCTGGTATCCGCCGTATCCGCGGAAACGTTGACCGATCAGGCCAAAGCGATGGGCCTCGCCCCGATCCCGAAAAATACGTCCGAACTCTACAAGCTCATCGATAACCCGAAGAACCCGATGAATGCCCAGAAGGTCGAGCTCGGAAAGCAGCTCTTTTTCGATCCGCGTCTTTCAAAGAGCGAGATCATCAGCTGTAACACCTGTCACAACCTCGCCACCGGCGGTGTGGACGGCGTTCCGGCAGCCATCGGACACAACTGGGCGCACAACCCCCACCACCTGAACTCTCCGTCGGTCTACAACGCCGTATTCGCTGAAAAGCAGTTCTGGGACGGACGCAGTCCGGACCTCGAAGACCAGGCGCAGGGACCGATGCAGGCAGCCCCGGAGATGGCGGCCAAACCTGAACATGTCGCCGCCGTCGTCAACTCGATCCCGGCATACGTCGCGGCATTCCGCCACGCCTACAATGACCAGGCGATGGTCCCGACCTTCAAGGACATCGCGGACGTCATCGCTTCCTTCGAACGCACGCTGGTCACGCCGTCACGCTTCGACGAGTACCTGCGCGGCTGCGACAAAGCGCTTTCCAAAGAGGAAAAAGCCGGTCTGCAGACCTTTATCGACAAAGGGTGTGCGAGCTGCCACACCGGCGTCGCGGTCGGCGGCGGGATGCAGCCCTTCCCGCTGATGGGCAAGTTCAAGTACATGGGCGTCGGCGACTTCAAGGGTGACGCGAACGGAATGGTCAAGGTCCCGACGCTCCGTAACGTCGAAGAGACGGCGCCTTACTTCCACAACGGTACGGTCTGGAGCCTGAAAGAGGCGATCAAGATCATGGGCGAGACCCAGCTCGGCGTGAAACTGACCGACAAAGAGACGGAGAGTATCGAGACTTTCCTCAAAGCCCTCACGGGTGAGAAACCGGTTGTCGAGTACCCGGTCCTGCCGGCCCGTACGGCCAAAACACCGCTGCCGGATTCCGGCAAGTAACCCCCTAGCGGCCGGCCAGCGCCAGCCGCACCATCAACTCTCCCTTCTCCTCATAGACATCAAGCTGCGCGTTGAGTGCAAGACGCCGTCTGCGGATAATCCCCTCCATCGTATGAAACACATGAAAAGACTCCGGCGTGAACGGGGTCTGGATATAGCGCAGCCGCTTGGCGGCGGCCAGGGTTACGAGGGCGCCGGCCGCACTGTAGTAGAGGCTTTTGTTGACGGTGCGCTGCAGCCGGTAGTCGCGCATCAGCATCAGGTTGGTGCGCAGTGCGGAGCGCGCTTCGGGTGAGCGCTGCAGGGCACCCTCCGCCCGGCGGAGTTCGTCGTCCAGCCTGGCCGCTTTTTTGCGCTGCTGTTCCTCGGCCTCCGTCAGGGCCGTCGGGCAGTGAGAGGCGATGATGCGGAGGAGTTCCTCGTCGCTGTAGTGGTGTCGGTCGGGCGTATAGACATAGTTTTGCGACGAGGTGTAGTCATGGTCGAGGGCCCGCAGCAAAGAGACGATCATGGGGATATAGCGGTATTTGTCCTCTTTTTTCCTGTCGAAGACAATGCCGCTGTGGGAGATGAGCGGTTTGGGACCGGCGTAGGTTAATTTCATCCTCTCTCCTTGGAGCGCGTTGGCAAGAGTGTACCACTCCCCGGTAACGGTTCGCGCTGCACGGGGCTACTGAAACCCGGGATTGTCATCGATGACGCTGTGCAGGGTCTCCAGAAAGCGGGAGGGAGGTTTGCCCCCGACAACCTGCTCAACGATTTCGTCCTTCTCGGCATCGAGGAAGGTAAAAACAGGGCTGGCGGTGACCCGGTACTTCTTCGGGAGGCTCTCATGGTCGTTCCAGATATCGGCGGCGATAAAGTGGGCTTCGAGGTAGGCAGCGACGTCGGGGTCCGTGAAGACATCCTCCCGCATAAAACGGCGGACTTTGCACTGGGGTCGGGTCAGAAAGAGCATCAGAGGTTTGTGCGCCCTTTGCGCCGCCGCAACGGCCTCGTCGTAACGGGTAAACCATGTGATGTCGGCATGCAGTGTGCCGAAAAAGAGGCATAGGGCCGAAAGCATCAGGCGCATGGAAAAGCTCCTCCGAAAACACCCATTATAGCAAAGGGCGCATCGCCGCGCTGTACAACTTTGCGTCAGATGAAGGTGACATCCTCCGGCGCGCTGCCGCTGAAATGCGCCATCAGCGCGTGACGGTCGACGGCATGGTCCGTACCGCGGTAGAGATTGGATTCCAGCAGCGTCAGGGCCGCATCAACCGCTTCGGCGCTCCCCTTGAGCGGCAGGAGCAGTTCGAAGAGGTCCCGGTCGCTTCTGGCCATTTTGATCCGCTTGGCCATCGGCGGGAGCTCTCTCTTTCCCGGAAGGCGGTCGCGGCCGCGCAGCATCAGCAGCCAGAGTGAGAGGGTGCCCGCAGCCGCCCCGGCGGCGAAGATGCCCAGGGCTTCATAGAGGCTGAAGCGGCCGTTCCCGGAAGCGGCAGGTTCTGCTGCCGTTGCAACAGGTATGGCGCTTTCGACATGGGGAGCCGCTTGGACCACTGCCGTCGGCAGCGCTGTCGCACCCTTGACCTTGATGAAATAGGAGTCGGTCTGCAGGCGTGCCGGCTGGGCCGTTTTCGCGTCGAAATAGCGGAACGCCTGCGGGGTGATGGTGAAGTCGCGCTCGGGGATGATGGCAATGGTCTGGTCGAAGGTGCCGAAGTACTGGCCGTCTTTGAGCGTGCTTGTTGTTTTCGGGTCGTTGGCGTAGACGATGGCGTGTTCAAAGCGGGGTTCGAATTTGGGAATGTCCTCGACGTTGCCGTTGCCTTCGATATGGATATGGAGGTTGACGGGCTTGTTCGCATCCACGGTCGTTTTGTCGACGTCGGAGCGCATCGTGAAACGGCCGTAGACTTCGAGCCCTTCCGGCAGGGGCGAGACATGCAGGGTCGCCGGTTCGGAGTAGACTTTGCGGTACTGCATGCGGGCCGAACCGAAGAAGGGGTCGTTGAAGAAGGGGTCGTTCATCACTCCGCCGCGCGGGGTCGTGACCTGGGTGCCGATCTGGGCGAAGATGGCGGGGATGTCGAGGTCGCCGCTCTGCTGCGGAAAGAGCAGGTAGCGGTAGGTTTGGGTGATGTACCCCTCGCTGTCGGCGGCACGTTCGGCCTGGGTATTGATGCGTTTGATCCAGAAGTGCTCGAGCGTCGGTTCGCTGATACGGAT
This sequence comes from Sulfurimonas sp. HSL1-2, assembly GCF_039645565.1. NCBI lineage: Bacteria > Pseudomonadati > Campylobacterota > Epsilonproteobacteria > Campylobacterales > Sulfurimonadaceae > Thiomicrolovo > Thiomicrolovo zhangzhouensis. The sequence continues at coordinate 258,758 of NZ_CP147914.1, forward strand.
GTCGTCGATGCGCTCCCCGGGCAGGTATTTGAAGACGAGGTCGAGCTCGACGGGTTCGCCGAGATAGGCGTTCTCCTTGGAGAGATGCAGGAGCATCTGTACCGGAGCCCCCTGCGGCGCGGCCTGGGGTGAGATGACCTTGACGCGCAGAGGGAGGGTGTGTTCGACTGTGCCGTCGACGGTGATGTCAAGGGCGGGGATGGCAACGTCCTCCGTCGGGGTAAAGACGAGCCGCTGCTCGATGGCGCGCGTCGTACGGCCGTTGATGATGGAGATGTTCCGGCTCGTGCCGCGGCTCTGGATGGGGTAGCCGGCAATGTCGCTCAGCGCCGGGAAGCGGATGTCGTCCCCGGTGGCGCTGAGTGTCAGGGTGACCGGATCGCCGCGGGTGACGGCGGGGTTGTCGACGGTGGCGGTCACCGCCGCGAACAGCGGCAGCCCTACAAGCAGTAGTGCCAGGATCTTACCAAGGGGTCGTTTCGTCATCATGGGGCTCTCCTTTACCCGATAGCGGGATCATCAATGTTTTGATGCCGCGCTTGTCAAGCATCTGGTTGTATTTGCGTTCTTCCATATCGCTGATGGGGTCGGCCATCGCGGCCTGCTGATCCTGCGCATCGGGGGCTTCCGGTACTTCTTCGGGCTGCCTGTCAGCCTCTTGCTGCTGCGCATCCTGCTGGCCGTTTTGCTGTTTCGCCTCCTGCTGCGGTTTGTCGCGCTCCCCGTCCGCCTGTTTCTCCTGATCCTGCTGCTTCTGTTCGCCGTTCTTCTGCTCCTCTTTCTGCTGCGAATCGTCCCCCTTGCTGGCGTTCTCTTTACTTTGCTGATCCTGCGTTTGATCATCTTGCTGTTTCTGGTCATTTTGCTGTTGATCATTCTGTTGGGACTGATTCTGGTCGCTCTGATTGTTTTGGTTGTCCTGTTTTTGCTTTTCCTGCTCTTTCTGTTTTTTCAGCAGGTCGAGGTTGTACTGCGTATCGTCGTCTTTGCCGAGTTTCAGTGCCTCTTCGTAGGCCTTGATCGCTTCGTCGGTCTTGCCGAGGTTTGCGAGGCTGTTTCCGAGGTTATGCAGTGCTTTTTGTTTGAGCTCCGGGGCACGGATCTGCGTAAAGACGTCTGCGGCCTCTTTGTACTTCTGCTGTTTATAGAGGGCGTCGCCGTAGTTGAAGCGGGCGGCGTCGTTTTTGCCCTGCAGCGCGCCGTACCCTTCGGCTGCCGCGGCGTAATCGCCGCCGTTGTAGGCCGATGCGGCGTTGGAGAGGGTATGGAAATCCGTCAACCCCGCATGGAGCAGTCCTGCGGCGAAACAGGGCAGAAGGTATCTAAGCATGGCGTCTCCTTCGCTGCGGCAGGGAGTAAAGCGCGGTGATCAGCAGGACGATGCCGCCGCCCAGCGGCCAGATAAAGAGCTCCTGCACGTCGCGGATGACGTCGCTCTTTTCCCTGCGCGGTGTAAAGCGGGACTTCAGCGCATCGGCAAGGGCCTCGATGTCATTGTGCTTGAGCGAGTAGGGCAGATAGGCCCCGCCGCTTTGCAGGGCGAGGGCTTTGACGCTGTCATTGCGCCGGACGACGACGATATCGCCCTGCTTGTCCGTCATGGCCCCCTGCGCGGTCGGGATGACCCCGCCCTTCTCCGTCCCGATATTGTAGAGAAAGACGATGATGTTGTGTGCCTTGGCGTAGGCGATCTCTTTGTCGAAATCACTGCCGTCCCCGCCGTCGGTGAAGAGGAGCAGCGCTTTTTTGTCGCTCCCCTCCAGCAGGGTGTCGGTCTGCTGCAGGGCCTGGAGCAGGTCGGTGCCGCGCAGGCTGATGGAGTCGGTGTTCATGTTTGAGACGAGGTAGCGCAGGGTCGCAAAATCCTCGGTCAGCGGCGAGACCATGAAGGCGCGGGCGCTGAAGCCGATCACCCCGATGCGGGTACCGTTGACATCGCCGAGCAGGTCGTCGAATTTCCGTTTGGCCAGGGCGAGACGGCTGGGGTAGATGTCGTTGGCGAACATCGAGCGGGAGATGTCGAAACCGACGATGAGGTCGATCGTACTGCTCTGGACCCTGATCTCGCCGTTGTCGATGACCGGCCGGGCGAGGGCGGTGATGAAGAGGGCCGCTGTGGCGAGCAGAAGGGCGCTGCGCAGCCACTGCGGTACGGTGGAAGTGCGCTGCATCAGCAGTTTGAGGACCTGCGGGGCGAAAGTGTTGCGGACCGCTTTGCGCGGCGCGAAGAGCAGCAGTGCCAGCGGGACGAGGACGATCAGCAGAAAAAGCAGGTGGGGCTGTTCAAAGTGCATGGCCTCTCCTTCGCATGACGGCAAAAAGCACGAGCAGCAGCAGCGCCGCGCCGAGCGGATACTGGAAGTAGTAGCGCTTTTTGACGTATTTGTCCGCCTTGATCTCGCTCTTCTCCAGGGTGTCGATTTCGTCGTAGATCCGCTGAAGCCGTTCGACGCTGCCCGCCTCGTAGAACTTTCCGCCCGTCTCCCGGGCAATCTTCTGGAGTACCTCAGGGTCGTAATCCCCCCGGCCGCCGACGCCGATGACGTAGACCTTGATGCCGTGCTTGACGGCGCTCTGGATAGCGACGTCGACGGGGACCTGGGAGGTGTTGTCCAGCCCGTCGGTGAGCAAAATGGCGATCTTCTCCTTGGCGTCGGAGCTCTTGAAGAGCTTCGTGCTCATGAAGAGCGCCTCGTAGAGCGCTGTGCGCTGCATGCCGGCGATACCGACGTCGACCTTGGAGAGCAGCTGTTTAAGGCTCTGCTTGTCGTAGGTCAGGGGCATGGCGACGTAGGCAAAATCAGCGAAGAGGGTCAGGGCAAGCTTGTCGTGTTCGCGCTTGTCGATGAAATCGAGGACGATCTTCTTGACGATGCCGAACTTGTCCATCTGGCGCATGGAGCCGCTGGCGTCGAGGACGAGGGAGAGCTCGTACCCCTTGTCGTCGCTGATGACGACCTCGTTCTGGCGGATCGGCGAGGCGAGGGCGAGGGCGAGCAGGGTGAAGATGAGGAGTTTGATCCCCCGTGTCATCCAGCCGCTGCGGGCGGCGAGGGTGCGCAGCAGCGCCGTGTCGGGGAAGAGCATCTGCTGCGTTTTGGCCCGGCAGAGGGTTTCGCAGAGCAAAAAGAGGGCGATCAGCCCCAGCGCCCAGGGATACTCCAGCGTCCACTCACCCACGGTGCGCCTCCTTGATGAAGTCGTGCAGCTTCGTTTCGAGCGCTGTGTCCAGGGCGGGCACGCTCTTTTGGTACTTGTAGGGTTCAAGCTCCGCTAGCAGTGCCCTGAAACTGCTTTCCGTCTCCGGCGTCGTCACGAAGTGCCCCAGCAGGCTGAAATCGTAGACGGCGCTTTTCGTGTCGCTGAAATCCAGCGCCTGCAGCCGTTTCAGCGCCTCGGCACGTTTGGGGTCTGTCTGTTTCCGTCCGCGTTTGAAGAACCAGTACCCGAGGAGTGCCAGCAGCAGGATACCGGCCGCGACAAGGGCGACGAGGATCCACAGAGAGTGGTCGGGGACGGCGACTATCGGCTTGATGTCTTTGAGCGGCAGGGTCTGTTCGGGCATCGCCTACCTCCGAAACAGTGCGGAGAGCTTCACGAAGGGCTCTTCGTCCGTGTAGAGTTTCGTCGAGACGATGCGGTGGGCGGAAAGGTGCTCGACGAGGGCCTTGTCCCGCGTCTTTAGCGCGTCACAGTAGCGTGCGGCGAGACCGGGGGAGAGTTCCAGGCTCGTACTCTCCATGCTCTGGGCGTCAAGCAGGCCAATTTCGCCGGCAAGGGCGGGGTTCTCCTCGAAGCGGTCACGGACGATGAGAGCGTAGACTTCGTGGCGGGCAAGCAGGGAGAGGTCTATGCCTTCACCGTAGAAGTCGCCGATCAGGAAAATGAGCGAACGCTGGCGGACACGGCCGTTGAGGTAGTCGACCAGGGCGGCGAAATCGACCCGCTTGCCCAGGGGGTCACGGCCCAGCACCTCGGGAATCGTGACGTGCAGCGAGCCCAGGGCACGGGTCGGCGGCAGGAAGAACTCCTCTTTGTCACTGAAGACGAGGGTGGAGACCCTGTCGTCGTTTTTCAGCGCCGAGTAGGAGATGAGCGAGAGGGCTTCGGCCATCACCTCCTGCTTGAAACGCTGCGAGCCGAAAAAGATGCTGCCGCTCTCGAGGAAGACACAGACGATGTTGAGTTCGCGCTCCTCGTTGAAGACATTGACGAAGGGGCGCTGCTCCCTTGCGGTCACCTTCCAGTTGAGGGTACGTACGTCATCGCCGATGGTGTACTCCTTGAGTTCGGCAAAGTCCAGCCCGTTGCCCGCGAAGATGCTGGGATTCCCCCCGGCATTGCTGCCGAAGATGTTGCGGCGGGTACGGATCAGGATCTCTTCGCTCTTGTGCGCCAGCACTGTGAAGCCTTAGGGGAGCTTGATCGTCTGCATGATCGTGCCGATGAGGTCGTCGGCGGTGACGCCGGCGGCTTCGGCCCGGTAGTTCAGCACCATGCGGTGGCGGAGCACGCCCCGGACCGTGTCGGCGACGTCGAGGGGGGTGACGAAGTCGTTGCCGCGCAGGTAGGCGCGGGCCTTGGCGGCCTTATAGAGGTTGATGGAGGCGCGGGGACTCGCGCCGTACTCGAGGTACTGCGCGATCTCGCCGACCCCGTACTTCTCCGGCTCACGGGTGGCGAAGATGATCTTCATCATGTAGCGGGTGACGGCCTCGTCGACATGAACATTCTGCACCTCGTCGCGCATGGCGAGGATGTCGTCGGCACCGGCGACCTGCATGATCGTCCCGACGCTCCGGTTGGCGATGCGGTCGACGATCTCCATCTCCTCTTCGAAGCTGTTGTAGTCGACGAGGACCTTGAGCATGAAGCGGTCGAGCTGCGCTTCGGGAAGGCGGTAGGTCCCCTCCTGTTCGACGGGGTTCTGGGTCGCGAGGACGAGAAAGGGGTCGCTGAGCTTGAAGGTCTCGTCCCCGATGGTGATCTGGTGCTCCTGCATCACCTCCAGCAGGGCCGACTGCACCTTTGCCGGGGCGCGGTTGATCTCGTCGGCGAGGAGCAGGTGGGTGAAGGCGGGGCCCATCTTGACCTTGAAGGCGCCGTTGCGCTGGTCGTACATCTCGGTTCCGACGATGTCGCTGGGGAGCAGGTCGGGGGTGAACTGCACCCGTTTGAAGCCCAGCCCGAGCGCTTTGGCCAGGGAGTTGATGGCCGTCGTCTTCGCCAGTCCCGGCACCCCCTCGACGAGAATGTGACCGTCGGTGATGAGGCCGATGAGCAGGGCGTCGATCAGCGCCTCCTGCCCGACCATCACCTTGGCGATCTCGGTTTTGATGGCGTGGATTTTCTCGTTCATTTTTTCCCGTCCTAGGATAGTGTGATACGCAATCATATTCGGACGGGGTAAATCGGGTGTAAATCCATATATAACAGTTGGTAAATCGCGGAAGCGGTTAGCGCGCCTCCGCTGCTCGTCAGGCGATGAGGCTCCGCTTGCCGCTGTCGGCGAGGCTGAGCCACGCGGGGAGCATCAGCAGATCGATGAGGACGGCGATCACCAGTGCCGAGGCCGTGACGATCCCGAAGTTGACGTTGGGGACGAAATCGCTCAGCGCGAAGATCATAAAGGCGGCGCTGAGGATGAGGGTGGTAAAGACGATCGCCTTGCCCGCATAGTGGTAGACGTAGGCGAGCGCGGCTTCGAGGCTTTCGCCCTCCCGGCGTGCTTCGCGGTACTTGACGAGGAAGTGGATGGTGTCGTCCACCGCCACCCCGATGATGATGGCCCCCGAGACCGCGACACCGAGGTCGATGGTGATCCCCAGCCACCCCATGACCCCGACGACGAGGGCGATGGGCAGGACGTTGGGGATGATAAAGAGGGGAATCATGCGCAGGTTGCGGAAGATCAGCAGCATCATCAGAGAGACCGCCGCGATGGCCAGCAGGATCGATTCGACCAGCGTGTCGGTGACGTCGTGCTGCATATGCGCGAACATCGCCGCCTGCCCGTTGACCCGGGCGGGATAGGGCGTCTGTGCCCACCACGCTTCGACCCACCGCATCATCTCCAGGTCCAGGGAGGTGTCGACGATGTCCACCGACGCGGTGACCCGCAGCTGCCGTTCGTCGACGTCCATACGGTCGTTGATCTCCATCCCCTGGGGCAGGGAGAGGGAATAGAGCAGCAGGTACTGGGCGATCAGGTTCCGCTCTGCGGGGATGGTCGGGCTGCCGTTCATGACGTCGTTGAACTTTTCGACGACGTCGACGAGGGAAGTGGTGTGGCGCACTGCGGGGTACTCCGCTTTGAACGCGTCGGTGAAGCGGGCCACCGTCTGCATGAATTCGGGGGATTTGATGCCGTCCTTCTCCCCCGAATCGACGACGACCTCGTAGGCCATTGGCCCGGTGAGGTGACGCTGCACGAAGGTCACCGTCTCCCGGAAGGGGACGTGCTCTTTGAAGTAGCGCACCGTGTTCGAATCGACCTTCACCCAGGCGATCCCGATGCCGATCAGCGTAAAGAGCAGCAGGCTGCCGAGCAGAATACCGCGGTCGTGGCGCATGACGAAACGGGCGCTGCCCAGCGAGAACGCATCATGGCTTTCGGACTCTTCCTCTTCGCTCTGTGCTACTTTCGGGTTGAGGATCGCCAGCATGGCCGGGACGAAAAGGATCGTCAGCACAAAGGCGAGCAGCGCGGCGGTTGCCGTCGCGATGCCCAGGGTCTTGACGGGGATGACGTCGCTGACCGCCAGGGAGGCGAACCCGACGGCGGTCGTCAAGGAGGTCAGCAGGGTCGGCAGGAGATTCTTGCGCACGCTGAAGCGGATGGCGTCCCGGTTGGCCATACCCCTCCGTCGGCCGACGAGGTAGATCCAGAAGAGGTGCATGGCGTCGGCGATCCCGATGGCGACGACGAAGACGGGGAGGTTGGCGGTGAAGTTGTTGACCCTGTAGCCCAGCAGCACCTGGACCGCGAGGACGATGAGGAAGGTGAAGATGACGACGGAGAGGCTCAGCAGCATCCCCGAGGGGCGGCGGAAAATGAACCAGAGCAGCACCATCGCGATCAGCAGAACGAAGGGGGTGAAGACCTTGACGTCATGTTCCCCCAGGTGAATGAAGGCCATGTTGAGAATCGGGCCGCCGCCCAGGTGGAAGGTGTAGCCGCTGGCCGACTCCCTGGCCACAATCGCCTCGCCCGCCGCCTTGAGCCGGGCCGAGACCTCCGGGTCGTCCCCGGCTTTGGGGGTGAGGCGTGCCGCGATCATCGTCGTTTTCATGTCGGCACTGACGATCCGCCCGACGATCATCTCTTCGCCCGCCGCGATGCGCGCCTTTTCGGCCAGCTGTTCAGGGGAGAGCGCGGAGGGATCGCCGATGAAATCCTCCACGATGACGTCGTCGGGATACTCCGGGTCGCTGTGCACATACTGGTAGTTGGTCAGGGAGTCGACCCGGGCGATATCCGTCGTCTGCCAGAGTGCTTCTGTGATCCTCTCGACGACGCCCAGCGCTTTGGGGTTGAAAACGCCGTGATCGTCACGGAACATGATGAGCAGGGCATCATCGTTGCCGAAGACGGAACGGAAGTCGTCATACTGTCTGAGGATGGGGGACTCCTCACCGAACCAGATGCGGTAGCTCCCCTCGAACTGCAGGTAGCGCAGCTGCGAGGCGAGGGCCAGGGTGATAAGCGGGATCAGCAGTGCGGCCCACCAGCGCAACCGGATGATGCCGTCAACGAATCGGTCGATGTTCATAGAGCGTCCTTATGTCAGTTTACGAAAATGCCGAAAGCATTTTTGTGCTTTAGTGCCATAGCGGCAAGCGTAGATGGATGGGACTTTGTTCCAGACATCGTTCAAAAGTAATACCCGAACTTGGCGCTGATGCTCTGAAAGCGGCCGAGCATGTGGAAAGCCGTCATCGTGTTTTTCGACGGTTCGATATAGCGGTAGTCGATATTGAGCTTGAAACTGTCGAAGAGCCGGGTCTCGTACTCGGCGTAATAGCTCTGCTCGTCATACTCCAGGTCGGCGATAACGCCCCCGACGAGTGTTGCGCTGTTGACGTCGTTCAGGCTGAGGCGCAGGCCGAGGAAGAGGTCGTTCTGGAAGACTTCGAAGAGGTCGAGGTCCGTGTACTTGCCCTTTTCCGTCGTCTCGTAGCGGTAGTACTCCGCGAGCAGGCCGAGGTCCGCTTCCCCGTAGACCTGCACGATGGTATGTTCCACTCCGGAGGCAACGTGGTAGTAGTCGGAGATGCGGTCATCGTCGATGACGTCTGCGTAGAGCGCTTCGAGCTTGAAGAGGGTGTCGCCGACGACGAGGGTGTCGTAGGTCATCGCCTTGTTGACGCGGTAGGCGTGTTCGGCCAGGGGAATCGTGTAGGTATAGGTGATGAGGTCTATAGGCGTAATGATGGGATCACCTGCCAGGAAATAGCGCTGCGAATCGTAGCCGTGTTGCACGATCACGGCATAATCGAGGGGGTACTCCGTCTCCGTTGAACCGCCCAGTCGGAGGTAGTAGGTCGGGAGGGTATTGGACTCGCTTGTCTGCAGTGTCGCATCGTAGCGGACTTCGGGAGGAAAGAAGTTGAAGGCGTACGGGGGCTTGGCCATTCTCTGATCCTCTTCGAAAAACTTGACGATCAGGGCGAGCGATCCGGTGTCGGTGTAGTGGGTCAGCGCCGCATTCAAGACGCCGATCTTGTCCTCCTCGAAGAGACCGTTTCGCAGGTCCACGGGGTTGAAGCCGTCGACAATGTTACGGACCTCCAGCGCCCCCCAGAAGCGCAGACTCCGCCCCGCCATCAGCTGGTTGTCACCCAGGTCGAGCGTGCCGTAGAGCTCATCGACCCGGAGGAAGCTCCTGCCCGTCTGCTCCTCTTTTGCCTGCAGGTCATAATAATCCTGCTGGGCGTTGATCCGCGTCACCATACGGAGATCTTCATAGGTGTATTCGGCTTCAAAGGAACCCAGCAGGGTGGCAGCATTTTCGTGTTTGCCCGGTTGATGGTTGAGAAAGGAGTCGCCCTGCAGGCTGACATTGCCGCGGATGCCGATGTCCGCCAGGAGCGGGAGGGTCATGAGCAGGGGCAGCAGCTGTTTCACTGTTTGAGGACCCTTTGGTGGAAATCTTTGTCCGTCAGGCCGGTTCCGATCTTTTCGTTTTCCCAGACAAGGATCGTTTTCTTGTCGTTTTGGTGGTTGGTCATGACGATCCTGCCGATGCGCCATACGCCGTTCACGTTGCGGTAGTCACTGAAACGGGCCGTCTTCAGCAGCGCTTTCTTGCGGTCGTAATAATCCACCTGTATGATGACATAGGTTCCCGGATCGATCCAGCTCACCTGTTTCGTATAGCCGGAGTCCTTCTCCTTGGGGATGCGGACGGTTTTGTAATAGGATTTCCCTTCGAGTTCCACCGTCTCCGCATCGCCGCTGTAAGTGTACTTTTCGATATTGAACGCGCCGAGGTCCTCGTAGCTGAATTCGCTTCCCATGAAAGAGCCCGACTTGTTCCGCGACGCGATCCGCTTGACCCGCTTGAGGGCGGGGAGGTAGAGCCACTGGTCATCGTCGCGGTCGAAATGTTCGTAGTTGAGGAATTTGGTCCCCTTGACGTCCGCGGGGGTGAGGAACTCCATCAGCGACTTGTCTCCTTCCTTGCCTTCGAGGACCTTCATCAGCATTGTGCGGTCGCGGGTCTGGCCGTTGGCGTTGATCAGCGTCATTTTCATTTCGCTGACGGCATCGTGGAAGCCGCTCAGCGCGGCATCGGTTTTCTGTGCGAGCTCGTAGGCGCTGATCGCCCAGGCATTCAGCGAAAAGAGCAGCAGGAACGGTAACCATTTTTGCATGGGGGTTTCCTCCATCCTCGGGTGATGTTGACAATGTTAACATAGTGATGTGACACTTGTCAACACCAAAGGGGATTCTGTTATACTTTTGAAATGAATCAGGATGAAAAGCGGCCGTATCATCACGGCAATGTCAAAGAATCGGCCATTGAAACCGCGCTGGAGATGCTCGAGAGCGAGGGGCTGGAGGCGATTACCCTGCGGGAGCTCTCCTCGCGCATCGGGGCGTCGCGGACGGCGATCTACCGCCACTTCGAGAATAAAGAGGCACTGATCCGTGAGGTGATTCTGGCCGGTTTCGAGCGTTTCGACGCCTTTTTTATCGATATCTTTGCACGGACGGATGCGGATGTGCTGGCCCGTTTCACGATGATGGGGCGCGCCTACCTCGCCTTTGCCGTCAACAACCCGCAGCTCTACCGGGTGCTTTTCGGCCCGACGGTCCGCCAGGAACGCGAAGAGGTGTGCGACCTCGAGGATGCGGAGAAGGCGACGGGGTTCCACGCGCTGGTGCATCTGATCGAAGCGGGGCAGAATGAAGGGGTGTTTAAAAAGGGCGATCCTTTCCTGCTGGCGGCGACGGTCTGGTCGACGGTGCACGGCCTCGCCTCGCTGATTATCGACGGGCACCTGGTGATCAGTGACAACATCGACGCGATTTTCGAAACCGGGAACCGTACGCTGCTCGAGGGGCTGAAATCGTAAAACAGGATGCATTGCTCCTGTTCCGTGCTACACTGTTGCTACGTTCAGGGTTTACAATGTACTCAAACCGAAAGCGGCAAAGGAGAAGCCATGACGCTGATCGATATTTTTACGGACCATGTCGTTAACTGCAAAAGCCTCAAGGATTATGTCGAGATTCGCAAAACCATCCATGAACGGGGCGAATTCAATGACCAGACGCTGATTCAGGCCGAAGAGGACCTGCAGCGGCTGCGCAAGGAAAACCCGGAGGTCTACGCGGGGATGTATGAGGTCCTCTATGAGATCATGCGCCGCGACGAGGGGCACTATTACGAATACCCCATCAACTTCATCCGCCAGATCCTGCGCATCTACCAGGAAGGGATCCCGGCCGAGAAGGTTCTCGAAGCGTACCGCAAGGAACTCGACCACCACTACCGCGACGCCTGCTAAGCGCGTCGGCCCTCAAAAAAAACAGCTCAAAAGATCATAATAAAGTCGGAAAAAGCGGCGGGAGACCCCGCCGTGCAGGTTAGAAGCGCACTGAAGTGTAGCGTGACGTGCGGGCAGGAACGTTCTGTACTGCGGTACCGACAGCGGTCATTCCCCAACCAAGACCCAGGCTCGGCAGACGGTAGTAGAACAGATTCATGATCACTCCTTTAAGTTGAACAAAACCATTGTAAAAAGCAAACGTAGCACCGGCGTAGCAAAATGGAAAAAATGCAGATATTTTTTTTTGGGGCAGGGCCCGGCGGCATCTGAGACCGTGCAAACGGTGCACAGAGAGGTCATTACACCCTGGAATGTATCACAAATGTATCACTTTCTTCATGCAATCTTCATCTTCGGCCGTCATAGTGGTTGGATCATTTCACCACAAGGAACCAAGATGAAAACAACTTCTCTTGCACTATCAACGCTTGCCGCCGGCCTGATCTTCGCCGCCTGCGGCAGCGCAGGCAGCAGCAGCGACAGGGCGACGACAAGTATTACCGGTACCGTACCGGGTACCCTGATCGAAGCCTTCTGCGAAGACGGCAGCTACTACGCGGTCAACTCCAATGACAACGGTACCAGCGAACACCCCTTCGAGATCGAAGTCCCCCAAAATACCAGCTGCCGCCTGGTGATGACGACCAATGAGAACACGCCGGACGCTTCCGTCGTCACGCTGCTGACCCTTAACGGCAGCACCCTTTTTGAAGTGAACGCAAGCGCGATCGACCTTGGCTATATCGACCTGCCGATGGAGCGTACCGGTTACGATGACGATAATAACGGCGTCTCCGACGATCTCTTCAATGTCGTGACGCCCGAAGGCGCCGTGATCTCCGTCGAACTCAGCGACGACCCGATGGACAGTGACCACGACGGCGTTATCGACCTCTACGATGACGATGACGACAACGACGGGATCAAGGATGACGTGGATACGGACGACGACGGCGATGATATTCCCGACACGGTGGACGAGGACAGCATCAACGACTTCGACCACGACGGTATCAACAACGATGCCGATATTGACGATGACAATGACGGGCTCGATGACGACGTAGACAGCGATGACGACAATGACGGTATCGATGATGATGCGGACAGCGACGACGACAATGACGGTATCGACGACAGCGAGGATGCGGACCAGCTCAACGACAGCGACCACGACGGCCTGACCGATGCGTATGACGACGATGACGATAACGACGGTATCCCCGATGATGAGGATACGGATGATGACGGAGACGGCGTCGACGACAATGAAACCGACGGCCAGGAAGTCACCCTCGCCTAACCCTCGCCGGCAGCCCGCCGCTGCCGGGTGCTACACACCCTTTTCTTCTGAATCCGCCTTTTCTTTCTTCCGCAAAACATCTATATGAACACAATGATCATGCCCGACGGCACGAAACAAACGGACTGATTTTACAGCAGGGCGCGTCTGAATTTGAGGATGCTCAGCCCGATAAAGAGGACGGCGAATCCGCCCAGCGCCGCAAAAGAGGGCCAGAGGTCGGCGATGAGGGTGTGTTTGATCAACAACCCGCGGATGATCTCGACGAAGTAGGTAAACGGGATGGCGTAGCAGAGCGGCCGGATGTAGTCGGGGACGGCTTCGAGCGGGAAGATGAGGCCGCTGAGCATCACCGAAGGGATAATGATGAAGATTGCAAGGAACATCGCCTGCTGCTGGGTCTGCGACACGAGCGAGATCAGTACCCCCAGCGCGATCATCACGGCGACATAGATGACGGCGAGCAGGGCAAGGTAGAGGTGCGAGGTCGCTTTGGGGAGGTCGAAGAGCAGCCACCCCAGCCCCAGGATAAGGTAGAAGTCGATCAGGGCGATGATGACGTAGGGAATGATCTTGCCGAAGACGAAGGCGCTTTTACTGATGGGGGTGGCGAGGAGCTGCTCCAGGGTCTGTTTCTCCCGCTCGCGCACGACGGTGATCCCCGTGAGAATAAGCGCGATCTGCATAATGAGCACCCCGATGATGCCCGGCAGGAAGAACCAGGTCTCTTTTTCATCGGGATTGAAGAGGACGACGGTATCCATAATGAAGGGTTCCGGCGCGATAACGGTCGGAGGGGCGTTTTCGTCGAGGAAATACATGTCGTTCGTCACCCCTTCGTCGGTGGCGGCGGAGGAGTTGTACTTCATCGCCGTCGTCAAAGAGGGCATCGTGCCGTCGACGTAGAAGGTGATGTGGGGCTGGCGGTTCTCGCTGAGGTCGGCGGAGAATTTGCCGTCGATAAAGAGACCCGCCTCGGCCCGGCCCGAACGGATCTCCTCGATGATCGCCGCCTTGTCAGTTACCGGATAGAGCTTGAAATAGCCGTCGCTCCAGAGCCCCGTTTTGATGAGGTTGCTGAAAAAGGAGCGGTCGTTGTCGACGTACGCCATCGCCACGTTTTTGGGTTCGAGTTTGAGGGCGAGGCCGAAAAGCACTAAGAAGATGACGGGCATGACGACAATGAGGGCGATCAGCCTCGGGTCGCGTCGCAGCTGGGTCAGCTCTTTTTTGATCATCGCCCCGAGCATCAGCGTCGCTCCTGGGTCAGAGCCATAAAGACATCTTCGAGATTGGGTTCGGTTTCATAGACGGCGGCATCCGGCGCGAACGGCGCGAGCAGCGCATCGATGGCCTCGCGGCCCGTTTCCGGCATTGCCATGAGGCGCAGTTCGCTGCCGAACTGGTTGACGAGACGGATCCCCGGATGCTTTTCGGCGGCGGCGGCAAGGGCGGGATCGTAGTCGACGCGCACGGCGAAGACGCGGACCTCCCCCAGTTCGGACTTGATGGCAGAGGGTGCCCCTTCGGCGATCATCCGACCGTGCTCAAGGATGGCGATGCGGCGGCAGCGCTGCGCCTCTTCCATATAGTGGGTCGTGACAAAGAGGGTCTTTCCCGCGGCCGCCAGCGTGTAGAAGTCGTCCCAGAGCTGTTTGCGGGTGACGGGGTCGATACCGGCCGTGGGCTCGTCGAGGAAGAGGACATCGGGATCGTGGGCGAGGGCGCAGGCGAGGGCAAGGCGCCGTTTCATCCCGCCCGAGAGGGTCCCGGCGCGTTTGTTCCGGTACGTGCTCAAAGCGTAGCGTTTGAGCAGCGCATCGAGCCGTTCCGCGTCATGCACACCGTACATGCTGGCGTAAAAACGGAGGTTCTCGATGACGCTGAGCTCTTCGTACTGCCCGAACGACTGCGCGACGTAGCCGAAGCAGCGCTTGGCCTTTTGCACGGGCTTCCCGTCGATGCGCACAGTGCCCTCGTCGGGGGCGATCAGGCCGCAGAGCATCCGCATCGTCGTCGTTTTGCCCGCGGCGTTGGGGCCGAGCAGCCCGAAAATCTCCCCCTTGGGGATTCGGAACCCGACATCCTCAACGGCCGTCGTGCTGTTGAAACGTTTGTACAGATGTTCGGCCTCGATCACTGTCCTGCTCCTTCGGGGGTCCTATCCGGTAGTATACATCACAATCGGCATATGGCAATTTGAACTAAGTTCATTTTTAGAAATAACATTCTAGTATTCAATACGATTTCGATCAAAAGGAACGGAAAGGTCAACCATGATCAAAGCGAAACTGCAGGATGTCAAGCGCTCCCTGATCCTCGAGGCGGCGGCGGAATCCTTCGAGTCGGCGGGGTACGAAGCGCTCAAGATCTCCGATCTGGCCAAGAGCGTCGGGGTCTCCGTGGGGACGATCTACGGGCTGTTCGACTCCAAAGAGGGGCTCTATATGGCTTATGTGAAAGCGCAGATCGGCGGCTATATCGAGGAACTCCGGGCACGCTGCGTAGAGGTGACGGAGCCTGAAGCGCAGCTCGAAGCGGCATTTTGGCTCAAGTTCAGCCATTTCGCCTCCAAACGCAAGGCCGTCGAGGAGTGCGCGAAAAACAACCCGCTCTTTTTCAGCAATATCCGTCACAGCGAACCGGAGATCCTGGAGCAGGTGTACAAGGTGATCGCCGGGATCGTCCGGCGGATCAATCCTAACCTGGATGAGGAAGAGGCCCTGGCGATGTCCTATCACATTGCCGGTCTCAGCGACGGGTACATAAACTACTGGCTGGTCCACGACGGCGACCTGCTCTCGAAGGTGCCGGCACTGCAGGCCCAGATGTTGACCATGATCAAAGGATGCTAATGCGACAGATTTTCTCTTTACTTTTCGCGGGGACGGCCCTGTTCGGCTTCGATCTGCCGACGCTGATCACCCAGGCGCAGCAGAATGAGCAGGTGCAGGCCTACGCCAAGCGCGCAGAGGCGGCGGCGCACGCACACGACGCGGTGGTCGCGTCGTACCTGCCGCGCATCGACGTGGGGGCGAGCGCCTCGTATATCGACGAACGGGGCAGCATCGATGTCCCCGAAACCTACAAGGCCTATGCCGAGGCGAACTTCGTCATCCTCGACGGCTTCAAGCGCAAGAACCTCCTTGATGAGAAGAACATGCTCACCGAGGCGGGGCGGTTCGACCTCGAAGGGTTCAAAAAGGCGGTTTCGCTGCAGGTGATCCAGCGCTATGCCGAACTGCAGAACGTCGCATCCGACATTGACGCCCTGCAGAAGAACCGCGAGCAGCTCGCCGAGCAGCTGGAACGGTTCAAACTCTTCAAAAGCGCGGGCATTGCGACGGAGGAGGACGTTGAGCGTCTGAACGCCGCCGTGGCCGATGCGGATTACCAGATCACGGCGCGGCTATTCGAGAGCGACCGCCTGCGCAGCCAGCTGGAACTGCTCAGCGGCGCGACGCTGGAGGGGGAACTGGTGCCGGGGGCGGTTGTCCTGCCCGAAGCACCCGAAGCGAAACGGCTCGACAGCCTCGAAGCGATGGCCTACCGGGTCCGTGCCCTGGGCTATGAGGCCGAACAGGCCGACAGCGTCTACTACCCGACCATCGCCCTTAATGACACCTATACCTGGTACGACTACGAGAATTTCAACCCGAGCTTCCCGGTCAATTTCGTCGACAAGCAGAACCGCCTGACCCTGCAGCTCACCATGAACCTGATCGACTTCGGCGCCGCGCGGCAGCAGAAGCAGGTGATCCGGCTCCAGCAGGAGGCGCGCGCACTCGAGCTGCGCTACGCCGAGAAGTCGGCGGAAGCGGACCGGGCCCTGGCGCTCAAGGCGATCCAGCGTGCCGAAAGCCTGCTCGACGCGGCGAAAAAGTCGGAAACGGCCTCGGACCGTACCTTTGCCGTCGTCAAGAAGAAGTACGAGGCGCGGGTCGTCGACTATATCCGCTACCTCGACGCGCTGAGCAAGGCCACGGAATCGAGAGCGCAGTACAACCGCGCACTGAGCGGGCTGAACAGCGCCAATGCAACCTATATCTATAACCTGGGGATGGACCCGAAGGAGTATGTCAAATGAAAAAGATCTTAGTGACGGCCGTCCTCTTTTTGACGGCACTGCATGCCGAAAGCATCTATGCGACGTTCGATGTCGAAGCGGAAAAGGCCGCCGAGCTCTCCCTGACCTCCAGCGGTACCATCGAAGGGATCAATATCGACGTCGGTTCCCGGGTCAAAAAGGGCGACATCCTGCTCTGGCTCGATAACGACGATATGAAAGAGGCCGTGGAGCTGGCCAAAGCACAGCTGGAGCTGGCCCGTGTCGACGCCAAGTTCGCCCAGCGCAATTTCGAACGCTACGAGAAGGTCAAGAACGTCATCGATGCCGGCGAATACGACCGCTACGCGTCGGCGTACGAGACGGCAAAAAGCCGACTGCACGAAGCGGAAGTCAACGTGCGCTACAAGCAGGCCCTGCTGGAGAAGACGATCCTGCGGGCCCCTTTTGACGGTGTCGTCTCGGACAAGCCCGTCGAGGTGGGGGACGTCGTCAGCGGCGCCATGATCAAGGTGCTGCTGCGGCTGCAGAGCGCGAAGGCGAACACCCTCAAGCTCAAAGTCGACCAGAAGTACTGGACGAAACTGAAAGCGGGCCAGACCTTCCGCTATCGTGTCGACGGCGAAACGGCGCCGCGCGAAGGGAAGGTGAGCATCGTCTACCCGACGGCCAACAACGCCAACCGCAAGATCATCGTCGAGGTCCCCGCCAAGGGGATCGTCCCGGGGCTCTTCGGCGAGGGTGAGATCGAGGCCGACTGATGTACAAATTCGCCATTAACCGACCCATCACGACGCTGATGTACGTGCTGACGCTCGTCGTCTTCGGACTGATGAGCTTCAAAGCCATGCCCGCGGCGCTCTTCCCCAACGTCGACTTCCCGATCGTGACCGTCAAAACGGTGTACCCGGGGGCGGAGCCGACCAGCGTCGAATCCCAGATCACCGACAAGATCGAAGAAGCAGTCTCGGGGATCAACGGCATCGACACGATCACCTCCACCAGCAGCGACGGCGTCAGCGTCGTCATGGTCAAGTTCCTGCTCGAGCGCAGCATTGACGAGGCGGCGAACGACGTGCGCGACAAAGTCTCCGCCGTCAAGCTGCCGGTCCAGGCGGAGAAACCGCTGGTGAGCAAGCTCGATATCGGCGCGGCACCGGTCATCAACGTCTTCCTGGCGGCGAAGGAGGCGACGCCGACGGAGCTGATGCTCTTTGCCGACGAGAAGGCCAAACCGGCGATCCAGCGTCTCAGCGGGGTCGGGGCCATCAACATCATCGGCTACCGTGACCGCGAGATCCGCATCTATCCCGACCCCTATGCCCTGAACAAGTACGGCATCACCGTCAAAGAGCTCAACGACATCATCTCCAAGGAGAACGTCAAGATCGGCGGCGGGAAACTGGAGAAGGGGCCCAGCGAGCTGATCATCAAGACCGAGGCCGACGCGGTGAACATCGAGGATCTCCTTGCGATCAAGATCAAAGACGAACTCCGCCTGGCCGATCTCGCCCGGGTCGAGGACGGCCTGGCGGATGCGAAGAGCTTCTCCTCCTATGACGGCAAGGCCGGCGTCATGCTGGAGGTACAGAAGATCTCGGGCACCAATACCCTCGACGTGATCAAACTGGTCAAGGATGCCGTGCCGGGGCTGCAGAAGCTTGCGGGCGACAAGATCGAGGTGAAAACGCTCAACGACACCTCGCCCTTTATCATCCACTCCCTCGAAGACGTCGAGTTCGACCTGGTGTACGGGGCGCTGCTGGCGGCGCTGATCATCTTTGTCTTCCTGCGCAACGTCACGATCACCCTCGTCGCCTTCCTGGCGATCCCGACCTCCATTATCGGCACCTTTGCCCTGATGGACTATATGGGCTTCGACCTGAACAAGCTGACGCTGATCGGGCTGACGCTGGCGATCGGTATCCTCATCGACGACGCCATCGTCGTTATCGAGAACATCTATAAAAAGATGGAAGCGGGGATGGGCAAGTTCGATGCGGCCGTCGAGGGGACCAAGGAGATGGCTTTCGCCATCCTTGCGATCTCCTCGATGCTGCTGGCGGTCTTTATCCCCGTCTCCATGATGAGCGGGATCGTCGGGAAGTTCTTCAACTCCTTCGCGATGACCGTCGCCTTTGCCATCGTCATCTCCTACACGATCGCGATGACCTTTATCCCCTCGCTCAGCGCCCGGGTGCTGCACAAGGGGGAGAGCCGCTTCTATGACAAGACGGAGTTTATTTTCGTCTGGCTCGACCGCGCCTACGCGGCGACCCTGCGCTTCGCCCTGCGGTTCAAGGTGCTGAACATGGTTGCCGTCCTCGTCATCTTTATCGGCTCCCTCTCGCTCTTCCCGAAGATCGGGATGGACTTTGTCCCCAAGGAGGACAAGGCGGAGTTCGAGGTGAAGATCGAGGCGAAGCCGGGGATCTCCCTGGAGGAGATGCTTGTCAAATCCCGCAAGGTCGAAGCGCTGGTCAACAGCGTCGACCAGGTGGAGTACACGACGCTGGGCATCGGCTATAACAGTGCCCAGGAGATCAACAAGGCGCTGCTCTACGTCAAGCTGACGGACAAAACGACACGGAGCGAGAACCAGGAGGAGATCATCCAGGCGCTGCGCGGCAAGCTCAAAGGGTTCGATCCGGATCTCTTCATCACCGCGGCGGCCATCCCGAACATCAAGGGCGCCGGGGTCTCCGTACCGTACCAGATCGTCCTCAAGGGCGACAGTTTCGAATCCCTTACCAAGGCCTCGGACGCGCTCACGACCTACCTGGCGCAGAAGCAGGGCTTCGTCGACATCGATACGAACCTCGAGGCGGGCAAGCCGGAGCTTCAGATCTCCATTCTGCGCGAAAACGCCAACCGCCTCGGCGTCCGCGCCGAGGATATCGCCAAGGCCCTCTCTACGGCCTTCTCCAGCGACCTGCCGATCTCCCAGTATGAGGAGAACGGCAAGCTCTATGACATTACCCTGCGGTTTGATGACGCCCACCGCGAGGACGTGGAGCAGATCAAGAAGATGGAGCTGCGGACCCCGGCGGGCGACCTCGTCTCCCTCGACGGGCTCGTGACCTTTGAGAACGGCAGCGCGATGGCGGCGGTCAACCGCTTCGACCGCGAACGCCAGGTGACGGTCTTCGCCGACCTCTTCGGCCTCGACCTCGGCGGGGCCGTCGGCTACACGATGGCCAAGATCGACGAGCTGATGCCCGAGGGCGTCAACTACCGCTTCACCGGCTTCGCCGAAGAGATGGCCAAGACGGGAAAAGCGTTTGTCACGGCGATCGGCCTGACCATCATCATGATCTATATCATCCTGGCGATCCTTTATGAGTCGCTGATCCAGCCCATTATCATCATGATGGCGCTGCCGCTCTCCATTACGGGGGTGCTGATCGCCCTCTTCCTGAGCGGGCAGCAGTTCAGCCTCTTCGTTATGATCGGCTTCTTCCTGCTGATGGGGATGGTCGGCAAGAACGCCGTCCTGCTCGTCGACTTCGCGAACGCCGCCGTTGCGAAGGGGCGGGAGGTCAACGAGGCGCTGCTCGAGGCGGGCGAAAAGCGTCTGCGCCCGATCCTCATGACGACCTTCGCGATGGTTTTCGCGATGCTGCCGCTGGCGTTCGGCAGCGGTTTCGGGAGTGAGACGAAGTCGCCGATGGCGATCGCCGTCATCGGCGGGCTGATCAGTTCGATGATCCTCACCCTGGTCGTCGTGCCGATCATCTACCGCCTGCTCTACCCGCTGGACCGCTGGCTGCGTTCGCACTACGAACGCCGCATCGGGGAGGCGTAACGCTTCCCTTTTCAGACGGCCTCTCATGGGCCGTTTACATTGGTTTACGCCGCGTTGGCTGCCGATATACAGCTTTTTCCTACAATCGTTTCCAAAGAGATATGAACGGTGTATAAAGTTTCTTGCCGTTCCCGAGCCACCGAACAACGATCTGAAAGGAGTTTGGGATGAAACCATTGATCAAAGAGAGTGCGACTTCGCTAACGGCGCTGGTATTCCTTGTCGTCGGCGTCAGCGGCGTGATGCTCTACTTTCACGTCTTCGATGTCCAGGTCAAGGCGCTGCACGAGACGCTGGGGTTGCTCTTCGCCGCCGCGGCGCTTCTGCACGTCTACTTTAACTGGAAGGGGATGAAGCGGTACTTTCCCAAAAAGCTTTTCATGGGGTATGCCGCCGTGATTACCGCCGTCTCGATCGGGTTTATCGCCTCTGCCGACAGCGGCCCCAACCCGAAGGTGACCCTGATCGAGCGCGCCCTGAATGCACCGTTGGCCTTATCGTTCCGGCTGCTGGAGACGGACCGGGAGCAGGCCGCAACGCTGCTGGGCGGCCGGGGGATCATGATCGGCAGTGCGGATTCGCTCGCCGAGATCGCCCGGACCAACAGCGTCTCCCCCTACGAGCTGGTGATGATCATCAGCGCACAAAAGCAGTAAAACAGCTACCCTGTTTGACGAAGGTTGTCCCTGCCGGGGCAGGCTTGGTCTATAATAGTAAGTGACACACTTGGAAGGATATCGGTAAAGTGAAAGATCGCACGCTCCCTCTCCACCGGCTCTGGCCCCTGCCGTTTCTGCTCGGGGCACTCCTGGGCGCCGAGACGCTGCCGCTCTCGGAACAGAAACAGGAGCTGCTGAAGCTCAAACGCGAACAGGTCAAAGAGCAAACCGGGACCGGCAAGACAAGCTGGGTTGCTCCGCTGATGCTGTCGCTCTCCTATACGCGCTCCAGGGATGCCGCGGGCAGCGAGGGCGGACTGGCGAGCGCCGGGGTGTCGTGGGACCAGGATGTTTTCCGCAGCGGCGGGATCTACTATACCGTCGAACAGGCGGACGCCTCCGGCAAAGCGAACCTGCTGGCCGTCGACCTGGAGGAGGCCGCCTACCTCAAGCAGGCCTATACTCTCAAAGCGCAGGTCGAGCGGGACCGCCTGAAGCTGCAACAGAGCGAGTTGACGCTGGCCAACCGCGACATCGACCTGATGATCACCCGGGCGAAGTACAAGGTCGGCAGCGCGGACATCAGCGAACTCAACCGCGTGACCATCGACCGCGATAGTGCGCGCAGTGATGTGATCGTTGTCCGCAACTCCCTGCGCAGCGAAGCGTTCGAACTCCAGAAGCTGCTCGGGTCGCGCGGCGTCGACACGGTGGCGCTGCCGGAGTTCCCCCTTGTCCCCCGCGACGTCTACCTGCAAAGCAGCATTGAACTGCTGCAATACACGGCCCAGCGCCGTGCGGACACGGCGGCGTGGAAGGTGACGCGTTCGGCCTACCTGCCGACGCTTTCGGTCAATGCGGGGTACGGCTACAACGACTACCGCGGCGACAGTCTCGATTATCACGGCGACCGCTACAGCTACGGCGCCGTACTGAGCATGCCGCTCGATATCAACAGCAGAGGGACGGTCGAGGCGAGCCGCCTGCAATCGCTTCAGACGCAGACGGCGCAGATCGACCGCAAGATGGAGCTGGAGCAGGAGTACGATATGCGTGCGGCGACCATCGGGGATTATGAAGAGAAGATCGGCGTGGCCGAAGAGATGATCGCCATGTACGACGACCTCTACACCTTCACGAAGAGCCAGGTCAAGGCGGGGTATACCTCCTCCTACGACCTCGAGTCTCTGGGCAATTCGGTGCAGATCCAGAAGCTCGAAAAGCAGATCCAGCACTACAACATCCAGATCGAGCGGATCGCGCTCTACTTTGACACCCGGATATACAAGGAGCAGTAATGGAAGCGATGGAAAAGGTCACGGCGTACAGAAGCCCCCGCTGGAAATGGATTATTCTGGGCTTAGTCGTGCTGACCGCGGCGGCCGTCGGCGGCTACTTCTTCCTGCAACCGGCCGAGAACGGCCAGGCCTACCGTTTCGTGACCCAGAGCGCGGAGCGGGGGGAACTCAACATCACCGTTTCGGCGTCGGGGTACCTGCAGCCGCTGGAGAGCGTTGACGTCGGTACGGAGGTCTCGGGCACGATCGAGAAGGTGCTTGTCGATTACAACGACCTTGTGAAGAAGGGGCAATTGATGGCGCAGATCGACAAGACGAAGTACCAGAGCACCGTGGACAAGGCCAACGCGGCGCTGATGTCGGCCAAGGCGACGCTGGAGAACGCGAATGCGGAGCTCTACCGCAGCAAGGCGACGCTCAAGCGCGACGAAACGCTGCGCGAAGAGACGAAAGGGGCGTTGCCGTCGCAAAGCGACTGGGATACGGACTACGCAAACTACCTGGCAGCCAAGGCGCAGGTCGATAACGCCAAGGCGCAGGTGGAACAGGCGAAGCACAGCCTCGTCTCTTCGCAGTACGACCTGGAGCGCACGGCGATCTATTCGCCCGTAGACGGTACCGTGCTCACCCGGGAGATCGACCCCGGCCAGACGGTCGCGGCCTCCTACCAGACGCCGACGCTCTTCACGATCGCCAAAGACCTGCGCAAAATGGAGCTGCAGGTAAGCGTTGACGAGGCGGATATCGCCAAGGTAAAGGCGGGGGACACGGCATCGTTTACCGTCGACGCCTATCCCGACACCGTCTTTTCGGGCACGATTCGCATGGTGCGGGTCAATTCGGAAATCGAGGACGGGGTCGTCACCTACATCGCCGTACTGGACGTCAACAACAGCGACCTGAAGCTGCGCCCGGGGATGAGCGCCGACGCGGACATTACCGTCCGGACCTTCCGCGATGCGCTGATCGTCCCCCGCGCCGCGCTGCTTTACCTTCCCGTTGCAACGTCCAAGGAGACGAAACTCTTCGCGTTTCATGATGATGACGAGAGCGCCTACGATGACAAACCGCACGTCTGGCGGCTCAACGGCCAGACCCCGGAGAAACTCTACGTCGAGGTGCTCGGTACGAACGGCACCCAGAGTGTCATCGCCGGGGAGGTGCTCACACCGGGGGACAGTCTCATCGTCGCCCAGGAGAAACAGCCATGATCAGCCTGGAACAGATCACCAAGACCTACGGCAGCGGCGAGGCGGCGACGCACGTCCTGCATCCGTTGGACCTGGAGATCGGTCAGGGTGAGTTCGTCGCCATCATGGGGCCCAGCGGCAGCGGCAAGTCGACCCTGCTCAATATCCTCGGCGCCCTCGACGTGCCCAGCGGGGGCCGTTACCGGTTCGACGGGACGGACCTGGGGCGGCTGACACACGAACAGCGCGCCCTGTTCCGCCGCTACGTTCTCGGGTTTGTCTTCCAGGGCTTCAACCTGCTCAAACGTACCTCGGCGCTGGAGAATGTGGAGATGCCGCTGATCTACCAGGGCGTTTCCGCCAAAGCGCGCCGGGAGCGCGCGGAGGAGGCTCTGGTGCAGGTCGGGCTCGCCGAACGCCTGCATCACGACCCCTCCCAGCTTTCGGGCGGGCAGCAGCAGCGCGTGGCCATCGCCCGTGCCATCGTGACGCAGCCGCAGGTCCTCATCGCCGACGAACCGACGGGGAACCTCGACACCCAGCGCAGCCATGAGATCATGGAGCTTATCCGGGGCTTCAACGCCCAGGGGATCACCGTGATCATGGTGACGCACGAAGAGGAGATCGCCGCGTATGCGTCGCGTACGATCCTCCTGCGTGACGGCCGCATTGAGAAGGACACGGGCCATGCTGCTTAACGCTTTCCTGCAGGCCATCCGCGAAATCAGGCGCAACCTGATGCGCTCCCTGCTGACCGCGATAGGGATCGTCATCGGGATCGCCTCGGTCATCGCGATGGTCAACATCGGGCAGGGGGCAAGCGAGTCGATTACCGCGAGCGTGGGCAGCCTCGGCAGCAACACCCTGCACATCATGCCCGGCCAGGAGAAGGGGCCTCCGGGGATGTCCGGAACGAGCATCCCCTTCGAGATGAAGGATGTCCGCATCCTGCAAAAATCGATCTTTACGCTCGAGGCGGTCTCCCCGATGGCCAGCAGTACCGTGAACGTGCTCTACCGCGACCGCAGTTACCAGACGAGTGTGCGCGGCGTTGAAAACGGCTATTTCGATGTCCAGAACTGGAACCTGGCGGAGGGGGAACGCTTCAGCGAGAGCGAGTTGCGGGCGGGGCAGAGCGTCTGTATCCTCGGGCAGACGGTGATCGACGAACTTTTTCCCGGGGGAGAAGATCCCATGGGGAAAAAGATCCGCCTCAAGAGCTTTTCGTGCCGGGTGATCGGAACGCTCGAGGAGAAGGGGGCGAACACCTTCGGCATGGACCAGGATGACTTGATCCTCGTCCCCATCAAGATGTTCCAGCGCCGTATCGGGGGGAATCAGAACATCCCCTCCATTTTGGTGTCGGTCAAGGAAAACTACCCCCTCGACACCGTCAAGCAGCAGATCCGCCAGGTGCTGCGCGAGAGCCGCAACATCAAACCGGGCAAAGAGGACAACTTCGCCGTCCGGAGCATGACGGCCCTGCTCGACACCCTGTCGCAGATCACCTCGATGCTGACGGTGATGCTGGGGGCGGTGGCCGCCATCTCCCTCGTCGTCGGCGGGATTGGGATTATGAACATCATGCTGGTCTCGGTGACCGAACGCACCCGTGAGATCGGCATCCGCATGGCCATCGGGGCCATGAGTCAGGATATCCTGATCCAGTTCCTGATCGAGGCGGTCGTGCTCTCGGGACTCGGCGGCATCTTCGGCGTGCTCACGGGCATCGGGATCACCGTGGGGGTCGCGGAAGCGATGGACCTGACCCTCGTCATCAATCCGGCCGTGACGACGGTCGCGCTGCTCTTCTCCATGCTCATCGGGATCGTTTTCGGGATCATCCCGGCCCGCAAGGCGGCGAACATGAACCCGATCGACGCGCTGCGGTATGAGTGAAAAATCCGCGCCGGCGCTGCCGGCCGCCCGGCGTCTGGTCACTTTTTAACCCTTTTTCTCCCTTTGTTTCCCTTTTTCCCCGCCGGTATGTGCGTTCATAGGCCGCTGCAGCAGTATAGGTTTAAGCATGATGCGGCATAATTTAAAACATATACTGTTACCGGAGACTACAATGAAGTATAGGGATTTACTTGTTCCGGTCGCCGCTGCCCTCTGTATCACGGGGTGTGCGACCATGGAGAAACAGGAAGTGCATGAAACGCCGACGGCGGCGCCCGCCGTCAGCAAGACGGTGCAGGCCGCCAAGGCGCTCAAAGAGGAGCCTGCAGGCCTGAAGCGCAAAGTGGCGATAGGCCGCTTTACCAACGAGACCCGCTACGGCCAGAGTTTCTTTATCGATGAGAACAGTGACCGGATCGGGAAGCAGGCGATGGATATCCTCTCCTCCAAGCTTTTCGAGACGGGCAAGTTCATCATGCTCGAGCGTGCGGACCTCGAGAAGATTCAGAAAGAGCTGGCGATGGGCGATGCGCCCGCGCTGAAAAACAGCGCTGACTATCTCATTCTCGGTTCCATCACGGAGTTCGGCCGCAACGAGGTGAGCGACGTGGGCTGGTTCAGCCGTGTCAAGAAACAGGAGGCCTTCGCCAAGGTCCATATCCGCATCGTCGACGTCAGTACGGGGCAGATCATCTACTCCGAAGAGGGCAAAGGCACCGCGTACAGCGAAGCCGGTACGGTCATGGGCGTCGGGGACAAGAGCGCGTATGACTCTCAGCTCAACGACAAGGCGATCGACGCGGCGATCTCGGACCTCGCATCGAACGTCATCGAGAACATGATGGACAAACCGTGGCGCGGCTACCTGCTGGGCTACGAGCAGGGGATGCTGATCACCTCCGGCGGCAAGAGCCAGAACATCAAGGTGGGGGACAGGTTCGACGTCATGGCGTCGGGCAAGAAGGTCAAGAACCCGCAGACCAACAGCATCATCACGCTCCCGGGCAAAAAGCTGGCGACGATCGAGATCGTCTCAACGGCAGGCGATACCCCAGAGAACGAAGTCTCCTTCGCGTCGATTACGAGCGGTGACCTGGGCGCGCGCCTGCAAACGAAAAATTTCTCGGACCTGTATATCCAGGTCCACAAGGATTAAAACATGAAAGCATTGACAGCACTGTTGATGGCTGCCGCCCTCTTTATGACGGGGTGCGGCTACAAGTCGGGCGTCGCTACGGGTGAGCGGGCGTCCTACCTCTACTTTACGGGTGACGTCGAGGGGGCAGCCGTCTCCGTCGATGACGGGCAGCCCTTCGCCGTCGAAGCGGGACGCGACCACCAGTACCGTGTCGCCCCGGGCAAGCACAGCGTGAAGGTCTACAAGGGCGATACGATCGTCGTTGAACGTGAAATCTATGTCGGCGACGGTATCGCCAAAGAGATCGGGGTACGCCCGTGAAGCTTGACATGTTGATGAAAGCGGCCCTCCCGCTGGCGGCGGTGGCCCTGATGACGGGGTGCGCCACGAAACCGCAAGCGCTTTATAACTACGGCACCTACAGCGAAAGCTACTACGCGTATAAGCAGGATGCCAGTGCGGAGAACCTCCTGGCGATGCAGCAGGCGATCCTGACGGCCATCGAAAATGCCAATGACAGCGTTTCCAAGCGTGTGGCACCGGGAATGTATGCGAACCTGGGCTACATCTACTTCAAGCAGGGGGACACCAAGCAGGCCGTCCACTATTTCGAGATGGAAAAGAGCCTCTACCCGGAGTCGGCGCACTTTATGGACCGCGTCATTGAGAAGGTGCGCAACGCCGAAGCGAAGGGGGCAGAATCATGAAATACGGAAAAATTGCTGCACTGGCGGCCTCGGTTTTCGCCGCAATGATCATGACCGGCTGTGCCGCGCACAACACGGGGATCACCAAAGGCGAAGCCTTCCCCCAGATGTATGAAGAGGACCCGCGCTCCATCGTGGTCCTGCCGGCAATGAACGAAAGCAGCGACGCCGAGGCGAAGGACTACTACGCCACGACGATCGAGATGCCGATCGCGCAGACAGGTTACTATGTCTTCCCGATGGAGATGGTCAGCGACATTCTCAAGCAGGAGGGCGTCTACGATACCGAACTGCTCTACAGTCTGTCCGCGGACAAGTTTTACGACTATTTCGGGGCCGATGTCGTCATGTTCACGCGTATCAAGGCGTGGGACGTCATGTACGCCGTGGTGGCCTCGTCTCTGACGGTCACGATCGCATCCGAAGCGGTCTCCACGAAGACCAACGAGAAGCTCTGGGAGTACGAAGGCAGCGTGACCGTCGACCTGACCGGCAGCAGCGGTGGCGGCGGCGGACTGGCCGGGCTGCTGGTGCAGGCGATCGCCACGGCGATCAATACCGCCGCGGCCGATTATGTCGAATACGCCCATGTTGCGAACGCCCGCCTCTTCTACGCTCTGCCGGCGGGCCCCTACCACCCGGCCCACCAGACGGACCAGGGTGTCGTTATCCGCAAACGCTAACCCTTTTCCTGCGGGAACAAAGAGAGCCTGGCGCTCTCTGCCCTCTCCATAACCCCTCCGCGACACACGATTGAACTTTCCGTCCCCCCGAATGCCCTATAATTAGGTAAAGATCCGAACATAAAGGGAAGCGATGAAAAAGGTATCGTTGGTGTTGGGCAGCGGCGGGGCGCGGGGCTACGTGCATATCGGTGTCATCGAGGCGCTGGAGGCGCGCGGCTATGAGATCGTCTCCGTCAGCGGCTGTTCCATGGGGGCGCTGGTCGGCGGTGTGTACGCCTGCGGCAAACTTGCCGAGTACAAGGCGTGGGTGCAGGGGCTCGAGCCCCTCGACGTTGCCTCGCTCCTGGATCTTGCCTGGGACAAACGGGGCATTATGAGCGGGAGCAAAGTCTTCGAGCGGCTGGATGAACTGATCGGTACGCAGACGATCGAAGGGCTTCCTATCCGCTTCACGGCCGTTGCCTCGGACCTGAACCGGGGCAAGGAGGTGTGGTTTCAAAGCGGCGATCTCCTAACCGCGATCCGCGCCTCCGTCGCCATCCCTTCCGTCTTCACGCCGGTGGAGCTCGACGGGATGCTCCTTGTCGACGGCGGGGTCCTCAACCCGCTGCCTGTGGCGCCGACGATGCGCGACCGCAGCGATCTCACCATCGCCGTCAACCTCTACGGCCCCGACTCGGAGCAGGAGGAGCCCGCCGTGGCCGAGCGCTACGACTCTTTTGCCGAACGCCTGGCCTCCAAAGCCAAAAATGCCATCAAGGAGCGCCTCCGCCGGCAGGAGCAGGCGCATATCTTCTCCATCCTCGACCAGAGTTTCGATACGATGCAGCGCAGCCTGACCCAGTACCGCATCGGCGGCTACCCGCCCGATATCATGATTACCCTTCCCAAGAATATCTGCAGTACGTTTGACTTCCATAAAGCCGCCATGCTGATCGAAGCGGGCCACAGGGCGGTGGAGGAGCATCCGGCGTTCGGGTGACATTTTTTTTAAAAAACGTTATTTTTTGTACATATCGATATGGTATACTTCCGGGACTTTCGCTTAGGAGTATAAGGAATGATGAAGCGTGCATGGATGACGAGTGCGCTGCTGGCGGCACAGATCGCGGCAGCGTCGCAATACAATTTCGAGGTTTCACCGGTAGTGGGGATCGGTATTCCGGAAGGCAACATACTGCTCGAAAACGAGACGATCATCGGGGGTGAAATCCAGATCAACAATCTCTTTTCCTTCCCGATCAAACCGGAGCTCTCCGCCTACTACGCGACGGATACGGACTACTCCTATGAGCCGCCGGCGCCGACGCCGCCCCTCTTCCTCAGCCCTGCCGACATGTCCGCTTCGACGAATATCTGGCGTCTTGGCATGGGCGCCGTCTATGACTATACGGAAGAGGGCCGCTTCCGTCCTTTTGCCAAGATCGGTGCGGGGTACGAGAACATGAGCGACCCGCTCTACGGCAACAAGAACGGTGCCTACGGCGACGTCGGTGCGGGGGTCAAGATCCCGTTTAGCGAGCAGGTGGCGCTGAAACTCGAAGCGATCTATATGCTCAAACCCAACGGGGGGCGCTACGACAGCAACCTGCTGGCGCTCGCCGGTCTCTCGTTCGCCTTCGGCGCGCATGAAGCGGCGGCAGCCACAGCCGCGGCAGGCTACCGGACCTACGACAGCGACGGCGACGGTGTCATCGACGATAACGACCAGTGTCCGAACACGCCCAGAGGCGTAGAAGTCGATGCCTTCGGTTGTGTCCCCGACAGCGACCGTGACGGCGTGGTTGATTCCCATGACGACTGCCCGGAAACACCGACAGGATTCAAGGTTGATAAGGTAGGGTGTGCCGCAAGCTTCCACTTCAGCGTCGAATTCGCCACGGACTCCGCCGTGGTGACGAGTGCCCATATGGACGAGATCGACGCCTTCGCGGACTACATGAAGGTTAACCCGTACAGAGCCGAGATCGTCGGCCGCGCCGATGACCGCGGGACGAACGCGTACAACGACGTGCTCTCGAAGAAACGCGCCGAAGTCGTTGTCGGCCTGCTGGTTGACAAGGGGATCGCGTCTGATCGTTTGAGTGCCGTCGGAAAAGGGGAGACCGATCCGATCGCCACCAACGCCACGGCCGAAGGGCGTGCACAGAACCGTTCTGTCCGCGCAGAACTGATCCGCTGACCCTCCCGAAGAGACGGCTGTGCCGGCTCTTCTCCCTCTCTTTTTTACCGTCTCTTCATTTAACTGTTTTGCATCGAGCGCGCCGCATGGACAAAGGCTGCGAAAATTTTCCGGCTGTGCCAGCTGTAGGGCATGAACTCGGGGTGCCACTGAATGCCCAGCATGAAGGGCAGCGCCGTATGTTCGATGGCCTGGACGATGTTGTTGCCGTCGCGCGCGGCGACGCGGATGCTCTGGCCGGGCCGGTCGACCGCCTGGTGGTGCAGGGCGTTCACGCGCAGGGTCGACTGGCCGATGATGTCGTGCAGGTTCGTGCCGTGTTCCAGCGTCACCGTTTTGAGCGGCAGGGGCGTATGGGGGTGGGCGACGTCGAGGTCGAAGTCGTGGATATGCGGATGCAGCGTCCCGCCGAAATGCAGATTGAGCAGCTGCATACCGCGGCAGATCCCCATGACGGGCACCCCACGGCGGATGGCCGTCTCAAGGAGGTAGAGCTCCATGGCATCGCGGGCGGGGTCGGTGTGTTCGATGGCCGGATGCGCCTGGGCGCCGTACGTCTCCGGGTCGATATCGCTGCCGCCGGTGATCAGCAGGGCATCGAAAGATAGATCGCGGTAATCGGTTTCGGGGTGCAGGAAACGGCTTCCCGCCCCGTGGCCCCCCAGCAGGAACCGGGAGAAGTACCAGGCGAGCCGGCTGCCGCGACGGCCCCCCGTGACGGCTATTGTGACGCTTCGGCCCATTGGCGTATCCTTTTGATCCACTGTTTTTTACGGAATCGGTAGAAGAATGAGTTCATCATGCGGTAGCGCGCATAGGCGAGGGAGAGCAGCGTCTCCGTATCTTCGGCCAGGCGTTCGACATGGAGCCAGCTGTTCCAGGCGTCGGCAGTGTGCCAGCCCGCTTCGTCGACGCGGGAGTTGGGGAGGCGGAAGTGAAAGGCGGGCCGCGGCGAGATCTTCTCGGCCGGCAGGGCCCGGCGGACACGCCCCAGGTCGTTCCAGGCCAGCAGCGGCAGCAGGTCGAGGGCCCGGTTGCGCGTCGGGTTGGCTTCCAGGTAGTCATCGATAAACCCCTCCATCGTCGGGCGGTAGGCGGGGTGCAGGACTTTGCGGATGTAGTCGGAGGGGAAGGGGTCGATATAGAAGGAGAGGCGCCGCGTCAGGACCGGGCGGATCTCTTCTGCCAGCAGGTCATAGAGGACGAGGTAGGCGCGCAGGTAGGCGAGCAGGGTACGTACGCTCATCTCGGGGATCTCGGGATTGATATGGAAGCCGAAAACATAAAGGGGGTTGGCTGCCGTCCCGAGTGCCCCGGCATCCCGCAGCGCCTCTTTCAGCGTTTCCACCACTTCCAGTTCGTTCAGCGGCAGGGGCGGCGTCGTCAGCTCAAAAGGCACGAGTGACGCGGAAAAGGAGCCGATGAAATATTCGATCGCGTCGATCTCGTCCTGCTCCATCGCTTCGTCGAAACCGGCATTGTGCAGCCACTCCTGGAGCCCCGAGCGGATGAGGAACTGAAAATCGAGGGTGAGGGTAAAGTCCCCCCACGGCGTCGGGCCGACGACATAGTGCCAGGGGTTGACTTCGGTGATCTCGCCCCCGGTGATCTCCGCGACGATCCGGGCACACGTTTCGAGCTCCGGGCCGGAGTATTCCAGTTCAAAACCGACGCGACGCATTTCGCCGTCGCTGCAGCGCACTTTCGGCGGTAGAAGAAAGGGTGTCATACAATAATTATAACCACACTTTCGGTGTTTGCATGGGGCTTGACATCGCGGGGGCATCGGGCTATCATGAAAAAAACGGTGCGCGGTTCCGCCATCGAAAACGGGGGTACGGCATGTGCAAGGATGCGGTTGTTTTCTTCAATAAACCCAAAGGGGTCGACCTGGAGGCGGGAAAGAGTTATATGTACTGTATGTGCGGGCGGGCAAAAGAGGGGCTTTTCTGCGACGGCAGCCACAAGGGAACGGGCTGCATGCCGCTCAAGTTTACGGTAGAGAAGAGCAAGGCGTACCTGCTGTGCCGCTGCAAATCCTCCAAGAACCTTCCTTTTTGCGACGGGACGCACAGTTTCTACGGCGAGGACGACGTCGGCGGTCCGGTGATGGGGGAGTAAAGCAGGTGGAACCCCGAACGGAAACAGCCGCATGATTCTGAACCACGAGGCGCGCATCGAAAAGGCCGCGGCGCTGATGGAGGCTTTCGAAGCGCGTACCCCTTTCGATCGGACGGGCGGGCGCTACCTCTGGACGGACGCGTTTGCCGTCTGCAACTATCTCTCCTTGTTCAAGCGTCTCGGAGCGAAGGCATATCTTGACCAAGCCCGCGCATTGATCGATGCGGTACACCGCGAGCTGGGGACGTTCCGGGACGATGACAGGCGTCACGGTGCCCTGAGCGGTCTGGGGGAGGCCGATGCGGCGAACTACCCGACGGTAGCGGGACTGCGCATCGGCAAGGCACTGCCGGAACGCGGGGAAGCGGAGGCGTACGATGAAACGTCGGAGTGGGACCGTGACGGGCAGTATTTCCACTACCTGACCAAGTGGATGCATGCCCTTGACCGCATGGCGGCCGTGAGCGGGGAGGTACGCTACAGCCGCTGGGCCGTCGAGCTGGCCAAAAGCGCGCACCGCGCCTTTACCTATGCGATGCCAGACGGCTCGAAACGCATGTACTGGAAAATGAGTACCGATCTGCGGCGGCCGCTGGTGATGTCGATGAGGCAGCATGATGCCCTCGAAGCGTACGTGACCTATCTGCAGCTCTCGGTGACGGCCCGTGCCCTGGGAGACGATGCGGGGCTCGGCGGGGAGCTTGAAGCGACCGGGGCGATGGCCGAAACGATGCCGCTCGCTACGGATGACCCGCTGGGGCTCGGGGGGCTGCTCTTTGATGCGACGCGGGTGACCCAGCTGATGGCGGGGCACGACCTGCCGCTGCGCGGCCTGCTGCGCGCGATGCTGGAAGCGGCGCGGGAAGGTACGGAACGTTTTTTGCATAGCAGTGCGCTGCGTTACCCAGCGGAGGCCAGGCTGGCCTTCCGGGAGCTGGGACTGGGCATCGGCCTGCACGGTATTTCATTGATGCAGGTGCTGAACGATGGGCATTGGAAGAACGGGGTGCTGGCCGAGCAGCTTGGCGCGCTGCAGGCCTCCGTGCCGATGGCCGAGGTTTTGGAGCTTTTCTGGCTGCGGGAGGCGCACCAGGCGGCTGCGACCTGGCGGGAACATGCGGACATCAACACGGTCATGCTTGCCACCTCGCTGCTGCCCGATGCCTTTTTGACGATAGGGGGGCCGGAGCATGCGTGACCGGCAGGCACAGGCGGCGCTGATCGCCGAGATGATCGGATACGGGGCGTTGCGTACGCCGCGCATCATCGAGGCGTTCCGTGCCGTCGACCGCAGCACCTTCGTGCCTGAGATCTACGGCGACGACAGCTACGGCGACTACCCGCTTCCTATCGGCGAGGGGCAGACGATCTCCCAGCCGACGACGGTCGCCTTTATGCTGGAACTGCTCAATGCCCAGCCGGGCCAGCGGGTACTTGACATCGGTTCGGGCTCCGGCTGGACGACGGCGCTGCTGGGACATATTGTCGGCCCGGAGGGGGAAGTCATCGGGCTGGAGTGCCGAAAAAGCCTGGTGGAACAGGGGCGCCGGAACATCGCGTCGTTCGGTTCCGGGCAGATCCGGATTGAGGCGGCGGGCGAAGAACTGGGCGTGCCCGGGGAACAGTTTGACCGGATTCTCGTCTCCGCCGCGGCGCCGGAGCTTCCCGAGCAGCTCCTGGCGCAGCTGCGATCCGGCGGTATTCTTGTCATCCCGATCGGCGAAAGCCTCTGCCGGTTTACCAAAAACAGGGAGGGTGCCGTGCACGAAGAGGTGTATCCGGGTTTTTTATTCGTCACATTAATGTATAAAAACTAACAGCGTTATTATCCGTATATAATATTAACTATTAGATTTTGTATAGTATTAATTTTGCTTCTGTTACTATCCGAAAAAGAAATAGCTATATAAGGATTTCCAATGTCGGACAAGTTTAAGTTGAAGCCCCTCGATATCGAGGTCCCCGTCGATTCCAAAAAAGAGATTTTATCCGAGACGGATGCCATGGGTAAAATCGTCTACGCCAATGAATATTTTGTTGAACTCTCGGGTTACCCGGAAGAGGAGCTGATGGGCAAACCGCATAACATTGTCCGCCACCCTGATATGCCGAAAACCGTCTTCAAACTGCTCTGGGACGCGCTCAAAGCGGGCAAAGAGTACAAAGCCATCGTTAAAAACCGCCGCAAAGACGGTAAATACTACTGGGTCTACTCGGAGTACAAGCCGCTGTTCAACGAGCACAAGCAGATCCGCGGCTACCGCTCGCACCGCTGGCCGGTTCCGAAAAAGGTGCTTGAAGAGGTCGAGACCCTTTATGCGAAACTGCTCGACCTGGAAGCGACGAAGACGCAGCGCGACGCGGAGATGTTCCTCGAGCTGAAGCTGCACAATGACGGCTTCCACGACTACTCCTCCTATATTGACGATATCTTCCACAAAAAACTGAGCGGCATGTTCGGCTTCTTCGGCAAACTCTTCGGCAAGAAATAAGCCTCTCTTCGCGCACCGGGCTGCGCTATAATGCCCGAATGCACACAATCAATCAAAACGTCGTGCGCCTGGGGTGGGTGAGCTACTTCACCGACCTGGCCTCCGCAATGGTCAACCCCATACTGCCGATTTTCATTGTCACGGTACTGCACGAGGGGATGGACAAGCTGGGCATCATCGTCGCTGTGGCTACCTTTGTCTCCTATGCGCTCCGGATGGTCTCGGGGTACATTGCGGACTACTACGGCGTGGTCAAGCCGCTGGTGGTGGGCGGCTACCTGCTTTCGGCACTCTCGAAACCGCTGCTGGGGCTGAGCCAGGGGTGGGGAAGCATTGCGGCGCTGCGGGCGCTGGAGCGGATGGGCAAGGGGGTACGCTCGGCCCCGAAGGACCTGATGATCGCCGCGTACAGCAAACAGAACGCCCACGGCAAAACCTTCGGGTTCCACAAAACGATGGATATCGCGGGGGAGTTCAGCGGGACGCTGCTGCTGTTCGGGCTGCTGTGGTATTTCGGCGAAAGCGAGGAGGTGATCCGTACGCTCTTCGTGGCCACGCTCCTGCCCGGCATCATCGGGGTCGTGATCGTCATCTTTCTCGTACGCGACGTCCCCAAACGCGAGCAGTGTACGGAGCGCTTCCGGCTGAGCGCAGCGGACAAAAAGACCGTCATGCAGCTGCTCTTCTACTTCCTCTTTCTCTTTTTCATCTTCAGCGAGGCCTTTTTCACGGTGCAGGCCAAAACCGTCGGCATCGCCACGGCGCTTATCCCGCTGCTCTTTGCCGTATCGACGGGGGTGCAGACCCTGACAAGCTATCTCTTCGGGCTGGCGTCCGACCGCTTCGGCGGCAAGGCGGTGAGTGCCCTCGGCTACGG
This sequence comes from Sulfurimonas sp. HSL1-2, assembly GCF_039645565.1. Lineage (NCBI taxonomy): Bacteria > Pseudomonadati > Campylobacterota > Epsilonproteobacteria > Campylobacterales > Sulfurimonadaceae > Thiomicrolovo > Thiomicrolovo zhangzhouensis. Next base: position 294,239 of record NZ_CP147914.1, read on the forward strand.
CTGCGGTATCGCCGCCCAGGCCCTGTTGTGGCTGCAGACGCCTGCGGCGACCTGGGCCGCTTTTGCTTTTCTGGGGCTCTTTACGGTCGCGACGCTCAATGCAAACCGGGCGATGATCGCGGAACAGGCGGACAACCGCGGTTCGGTCTACGGCATCTTCTACGCCGCCGTCGCGCTCTTCGCCGCGGCGGGGGCGGCATTCGGCGGTTGGCTCTGGGAGCAGTTCGGCATGCAGACCGCGCTCGATGTCGCCCTGGGGGGAACCCTGGCCGTTAGTGTATTATATGGATTGAGAAGGGGGCTCCGAGGATGAACAAACCGAAATATTCGCTGCGCAAGAACTTCGGCTATGCCATTGAAGGGTTCATGCACGTTTTCCGGCACGAGACGATCTTCAAGATCGAGACGGCGCTCTTTGTCGTACTCAGCATCGTCGCGTGGAGCATCGACGTGCCCAAGTGCGAACGGCTCTGGCTGCAGTTCTCGCTCTTCCTCCCCATTGTCGCGGAGCTCTTCAACAGCGCCGTCGAGCGGGGGGTGGATCTGAGCACGCGCGACTACCACCGGCTGGCCAAGGCGGCCAAGGACAGCGCCGCGGCGGCCTGCCTTATCAGTGTCGTTATGACGGTGATGATCTGGGCTGTCGTGCTACTTTAGGGCTGCTTTGATCTGCTCGACGAACTCCTCGATGTCGTTGTAGAGGGCCTGGAGATCCTCTTCGTGCTCGACCTCGTCGGCAAGGATCTGCGAGACGATGTCGTAGGTGACAATGTCCTTTTCGCGGGTGAGGTCGACGAGGTCCGAGTAGACGCTGATGGCGCACTGCTCCCCTTTGATCGCCTGCTCGAGGACCGCCATGACGTCGGGGTTTTCAGGCGCTTCGTAACCGCAGTTGCTGTGCACCATCCACTCCGAAGGGCTCAGTGCCGGCGTGCCGCCGAGCTGGATGATGCGGTCGGCGACCATCGTCGCGTGGCGCAGTTCGTCCGCCGCATGCTGGTCAAGCTCGGTGATCGCGGCGTCTTTCATGATTCCCTTGACGACCTTGGACTCGATGAAGTACTGGTAGTAGGCCAGCCACTCATCGCAGTACGCCTTGTTGAGCAGTTTGACGACCGCTTCCGCTTCAATGCCTTTGAGTATGGAAATACCGCGAATTGCCATGACGGACTCCTTTAAGAAATTGTAATAATTCCATCATAAGACGATTCATCTTAAGTCAAGATCAACAAATAATAATTATTGTTTTGTTCAGTTGGGTTTGATCCCCCCGGCGGTTTAGTGCTATGATAGTGGCAGCGAAGCAGTAGGAGGGAGAAATGGCAACGGTTATCTCGTACGGCGCGGCGGAAGTGGTGACGGGGTCATGCCACCTGCTCGAACTGGAAAACGGCAAGCAGATCCTTATCGACTGCGGTATGTTCCAGGGCGGGGAGGAGGAGCGCAACGCAGACGCATTCGGATTTGACCCGGCGCAGGTCGATTTCCTGCTGCTGACCCATGCGCACCTTGATCATTGCGGACGGATGCCCAAACTCGTCAAAGAGGGGTTCGACAAAACGATCGTGGCGACGCAGGCGACCTTCGACCTGGCCGAAGTCATTCTGCTCGACAGTGCCAAGATCATGCTCGAAGATTACGAAACCCACTTCAAAAAGGCGCTGCGCCGCGGCAGCGAAAAAGAGGTGAACCCTCCGCTCTACGGCGAAGACGACGTCAGGGATGCCCTGAGCCTCACCCGCATCCTGCCCGAATACGGCGAACCGTTCACCCTCTGCAAAGGGGTCGAAGTGACCTACCGGGATGCGGGGCACATTCTCGGCTCCGCCTTTATCGAGATCGCCTACGAGGAGGCGGGGGAGACGCGGACCATCGTCTTCTCCGGCGATATCGGCAACGATAACGACATGGTGCTGCCCAACCTCGCCCCCTGCCGCCATGCGGATTACCTCTATACCGAATCGACCTACGGGGACCGCGACCACCAGAACGCCCTGCAGAGTACGGCGGAGTTCAAAAAGGTCATCACCGATACCCTGTTTGACTGGGGGAACGTCCTGATTCCCTCCTTTGCGGTCGAGCGGACCCAGGAGATCCTTTTCCTGCTCAAGGAGATGCACGAAAGCGGTGAACTGCCGCACTGTAGGATCTTCGTCGACTCCCCGATGGCGATAAGGGCGACGGAGGTGTATGACCGCTACAGCGACCTGCTCAGCGCCAAGTGCCGCGAGGTGAAGGCGCGCGACGGCCGCGTCTTCGATTTTGAGCTGCTCTCCTATACCCTCGACGTCGGGGAGTCCAAGGCGATCAACCAGATCGACAGCCGGGCCATCATCATCGCCGGCAGCGGGATGTGTACGGGTGGCCGGATCCTGCACCACTTCAAGCACCGCCTCTGGAATCGCAAGAACGCGCTGATCTTCGTCGGCTACCAGGCGGCCGGGACGCTGGGGCGGCGGATCATCGACGGGGAGAAATGGATCAAGATCTACCGCGAAGATATCCGGATCGAGGCCAGCGTCTACACCATCAACGGCTTCTCGGCCCATGCCGACCAGTCGGGGATCCTCTCCTGGATCGAAGGGATGAACGGTGTGAAGAAGATCTTTCTCATCCACGGGGAAGCGGACAAGGAGCTGCTGTTCAAGCAGGCGATTGCGGAGAAGCTGCACAAAGAGGCGCATATCGTAGAGCAGAACGAGGTGATCTACCTGTAGCGCAACGGGAAAGGCAAGAGCAAGGAACACTGCTCTAAGGAGGAAGCGATGGCATATGTAAAGTGGTTCAGGGAGATCGGGATCGGCGATGTCCCCACCGTCGGGGGCAAAAACGCCTCCCTGGGGGAGATGTACCGGCATCTCAGCGCGGCGGGGGTCCTGGTCCCCAACGGTTTTGCCGTCACGGCGGAGGCTTATGACGCCGTGCTCGAAGCGAACGGCGCCCTTGAAAGGCTGCATGCCCTTCTCGATGATTTTGACCCCGACGATGTTGTGCAGCTGCAGGCGCGCGGAAAAGCGTGCCGGGAGATCGTCTACAACTGCACGCTCCCGAGCGCGCTGGAAGCGGAGATCCTGGAAGGCTACGAAGCGCTTAAACGCGAATACGGTGACGACGTCTCCCTGGCGGTGCGCTCCTCCGCGACGGCGGAGGACTCCCCGGAGGCCTCTTTCGCCGGGCAGAACGACACCTACCTCAACATCGCGTCCCCGGAGGCGCTGCTCGATGCCTACAAACGCTGCCTCGCCTCTAACTTCACCGACCGCTCCCTGCACTACAAGTTTGACAGCGGCTTCGACTATTTCGACGTCAGGCTCTGCGTCGTCGTCATGAAGATGGTCCGCAGCGACATCGGTGCGAGCGGCGTCATGTTCAGCATCGACACGGAGACGGGTTTCCGCGACGTCGTCTACATCACCGCTGCCTACGGGCTCGGCGAGAACGTTGTGCAGGGGACGATCGACCCGGACGGTTTTTACGTCCACAAGCCGACGTTTGCCCTGGGGCACCGGGCGGTTCTGAAACGGAGCCTGGGGAAAAAAGAGCTCAAAATGATCTTTTCCGAAGCGCTCAGCAGTGGCAGTATCGCCGTCGAGTACACGAAAAACGTCGAGACGCCGCCCTCCGAACGGGCGCGGTTCTGCATCACCGACGAGGATGTGATGGTGCTGGCCGACTATGCCGTCAAGGTGGAGAAACACTACTCGGAGAACGTCGGGCATGACAAGCCGATGGACATGGAGTGGGCCAAGGACGGCATCGACGGCCGGCTCTACATGGTACAGGCGCGCCCGGAGACGGTGGAGTCGCAGAAAAAGGGGTCGATCCTTGAGATCTACCATCTGAGCGAACCGGGGGAGGTCCTCGTCAGCGGCCGCGCTGTCGGGACGAAGATCGGCAGCGGGAAGGTGCACCATATCCGCGACACGGCGCAGCTCGGCGACTTCAAAGAGGGCGAGGTGCTGCTGGCCGATACGACGACGCCGGACTGGGAGCCGGTGATGAAGATGGCCTCGGCCATCGTGACCAACCGCGGCGGGCGTACCTGCCATGCGGCCATCGTCAGCCGCGAACTCGGCATCCCGGCCATCGTCGGTGCGGAGGATGCGACCGAGAAGCTTGCGGACGGCCGGGAGGTGACGGTCAGCTGCGCCGAGGGGGAGACGGGCAGGGTCTATGACGGCAAAATCTCCTACGACGTCGAGCGGACCGATCTCAGCCACCTCCCCAAAACGCGCACGAAGATCATGATGAACCTCGGCAATCCCGACCTCGCCTTTTCGCTCGCACACCTCCCCGTCGACGGGATCGGCCTGGCGCGGATGGAGTTTATCATCAACGAGTCCATCAAAGCGCACCCCATGGCGCTCATCCACCCCGAAAAGACAGACCTGGCCACGCGGGTGCAGATCGAAGCGCTCACTGCCGCCTACGAGACTCCGGAGGATTTCTTCGTCAAGACCCTCTCCGAGGGGGTGGCGACGATTGCATCGGCGGTCTATCCCGAGCCCTGTGTCGTGCGTATGAGCGACTTCAAGACGAATGAATACGCCACGCTTGCGGGCGGGAAATTCTTCGAACCGCTGGACGAGGCGAACCCGATGATCGGTTTCCGGGGGGCGGCACGCTACAGCCACCCTGCCTACGAGGAGGGGTTCGCGCTGGAGTGCGCGGCGATGAAGCGGGTCCGCGACGAGATGGGCTTTACGAACGTCATCCTGATGATCCCCTTCTGCCGTCGGGTCGAGGAGGGGCGGCGGGTCGTCGAGACGATGGCGCGGCACGGGCTGGTACGCGGCGAAAACGGGCTGCAGATCTACGTCATGTGCGAGATCCCCAACAACGTCATCTCCATCGACGGCTTCAGCGAGGTGTTCGATGGCTTCAGCATCGGCAGCAACGACCTGACCCAGCTCACCCTCGGCGTCGACCGCGACAGCGAGATCGTCGCGTTCGATTACGAAGAGCGGGACGAGGGGGTGCTGACGATGATCGAGATGGCCGTCGAGGGGGCCAAGCGCAACGGCCGCCACAGCGGTATCTGCGGGCAGGCCCCCTCGGACTACCCCGAAGTCGCGGAGTTCCTCGTCAAACTCGGGATCGACTCTATCAGTCTCAACCCCGACAGCGTGCTGACGACACTGCCGCGGATCATCGAACTGGAAACGGCGCTGAACGGGGCACCTTCTGAACAGTAATGCGGTGTTTTTGAAAGGGGTGAAGCGTTGAAGCGCCGCCACGGCAGGGCGGCAATGCGGGTTACTGTGCGAGGATGATGGAGCTGGCTTTGACCAGTGCATAGACGGTGTCGCCTTTGGCGACGCCGAGATCTTTGGCCGCCTCTTCGGTGATGATGGCCGTGAGCGTGGTACCGCCCATCGCCAGTTTGAGCTCGCAGCTGACCGGGCCCTCGATGATGTCGCTGACTGTCGTCTCGATCACGTTGCGTGTGCTGATTTTGCCCGGTTTCTCCTTGGCGATCATGACGAAGGATGCCTTGATGATCGCATAGACTTCCGATCCTGCCGCGAGCCCCATGTCCGTGACGGCTTCTTTGGTGATGATCGCCTTGAGCGGTGTCCCTGCCACATCCATCACGACTTCGCTGTTGACAGCGCCGCCGATGACCTCGGTCACGGTTCCTTTAATCTGATTGCGTGCACTGGTTTTCATTTTTTTTCCTTTGATCTGTTTTTCAAAGGGAAGTCTATCACAAAATAATGCCTAAAAAATAGCACTTTCTGTTAAAAAATAAATATTGTGATATCACATCATGAGCGTTTCCGAAACGAATAGCCCAAAAGCCATCACCCCCAGTGTCAGCACAAAAAACTGCGCGACACGCCACCCCAGTTTCAGGCCGCCGATCCAGAAGACGATGCCGAGTTTGACGAGCGAATTGGTGACGGAGGCGATGACGATGCCGTTCATCGCCGTCGTCATGACGAGTTTCTCGTCGCGGGTGAGCTCGGAGAGCGAAAGCGTGATGGCGTCGACGTCCGTGATGCCGGAAATGAACGAGACGATGTAGACCCCGATATCGCCGAAGCGGTTTTCGGTGAAGGCGATAGCGCCGTAGATGATGCCGAAGAGCAGCCCGAACTTCAGCGCTTCACTCAGCTGCAGCGGGTTTTTTGTCATGGCTTGGTTCTCGAGGTGGATGTCGGCGCTCTGGGAACGGCTGTAGAGGTAGTAGGTAAAGAGCAGCCCGGCTGCTGTTGCCGCGAGATAGGCCGGTGCGAGGGCTTTGGCCAGGGCGGGGGAGATGACGGCCGCTTCGAAGAGGACGCGCAGGTACATGAAGGTGCAGGCGATGGCGACCCCGGCGGCGTAGTTGTTGAGCAGTGTGGTCTGGTTGGCGAACATCTTTGACAACGATACGGCCACCCCGGTGGAGGAGACAAGCCCGCCCGCCGCGCCGGTGATGAAGAGGCCGCGCTTGTGCCCCCACAGTTTCACCGCGGCATACCCGACAAAGGAGATGGCGGCGATAATGACGGCCATCAGCCAGGTCTTGTAGGGGTTGAACAGTTCATAGGGGCCGATCATCGTGTTGGGCAGGACCGGCAGGACGACGAAGCTCATGGCCAGCAGCAACACAGCGGCACTGATGTCGGTGGAGGAGAGGTGGGATTCGAACTCTCGCAGGTGGGGCTTGATCTCGAGCAGCACGACCATCACGACGGCGATGAAGATGGCGTAGTGCTCCAGCGCGGCGTAGACCATGAGCCCCAGCAAAAAGGTGACGATTGCGGCCACCTGGGTGGTCATCCCCGTCTGGTGGAAGCGGGTGACCTTGAGGTAGTACGAGAGCCCGACGAGCACCCCGACGACCGCCGTCGCGGCGAAGACGAAGCCCGGTACCGCCTCGCCGAGCCAGCCGGCCAGGTAGCCGATGAGGGCCAGCAGCGCGAAGGTACGGCTCCCGGCGAAGCTCTCTTTGCCCCTGGGCAGGTAACTCATGGTGCGCTGCATGCCGATCATGAACCCCAGCAACAGCGCGATAAGCATCGATTTGAGTACGGCATATTCCATAGGATGATTGTACCATGTCGGCCGCGATGCGTGCTACAATGGGGCAACGGAGTTGCAAGGGGTGCCCATGAAGAAAAACCATGATAAAAAAGCGTTTCGTAAGCTGTTGAAGCGGCACCAGAAGCCGCTGCCGTGGGAACACCCCAAGCCCGACGAGGATGACCCCAAAGCGCACAAGCGCGTCAAGGCGATCATGGACCATGACAATTTTATCCAGGCCGACCGGGACCCGGCGTTTCTCCGCCGCGACGAGGTGCGGGGCGTGCGGCTGGAGGTGGACTACTTCAAGCCCGAACTGCTGCTGCGCGAACACGGCATTGAGCACACCATCGTCGTCTTCGGCTCCACGCGGATCATGGAGGAGGCGGAGGCCAAGCGGCTGATCGAGGCCTTGGAGTCGGAACGGGATGCCAAGGACGGCGAGGCCCTGGAAAAAGAGCTGGGGATCGCACGGCGGCTGCTGGCCAAGAGCCACTATTACGAAACGGCCCGTGCCTTCGGCCGCATCGTCGGCCGCAGTGGCAAAGGGCCCGAAGATACGAAGATCACCCTGATGACAGGCGGAGGGCCGGGCATCATGGAAGCGGCCAACCGCGGGGCTTTCGATGTCGGTGCCAAATCAATCGGCCTCAACATCACCCTGCCCCATGAACAGTACCCCAACCCCTACATCACCCCCGAACTCTGTTTCCAGGTGCACTACTTCGCCATCCGCAAGCTCCATTTCCTGCGGCGGGCCAAAGCCCTGGTCATCTTCCCCGGCGGCTACGGTACCCTTGACGAATGTTTCGAAGTGCTGACCCTGGTGCAGACGCGCAAGATCGACCCGATGCCCGTCATCTTCGTCGGTGAAAGCTACTGGCGGGGGATCATCAATTTCGAGATGCTTGTCGAGGAGGGGACGATCGACGAAGAGGACCGGGAACTTTTCGCTTTTGCCGAAACGGCCGATGAGGCGTGGGAGCTGATCGTCAAGTGGCACAAGAAGTGCGGCTCCCCCCTTGTGCACGATCTCAAGGGGTAGCCGTCCGCACCTGGGGCTGCGGATCCGGCGTATGCATAGCCATGCGGACCTAGGCTTTGCTTTTGAGTCCGACGAGGTAGCGGAACATCATGATCTCCCCGATAAAGGGACCGGCGAAGTTGAGCAGGGGGAAGAAGTTGAACAGCGCGGTGACGGCGGCTATGGTCCAGATGCGCTTGTCGCCCTTCTTGATCAGGCGCAGCTCGTTGGCGTTGAAGAAGAGGGCTCCGACATCGTAGGTGAAGGTGTCTTTGACGAGCCAGATCCAGAGCAGAAGCTGGACGAAGATATTGAGCACCGGCACGAAGAGCAGCGGCATCAGTACCAGGGAGGCGGCAACGAAAAGCAGGGTGTTCCTGGCGGTGTAGACCAGCGAGCGCAGTTCGGCCTCACTGTGTACATCCTCATAGGGGTAGAGCTCTTCGCGGATACGCCGCAGAAGCACCGGCGAATAGAGGCTTGTGAAAAAGAGCATGGTGATGATGGCGGCGTTGTAGAGGAAATAGAAGATCAGTAGGGTACTGACCCCGTTCTCGACGGTGTCGAAGGGGAGCATGGTCAGCAGTTTCAGCACGCCGTCGTAGATAGCACCTCCCTTGAAAAGCCATACGACGGTCCAGAAGACGGTGGACCCCAGCAGCAGCCAGACGGCGGCCCCGGTAAAATCCCGCTTGGGAAGGTTGCGGTAGAGCGTGACCGTCAGCAGCAGCGAGAGCAGGGCGACGGTGAGCATAATGGCCTGGACCCAGAGGAAGGTCGAGAGCATCCACGCCCCGTTGGAGCGGAGCATCGCAAAGGGGAGCCATTCGACGAGACGGTCGCTGAAAGCGAGAAAGTGCTCCCAGTAGATGATCCCTATGACCGCCCAGAAACCCATGGCGACCGTGGCGAAGATGACGAGGACGAGCATTGTCCTCCATCGCAGCACTTCCTCTATGCCGTCCAAAAACCCTTCGAAAAGCTCACGCATCGCAAATCCTTTTTCATAGGTGGGAGAACTATTATAGCACCCTATACTTTGGGAGTGTCAGGAGAAGCGCTCCGCGATATAACGAAGGCAGCTGCGCGCATCTTCTGCCACGACCGTATGGGCGAACATCAGGTTGTGCGACAGGGCGAAGGACTCGATGCTTTTGCCCTCCCGGCACTGCAGGTCGTCGGGTGCGAGCTGCTGATGGGCCCGCAGCCGTTCGGGCATGTGGCGGCGGTCGGCCGCGTAGGCGAAAACCGGCTTGCCGAGGGCCTCGGCGAACCCGACTTCGTAGACGGTACCGGAGTCGGGTTCGAATCCCCGGAAGGGGTTGAGATTCGCCATGACGATGTCGGCGCGGCGGATGAGGTCGATGTTCGCCTGCCGGATCGCTTCGGCGGTCTTGTGGGGGTGGTCGAAATCTTCGATGGCGTTGTCCAGGGGGAAGAGCCCCTCGAAGCCGTACGCAGTGCAGAGCTGCTTGAGGGTCTCGCCCGCGGCAAAAGGGTCGGGTTCGAAGACGTCGGGGCCGGCTAAATAGATCGTTTTCATTGTTTCCCTTCTTGATGAGGTGCTTTGTTCCCCTTTTTCTTTGCGTGCACAAAGAAAAAGCCGAACCGGGAAAAAGAAAGTGCAAAAGGCTGCCGCTTTCGGGGCATTCCAATCCTCGGTGATCCGGCTGACACGCTAATGACCGTTTCGGCCTGGACGAAAAACGGAAGCAGGCATTTCTTACGCTTCATTCTTTGCCAGGAGTTTATCTGCGATCAGCCCCTGCAGCCAGGCACCCAGTAGGATGTAGAAGCTGAGCACGAGGGTGAACCCGATGCCGAAGTAGCTGATCATGACGGGGAGCCAGGGGAGTTTGATGGCCCGGGCGTAGAAGAAGGCGACGATGAGGCTGTCGCGGGCCCCCTGGCTCCGCAGGTCGGCAAGCATGGGGTACCAGACGTAGCCGGGGCCGTGGCTGAGGATCCCGCCGAAGAGGGCGATGAACCAGCCGCGGAGCCGTGAACCTTTGCCGAGATGTTTCGCGATGCTCTTGGGTTTGAGGAAGGTGTTGAGCAGGGCGGTGAGGAAAAAGACGACCAGCAGGACGGGAAGAATCTTCATGAGGATCCCCAGGCTCTCCTCCGCCGCCGTCAGGGTTTTGTCCGGAGCGAACAGGGCGGCCGCGCCGTAGACCAGGAGGGTGACGGCGAGCAGGATGCAGCCGTTGCATTTCAGTGCGGGGGCCGGCGCTTTTTTCATGAGAGCCCCTGCAGCGTCAAGGCCGTGGCGAAGCCGATCAGCATCGCGAAAAGGAAACTGAGTAGGTTGCGGACAAGGGTGAAACGCGCTCCGAAGAGGGAGGCTTCGAGCGGCAGCTGTATGATCCCGAGCGTCACCCACGCGAGGATAAAGGCGGTGACGGCATAGAGGGAGATCCCCTGGCCGAGCAGCTCACCGCCGATGATATAGCTGATGACGGGCTGGCCGATGGAGATCCCGCCGATGACGGTCCCGATAAGGGTGTCAAGGAGGGGGGAGCCGCTGAAGAGGGTGCGAAGCATCTCCGGGGAGACAAAGGCCTGGAAGAGGCCGACCAGCCCGATCACGGCGAGGAGCATCGGCGTCATGGCGGCGAGGGAGCGCAGGGCTTTGACAAAGGCCTCTTTGGTGCGGGAGTTCTCTTTCATAAAGACGATTGTAGCGAAACCCCTTGCCGAAAGGGGGTCACGACTGCTCTTTTTCTCGGCGGGCGATCTCGTCGATGTTGAGGCGGACGAAGCGGTAGCTGACATAGATGATCAGCGGCCAGGAGGCGAACCAGATCAGTGAGGATGTGTAGTCCATTGCGGGCTCCTTAATAGTTGTGCGCATCGGGCGCGGTGATCTCTTCTTCGGTGATCTTGACCCGGTCCATCTGCCGCCATGCGTAGGCGATGTAGGCGAGGACAAAGGGCACCATCAGCGAGACGTAGCTCATCACGGTCAGCGTATAGAGGCTGCCCGAGGCATTCTCGATCGTGAGCGAGTGCTGGAGGTCGTGCGTCGAGGGGTAGAAGGCCGTGCCGTTGAAGCCGACGGCGAGCAGCACCGCCATAACGGTGAGCACGATTCCGACCCCGTTGGTCCAGGCGCAGCAGCTCTTGCCGCGGAAGACCGTGTTGAAGACCGAGAGCAGGACCATGACGACCCCGGCGAGGAACATGATGCCCACAACCGGCATCTCGATGAAGTTCCAGAAGTATTTGTTCGGCACCATCGAGACCGCTTTGGTGGCGGCATCGTAGGCAAAACCGTCCTTGAGGAAGATCCACGCGACGAAGCCGAGGAAAAAAGGCAGGAACCAGACGATGTTGCGTTTGATCATCGTTCGGGCCTTGGCCTCGATCGGGGCATGGTCGATGCTCGAGATGAAATACATCCCGGCCGCGATGCGCACAAGGAAGAGCAGTGCGAATCCGAGCAGGTAGTTCATCGGGTTCAGCAACGCTTCGAGGCCCCTGGAAGCCCCCTGCCAGTGGACGAAGTTATTGTCATCGAGGGCGAAATCCGCACCGCTGAAGAAGGTGCTGATGGCGATGCCGAGCAGCACGACGCCGAGGCTGCCGTTGATGTACAAGAAGGCCTCGTAGGTCTTCTGCCCCAGGACGTTGTCGGGCTTCTTGCGGTACTCGTAGCTGACTGCCTGGATGATAAAACAGAAGAGGATGACCATCCAGACCCAGTACGCCCCGCCGAAACTCGTGGCATAAAAGAGGGGGAATGCGGCAAAGAGCGCCCCGCCGAAAAGGACCAGGGTCGTAAAGCCGAGCTCCCATTTGCGCCCCAGGGAGTTGACGAGCATCGTCTTCTCCGTTTCGTTGTCGCTGAGCTGATTCAGCAGGGTCTGTCCCCCCTGGATAAACATGATATAGACAAAGAGTCCGCCCAGCAGGCTGATGATGATCCACCAGTACTGCTGCAATTGTAAAAAGGTGAGTGCTTCAAACATCAGTGATCTCCTCCGTCGGGTCCGATTTTGATCTGGCGGAGCATGATCTTTATCTCCGCGACGAGCAGCGCCGTAAAGAGCGCTGCGAACATCCAGAAGGTCGTCTGGACGCTGCTGCTCGAGATGTCCGTCATCGCGATGCCGACGGGCAGCAGATCCTGCACGGCCCAGGGCTGGCGGCCGACCTCGGCGACGATCCAGCCCGCCTCGGCGGCGATGTAGCCCAGCGGGATCGACCAGATGGCGAGCCAAAGGAGTTTGCGGAAGCGGGTGATCTCGTTGGCCATCGTCAGGTAGAGCAGGGCGAGGAACAGGAGAATGAACCAGCTCCCCAGCCCGACCATGACGTGGAAGCTGTAGAAGGTCAGGGCGATCGGCGGGACGATATCCTCGGGTTTTTCGAGGTAGCCGTAGCCGAAATCGGCGATGTTGGCTTCGATGACGCCGCGCGCCTCTGCGGCAGCGGTGTCATCGCCCGCTTTCACGGCCGCTTTGTACTCCTTGAAGGCCGCCACAGCCGTTTTGCCGCGGTCGATCCGCGCCTGTGCCGGTTCGATGCCGTGCTTCTCGTTGCCGTAGACGAGGTCGTCCAGCCCCGGCACGAAGGCGTCGATATCGTGGTAGCCCAGGAAGGAGAGGGCGTAGGGGATCTCGATATCGCCGTAGAACTCATGGCGGTCGTCGCCGAGCTGCTTGTCGGGGTTGAGGATACCGAAGGCGATGATGCCCGCGCGGGTCTCGCCTTTGTAGAGCCCCTCCATCGCGGCCAGTTTTACCGGCTGTTTCTGCGCGACGTTGTAGGCGCTCTCATCGCCGCTGAGCGCGAGGAAGAGCGATACGAGCAGGCCGAAGGAGGCGCCGACGACCATGCTGCGCTTGGCGATCAGAACGTCACGGTTTTTCAGCAGGTACCAGCCGGAGATCCCGACGACGAAGAGGCCGGCGATGACGTAGCCGCTGCTGATGGTGTGCAGGAACTTCGACATGGCCACCGGGGAGAGAACGACGTCCCAGAAGGAGACCATCTCGTTACGGGCGGTGTCGGGGTTGAAGGCCATGCCGACGGGGTACTGCATCCAGCCGTTGGCGACGAGGATCCAGAGCGCGGAGAGGTTCGAGCCGATCGCGACGAGCCAGGTGGAGAGGAGGTGAAAGCCTTTGCTCACCTTGTCCCAGCCGAAGAACATGACGGCGAAGAAGGTCGACTCCATGAAGAAGGCGAGGATCCCCTCTACCGCCAGCGGTGCGCCGAAGATGTCGCCGACGAACCAGGAGTAGTTGGCCCAGTTGGTCCCGAACTCGAACTCCATGATCAGCCCCGTGGCGACGCCGACGGCGAAGTTGATGGCGAAGAGCGTCATCCAGAACTTCGTCGCCCGCTTCCACTGCGGGTCGTTGGTGCGGACATAGAGGGTCTCCATGATCGCGACGATAAAGGAGAGCCCCAGCGTCAGCGGGACGAACAGGAAGTGGTAGATCGCCGTCAGGGCAAACTGGGCCCGTGCCCAGTCAACGCTTGCGGCCGTTTCATACAGCATTATTTTTCCTTTGATTTTATTTCATAAACTAAAAGGGACCCTATCCCTTTTGCCGCGGGATGAACCAAGTCCATCCCGCTTTCGCTCGCCGCTAAGGCGCTGAAGCACAAAGAAGCTGTCGGCTTCTTCGTGGAGCACCATGGGCGCGTGGATCTATCGAAAATGGATTTTACGATGCATCAATGCCCGATTTTCGGCATGCCTTGCCTCTTGATGGGGCGCAGGGGTGTCAAAATCGGGCGTGAATCGTGTGCTTACGGTGTGTTCATCAATTGCCGGCTCACGAACTCCTGCCGTGCTTCGTCACTGTCGAAGCGGTTTTGCAGGGTGTCGCTGAAAAAGAGGACTTTGATCACACCGAAAAGAATGAGCAGTTTGACAGCCACGACGGTCCAGAGCGTGCGGCCCAGCCGCATGGCGCTGAACCCGTCACGGTAAAAACGGTAAAGGGCTGCCAGTTTCATTTTTTTTCCTTGTTCAGTGGGTGGAACAGGTCCCTTTGCCGCCGAGGGCGCCGAGGGCGTTCTGCATCAGGCGCTCGACGGAGTCGCGTACCGTCGCCGATTCGCGGTCCACATAGACGGAGAGTCCCGCCTGTTCAAATCCTTTGGCCGGGGAGCCGCCGATCCCCGAGACAACCAGGGCGTCGGGGTGCAGGGCCATGATATTGGCGACGGCGTTGCCGCAGCCCCCGGCATCGTGGCCCGGGTTGACGATTCCTTCGACATCCATTATACGATTATTTTCGACGGTGACGAGGGTATAGAACTTCGCCTTGCCGAAGTGCGCCCCGCGGCGGGAGAGGAACCCCATGTCCTCATCGGTAGGGAATACGATTTTCATGCTGCTTTCTCCTCCAGGTAGTTTTTGACGGCTTCGTCGGCAGTTTCGCCGTGTTTTTCGCGGATCTTCTTGACGGTGATGCCGGCGCGGTCGACCGCCTCTTTCATATGCGTTCCGATCATGCGTACGAGCATCATCTCGACGCCGGCGAGGTTGGAGAGGCTCTTGCCGTGCCCCTTGATATGTTCCTCGTCTTCGGGGTGGTGATGCCCGTGGTGGCCGCCGTGCTCTTCATGGTCATGGTGGTCGAGATGATCGTCATGGGCATGCCCGCTCTGCGGCGCTTCGACGATCCGCTCAAATACGGTGTCGTCGAAAAGAGCGTAGTAGGGGGCCTGCCCCGTCCGTTTGACGATTTTGAGGTTTTCACCCTCTACGGGGACTGCGATTTTCATTTTTCATCCTTTAACGGTGCGTTTTTGGTCGTATCGGAAGCGGCGAGCGCGACGATGCCCCCTTTGAGCACCTGCACGTTCTTGATTCCGATCATCTTCAGCCCCATGGCCGCCATCGTCGCTCTACTTCCGGAGTAGCAGACGATGACGATCGGGCGGTCAGTGGGGAGGGCGTCGAGGTTCGGTTTTTCGAACAGATGCTCGACGGGGACGTGTCTGGAGCCTGCACCGCCCAGACCGACGACGGAGGCTTCCCCGTCGGTCCGGATGTCGAGCAGGAGCATCGGTTTGGCTTCGCGCAGCATCTTCATGACGTCGTCGGCTTTGACGAAGAGCGTCGATTCTGCACACGCCTTTTGGGTCATATGGGAGAAGAAGCCGTTGAACTCTGCGGCCTTGGCAGTGTCATAGGCAAAGGCCGAAGTGGTCAGTGCCGCAGCTGCGATCAGGGTCAATATGGATTTATTCATTTACACCACCTTATAAAAAAGATCTGACAGCATTATAATACCTGACGATTAAACCAAAATAAAAATATAGTTTTATCGTCATTTGAGAGTGGTTTTCAATTGGATGAGACGATTTCGTATGGTGCGGTATCAGCGGTAGTAGGCGGAAAAGAGCGTGTAGAGTTCGGGGTAGTGCTGCTCGAAAGCGTCGGGCTGCATAAAGTAGCGTTCGGAAGCGACGGCAAAAAACTCGGCCATGTCCGTGGCCGCGTAGGTGCCGAGGAGCTGCTGCTTTTCGTTCAGATGGCCGTGGTCGGCGGCGTTCCTGAGGTGACTGAACTCCCGGGTCAGATGATGCTCCCATTGGGGGGCGAGCTCCTTTGGGAGCAGCGGAAGCCCGTCGGTCAGCCCGTCCTCGAAGTCCAGGAGATGGGCGAATTCGTGAATGACGACGTTGTATTCGGAGGGGTGGTAGGCCTCGGCTTCCACGTCGGGCCAGGCGAAGACGACGGTGTCGTGGGAGGATTGCCCGTCCAGCACCGAGCGCTGTTCGGAGACGATTCCGCCGTGTTCGTGAAACTCGTCGACGAGGAAACCGTCCGCGTAGATGATGATGCCGCCCAGTGTCGGGTAGTCGTAGGATTCGGGGCGGTGGCGCACCATCATGCAGGCGTAGAAGGCGATGAGGACTTTCATCTCCTCCGTGACCTCGATCCCGACCCCGCTGAAGGGCTTCGTGTGGACAAAGCGCAGGACGGCGCGTTCGATCTTCCGGCGGGCTTCATTTTCCAGCTGCGGGTAGTGGAGCGTCCGCTCCAGGTAACGTCGCCACTGTTCGGGAAAAGGCATGGTACGCAGGGTTTCCAGTAGCCTGCTTTGCCGGCGGCTTCGATAAAAGGAGATGAAGGCCCAGATCAGAAAAAGTAAAAAAAAGATGGATAAAAGCGCGAGAGGATACGTCATGGTATGCGCCCATTCGTTGGAGCAAACGGCCAACACTCCAGGGAGGCCGTCTGATAGTGCAATCTTAACACAGCTTGCTTAGGCAGG
Organism: Sulfurimonas sp. HSL1-2; assembly: GCF_039645565.1. Taxonomy (NCBI): domain Bacteria; kingdom Pseudomonadati; phylum Campylobacterota; class Epsilonproteobacteria; order Campylobacterales; family Sulfurimonadaceae; genus Thiomicrolovo; species Thiomicrolovo zhangzhouensis. The sequence goes on from NZ_CP147914.1 coordinate 310,520, forward strand.
TCTGAGGGGTACAGGCCCTCTGCGGACGGCTTAAGCATCGGCGGGAGAACGCAGGTCGATGAGGCGCGCATCCGGGATCTGCTTTTGGATGATCCAGCCGGCGAGGTCGAACCATGCCACCCCGCTGGCGAGGATCTCCGAATCGGCGGTGACGGCGACGCCGCCGCACCGTTTCACCTTGGCATCGACCTCGTCGGCCGTGAGCGCCTCCATCGGGACCGAGAGCCTGCGCGCGGTACCGTTGACGAGGGCGGCCACTCTTCCGCTGTTGGAAACGGGTCGGTCGAAGAGCCATTGCGCTTCGGCGATCCCGGCCTTTTTGAGCGAAGTTGCGGCGAGAACGATGGCATCCTCGGTCTCGGCCCGCAGGGCATAAGAGCCGTGGATATTGGCGATATCGCGGTAACAGCCGTCCGTCCCGATGAGGATGATGCCGCCGCCCAGCGCCGTTTCGAGGGTGATGAGCAGGTTGAAGCCGTCGATGCAGAGTGTTTTGCCCCGCAGCGCCCCGAACGCCAAGGGGGTGTTACGCACCGCGCCGTCACCGGCGGTGTGCACGATGGCGAGCCGTTCGCGCTCGACGAGCTGGAAATGGTTGCCGACCAGCGTCAGGGCGGCCTTGGTGCTGTAGCCGCGCCGCAGCAGCCACGAGAGGTCGCCGACCGCCTGCCGCAGCACGGCAAGCCGCTCCGGATCGAAAAAGAGGGTGTCTTCGGGGGCCAATCCACGATGTTTGCGCATATAAGGGTACCTCTGGAAACCCTATATTGTACTATACTATCCGTATGAAACTGACCTTCCTTGGAACGAGCGCGGGGAAACCGACGAAGGAGCGCAACGTCACGGCGCTGGCGCTTCAGATGGAGCAGGACCCGCAGTGGTACCTCTTCGACTGCGGGGAGGGGACGCAGCACCAGCTGCTGCGTACGCACCCCTCCGTCGGAAAACTGGCCGCGATTTTCATCACCCACATGCACGGCGACCATATCTTCGGGCTGCCGGGGCTGCTGGCCTCAAAACGGATGGACCGGGCCTTCCGGCCGCTGCGGATCTACGGCCCCAGGGGAATTGCCGCGTTCATCAACTGCTTCATGCAGACCGATGCCGACTACCTGGGGTACGATCTGCAGATCATCGAGTACGCTGCGGGGGAACAGTTTGTCTTTGACCGCTTCCGCGTCACCGTTTTGCCGCTGGTGCACTCCATCGAGAGCCATGCCTTCCTGATCAAGGAGAACGACACCGCCAACCGGCTCGACGAGGCGAAGCTGCGCCGTGACGGGCTGGAACCTTCATCGCTTTACGGCGAGCTGAAAAGGGGTCTGACCGTCACCCATGCGGGGCGGGTCTACGAACCGCAGGCGTACATGCTGCAGCCGGTGCGTGGACGTTCACTCCTTATCGCCGGCGATAATGCGGAGCCTGCCGTGCTGGGCGCGGCACTGGAGGGGCTCGACCTTCTGGTGCACGAATGCACCTATACCCAGGAGATCTACGACAGCCTCGTCGAAAAACAGCTGCACACGACGGCCCGCGATCTGGGCCGTGCCGTAGGGGCTGCCGGCGTCGGCGCGCTCATCGCGACGCACATCAGTCCCCGCTTCGGCAGGGGCGGTCCCCACGAATTGACGGAAATAGAGCAGGAAATCCGCTCGGCCTACGGCGGCCCACTCTTTATCGCCGAGGATTTCGACGTGTTCCGGCTCGGGCGGGACAGGAAGATTGAACGGGAGTGATCAGGGGATCGGCGGCGGGGTGCGCTCCTCGCCGAGGTAGGCGTAGCTTTTGCCGATCCGCGCGATGGGATCGAAGGTAATCGTCATGCGCTCTTCATCCGTGATGCAGACAACGTCGACGAACTGCGACTTGATCTCGACAATGAGCGGGATCGTCTTGCTCTCCCCCAGGTCGACTTCGCTGTAGAAGTCGCAGAAAAAGGCGACGGGGGCACCCTCGATCATCGGCGGGTACCCCGGCACGGGGCGCGTGTGGGGGATGGCGAAGTGTTCCGCTTCGCTGACGTGGGCTTCAAGCTCCTTGGAGGAGAGGTGCAGCTGTTCAAGCTGCGCTTCCGAAGCGATGCAGACGGTGCATTTTTGCGTTTCGCGCAGGTTGCGCAGGGTGTCCTTGGGCGTGCCGTCACTTTTGTGTCCGACGGAGAAGAGCATCGTCGGCGGGTTCGAGGAGAGGCCGGTGAAGTAGCTGAACGGTGCCACGTTCACGACGCCGTTGCTCTCGGTGACGACCCAGGCGATGGGACGGGGAATGACGGATTGCGACATCAGTTTATAGATGTCCGAGGCGGATACGGTGTCGTAGTTAACGAGCATCAGGGTCTCCTTGGGAGGGTTTCTCGCGCAAAAAGGCGCGGATGGATTTTTTGAATTGTACTGCATCCTCTTTGCCACTGCCGTACTGCTGCCGGTGGTAGAGGCGGTCGACTTCGGCCAGAGCGCTGCCGGGGTGGGCCGCGAGGTAGCGTGCGAAAAATGTGTGCAGGGTCTCCCCCTCCTCCCGAACGAAGCCGCTGCGCTGCAGCCTTGAGAGCAGGGGGCGCAGCAGGCAAAGGAGCCTGTTGCCGCAGCGTGGGCGGCGCAGCCAGAGGAAGAGCGCCGCGCTCGCCAGCACGAGCAGGGCGAAGGCGGCGGCGAGTCTGGCGGCAAAGGCCGGGTCTTTTTTGACCTTTTCGAGCAGCCGCATCTGCCGGAAGTGGCTGTACTGCAGCACCCAGGTTTCCACCTGGTACTTGACATAGAGCAGGTAGAGATTCAGGCGGGTGAGGCGGTCGCTGTTGTCTTCGAGGGTACCGGTCCGGCGCAGCAGCTCTGCGCTCTCGTCGTCGACAAAGGCGGCGGCCGCCGTTGTTTCGACGCGCTGCCAGTGGCCGTTGACATAGACCTCGGCCCAGGCATGGGCATCGCGCTCCTTGACGGCGAGGTAGTTGTTGACGCTGTTTTTGCGGTCGGCTTTGTAGCCGGTCACGACGCGGGCGGGCAGGCCTGCCAGCCTTGAGAGCGTGACGAAGGCGCCTGCAAAATGGACGCAGTACCCCTTGCGTTTGTCAAAGAGGAAGCTGTCGGCCGTACGGTTCAGGTCGAGGGGTTCCGGGCGCAGGCTGTAAGTGAGGTTCTGGTCGCGGAAAAAACGGAAAAGGGCACCGAGGCGCTGTTTCGGGTCGGGGTTGGCCGCCACGATGCTTTCGGCCGCGGCACTGCTGCGCGGATGGGCGCTGCGGTTGACGTCGAGGGCGTAGGCCAGCACCGTGCGTTCGGTCCTACTGCCGTAGCGGTAGACGAGGGCCGAGCCCGCATCGTAGTGCTGCGGTTCGTCGATGGGCTTCTCCAGCGTCGTTTCGAAATCGGCGTTGATCGTTGCCCCCTCCGGGGCTTCGAGCGGCAGGTCGAGAAGGTAGAGCCACTTCTTGTGGGTCGGGTAGAGCGACACCTTGTAAGCGGTTACCTTCTCGATCGTACGGTACATACCCTCCTGGGCACGCTGTTTCGGTGCAAAGGCTCTTCGGACATAGGCCGGGAGCGGTTCCCAGTGATCTTTTTTGTCGCGGTAGAGGACACTGCCACGGAAATAGAGCTGCTCCTCGGGCGGGATCGCGCCCAGGAACCCCACCTCCATGACGATGCGTTCGGAGGGCACGAGCAGGGCGGCGCCGTCCATGCGCATCGTACCGTCGTGGCCGGTGCGGGTGATGTCGTCGCCCCGGAAACCGTAGGAGGCGTGCTCGAAGGAGATGCGGGGGAAAAAGAAAAAGAGCAGCACGACCCAGGGCAGGGAGAGGGCGAAGAGCATCCCCGTGATCCGGAGGCTTGAGAGCGCATCGGCACGGGTACGGTAGGCGAGGATCAGCCACAGCAGCACAAAGACCTCGAAAACAACGTAACCAAGCATCGCGATGGAGTCGAAAAAGAAGAGCGACAGGGCCAGCAGCAGTACGGGGGAGATGAGCAGGTAGAAGTTGATCGTGCGGGTGAGCCGCTGCAGGCTGACGGCGAGCAGCAGCAGGTAGAGGATCAGCTCGACGAAGAGTTTCAACCGCGAGAGGCCTGCGAAGTTGAATGCCCCGTAGATGGAGAAGAAGACGGCAAGCAGGCCGGTCAGGGCGACGAGCATGAGGGTCGCCGTACTCCCCTTTTTCCCGACGAGCAGCAGCGTGAGCACGAGCAGCAGGAAAAGCAGCATCGGGGCTTTGACGAGCAGCAGAAGGGGCGTGATGACGGCGAGGTAGGCGAGGTCCAGCAGAAAGAGCTCGCGCGATGCGCTCCAGCCCTGCAGGCGGGCGGCGATGCGTCCCGGCTGCTTCGCCGAGGGATCAGTAGAGCGCCAGAGTAGTGAGAATCGCATTGATCCCCTCCTTCTTGCTGTCGAGTACCTTGCGGGGCATGACGATGGTAAAAGGGAGCCGTGCCGCCTCGCATTCGAGGGCCCAGAGGGTCAGTTGCGAAAGGCGGCTCTCGTCGTCCCTGCCGCTGCGCAGAAATTCGAACCGGAGGGTCTCCGTCTGCCGTTCCCGGTCGAAGTTTTTAACGGCGAGTTCCCCCCTGGCGACGGAGGGCCAGTGGATGCGCGAAGGGCTCTCCGCCCCGCTGTAGCTGCGCAGACCCTCGAAATCCGTCTCGTCCCCGAAAGGGGAGCGCTGGCGCAGCAGAAAACTGCGCAGGGGTTCGCCTTTGGGTTCGGGGAAGACGATGCGCTCGCAACTCTTGCCGATGTCGAGGACGAAACGCACCGTCGAGAGGGGAAAGAGGCTTTGAAGAGTGCAGGGGCCCGCTTCGAACCGGCCGCGCCGTTCGGGGGCGAGCGGCAGTGCGGCGGTCACGGTCGTATGCGGGGGGATCTCGGGCAGAGGCTTGACGCTTCCGGCGCCGTGGAGCTCCACGGCCCAGGCGCCCAGGGCGGAGGTGTTGCGGATCTTGAAGTGGCAGGTTCCGCCCCGACGGGCGAAAAGCCGTTCGCAGCCGCTTTGTTCCGCTTCGAGGCAGCCGAGGTTACGCAGCCCGAGCGGCCCGGCGGCAAACGCGCTGGCAAAGACGAAAAAAAGGGTGATATAGACGAGGTTGAAGTTGTGCATGTAGGCCTCGAGAAAGAGGCCGAACAGCAGGACGACGACGAGGAGGCTGAAACGCGTTGCCCGCTGGCGGACGCGTTTACGCATCCGCCGAAACGTGCGAAAAGAGCTCATGGCGGAGGCGTGCGAGGGTCGTGACGCCCTCTTTGAAGGCGAGGCGGTGGAGACAGACTTCGCCGGCCACGGCCTGGACGTCGTCGGGGATGGCATAGTCGCGTCCGTGCAGGTGCGCCCAGGCGCGGGTCATGGCCGTCATGGCCAGGGCGCCGCGGGTGGAGAGGCCGTAAACGAAGCGGCCGCTGTCACGGGTATAGGTGATCAGTGACTGGAGGTAGTCCAGCAGCATCGGGCTGAGGTGGACGTTCTGCACGGCATTCATTGCGGCTGTGATGGCTGTGGCATCAATCAACGGCACTGCCGCGGCGGCGCGCCTTCCTCCTCCCAGCAGCACCGCGCGTTCCGCCTCCTTGTCGGGGTAGCCGATCCCGAACGAGCAGAGGAAACGGTCCAGCTGGGAATGTGGCAGTGCGAAGGTACCGACCTCTTCGTAGGGGTTCTGGGTCGCGATGACGAAGAAGGGCTCTTTGAGATCGTGGCTTTTGCCGTCGATGGTGACGTGGTGCTCCTCCATCGCCTCGAGCAGCGCGGACTGGGTCTTGGGCATGGAGCGGTTGATTTCGTCGGCGAGGAGGAACTGGGTGAAGATGGCCCCCTTTTTCAGGACGAACTTGCCGCTCTCCTGGTCGAAGTAGCTCACCCCGAGGATGTCCGAGGGGAGCAGGTCGCCGGTAAACTGGATGCGCCCGAAATCGAGCCCCATCACGCCGGCGAAGGTTTTGGCGAGGGTCGTTTTCCCGACGCCGGGGATGTCCTCGAGCAGGACGTGCCCCCCGGCAAAGAAGGCGGCGAGCGTCAGGGAGATGGCGTGGCGTTTGCCGAGCAGGTGCGCTTCGACGGCGTCGACAAGCGGCAGGAATTCCGGGGCGATAGTCTCATTCATGGCCTTATCATAGCATAGGCTCTGCTGCGATGCTCAAAAAGTTTGAATGATTTTAAAAATAATATTGATTTATTGTTTATATTTATCTGTATTATAATTATGAAAACAAATAAATATTGATAAAGGCTCTAACATGATCAGACGTATTCCCTGGTGGCTCGGCGGTCTGCTGATGGCCCTGCTGCTGGGCGCGCTGGTCGCCGTGAGCATCCTGCTCCCGCTGAGGCAGGCGTTCGACGAAGCGGACCTTAACCGGCTCGGTTGAGCCGCATCCCGCGCTATACCGCAGCCGCTTCTTGCGGGAAGCAGAGGCGGAACTGCGTCCCCTTCCCCTCTTCAGAATCAAGTGTCAGCGTGATACCGTAGGCGCCGCAGATCCGTTTGACGATGGAGAGCCCCACGCCGAAGCCTCCGCCGACTTCCGTGGCACGGGTGAACTGTTCAAAGATCCGGTGCCGCTGCTCCGGTGGAATCCCCATCCCTTCATCCGTGACAGTGATGCAGCGCGCGTCCATCTCGAGATGCACGGTCGCGCCCGGCGGGGAGTATTTGACGGCGTTGCCGATGAGGTTGCCCAGCAGCAGCTGCGCCTCCGCTTCCTGGATGGCAAAGCGGAGGGGCTGGGTCTGCAGGGCGAGGTGCTGCTGTTTGCTCTCCATCAGCGGACGGTAGTATGCCGCGCTTTTTTCCGCCACCAGGGCCAGATCGATGGGGAGTGGCGTTTCCGGTTTGCGTGCGAAATTGAGGTAGGTCAGTGAGCGGTAGATGTCATAGAGCTGCCGGGTGCTCGCGGTGATGTTGCGCAGGGTCTTTTCACTGCATCCTCCCCGCAGAAGGAGCTGTTCGGCCGCCATGGTGAGGGCGGTTACAGGGGTGTTGAGTTCATGAGTGACGTCGTTGACGAAGCGTTCGGTCTGTACGACGCGCTGGTGCAGGGGACGCATGAAGAGTTTGGAAAGTGTCCAGGCGACGGTGGCGGCGAGCAGTGCGATGGCGGCCATCATCGCCAGCACGATTTCGCGCAGCTCTGCGAGCACCCCGAAGAGCGTATCGGAGCTGACGATGACATAGCGGATGTTCAGGTGCTCCTTGGGGGCATCGGAAATGAGGACCATGCGGCCGTTGTATTCGCGGTAATCGGGGAGCTCCGGAATAAGGCCGGAGGGGAGCTCCCCCGAAACAAGCCGGCCGTCTATGCCGATCAGCGCGATACGGACATCCCCGCCGTGCAGCTCGGGAATCTGCAGGGGGGTACCGTGCATATGGGCCATGATAATCGCCGTGCCGATGCGGTCTGCGATATGCTCCAGCCGGTAGTGCTCGTTGTTTTCGAAGGCGTGTTTCTGGGCCGTGTAGTACCAGAAGCCCGTCAGCAGAATAAAGAGAAAAGAGGAGACGACGTAGAGCCCCAGAAAAGAGTAGAATGAACGTTTTTCGAGTTCATTCATAGCGGTAGCCTATGCCGCGCACGGTAGTGATCCGCTCGCTGCCGACCAGTTCGCGCAGGCGGCGGATATGCGAGCGCAGAGTCGCATCGCTGGGGAGCTGGTCGAATTCCCAGAGGTTCTGGACCAGCTCCTCCGCGGAGAGGGTGCGGCCAGGATGGGCGAGGAAATACTCCAGCATCGCGGCCTCTTTCGGGGCGAGAGATTGGCGCCCCTGTGATGTTTCGATGCGTTTGGCATCCGGGTCGTAGAAGCAGTCGCCGCCGAGCAGGACCTTCTGTTTCTGCTCGATCTTGAAGAGCCGTTTGCTGTTCTCGACGCGCAGCCGCAGCTCTTCGAGGGCGAAGGGTTTTCGGATGTAGTCGTGGGCACCGGCGTCGAAACCGGCCTTGAGCCGGGCCGTGTCTTCATAGGCGGTGACGAGGATGGCGGGGGTGGTGACATTGAGTCCGCGCAGGCTCTTCAGCAGGGCGATGCCGTTCTGGCCGGGGACGTTGATGTCGAAAATGAAGAGGTCGTAGCGCTTCTGTCCGATCAGGGCCGTTGCCTCGTCAGCCGTGTAGGCCCGGTCCGTCTCGTAGTGCTCCGCAAGGTAATCGCCGACGATGTCGGAGAGCACGGGGTCGTCTTCGAGCAGCAGTATGCGCATGGCCCGCCTCCATTGGGAATCAACTATCTTAATCTTTTCACGGTTAGAAGCGGCTTTTTACCGTTTCAGTCGTTTTCGGTCAACTCCGCTTTGAGTCGTTCGTAGGTACCGATGTCGATCTCCCCGCGGGCCAGGCGCTCATCGAGGATTTCGAGGGCCCGGGAGCGGCTGCTGCGGCCGTTGCGTCCGGAAGCCACGTAAAGCACGGCGGCGATGATCAACAGGGGAAGCAGCCACCACAGCCACATCCAGCCCATGCCGAAGGTATGCATCTTCTCTCCTTTGAGGCAGGGGAGCTAAGGCTGCGGCCTTAGTTGCCCCCGCTGCACTTCTTCTGACCGCCCATGCCCTGGCCACCCATATTTTTGCCGTCCATGCCCTGCGGCATCATGGGACCGCCTTTGCGCATCTTCATGTTGCACATATTGAGCTCCTGCGTCGTTGTGGCGCTGTTGACGCAGCTCTTGACGTTGTCGAGGTGCTGCATCATCATCATACGGTCATGATCCATATCACCGTTCATCATCATTTTGCCCTGTTGCATGTTTCCTTGCTGCATCCCCATACCGTTGCACTTGCCCATTTGGGCGGCCGCCGTTGTCGTCAGTCCGAGTGCCAGCAGCGATGCCGCAGCGAGAGTGATCGTTCTCATTCTTCATCCTTTGAATGGTATTGACAAAGAGTGTAGTGGGATAGTGTGCAGAGAGTGTGCATACCGGGCCTCAGTGCGCCGCCCGTTTGAGCAGCTGCGCATTCAGGGCGACGATAACGGTGCTTATGGACATCAGCACGGCGCCGAACGCGGGGCCGATAACGATGTGCCAGGGGGCGAGTACCCCGGCCGCGAGGGGGATGGCAACGAGGTTGTAGCCGCTGGCCCACCAGAGGTTCTCTTTCATTTTGCCGTAGGTGCGGCGCGAAAGCCGTACGGCGTCCACGACGCTGCGCAGGTCGCTCTGGGTCAGGATGATGTCGGCGCTGTCGATGGCGATGTCGGTGCCTGCGCCGACGGCGATGCCGATGTCGGCCCCGAGGAGGGAGGGAGCGTCGTTGACGCCGTCGCCGACCATCGCGACACGCCTGCCCTCGGCCCGGCGCGCTTTGACAAAGGCGAGTTTCTCGTCGGGCAGCAGCCCGGCGCGGTAATGGTCGATGCCCGCCTTCTTGGCGACGGCGGTGGCGACCGCTTCGTTGTCGCCGGTCAGCATCCAGGTCTCGATGCCGAACGATTTGAGCGCCGCGACGGCATCCGCAGAGGTGTCACGGATCTTGTCATCGAGGAGGATGACACCGACGAGGCGGCGGTCGATGACGACCCAGACGGTCGTCGAGGCCGTCTTCTCGAACTGGCGCAGTGGCGGCGGGATGTCGAGGTCTTCGCGTGCAATGAGCTGCGGGCCGCCGACCATGACCTTATGCCCGTCGATCTCTGCCGAGGCCCCGATGCCCGGAAGCGCCTTGAACGCGCCGGCCTGGACCGGACGGATTCCCACACTGTCGGCATAGACGGCGACGGCGCGGGCGATGCTGTGTTCGGAGTTTTGTTCCAGTGCAGCCGCATAGGCGAGCAGGGTCTCTTCATCCTCCAGGGCCACTGTTTTGCTGACGGCAAGGCGCCCTTCGGTGACGGTCCCCGTTTTGTCGAAGCAGATCGTATCGATGCCGCGGAGGGCTTCGAACGCCTGACGGTTGCGGATAAGAATGCCCGATTTCGCCGCGAGCGATGTTGAGATGGCGACGACCAGCGGTACGGCAAGCCCCAGGGCGTGGGGACAGGCGATAATAAGCACGGTCACACTGCGCAAAACGGCATCGGCGGGGGAGAGCAGCACAGACCAGACGGCGAAGGTGCCACTCCCGGCGGCGAGCGCCGCATAGAAAAGCCACCCGGCGGCGCGGTTGGCCAGGTCCTGGGTATGCGAGCGGCTCTGCTGGGCCTCCTTGACGAGGGCGATCACCTGAGAGAGGTAGCTCTGTTCGCCGGGTTTCGTAATCCGCACACGCAGGGCACCGTCGAGGTTGAGGGCCCCCATGAAGAGCGTCTCGCCTGCCGTTTTGAAGACGGGTTTCGACTCCCCCGTGAGCAGGGCTTCGTTGACGGTGCTCTCCCCCGCTTCGACCGTGCCGTCCGCGGCAATGTTCTCGCCGGGCCGTACGAGGATGCGGTCGCCCGGCTGCAGGGCACTGACGTCGACACTTTCCGAGGTGCCGTCCCGGTTCAGGCGCGTTGCCGTTTTGGGCATCAGCCGTACGAGGTCTTCGAGGGCATTGGAGGCGCCGAGGATGCTTTTGGCTTCGATGTAGTGGCCGATGAGCATGACGTCGATCAGGGTGGCCAGCTCCCAGAAAAAGGCTTTGCCGCCGGGGAAAAAAAGGGTGGAGACCGAGTAGCCGTAGGCGACGGTGATCGCCATTGAAATCAGGGTCATCATCCCCGGTTGGCGCGATTTGAGTTCGTCCAGGGTCATCGTCAGGAAGGGTTTGCCGCCGTAAAAGTAGATGAACGTGGCAAGCAGGGCGGTGATGCCGTCACGGTAGGGGAAGTCGAAACGGATGCCGGCCCAGCCCTGGAGCATCGGCGAGAAGAGGAGGATGGGAACGGTGACGATCAGCGAAACGATGAAGCGCAGCCGCATCTCCTCCATGTGGTGCATGTGCCCCATGCCGCCGTGCCCATGCCCTGCATGCGCATGCGCAGAGTGGTCATGCGATTGACCGTGATCATGGTGCATCGTGTGGTCGTGTTCCATAGGGGCTCCTTTGTCATGCTGCTTTGTATCATCATAGAGTGATTGTGTGCACACAGTGTGCACACTATGCTGATAGGCTTTATGCAGACACCATCCGGGTGCCTCTTCAAACATTGGCCGGCACCTGGTCCAAGGAGCAGTCATGAAACGTTTGAAGGTGCAGGGAGTCCTGCTGTTTTCCCTGGCCACGGTGCTGGCGGCGCAGGACGATATCGCGCAGATGCGCGAGGAGATCACTGCGCTGAAAACATCCGTGGCCGAATTGCAGCGTGCCCGGGAGACGAACGCCGATGCCGCCTTTATGCTCTCGGGATATGCGGCGGCGGGGTATGTCTATTCCGAACACACCAACGGCGGGTTCGACCTGGTGCAGTTCTCGCCGATTTTCCAGTACGCCTATAAAGACCTTGTCCTCTTTACCGGAGAGCTTGAAACGAAAATGAATGACGATCTGGAAACGAGCGTGGAGCTGGAGTATGCCTCGGCGAGCATCTTCTTAAACGACTACATGGTGCTGGTTGCCGGGAAGTTTCTCTCCCCGCTGGGGCAGTTCCGGCAGAACCTGCACCCTTCGTGGATCAACAAACTGCCGACGGAGCCGATCGGTTTCGGGGAGGACGGCGCCGCCCCGATCTCCTTTACCGGCCTCGGCTTGCGCGGCGGGCTCCCGCTTGGGGCGCTGCCGAGCAACTACACCCTCTTCGTGGCCAATGCACCCGTGCTCGAACTCTCCGATGATAACAACACGACCATCGGCGCGATCGCGGCGGAGGGCCCTACATCCTCCGATACCGCGGGCTATACCGTCGGGCTGCGTTATGCCGTAGATCCGCTGCCCAACTGCGAGATCGGTGTCTCCGGTGCGTACGGCAAGGCGGCACTCGAAGGTGAATCGAAACGCGATTACAGCGTGTTCGACGCGGACCTCTCGTGGCACTACGACGGCGCGGATCTGAAAGCGGAATACAGCCAGCAGAAAGTCGGGAAGCAAAACAGCAGTATCGCCCCCGACGCCTTCACCTGGAAAGCGTGGTATGCGCAGCTGGCCTACCAGTTCGATGCGCTGTCCCTCGAGCCCGTCGTGCGCTACGGGGCGTTCCGCCCGGCCGATTCCGACCTCGACCGCGACCAGGTCTCCGTGGGGCTCAACTATCTGTTCGCCCCGAGCGTTATCGCCAAGGTGGCGTACGAATTCAATAATGCGGACAAGGCGCCGGAGTACGATGACAACCGCGTCCTGGCCCAGTTTGCCTTCGGTTTTTAGGAGGGGATGATGAACCGGTTTGCACAATTAATCTGTATCCAGGCGATGGTGGCTGGTGCCCTTTGCGCGGCGCCCGCCGGTGAGGGCGACCCTGTCAACGGGGCGAAGGTGTGGGCCGACACCTGTGTACGGTGCCACAACATGAGGCCCCCTTCGAACCTTTCCGAACGCGCATGGCGCATCTCCATGCAGCACATGCGGGTCCGCGCCAACCTGACGGGCAAAGAGGCGCGTGATACGCTGGCGTTTATTCTGCAATCGAAAGAGTGAGCGCGGCGCGGACTTTGAGGCCGCCTGCCCCCTTTATGGGGGCATTCCCACCTTTTTTATTTCGACACGTTGTACTCGAGCGTCAGCTTGCCGGTGTCGGGGTCCCGGACGCAGTCGTAGACCGCTTCAACCGTCTTCGCATTCATGACGCATCCCATGCGCGGGTCGTCCGTTGACATCTGGGTGAGGACAGAGCGCTGTTTCTTCGCCAGTTCCGAACTGCCGCTGACCATATTGGCCCCGCATTTGCCGGCCCCGCATTTCATGGCACCGGCGGTAGGGGTGTCGGAGGCTTTTTTCTGATCGCTGCAGCCTGTCAGGGCGACGAGCGCTGCGAGCAGCGCGGTGGTATAAAGAGTCTGTTTCATCTGTTTTCCTTTTGTGTGGTGTGGGCAGTGTTGCCCGGTTGTTTGTTCAAGTGGCGCCGCTCGTACATTTCGTAGAGAATCGGGATGATGAGGAGGCTGAGCAGTGCCGAGGTGACGATCCCGCCGAGCATCGGGGCGGCGATGCGCTGCATCACCTCGCTGCCGACCCCGTGGGTGTACATGATGGGGGCGAGGCCGGCGAGGATGGAAAAGACCGTCATCAGCTTGGGCCGCACCCGTTTGACGGCCCCCTCATTGATCGCCGCCTTCAGGGCTTGGGCGTCGAAACGTTCGCCCAGCGCCGCGCGGGAGGCCTCCACGCTGTCGGTGAGGTAGACGATCATGACGATGGCCGTCTCCGCGGCGATCCCCAGCAGGGCGAGGAAACCGACGATGACGGCGATGCTCATGCTGAAACCGAGCATCCAGACGTAGACGACCCCGCCCAGCAGCGCAAAGGGCAGTGTCAGGAAGACGATCAGGGTCGCGGCGAAGCGCCGCAGCGAGAGGTAGATGAGCAGCAAAATCACCGCCAGCACCGCCGGGATGATCCAGCGCATCTTCTCCATGGCCGAGGCGAGGTACTCCGCCTGGCCCGCCCACTCCATGTGGTAGCCCGGCGGCAGCGGGAAGTCCGTGAGTGCCTTCAGGGCCGCTTCTTTGTAGGCGACGGCGCCCACGCCCGGGCGCGGCGTGATGTAGACATAGGTGACCGGCGTCGCCATTTCGCTCTTGATGACCGAGGCGCTTTCACGGTAGCGGACGTCGGCGAAGGTAGAGAGGGGGACGAACCCCAGCGGCGTCTTGACGGGAAGGGCGCGGATATCGTCGAGGTTCCGCCGCTCATCCTCCTCGAGCCGCAGGGCGACCGGGTAGCGTTCGATCCCTTTGTAGAGCGTCGTCACCTTCATCCCGCCGATGGCCGCGCGGGTGGTTTCGAGCAGGGCCGTCTTTGCCAGCCCGTAGCGCTGCAGCGCCGTTTCGTCGATGTCGATGTCGATATAGTAGCCCGCGGCGGAGCGGTCGGCGAAGACCGACTGGGATTCGGGCAGCGGCATCAGTTTCTGTTCGATGGCTTGTGCCAGCCGCTGCAGCGTCGCGGCGTCGCTACCGTAGAGTTTGATGCCCACGGGGGTGCGGATGCCGCTTAGGAGCATATCGATCCGGCCGCGGATGGGGTAGGTCCAGGAGTTGACAAGCCCGGGGACCTGGAGGGCCGCTTCCATATCGTTTCGCAGCTGCTCGTAGGTCATTCCTTCCCGCCACTGGGAGGGATCTTTGAAAGTAATGATGGTCTCCAGCATCCCCAGGGGAGCGGGGTCGGTGGCAGTGTCGGCGCGCCCCCCTTTGCCGAAGACCGTCTCCACCTCGGGGAAGCTCTTGAGGATCTTGTCCGTCTTCTGCGTCAGCGCCTTGCTCTGGTCGATGCTGATCCCGAACGGCGTCACCGGCATGTACATGAACGTCTGTTCATTGAGCATCGGCATGAACTCCCACTCGAGCTTCTCGTACAGCGGCGCGATGGCGACGAGCAGCGCGAGGGAGGCGGCCAGGACGACGTAGCGCAGCTTCAGCCCCCACGCCAGCAGGGGCTGGTAGAGCCAGAGGAAGAAGCGGTTGATGGGGTTGGCGGTCTCTTCGCGGATGGGGCCGCGGATAAAGGAGACCATCAGCACCGGCACCAGCGTGACGGCGAGAATGGCGCCCGCGGACATGGCGAAGGTTTTGGTGAAGGCCAGCGGGGTAAACAGCAGCCCCTCCTCGCCCGAGAGCGCGAAAATGGGGAGGAAAGAGACGACGACGAGGGCGAGGGCGAAGAAGATGGGGCGTCCCACCTGCTGCGCCGCCGCCACGACCGTCTCAGCGTGTTCGGCCGGTGTGAGCTCGCGGCCCAGCTCCCCGCGCTTTTTACGCAGCCGCTTATGGGCGTTTTCGATCATGACGATGCTCGCGTCCACGACGGTACCGAGCGCAATGGCGATCCCGCCGAGGCTCATGATGTTGCTGCCGATGCCGGCCAGTTTCATCAGCCCGAAGGTCGCACCGATGACGAGCGGCAGCACGAGCAGCACGATGAGCGAAGAGCGCAGGTGCATCAGGAAGAGGCCGATGATGATCACGACGATGACGCTCTCCTCGACGAGGGTGTCAGTCAGGGTACCGATCGCCTTGTCGATCAGCCCGGAGCGGTCGTAGGTGGTGACGACGTCGACGCCGTCGATATGCAGGGCGGCCATTTTCGCCTTGATCCGCTTGATGACGCTGTAGACGTCCTCGCCGTAACGTACCATGACGATCCCGCCGACGACCTCGCCCTCGCCGTTAAGGTCCGCCACACCGCGGCGGGCGGCGGGGACTACTTCCACCCTCCCCAGCTGCGCGAGGGTGACGGGGATGCCGTTTTTGACGGTGACGATGAGCTTTCCGATGGAATCCAGATCTTTGAGGTAGCCCTTCGCCTGCACCATCCATTCGAAGCCGTTCTGGATGACGATACGCCCGCCGGTGTCGTTGTTGTTCTGCCGCAGCACCCGCGCGACGTCGCCGACGGAGAGGCCGTAGCGGATGAGGGCGTCGTTGTTGACGGTGAGCTGGAAGGTCGGTACGAAGCCGCCCACGGTGGCCACGTCGCTGACGCCGTCGACGCCCATCAGGGCGTATTTGAAGTAGTAGTCCTGCAGGGTGCGCAGCTCGGCGAGGCTCTTCGTTTTCGACGTCAGGGCGTACTCATAGACCCAGCCCACCCCCGAGGCGTCCGGCCCCAGGGCGACTTCCATCCCCTCGGGCAGTTTGCTCTGGATGGCGGCAAGCTGCTCCAGGACCCGTGACCGGGCCCAGTAGAGATCAGTCCCCTCCTTGAAGATGATATAGACGAGCGCGTTTTCATAGGTGGAGAAGCCGCGCACGGTGCGGATGTCGGCGATGGAGAGGAACTGCGACACCAGGGGGTAGGTCCCCTGGTCCTCGACGATTTCGGGGCTCTGCCCCTTCCAGGTGACCTGCACGATTACCTGGGGCGGGGAGAGGTCCGGCAGGGCGTCGAGCGGCGTCGTCATCATCGCCCGGTAGGCGCCGAAGATGAGAAAGAGCGTCGCCATAAGGACGAGAAACCGGTTTTTGACGCTGAAGGCGATAAGACGTTCGATCATTCCCTACTCCAGTCCGCTGATCTGGGCGTCGGCGTCGAGCATGAAGAGGGCGTCGCCGGCGACTTCATCCCCGGCGTTCAAGCCCGAAACGACCTCGAAACGATCCTTGTCGAGGGGTTTGACCACGATCTTGACAGGTTCGAAAACCCCCTTGAAATCCCCGGCGCGGAAAACGTACCATCCGCCGTGCTTGCGCAGCACCGCCGTGCGGGGGAGGGTGAGCAGCGGCAATGCCGCCGCCGCCGCAGTGACCGTGGCGTACATGCCCGGCAGCAGCTCGCCGCGCGGGTTGTCGACGGCGAGACGCAGGGTGACCGTGGCCGCCTTGGGGTCGATGTCGGGGTAGAGCGTGAGTTTTTTGGCGGGGTAGGCCCGCTCCACGCCGCTGGCCCTGACGGTGAAATTGTTCAGAGAGGCGAGCCGCGGCAGTTCCTGCTGGTAGAGCGCGGCCTCGACCCAGACGCGCTCAAGGTTGACGATGGTAAAGAGCTTCATGCCCGCTTTGAAGGCGGAGCCCTCAACGACGCTCTTTTCAAAAAGCCACCCCGATGCCGGGGCGTGGATCGTGGTGAGGGAGGCGGCTTTCATCCCGGAGCGGACCGCGTCGATCTCGGCGCGGCTGACACCGAGCAGCGTCAGTTTTTTGCGGAGGCTGCGCAGCATCTCCGGGCTGGGGCGCGTCGCGTTGAAACGCAGGGCGGTGAGGTAATCCTCCTTCGCCTGGAGCACTTCGGGCGAGTAGACCTCGGCCAGCGCCTCGCCCTTCTTGACCCGGCGGTAGCGTGTATCGGCGTAGAGTTTCTGGACATAGCCGCCGAACCGCGGCGATACGTCGTACATGCGGGAATCTTCGGCGCGGACATAGCCGTAGTTGGTCTGCGCCCGCGCGGCGCTGGTCTGCTGCACTTTGACCGTTTTGACGGCGAAGAGCTGTTCGACGCTCGGCCGCTCATCGGCACATAGCAGCAGGGGCAGCAGGGCTGCGAGCACTAGGATGTGTTGTCTCATTTGATCTCTCCCGTCAATGCTTTGAGGCGCGCGCCGGCGCGGAGGTAGTCGGCTTTCGCGGCGATGCGCTGTTCGTCGAAGCGAAGCTTGCGTTCAAGCAGGTCGAAATAGTTGAAGAGGTCGCTGCCGCTGCGCAGTTTCGCGTCGCTGAGATCGACCATGTGTTCCACCTGGGGCAGGCTCTCCTCGGTGATGATGCGGTAGGTGCGGTAGGCCTCGGTCAGCGCCGCGTACGCCGCTTCGATCTCGCTGCGAAGCTGCAGGCGGTAGTCGGCGGCCGCTTCCGCTGCTGCCAGCTCCGCCTGCCGCGCCGCTTCGGTGTCGTCGCGCTCCGCGCCGTAGAGCGGCAGCGCCGCGCCGACGGTGACGCTCAGGTAGTCGGGGTGGGCTTCGCGGTAGTAGTAGCCGACCATCACGAAGGGGTCGGCGTTGGCCGAGAGCGCTTTGACCTTCGTCTCCGCCGCCGCGGCCTTTTGGTCGGCCGCTTTGACGCGGTAGATCCGGTTGTTCTCCAGCTGCTGCAGGTAGGTCTCCAGGGGCGGCGGGGGCGTGACCGCTTCGTCGGCCTCGACGGTGTCGAAGGGGGCCTGTACGAGGTAGGCCAGACGCGCTTTCTGCGCCGTGAGCATCGCCGTAAGCTTTTCCCGGCGCACGGCGATGTCGGAGCGGAGCAGTTCGGCGGACATTATTCCCATATGGCGGTCGCGCTGGGTGGAGGCGTAGGCGGTGTTGAGGGTGATGTTCTGGTTTGTTAGTTCCAGGTAGTTTTGCAAGACGCCCAGGCGCGCGTTCAGTTCGGCGACGGTGTAGGCGCGCAGCCGGATCCGCTTGGCCAGCTCCGCCTGCGCCGCCTCGAGGGAGGCGAAGAGCACGGCTTTCTGTGCCCGCACCTTCTCACCCGCCGCGCCGCGCTTCCCGAACCAGGGGAATTTCTGCTTCAGGGTGACGGAGGTGAACTGCATCGGCTCGAGGGTGCGGTCCGTGGGGTCGTCGAACTGGACGTCGTTGATGCCAACGAGCAGCTCCGGGTTGGCGAAGAGGGTGCTTTTGTCCTCCATGGCGTCATAGGCGCCGAGGCGCTGTTCGATCATCTTCAGCGAGTGGTGCTGTTCTAGCGCGCGGTCGATCAGGGTGTCGATCCCCTCGGCCCGGAGCGCGGCGGCAGCGAGCAGCAGGGCTAAGAGCGGACGGAACATCGGTCTCCTTTTGAGTGAATAGGGAATGATACTGGTGCTGTGTGTAAGAAGTGTGCAGGTCAACCTTAGCGCCCGGACATAAAAACGGTAAGATTGACGGATAAAAGCGTGTTATAAAACGTTTCGTCGGACAATGGCGTTTTTGGAAGAAGGGAAAGCAATGGAGTATCTGGTCCTCTTTTGGGGTGCGCTTGTCGACCTGAGCAATGCGATGGCCCCCTATATCGTTTTCGGCCTCCTCTTCGCGGGGGTCCTGCATGAGCTCGTGCCCGATGCGCTGGTCACGAAGCACCTGGGCAGCGACAACGTGGCCTCCGTCGTCAAGTCGACCCTCTTCGGCATTCCGCTGCCGGTCTGCTCCTGCGGGGTGATCCCGCTGGCGACCTCCATCAAGAAGAGCGGGGCGAGCCACGGCGCGACGCTCAGTTTCCTCATCTCGACGCCCATCACGGGGGTGGATTCCATTCTCGCGACCTACGGGATGTTCGGGTGGGCCTTTACCCTCTACCGCGTCTTCACCTCCATGCTCATGGCGATGATTGCCGGGATCCTGACAAACCTGTTCGGTTCGGAGCCTGAACCCGCGCCCGCGCCGAAGGCCCCGGCCTTCTCGATGGCCGCCCCGCCGAAACAGGCCGCGCCGGTCGGCTTCAGCATGGCGTCTCCCCAAAAAGAGGAGGAGAGCTGCTGCAGCTCCGGCTGCGGCTGCGAAACGGAGGAGAAAAAACGTTTTGCGCCCGGCGGGGCACTGCGCTACGCCTTCGTGACCCTGCTCGGCGACATCGCCAAACCGCTCTTCTGGGGACTCATCGTCGGGGCGCTGATCACGGTGGCGATCCCCGAGGACCTTGGCACACTGCTGGCCGAGAACAGCTGGCTCTCCTACCTCATTGTCATCGCCGTCGCCGTGCCGATGTACGTTTGCGCGACGGCGTCTTTGCCGATCGCGGCGGGGCTGATGCTCTCGGGGGTGAGCGCCGGGGCGGCCTTCGTCTTCCTCAGCGCGGGCCCCGCGACCAACACCGTCACCATCGGCGTCGTGAAAAAGATGTTGGGAACAAGGGCCCTCGCCATCTACCTGGGCACCATCACCGTCGCCAGCGTCGTTTTCGGGCTCATGCTCGACTGGCTCTTTATCCGGGCCGAGATCGACCCGAAGGCACTGGTGCATCTGCATGAAGAGGCGGGCATCATCGCCGTCGCTTCGTCACTGCTGCTCTGGGGGCTGGTACTTTACTTTATCGCCAAACCGTGGTTCGCGAAAAAAGAGGCGTGCTGTTCGGGGGAGTCCTGCGGCTGCGAAAAGTGATCGGACTCAGTGCAAAAATGCGGGCTTGAACCACTCGATCAGTCCCATGCCGATCTCGACGGCGATAAGGACGATGATGATCCACTCCAGAAACGAACTGTGCTTATGGTTGGTGATATCCATGACCATGATGATATCGTCCTTGATGCTGCCGAGCTTGTAACTGACGACTTCGAAACGGTCGCTGAGTTCCAATGCGGTTGCCAGGCTGTTGTAGAGCGCTTCGGCATCGGCGTTGTCCCATAAAATGTTGGGTTTGTCCAGCAGGTAGAGGTCGATAAGGAGGTCGTGGCGGATAAGCACGAGCTGCTTGGCGAAACGGGCGAGACGGGTCCGTTTGAAGAGCGAATAGCTGTCGGAATCCTCGATCAGGGTCCGGCTCCGTTCGGAGTAGTCGGCCAGCTTCTGTTCATAAACGTCCAGGGCAACGCTCTGGGCGATCACATAGGCGATGATGACCATATTCAGATCCGAGGCGCTTTGAAGGGTGATCGCTTCATTGCTGACGGTAAACGGGGAGGTCAGCGCCGGGTCGAAGCAGATATTGTAGTCCTGGTAGACCATCTGTTTCATGTCATGTTCGGCGGCATCGATCCCGAGCGCCTGAAGCAGGGCGATGCGTTCGGGCGGCGGCATGTTGACCATCGCCAGTACGTTGAACTGCGTGAAGACGACGATAAAGTCATCTTTGCGCAGATAGTAGGTTCCTTCCAGCCGTTTCTGCATCTCCGCCCCGAGGGCAAGCTGGAGCCTCTTGTAGTTCAGCGGTTTGGGGAGATAGAGGGCGAGCAGTTCTGTGGATGCCGTATTCACAGGAGACTCCGTAATTGAAATAACACAGCATAGCATTTTTCGGGGCGATCGGCAGCAGAGTTGATTATATCAATAAATATTGATATATTTACGGCTGAACTTTCGGTGAGGACGGAACTTATGTTGACGGCAGCCCTGCTTTTTCTTGTGACACTTCTTTTCGTCATCTGGCAGCCCAGGGGGCTCCAGATCGGTACGACGGCCGTCATCGGCGCCATCATAGCCGTCGTACTCGGCGTCGTAAGTATCGGTGACGTCTGGACGGTGACGGGAATAGTCTGGGATGCGACGCTCGCCTTTATCGGGATCATCCTCCTCTCTCTTGTCCTGGACGAGATCGGCTTCTTCGAGTGGGCGGCGCTGAAGATGGCAAAGCTTTCCGGCGGCAGCGGCAACAAAATGTTCGTCTACATCCTGTTGCTCGGCGCCCTGGTGGCGGCCTTCTTCGCCAACGACGGGGCGGCGCTGATCCTCACACCGATCCTGCTGGCGAAGATGAAACACCTGAAAATGAACCCCGTTGCCGTGTTCGCCTTTTTGATGGCGGGGGGCTTTATCGGCGACAGCGCCTCCAACCCGCTGGTGATCTCCAACCTCACCAACATCGTCACGGCGGGCTATTTCAACCTTGGGTTCTGGGAGTACGCACAGGCGATGTTCCTGCCGAACCTTTTGAGCATTATTGCTTCGATCATTGTGCTCTGGCTCTATTTCCGCAAAGATATCCCGCTCAAAGTCGACGTCTCTGAACTCCCCGAGCCCGCCAGTGTCATCAAGAATATGACGATGTTTAAGCTCAGCTGGGGCTTTCTCGCCCTTTTGATGGCGGGCTACTTTATCGGCGACCGCTATGACCTCCCTGTTTCCCTCTTCGCCCTGGGCGGGGCGGTTATTTTCCTCTTCATCGCCAACTACTACAAGGCGGTCAAACCCATAATGACCGTCAAGGCGGCGCCGTGGCAGGTCGTCTGGTTTTCCATAGGCCTCTACGTCGTTGTCTACGGCCTGAAAAACGCGGGGCTGACCGATTACCTTGCCGATGCCGTATCGGCGATGGCGGCGCAGGGAGAAGCAGTTGCGGTTATCGGGACCGGCTTCCTCTCCGCCGGCCTCAGTGCCGTGATGAACAATATGCCCACCATTATGATCATGGACATCGCCATCGCCGACGCGGGCCAGAATGCCCTTGCGTACGCGAACATCCTCGGGGCAAACCTGGGGCCGAAGATGACGCCGATCGGCTCGCTGGCGACCCTTCTCTGGCTGCATGTCCTTGCCAATAAAGGCGTGAAAATAGGGTGGGGGGAGTATATGAAAGTCGGCCTTGTCATTACGCCGCCTGTTCTGCTGGCGGCGTTGGTCGGGTTGCTTTTCTAAAGGGTTTTTTGTTCCCTTTCTTCTTTGCTCGCACAAAGAAGAAACCGAACCCGAAAGAAGAAAGTGCGAAAGGCTGCCGCTTTCGGGAGATTCCAAGCGTCATAGGTCCGCTCGACCCGCTAATTTCCGTTTCGGCCTTGACAGAAGAAGCGGATTGTCGCACGTTTCTCTTAACTCTTAACTCTTAACTCTTAACTCTTAACTCTTAACTCTTAACTCTTAACTCTTAACTCTTAACTAAATCGTGCAGTGGTCCTTGTGGATCTCCCTGCTTTTGGGGTAGGGGTCGATGGAGAGCAGGAAGACCGGGAGCAGGAGCAGGTCGGTGGCGAGGGAGAGGGTGATGAGCTCAGCACCGAATTTGCCGATGTCACGCAGGCTCGCGATCGATGTCATCATCAGCGACGCGAAGAAGATGACGAGCACGAAGGCGCCGATGACGACGGGGACGGCACCGTAGAAGAAGGTGATCTCCAGGGCGTGTTTGCGGCTGCGGCCGAAGAAGCGGGCGCGGAAATATTTGAAGGCGAAGTGCACCGTCGCGTCGGAACCAAGCCCGACGGAGATGGACATGGCAATGAGCATCTCGAGGTTGACGGGGGTATCGAGCATCTCCATGGCCAGCCCAAACCAGGCAATGGGGATGGCATTGGTGATGAAGCCGATGTAGATCATCCGCCCCGACCCGAAGATGATCCCCATGATGAGCCCGATGATGACAAGGGCCGTAAAGAGCGAGGCGGCGAGCACGACAATCTGCTGCTGTTTGGCGCTGCGTACGAGGGTCTGGACGTCGCTGAAGTGCAGGGGGAGGGCCTGGTAGCCGCGCAGGTAGGTGAGCAGCGCTGCCGTATCGACGCCGGGTTCCATGAAAAGGGTAAGTTTCAGGGTCTGTTTTTCGTCATCGAAGTAGCGCTGGTTGAGGTCGTACATGTCGATAAAGAAGAGCGCACGCAGGATTGCCTGGTCGTCCATCGGCTCACCGGGGGCTTCGGCCTGGTGGATGAGGTGCAGCAGCGCGGCGACGCTGTCGACCCTGTTGACGCTGGCGAAACGGTGTGTCAATTCCGAGGCGAAGGTGTCGATCTGTTCCACGGTGGCGGGGTCGATCTCGTCGAACGGCACGGTGAGAACGAGGGTGCGGCCGCTCTGCCCTGGGGAGAGAAGCAGGTCGGCGCGGGTCAGAAAGAGGCTGAGGCCCAGCAGCAGGATGCCGATGGTGGCCAGGTTGAGCAGGCGCAGAAGTTTGGGATTGTACTCCAGTTCCCGGCTGACGAAGTAGTAGACGGGCCGGCTGAAACGCACCCGGGGGTGGCGCACCCGGAAATAGCTGAGCAGTGCAATCAGCAGGGTCGTGTTGAGCAGCAGTGCAATGAGGGAGGCGCCGATGATACTGATACTGAGCATCCGGACGATCTCGTTTTCCGAAAAGAGCAGGGTTCCCAGCCCCACGGCGGTGATGACCGTGGTCCAGAGTGCTGGGGTGACGGTCCGGTTGAGGGACTTGAGTAGGGCGCGGTGGGAGTCGTCGCGGTACTGGGTGACATGCCAACGGTAGTAGAAGTAGAGATAGTCTACCAGGGCAATGGCGATAATAATGAGCCCCAGGGCGAGATGCAGTTCGTGCAGTCCGGTGATGAGGTAGATGAGTTCAAAGGTAAAGAGCAGGGTGCCCGAGACGACAATGAGTGCGGCGAAGGCGGAGACGTAGTTGTGAAAGATGAACCGGAAAAAGAAGATGACGGCCAGGACGATCAGCCCCAGGTAGAGCAGGGTCTGCCGGTAGCTGAAGCTGCTGTCGGTCTCATCGAGCGTATAGGCGAAAGGGATGGAAAGCTGTGCTTCGGCCAGCCGTTCATCCCCGTAGAGGTAGAAGTCAAAGGCGTCGAAGTGCTCCGTAACGTAGCGGCGGTAGGCGTCGGGCAGGGCGCGGATGAATGCGTACGCCTGGGCCGCGTTCAGTTCGGAGAGGGGAAGGGCCTTGATGAGCGACGACCCCTCGGTTGCCTTGTCGTTGTAGATGTATCGGCTGCTAAAGAGCGAATCGACGTGCCGTACCCCCGGGACCTCTGTCAGCTGCGTATGGAGCGCCGCCAGTTTCGCCTTGGTGTCGTCGTCGAACCGGTCGACGTAGACCCGAAGGTGCTGCACGTTTTCCGGTACGATCCCCAGGGCCTTCGTCATGGCCAGCTCCTGCGAACCTCCCAGCCAGAACCGTTCGTCGCTGAGGACAAAACTGAAACGCCCCAGGGAGAGCGTCAGGATTGCAAGCAGCAGGAAAAGCCCGATCACGGCGGCACGGTTACGGGCAATGAAGGTGACGTAGCGGCTGACTTTGGGGGTCTCTTGGTATCTCATGGCTGCTTCTTTTTGTCGAGGATGAGGTAGGGGCGTTTGTCGACGCCGATCTGCTCCGCCGCCGTCTTGATACGGGCGACTTTGACGTGGATCGAGGGCGGGGTGAGGCGGTTGAGTTTGGGCAGGGGCGCGCGCCCCTGCATATAGTCCAGCATTGCCTCTTTGGGACGGGGGGCGTTGTAGATGGCGTTAATGACGGCCTCGGACTTGAACATGGGGTGGGCGTAGAGAAAAAAGTAGTAGTGGTAACGCTCCTGCATCTTATCACTCTCGGTGATCATGCCGACGAAATCCCGCGAATGGGGGCAGCGCGGATCGATAAAGGCGTACACGTCCGTCGGGCCTTTTCCCAGTTCGATGGCATCGTCCCTTATGGTGAGCAGAACGGGCAGCACTTCGTTCAGTGGTTTTTTGGCGGTTGCCCCGGCGGCATAAGGGACGATAAACAGCAGAACCGACAACAGGCTGAAGAACAGAAATTTCATGATGAATGACGATTATAGTATACCTTCTTCCCATTTGGAGGTATAAATAGAACAAATAGGTGGCAGCCGGAGGGGTTTCGTCATCCTAAAGTGCTACAATAATAGGCAATACAAACGGCTGCAGGAGAGAGAGTATGGACGAAGTTTACAACCTGGCGATCATCGGGGCGGGCCCCGCGGGAATCGCCGCAGCGGTAGAGAGCTACCTGCTGGGGATGCGCGACATCATCATCCTGGAGAAGGGGCAGAGCCACAACGAGACGATCCGGAAATATTACAAGGACAACAAACGTGTCGACAAAGACTGGCAGGGTCAGAAGGTCGAGCTCGACGGCAACATCTACTTTATCGACGGCACGAAAGAGAGCACCCTCGACTTTTTCGATGAGGTACTGGAGAAACACTCTGTCAAACTGCAGACGCAGACGGAAGTGCAGAAGATCGTCAGAGGCGACGACGGCATCTTCGATGTCATGGTCCCCGGCGGCAGCATCCGTGCGCGCTATGTTGTCGTCACCATCGGCCGGATGGGCAAACCGAACAAACCCGATTACAAGATTCCGCCTTCGATCCGCAAACAGGTCAACTACACCCTCGACGACGTGACGGAGAACGAGAAGATTCTTGTTGTCGGCGGGGGGGATTCGGCGGTCGAGTATGCCGTCGACCTGGCCACGAAAAACAATGTGGCCATCTGCTACCGCCGTGCGACGTTCCGACGCGCCAACCCGACGAACCAGACCGATATCGCCAATGCCATTGCCCATGGCGAGGTACGCCCTATTCTCAATACAAACATCGAAGGCCTTGAAGAGGAGGACGGCAAAGTGAAGGTGATCTTCGAAGATCGCGAGCCGGAGACCTTTGACCGCGTCGTTTACGCCATCGGCGGGACGACACCGAGTGCCTTCCTGACGGGATCGGGCATTGGGATCGAAGAGGGGTGCCCGGTCCACGATGAAAACTACGAGAGCGACGTCCCGGGCATCTTTGTTGCCGGGGATATCACCCAGGAGCGTGGTGGCTCCATCGCACTTGGGCTGAACCACGGATTCTATATCGCGCGGCACATTCTCGACAACGACAAGACGCTGCGGCGTGACGACGACGTTATCAAGCGGCTCAATTAAGGGCTTGAAGACTGAGTGGGCAACCAAGGATGGCGTGATCTACAGGCGAATGTATTTGAAAACATTATTGGACTCTCGCAGATTACGATATGAGTGAAAGAAAGCAGGACTTTAACATTCAACGAGAGTGTTTTTTCATTTGATGAACGTTCTTTGGTGAGAGATGATGTTTCTGCTGCGAGAGCAGAAACATCTAACACAGCCCCCAGGCTGTTTATTTAAAATAGAAGCGGGTGTCGACCAGTTTCGCTTCTGTGGAGCCGGATGTTGCTGCTGCATCATAATTGCCCCACAAGAGCTGCTGATTCGGGGTATTGCCGCGTCTACAGTCAATACCGCCTGAACCGCCTGTACCTCTGATCTCGAGTACCAGGTTGGAAACACCGTCATATTTGAACGGCTTCGTCAGATTGATACCGACCCAGTCCCCCGCTTTTACTGCAGGCGTGTTGATCATGCCGGAATAGACAACGGTTTTATCGGACACAAGGTTGTCCGCAAAAACAGTACCTAAATCCATGGCGGTCGTATGTGCCATAGAGACATTGTAATCATAGCCCGTATCGGCTGCTTGGTCATTGTTCGCTCTACACTCGATGCGGTTGATGGTACCTGCAGAACCCAGTTGATACGCACTGTAAAGATGCTGCATAGAACCTTCTGTGGCCCAGAATGGGAAAGCCTGACCTGTTTGGTTTGTCGACATCAGTACGCTCATACCTGCACCATTGAAACGGAACTTGGCATTGTTGACATAGCCGTCTACCGTGCCCGTAGCGACGTTGTTCCCATAAACACGCTGGCTGCCGCCCAGATTGACCGCTTCGACATAGTTCAGGTCCCCTTGTCCAGCGGACGTAGTGAAATCGACGACAAGGTTGTCTGTCCCGTTATAGTTGAAGGTGCCGTTCAGAGGAATCCATACCCATCCGCCGGCCGGAATTCCGGCCGGGACATGGACGGTGACATCCTGTGCTACGGTCACAAATTTGTCGGCATTGTCGGCAAAGGTCGCCGAAAGCACATCAGATGAAGTATGCCCCATCTTCACGGTCATCGTATAGTTCCCTTCGACGGAGAGCTTGTTCAGCCGCAAGGCATAGCCGGTAACGGGACCGGAACCGTTGATATCGGCTGCCATGTACATGTTTTGCATACGGAGATTTGCCCCTGTCGTCAATGGGTAGGCATGGTCGAGCCCTGTACCGTAATATTGGGTGTTGTCACCGCCGCCGAACGCAAATGTCGCTTTCAACAAAGTTCCATCAAGACCGGTGGCTGTCGGTGAAACGGCGCCAAAATTATAGGCTCTACGCGGCTCGGGCCTATCACCTCTCTGGGCATAGAGGTTGGCCGAACATGCTGCGCTTCTTTCAAATTCAATGACAAGGTTGTCTGTACCATTGTAGGCAAACGGTTCATCAAGGGTGATGTCAAATGCTTCTCCAGCATTGCCGGCTGGGATGGTCAGTGTTCTGTTGTCGAAAACAGTCTGCAGTGAACCATAGCCATTTTCCACGTTGTCAGCGTAGGTGGCTGTCAGGTTCGATTCGCTGGTATGTCCCAGCCTAATGGTCATCTGCGGACACGAAATCTCGGATGCTTCATCATAAAAATAATAAAGGGAGATCTTCTCTATATTACCCGAGCCCTCGATTTCCGAAGCCAGGTATAGATTCTGATACTTTTGATAGGCATCATCATTATTTAGCGGATACCTATTGCCTGATGTTACGCTGTCAATTACCGTTTTCAGAAACACCCCTGCCGGTGTTGACGATCCGCCACCACCACCGCCACAAGCCGTCATAGCCACAATTGCTGCCGTTGATACAGCTGCTGTCAGCATTTTGCTTACCAAATTCATCGTGTACTCCTTATATGATTCTGGTCGAGTTTCATTACCTAAAAACTATTGTACACCTTTCAATAATGAGATAACTTAAATAGAAAATAATAGGATATGATTAGGATATAGAAGTTTTTAAATATTTCATACAATTTAAATATATTAAATATTGCGATATGCATTGGCGTATGTCAAATATTGAAGTTGGATTCATTGTACGTCAGAGGGGGCCGCTTTTGGTAAAAGGTGTTTTAGGCAGTGCAGCAGAAGCGCTCTTCCGCGGTTAGTAGAAGACCGCCGAAGTATATCCGACGACGTTGCTTGTATCCTTGGTCGTCCAGCTGCTGGTGCGGTAGTCGAGGAGCTTGACATTGAGGTCGTCGTTCTGGGCAGCAATAAGTACCCCTTCCACCCCGATGGCGCCGCAGGCTTCGCATCCCGAATGCATCATGGAAGGCTCCCGTTTGTTAATGGCGTTCAGGCAGATATTGTCGAGCCTGTTCGCCTCTTCTTCCGTATAGAAGTGGCTGAGGTCCGTGCTGATGACGACGACGTTCTCCTCGTCTTTGAGCAGGTCGGTAATGATGACGCCGAGTGTGTTCGGGTCGAAGGCGCCGTAGACCATCTCCACGACTTCCAGCTGCGGGGCGTAGTGCTTGATAAAGGGCATCTGTACCTCCGTCGAGTGTTCCATGTGCATTGCGGGCTCGAACGCGAGCCCGTATTTCTCCTTCAGCTTCTCGGCATAAGTCCTGTCGATGGTCAGGTCCCCCAGCGGGGTGGAGAACTCGTCAAAAAGCGAGACGCTCATCCCGTGAAAGGCGACCCGGTGTGAAGGGCCGATGACGATGGCGCGTTTGGCGGTTGAATGGCGCAGCTGCTCAAAGGCCAGGTGCGCGGTAAAGCCCGAATACATGTAACCGGCGTGGGGGACGATCAGCGCCCGCGGCGTTTCGGGAACGTCGACGTTTCCCATCTCCTCGAACGCTTTGAAAAAACGTTCAATTTCCGAAGCCTGGGCCGGGTAGAAGGTCCCGGCATGTGCGGTTGTGCGTGCGCTCATAATACACCTCCTTGTTCCAGGGGAGCATCCTCGAAATGCTCCGCCTGGTAGGTGAAGATATCGGGATGGTGGTTGAGGACGTCCGTCCCCAGGCCGGCCTTGAGGCCGAGGTGGGCGAAGAAGGAATCAAAGTCGGGCAGCTCCTCCCAGACCTGCGGCAGGAAGGTCGCGCTGCGGCCATTGAACTGCAGGATAACGCCGTCGACGTTCGGACGAATTTTGCGCCGTAGGTCGTCGGCATCTTCATACGGGAGATTTTCCGGAACACTCAGGAGCGAGATTTCTACGCTGCAGCGGCGGTATTCACGATCGGTCAGTTCCGAAAAGCGGGGATCGCTGAAGGCCGCGGATCGAGCGTTGGCGATGACATCCTCGTAGAGCGAGGTGTGCGGGACGATGGAACCGATGCAGCCGCGCAGTGCTTTTCCCCCGATCTTGAGGGTGACGAAGGTGGCGCGGGGTTCATCCAGTTCCGGGAATTGAGCAAGCAGTTCGGCTTTATCGAAAGGGAAAGGTTCGCCGAACGCCGATGCGATCGCTGCGCGTGCAAGCTGCAGCAGGAGGGTCTGAAGCGTCATAGCCGTCTCCTTCATGCCATATCAGATGATTATAGCACAAAATGTTACGTATAGTGACAGGTCAGCCATGCAGCTCCTCGGCCGGCATCCGGACGATATGGAGCAGCTTGATGGCGATCATGACGACGATGACTTCGAAGAGCGAGGCAAGGATCAGCGCATAATAGTGGAGCTTGTCGATACTGTTGCTGGTGTAGGCGAGGGTCGTAATGGCGATAAGGAGCGTCAGCGGCATGGCGTGACTGAGCCCGATACGCAGGGCGTCGCGCCACCCCATCGCGGGGGCGAAGATCTGCGCCGCGATGAGCCGGATCGCGATCATCACGAAGGTGACCATCAGCGCTTTGGAAATCAGCCCCTCCATCATCAGCGCATTGAGGTCAAAAGTCGTCCCGATGTAGATGAAGAAGAGGGGGACGAGGAAGCCGAAACCGAAACTTCCGAGTTTCTCCGGGAGCTCATGCTTATGCTCGAAAAAGGTCGGGATGAACATCCCGGCGATGAAGGCGGCAAAGGCGAGCTCGAGGTCGAGATAGAGCATGATGGCCACCAGCAGGAAGAGAATACCGATGGAGAGGCGGACGTCCTGTTCGCGGTTGTCCACGTGGGGCATCAGCATCGTCGCCACCTCGGGGTACCACCAGAAAAAGAGCTGCAGCAGCTTGAACAGCAGGGTGATGATGACGATAAAGAGGACGAGCGAACCGATGGTTTTGAAGAGCCCGATGCCGTCGCCGTACTCGAGCGCGGCGGAGGAGACGGTGAGGATGGCGATGGAGACGACTTCGCCGATCCCCCCGGCGAGCATCGCCAGCGCGAGCCACTCGGACTTGCCGTACTCCTTGTTGAGCGCGGCGACCAGACCGACGGAGATGAGCGGCAGCAGGACCATGAAAATACGGCCGAGTTCAAAGTACCAGACGGCGATGCCCGAGAGGGTATAGAGTGCCATGAGGTAGAGGGTGATACGCCGCAAAACGGTACGGTCCATACGCCAGAAGGTGCGCAGGTTGATCTCCATCCCGGCCAGGAACATGAGGAAAAGAAAGCCGACCTCCGCGATGAATTCGAAGAAGTGGCTGCCGTGCAGCAGTCCGGCATAGCCGAAAAAAGCCCCGAGGATGATCTCGATCGGCGTGGTGGGGATTTTGAACAGTTTGGCGAGGAAAGGAGAGAACATGATGATCAGCGCGAGGGTGATGATCAGCGTGATATCATGATCCATCGCTTACTCCCCGACGCGGTCCGCGACGGCCAGGCCGAGACTGCGCAGCATTTCGAGGTCGGCATTGCGGTCGCGCCCTTCCGTTGTGAGGTAGTTGCCGACGACGATGGAGTTGGCACCGGCGGCGAAGATTTCGTGCTGCCGCTCCCCGAACATCAGCTCCCGCCCGCCGGCGACCATGATGCGCTCGGCATCGGGCAGCATCTCCCGCGTCAGCGTGATCAGCTCCAGGGCCTCGTCCGCCGTGAGCGGGTTGGGACGCAGGGGCAGGGCCGGATTGTGGTGGTAGAAGTTGATGGGCACGGAGACCGGGTTCAGTTTCTGCAGGGAGGTGAGCATACTGAGCCGGTCCTCCTGGGTTTCGCCCAGGCCGAAGATCCCGCCGGAAATCAGTTTGAGACCGACGGCATTGACGTTCTCGCAGGTCTCGAACCGTTCGTCCCAGGGGTGGGTGGTGCAGATCTGCGGGTAGAACTCCCGGGAGGTCTCCAGGTTGTGGTTGTAGGCCTTGATCCCGGATCGTTTGAGGGTCTCGAGCTGGGAAACGGAGGCGGTACCGTTGCAAGCGATCAGGCGCAGCCCCGGCACTTCCGCGTTGACGGCCTCGGCGACTTCGCAGACGAAATCGAGTGTACGGTCATCGAGTCCTTTGTGCGCGGTAACAAGGCAGAAGCCGAGGGCGCCGGAGGCTTTGGCCGAGCGGGCCTCTTGGATGATGTCGGGGACGGGTTTTTGCTTGTAGCGGGCGATGTCGGCTTTATAGCGGACGCTTTGGGAGCAGAACTTGCAGTCTTCGCTGCAGGTCCCGCTGTTGATGTTGCTGATAGCGCACAGGAAAACCTTCTCGGTCATTCCGATTCCCTCTCGAAACTGAAGTGCCGGGCGTGGAACGCTGCTTCGTCCAGCTGCCGACTGTACTGGGTGACGTTGAAGGCGTCATCCGTGATCTCAAGCATAGCACATTCCGAGACCGGTTTGGACCGGGCGCATGCTTCACCGGGGTTAAGATAGAGCGTACCGTTTTTGAAATCGCACTCGAAAGTGTGCGTGTGTCCGAAGAGCACGATCTGGGCGTCGGCACTCATGTAAAACGGCAGGTGCATCAGTTTGAATTTCGTCTTCGCCAGCTTGAAGTAGTGCGGCTCCTGCACCAGGTTGTAGCGGTTATGCACCGCCGCCAGGTGCGGGTCGTTGTTGCCGTAGACGGCGACGTAGCGTTTGCCGGCCGCTTTGAGCTGCTGGAGCATCTCCTCTTTGACGATATCGCCGCAGTGGATCAGGAATTCGGCGCCCTCGGCCAGCAGGTGGTCGATCACCTGCTGGGAATACTCCACCTTTTTATGGGTGTCGGAGAGCAGCCCGATTTTCACGCCTCTTCCTCGATCGGGGTGCGGTGCTTGCACTTGACGCACTCATAGACCTCTTTGCCGCGGTAGGTACGGCGGGCAAGGACGCCGTCGCACCCCTCCTGGTCGCACTTCTTGTCCGTCGGCTCGAACTTCGAGATGAATTTGCAGGTAGGGTAGTTCTCACAGCCCCAGAACGCCCCGCGGCGCGACTGGCGGAAGAGCAGTTTGCCGCCGCAGTCCGGGCAGGGGACCGTTGCTGCTTTCGGGGCTTCGAGGGGACGGGTGTTTTTGCATTTCGGATAGGAGCTGCAGGCGAGGAACTTGCCGTTACGGCCGCTTTTGATGACCATCGGGCTGCCGCACTTGTCGCAGATCTCATCGGTCGTTTCCGCTTCCGGTGCCTGCTTGGCAGGTGCACCCTCTTCGGCAACCTGCTCGGTGTATTTACACTTCGGAAAGCCGCTGCAGGCGATGAATTTGCCGTAACGGCCCGAGCGCATCAGCAGTTCCGAACCGCATTCGGGGCAGTTGCGGCCGATCGGCTCCGCCATCTTGAGGCTCTTGATCTCCGTTTTGCCCTTGGTGATCTCCTCCATGAAGGGGAAGTAGAAGTCGACGAGGACGTTCTGCCAGTCATGGTGTTCGTCGGCGATCTTGTCGAGGATCTCCTCCATGTTCGCGGTAAAGTTCGCGTCGACGATCTCCGGGAAGTGCTTCTCCAGCAGTTCGGTGACGGTAAAGGCGACCTCGGTCGGGACGATCTGGCGTTTTTCGATGTCGATATAGCTGCGCGCCTGGAGCGTCGAGATCGTCGGGGCGTAGGTCGACGGACGGCCGATCCCTTCGGCTTCGAGCTTCTTGATCAGGCTCGCTTCGGAGTAGCGTGACGGCGGCTCGGTAAAGTGCTGCGTCGGCGCGATCGACTCGAGGGCGATCCTCTGCCCCTCTTCGAGGGCCGGCAGCAGTTTGTCCTTGTCATCGGTACCGAGGACTTTGTAAAAGCCGTCAAAGAGGAGTTTGCGGCCCGTCGCCTTGTACTCGGCGCTATCGCTTTGGAAGGTGATGGACTGCTGCTCGAAGAGCGCATCGGTCATCTGGCAGGCGAGGAAGCGGGTGTAGATGAGGCGGTAGAGCTTCAGTTCGTCGGGTTTGAGGTACTGGGCCGCGACCTGCGGGGTGAAATCGAGCATCGTCGGGCGGATTGCTTCGTGGGCTTCCTGGGCCCCCTTTGCCTTTTTGCCGTAGGCTTTGGGGGATTTCGGAAGGTACTTTTCGCCGTAGGTCTTCACGATGGTGTCGCGGGCCGCTTCGACGGCCTCTTTGGCCATATTGAGAGAGTCCGTACGCATATAGGTGATGACCCCGGAGGTGCCGCTGGGGGTTTTGACTCCTTCGTAGAGGGTCTGGGCCAGCATCATCGTCTTTTTCGGAGAGAAGCCGAGCTTGCTCGAGGCCGTCTGCTGCAGGGTCGAGGTCATGAATGGCGGCGGCGTGGAGGTTTTGCGCTGCTTGGTTTCGATCGCGCTGACGCTGAAGGCCTCGCCGCGGATGCGCTCGGTCATCGCTTCGGCCTGGGCCTGGTTCTTGATGGAGAGTTTGTCGAGCTTTTCACCATCGTAGCTGTAGAGGCTGGCGTCGATGCCAGGGGTGAAAACCGTATCGATGGTCCAGTACTCTTCGGGTTTAAAGGCCTTGATTTCCCGTTCGCGGTCGACGATGATCTTGAGTGTCGAAGACTGGACGCGGCCGCCGGAGAGCCCCTTCTGGATCTTGGAGCTCAGCAGCGGGGAGAGCTTGTAACCGACGATACGGTCGAGCAGACGGCGGGTCTGCTGGGCGTTGACGCGGTCCATGTCGATGGCGCGGGCCGTCTCCAGGGCGTGCTCGATAGCGGTTTTGGTAATCTCGTGGAAGACGATGCGCGGCAGGGCGGCAGGGTCTTTTTTGATCGCATGGGCGATGTGCCATCCGATCGCTTCTCCTTCGCGGTCCTCATCGGTCGCGATGTAGATTTCATCCGCTTTCTTGGCCAGATCCTGGATCTGTTTGACCGTGGGCGCATTCTCCTTGGAGACGCTGTATTCAGGGGTGAGCGTGCGTGCCTCCTCGTCGACCTTGATGCCGAAGCGGCTTTTGGGGAGGTCGCGGATATGCCCCTTGGAAGCGATGACTTCGTACCCTTTTCCGAGGAAGTTCTTGATGGTTCTTGCCTTGGCCGGGGACTCTACGATAATCAGTTTCAATGAGTTTCCTATATATATAGTATTGCGGTTTTGAGTTCGCAAGTGTAGCGAAAAAAGTTTTAACGCTCTGAAAACGGTTTGCCAGATTAAGGCAGAGACAAGTTTTTCGGACGGCCTTGGGGAGGTGCAGGGTTTTGAAGGCGGCGGTTTTGTATAATGGTCCGAAATCATGAATGGGGGAACCATGGAGCTGACAGAGAACCGCCTTGTAGACGAGGCCCGCCGGGAGCCGGTGAAGAACGCGTTTCGTCTGGGGTGGGAATTCGTAGAACGCAACCGTACGCTGGCCCTGACAACCCTGGCCGCTTTTATACTGCTCTCCTTGCTGGAGCTGATACCGCTGCTGGGGATGGTCGCTGCCGTGGCGCTCGGCGTTTTTGCCCAAGCGGTACAGATCTACGTCGGACGCACCCTGGTCAATGCCGATACCATCGGCACCTTTATCGCGTCAGCGGAACAGACGACGTTCGCAGCGTTTATGACCCGCTACCAGGCACCCGCTTTCGGTGCCTGGCTGGCCTGGTTTGTAATGGGGATGGGGCTGTTCCTGCTCTGGATGGTGCTGGTGTTTGCCGTGGGAATAGACCCGGCCGTCCTCGAGGAGTCCGCCACGGACGAAGCGCAGCTGATCGCCTTCATGGAAGCGATGGGGATAACGGTGATCCCCGTGCTGGTCGTCGGGATGCTGATCGCCTACGTCTACCCCATCGCCCAGGGACGGGTGATCCTCTCGGATACCTTCGGGGAAGCGTTCAAGGCGGTTTTTTCGGTCTTCACACCTGCGGTGTGGCAGGTCGCGGCCAAGGGGGAGTATTTCCGTTTCGTCTTTTATCTCGGGCTGGCATTCATGGGGATCGCCGCGCTGGCGATGGTTGTCGTAATGCTGCTGATACTGGTCCCTTTCCTGGGGCCGGTCGTGATGGTCTCTCTGATGGCCGGACTCTTCTATCCTGCCATGATGATCCTCGGCATTGCCAACGTTCTGGCGCTGCGGATTGCCGTGGGCGACTAAAAGCGGCATCCCCGGTAGGCGTATTTCTCCGTCGCTTCAAGCAGGACCGCGGCGACCTGTTCCGCTTCCGACGATGTAAGCCGGTGGTGGCAGGGCAGCTGCAGCAGGGCTTTGTAGAAATCCTCCGTCACCGGTAAACGGACACTGTCATCTTTAAAAGCGGTTGTTTTGTAGAGCGGTTTGCAGCAGACGGCTGCCTCCACCCCCTTTGCGCTGATACCGGTATAAATATCCTCTTTGGGGCAGTAAAGCTGCGGCGTCAGTAAAACTGGGTAGCTGGCCGGTGCATCGTCGGGTGCGCGTTTCATGCGGTCGAAAAGGGTCGAAGCGCCCAGCCGTTCATCCAACAGTGTACTGTTTTCGCGGCGGCGTTCGCAGGCAGCTTCCAGCTGTGTCATCTGTTCCAGTCCCACGGCGGCGGCCAGGAGGTCCAGCGTGCAGTCGGCGCCGCGCAGGGGGAGGTCGTAGTTCCAGAGGCTGCCCGGTTTCCGGCCAGCGCTCCGGAAGAGGCGTGCGTGCGCCGCACTCGCATCGTCGTCGGTCAGCAGAAAACCGGTGGGGCTGACGCCTTCGGGCATAAGGGGCGACAGGGACCAGACGGCCGTCGCGCTGATGGGGGCCGGGGCAAGCGAGGCGGTGATGTCTTCGATCAGTGTCAGTGCCGGGGGCAGCGCGGGGCACTGGGAACGGATGCCTTCGAAATGGGCAAAGAGCACGGTCGTCGTTTCGGCATTGACGGCGTCGGCGATGGCGCTGCCTATAAGGACGCCGCCGAGGCCGATATCGGCATAGACCGTTTGCGCGCCGCTGCGCGAGAGTGCGGTGTGGCGATGGGGCGGGGCCATGGCGTCGGTGATGACCCTGCCTGCACCGTTAAGGGCCGCTTCGAGTGCGGAAGCCGGCGTGTCGAATGCGACGGCATGCGCGCAGCCGTGATAGGCCGCGACGGCCGCTTCCAGCTGCGGTAGCGCTTTGCCGTCCAGCGCGAACGTCCGTTCGGCGAGGGCGGCGCGTTCCCGTTCACGCGGGGAGAAGGGGATCAGTGCGGCGGCACTGCTGGGGAGACTCATTGTTTCGGCGACTCCATGGCGTCACCCAGATCGGCATAGCGGGTCTCGTCCTCCGGTTCGGGTTCGTCCTCGATGACGTAGTGGCTGTTGTGCCGGGTCAATCGCGGCGCCACCGTATGGGCGGTGCGCCGCCGAAGCAGGTAGCGTTCGGTACGGTAGCCGCCGAAGGTGAGCGCCCCGAGCAGGGCCAGGACGAAACTGCCGATGATCCACGTCTTGACAAAGGCATTCCACTCGCCCTGCCAGACGGTTTCGGCCAGGAGGAACAGGTCAAGCTCCCCCGTCACCACCACCAGCAGACCGAGAAAGAGCACATAGGGGGCAACCAGCAGCATGAGAAAGAGCAAGAAAGGGTTGACGCTGACGGTTCCACCCTTCATCCGTGAATGTTCCAACTGCGTTGCCGTCATGTCCGCTCCTTGCGCTGTGAGTCTATAATCATAGCATAGCTGGTGATATTCCGGTATTTTAACGTGCCGACGGGAAACGGGAGACGTGTCTGCGGCGGTTACGCTCTTAAGCAAAATCTAAAGTAGGAGGAGCTATAATTTCGGCCTCTTAACTGATGGTCCCATAGCTCAGTTGGTAGAGCACCACCTTGACATGGTGGTGGTCACAGGTTCAAGTCCTGTTGGGGCCACCATTCTTCCAAACAAAATTAAATCCCACTCTTTATCCGATCCTTTAACGAAGTTCCATAGGAAAATGCGCTAGAATCACGCCATTATTTCCGGACGTCTTCGGGTGTCCCGTGACAAAATGAATGTTAGGAACAGAGATTGATGGATGCTATTGCACTCAAACACAACGACGATATCATAGACCTGCAAACTGCCGAGGCCCTCGGGATCAGCGGAGAAGCGATCGTGCTGGATAACTCGGATGCCGCCCTGGAAGTGCTGCGCCACTCAACGGCGCACCTGATGGCACAGGCGATCAATTCGCTCTACACCAATGCCAAGTTTTTCGTAGGTCCCGTTGTCAAAGAAGGGTTCTATTACGATTTCAAAGTCGACGAAGAGATCGGCGAAGCGGACCTGAAGAACATCGAGAAAGAGATGCTCAGACTGGCGAAAAAGAAGTATGACATCGAACGCTACGAGATCTCGATGGAAGAGGCCAAACGCAAATTCGGCAACGACGAGCTGAAACTCGATGTCCTGAAGCGGATCCCGGAGACAAAAGTCTCCATCTACAAGCAGGGCGATTTTGAAGACCTCTGCCGCGGGCCACACCTGCCGAGCATCGGCCATATCCGCCACTTCAAGCTGACGAAGATCGCCGGGGCCTACCGCGGCGGCGACAGCAAGAACGAGATGCTGACCCGGATCTACGGGATCGCGTTTGCGGACAAGGAGAGCCTCAAGGCCTACCTCGACCGTATGGCCGAAGCGGAGAAACGCGACCACCGCAAGATCGGGAACGAGATGAAGCTCTTCACCTTCCGCGAAGAGGTCGGTGCGGGCTTCCCGATCTGGCTGCCGGCCGGAGGACGCCTGCGCTCCCGCCTGGAGGGGCTGCTGTTCAAAGCCCACCGCAAGCGCGGCTACGAGCCGGTCCGCGGGCCGGAGATGCTGCGTTCGGACCTCTGGAAGACCTCCGGGCACTACCAGAACTACGGCGAGAACATGTACTTCACCAACATCGACGAGATCGAGTTCGGCGTCAAACCGATGAACTGCGTCGGGCATATCAAGGCGTATGAACACGATTTGCACTCCTACCGCGACCTGCCGCTGAAGTACTTCGAATACGGCGTCGTCCACCGCCACGAGATGACGGGGGCCCTGCACGGGCTTTTCCGTGTGCGGGAGTTTACGCAGGACGATGCCCACATCTTCTGTACAGCGGATCAGATCGAGGGGCAGATCATCGAGATCGTCGATTTCATCGACAAGATCATGAAGACCTTCGGGTTCGACTACCAGATGATGATCTCCACCAAGCCGGAGAAGGCCGTCGGCGACGACGCGATCTGGGAGACGGCGACCAACGCGCTCAAAACCGCGATGGACCGCAACAGCCTCACCTACGGGATTGACGAAGGGGGCGGGGCCTTCTACGGGCCGAAGATCGACATCAAGATTACCGATGCCATCGGCCGCGAATGGCAGTGCGGTACGGTGCAGCTCGACTTCAACCTGCCGGAACGTTTT
Source organism: Sulfurimonas sp. HSL1-2 (assembly GCF_039645565.1). Classification (NCBI taxonomy): domain Bacteria; kingdom Pseudomonadati; phylum Campylobacterota; class Epsilonproteobacteria; order Campylobacterales; family Sulfurimonadaceae; genus Thiomicrolovo; species Thiomicrolovo zhangzhouensis. The sequence goes on from NZ_CP147914.1 coordinate 348,716, forward strand.
GAGCTTGAATACACCGGCGAGGGCAACAGCAAAGTGCAGCCGGTCATGATCCACCGTGCGATTTTAGGTTCATTTGAGCGATTTATTGGTATATTGACAGAGCATTACGCTGGGGAATTCCCGATGTTCGTCGCACCGACGCAGGTGGCGATCATCCCGATTGCCGAGACACACAACGCTTATGCGAAGGAACTTTCCGACATGCTGATGGATATCGGCGCCGATTCGGAGATCTTCGATAAGAACGAGAGTCTGAACAAACGGATCCGTACAGCGGAAAAAGGACGGGTGCCTATGATCATCGTTATCGGTGACGAAGAGGTAAGCAATAAAAAAGTGGCGGTACGCGACCGCCGCGAACGGACACAGTACGAACTCCCGGAAGCGGAGTTCATGGGGCTGATCCAAAAGAAAATTAATGAGGTACATTTTTGAGTAAAAAACAAGACCGCGTCATCATGAACGATGACATCCGAGCTCACGAGGTACGCTGTGTTGTAGACGGCGGAGAGGCACTGGGCGTCGTCCCGACAGAAGTCGCGATGGACAAGGCGAATGAGCTCGGACTCGATCTTGTTCTGATCTCACCGACGGCGAAACCGCCGGTCGCGAAGATCATGGATTACGGTAAATTCAAGTACCAAGAAGAGAAGAAGAAAAAAGAGGCCAAAAAGAAGCAGGTCAAGATCGAGGTCAAGGAGATCAAGCTCTCCGTCAAGATCGCCGAGAACGACGTCGGCTACAAGGTCAAGCACGCCCGCGAGTTCCTCGAAGAGGGCAAGCACGTCAAATTCCGCGTCTTCCTGCGCGGCCGTGAAATGGCCCACCCCGAAGCGGCAAAGGATGTCCTGCTCAAAGTGTGGCCGATGGTCGAAGATATCGGCGTCATGGATAAAGAGCCCCGCCTGGAAGGGCGCTATTACAACATGCTCGTCCTGCCGAAAAAAGACGACAAGAAGAAGTAACGCTTTCCCCCGCTGCCGGCCGCTGCCGGCCGCTGCCGGCACTTTCCAATCACTCTATTCCATTTTAACACTTTATACGCTATAATCGCGTCCTCATTTTATGCCCACGGGTGTAAATGTCGAGATTACAGAAAGGATGCACGATGCCAAAGATGAAATCGGTCAAGGGCGCTGTCAAGCGTTTCAAGGTCAAGAAAAGCGGCAAAGTCAAACGCGGTACAGCGTTTCGCAGCCACATCCTGACAAAACAGGATGCCGGTACACGCCGTAAGCAGAACGCGCCGAAGTATCTGACGAATACAGATGCCAAAGCCGTCAAAGCGATGATCGCGTAAGCGGTCCAACAGTCAACTCTCCAGTCCAGACTGGGCAAGTCCGCACAGCGGCACCCGAAACATTGAAAGATATGAACGGGTAAAGAAAGGAAACAGAATATGCCAAGAGTAAAAACAGGTGTCGTCAGACGCCGCCGTCACAAAAAAGTACTGAAACTTGCACGCGGTTTTTATAGCGGTCGCCGCAAACACTTCCGCAAAGCGAAAGAGCAGCTCGAGCGCAGCCTCGTTTATGCTTACCGTGACCGCAAGCAGAAAAAACGCGATTTCCGCAAACTGTGGATCGTTCGTATCAACGCGGCATGCCGCCTCAACGATATGAACTACTCTACGTTCATGAACGGTCTGAAAAAAGCAGGCATCGAGCTTGACCGTAAAATTCTTGCCGATATGGCGATGAACGACGCCGCGGCTTTCTCCGCCGTCGCTGCACAGGCCAAAGCGGCCCTGTAATCTTCCGGGGCTCCGGCCCCGACTCCCTTTTCCCCTTTTAGACAATCTTCTGTACAATTGATGACCTCGACGATGAAGGTTATCCCATGGTCCACGAACTCTCTACGCCCCTGGCGACCCATCTTGTAAACAGGCTGCGTGACGAAGCCACCGACGCCGAACGTTTTCGACGCCTGATAGCCCAACTGACCCTGCTTCTGGCGGACGCTGCGATCGGGACGGACGATCTGAACCCGGTAAGGCTTCAGACCTGGCGGGGGGAGGCCGAGTACCCGCTGGTCGCGGAGTCGGAGCTCCTCTTTGTGACGATCCTGCGGGCCGGGCTGCCGATGCTCGAAGCGGCCATGGAACTTTTCCCGCAGGCGTCGGCCGGGTTCCTGGCAATGAAACGGGACGAAACGACACACGAAGCGAAGCTCTACTATGACCGTGTCCCCGACTGCCGCGGCAAACATGTGGTGCTTGTCGACCCGATGGTCGCCACGGGCGGTTCCCTTGCCGATGCCGTGACGCTGCTCCGTCAGAAAGCGCCGGCGCGGATCACGTCGCTGCATATCATCGCTTCGCCCGAGGGACTGGAGAGGGTGAGTGCCGCGCATCCGGATCTTGCCCTCTTTGTCGCCCGGATCGATCCGGGGCTGGATGCGGATAAGTTCATTCAACCGGGCCTCGGCGATGCGGGGGACCGGGCGTTTAATACGCTTTAAACATATATAAACGCAGTTTTTAACGATCTCCTTATATTTTCTCGTATAGTATAGGTCTATGGCATATTCTATTCAGGTTGATCGGTGAAATTAGGAGCCCTATGGAGCTGCGCCGTTCCGCTCGTGCTCCTTGCTTCCGGAACGGGTGGGGACGAACTGGCGGCACTGCTGGAAGAGGCAAACCGGGATGTGTCCGAGGCGGGGCTGAACCTTGACTACACGACGTCGGTCGTCTCGGTACTCGAACACGATCAGCTGTTCCGGCTGGGGGTGAACACCCTCTTTGAAGCCCTCTCGATCGTCCCTGGGGTAGAGACGAGTATCAGCCAGTTCGGGGTGAAGAAAGTCATTGTACGCGGTTTTGACAACCCTGACACCTTTACCTTTGACAAAACACGCCTCGAACTCGACGGCGTCCCCATCGAAACCGCTTTTCTGTCGAATACAGCCACCTTCCTGGAACTGCCAGTTGCCGTGATCGAACGCATCGAAGTGCTGCGCGGGCCGGCGTCGGCCTATTACGGGAACGGTGCATTCAACGGGGTCATCAGCGTGACAACACGGCATATGGAAGGAGACGGCAGCGCAATGTTCTTCGGCGGGGGGAGCTACGCCTACCGAATGGGGGGCGGGCGCCTTTTCGAAGTGCTGGGGCCGGAGACGACGCTGCAGGCCGACGTCTATCTGCAGCGTTCCGAAAAATTTCTGTCTGCCGGGGACGATTTCGTGCCGAAGAACATCTATGATCCGGGGAGCGGTAACACCATTCCGTTTCTGCGGGCCCCCGAAAGTAACGAGCGTCTTAACGATTACAGTATCGGGACGACGATCACCCACAAGGGGTGGAGTCTGAAAAGCCGTATGAAAAGCCGCGAGAGCGGGAACTACTACGGATGGAACGAGCGCCTGGAGCTTGACACGGATCCCCGCAACATCGAGCGTTATTTTTTCGTCGAGGGCGGTTACGAAGCAACGCTCAGCGGGGCGACGACGCTGCACACCACCCTGATGTACAGCTATTATGATCTGGATATAGAGGCACAGGACTATTACAGGGACCCGGATACGAATGTCATGGTACCGTACCGTTTCAGTGTTGCCGAAAGCGAGGACAAGTTCAGGGTCGAGAGCCGTATGAGCAGTACGGAGGTGGAAGGTCATCATACGAATGCAGGGGTGCTCTGGCAGCGCATACGCGAACGCAACAGTGAGATCAGCGAGACGCTGTCGCCTTACGGCGACCGTCCGGTCGTCGAAGAAGGGTTGTTGCGGGACAACCTCGCGCTCTATCTTCAGGACAACTGGGACCTGGGTCGCAGTTTCGGGCTGCTGCTCGCTGCGCGGGGGGATTACTATACCAAGGAGAAGCAGTTCTACCCGAGTGCCCAGCTCGGGGCCCTGTATACCCCGAATGACCGGTGGCAGCTGAAGGCCAATTACGGCCATGCGTTCCGAATCCCGTCATGGGTGGAGCAGTATTCGGTCGAATACGGTCCCGGTGACGGCACCCGTAGCGGCAACCCTGACCTCAAGGCCGAGACGACGGATACGTTTGAAGTGATCGCCATTTACAAAAAGGATTCCGCGCAGCGTTTCCAGGTCAATACCTATCACGCCCTGCAGCATGATGTCCTTGACATCGATGATAAACCGGCGGAAGGCGGTTACAGGAACTGGCCGTCACGGACATCGACGGGTGTTGAAGTGGCCTATGACGCGATGCTGCTGGCCCAGGACCATCTGCATCTGAGTCTCTCTTATACAAACACGACGTACCAAACGGCCGGCAGCGGGATCGAGCAGTTGATGCCGACGGCGGCCATCTGGATGAGCAAGGGCTACTTTGTTCATTACCTGAGCCCGCTTTTTTCACTCTCCGTCCTGGCAAAGTATATCGGGGAACACCCTTACAACCGGGAGTTTGAGGCGCGGGCCGGGACGGTGAACATGGATCCGTACCTGATCATGGATACGACGATGGCCTATGTCAGCCCGCTGCACTGGAGCCTGCTTTTTTCCATCAAAAACCTCTTGGATGCCGACGTGCGCTACCCCAGCTACTACTCCCGCCATCCTGACGGCCTTCCGAGAGAAGACCGGAATTTTCTTGTGGAAGCCGAGTACCGGTTTTGAAACGGTGGCTGCTCCTGGTCCTCCTGCTGCCGCTGTCACTGGCGGCGTACCAGTATGAACCCGTGCTGCTCGAGACCCAGGCCAAACTTGCCCCCCGGCTGCTGATGATGAGCGAGGGGGTGGAAAAGGGTCCGGCGGACCTTCTCTCGATCTGTGTCATTTACGAAGCGGGAGAGGGGGAGGTGGCGGACGCTTTTGCGGGGATGGTACGCTCGGCGTATCCGGACGGCTGGAAAGGTATGAGGATACGGATCGTCAAAAGCCGCTATGAGGCACTGGAAACACGCTGCGACCGTTGCGAACTTCTTTTTTTTCTCAATGCGGACGAAGAGAAAGTCCGGCGCGCCGTCTCCTATGCGACCGCGCACAAGAAACTGACAATGGCCTATGAGAACCGCTTCCTCGAATACGGGGTGCTGATGTCGCTGCATGTGGGCCGGAGCGTCCGCCCCTACCTCAACCTGCAGCAGGCCAAAGAGGCGGGGATTCATTTCAGCAGCGGCCTCAAGCGTATCTCCAAGTTCCTGGAACTGCCGAAGGAGACGCCGTGAAGCCCTCCGTCCGCACCCGTATCCTCGGTACGGTCATCGTCTTTGCTCTCGCCCTTTTCCTGCTGGTGCAGTACCAGTACGAGGTCAAACTCAAAGTGATCCTCAATACGACCGAGCAGAGCAAGTATGAGACGGTGGCCGATACGGTACTCCCCATCCTGGCGGTCAACACGGCATTTGAACTCGAACATGAGAACCGCCAGTACATTGCGGAACTGGTGCGCCAAAATCCGGACCTCGTACGTGTCATTCTCACTGCCGAGGGCATGGCGATGATTGACATCGGGGAACATATCCCAAAGCATACGACGCTTATCCGCCTGCATAAAATCGTGCCGGACCCGCAAGGCGGGAGTGCGCTGGGCGAAGTGACCTTCATCTTTACCAGCCGTGTGCTGCAGATGACGGAGCAGGAACACCGGACCTTCATCATCAGTTTCGTACTCGTTGCGGGGCTGCTGTTGCTGTTGCTGATTGTCATTCTGCATTACGCCATACGGCCGATCTATGTTCTGCTGACTTGGATCCGTAACTTTGATCCGAAAACCGATGATATGAGCACGATGCCCGAGGCGTGCTGTGATGAGGTGCGGATGATCGAGGAGTCTATGCAGCAGATGTTTGAACGTATCCGCCACTACACCTCGGAACTCGATGAACTCAACCGCAACCTGGATGAGAAGGTCCGCGAACGGACGGATGCCCTGACATGGACCAATGCGCAGCTCCAGGAGGAGATCCGTATCCGCGAAACGGCGGAGCAGGCGCTGAAGGGGGCCAATGAACGGCTGACGGCGTTGAGCCGACTGGACGTCCTGACGGGGATCGCCAACCGTCGTTCGTTCCAGGAACATCTGAACGAATCCTGGGCGGTATGCGTCCGCGAGCAGATTCCCCTCTCGCTCGTCATCTGCGATATCGACCACTTCAAGCGCGTGAACGACACCTACGGGCACCCTGCCGGTGACGTGGTGATCCGGAGCATTGCGGAGATCCTGGGCAGTGAGATCAAGCGTGCATCCGACCTCGTGGCCCGCTACGGCGGCGAGGAGTTTGCCGTGATCCTTTTCGATACGGGGTATGCCGATGCACAGGCGCTGGTGAAACGGCTGCAGGAGAAGGTGTGGGCGATGTCGCCGCTGCCACCGCCGGCGGAAGCGGTCAGCGGTATTACGCTCAGTTTCGGGTTCTGTTCACTGGTGCCCGGGCCGCATGACAGCATCGCCAAATGCATCGCCGCCGCAGACCAGGCGCTTTACAGGGCGAAAAAAGCGGGGCGGAACCGCATCGTCTACGGAGAGTCCTCCGAGGCATAGCGCCTAATCCTCGGTGTGGTGTTTGGAGAGTTTGCGGATAATGGTATCGATCTGGGCGCTGGTCAGGGCGTGGTGGACCTTGACCACGTTGCTGATATAGGCGATTTCCGTCACCGTCACCCCGTAAGGGTCTTTTTTTACGGAATAGGGCTTGCCGTTGCGCTCGGTGATCAGTTCCAGGTTCTTGCGGCTGTGGGAGAGGAAAAAGTTGAGAATATACCCCCCGGCGTGCTCTTTCTCGATGGCGATATAGGCCCGGGCGTCATGGGGGTTCGCGATGCCGGGAAAGCGTTCGTGGAACGCCTCGGGCTCCATGTAGCCGATGTACATTTTGACGAACAGGTCGTGGTAGCGCTGGACGGTTTTGGAGAAGAGGAACTGGGTATTGATAACCCCGTTCTTGATCCGGATTTTATTGAGCACCCACCCCAGGGTATTGTAGTAGCGGAACGGATGGATTTTCAGGTCTTCCGTGCCGACGATCTGCGCCCCGCCGATGCGTTTGAAAGGCTTGCGTTTCGGACGTTTCTCCTGCTGCAGCCATTCGAAAACACTTGCGGCACTGTAGGGTTTGGTGACCCAGGCCGTCGCGTAATCGGGCAGGGTGCTCAGCCCCGTCACCCCTTCGTTGAGGATCAGGAGGGCCTTGATGGAGTAGTGCGGGAAAAGGGTCTGCAGGAGTGCGCGTTTTTTCCGCATGCGCTTGCGCAGGTTCGTCACCGAGCCCACCAGGGTCATCTCGACGAAGTAAAGCTCTTTGTCCGTAAAGAACATGGCGTCGAATTCGCCGATCTCGTTGCGTTTGATCCGGTAGACGATCTGTCCCTTCCAGTTGACGGAGAGCGCATTGGGCTGGGCCTTCGTACGCTCCTTGTGGGGGCCCTTGACGATGAACTTTTTGATGAACTGATGCTGCTTGACGTAGCGCAGGAGCATCTCGTAGGCGTAGTTCTCGAAGACTTCGCCCTCGAAGGAGCGGTAGGCGCTCATGAAGGCGTCGTCGTCGGGACCGAGCCCCTTTTTGAGCAGGGAGAGGAGGTGCTTGACGTGGTAGTCGTAGTAGAGGAGGTTATCGCCCAGTTCGCTGTCATCGAGGTTGGCGATGGCTTTGCTGATTTTGGGCAATAGAACTCCTTTTTTCGGGTGCCTTCGGTTTCTTGCGCACATTATAGAGAAAGTCGGCTGTGAGTTTCCCGAAGCCGTGACAGGGTTTAATTTCAGAGGGTATAATAGAGGCATGAAGAAATTACATAGCGCGATGATTGCCTCGGCGGCTCTCTTGGCCGTGCTCTCCGGATGCGGACAGGTCGAGGATACGCAGACCCAGGATAACAACACCATTGACCTGCCGACGACCCCGGCGAACAACTGCCCAACGGGGACGTATTCGGAGAACGATTTCGGGTGCTACGACAGCAGCGCCCTTTTCCCGAGTGCGACGGGTGAGACGGTGGTCGAGGATATGTGGAGTGTTTATTCGCAAAGCAATACGAACCGGACGGACGGTGTCGTCTTTTACGACCGTTATCAGTTCGGATACCAGTTCTCCTCACTGGGGTACGCTTTTCAGCAAAACGCGTCGGATGATTATACGTACTACGGAGAATGGGGCGTCGCCAGCAGCGGGAACCCGCTGAACGTTGGAAACTATAACGGGATACTTCACCAATACACGGCAACGGGCCAGGGGTTCCAGGGGCAGCCGAACTGTTACGAGGTGACCGATGACGGCACCACCCTCAAGCTCTGCCATGAAACGCTGCAGAACGAGGGCGCCACGATGGGGAGCACGGGCTACTATTACGGCACCACGGTCAAGTTCGGGAACCTGCTCAATTACAACTTCACCGTTGTCGGCACGTGGACGATTTCGGGCTTTGACGCAAACCCGGCTCCCGAGACGACGGTTTATTTCAGCGACAACGGCACAATCTCGACGGGCAGCGGCGGCGAGTGGGGCGTCAGCGCGGACGGGAAAGTGATCGAGATCGCCGGGGTTCGCTACCTGGTCTTCCAGTACCTCGATGATCCCGACGTGAACTGTATCGCGACCCTTGAGCTCGCGGGCGGAACGGCGACGTCCACGCTTTGGAAAATGTGTAAACAGTAAACCCCTACTCCTCCCCGGCCCACGGCCGGTTCACCCCCTTTTTTCTTTCACCTTCAGTGCCGAAAATTTACTCTTGTTTCCTGTGCGGAAATAGATTATGATGCTGAATATTTACATGGAGGAATACGATGGAGTATGACGACGATGATGCTTCATTAAGCAAGGAAAACGTCACACCCTTTGACGATGATGAAGAGGACACCGTTCCGCGCAAAAAATCGCCCCGCAAAGAGCGTGCCGACGAGGAGCTGGTCAACCAGAAAAGAGGCTATACGTCTCAGGAGCGCGACATGATCGAAGCGTGGCTGAAAACGCATAGACCGCAGCGGGATGCTCTGGACGACGAAGAGGAGTAATTGAAGTATGCCGGGGGATACGTTCCTTGGCACTGTTCCGAACGTCTATAACATTGATAGGATCTTAGGGATATTTTGTCTGAATCGTTCTGTAGGGAATGAAGGGTTCAATAATGGCAGACAGGAAGGGATTCGAACCCTCGAAGCTGTTACACTTACACGCGTTCCAGGCGTGCGCCTTCAACCGCTCGGCCACCTGTCTACATTTTGAAGACCCGCATTATACTCAAACAATTCTCAATTTAGTTTTAAACGAATCGGCTAAGAAGCGGTATCGGCTTCGAAGTCGCTATAATTCCAGTCATTAAAGGTTGAAAAGAGACCTGATTCCGGAGAGAAAAGACGTGTTGGAATACGATATTATCGTCGTCGGCGGCGGGCATGCAGGCATAGAGGCTTCCCTGGCGGCGGCACGTATGGGCAAAAAGACCCTGCTGGTCTCCATGCTGGCCGAACAGGTGGGCGCGACGTCGTGCAACCCGGCCGTCGGCGGTTTGGCGAAGGGGCACCTGGTCAGAGAACTCGATGCTCTCGGCGGCGAGATGGGACTGCTGACCGACGAAGCGGGGATCCAGTACCGTATTCTCAACGCGGCGAAAGGGCCCGCCGTACGCGGCAGCCGTGCACAGATCGATATGGACAAATACCGTATCGCGGCACGCAACGTGATTTTGAACACGCCCAACCTCGACCTGCTGCAGGAGACCGTTGAAGGGCTGCTTTATGACGAGCAGACGGTCACAGGGGTGCGCACGAACCTGCTCAACGAATACCGTGCCAAACGTGTCGTCCTCACGACGGGGACCTTCCTCAAAGGGGTCGTGCATATCGGCGAGGTGAAACAGACGGCCGGCCGTTTCGGGGAGTTTTCGGCGGAGAATCTCTCCGATTCGCTCCGCGCCCTCGGGCTCAAGGTCGGCCGCCTCAAAACGGGTACCTGTCCCCGCGTCGACTCCAAGACGATCGATTTCTCGGTGATGGAGCAGCAGCCCGGCGACGAACTGCCGAACCCTTTCAGTTTCCGGACCGACCGCAAAAAGTTTGCCGAAGAGAAGCGGCAGCTCCCCTGCTATATCGCCTATACGAATGAAGATACGCACGGCATCATCGAGGGCAACTTCCACCGCGCCCCGCTCTTTACGGGCCAGATCGAGGGGATTGGCCCCCGCTACTGCCCCAGTATCGAGGACAAGATCAACCGTTTCCGGGACAAAGACCGTCACCACCTTTTCATCGAGCCGCAGACCGAGGAGAACACCGAGTGCTACATCAACGGGATGAGCACCTCGCTGCCGCCGGATGTACAGCAGGCGATGGTCCACTCGGTGCGGGGGATGGAGAACGCGAAGATCGTCCGCTACGGCTACGCGATCGAGTATGACTACGTCGACCCGACGGAGCTGAAGCACTCGCTGGAGACGAAAAAGGTGCACCATCTTTTCCTGGCCGGCCAGATCAACGGGACGACAGGGTACGAGGAGGCGGCAGCCCAGGGGCTGATGGCGGGGATCAACGCCGCGCTCTCGCTGGACGGCCGGGAGCCGCTGGTCCTGGGCCGCGACGAGGCCTATATCGGCGTCCTGATCGATGACCTGGTGACGAAGGGGACCAAAGAGCCCTACCGTATGTTCACTTCCCGTGCCGAGTACCGTCTGCTGCTGCGCGAAGAGACGGCCGACATCCGCCTGGGCAAATACGGCCACGATGCGGGACTTATCGACGATGCGACTTTCGAACGGTTCGAGACGAAACGCAAGCAGATCGAGGAGGGGGTGGCCCTCGTCAATGCGACGGAATATACCCCGAACAAGGAGTTCCTCGCCTTCCTGGAAAGCATCGGCGAGGAGCGTGTGACGGACAAAATTACCGCGCAGCAGCTTATCGCGCGCAAGAGCTTCACCCGCGAGAAGATGCTCACCCTCCTTCCGGAGCTTGGCAAGTACGATCCGTATATCCAGGAGCAGATCATGGTCGAGGCGAAGTACGCCCGCTACGTCGAGAAGCAGCTCGACGAGATCGAGAAGATGAAGAAGAACATCAGCATCAAGATCCCTGAAGGGTTCGACTTTGCCTCCGTCAAGGGGCTCTCCAACGAGATCGTCGAGAAGCTGAAAACCTTCAACCCGCCGACCCTGCAGGCAGCCTCGCAGATCAGCGGGGTGACGCCGGCGGCGATCGAGATCCTGCACATCTATATCAAGATGGCACAGAAAAAGGCGGCAGGATGAGACTCTTTTACTATGTACACACCGGGCACCGCATCGGCCTGGACCGTTTCCGCCGCGCCGCGACGATCATCCGCGCCCTGGGCGACGTCGATATCACCCTGCTGACTTCCGATTTCCGTATCGCTTCGATGGCACGCGAACACGGCATCAAGCGTGCCGTCGGCGTCGACGTCGTACGCAATATCCCCCAGATCGCGAACAACGGCGACAAGATCATCTTCGACTCCGCCGAGATCAATCCGGTCATGCTCGACGACATGACCCGCTACTTCTCGACCTTTATCCGCATCAGCGACGATCCGAACGAGCAGAAGCACCCCGGCGAACTGCTCGTCTCCCCCTACCTCGAAGGTGAAGGGATCTTCAAAGGCGTCGCCGTGGACGACGCCTGGTTCGATATAAAACCCAAAACAATCAAGCGGGCCTTCTTTTTCGGCGATGACGACTACGAGGAGGACCTGGCGGCGAACGCCGAGACTTTTGCAGGGCTGGAGCTGGAGCTGCTGGAAGGGTTCTACTGGTTTTACGGCTACGGCGGGAAGCTCAAGGAGCGTTTTACGGCGCTGCATGATGAAGAGGCGTACGATACGGTCGTCGCCGGAAGCGAATGCCTGGTGACGTCGTCTCCCCAGGCGGTGCTGGAGCACCTTGCCGCCGGCGGCAAACCGATCTACCTTCAGCGTGCCGATTACCCGACCGATTTTATCCCGCTTTTCGAATCCCTCACCATTCCCGTTATTCACGGTTTTAATAAGTCAGCATTATCGGCAGCATTAAACGAAGTGCAATCACATACCTATCACGCTTGTCCCAAAAATAGCGAAGAATTAGCAACCTTTCTTAAACAAAATCTAAATTTATATTGACTTAATCCTATTTTATATAAGATAGAGCGAAATGTTTTATAAGTGAGGACAAAACTATGGAGCAAAGCCGTAGGGGTTTTATGGGTAAAGTCTTCGGAGCGGTTGCCGGTGTCGGCGCCGTCGGAGCACTTTATGCTATGAAAAAATCGTGGGACCCGCTTCCGAGCGTTAAAGCGGCGGGTTTTACGACAGTCGATCTGAGCGCTGCTGAACCGAACAAGCTGATGGTCGAGAAGTGGCGCGGGAAGCCGATTTTCATTCTGAAAAAAACGCCGGAAATGGTCGCGAAAGAGAGTGCTGAACAGTCGGCGCGCGATATCATCGTGAACGGGGAACACTTCCTGATCTGTATCGGTCTGTGTACGCACCTTGGGTGTATCCCGGCGTACCGCGAGGCGAAGCAGGACTTCAAATGTGCCTGCCACGGGGGGGAATTCGACAGCAGCGGTATCGATACCCTTGCGCCGCCGCCGAGCCCGATGGTGATTCCGCCTTTCAATGTCAAAGGCAATACCGTGGTTCTGGGCGAAGAGGGCGAAACGTATCGCCAAATGAAAGAAGCCGGCGTGCTGGCGTAAGTGAGGAGGGGAAATGGCACACTTTACTAAAGCAACCAGCGTACATGACTGGTTGAACCAGCGCCTGGCGATCGATACGCTGCAGCGCGTACTCTCAAAAGAGTATTGGATTCCGAAAAATATCAATTTTCTTTGGGCAATGGGGATGGTCCTGGCGTTTACGTTCGGCATCCTGCTCGTATCAGGGATTTTCCTGCTGATGTACTATCAGCCACACGTCGACACGGCTTTCGACAGTGTCAACTTCACGATCATGCGCGAAGTGGAATTCGGCTGGCTCTGGCGTCACGTCCATGCAGTCGCGGCTTCCGTCGTCTTTCTGATCATCTATATCCACATGCTGACGGGGATCTACTACGGCTCGTACAAGAAGGGCCGCGAGATGATCTGGATCTCCGGTATGCTCCTGTTCGTCGCGTTCTCCGCCGAAGCGTTCAGCGGTTACATGCTGCCGTGGGGCCAGATGAGCTACTGGGCGGGGATGGTTATCACCAACCTGTTTAGCCTCGGTTCACTCGAGTTCAACGGACTCGTAGAGTGGATCCGCGGTGACTACGTCCCGGGCCAGGCGTTCCTGGACCGCTTCTTCATGCTGCACGTCCTGCTGATCCCGCTGGCGATCCTGGGCCTCATCGGGCTGCACTTCGGTGCGCTGCGTATCCCGCACGTTAACAACCAGGACGGCGAGGAGTTCGATTTCGACGAGGAAGCAGCCAAGTATAAAGCCGGTAAAAAGAAAGAGTCCAAGGTCATTGCCTTCGCGAACGACTTCCTTTCCAAGGATATGTTCGTCGTGAGCATCTACCTGATCTTCTTCTTCTACCTGGTCTTCTGGCACTTCGGTTTCGCGATGGACCCGATCAACTTCGACCCGGCAGACGGCCTGAAGACACCGCCGCACATCTATCCGGAGTGGTACTTCCTCTGGAGTTATGAGATCCTGCGCCCGTTCCCGAAAGATCCGGGACTCGTCGCCTTCGGGATCGCTCAGGTGATCTTCTTCCTGCTGCCGTGGCTTGACCGCAGCCCGAACGCCGTGCCGGCAAGCCGCCGCGGCCTCTTCTTCTTCTGGTTCTGGGCGATGGTCATCGACCTGATCGTCCTGACCGCGATGGGCAAGCTGCCGCCGCAGGGTATTTACAGCACGATCGGTCTGTATGCTGCAGGATTCTTTTTCCTGCTCTGGATCATCCTGCCGTTCATTACTAAATCGGAAAAACGGGTATAAGGAGAAGTAGATGAAAGAATTTAAAATTTTAGCCGTTGTCATCTTCTTTACCCTGGTGACCTATTGGTTGGTGGAGCCTTTCGCCCACTCGCAGATGCATGCGCATGTTGAGAGCGAAGGCTTCTCCTATGATGACCTTCCGCCGCTCGAAAAAACGGGCGACGCGACCCGCGGCCAGGACCTGGTCATGGGTGCCGGCGGCTGTATCGGCTGTCACAGCATCGAATCCGCCGGTTTCCCGGCGGCGATGGATGCGGTCACGAACAGTGCCTCTTACGGCGTCAACCCGCCGGACCTGAGCAATGCGGGCGGCATCTATGAGCCGAAGTTCCTTGCCGCCCTGATCAAGAACCCGACGCAGGCGCTGATGGTCGAGCACAAGTTCACGCCTGAAAGCGGGAAAATGCACCCGATGATCGCCTTCTACGGTGCCGGCGGAGATATCGACCAGGAGGTCGCCGACATGGTCGCCTACCTGCAGTCCATCGCTCCGAAACCGGACCAGATCACGCCGGCTCAGGCGTTTGAGACGGCCTGTGGCCGCTGCCACTCCGTCAAGTACGAGAACTGGACGCAGATCGGCGAGAAACCGGTCTTCAAGAAGAAGCGCGACGAGCTGGTCTTCCTGACCCAGCTCGAGGATTACAACGCGAACCTGATGGGTTACATGGGTAAACTCCCGCCGGATCTCTCCATGTATATCCGTTCCCGCGGTGAACACTACCTCTCGACTTTTATCGAGAACCCGCAGAACCTGCTGCACGGTACGGCGATGCCGCGTGTCGGTGTCAGCAAGGACGGGGCTGAGAAGGTACTTGAGTACCTCGTCGAGGCCGGTGACCCGAAGCATGCCGAACGCGACAGTGTCGGTGTCAAGGTCATGATCTTCCTGCTTGTCTTCGCGGCAGCATCCTATCTCTGGAAAAAAGAGATCTGGAAAGATCTGCACTAAGCCCAGCGGGGCGCGGCGGCCCTGCCGCACCCTTTACTTAACCTATCTCAACCCTTTCCAATCAACTTCCCGCTATAATTTCACTTTTCTAATGGATTGGATACCTTTCCACACATCAAAATACGAGGCTGTTCCGGAGACGACGGGACGCAGGAAAAAGAGTAGGCATTGCTGGTAGACAAATTTGACAGAACCGTTGATTATCTCCGCGTTTCGGTAACGGAGCGATGCAATTTCCGCTGTCAGTACTGTATGCCGGAAAAGCCCTTCTCCTGGGTGCCCAAAGAGAACCTGCTCAGTTTCGAGGAGCTATTCGCCTTTATCAAGGTGGCCATTGACGAGGGCGTGAAGAAGATCCGCATCACCGGGGGCGAACCGCTGCTGCGTGAAGACCTCGATGTCTTTATCAAGATGATCCACGACTACAAACCCGATGTCGACCTGGCGATGACGACCAATGCCTTTCTGCTCAAAGGCGCGGCGCAGAAACTCTACGACGCCGGTCTGCGCCGTCTCAACGTTTCCGTCGATTCGCTCAAGCCCGACGTCGCGGAGAAGATCGCCCAGAAAGATGTGCTCACCCAGGTCCTCGCCGGTATCGACGAGGCGCTGAAAGTCGGTCTGAAGGTCAAGGTGAACATGGTCCCGATGAGAGGGGTCAACGACGGTGAAATCCTTGACATCCTCGAATACTGCAAAGATCGCGGGATGGTCGTGCGCTTTATCGAGTACATGGAAAACGTCCATGCGCACTCCGACGTCAAGGGGCTCGACAGCGAGGAGCTGCTCAGCATTATCGGTAGCCGTTATGCTTACGAGGACGAGGGATTCGACGGCCACTCCCCGTCGCATTACTACAAGCTCGGTGACGGCTACGAGTTCGGCATTATCGAACCGCACAAGGATGACTTCTGCAAAAAGTGCAACCGCATCCGCCTCACGGCCGAAGGGCAGCTGATTCCCTGCCTCTATTTCGACGAGGCGATGAGCATCAAGGATGCGGTGAAGCGGGGTGATATCAAAACCGCGGCCCTGATCCTCAAAGAGGTCGTCAAGAACAAACCGGAGAAGAACCGCTGGAGCGATCCGGACGGCGAGCACTCCAAGCGCGCTTTTTACGAAACGGGGGGCTGATGCTCTACCTCGTCGAACACTTCTACTCCATCCAGGGCGAGGGGCGCTATACGGGCGTACCGTCGCTCTTTTTCCGTTTCGGCGGCTGCAATATGCGCTGCGAAGGTTTCGGCTGTACGGAAACGGCTTCCACGGGGGTGACCGTCACCGGCTGCGATACCGTCTACGCCGTCAACAAACAGCATTTCGGTGAGCAGTGGCTCTGCATCGAGCATGCCGACGAACTCATTACGATCATGAACGGCTATACCCTGCCGCCGAAAGTCGATGTCGTCATGACCGGCGGCGAGCCGCTGATCTACGCGGAGAATGAGGTCTTCACGGCCTTTGTCCGCCATCTTGTCGACCGGGGACACCGCGTCACCTTCGAGACCAACGGCGCGATGCCCGTCGATTTCGACCGCTTCCCGGTCTACCGCGACTGTGTCTTCGCCCTCTCCGTCAAACTCTCCAACAGCGGCGAGCCGGTTGAGAAACGGGTACGCCCGAACGCCTTTGTCCCCATTGCACAGCAGGCGAAAGAGGCCTACTTCAAGTTTACGATCGACCGGGATTCCATCGGCGAGAACATGGAGCACGAGATCGACGAAATCGTCGCCCATGCGCCGCAGATTCAGGTCTACTGCATGCCCATGGGCGGCAGCCGTGCCGAGATCGAAGCCAACACCGAGGCTGTCATCGATTTCTGCAAAGCCCGGGGCTACACCTACAGCGACCGGCTCCATATCCGCATCTGGGACGCGAACAAAGGGGTGTAGCCCTTCTAGCTTTGCGTGCGTAGCTTGCCCAGGATCAGCTCAAAGTGCTGGATCAGGTCGTAATACTCCCGGCGGTAGGAGAGCGGCACGTCGACTTTCTGGATCTTCTGCAGCGCCTGTTCAAGCTTATTGACCGCCTCCCGCCGCTGCGCCGCGTCATAGCTCCCCATCTCATCCTCGATGTCATTGAGCGTTCTGTACCAGCGGTAGATCTTGGAGCGGCTGCGCCACGATACGAGCGGCAGGAAGAGTTTCACCAGCGGGATCATCAGGGCGATGACCGGGATGAAGAGCAGCATCAGGCGTTTGATGATCGAAGCGATCCAGAAGGGGAAGAGGCTCTCCAGCCAGCTTTCGCCGTCGCGCAGGTAGACCTCCGCATCGGCATTGATGGGGAACTCCAGGCGCGAGGTACCGGGGAACTCCCCCTCTTTGCGGAAGACACCCGCCCCGCCGTGGACCTCTTTCGCTGCGCGCAGGATGAGCCGGATGAGATCGGGGTGGAGACCCTCGCGGCTCACGAGCGTCGCCGTCGCGGCAATGAGGTGTTTGGTCGTTGCGGGGAGATTGTGTTCGAGGTCCATGACCCCCTCATAGAGCGTGACGGCATTGAGAAACGGGTAGCGGACGGTATAGGCGTGCGTCCGGGTGAAGTCGAGCAGTTTGATCTGCGGGTCGAGCAGCAGCGTCTTTGTCAGCGGGGCGAAGGCGCCGATGATGCTAAAAAGCGCATCGGCGTCGCCGTCGAACAGTGCCTGCGCTCCCGCTTCGCTTCCGAGGGTCAGAAAAGAGCTGTTTTCGGGGGTGACGCCGTTCGCTTCGAGCAGCGTGATCGCAAGGGCTTTCGTTCCGCTCCCCTCGGCACCGACGGCGATACGTTTCCCCTTAAGTTCGCTGAGGTTGTGCAGTTCCATCCCTGCGGCGGAGTAGTAGACCCAGATCGGTTCGTTGTAGAGGCTGGCGAGGGAGGTGAAGGGTTCGGTTTTGAACGCATCCGTACTCCCGCTCTGCACGAATGCGACGTCGGCCTTGTGCTCCTTGAGCAGTCCGAGCGCTTCCACCGAACCGTGGGTGGGGATGATCTCGACCGTGACATGCTGTTTGGCGAGCATGGCCTTGTAGCGCAGCGCGCTCTGATAGTAGATGCCGTTTTTCTCGCCGGTGGCGATGGTGAGGCGGTCGGGGGCCAGCGGCGGGAGGAAACGGCTGCCGATATAGAGCAGCCCCAGGAAGAGGGCGAGGAGGAGCAGGATGATCTTACAGGCATGGCACTTCATGACGCTATAATAACGAAAAAAGCGAAGCGGAACGATGACGCGAATTGCAGTGGCCCTCCTTTTGATGTCTTCAATCCTGTCGGCGGTGGATACGGCCGAAGAGGCAGCGAAAAAAGCGTACCTCGCCAACATCAATGCGCTGATGGTCTTTACGACCAAGGACGGGCTCAACTCCGGGACCTATGATTTCACCCGGGCCAATACGAGCATGTACATCATCCACCTGCCGTTTCGCTACCAGTTCGATCCGTTCGCCCCGGACCTGAATGCCTTCGTGATCGGCGGGGTGGGCTACAGCGAAACCAGGCTGACCAACGACGTCAACACATCGACACCGCTCTCGGGTGATATCGCATTGAGTGCGACAAACATGCTGCGCACCTACACGGGCGGGATCGGTGGGGGGCTGCGCTACCGGCCGGGGCTCGGGTTCGAACTGCTCGGCGGGCTCGAAGCGATCTATTCAAGGGTCGGCATCGCTGCACGGGACAACAACGGTGCCGGGGAGACCGTCGGCGATTTTTTCGAAGAGAGCTACAACGCGAACATCTCCTACCGCGTCTTTATGGCGCTGGAGTACCGGCAGACATGGCATCGCTACAAACCGTACGCGACATTGACCTACGACCTCTATGAGACGAAAAGCGCCATCAGCACCAAGCAGCTGAGCAAGTTCACAACCCAGACAAGCGTTACCTCCTTCTCCATCGGCGGAGAAACGGCGCCACTGGCCGACTACCACGGGATGTACCTGACGCTGGAGGGGTACCTGCGCGGCAGTTACCTGGGCGGCGACATTACAAGCGTGACCCATTTCGACGGGTACGGTACGCTCGGGGGTGTCGCCTACTGGTACGTCGGCGAAGCGATGAAATATATCGAGCGCTTCTTTCTCGAAGTGAGCACGATCCAGGCCGACGGGCTGCGGGGGTATAACATCGGGCTGGGATTCACGCTGGATTATTAGGTCAGTAGGCGATGCCCAGGCCGAAGCGGATCGTGTGGCGGTCCGAGGCCAGCGGTGAGTCGCTGTAGTAGTAATCCACGGTGATGGGCAGCGGGAGTTTGTTGAACCAGAAAGTGTCGAGCGTCAACCCTGCCGAGGCCTCGGACGTATAGAGATGCGAGGCCGAGGGGTTGAAGGGTTCGAAGTCGTAGTAGGCGTAACCGGCCCGCAGGGCTTCGCGGCGGAGCGAAACGGGGAAGGTGAAGAAGTAGGCGGAGAGGTTGAACACCTTGCGCAGCTCTGCATCGGCTTTGAGCGCGCTTTTGGCATAGGTCGTATCGCGCAGGGTCGGCATGACAACCGTCGAGGGGTCGTTCTCTTTGAGCTTGTCGGCGATGCCCGTTGCGAGTTTGACGCCGCGGGCCTCCAGGCCGCTGTCGGCACTGCTTTGCGAATACTGTCCGCCGAGGGCAAGATAGAATTCGTGGCTCAGGTCGTGCTCCAGCGCCGCCTCTCCACCCCAGGCGACATCCCCCCGGTCGAAGGCACTATAGGGGGTCAGAGCGTAAAAGGCGTTGCGGTACATGCTGACACCGTACTGCTCGCTGCGTGCCAGGGGAAGCGCGAGGGAGATCGGGGTCCGGGTGTCCGCCTCGTAATCCTGGTAGTAGGTGCCACGCAGCGCCCCGTATTCGTACCCGCGCCGCCAGAAGGGGAGTTCCGCTTCCGCCGCGAAGCCGAAATGGCGGGGAGCGGGTTCGGTGGCATTGCGCTCGGGGGAATCGATGACCCCGTAGGCGGTCACGGCGAACTGCAGAAGGTACTGGCTGTTGGCGTAGCGCATCCCGCCGAGGGTATAGGCGTCGACGTTCCGGGTCACGAAGGCTGAGAGGGCGTTGCGCGTCAGCGGGTCGGCGAAGTTGAGCGAGAGGGTATAGAGCAGCCCGGCGTCGCTGTCGCTGCCCAGGGCGACGTCCGTACCGCTGTAGTGCAGCTCAAGCGGCGAATGGTAGGGGTGCCCGAGGTCAATGGCCTCCGCCGAGGCATTCGTTTCCGGAGGGGTCTCCCCCGTCTTCTCGAAGAAGAGGGTGACTTCATAGGGCGCTTCGTCGAACGTTTCGAGGGGTATCTTTTGATAGGTGTAGGCATCCGCGCCCATCACGGCGGCCAGGGCATGGGTGTCGTCGATCAGGCGTGCCTCGAAGATCGTGTCGGCGGGGTGCGCCCGGCTGACCCGTCCGTGGTCATAGCAAAAAAGGCCGGAACCGTGCGGCGAATTGGCGATGAAGTAGATGCGGCCCCGGCTGTCGACGCCGCTGACGTTGCCATAGTACCCTCGGAGGGAGAAGAGCGGGGTTTTGTTTTTGTAGAGTGTGCGCGTTTTACCTTCACCCTGCACGAAGTAGTAGAGGTTGTCCTCCCCGTCGATAAAGACCGAGGAGTTGGTACGGGCGTAGAAAGTGTCGCCGACATAGAGCTGCGGCTGGTCGAAGGAGGCGGGGACGTTGAAGTAGACGGGGGTGCCGTCGCGCAGGTACCCTTCGATGACGCGGCCTGCCGTACCGTCTATGAGGTGGGCGCCTTCCGTATAGAGACCGGCTTCGATGCGCAGCGGCGAGGTGTAGGCGCTGCTCTGGGTTGCATAGCGTCCTTCAGGGCTCCTGACGACCTTCCCGGTGCGGTAGCTGCCGCTTTCCCGGGTGAGCCTGCCGCTTTTCTTGTCGTAGACGATCAGCTCGGGAAAGCTTCTGCCGGTTGCGTTGACGGTGAAGTAGACGGCGTCGTCGTCGCTGTTTATCGGCGTGTAGAACTGCGTTTCGGCCAGAGGGGTGCCTTCGACGTCTTTCATTTCACGTGCTTCTGCCGCCATCTCGTCGGCCCAGGCACGAAGGGCCGTTTCAAAATCGTAGCCGATAGTGCGCCTGGTCGTGCTATTGGTGAAGAAGGGCCAGAACCAGTCATAGGAGTGCTCTTTCCAGTAGGCATTGACATCGGCCATTCCGTATGTAAGGGCCAGGTCGTACTGGTAAAAGCCCCCCAGGGTGTAGAAGTGTGAGCCGTAGAGGAAGTCGTAATGGGCATTATAGACCCGCTCGGGGGTGAGGAGGCCTGCTTTCGCCTGCTGGAGGGTCGCGGCTTTGAAGCGGCCGCTGTAGAGGCGCCCCCCGTTGCCGTGCCACGACTCGTTCAGGACGGCATTCCCTTCGAGCAGGAAGCTGCTCTCGACGATATTGGGCAGGGTGAACCAGGGCAGCAGCACGAAGCCGTTGCCGAACACGGTGTGCAGTGCGCCGGAGACGGGGTTGTCTTTGGCGTTCATCTGGTAGTTATGGGCGGTTTCGTGGTACAGCAGGGTGTTCAGCCAGGAGGTCGAACTGAAGTAGTCGATCATCAGCGCCCCGCCGCCGTAGTTGATTTGCCGGTTGTTGGGATAGGGGGTCGAGAAACCGTTGGCGATCTGGTTGTGGCTGGAGAGCAGGCCGACGTAGAGCGTCTCGTCCATGCTATAGCCGTAGAGCTTGTCATATTGCGGCAGCATCGCGTTTTCGACCGCGGCCGCTTCACGGGCGACGGGGAGGTTCCCTTCCGTATAGATCAGCTCGCAGTCGCCGAGTTCGGCCGTGAAATAGGGCGCGTCGCAGGGGACGGTACTGCTTTGCAGGAGCGCCGCGTGCAGGCCAAGGGTGGGGAGTAGCAGGAGGGATGCCAATCGGGTCATACGAAAAAACCTCGGGAGAGTTGCAACATTATAGTGCCTGAAGTGTTACAAATCAACCGGGTTCAGTCCCGATGGGTATAATAACGGCTATGAAAGATTCCTCAACCTACCAAAACAAGAAGCGTTTTTTCGAAAGCATGATCACCCTGTACGGGCGCAATGCTGTCGAGGAGGTCCTGGACGACCCGACGGTCGAGATCCATGCCCTCCACCTGGCCGAGTCGAACAAGCAAGAGGGGGTGATCGAGCGCATCACCGCCAAAGCAGAGGCACGGGGCGTGGCGATCAGGTACCATGCCAAAGCGGCGCTGTCGCGTATCTCCCGGAATGCCAAACAGGACCAGGGAGTCGCCCTCGACATCATCGCGCCGACCTACCGTAGTGCCCAGACGCTGCTGGAGACACCGGTGGCCAAGGGCCGGCTGCTGGCACTTGACGGCATCCACAACCCCCAGAACCTCGGGATGATCATCCGTTCGGCGGCGGCGGGGAACATCGACGGCATCCTCCTGCCCAAGCAGGGCAGCGCCAAACTCTCCCCACTGGTCATGAAGGCGAGCGCGGGGACGCTCTTCAAGCTGCCGGTCTACTACTGCGAGGCGCTCCCGGAGATCCTGGAGGCGCTGCAAACGCAGGGGTGGAGCATTTTCGGCCTCTCCTCCCATGCCGATGCAACGCTCCACACGCTCGCCGTTCCGGCACGGACGGTTTTCGTATTGGGCAATGAGAGCGAGGGGGTGAGCGACGCGGTGGCGGCACGCTGCAACGCGCAGGTCGCCATCCCGATGCAGCGGGGGGTTGAGTCGCTCAACGTTGCCGTCACGGCGGCGCTGCTGGCCTTTCTGCCGGCCGGGGAGTAATGGCATGAGACGGGTTGTGCTGTGGATGTTCCTGCTCTGCCTGGGGGCGATGGCGGAGAGCCGGTTCGAGACGGGGATGGAACATTACCGCCAGGGAGACTACCCCGCGGCGTTTGCGATCTTTACGGCCGCGTACGAGGCGACGGAGGATGAGGACGCGGCCTATATGCTCGCCAGGATGTATGAAAAAGGCGAGGGGGTCGAAGCCGACCGGGCCGAGGCCGCCAGGTGGTACCGCCGTTCGGCGCGGCGCTACTTCGAGGCGGCGGCGGACTCCTCCCTGCACCGGGAGAACAAGCGGCTGCTTTCGACCTACCGCGAACTCGACCCCGTCGAGGACAATGAGACCGCCGAGACGATCCGCAAAAGCATCGTTTCCGATTTCGGTCTGAAGACCTTTCACGAGAACTACCTGCTCCCCTTCGGCTACCGTGAAGGCGTGTATGACAGCTATGTGCCCTCGGACCATTACAAGAACATTGAATCGGAACTGCAGCTGAGTTTCCGCCTCGATTTCCTCCCCAATCTCTTCGGCCTGAACGAGACCTATTCGGCGGCCTATACCCAGCGCTCCTTCTGGCAGGTGTACGCGGGCTCTTCGCCCTTCCGGGAGACGAACTACCAGCCCGAAGTCTTCGTTACCTTCCCGACGGCGTCGCACAAAGTGCCGATCAAATCGGTGGCCGTCGGTTTTGCCCACCAGTCCAACGGTCAGGGGAATATCACCGAGCAGGATTTCGGCGATATCAATGTCAGCGATCCCGCAGCCATAGCGCCTTATCTGCGCAACCGGTCGCGCTCGTGGAACTACGCCTGGACGGAGGCTATCTTGCAGACGGGAAGCCTCTTTACGGAGCTGAAGCTCTGGTACCGTTTCAAAGAGAGCGAAGAGGATGATAACCCGGATCTGACCGACTACCTTGGGTATGGGTCGCTGCGGTTTATTCTGCCGTACGGCAAGAGTATGACGAGCCTGCTGCTGCGGCAGAACTTTGTGACGGGCAAGGGGGCGCAGCAGCTGATCTGGACCTATCCGTTCTCACACCGCGAGAATGTCTTCTGGTGCCTGAAGGCCTTCACCGGTTACGGCGAGAGCCTTATCGACTATAACAACTACGTGACGAAATTTTCGATCGGGTTCAGTTTTTCGCGCTAGCGGCGCTCAGGAGAACATCATCTCGTAAGGGCGGCGGATCGCTTCGACGACCTCGCCGACGCTCATGTGGCGGCTTTTGCGCAGGAACTCCCGCCCGTCGAGGAAGACGAGCAGGGTCGGGATGGCGAAGACGCTGTAGTGCGAAGCGATCTCCGGGGATTCGGAGATATCGATACTGACGATCTCGACGGCATCGAAATTAGTGGTGACGGCGTCGACGAGTTTCGGTTTCAGGGCATGGCAGACGTTGCAGGTCGGGGCACTGAAGTAGAGCATGACCGCCGGCTTCTCGCGGAGGGTGTTTTCGATCTCGGTAAGTGTTTGCATGAGAGAATTTTACCCCACAATCACGCAATAATGTCGAAGACGGCTTCACGCTTCCCTTTTTTCTCGAGAATCTCCCGGCAGGCGAGCCCCGGGATCTGCGAAGCGAGCAGATCCTCAATGGTTTCGAAACGGTGCTGCGCGAGGTGGCGCAGCACGATGCCGCGGTACGCCTTCGCCCAGTGGCTCACAACCTTCCCCTCCTTGATGAACTTCATCGTCGTGATCGGTTTTGTCGGTTTGAAGAATTTGTCGTAGTAGCCCGCACGCAGGTCGAGGATCTCGTCTTCGCCGATCAGGGCGTCGAGCTCGGCGTTAAACGCATCCTTATAATAGCGTTCGGGCGCGAAGTCGCCGACGCTGTTGCCCTGCTTGACTTTATAGGCGGGGATGAGGTCGCCGCCGCGCAGCGGGCCGAAAAGGTTGGAGAAGATAATGAGCCGCTCTTGCAGGTAGGCGCTCCCCTCCGCATCGAGGGAGGGGTAGTCAAGGTATTCGTAGGCTACGCCGTCGTAGCGTTCGACCGCGGGCATGGTCGGCGCGCTGTAGAGGTCGGCGATGAAGGGCTGGGCATCCCCGGCTTTTTTCAGACCGAAAAGGGCAAGTACCTGGTCGAGGTCATCACCGCTGACGATGGCATTATAGGCATCGAGAATCGCCTTGCGGGGCGGGAGTCCAAAAAGGAGGGTTTCCGTATCGAGACCGCCGAAAGCGCCGCCGGTGCGTTTGCCTTCGGAGGGGGAGAAGAGGGTGAAAATCATGCTGAAATCTCTTTTTTGCATATTGTACAAAATTTTTTCAATTTAGTCTTGACATCACGGGTGGAATCGACTATAATTCTGGCTCAATTTCAAATACGCCGGCATAGCTCAGCTGGTAGAGCAACTGATTTGTAATCAGTAGGCCCGGGATTCGACTTCTCGTGCCGGCACCATTTCGAAATTGTTTTTTCATTTAGAAACAGTGTTAGACCAGATATAACAGGCCGTGGTGAGATACTCAAGTGGCCAACGAGGGCAGACTGTAAATCTGCTGGTTTTTACCTTCGGAGGTTCGAATCCTCCTCTCACCACCATTGCGGGAATAGCTCAGTTGGCTAGAGCGTCAGCCTTCCAAGCTGAGGGTCGCGAGTTCGAGTCTCGTTTCCCGCTCCACTGGGAGCTGTAGTATAAGTTGTTTACTACTTCACAACTACATAAATAGTTTTTAGTTTCCCATTATTACTTTATTGCTGTTACATGCCCAGTTAGCTCAGAGGTAGAGCACTTCCTTGGTAAGGAAGAGGTCGGCAGTTCAATTCTGCTACTGGGCTCCACGGAACGTTTGGGTACGTTTCCCTGTAATGCTGGAGTAATAATGGGAGCCTAAAAAGCTATTTTGTACGCTTTATCTGGTATAATTCCGTTTCCATTAATTCTTAAAGTCGGAGGACACAATGGCAAAAGAAAAGTTTGAACGTACGAAACCGCACGTTAACATCGGTACCATCGGTCACGTTGACCACGGTAAAACTACACTGACAGCAGCAATTACAGCGGTACTTGGCGTGCATGGCGACAAAGCTGCATTCATGGACTACGATCAGATCGACAACGCTCCGGAAGAGCGCGAGCGCGGTATTACGATTGCTACGTCTCACGTTGAGTATGAGACAGCTAACCGCCACTATGCGCACGTTGACTGTCCGGGCCACGCCGACTACGTCAAGAACATGATTACGGGTGCTGCTCAGATGGACGGCGCGATTCTCGTTGTTTCTGCTGCTGACGGCCCGATGCCGCAGACGCGCGAGCACATCCTCCTTTCTCGCCAGGTCGGTGTTCCGTACATCGTTGTTTTCATGAACAAAGAAGACATGGTTGACGACGAAGAGCTCCTCGAGCTGGTTGAAATGGAAATTCGCGAACTGCTCGATCAGTACGAGTTCCCGGGTGACGACACTCCGATCGTTGCTGGTTCAGCACTGAGAGCACTGGAAGAAGCTAAAGAAGGCAAAATCGGCGAATGGGGCGAAAAAATCCTCAAGCTGATGGAAGAAGTCGACGCTTACATTCCTGAGCCGACTCGTGAAACTGACAAAGACTTCCTGATGCCGGTTGAGGACGTATTCTCTATCTCCGGTCGTGGTACAGTTGTTACTGGTCGTGTTGAGCGTGGTCAGGTCTGTGTCGGTGAGACGATCGAAATCGTCGGTATCCGCGACACGCAGACAACAACTGTTACAGGTGTTGAGATGTTCCGTAAAGAGATGGACTGTGGTGTCGCCGGTGACAACTGTGGTGTCCTCCTCCGCGGTATCGCTAAAGAAGCGGTTGAGCGTGGTCAGGTTCTCTGTAAGCCGAAATCCATCACACCGCACACGAAGTTCGAAGCAGAAGTCTATATCCTCTCCAAAGAGGAAGGTGGACGCCATACTCCGTTCTTCAACGGTTACCGCCCGCAGTTCTACGTCCGTACAACTGACGTAACGGGTGCGATCACTCTGCCGGAAGGTACAGAGATGGTTATGCCGGGTGACAACGTTGCGATCGTCGCAGAACTCATCGCTCCGATCGCGATGGAAGAAGGTACACGCTTCGCGATTCGCGAAGGTGGCCGTACTGTCGGCGCCGGCGTCGTTTCCAAAATCCTTGCGTAATCGGGTCTCCGATTCGCAATTCTAGGAAATAACAATGCGTGAAAATATCCACCTGGCTTGTGAGAAGTGCACACGTCGCAACTACCACACAAGCAAAAACAAAAAGACGCACACTGAGAAATTCTCTGTGCGCAAATACTGCAAGTTCTGCCGCGAACATACGGTTCACAAAGAAGCAAAACTGTAAGTTGTTCTCCCGCTCGGGAGAATCATAGGCGAATAGCTCCAATGGTAGAGCGCCGGATTCCAAATCCGATGGTTGGGGGTTCGAGTCCCTCTTCGCCTGCCACATTCCCGATCAATGCAGCCCCGGGGCTTCAGTTATCGCGAATGTCAATGGGTACCTCGAAAAATCTCCGCGTCAGATTCTTCGAGGTGCGCAAGAGGAATGGAAATGAAATCAACACTTAACAGTTATGTCAGAAACGCCCGCATCGAGCTCTCCAAAGTCATTTTCCCGACTAAGGCGCAGGTGAAACAGGCGTTCATCGCCGTCGTGGTGGTAGTTGCTTTCGTTTCGATCTTTTTGGCACTTGTAGACTTGATCATGTCTTCATCACTGTCAGCGATTTTGGGCTAAGGGAGAACATATGGCACATCAATGGTATTCTATCCAGACCTACGCGGGCAGCGAACGCAGCGTTAAAAACGCGATCCTCAACCTGATTGACGAGCATAACCTCGCCGAAAAGATCAAAGAGGTCGTCGTTCCGACGGAAGACGTCATCGAGGTCAAAGACGGAAAGAAAAAGATCAGCGAACGTTCCCTCTATTCCGGTTACGTTTTCATCAACGTCGATCTGGATACGCCGACGCAGCACCTGATTCAGTCGCTGCCGCGCGTCTCCGGCTTCATCGGTGAGGCCAATCATCCGACACCGCTGAGCGAGAACGACATTAACACGATCCTCGACCGCGTCGAGAACCGTGCGGCGCCGAAACCGAAGGTCTACTTCGAAAACGGCGAGATGGTCCGTATCATCGACGGCCCGTTCGCGAACTTTACGGGTACAGTCGACGAATACGACCTCGAACACGGTACACTGAAGCTCAACGTATCGATCTTCGGTCGCAGCACCCCGGTGGACATTTCGTACACCCAGGTCGAAAAAATTATTTAATCTTACAAAGGAAAAGGAAGCACAATGGCAAAGAAAGTCATGGGTTATATCAAGTTGCAAATTCAAGCCGGCGCTGCCAACCCGGCACCTCCGGTCGGTCCTGCGCTGGGTCAGCGCGGCGTCAACATCATGGAATTCTGTAAAGCATTCAATGAAAAGACAAAAGACAAGATGGGCTTCAAAGTTCCGACCATCATTACGGTCTACAACGACAGAAGCTTCTCTTTCATCACGAAACAGCCGCCGGCATCTGCTCTGCTGATGAAAGCAGCTGGTATCAAGAAGGGTTCTGACAACCCGCTGAAAAACAAAGTTGCGAAGATCACCAAGGCGCAGCTGATGGAAGTCGTGAAGATGAAGATCGCCGACCTCAACACGGACGACGAAGAGCAGGCAGCGAAAATCCTTGCCGGTTCTGCACGTGCAATGGGCCTTGAAATTACAGAATAACTGTAAGCAACCGAACTATCTTCGACCGCAAAGATACAAAAAAACTGCGGCAGAATAAATTCAGGAGAATAATATGGCTAGCAAACGTTATAAGCAGCTGAACGAAAAAATCGACGCGACAAAACAGTACAGCGTCGTTGAAGCGGCAGCGTTCGTAAAAGAACTGCAGTCTGCCAAGTTTGACGAAACGGTCGAAATCGCGATGAACCTGGGTGTTGACCCGCGCCACGCTGACCAGATGGTCCGCGGTGCCGTTGTGCTTCCTCACGGTACAGGTAAAACAGTTCGCGTCGCCGTTTTCGCCAAAGGCGCCAAAATCGATGAAGCAAAAGCAGCCGGTGCCGATATCGTCGGTACGGATGAGCTCGTCGAGATGATCCAGGCCGGTAACATGCCGTTTGACGTTGTTGTCGCAGCGCCGGACTGTATGGGTGTCGTCGGTAAGATCGGCCGTATCCTCGGGCCAAAAGGCCTGATGCCGAACCCGAAAACGGGTACGGTAACACCGGACGTCGCGACTGCGGTCAAGAACGTCAAAGGCGGCCAGGTCGCTTTCCGTGTTGACAAAAAAGGGAACATCCACGCCGGTATCGGTAAAGCAAGCTTCGATGCTGACAAGATCGCCGAGAACGTCAAAGCGTTCGTCGCCGCGATCAACAAGCACAAGCCGGCTTCTTCAAAAGGCCGCTACATCAAGAACGCTGCGCTCTCTCTGACAATGAGCCCGGCGCTCAAATTTGACGTCGCCGAACTGGCGGACATCAAGTAATTCTTTCCCCTCCGGGGGACGGAAGTCTTGCGTTTGACATCACGGATGCCAGACGCAAGATTTTCACTAAACGAAGATCTGAAATCTTTGGACTAAAGAGAGTTGGGGGCAGCCTGTGCTGCTTAATCGGCCTTTCCCCGCCCCGCTTGAAGTTGAAGTCTGGAAAGGAGAACGAATGACAAGAGCTGAAAAAACGGAAGTTGTCAACTATCTTACCGGCGAGTTCGGAAGTGTTGCAGCCGTCGTTATCTGTGACTATAACGGTCTGGGTGTAGCTGATCTTGAAGAGCTGCGCGGTATGGCTCGCCAAAGCGATGCGAAAGTTCAGGTTGTAAAAAACACCCTGGCGAACATCGCACTGGCGAATGCTGATATGACCGGCGTCGAACTGAAAGATATGAACATCTTCATCTGGTCCGACGACGTTATCGGCGCGGCAAAAGTTGCAGCGGATTTCGCGAAGAAAAACGATAAACTGAGCATTAAAGCGGGTTACCTCGATAAAGAGCCTGCGGACAAAGCGAAGATCGAAGCTTTCGCAAAACTCCCGGGTCGCAACGAACTGCTTGGCATGCTGGCTGCTACCTGGATGGCACCGCTCACCAACTTTACGATCGGTCTCGATGCGCTTAGAAAAAAGCGCGAAGAAGAGGCTTAATTACTATTACTAACTACCATTAGGAGATAAAAATGGCTGTAACTAAAGAAGACGTACTCGAGTACATCTCTAACCTTTCCGTTCTCGAACTGTCCGAACTTGTTAAAGAGTTCGAAGAAAAATTCGGCGTATCTGCTCAGCCGGTTGCTGTTGCCGGTGTTGCTGTAGCTGCTGAAGCTGCCGAAGAAAAAACTGAATTCGACGTTATCCTCAAAGACGCTGGTGCGAAGAAGATCAACGTTATTAAAGTTGTCCGCGGCCTGACAGGTCTCGGCCTCAAAGAAGCGAAAGAAGCGGTTGAAACTGCTGGCTCTGTTATCAAAGAAGGTGTTGATAAAGAGACTGCAGAAGCTGCAAAGAAAGAACTCGAAGAAGCCGGCGCTTCCGTCGAGCTCAAGTAAGTTCTCTTTCCTCGGAAGGCGTGGCCTTCCGAACCTTTTCCGGGCGCTTTTGCCTCCCGTTTTCGAACGGACGGCAAAAGTGCCCTTACGTCGTTTATGGCAGGGACGCCTGCTTGGACACTGCACTTACTGAACTGCTTTCAGTAATTTAACTTCATTCGAGGTAGCCTATATGTTAAACACACTCTACTCCGGAAACCGCTTACGTGTTGACTTCGCTAAAACCCCGCAACAGATCGATGTTCCTAACCTCCTTCAACTGCAACTGAGCTCTTACGAAAACTTTCTGATGATGGATCAGAAGGATCGCGCCGAAAGCGGCCTGGAACGCGTATTCCAGTCTGTCTTCCCGATCCATGATGCCCAGAACCGCATTACGCTTGAGTACATGGGGTCC
Organism: Sulfurimonas sp. HSL1-2; assembly: GCF_039645565.1. Taxonomy (NCBI): domain Bacteria; kingdom Pseudomonadati; phylum Campylobacterota; class Epsilonproteobacteria; order Campylobacterales; family Sulfurimonadaceae; genus Thiomicrolovo; species Thiomicrolovo zhangzhouensis. Next base: position 379,102 of record NZ_CP147914.1, read on the forward strand.
GAGATCGGTACGCCGAAATACACCGTACGCGAGTGTATGGAACGCGGCCTGACCTACTCCGTCTCCCTGCGCATGAAAACGCGCCTGGTCCTCTGGGACCGTGACGAGAACACCAAAGAGAAGAAGGGTGTCAGCGAGATCAAAGAACAGTCGATCTTTATCCGCGATATCCCGCTGATGACGGACCGTACCTCCTTCGTCATCAACGGCGTCGAACGCGTCGTCGTCAACCAGCTCCACCGTTCGCCGGGTGTTATCTTCAAAGAAGAAGAAGCGACGACGGCCGGCAACAAGCTGATCTACACCGGTCAGATCATCCCGGACCGCGGTTCATGGCTCTATTTCGAGTATGACCCGAAAGACATCCTTTACATGCGCATCAACAAGCGCCGTAAAGTACCGGTCACGATCATGTTCCGTGCCCTGGGGTACAGCAAGCAGGATATCCTGAAGCTCTTCTACCCGCTCCAGACGATCGAGATCGTGGACAATGCGTTCCTGATGCCGTTCGAGCCGGACCAGTTCGACGGGCGCCTGGAGTTCGACCTCCGCGACGTAGAGGGCAATGTCCACGTCGCCGCCGGTAAACGTCTCTCCAGCAAGAAAGCGCAGAAGATGATCGAAACGGGCATTACGCGTGTCCAGTATCCGGTCGAAGTTCTCTGCGAACGTCACCTTGCCGAGCCGATCATCAATCCGGAGACGGGCGAAGTCCTCTTCGATACGATGACCTCCATCGACGAGATGAAGCTCAAGAAGATCGCGGAAGCGGGCATCAGCTCCTTCATTATCGCGAACGACCTGGCTTCCGGCGTCGACAGCTCCGTTATCAACGCCTTCCTGGCGGATGCGGATTCACTGAAACTGCTGAAGCAGACCGAAGAGCTCGAAGACGAGAACGACCTCGCGGCGATCCGTATCTACAAGGTCATGCGCCCGGGTGAACCGGTCACGAAAGAGGCGGCGAAAGCCTTCGTCAACCAGCTCTTCTTTGACCCGGAACGCTACGACCTGACCCGCGTCGGCCGTATGAAGATGAACCACAAGCTCGGCCAGGAGATCCCGGAGTACGTCACGGTACTCACGAACGAGGATATCATCAATACGGTCAAGTACGTCATCAAGGTCAAGAACGGCAAGGGCCACATCGACGACCGCGACCACCTCGGTAACCGCCGTATCCGCTCCATCGGTGAGCTGCTCGGAAACGAGCTGCACAACGGTCTCATCAAGATGCAGAAGGCGATCAAGGACAAGCTCTCCACGATGAGCGGGCCGATGGCCGAACTGATGCCGCACGACCTGATCAACTCCAAGATGATCACGTCGACGATCATGGAGTTCTTCTCCGGCGGCCAGCTGAGCCAGTTTATGGACCAGACGAACCCGCTGTCAGAAGTGACGCACAAACGCCGCCTCTCCGCACTCGGTGAGGGCGGTCTCGTCAAAGAGCGTGCCGGCTTCGAAGTCCGTGACGTCCACCCGACGCACTACGGCCGTATCTGTCCGATCGAGACCCCGGAGGGTCAGAACATCGGTCTTATCAACACCCTCGCGACCTACGCGAAGGTCAACGAGCACGGCTTTATCGAAGCGCCGTACAACGTCGTCAAAGACGGCGTCGTCCAGTACGGTGACGAGAACGTCATCTATCTGACGGCAACGCAGGAAGAGGGGATGACCATCGCCGCGGCATCGAACAAAGTTGATGCAAACGGCCAGTTCGTCGAAGACCTGATCGAGCTGCGCAAAGACGGCGAGATCATTCTCGGTTCACCGAAAGATGCAGAGTACATGGACCTCTCGTCCCACATGGTCGTCGGTGTCGCCGCGTCACTGATTCCGTTCCTGGAACACGATGACGCGAACCGCGCCCTTATGGGATCGAACATGCAGCGCCAGGCCGTACCGCTCCTCAAGCCCTCCGCACCGATGGTCGGAACGGGTGTCGAGAAACTTGTCGCCCGCGATGCGTGGGAGAGCGTCAAGGCGAAACGCGCCGGTATCGTCGAGAAGATCGACGCCCGCCACATCTACGTCATCAGCAAGGATGACGAAGGCGCGGTCATCGACTACTACCCGCTGCAGAAGAACCTGCGTACCAACCAGAATACGACCTTCGGTCAGAAGCCGATCGTCAAGGTCGGTGAGCACGTTAAAGCCGGGCAGGTCATCGCCGACGGTCCGAACATGGACCAGGGCGAGCTCGCCCTCGGCCAGAATGCGCTCGTCGCGTTCATGCCGTGGAACGGTTACAACTTCGAGGATGCTATCGTCATCTCCGAAAAGCTGATCCGCGAGGATGCGTACACCTCCGTTCACATTTACGAGAAAGAGGCGGAAGCGCGCGAACTGAAGCACGGTGTCGAAGAGATCACCCGCGATATCCCGAACGTCCGCGACGAAGACCTCGCGCACCTGGATGAAAGCGGTATCGTCAAGATCGGTACCTATGTCAGCGGCGGCATGATCCTCGTCGGTAAGGTCTCCCCGAAGGGTGAAGTGAAGCCGACACCGGAAGAACGCCTCCTGCGCGCCATCTTCGGCGAAAAAGCGGGCCATGTCGTCAACAAGTCGCTCTACTGTCCGCCAAGCATGGAAGGGGTCGTCGTCGACGTCAAGGTCTTCACGAAGAAGGGCTATGACAAAGACCCGCGTACCCTCGAGATGGAGAAAGCGGAACGCGACGAGCTCGAGCGCGAGCACTACGACCGCCTCCTGATGATCGACAAAGAGGAGATGATGCGTGTCGTCTCCCTGCTGACCAAGTCGCCGCTGGAAAGCGATGTTACCGCCAATGGTACGGCCTACAGTGCCGGCGACCTGATCAAGGCCGAAGACCTTGAGAACGTCAACCGCTTCGCGATGAACAACATCGTCAAGGCGTACAGCGAAGAGGTCCAGGCGAAGTACAACAAGACGAAGAACCACTTCCAGAAAGAGAAGAAGAAGTTCCGCGACGAGCACGAAGAGAAGCTGACGATCCTTGAAAAAGACGACATTCTCCCCAACGGCGTCGTCAAATACGTCAAGGTCTACGTCGCGACGAAGCGCAAGCTCAAAGTCGGGGACAAGATGGCCGGTCGTCACGGGAACAAGGGTATCGTCTCCACGATCGTCCCGGAAGTCGATATGCCGTACATGGCAAACGGCCGTTCCGTCGACGTCTGTCTGAACCCGCTGGGGGTTCCGTCGCGTATGAACATCGGACAGATCCTCGAGATGCACCTCGGTATGGTCGGCCGCGAGCTCGGCTACCAGATCCAGGAGCAGTTCGAGAAGGAGCAGGCGGATCTGATCGCTTCGCTTCGCAAGCAGCTCGGTGAGATCGCGGCTACTGCACGCCTGATGAAACTCGAAGACGCCGTCGCCAAGATGAGCGACGACGAGATCCTCAAGTATGCCCGCGACTGGAGCAACGGTGTCCGTTTCGCGACGCCGATCTTCGAGGGTGTCAACGCCGAGGAGTTCGAGAACCTCTTCGCCATGGCCAAGATGGACAAAGACGGTAAGACCGTCCTGTTCGACGGTAAGACCGGTGAACAGCTCAAAGAGCGTGTCAACGTCGGTTACATGTATGTCATCAAACTGCACCACCTGGTTGACGAGAAGGTCCACGCCCGTTCCACGGGGCCGTACTCCCTCGTTACCCAGCAGCCGGTCGGCGGTAAGGCCCTCTTCGGCGGGCAGCGCTTCGGGGAGATGGAAGTATGGGCCCTCGAGGCCTACGGTGCTTCCGCCGTCCTCAAAGAGATGCTGACGATCAAGTCGGATGACGTTGACGGTCGTGTCGCGGCGTACAAAGCATTGACAAAAGGTGAAAGCGTGCCGGAATCCGGTATTCCTGAAACGCTGTTCGTACTGACAAAAGAGCTGCAATCCCTTGCGCTTGATGTAGAGATTTTTGACGAGGTGGAAGACGATGAGCAAATTAGTGCCGATTGAAGTAACGGAAGAGAATCGCCCGAAGGACATTAAACAGCTGCAGTTCCGCCTGGCGAGCCCGGAGAAGATCCTCTCCTGGAGCCACGGCGAAGTCAAAAAGCCGGAGACGATCAACTACCGTACCCTGAAACCGGAACGCGACGGTCTGTTCTGCGCGAAGATCTTCGGACCGGTCCGCGATTACGAGTGTCTGTGCGGCAAGTACAAGAAGATGCGCTACAAGGGCGTCGTCTGTGAGAAGTGTGGCGTTGAGGTCACGACTTCCAAAGTCCGCCGTACGCGCATGGGTCATATCGACCTGGTCACGCCGGTCGCGCACATCTGGTATGTCAGCTCCCTGCCGAGCCGTATCGGTACGCTCCTGGGTGTCAAGATGAAAGACCTCGAGCGCGTACTCTACTACGAGGCGTACATCGTCAAAAGCGGCGGTGAAGCGTACTACGATGCGGAACAGAGCGCACCGGTCATCAAGTACGACGTTCTCAACGAAGAGCAGTACCGTACCCTGAACCAGCGCTACAGCGAGAGCGGTTTTGTCGCCCAGATGGGTGGTGAGGTTATCCGTGACCTGCTCGACGACATCGACCTCGTCGAGCTCTTCTCCGTCCTCAAAGAGGAGATGGAGGGGACCCGTTCCGAAGCGAAGCGCAAAACGATCGTCAAGCGCCTGAAGGTCATCGAATCCTTCCTGAACTCCGGGAACAACCCGGCGTGGATGATGCTCTCCGTGCTGCCGGTCCTGCCGCCGGATCTGCGTCCGCTGGTCAGCCTGGACGGCGGCAAGTTCGCCGTCTCAGACGTCAACGACCTCTACCGCCGTGTTATCAACCGTAACCAGCGTCTGAAGCGCCTGATCGAGCTCGAAGCGCCGGAAATTATCGTCCGCAACGAGAAGCGTATGCTTCAGGAATCCGTCGATGCCCTCTTCGACAACGGCCGCCGTGCCAATGCCGTCAAGGGTGCCAACAAGCGTCCGCTGAAATCCCTTTCAGAAGTCATCAAGGGCAAGCAGGGACGTTTCCGTCAGAACCTCCTCGGTAAGCGTGTCGACTTCTCCGGCCGTTCGGTCATCGTCGTCGGTCCGGACCTCAAGATGGACCAGTGCGGTCTGCCGAAGAAAATGGCCCTTGAACTCTTCAAGCCGCACCTGATTGCGAAGCTCGAAGATAAAGGGTACGCGACAACGGTCAAGGCTGCCAAGAAGATGATCGAGGACAAAACCAACGAGGTTTGGGAGTGTCTCTCCGAGATCGTCGAGGGCTACCCGATCATGCTCAACCGTGCACCGACGCTGCACAAACTCTCGATCCAGGCCTTCCACCCGCGCCTGATCGAAGGGAAAGCGATCCAGCTGCACCCGCTCGTCTGTGCGGCCTTCAACGCCGACTTCGACGGTGACCAGATGGCGGTCCACGTGCCGCTCTCCGCCGAGGCGATTGCGGAAGCGAAAGTTCTGATGCTCTCATCCATGAACATTCTGCTCCCGGCCTCCGGTAAAGCGATCGCGACACCGTCGCAGGATATGGTCCTCGGGATCTATTACCTCTCCCTGGAGAAGAACGGTGTCGTCGGCTCGAACAAGCTGTTCGCCAACGTCGACGAGATCCGCATCGCACTGGAGCAGAGCTCGCTTGACCTGCATGCACGTATCCGTACCCGTGTCGACGGCCGTATGATCACGACGACGGTCGGCCGCCTCCTGATCAAGGAGATCCTGCCGTCCTTCGTTCCGGTCGACCTGTGGAACCGCGTCATGAAGAAAAAAGCGATCAACGCTCTGGTCGACTACGTCCAGAAGTACGGCGGCATCGCTGTCACCGCGGGCTTCCTCGACCGTCTGAAAAACCTCGGTTTCAAACACGCGACGGCGGCGGGGGTCTCCATCTCCGTCGACGACGTTATCGTCCCGGAAGAGAAGCCGGAACTGATCGCGCAGTCCAAAGCGAAGGTCAAGGAGATCCAGAAGCAGTACGAAGCGGGTCTTCTGACCGAGCAGGAACGCTACAACAAGATCATCGACGTCTGGACCGACGTTAACAATACGCTTGCGGGCGATATGATGACGCTGATCGAGAACGACAAAGCGGGCTTCAACTCCATCTACATGATGGCCGACTCCGGGGCGCGGGGTTCCGCGGCCCAGATCCGTCAGCTCGCGGGTATGCGGGGTCTTATGGCGAAGCCGGACGGCTCGATCATTGAGACGCCGATTATCTCAAACTTTAAAGAGGGTCTGAACGTCCTTGAGTACTTCATTTCGACCCACGGTGCCCGTAAAGGTCTCGCCGACACCGCGCTGAAAACGGCGAATGCCGGTTACCTGACGCGTAAACTCGTCGATGTCGCGCAGAACGTGAAGATCGTCGAGGACGACTGTGGTTCCCACGAAGGGATCGAGATCACGGACATCTCCATCGGTAACGAGATGATCGAACCGCTTGAAGACCGTATCTACGGCCGTGTCCTCGCCGAGGACGCGATCGACCCGATCACCAACGAGATCCTCTATCCGGAGGGTGAGCTGATCGACGAGATCAAGGCGAGCAAAATCGTCGAAGCGGGCATCAAGTCCGTGCATATCCGTACGCCGGCGACCTGTAAGTCCGAAGGCGGCGTCTGTGCGCTCTGCTACGGTAAAAACCTCGGAACAGGCGAACTGGTCCGCAAGGGCGAGGCCGTCGGTATTATCGCGGCACAGTCGATCGGGGAACCGGGTACGCAGCTGACGCTTCGTACCTTCCACGTCGGTGGTACGGCGTCCAGCACCCGTGAAGAGCGCCAGGTTGTGGCAACGAAGAAAGGTTTCATCCGCTACTACAACCTGAAAACCTATAAGAACCAGGAAGGCAAGAACATCGTCGCCAACCGCCGTAATGCGGGTGTCCTGCTGGTCGAACCGAAGATCAAGGCGCCGTTTGACGGTACGATCGACGTTCAGACGATCCACGACGAGGTTCTGGTCAGCGTCAGCAACGGGGAACAGACACAGCGCTATACCCTGCGCAAGACCGAGGTTGCCCGCCCGAACGAACTGGCCGGCGTCAGCGGCAAGATCGAAGGGAAGTTCTACCTGCCGTACGACAGCGGCGCGAAAGTCGTCGCCCATGAGTCGATCGTCGAGACGATCCGTGACGGCTGGAACGTTCCGAACCGTATCCCGTACGCTTCCGAGCTGCTCGTCGACGACGGCGCACCGGTAACACAGCGTGTCGAAGCTGGCGCGAAAGGTACGGTCAAGTTCTTCCTCCTCAAAGGGGATTACCTTGAGCGCTACGACGCGATCAGCAAAGGCTACGAAGTCACCGAGAAGGGACTTTTCGCCGTCGTCGTCGACGCTGATGACCGTGAAGCGAACCGCCACTACATCGCCCGCGGCTCCATCGTCGATATCGACGATGATGCCGAGGCGGAAGCGGCAACGGTCATTGCCCACGCGGCAACGGCCGAATCGCTCGTCATCGCCGAGTGGGACCCTTATTCCAACCCGATCATCTCCGAAGCGGCCGGTACGGTCAAGTTCGAAGATGTCATCCCGGGCGTCACGGCGTCCGAGCAGTTCGACGAACTGACGGGCAAAACGCGTCTGATGATCAACGAGTACATCTCTCCGGAATACAAACCGGCGATCGTGCTCGCGACGGAAGCCGGCGAGCTTATCCGTTATTCGCTCGAGCCGAAAACGGCGGTCTTCGCCCAGAACAACGCGACGGTCAACGTCGCCGACATCCTGGCGAAAACACCGAAAGCGCTCCAGAAGTCACGCGACATTACCGGGGGTCTCCCGCGCGTTTCCGAGCTCTTCGAAGCCCGTAAGCCGAAAGATGTCGCCCTCATCGCAGAGGTTGACGGTGTCGTCAGCTTCGGCAAGCCGCTGCGCGGGAAAGAGCGTATCGTCATTACCGGCGAAAACGGCATCATCAAAGAGTACTTTGTCGACAAGAACCAGAACGCCCTGGTCCACCCGGGCGAATTCGTTCACGCCGGCGAACGTCTCTCCGACGGTATGGTCTCGAGCCACGAGATCCTGCGTATCCTCGGAGTCAAGGCACTGTACAACTACCTGGTCAGCGAAGTCCAGCAGGTCTACCGCCGCCAGGGGGTTAACATTGCGGACAAACACATCGAGGTCATCTTTACCCAGATGATCCGCCAGGTCAAGATCGTCAAATCCGGCGATACGAAGTTCATTCAGGGCGACCTCGTCTCGAAGAACCGCTTCAAGGAAGAGAACGAGAAGATCCTGCGCCTCGGCGGCGAGCCGGCGATTGCCGAGCCGTTCCTGGTCGGTATCACCCGTGCCTCCGTCAGTGCGGACTCCATCATCTCCGCGGCGTCCTTCCAGGATACCACGAAGGTCCTCACTGAAGCGGCCGTCTCTGCGAAGATCGACGACCTGACCGATATGAAAGAGAACGTCATTATCGGTCGTACGATCCCGGCCGGTACCGGTATGTACAAAGACTACACGATCGACTTCGAATCGTAACGTTCCCCTCCGCGGGGGTCTCCCCCGCACACCACCCCCTTTTCTCTTAAGATAAGCTAAAATTCAACTTAACTTTAGTATTATTTCGCGTTCAATACTCTCTCGTGAGAAGTATCTACTGGAACATTTACATTATGAAAGGATTCAAATGCCTACAATCAACCAGTTGATTCGTAAAGAGCGCAAGGCTGTGATCAAGAAATCTAAGTCTCCTGCACTCGTAAACTGCCCGCAGCGCCGCGGCGTCTGTACGCGTGTTTACACGACGACACCTAAAAAACCGAACTCGGCACTTCGTAAAGTCGCCAAGGTCCGCCTGACATCAGGTTTCGAGGTGATCTCTTATATCGGTGGTGAAGGTCACAACCTGCAAGAGCACTCTATCGTTCTCGTACGCGGCGGTCGTGTCAAAGACCTTCCGGGTGTTAAGTATCACATCGTTCGCGGTGCGCTCGATACTGCCGGTGTTGCCAACCGTACGGTTGCCCGTTCCAAATACGGTACGAAACGCCCGAAAAGCAAGTAAGGCCACCCCTTACAGTCCTACGCTCATTGAGTATCGGGCAGCAGCCTGAGAAGTGAGTCTAGAATACAGAGCCTGAGGGCTTTGAGTAAATTTTTTTAAATTGAAGGAAATACAATGCGTAGAAGAAGAGCGCCCGTCCGTGAGATCATGCCCGATCCGGTTCACGGCAGCAAAGTTCTGACAAAGTTCATTAACAAAATCATGCTCGACGGCAAGAAAAGCACTGCCGAGAAGATCATGTACAGCGCCCTGGATATCATCAGTGCCCGCGGTGAAAAACCGGGTATCGAAGTATTCAACGAAGCGATCGACAACATCAAGCCGGTTCTGGAAGTCAAAAGCCGCCGCGTTGGTGGGGCAACCTATCAGGTTCCAGTAGAAGTACGCCCTGTCCGCCAACTCTCCCTGGCGATCCGCTGGCTTGTCGATGCTGCCCGTAAACGCAATGAGCGTACGATGGCAGAGCGCCTGGCGAACGAACTGATGGATGCAGCAACTGACAAAGGTTCTGCGTTCAAGAAGAAAGAAGATACCTACAAAATGGCAGAAGCGAACAAAGCGTTCGCACACTACCGCTGGTAATCGTCATGCAACCCTTCCGTGCTACTATCGCGTCTCGCTTTAGGGGCACGGTCCCCTCTAACTACTATATCTAAGGCTTATTACAATGGCAAGATCTCATAAACTCGAAGATGTAAGAAATATCGGTATCGCCGCGCACATCGATGCGGGTAAAACGACGACGACCGAACGTATCCTCTTCTATACCGGTGTTGAGCACAAGATCGGTGAGGTACACGACGGTGCGGCTACTATGGACTGGATGGAGCAGGAGCAGGAGCGCGGTATTACGATTACGTCTGCTGCGACTACCTGTGAATGGGCCGGCAAACAGATCAACATCATCGACACCCCGGGCCACGTCGACTTCACGATTGAAGTTGAGCGCTCCATGCGTGTTCTTGACGGTGCTGTTTCCGTATTCTGTGCGGTCGGTGGTGTTCAGCCGCAGTCTGAGACTGTATGGCGTCAGCGTAACCGTTACGGTGTACCGTCTATCGTATTCGTTAACAAGATGGACCGTATCGGTGCGGACTTCTACGAAGTTGAAAACCAGATCCGCAACCGCCTCAAGGGTAACCCGGTGCCGATCCAGCTGCCGATCGGTGCGGAAGACAGCTTCGAAGGTGTCGTCGACCTCGTCAAGATGAAAGAGATCGTCTGGGATGCCGACGCGGCAATGGGTTCTGCTTACCACGAGCAGGATATCCGCGACGATATGATGGACAAAGCCGAAGAGTACCGCGAAAAGATGATCGAAGAGATCTCTTCCGTTGACGGTAACGAAGAGCTGATGGAGAAATTCCTCGAGGGTGAAGAGATCAGCAACGACGAGATCATCGCGGCGATCAAACGCGCAACGATCGCGATGCACATCGTTCCGATGACTGCCGGTACGGCATTCAAGAACAAAGGTGTCCAGACCCTGCTCGACGCTGTTGTTGCCTACCTGCCGGCCCCGACGGAAGTTGCGGCGATCCGCGGTACGATGATGGACGACGAAGAGAAAGAGGTCATCGTCGAATCTACGGACAACGGTCCATTCGCGGCACTGGCGTTCAAGATCATGACGGACCCGTTCGTCGGTACCCTGACGTTCATCCGTGTTTACCGCGGTGTTCTGGAGTCAGGTTCCTACGCGATCAATACGACCAAGGACAAGAAAGAGCGTGTCGGCCGTATCATGAAGATGCACGCCATCAAACGTGAAGAGGTCAAAGAGATCTACGCGGGTGAAATCGGCGCGGTCGTCGGTCTGAAAGATACGACAACGGGTGATACCCTGGCGTCCGAAAAAGACAAAGTCGTTCTCGAGCGTATGGACTTCCCGGAGCCGGTTATCTCCGTTGCGGTTGAGCCGAAAACGAAAGCTGACCAGGAAAAAATGGGTATCGCACTGGGCAAACTGGCTGCGGAAGACCCTTCTTTCCGTGTTCACACCGACGAAGAGTCCGGCCAGACGATCATCTCCGGTATGGGTGAGCTTCACCTCGAGATCATTGTCGACCGTATGAAGCGCGAGTTCAAAGTCGAAGCGGAAGTCGGTGCGCCGCAGGTTGCCTACCGCGAGTCTATCCGCAACGAAGTCAACCAGGAGTATAAATACGCCAAGCAGTCAGGCGGTCGCGGTCAGTTCGGCCACGTCTACCTGCGCATCAAGCCGGGCGAACCGGGTTCAGGCTATATCTTCCACAACGAGATCAAAGGCGGTGTTATTCCGAAAGAGTACATTCCGGCGATCCAGAAGGGTTGTGAAGAAGCGATGCAGAACGGTATCCTCGCGGGTTACCCGATCGAAGACGTTGAAGTAGCGGTTTACGACGGTTCCTACCACGAGGTCGACTCCTCTGAGATGGCGTTCAAACTTGCAGCTTCCATGGGCTTCAAAGAGGGTGCACGCAAGGCGAACCCTGCGATCCTCGAACCGCTGATGAAAGTCGAAGTCGAAGTTCCGGAAGAGTACATGGGTGACGTTATCGGTGACCTTAACCGCCGCCGCGGTCAGGTTAACAACATGGGCGACCGTGGTGGTAACAAGATCGTTGACGCCTTCGTACCGCTCTCCGAGATGTTCGGTTACTCTACGGACCTGCGTTCTTCAACACAGGGCCGCGCGACTTACGCGATGGAGTTCGACCACTACGAAGAAGTTCCGCGCAACGTCGCAGAAGAGATCATCAAAAAGCGCAACGGCTAAGCCGCTGCGTCTAGAGCCTACGGGCTCTGTCTCAACCACTCCCTCTCTACCTTTAAATCCCCAAACAGTAATACATCTTTCAAGACGGCATTTTTGACATAATAGGCTTCGTCCGTCTCAATCTCCATTTCGCCGCGCGCACTCCGGAAAATATCCTGGTCTAGCTGAACGCTGTAACGGTACGGTACGGGCATACGCGTGACATGGACTTCGCCGCTGTCCGCCCCGGCTGCACGCTGTATGAGGGAGTCATCCGGTGCAAGAATCTCGAGCTGAGGCCGTGCATTGAAGTAAAGGGTGAGAAGGTCATCCTCGGCGCGGTAGGGTAGACGGAGGAAGGAACGGCGTTCTGCAGGCCGGCGCTTTGAGACGTAGCGCATGGTATTAGGGTCGAAACGGCGCAGTGTCACGAGCATTTTTTCATGCTGGTAAACGGTGATACCGTTACGGCCGAAACGGTAGAGCTGTTCGCGGCGGTAATCATCCATTGTACGCAGGACACGGTAGCGTTCGGGGATAAGACGCCCCTGGGCGTCGATATGCCCCTCGCTCAGAAAGTGTTCGCTGTGATGATGCGCCAGCAGCGCGGCAATCCCTTCGAGCGTCGCGTTTGCTTCAATGCGGTAACGCTGCTGTTCAGTCGTCAGCTTCAAGGTGGCAGTGCCTACATGGCCGATGACCCAGAAAGCGATACTGTAGCGTGCTTCGATCGTCGCGGCCTGAAGGCCGAGTGCGCCGGTGATAAGCAGCGGGAGCAGGGGACGGATGATGTCGCCTAGGAGGGGAGTTCGGTCCACGTGTCGCTCTCCTCTTCGGCGGGGCGGCCCTGCAGCTGCAGCAGCGGGGTGTACTCCCGCTTGTACATCAGGCTCTGACACCCTTCGACGTAGTAGCCCAGGTAGATCCACGGCAGCCCGCGCGCTTTGGCCAGGCTGATCTGCCGCAGGAGAGAGTATTTCCCCAGGGAGCGGTCGGCATATTCGGGATCGTAGTAGAAGTAGATCGAGGAGATGCCGCTGGGGAGGATGTCGATGAGATCGACGCCGATCAGACGTTCACGGTCGAAGTAGAGCACTTCGTAGCCGAAATCGTTGTAACCGTGGACGAAGGAGCTGTAGTAGTTGCGCGGCGTCACGGGCTGCTCGTCCCAGCCGCGGCGGTGGTGCATGTAGCGGTGGTAGGCGCTGAAGAGCTCCAGGTGCCTTCGGCTCATCCCGGGACGCCGGATCATGACGGTGAGATCCTCGTTCTTGCGCAGGACCCGTTTTTCGGAGCGGCTGAAACGGTAGGCATTCACGTCGATTTTGATGCTTTCGCAGGCGGTGCAGTTGCTGCAGATGGGGCGGAAGAACATTTCGCCGAAACGGCGCCAGCCCCGGCGTATGAGGTGGTCGCAGTAGGCGGGGGAGCAGTGTGAGATAATCTTGTAGTGGGTGGTCTGCCCCTGTCCGGGGAGGTAGGCGCACTTCTCCTCGAGGGCACACTCTTTGAGCAGCCGGTTCGCGCCCTGGGTTTTCATCGCTTCTGCTCGATCAGCTTCGTAGTGGTATTTTCGAGGGTCTCGATGAGGCGGTTCTCCTGTTCGGGGGAGAGCTTGCCTGAGGTGATGGAGTCGAGCATCTTTTCGGCCATCTTCATCTTCATCTCCTGCTCCTGGACCCGGAGCTTGTAGAGCAGCTCGTCCTCGTGGATCTTGAGGCGCTCCTTGCGGTTCTTGCCGGTGTAGTAGAAGAGAAACCAGAAGAGCATCAGCAGTGCGGCCGCGATAAGCCAGTAGAGGTAGGTCGTCTGCTCATGCTCTTTTTCAATGGCGATCTTCTTCGTCTGCGCCTCTTCCATCGCCACCTCTTTGGTGATGCCGGCCTTGGTAACGTCGGTCTCGGAGATGAGTTTCTGGACTTCGATGTCGCGCGCTTTGTTGATGAGGGCGATCTCTTTGTCCGCGTCGGCTTTGATCTTGGCGGTTTCGATCTTCTCGGAGCGTTCACGCACCTGCTGCGGTGTCGCGTAGGGGCCGTTGGGGTTCTGTCCCATCAGGTAGGGCTGCTGGCGGCTGTTGCTTTCACCGCAGCCCAAAAGCAGCAGCAGCGGAAACAGAGCGAGGATCAGCCCGCGCATGCTAGCTCCTGCTCTGCGTGATCAGTACCCCTTCGAGCATCTTGTCGATGTCGCCGTCGAGGATGGCAGTGACGTTGGAGTAGGCCTCGTTCGAACGGGTGTCTTTGACCTGCTGGTAGGGCTGCATGACATAGGAGCGGATCTGGTGCCCCCAGCCGATTTCGCTCTTCTCGATCCCCGCTTCTTCCGCACGTTTGAGTTCGAGTTCATACTCGTAGAGGCGGGACTTGAGCATCTTCATCGCCGTTGCCTTGTTCTTGTGCTGGCTCCGGTCGTTCTGGCACTGTACGACGATATTCGTCGGGATGTGGGTGATGCGGATGGCCGATTCGGTTTTGTTGACGTGCTGGCCGCCGGCACCGGAGGCGCGGTAGGTATCGATACGGATATCCTTGTCCTCGATAACGATGTCGATGTCATCCTCGATCTCCGGGGAGACGAGCACCGAGGTAAAGGAGGTGTGGCGCTTGGCGTTGGAGTCGAAGGGGCTGATCCGCACGAGGCGGTGGATGCCGTTTTCGACCTTGAGGTAGCCGTAGGCGTTTTCTCCCTTGATGATGATGGAGGCATCCTTGATCCCCGCCTCTTCACCGCTCTGGTAGTCGAGGGTTTCGACGCTGAAACCGCGGCGTTCCGCCCAGCGGGTATACATCCGCAGCAGAATGGAGGCCCAGTCCTGGGACTCCGTTCCACCCGCACCCGGGTGGATGGAAACGATGGCGTTGTTGCCGTCGTTGGGGCCGCTGAGGAGTACCTCTATCTCCATGGTCCGGACATTCTCTTCCAGGTCTGCGGCTTCGTCGAAGAGGGTCTGGACCGTCTCGTCGTCCCCCTCATCTTTGGCCATCTCGTAGAGGTCGGCGGCGTCGCTCAGCGCGGCTGCCGCCGTTTCGTACTTGGCCAGCTTGCGCTCGAGTTGCGTCTTCTCTTTCTGCACGACGGCGGCATTGGCGGCATCGTTCCAGAAATCCTGGGAGTTTTCCAGGTCCGCAATCTCGCCCAGACGCGTTTTGATGGCGTCGGGCCGGACGACACCGGTGATATTTTTCATTTTCGTTTTGAGCGTTTTTAAGAGTTCGCCGTATTCGTAATGGTCCAAAAATGTCTCTCCAAAAATAGATCAGATATAATGCCGATTATATTCAATCGAGGCTTAAAACATGGAGATTATCAAGAGCCCCAATGCCCTTAAAGACGCGCTTAAAGCGGCGCAGGGGAGTGTCGGTTTCGTCCCGACGATGGGGGCGCTTCACATCGGTCACAAGACGCTGATCCAGGCGGCCAGGGAGGCGAACGACATCGTCGTCGTCTCCATCTTCGTCAACCCGACGCAGTTCCTGCCAGGCGAGGACCTGGACGCATACCCGCGCCGCAAAGAGGCGGACGAAAAGATCTGTGCTCTTGCCGGTGTCGATTTCCTCTTTTATCCCGATGTCTCGGATATGTACGGCGAGGACGAAGTGAGCCTCATCGCCCCGGATGTACGCGGCTACATCCTGGAGGGTACGTCGCGGCCGGGCCACTTCAGCGGTGTATTGACGGTCGTGAACAAGCTGCTCAATATCGTCCGTCCCGACCGCGCCTATTTCGGGCGGAAAGATGCCCAGCAGCTGATGCTCATCCGTGAGATGGTCAAGAACCTCTTCATGGACGTCGAGATCGTGCCGTGCCATACGGTGCGCGACAGCGACGGGCTGGCGCTCAGTTCGCGCAACGCCTACCTCTCCGCCGACGAGCGCAGTGAAGCGCTGAAGATCTCCCGCGCGCTGACGAAGGCGTCGCATCTGGTCGGCAAGGGGGTTCTGGACTGTGACCGTCTTTACGTGGAGATGCTGGCCGTCCTGGAGCCGCTGGAAGTCGAACACGTTGCCATCGTCAACCGGGCGTTTATGCCTATAGACACGGTGGAAGTCGGCAATACGATCATTCTTGTCGAGGCGGTTGTCGGGACGACACGGCTTTTGGATAACGTCTGGATTTGAGGGGTTTTGTTCCCCTTCTTCTTTGTGTGCCCAAAGAAGAAGCCGAACCGGGAAGAAGAAAGGGCAACAAGCTGCCGCTCTCGGGACATGCCACTCCCCGGTGATCCGCTCGACCGCTAAAGACCGTTTCGGTCCCGACCATTTACATCTCTTTGGACATGCTTTACGTCGCTTCTTAATGTTGCGGCTTTGTCACTGTTTCCTCTAACGCCGCCACTACCGGGTCCGGCACGAGGTACCCCTCCCGCACCATCATATCGATCACTTTTTTGTTGACCGCGACGGCGGTCAGCGACGCGAAATGGTATTTTTTCGGCCGGATCACGGTGACGCCGATCGTATAGCGGTGCCCCTGCGTGTCGTTGGCGAAGCCGAGGAAGGAGGTGTTGTACTGGTTGACGTAGCGTCCCCGCTCTGCGATGTGGGCCGTCCCCGTTTTACCGCCGATCTCGAGGCCGGGGGTGATCGTCCCCGTCCCGGTCCCCTCCCGGACGGTCTTGATAAGGATCTGTTTCATCCGCTCCGCCGTGGAAGGGGTGAGCACCTGGACCGGGTCGTCTGTTTCGAGGGCGATGGTCTCACCCGTCGCGGGATCGATAAGCTGCTCCACGACGGTCGGGACCACCGCCTTGCCGCCGTTGTTGAAGACGTTGTAGGCCTTGATGAGCTGCATCAGGTCGACGCGCAGACCGTAGCCGTAGGAGGTGGTGGCCTTGTAGATCTCGGCGTTGAGCTGCCGTACGCTGGGAAGGACCCCGTGTTTTTCGTAGGGGAAATCCATCCCAGTCGGGAGGGTCAGACCGAAATTGCGGAGCCCTTCGACGAACTCGTCGCCGTCGAGCTTCTGGGCCAGCTGGGCGATTCCGATGTTCGAGGAGTGGACGATGACGTTCTCGGCGCTGATCCAGTGGAATTTGTGCTCGTCGGTGATCACTTTGCGGCCCATCTTGAAGCGGCCCCCGTGCCCGTTGACAATGTCGAAGGGGTTGACCTTGCCGTGCTCGAGCAGGATGGAGAAGACGAGGGGTTTGAGGACCGAACCCGGTTCGAAGCTGTATTCGAGCGCCCCCGTATTGAGGGAGCTGTAGTCGCTCTTTTTGATCTGGGTCGGCTGGAAGCGGTTGGAGCTGGCCAGCGAGAGGACCTTCCCGTCGTCGCTGCGCATGATCACCACCATGATCTCCTCGGCCCCCAGGTATGCCTGCATGGCGTCGGCGATGCGCTCGACCCTGATCTGCAGGGTGACGGGAATCGTGAGCTGGAGGTCGTAGCCGTCGAGCGGCGGGGTGAAGAGGCTCTCCTTGGTGAGGCGCTTGTAGTTGTTGGCGTCGCGGGGGGCGTAAGTGTAGCCGTTGCGGCGCGCCTGCAGCGAGTCATCGAACTGCTTTTCCAGCCCTTTGATGCCGCGGTTGCGGGTATAGCCGTCCTCCTCGAATTTGCGGGGGTAGCCGATGAGCGGGGTGAGCAGATCGCCGTAGGGGTAGACGCGGGCCTCGCCGCTTTCGACGACATTCAGTCCGTGCAGGATCGTATCGCCCGAGGGGGTTTCATACTCGACGAAGACCCCGAGGCGCCGCAGCTCGAAGGCGAGGCTTTTGAGGTACTGGGCCCGCTTGGGGGAGATGTCGTAACTGAGCACCACGATGCCCTGGCGCTTGGCGAGTTTCTGGCGGATCTTCTGAACCGGGATGCCGCTGTAGATGGAGAAGAGCTGCACGAAGAGCTCTTTTTTCCCGGGGTCGATGTTCCGGGTGTTGACGGTGGCCTTGTAGAGTTTGCGTGTCGTCGCGATGTGGAAGCCGTCGGCGCTGACGATGCTGCCGCGCATCGCTTTGGTGGTGGCGGAGGTGTAGAGGCGCGGGGTGTGGCGTTCGCCCAGGGCTTTGCTTGCCATGACGAGGGCGAAGACGGCAAACGCGAAGGTGATCAGCAAAAAGAGGATGACGATCTTTTTCTTTTTGTTCAGTTCAACGTTGACCATCGTGCTGCTTCCGCCCTGCATGTTTCGGTAGTCGGACTATAGCGTTTTGTGCTTGAAAGGGGGGTTAGTGTATAGTGTGCCCATGATAGTTCGCACCCTTATGCTGCTGTGCCTTTTTGTATCGGGAATAGTGTCAGCCGAGACCCTTGAAAGCGGCCGGGTGTATACAGGGCCGCAGAAACTGGGTGTTCCGAGCCTGGGGGCGTCGATGATGCTCCCCGCACGGTGGAACGCGCAGCTCTCCGGTGAACGGGGACCTCTGATCCTGCAGTCGCCCGACGGCAGCGGCCGCATCCTCGCCGAAGCCAATGCCAGCGTGCTCGGCAGTCCCCTGCAGATGCTGCCCGAACAGATGACCTATTACGGGCTGCAACTCTTCTCCCCGTCACAGCCGTCGGCCCTGCGGACGTCGCTGCTCTACCGGCTTTACCGGGTCGAGGGCCCCGGCCCTTTTACGCGGGCACTGGTCTATGTCGTGCTGGGGCCGCAGGGGCGTGCGATTGTGCTGTACGGCTTTTTTACCCCTGAAGGGTATGACGGGATGCGCCAGACGATGATCTCGGTCGGCGACAGCATCGGCTTCACCCCCCTGCGTGCCCTGCCGGCGCATATGGAGGGGATTTACCAGCGCATCACCGGCGGGCACTTCGTTTTCTACCAGAACAGCGGCACGTTTACCGAGAGGCGCGAAGTGTGGCTGTGCCGCAGCGGCGAAGCGCTGCTGCGGGGGGTCTATACCGTGGCGAACGAAACGTCGCGCCATACCCTGCTGCGCCGGGGCGAATGGCATCTCGAAGACGAACACCTGCAGCTGAACTTCGGCGACGGGAGTTCCGAACGCTACGACATACGGCTGGAAAACAACACGCTCTACTTCGGCGGCGCCCAGACCTTCCGCCTGCCGAACCACACCTGCGACTAGGCAGACCTCTGCGCGTCCGAACGCTTGGAACAGGCTCGCTTCAGAGGAGGGCATAAGCCGACGGCGGCTAAAATACATCCCAAAAAGCCGGAGTGTGCATGCCCGATAGAACCCTGTTCGTCACCGCCTCGACCCTGATCGCGATCAGTGTCGTGATGATCTACTCCCTTTCGGAGTATACGGTCGTGCTGTTCGATTACACCCCGATGCACTTCGCCCTGCGCCAGATGGCGTTCGGCCTCTTCTCCATTCTCCTCATGTGGGCCATCGCCCAGCTCGATCCCGACGTCTGGCTCGGCCGGCTCGGCTTCCTGCTCTTTCTGGGCGGGCTCGTGCTGATGCTGGGGATGCCTTTTATGCCTTCGTCGCTGGTGACGGAAGTCGGCGGGGCGAAACGGTGGATCCGCTTCGCCGGGGTTTCATTGGCCCCCGTGGAGCTCTTCAAGATCGGGTTCGTCTACTTCCTCGCGTGGAGTTTTTCGCGCAAGATCCGCCACCACAGCGAACTCGGCATCAAGGGGGAATTCCGGCAGTTTATCCCCTATGCCGCCTTCTTCATCCTCGTCATGGTCCTGATCGCCGTGATGCAGAAGGACCTGGGCCAGGTGATGGTCCTGGCGATGTCGCTGCTCTTCATGCTGATGCTTGCCGGCAGCAGTTTCCGCTTTTTTCTGGTGCTGATGGCTCTGGCGGTCGGGGCCTTCGTTGTCTTTATCTTTACGGCCCAGCACCGCGTTGCGCGGATCATCTCCTGGTGGTCGCTGGCGCAGGACTCCATCCTCTCGCTCATGCCCGAATTCATCGCCTCGCATCTGCGGGTGCAGTCCCACGACGAACCCTACCAGATCAGCCACTCCCTCAACGCGATCCACAACGGCGGGATCATCGGTACGGGGCTCGGCAGCGGGACGTTCAAACTGGGCTTCCTCAGCGAGGTGCATACGGACTTCATTCTGGCGGGGATCGCCGAAGAGTTCGGATTTATCGGCGTGGCCGTCGTGACGGGGCTTTTCGCCTGGATGCTCAAGCGCATCTTTACCATTGCCAACCGCACCGGCAATGCCCGCTATTCGCTCTTCAGCGTCGGGGTGGGGCTGCTGCTGGCCTTCGCATTCCTGCTCAACGCCTTCGGCATCAGCGGCATCACCCCCATCAAGGGGATCTCGGTACCTTTCCTCAGCTACGGGGGTTCGGCGATGATCGCGTCGGCCGTCGGCGTGGGCATGGTCCTGATGATCTCGAAAAAGGCACAGTATTGAAATTCGTATTGACAGGCGGCGGGACCGGCGGGCACCTGGCCATCGCCAAGGCACTCCTGGACGCCATCACCGCCGCAGGCGACGAGGCGATCTTTATCGGTTCGACCACGGGGCAGGACCGGATGTGGTTCGGGGAGGGGTCGGCATTCGTCCAGACCCACTTTCTCGGGACGACGGGGGTCGTCAACCGCCGCGGCGCGGCGAAACTGGCGGCGCTGTGGCGGGTGGCACGGGCCGGGGCGGAAGCGCGGCGGATCCTGAAGGGCTACCGGCCCGACGCGGTGATCAGCGTCGGGGGCTTCTCGGCGGCCCCGGCCTCCTTTGCGGCCCTCGCCCTGGGTATCCCCTTTTTCATTCACGAACAAAACGCCGTCACCGGAAGGCTCAACCGTCTTCTGCGCCGCTATGCGCGCCGCTTTTTCAGCTCCTACGACCCGGGCAGCCCCGTCAGGAGCTACCCGGTCAACCGGGCGCTGTTCGAGACGGCGCGGGAACGCGACAGCGTGCAGACGGTGATCTTCCTGGGCGGCTCGCAGGGGGCGAAAGCGATCAATGATTTCGCCCTGGCCGTCGCGCCGGAACTTGCCCGGCGCGGGATTGCCGTCATCCACCAGTGCGGCGAACGCGATTATGAACGGGTGCGCTCCGCCTATGCACAAAGCGGGATCGAAGCGGAACTCTACGGGTTTACAAAGGAGCTTCCCGCCCTGCTGGCACGCAGCGACCTCGCCGTCAGCCGGGCGGGGGCGAGCACGCTTTGGGAGCTGGCGGCCAACGGGCTGCCGGCGCTCTATGTTCCCTACCCTTACGCGGCTGGGGATCACCAGTACTACAATGCTGTCTTCCTGGCGGAGCAGGGGCTTTCCTGGGTTGTCCGCGAGGAAGCGCTCCGTCCCGAGATGCTGGCAGAGATACTCGATGAGGGTGTTGCCGCGGCCAGCCGCGGGTTACGTATGCTTGAGCGCGAGGATGCGGCGGCACGGATCATGGACGCAGTCCGGGAGGCGTGCTGATGCTGGCGGAACTGACGCAGTGGCTCGTCGAGACGGTCCTGGGACTGGGGTACGCGGGGATCTTCGCCCTGATGGCGGTGGAGAGCTCCTTCGTTCCCTTCCCGAGCGAGGTCGTCCTGGTGCCGGCGGGCTATCTCATCGCCCGGGGGGAGATGCACCCGTTGCTTGTCATGCTCATGGCTCTGCTGGGTTCGTTGACCGGAGCGCTCGTCAACTACTACCTGGCGCTGCTGCTCGGACTGCCGCTGCTGCGCCGCTACGGCCGCTACTTCTTCATCTCCGAAAAAAGCCTGGAGCGTCTCGATGCGTTTTTCGCGGCGCACGGGCCGATTTCGACCTTTTCGGGGCGGCTGCTGCCCGGAATCCGGCAGCTTATCTCCATTCCCGCCGGGCTGGCGCGGATGCCCCTGGTCCCTTTCCTGGGCTATACGGCGCTCGGGGCGGGGCTGTGGAGCCTCATCCTGGTGATGGCGGGCTACCTGATCGGGGAGAACGAGGCGCTGCTGCGCACCTACCTGCGGGAAATCACCCTGGCGGTTTTCGCCGGGGTGGTCCTGCTCGTCGCCTTCTATGTCTACCGCCGTCGACGGCCGCGCGAAACCCCCGATGAGGTTTGAGTAACTCTTTAGGAAAACTTATGTATCATGGAGGGTTAAATGCGGCGCCAGGAGACCCCATGAAAGAGATGATCGAGTCGATCCACAGGCAGTTTGATGCCCTCATCGCCAAAATCGATCCGCTGTCGGCAGAGATGTTGCAGGACCGTGATTACGCCGTGCAGCTTGCCGATTGCGTTACCCGCTCCTATGTGATGCTCAATGACGGCATGAACAGCGAACCCGAAGTCTGCTGCGCCTGCGCGATCGAACGCGATACGCTGCGCGAGGCGATGGAGTGGCTCGAAGTGATAGGACAGACAGGCGAGGTGGACGAGGAGACGGAGCACTTCTACTTCGAGTTCATTGCCACCCTCGGGACGATCCGCCGCCATATCGCGACGGCGCTTTCCCGCCTTTAACTTCCTGCGCTGCAGGAGCGCCTCCCGGTCATTAGAGGTACGCTTAATCCCCGCTTTGCTATAATCGCGCATATTTTACGCGGTGAGCTGCCGCACAAAGTGATGAGAGTATGGATGTACGCGAAGCCTATCTGAAGTTTTTTGAATCCAAGGGCCACACGCCGGTGGCGAGCGCGCCGCTCGTGCCCGACGACGCCACGCTGCTGTTCAACAATGCGGGGATGGTCCCGTTCAAGACGATCTTTACCGGCGAGGTGCCGGTACCCGAGAACCCCCGTGCCACGTCGTGCCAGACCTGTGTCCGTGCCGGCGGGAAGCACAACGACCTGGAAAACGTCGGCCACACGGCCCGCCACCACACCTTCTTCGAAATGCTGGGCAACTTCAGCTTCGGCGACTATTTCAAAGAGGAAGCGATCGCCTACGCGTGGGAGTTCGTAACCGAGGTGCTCGCACTGCCGGTGGAAAAACTCTGGGTCACGGTACACGAAAGCGACGACGAGGCCGAGGCGATCTGGAAGAAACACATCGCGGCTGACCGCATCATGCGCCTGGGGGACAAAGACAACTTCTGGCAGATGGGCGACACGGGCCCATGCGGTCCCTGTTCAGAGATCTTTATCGACCAGGGTGCGGAGCATTTCAACGGCCCAGAGGACTACATGGGCGGCGACGGCGACCGATTCTTAGAGATCTGGAACCTCGTCTTCATGCAGTATGAGCGCAATGCGAAGGGCGAACTGAACCCGCTGCCCAAGCCCTCCATCGATACGGGGATGGGACTTGAGCGCGTCGTCGCCGTCAAAGAAGGCAAGTTCAGCAACTACGACTCCTCCCTCTTCATGCCGATCATCAACAAGGTCGAAGCGCTCATCGGCAAGCCGTATGACTATGCCGGCGGCGCGAGCTACCGCGTCATCGCGGACCATATCCGTACCGTCACTTTCCTGCTTTCACAGGGGACGAACTTCTCCAACGAGGGGCGGGGCTACGTCCTGCGCCGTATTCTCCGCCGCGCGGTACGCCACGGCTACCTGCTGGGCTTCAGCAAACCCTTTATGCACGAGATCGTCGATACCGTCGTAGAGCTGATGGGGCACCAGTACCCCTACCTGTCGGAAAAGGCGCCCGTCGTCAAGGAGCAGATCATGCTCGAGGAGGAGCGCTTCTTCAAAACGATCGAGGACGGGATCGCCCTCTTCAGCGAAGAACTCAAGAAGACCAAGGATGTCTTCAGCGGCGAGACCGCCTTCAAACTCTACGACACCTTCGGCTTCCCGCTCGACCTCACCGAGGACATGCTGCGCGAAAAAGGGCTGGGCCTCGATACGGCGACGTTCGAACGCCTGATGACCGAACAGCGCGAACGCGCCAAAGCGGCCTGGAAAGGAAGCGGTGACGCCCACGTCGAAGGGGACTTCAAAGCACTCCTGGAACAGTTCGGCGAGAACGCTTTCATCGGCTACAGCACCATGAAGGCAACGTCGAAGGTCCTGGCTCTGCTGAGCACAGGTTTCGGCCGCGAGGAGAGCCTGCATGCGCGCCACGAAGGGTGGGTGCTGCTCGATGAGACGCCTTTCTACGCCGAAAGCGGCGGACAGACGGGCGATACGGGCCTGCTTGAAGGGGTTGCAGAGGTCCTGGAGACGAAGAAGTTCTTCGGCCTCAACCTCTCCAAGATCCGTGCCACGGCGACGATCAATGTCGGTGACAGCGTCACGGCGGTCGTCGACGAAGCACGCCGGGAGATCGAACGCCACCACTCCGCGACGCACCTCCTGCATGCGGCGCTTTACGAAGAGCTGGGCGAGCATATCTCCCAGGCGGGCTCTCTCGTCGAAGCCGACCGTCTGCGTTTCGACTTCTCCCACCCCAAGGCGATGACCGCCGCGGAGATCGCGGCCGTCGAAGAACGCGTGAACCTCGTCGTTCAGCGCGGCATCACGAACGCGACAGAGGAGATGGATATCGAAGCGGCCAAGCAGAGCGGCGCGAAAGCGCAGTTCGGCGAGAAGTACGGCGACCGTGTCCGCGTCGTCCGTTTCGGCGATGCTTCCATCGAATTCTGCGGCGGGACCCACGTCGGCAGCACGAGCGAGATCGGGATGTTCGTCATTACCAAAGAGAGCGGTGTCAGTGCCGGTGTTCGCCGGATTGAAGCGGTCTGCTCCAAGGCGGCCTACGACTACTTCAAGCAGCAGCGCCACCTGATCGGCGAAGCGGAAGCCGCGGTCAAGAACCGCGACGTACTGGCCGGGGTCGAACGCCTCAAAGAGCAGATTAACACGCTGAGAGTCGAACTCCAGGATGCCCAGAACGCTGCGAAGGAGTCCCTGGCCGCGGAGACGATCAACGGCGTCAGCGTCTTCGTCGAAGAGATCAAGAGCGGTGACGTCAAGGGGCGCATCGACGAGCTCAAGAACATGAACGAGAGCGTCGCGGCGATGCTCTTCCAGGTCAAAGGCGACAAGGTGATGATCGCCGCCGGCGTCAAGAACGCCGGTGCCAAGGCGGGTGACTGGATCAAAGCGATCGCACCGATCCTCGGCGGCGGCGGGGGCGGACGTCCGGACTTCGCCCAGGCCGGCGGCAAAGACGCCTCCAAGCTGCCCGAGGCGCTTGAGGCGTCCAAAGCCTATATTACGGAGGCGCTGTCATGAAAGAGGCTATGGTCACCCTCTTCTGGGAATACAGCACCCTGATCGTCTTCCTGCACGTGCTCAGCGCCGTCGTCTGGGTCGGCGGGATGATCGCCATGCGTTTCGCCGCGCACCACTCTTTTATGGAGCTGGAGCCGCCGCTGCGCCTGGCACGTACCGCACAGGCTCTTAAGCGCCTCTTCGCGATCGTCACTCCCTTCGTCGTCATCCTGATCGTTACGGCCGTCCTGATGGCGGTAGGCTGGGGCTTCCGTGCCGCGTCGGTGGACGCGAACGGCAACGTCATCGATGAAGCGGCGTTCGCGACCTACCAGCTCGTGCACGTCAAAGAGGCGATCTGGCTCATTATGGCGCTTAACCTCGGTGCCATGATTCTGCGCCGCAACAAGGCGCAGAAAAAGATCGATGCCGGTGATTTCGCCGCGGCCAAAGGGCTGCTGGGGCTGATCGGAAAATACATGGTCCCGCTGAACATCATCCTCGGCGTTATCGCCATCTACCTGGGAGTCACGCTGCGCTACTCGCACGCGTAAGGTTATGGCCGCACCCCTCCGCCTCGCCTCCGCCTCGCAAAGCCGGGCCCTGCTGTTGACGCAGGCCGGGATCGATTTTATCCAGACCCCGGTGGACTACGACGAGGAGCAGATCGTTGCCACGTCGCCGAAAAACTTCGTCTACCAGGCGACGGTGGGCAAGTACGAGGAGGGGATGCAGACCTTCGGCATGGAGGAGCATCCGCTCCTCGTCGCCGACTCCGTCGTCACCTCGCAGGGGCAGATCCTGCGCAAGGCGCGCTGCCTTGACGACGCGCGCAATATCCTGATGACGCAGAGCGGAAACGTCACTTCCATCATCACCTGCATGATCTACCACTCCCCCCGCCTGAAACTCATTGACATCTCTGCGACAGACTATCTTTTCGACCCCTTCGACCCCGAGGACCTGGAGCGCTACCTCGCTTCCGGGGAGTGGCGGGGCAAAGCCGGGGGCTGCATGGTCGAAGGCTTCTGCAAACCCTACATCCGCAGCGTTCGCGGAAACGAAAGCACGGCGATGGGGCTCAACGTCGAGGCCCTGAAACCATTCCTGGAGGGCTTATGAATCGACTTGCTACCGCATTGATGCTGATACTGATGATCGCCGGCTGTGCCAAAACCCCCGTCACGGGGCGTTCCCAGCTGATCCTGATCTCCAACGAACAGGAGATCTCCCTGGGGCTCAGCGAGTCCGAAAAGCTCAAACAGAGCGCCAAGCTCTCGACGGACAAAGCCCAGACGGAGCGTATCCGCCGTATCGGGAAACGGATCGCCGCGGTAAGCGGCAGGGATGATTTCCAGTGGGAGTTCAACGTTATTGAATCCGACACCCTCAACGCCTTCTGCCTCCCCGGCGGGAAGGTCTACTTCTACACGGGGCTGCTCAAACTGACGGCGAACGACGACCAGATTGCGACGGTGATGGGGCATGAGATCGCCCATGCCCTCGCGCGCCACGGGGCGGAGCGGATGTCGATGCAGATGGTCAGCAATACAGGCGGTCAGCTGCTCGGAGCAGCCATGGGGGTGCCCGCGGAGTACCAGGGGCTTTACAGCCAGGCCTACGGGCTCTCTACGCAGTTGGGGGTACTGCTGCCCTACAGCCGGAAGCATGAATCCGAAGCGGACCAGATCGGCATCTACCTGATGTGGAAAGCGGGCTTCGATCCGAACCAGGCGGTGGCGTTCTGGCAGAAGATGAAAGAGGCCTCCGGGGGCAAGAAGGCGCCGGAGTTCCTCTCGACCCACCCGTCGGACCAGTCGCGTATCGATGCGATCAGGGCTTTTGTGAAGAGCCTCCCGGAAGAGCGATGAACTATTACGACAAAGAGCTGGCCGCACTCCGGCACGCCGGCCGTTTCAGAACGCGCCGCGTGTTCGGTGCGGAGACGGTCGACCTCGCCTCAAACGACTACCTGGGGCTGGCGGAGAAACCGGAGATGTTCGACGCCGCCGTCGCGCGGCTGCACGGGGAGAAGGTGCACGCCCCCAAGGCCTCGATGCTCGTCAACGGCTACCACGCGATCCACCGGGAGTTCGAAGATGCACTCTGTGAGGCCAACGGGTTTGAAGCGGGGATCGTCATGGGCAGCGGGTTCAACGCGAACCTTGCGATGATCGAGGCCCTGGTGCGCCGCGGCGACGAGCTCTTTATGGATGCGAAGTACCATGCCAGTGGGGTGCTGGCCGCCAAACTCGTCGAGGGGAAGGTGACCTATTTCGGGCACAACGACATCCGGGAGCTGGAGGCGAAACTTGCCGTGTCCGATGCCCGCCGCCGTATCATCGCCGTCGAGGGGATCTACTCGATGGACGGAGACCTGATGGCACGCGAGATCTTCGACATCGCCGAGCGGCACGACGCCCTGCTGATCGTCGACGAGGCGCACAGCAGCGGGGTGGTCGGGCCGCGGCTGCTCGGCGTTTTCGATCTCTACGGTATCACGCCGAAACCCAACCACCTCAAGATGGGAACGCTGGGAAAGGCGTACGGCAGTTTCGGGGCCTACGTACTCGCCTCACGCCATATTACCGACTATCTGCTCAACCGGGCAAAACCCGTCATCTATGCAACGGCACCCTCCCTCTTCGATACGGCACTGGCCCATGCGTCTCTGCGCCATATCCTGGAACATGCCGGGGAACTGCATGAACAGATAGAAGCGCGCCGTGCGATGATGAACGCCATGCTCGGTATCAACGCGGACGGCCTTATCGCGGCCGTTCCCGTCGGCGACAACCGGAAGGTGATGGATATCCAGGCGGCGCTGCTGGAAGAGGGGATGCTCGTAGGTGCCATCCGCCAGCCGACGGTGGAGCGGGCGATCGTGCGGCTCATCGGACGTCTTGGGGTCGATGAGGCAGCGCTGCGGCGCGGTTGCGAGATTGTCGCCCGTTGGGTAAAATAGGCGCGATGATTCAGGTCAAACGTTTACGGATCGATTTTGACGGCAGCACGCTGGTGGATATTGCCTTCGGCATTGAGAGTGCGCTGGCCCTGGTGGGGCAGAGCGGAAGCGGAAAAAGTCTGACGCTCAAGGCGCTGCTGGGGATGCTGCCGCCCGCGATGACGCCGACGATCGAGCTGGAAGCCCCCTTTGCGCTCCGCCGCGGCGAGACCGTCGCATTCGTCCCCCAGAACCCCTTTACGGCCCTCTCCCCTCTGACACGGGTGGGGCGCCATTTTGACGGGGTCACCCGGGGGGAGGCGGAAACGCTGATGGCACGGGTGGGCCTCGATGCGGGCCTGCTGGACCGGTTCCCGCCGGAGCTCTCCGGCGGGCAGCTGCAGCGCGCCGTGATCGCCATTGCTCTGTCGCATGCACCGAAACTGCTGCTGCTCGACGAGCCGACGACAGCCCTCGACCCCGAGACGCGGCGCGTCATCATCGCCCTGCTGCGGGAGCTGCAGACACAGATGGGCTTCAGCATGCTCTTTGTCACCCATGACATCGTCTCGGCCCGCGCGCTCTGCGACGAGGTCTGCGTCATCCGCGAGGGCAGCGTGGTGGAACAGGGGGAGATGGCGCAGGTGATGGCGTCGCCCCAACATGCATATACGCGCACACTGATTGAATCAAGTTTCGCCGGAAGGGAGTTTAGAACGTGAAAAAAATGCTGCTGTGGGGAGGCCTGGCCGGTGTGGTCGCCCTGTTCCTTTTCGTCGCTTACTTCGTGGCGCAGTACGGGCATGAGACCCGCAAACTGGTCCGCTACAATCCGCCGCTGACGACCTATATCTTTGACCGCAACGGCGAGAAGATCGCCAATATCTTCGACAAGGAGAACCGTGCGTTTGCAACGTTCGACGAGATCCCGCCGCAAATGATCGAAGCGCTGCTTGCCATCGAGGATACGACCTTTTTCGAGCACCGCGGCGTCAATGTCGATGCCATATTCCGGGCTATCGTCAAGGATATCAAGGCGGGCAAACTGGTGGAAGGGGCCAGTACGATCACCCAGCAGCTCGTCAAAAACACACTGCTGACACGGGAGAAGAAGTTTTCGCGCAAGCTCAAGGAGCTGATCTTCTCGCTGAAACTCGAAACGGAGCTGAGCAAAGAGGATATCCTCGAGCGCTACCTCAACGCCATCTACCTCGGGCACGGCTATTACGGCATCAAAACGGCGGCGATGGGGTATTTTCACAAACCGCTGAACCGGCTGACGCTTAAAGAGACGGCCGTGCTCGTCGGGCTGCCGAAAGCCCCCTCGTTCTATGCGCCGACACGCAATTACGAACTCTCTCTGGGGCGGGCGAACCGTGTGATTGCGCGTATGCATGACTTGGGATGGGTGGACGATGAAACGTACAACACGGCGATGCAGGAGCGTCCGGAGGTGTTCGACGAAACCCTGACGCAGAATCAGGCCCCCTACGTCACGGACGAGGTCCTGCGGCGTGCGGAGGTGCTCTATCCCGATATCCGGACGGGAGGGTACACGATCAATACGACCGTGGACCTGCGGCTGCAGGAGGCGGGGCGGTCGGCCCTCTCGTATGCTTACGACGGCATCATCAGCCGCGCCCTGGAGCGCGACAAGGATGCCAACGCGAGCCAGTTCGAACAGCTCAACGGCGCGCTGGTCAGCATCGACCCGGTCACAGGTGAAATCCTTGCACTTGTGGGCGGGGTGGACTACACCAAGAGCGCCTTTAACCGGGCGACGCAGGCCCGCCGCCAGCCGGGTTCGGCCTTCAAGCCCTTCATCTACCAGGTGGCGCTGGACCTGGGGTATTCGCCGGCGACGGAGCTCGTCGACATCTCACGTACCTACGACTATGAGACGGAGGGGAGCGAGAAGAAGTGGCAGCCCAAGAACTACGAACGCGACTACAAAGGGCTGATCACCCTGCGCGAAGCGCTGGTGCATTCACGGAACCTCGCGACTATCAACCTGGTGACGGATATCGGGCTGTCGCGTATCTACCGCGAGCTCTCACGCTACCAGTTTGCCGGCCTGCCGAAGGACCTCTCCCTGGCCCTGGGCAGTATCACCCTATCGCCGGTCGAACTGGCCGGCGCCTACAGCTCCTTTGCCGCGGACGGGGTCCAGAGCGAACCCTTCCTCATTACAAGCATCGACAAACACGGCACACACTACGATGCGCAGCCGAAGCATCGAGAGATTACGAGTCCGGCCCAGGCGTTCCTGATGACGACGATCCTGCGTGACGTCGTGTTGCGGGGGACGGGGCGTGCCTCGGCTGTCGGCGGGATTGAGACGGCCGGGAAGACGGGCACGACGAACAACTCCATCGACGCCTGGTTCGCCGGCTATTCGCCGAGCGTCGAGACCATCGTCTGGTTCGGGAACGACGACAATACGCCGCTGCCGAAAAAAGAGACGGGGGGGCGTGCGGCGGCCCCGGCGTTCCGGAAATACTATACCCAGCTTCTGCACCTCTTCCCGCAGGTTCAACGCAAATTCGAGATGCCCGAGGGGGTGACGAAGGTTGAGCGCAACGGTGCCGAGGAGTTCTTTACCAAGGCCTCCCCGCCGCCGGTGGAGAAGATGCCTTCCGAGGCCGAGGACGGCCTCCTCTTCTAAACGCGTGTGCTACAATGGCCCCAAGGAGTCCCTATGAAAAAGATCACCCTTGGGTTAATGGCGACGGCGCTCCTGCTTCAGGCGGGGGTTTTTGACCGCGGGTCGAAGAGCGTCGCGGTGACAGTGGGCAGCGGCACCGGCTTTGACAATACCTACACGATTGTAGGCGTCAGTGCGAACTATTTTGCTTTGAACGGTCTTGCCGTCGGCATCGGCTACCGTGGCTGGTTCGGCGGTACGCCGACGATGAACGAAGTCGACCTCCCGGTGACCTATTTTCTCCCCCTCAGTGCTACATTCCGACCTTATGCCGGTGTCTTTTACCGGCACACTTTCATCAGCGGTAATTATGACGATTACGAGACCCTCGGTGCCCGGGCCGGCATTGCCTACGCCGAAGGACGCGTCTACCTGTCAGTAGGATGGGCTGAGGAGTGGTACAGCCGCAGTAACGGCGATACGATCAGACGCGGTTACCCGGAACTCACCGCCGCCATCAGTTTCTAGACTTTACGGCTACGAGGAAAGTAGCGGGTAGAGGGAAAGAATAGACTGTTGAGTGGGAAAAACTGTGTTGACGATGTCAATAGCTATATGGGGTTTAATGGACATAACGCCACTGTCGGAAACAGCGGTGTGCTTTTGTCCTCGCATTGCTGCGGAATTCCACTGCGCTACATGTGCCATAGCGGCTGAGCGTAGCGAGACGGGGCTTTGCATTTGATGCATGATGATGACGCTGCCGAAAGCAGCGTTGTACTTTAGTGCCACAGCGGCCAGCGTAGTGATACGGGGTTTTACTCCGTATCACGTGTATTAGGAATGATACGCCCGGTTCAGGGCGCTGAACATCGCCATAACGCCGGCGATGGTGATGTCGTTGTCGCGTCCGACACCGAAGAAGGAGCCGAAATCCTCCGTCTCGATCTCGATGTAGGCGACGGCCTTCGCCGAGGACTGCTCCCCGCAGGAGTGCTCGGCGTAGGAGCGCAGCACGAAGGCGTGCGGGAACTTCTCGGCCAGTGCCTTGCGGCAGGCGTCAATAGGCCCGTTGCCCTGTCCCGTGCTCGTAATCTCCTCGCCTTCATAGCGGTAGGTCAGTTTGACGGTGACGATCCCGCTTTTTGACGTTTCGGAGTTGACGGCCATATCGACGAACTCGATGTACTGCGGTACCTCGAAATAGGTCTTTTCAAAGATCCCCAGGATCTCCTCCGCCGTCAGTTCACGCCCTTCGACATCCGTGACACCCTGAACGATACGTCCGATCTCCGGGTGCATCTTCTTGGGCAGCTGGTAGCCGAATTTATCCTCGAGGATGTAGGCGACACCCCCTTTGCCCGACTGCGAATTGATGCGGATGATGCTCTCATACGTCCGGCCGACGTCGGCCGGGTCGATCGGAAGGTACGGAACCTCCCAGAACGGCTCGCTTTTCGCACGCTGGTAGGCCAGGCCTTTGTTGATGGCATCCTGGTGGGAGCCGGAAAAGGCCGTATAGACCAGTTCGCCCACGTAGGGGTGGCGGACATGCGTCTCGATATCCGTGCAGCGCTCGACGACGTCGACGACGGTGTTGACGTCGCCAAAATCGAGTCCGGGATCGACGCCCTGGGTGTACATGTTCAGCGCCAGGGTGATGATGTCGACGTTCCCGGTCCGCTCGCCGTTGCTGAGCAGGGTCCCTTCGACGCGGTCGGCGCCCGCCAGCAGTGCCAGCTCGGTTGCCGCGACGGAGGTGCCGCGGTCGTTGTGCGTGTGCGTCGAGATGAGAATGTGCTCCCGGTTGTCCAGGTGGCGGCTCATCCACTCGATCTGGTCGGCATAGATGTTCGGCGTCGCCATCTCCACCGTCGCCGGCAGGTTGATGATCACCGGACGCTCTGCGCTGATGCCCCAGCGTGCCGTCACGGCGTTACAGATCTGGGCGGCAAACTCCATCTCGGTCCCGGTAAAGCTCTCCGGCGAATACTCCAGCGTGATCTCCCCGTCAAAGTCTGCCGCACGGCTTTTGACCATGTCGACGCCTTCGAGGGCGAGGGCGGTGATGTCCTCCTGCTCTTTTTTGAAGACGATCTTGCGCTGTGCCGTCGACGTCGAGTTGTACAGGTGCACGATCGCCTTTTTGACACCCCGGAGCGCCTCGAAGGTTTTGTCGATCAGGTGCTCTCTTGCCTGGACGAGGACCTGGATGGTGACGTCGTCCGGGATCAGTTTCCGCTCTACCAGCGTGCGCAGAAAGTCGAATTCGACCTTGGACGCAGAGGGGAAGCCCACCTCGATGTGCTTGAAACCGAGTTTGAGCAGGAGGTCGAAGAGTTCAAGTTTCTGATCCAGATTCATCGGAGTCACCAGCGCCTGGTTGCCGTCGCGCAGGTCGACGCTGCACCACAGGGGTGCTTTGTCGATGGTGTTGTCCGGCCACTGGCGTTGCGGCAAATCAATCTTGGGGTACGGGCGGTATTTACCGCTGTGAGCATTTTTCATATGCTCCTCCTTGAACTAAAATAGTCGATCTCCTGCTAGAAATCGTGCGCAATTATAGCAAAACTGTCACCGGGTACGGATTTGGGGTGGCGGGCGGGGGTGTTTGTTCAGTCCGCGAAAAGTTTCAGCAGGTCAGGGGAGGGGGAGTTCGAGGCGGAAGAGGGCCCCGCGGCCGGTGTTTTCGACGGTCAGGGAACCCTGCATCTTCTGGGCGATCTGGGTGCTCATGTAGAGGCCGATTCCGGTCCCTTTGTCGTCGCGTTTGGTCGTGAAGTTGGGCTTGAAGATTTCATCAAGCAGCTCCGGGTCGATCCCGCCGGCACTGTCCTCCACCTCGATGTAGATATGCGCTCCTTTTTTGTAAAAACGGATGTGGATCTCGCGCGCTTGGCTCTCGCGTTCGATAAAGGCATCCTTCGCGTTGGCGAGGAGGTTGAGCAGGAGGTGTTTGAACTCGTTTTCGATCCCGGAGACGATGACCTCGCGCCCCTCTTCGACGGTGACGGCGATGTTGTTGCGCAGCATCTCGTCGTGAACCAGCAGCAGGACCGACTGGGTACAGCGTTTGAGCCCGAAAGGGCCGCTCTCCTTGTCCGGACGGAAGAAGGTACGGAACTCGCTCAGCGTCGAGACCATGTGGGTGATCTGCTCCTGGATATCCTCGACGAACTTTTCGACGTACTCCAGCGTGACGTCCCCGGCCTCGAAGTCCATCTTCAGCAGGTCGCCGTACATGGAGAGTGCGTTGAGGGGCTGTTTCCACTGGTGGGCGACGGCATCCATCATCTCGCCCATGGCCGCCATCTTCGCCTGGTTCTGCAGCACTTTTTCACGTTCCAGACGCTTGTTGATCTCTTCGATAACCCGCGATTCCAGCATGTGTTCGCGTGCAGACCCTTCGGTGGTGTAGCTTTCGATCAGGAGTTCGATCTTTTCGCGCAATCCGTTGTCACACTGTCTTGACAGGGTCAGGATGTCGTCGATTAGTGTCTGGGTTTTTGGCGGTTTCACTCGTTCCTGTCTCTGATTCGAAAAATGTTCTGAATATATGTTTTATTTATAGCGAAACTAGGATAAAGCGGGGCTGATTTTAGCGGAAAAAAACAAGAGGAGTTTACCCCCGTAACGGGGGTAGGATTAGCACTGGTAAGTGGTTTTGAATTCGTAGGCAGTCGGGCGGCCTTCGTCCGGCCATACGTCGCGCTCGAATTTGTAGTGCTGGTATGCTTCGATGAACTCTTCCGTGAAGACCGGCTTGAGGAAGTCATTGTCTGCGATGAGACCTTCCAGCGCTTCGCGGAGGGTATGCGGCATTTGCGGGATACCTTTTGCACGGATCTCGTCGAGGGTCAGTTCAAAGAGGTCTTCGTCCATCGGACCGACCGGAATGTCAGCGTTTTTGATACCGTCGAGACCGGCCATCATCATGACGGCGAAGGCGAGGTAAGGACAAGCTGTAGAGTCCGGGAAACGCATCTCAATACGTGTCGCTTTTTCACCTGCACCGTACGGGATACGGCAGGAAGCAGAACGGTTCTGGCTGGAGTACGTCAGGATGCTCGGTGCTTCGAAGCCCGGGATAAGACGCTTGTAGGAGTTGGTAGATGCGTTGGTGAACGCCGCAACCGCTTTAGCGTGTTTGAAGATACCGCCGATGTAGTTGAGTGCCATCTCGGAGAGGTTAGCGTAGTTTCCTTCTTTGTAGAAGAGGTTCTTACCGTCTTTCCACAGGGACTGGTGCGTGTGCATACCGTTACCGTTGTCACCGAAGAGCGGCTTCGGCATGAAGGTTGCTGTTTTGCCGTTGAGGTGTGCGACCATTTTGACGACATACTTGTACTTCTGGACGTTGTCCGCAGCACCGATGATGTCGGAGAAGACGATACCGATCTCGCCCTGGCCCTGTGCAACTTCGTGGTGACCCAGAACGACTTCGAGACCGACCTGCTCGAGGACCATCATCATTTCGGCACGGAGGTCGACCATGGAGTCAGTCGGCGCTACCGGGAAGTAACCACCTTTTGTGCCCGGGCGGTGACCCGTGTTGTAGGTCTCTTCGAAACGGGTGTTGGAGTTCCACTCACCTTCTTCGGTGTCGATGCGGTAGCCCGCTTCGTTGATGGAGTCGACAAAGTGGACTTCGTCGAAGATGAAGAATTCGTTTTCCGGTCCGAAGTAAGCTGCATCGGCGATACCGAGATCTTCAGCGTGTTTCAGGGCTTTTTTCGCGATGGAACGCGGGCATTTTTCGTAGAGTTCGCCTTTATAGATATCAAAGACGTCACAGAAGACGATAATGGTCGGATCAGCTGTAAAAGGGTCGAGGAATGCCGTCGGTACGTCCGGCTTGAGGAGCATGTCAGAGCGGTTGATCGGCTGCCATGCTTCGATGGAAGAACCGTCGAAAGGGAATCCGTTTGTCAGGTTGCCTTCATTGACGGCGCTCATGCGGTACGTGAGGTGGTGCCATGCCCCTTTGATGTCTGTGAAACGGAGATCGACGAACTGTACGTCGTTCTCTTCACAGTATTTAAAGAACTCGTCAATGTTGTTAACGAATTTGCCCATTGATTTCTCCTGAGGTGATAATTTGCGGTAAGTATATCTGAATGTCCTTTACGCTTGAGAAAACAGTGTGGACAAAATTTAGGCAATTTGTCGCTTTTTGTAGGGAAATGGGGAGATTGAAGCGTGTTACAGCGGCGTGCTGTAGGCTTTCCTGTTACGGAAGTATACACATTCGGTGTACCCTGCTTCCCGTGCAAGGGCCTCTGCCTCATCTCTGAACAGGCCGATCTGTCCCGGCGCATGCGCATCGGAGCCGAAGGTGACGGGGATGCCCCGTTCAAAAGCGGCCCTGAGCAGTTCCGGGGAGGGGTAGGCTTCGGCGACGGGTTTGCGGTAGCCCGCGACGTTGATCTCCATCGTCATCCCCGCCGCGGCGACGGCATCGAGGGCAGAACCCGCGATGGAGACGATATCGCGTTCGGGCATGAATTTGAAGACCTTGATGAGGTCGAGGTGGCCGACGATGTCAAAGTGGCCGCTTTTGGCCATTGCTTCGACCTGGCCGAAGTAGCGTTCCCAGATGACGTCGATATTTTCGTGCGCGTACTGGCCGATGAACTCGGGGTTGTCGAAGCCCCAATCGTCGAGGAAGTGCACGGAACCGATAAGGTAGTCGACATCGGCGTCCAGCACCCTCTCGTCCATATGCCCTTCGAGGTAGTCGACTTCGTAGCCGAAAAGGATGTCGATGCTGCCCTCGTACTTAGCCCGCGCGTCCATGACCATGGCGTGGTAGTGCTCCATCTCCTCGAATTGCATGCGGTACTTTGGGTCGAACGCCATCGGGGCGTGGTCGGAAAAACCGAAAACGTCGATGCCCGCAGCGATGGCCGCCTGGACATATTCGTCGACGGTGCCTTCGGCATGGTTGCAGAGTGTCGTATGGTTGTGCAGGTCGATTTTCATAGCTTGAATCCCATATTAGTTATGCCATTATAGGGTGCGTATCAAGAAGGTCGGGTAAAATACGCAAAAAGATTCAAAGAAAAAGAATGCATAAAGTTGAACTACTCTCCCCGGCGGGCAACCTGGAGAAACTCAAGATCGCGATCGACTTCGGGGCCGATGCCGTCTACGGCGGGGTCAGCCACTTCTCGCTACGGATCCGTTCGGGCAAAGAATTTACGATGGAGAGCTTCAAAGAGGGGATCGACTACGCCCATGCGCGGGGCAAAAAGGTCTACACGACCATCAACGGCTTCCCCTTCAACTCCCAGCTGAACCTGCTGGAGAAGCACATCCTTGCGATGGCGGAGCTGGAACCGGACGCCTTTATCGTCGCGACCCCGGGCGTCCTTCAGCTGGCGCACAAACTCGCGCCGCAGATCCCGCTGCACCTCTCGACCCAGGCCAACGTCATGAACGTGCTGGACGCCAAGGTCTACTACGAGATGGGGGCGCGCCGCATCATTGCCGCCCGGGAGATCTCGCTCAGAGATCTTAAACAGATCAAAACGGAGCTGCCGGACCTTGAGCTCGAGGTCTTCGTCCACGGCTCGATGTGTTTCGCCTACAGCGGGCGCTGCCTCATCTCGACCGTGCAGAGCGGCCGGGTCCCCAACCGCGGCAGCTGCGCCAACGACTGCCGCTTTCCCTATGAGCTCTACGCGGCGAACCCGGAGACGGGGACGCTGTTCCGGCTGGAAGAGGACCCGGGCATCGGGACCTATATCATGAACTCGAAGGATCTCAACCTCGCCTCGCATATCAAGGAGATCATCGATGCCGGTGCGGTCGACTCGCTCAAGATCGAGGGGCGGACGAAGGCAAGCTACTATGCCGCCATCACGGCCAAGGCGTACCGTATGGCCATCGATGACTATTATGCGGGGCTGGAACCGAGCGAACGCTACCAGGAGGAGCTGAACACGATGCAGAACCGCGGTTTTACCGACGCCTACCTCGTCAACCGCCCCTTCGAGAAACACGACACCCAGAGCCTCGATTTCACGATGCAGATGGGGACGCACCAGGTAAGCGGCATGGTCACCGAAGACGGCGAACATTTCCTCTGCAAGTACACGACCCGTCCCGGGGACGAGGCGGAGATCGTTGCGCCTTCCGACGCCGTTCTCTCTCCCTATACGAACGAGTACGGTTCGATCTACGAGCGCGACGGCCGCTGGTATGTCCGTTTTGACAAGCTCGTCGCGGAAAACGGCCGGGAGTGGGAAGCGGTGCACAGCGGCAACGTCAACCCCATCGCTCTGCCGGGCAGACTGCCCCAATACTGCTTCCTGCGTATCCCCGCCGACGGGATCGACCAGTCGCCGCCCGTATAGCGGCGCCGCTAACGCCCGCCGTGAATTCGGTATAATTCCGCATCCAAAACAGAAGGGCATGAAATGAAATTCGTTTCTATCATTATCGGATCCAAGAGTGACTATGACGTCATGAAGTCGTGCGCGGATACGCTGGAAACTTTCGGCGTGCAGTATGAGCTGATTATCTCTTCGGCGCACCGTTCGCCGGAACGTACCAAAGAGTACATCCGCGAAGCGGAAGAGAAGGGGGCCCAGGTCTTCATCGCAGCGGCAGGCATGGCGGCGCACCTTGCGGGTGTCCTGGCGTCCAAAACGGTCAAACCGATCATCGGCGTGCCGATGAGCGCCTCGGCGCTGAGCGGGATCGACGCGCTCCTCTCCACCGTCCAGATGCCGGCAGGCATGCCGGTCGCGACCGTGGCCATCGGGAAAGCGGGTGCGATCAACTCGGCCTACCTCGCGATGCAGATCATGGCCCTTGAGAACGAGGACCTGCGCATCAAGCTCCAGGAAGACCGTGTCGCCAAGGCGAAAAAAGTCGAGATGGACTCCCTCGAGATCGAGACCAAACTGTAAATGAAAATCGAAAATGCCTGCGTCGAGTGTATCATCGGTCAAAGTCTGCGTGTAGCAGACGCGATCGGTGCCGACGCGGCACTTCGCAAGAAAATCAATGATGACGTTTTGGCAATGTCGAAAGATTTCGATTTTGCCAAGTCGCCGCCGGAAGTCGCCCGGGAGGTCTACGAACACCTTGCCGTGCTCGCCGGGAAAAAAGACCTCTACGATGAGGTCAAGCGCCACTCCTCCGAAAAAGCGAAAACCTTCATCCCTTTCCTGCGCGAACAGATCGCTAAGGCCGAAGATCCCTTCCTGACGGCTGTCAAAGTCGGCGTCGCGGGCAACGTCATCGACCTTGCGGCCGAAGTCTCCTTCGACCTCGATACGGAAATAGACAAGCTTTTCCATACCCACTTTGCCCACGACGACGTGGATGCGTTGCGCGAGCGCCTCGCCGCTGCAAAGACGCTGCTCTATATCGGCGACAATGCCGGCGAGCATCTCTTCGACGCCCTGGCTATCGAAGCCATCGCGGCGCTCTACCCGCAGCTCGCGATCACCTACATGACCCGCGGCAAGCCGATCATCAACGACGTCACCTTCGACGAGGCGATGGCGGACGGGTTGGCGGAGGTCGCCGACCTCGTCGACAGCGGCGTCGACACCCCGGGCTTCGTCTACGAACGTGCCAGCACAGCGGCGCAGCACCTTTTCGATACGAGCGACGTGGTGCTCACCAAGGGGATGGGCAACTACGAATGCCTCTCCCCCGCACCGCGCAGCGACCTCGTGTACCTGCTCAAGGTCAAATGCAACGTCGTCTCCCGCTCCATCGGGGCGGAGATCGGCAGCATTATCTGCAAACTCGTCTGACGTACCGCCCGCTTTTCGGGCCTCCACACTCATTTATGGTATGGTTTTATTTACGAAAGGAACAGTCATGACGGGTGAAATGATGATCAAGTATATTGTGCTCTGCGACGGCGATCTGGAGATCAGCGTCACGCTGGCGGATCTGCTGCAGAACGAAGCGGTTGCGCGGGCAATCAAAAATGCCTATGCCAAGGGCAAAAGGGATATCGAGGCCGTGGTGACGGACCCCGGTGCGTTGACGATCAAGAATAAAAAGGCGCTCCAGACGGTGACCATCCCCAAAGAGAGTTTCATGGATGCGCTGACCCTCGCCGAAGAGGATGCAAAAGCGAAAAAACTGCTCAAGAAGGGGTGCGACCGCATCGAGATCGTCGACATCGAGACCCTCTGACGTGCGGCAGAAAAAGTACATTCTCTTCGACAACGACGGCGTACTTGTCGAAACGGAGGCGTGGTATTTCCGGGCCAACGTCGAAATCCTGAAAACCATGGGCATCACCCTTGAAGAGGCGCGTTACCGCGAGATCATGATCAACGGCCAGAGTGCTTTTCTGCTGGCGGAGGAGGCGGGGTACGACTCCGAAACGGTCGAAGCGGCCCGCAGCAGGCGGAACGAGCTCTACCAGTACTACCTGCAGACCGAGGAGATCGCCATCCCAGGGGTGCACGAGGTCCTGGATGCCCTCAAAGCGCGCTACCGGATGGGCATTGTCACCTCGGCACGGCGGGAGGATTTTGAACTGATCCATGCCGGCAGAGGGATCACGGACAGTATGGAGTTCGTACTCTGCAGCGGCGAATACGCCCGGGCGAAACCCTACCCCGATCCCTATCTGAAAGGGTTGGAACTGCTCGGCGGCGCGAAGCATGAAGCTGTTGTCGTCGAGGATTCGCAGCGGGGACTGCGTTCGGCGGTGAGTGCCGGCATTGACTGCGTCATCGTGGATAACGCCTTTACGGCGCAGCACGACTTCTCAGCTGCGACCCACCGCATCAATACGATCGAAGGGCTGTTGGCGCTCCTGGATTAACCTGCTATCTTCGGTCGCGGTTCAAAGAGCGTCCCCAGCGTCTGTTCGCCGTGGATCAGGAACTGGACGGCCGTGGAGAGTTCGAAGCCGTTGCAGAGGAACATCCTTCTGCCGCGCCGCAGCAGGAAGTCTGCGGCCATAAGCTTGGTGACGATCCCGCCGGTGGCAAAGAGGTCGTTGGGGGTGGATTCTGCCTTCAGGGCCTCCGGGGGGACGGCGTGGAGCACCGTGTGGCGTTTCGCGTCTTTATGTTCGCGGGGGTTCTTGTCGTAGTAGCCGTGAATGTCGCTGAGGATCACGAGCAGGTCGGCGTCCGTCGCATCGGTAACGTGGGCGGAGAGCTGGTCATTGTCCCCGAAGAGCTGTGCGGGGGTGGAGGTGATGTCGTTCTCGTTGATGATGGGGAGGATGTCGTTGACCAGGTGCGCGTTGATGATTTCCTGGAACATCTCCGTGCGTTTGCGCGAATCGAAGTCGTCCTCCGTCAAGAGAATCTGCGCCGTATCGATGCCGTGAACATCGAACTCTTTTTTATAACTGCTCATCAAAATGGGCTGCCCGGCGGCTGCCAGGGCTTTTTTCCCAATCCGTTCGCGTTTGTCGAGTTTTAGCGCGCTGTAGCCCGCTGCCACCGCTCCGGATGTGACGAGGATGACGTCATAGCGCTCGCGGATGTCGACGATCATCTGGACGAGGGCGAGCATCCGTTCTCTGGCGATCTCATTGCCCTCGGTGAGGACGGCACTGCCGACTTTGATCACGATGCGTCTGCTCACGCTTCCCCTTTCTTGCGTCTGAAATCGCCGCTGGTCTCTTCGACGCGGTGCAAGATCGATTCGGGGACCGGTGATGTCATTGGTGAGACGAGTCTGATCGCCACCCAGCCGGCAATGAATCCCGGCAGGAGTTCATAGAGGTCAAACACTCCCCCTTCGAGCTGTTTCCAGACGATGACGGTGAGGGCCCCCGTCACCATACCGGCAATCGCACCACCTTTGGTGATGTCGCGGCGGTAAAGCGAGAGGATGATCAGCGGTCCGAAGGCCGCCCCGAAACCGGCCCAGGCGTACGCGACAAGGGCAAGGACGCTGGAGTCTTTGTCCGTCGAGAGGTACCAGGCGATCAGTGCGATCGCGATGACCGTGGCCCGTCCGACCCAGACCAGCTCCCGGTCCGACGCGTTTTTGCGCAGAGTAGCGTGGTAGATGTCCCGCGTCAGGACCGACGAGGAGACGAGCAGCTGCGAATCGATCGTGCTCATGATGGCCGCGAGGATGGCGGCGAGGAGGAAGCCGGCGATCCAGGGGTTGAAGAGCAGCTGCGAGAGGGCGATAAAGATCTTTTCGGGGTCGGCGAGGTCTGTACCCGACGAGACGACGTAGGCGAGGCCGAAGAAGCCGACGGCCAGCGAGCCGAGAATGGAGAGGGCCATCCAGCCCATGCCGATCGCCTTGGCGTAGTGCATCTCATCCTCGCTGCGGATCGACATGAAGCGCACAAGAATGTGGGGCTGCCCGAAATAGCCCAGCCCCCAGGCCATCAGGGAGAGAATGCCGATGATGCCGGTGCCGTGCACGATGTCGAGGTGGGTCGGGTCGATCGACTCCATCAGCTCCAGGGCGGCGGAGAGGCCGCCGAGGTGGCTGATGACGACGGCAGGTGTGATGATAAGGGCGAGCATCATCAGGATTCCCTGGATGAAGTCGGTCCAGCTGACGGCGTTGTAGCCGCCAAGGAAGGTGTAGGAGACGATGATGATGCTGCCGACGGCCAGGGCGACGGCGTAGTCGAGGTGGAAGGTCGCTTCGAAGAGCTTTGCCCCGCCGACGAGGCCCGAGGAGGTATAGAGGGTGTAAAAGAGCAAAATCACGAGGGCGGTGATGACACGCAGATGGCCTTTGATATCGCCGAAACGGTTAGCGAAGTAGTCGGGAATCGTAATGGCGTCGTCAAGACGGTGGGTCATGATGCGCAGCGGGCGGGCGACGTAGTGCCAGTTGAGGTAGGCGCCGATCAGCAGCCCGACGGCGATCCAGCTACCGGCGATGCCGTCGCTGTACATCATGCCGGGCAGCCCGAGCAGGAGCCATCCGCTCATATCCGAGGCCCCCGCGCTCAGTGCCGTGACGCCGGGGCCGAGGCCCCGCCCGCCGAGCACGTAGTCGCCAAGGTCCTCGGTCTTGAAATAGAAGTAGAGGCCAATGGCCACCATGACGAGCATGTAGAGTCCGAATGAGATCAGTACGGGTGTCTGCATCTACACCTCCTCTTCCGGGTGCAGGCCGGCAATGCCGAGGTTGCCGTAGCGGTGATAGCTGTTGGAGATGCTCTGTTCGATGAAGTAGTGCATCAGCTCGATTCGACCGTGGGCGACGAAGGGCTCCCTGGCGATGTAGACGGCCCGGTCGGCCACGGCGTCGAAGAGGGCCGGGGAGACGATCTCAGGGCGGAGGAAGCGGACCCGCTCGTAATGGGGGATCCGGTCGATGAACACCGCTTCGCTGTCGCGGGTGATGGCGTCATGCTCCCCGAGCAGGCTCGCCTGCTTCGATTCGAGCCAGAGGAACTCCGCCTGCCGGGAGTGTTCGGGCAGCGAGATATGCAGCCGTGCACCGACCATCCTGACGGCCATGATCGTGGCGAGGGCCTCCTCCAGGCACTCCCCCTCCTCGAGGCGCAGCAGGACGTTTGCGACCGGCAGGTAGCGGATCACGTTGGACTCCCCGCGGATATGGGCGTAGTCATGGGGTTTCATAAACTCGGTCTCATACCAGTGCGCGAAATGGCAGAGGTGGCGCAGGGCCCTCTCGCACTCGTCATGAAAGACGGTGTCGCGCTGGAGCATCACCCGCATCCGGTCGGTGAAGGGGGTGGAACAGGA
The DNA here is from genome assembly GCF_039645565.1 of Sulfurimonas sp. HSL1-2. Taxonomy (NCBI): domain Bacteria; kingdom Pseudomonadati; phylum Campylobacterota; class Epsilonproteobacteria; order Campylobacterales; family Sulfurimonadaceae; genus Thiomicrolovo; species Thiomicrolovo zhangzhouensis. The sequence goes on from NZ_CP147914.1 coordinate 422,023, forward strand.
CTCGTAGAGGTTGGTTTCGCGGCAGGTGATATCCATAAACTGGCTGACGTAGTTGAAGCCGCCCGCTTTCCTGCCGCTGCCGATGGCCGATTTGCGCATCCCGCCGAAGGGCTGGCGCAGGACGATCGCACCGGTTGTGCCGCGGTTGATATAGAGGTTCCCCGCGAGCAGCGCCGTTTTCCACTGCTCCTGTTCGCGGCGGTCGAGGGATTCAAGCCCGGAGGTGAGGCCGTAGCCGGTGGCGTTGACGATCTTGATAGCGTCTTCGAGGTCTTCGGCGCGCATGACGCTGAGCACCGGGCCGAAAAGCTCGTTCATATGGCAGAAATCCCCGGGCTTGGTTCCCCAGCGGATCGAGGGGGTGAGCATATAGGGGTTGCCCCGGTCGGCATAGTCGGGTGCCAGTAGCCACTCCTCTCCCTCGTCCAGAGCCTCGAGGGCCCTTTCCAGTTTGCCCGCCGGGCGGTCGACGAGGGTGCCGACGCGGTTGCCGAAGTCCCAGACGGAGCCGGTCTGCATCGACTCGGCCGCCTCTTTGAGCTGCCGCTTGTACTCCTCGTCGTCGTAGAGCTCTTTTTCGAGGACGAGCAGGGAGGTCGCCGAACACTTCTGGCCCGAGTTGTGAAAAGCCGAGGCCATGATGTGGCCGATCGCCTGGTCCCGGTCCGCCATCGCCGTGACAATAGTGGCGTCCTTGCCGCCCGTCTCCGCACTCAGGTGGATGTCGGGGCGGGCCTTGATGATGCGGTAGGCCGTCGCTTCGCCGCCGGTAAAGATCGTAAAATCGATCGCCTCGCTGGGGATCATATACTCCCCGACCACGGCACCGCGTCCCGGGATAAACTGCAGGGTGTTCCTACTGATCCCCGCATCCCAGAAGCATTGGCAGAGGCGGTAGGCGGTGAGGATGGAGGCCTCGGCGGGTTTGAGGATCACCGTGTTGCCCGCGGCAAGGGCCGCGGCGATCCCCCCGGTGGGAATGGCGACGGGGAAGTTCCAGGGGCTGATGACGAGGCCGACCCCTTTGCCTCTGGCCTCGATGCCCGTCAGTCCCGCCAGCTTGGTGACGCTGTAGGGGTAGAAGTTGACGAAGTCGATCGCTTCGCTCACCTCCACGTCGGTCTCGGTAAAGACCTTGCCGACTTCGGCGGCTGCCACGCCGATGAGGTCGCCCCGGGCAGCGCGGATCTCGTGGGCGACCTCCATCATGATCTTCTGGCGCGCCTGCGGGGTCAGTTCCCGCCAACCGTCGGGGTCGGCCTTGGCCGTGGCAATGGCGTTTTTCATATCTTCCGGGGTCGCTTCGACGTAGGCGCCTGCGCGTTTGCCTTCATGGTACTGGGACTTGTCGATGACCGTGACCGTCTCGTCGCGCTGCATGACTTGCCCGCCGACGACGGGGTAGGCGCTAAAGCCGCCGCTTTCGCCGATATGCTGCCACTTCTCGCGGATCGCCTCCGCCCAGGCGCGGTTGGCGGGGAGGATAAAGTCCGTATCGGGCTCGTTCTCGAAATGGTAGACGGCAGGATCGATGTCGGTTTTTTCGACCGGCCGGGTACGGTCCTGGGTACGGTTGGGTGCTTCGGACACGGAGGGGATAAGGGCGACGGCATCGTCGAAAGTTTTGACAAGCTGCTCCCACTCCGGGGTGTCCACCCTGAGTCCGAAACTGTGGCGCAGGAAGTTCTGCTCGGCGGTGTTCTCATCAAAGCGGCGCACCAGGTAGGCGATGGCATTGGTAAAGGTCTCCTTGGTCGCCGTCGGCGCGTAGAGGATGACGTTGCACCCCTCGGCTTTGAGGAGGCGGTAGGCCGCTTCGCTCATCCCCTCGAGCATCTCGGCGGTGACATACTGCTCGACGCCGCGCGCCTTTGCCAGCAGCATGGCCAGGGCGTGGTCGAAGAGGTTGTGCGAAGCGATACCCGTGTGCACGTAGGGGGCGATGGCGGGGTCGAGCAGGTAGTCCATCGCCTTTTTGTAGTTGGCGTCGGATTCGGCCTTGTGCGCATAGGTGACGTTGGGCCAGCCGCGAAGCGATGCCTCGGTCAGCTCCATCTCCTGGTTGGCCCCCTTGACGATACGGATCTTGATCGGCGCGCCCCCGGCGTCGACGCGCGCTTTGGCCCAGTCGGCCAGTTCCCGGATGTAGAGCATGGCATCGGGGAGGTAGGCCTGGACGACGATCCCGGCATGCAGCTGCGTGAACTCTGCTTGGGAGAGGACCTTTTTGAAGGCGTCGATGGTGATGCGGACGTCGCGGTACTCCTCCATATCGAGGTTGACGAACTTGGGCTGTGCCTTTCCCTCCCCGTCGTGGCAGGGGTTGGCGACGGCCGCCCGGTAGACCCGCTCCAGCCGGGAGGAGACGTGCGCGACGTTGTTGTCGTGGGCCAGGGACAGGATCTGCGAGAACATATTGGAGATCTTGAGCGAGAGGTAGTCGATATCGGGGTTCTCGAGCATCGCGATGTACTTTTCAACCCGGCGTTCAGCCTCGGCTTCGCTGTGGACGACTTCCCCGATAACGTTGATATTGACCCGGGTTCCCTCTGAGCGGCGCGCTTTCATGTGCTTGGAGAGGACGGGGTCTTCGCCCTGGATGACAATGCTGCTGATGTCGTTGCGCAGGTAGTTGATGAACATGGGGACCGAGAGGGAGCTGACATAGATGCCGACGTCGCGGAAGAGCCAGATCAGGATCTGCTCGAAGTGGCTGAAGAAATCCGTACTTTTGTATTTTTCGAAGATGTATTCGAGCTGGTCGGCGACCCGGTCGGGGTCCTTGGAACGGAAGCTCTGGTCGAGCAGTTCGATAAGGAAGATTTTGTTAATAGGGTTTTTCAGCATGCGCTGCATCATCGTATGCAGTCTCTGCTCCTCTTTCCCGATATGGTGCGAGATATTCTCCTGCCACCGGCGGGCAACGGTTTTGGTCTCTTCGAACAGGTCGGGAGGAATGGGCATTGGCAGATCCTTCATGCTGGAATGAATAGATCCCGTACGGGTGAAAAATACGGGGGATCGGAGTGATACAAGGCTGCTTGGCGGCATCCTCCGATAGCTGATAGGCCCTACGATAACATATTAGGTTTAGTGCAAGCTAAAATTTTCCGGAAGCCGGAGTTGGAATGGGGTTGAGAATAGCGAAAACGTGTTTGAATTTTCTGCGGGTTTGTTCTGGAAATAATGTAAAGGAAATGTTGTTTCGTGGTGGCCTGTCGCGGAATCGAACCACGGACACAGGGATTTTCAATCCCTTGCTCTACCGACTGAGCTAACAGGCCATTCGTTAAGGAGGCCGAAATTATAGCAACGGCATATTGAAGCCTAGCTTAAATTGGCGACGGCTTCTTTAAAAGTGTTTCCGCGTACGGCGTAGGAGGGAAACTGGTCCAGGCTGGCGCAGGCCGGGGAGAGCAGGGCAACACTTTCCAGGGTATGCACATCGGCGATCCGTTTGACGGCTTCGGTCAGGATCCCGCAGCTCTCAAAGGGGATGCCGAAACGCTCGGAGAGGGCGTCGAGCTTCGCCTGGTTGCTGCCGATGGTGTAGAGGGTGACGTCGACGTCGGCGAGGGCTTCGAAGAGCGGCACCATGTCGACCCCCTTGTCATCCCCGCCGACGATGAGGTGGATGGGGCGGTCGGCGTAGCGCCGCACGGCGGCCAGGGCCGCATCGATATTGGTGGCCTTGGTGTCGTTGACCCAGAGGCGGTTCTGCGCGTCGCTGAACTCCTCCTGGCGGTGCGGGTCGAGGACGAAGGCGTTCATCTTCTCATAGTCGATGCGGTCGAAGAGGAGCCGGTCGACGGCCATGGCCAGAAGGGCGTCGAGGAGGAAGGGTCCTTTGAAGCGGATACGCTCCGTATCGAAACCGAAAAAGGCGGCGAGATCCTGGGCATCGTCGTAGGGGATGACGAAGGCGTCCATCGGTATGTCGGCATAGGCGCGCGGCAGCAGGACGGTCTCGCCCTCGCGCATCTGTGCCAGGGGTTTCAGTTTGTCGTCGATGTAGGCCTGCTCGCTGCCGTGCCAGCTCACATGGTCCGGGGTGATGGGCAGCACGACGTAGAGGTCCGGTTTCGCCTCATGGGTGTAGTGCAGGGTAAAGGAGCTCGTCTCCAGGACCCAGAGCGGTGCCTTCGTATCCAGCGCGGCCAGCGGGGTGCCGATGTTGCCGCCGGAAAGCGCCCCCTTGTCGGCGAGCAGGTGGGTGAGCATCTGTGTCGTGGTTGTCTTGCCGTTTGTGCCGGTGATCCAGACGGTGAAAGGTTTCGCTTCCGGCGTAAAAGGGGGACGCGACAGCGGCGAGAGGAAGAGGTCGTACTCGCTGACGAGATGGCCCGCTTTTTGGATCAGCGGATGCTCGGGCGGGATCCCAGGTGATGGGATTTCGAGGTCGGAGTAGCGCGGGTCGAACTCCGCCGTGGGGCGTACCCGGTTGCCGTCGTCGTCGGTAAAGGGCTTGTGGACATGGTCGTCATAGAAGGTGAAGGGGCCGAAGGCCTTGGCGATGGCGCGGGTCGTGATGCCGTAGCCGAAAAGGGAGGTGCGTTTGTGCTGCATCGGTGGGCCTTAACGGATTTTCAGCGTGATCAGCGCGGCCAGATTTGAGAGCATGGCAATGATCCAGAAACGGACGATGATCTTGTTTTCCGCCCAGTTCTTCATTTCGAAGTGGTGATGGATGGGGGCCATCAGGAAGACCCGCTTTTTTCGCAGTTTGAAGCTGCCGACCTGGATGATGACGGAGACCGTCTCGATGACGAAGATGAGCCCGATGAGCAGAAGCAGGAACTCGCTTTTGGCGACGATGCCGAGGTAGCCGATAAAGGCACCGATGGCGAGCGAACCGCTGTCGCCCATAAAGACCTCGGCCGGGTGGGAGTTGAACCACAAAAAGCCGATCAGCGCGCCGATCAGCGCCGCGGCGACGACGGAGGCCTCCCCGGCCGGGAAGTTCGGCATCAGCAGGTAGGCGGAGAGGCCGGCATGCCCAATAACGTAGACGAAAACGCCCAGGGTCATCAGGGCAAAGACGGAGGGGACCGTTGCCAGGCCGTCGAGGCCGTCCGTGAGGTTGACGGCGTTGGAGGAAGCGACCATGACAAGGACCCAGAACAGCAGGGCAAAGAGGTGCATGTCAAAGAGCGGGTGTTTGTAAAAAGGGACGTAGAGCTCCGTATCGAGCCCCGCCGCGAAAAGGAGGAAAAGGGCGCCTGCGAGAGCCGCCCCGATCTGGAACATCAGTTTTGCGCGGGCCGTGAGGCCGGCAAGGTTGTGCTGTTTGTCGATTTTGGCGTAGTCGTCCTTGAAGCCGATCAGCATGAAGAGTGCGAGCACGAGCATCCCGCCCAGGGCGAAAAAGTTGTCGTACCGTACGGTGATAGCCGACGCAATGAGGGTCGATACGATGAAGACGACACCCCCCATCGTCGGGGTCTTCGCTTTTTCGCGGTGGCGGTCGGGTGCGTAGTCGTTAATGGGCTGGACGCTGGAGGTTTTCTGGGCCCAGCGGATGAACACGGGCATCAGGAAAAGGGTCATGCAGAGCGCCAGGAAAAAGGCGACGCCGGCACGGACGGTGATATATTGCAGCAGGTTGATATCCAGAAGTTCGTAAAACCAGTAAAGCATTATCAGTCCATAAAGAGTTTTCACTAGGTCATAGTGATAAAGTGAGTAAAAAGTGCTATTTTAATATAATTGCCGTCATTATATGTTTAAGGGCATCGTTGCAATCCCGACAGGTTGCATAATGGCCTTCAAAGGATTTTTTATGGGACAAAAGACAGTACTCGTGATTACGGACGGGGTCGGCTACAGCCAACGGACGGAAGCGAACGCTTTTTACCATGCCAAAAAGCCGACTTATGAGAAACTGTTCGCGGAGGTTCCCCACGCACTGATCGATACCTTCGGCCTGAGCGTCGGCCTGCCCGAGGGGCAGATGGGGAACTCCGAAGTAGGTCATATGACCATCGGGAGCGGCCGGGTGCTCTACCAGGACCTCGTCAAGATCTCCCTCGCCGTGGCCGAAGGGACGCTGGCAGGCAACCCGGCATTGACGGCGCTGCTGGAGCGTTCCGACACGCTGCACCTCGTCGGCCTCTTCAGTGACGGCGGGGTCCATTCACACCTTGATCATACGATCGCGCTGGCAAAGATCGGCGAAGCAGCGGGCAAGAAGGTGTGGCTCCATCTCATTACCGACGGTCGCGACGTCTCGCCGACGTCCGCACCCCACTACCTGGAGAAGCTGCAGGAGGCCCTGAGCCCGAACGTCCGGATCGCGACCATCGGCGGCCGCTTCTATACGATGGACCGGGACAACCGCTGGGAGCGTGTCCAGAGCGGCTACGACGCCATCGTGACCGCGCAGCCCGCCAGCGAGCTGACCCCTGCGGCCTATGTCGAAACCTCCTACGCCAGGAAAGAGACGGACGAGTTCATCGTTCCGGCGGCCTTCAACGGTTACGCGGGGATGAAAGCGGGCGACGCCGTCCTCGTGACCAATTTCCGCAGCGACCGCGTCCGCGAAATTACGACGGCGCTGGCTTCGCCGGCGTTCGCCGAGTTCGACCGCCCCTTCGCCGTGGCGAACATCGCGACGATGACGGAGTATGACAAGAGCTTCAGCTACCCGGTACTCTTCCGGAAAGAGACGCCGAAAAACACCCTGGCGGAAGTGATCAGCAACCAGGGACTTCGCCAGCTTCATACGGCGGAGACGGAGAAGTACGCCCACGTCACCTTCTTCCTCAACGGCGGCATCGACGAGCCCTACACGAACGAAGCGCGGGTGCTGATTCCCAGCCCGAAGGTGAAGACCTACGACCTGCAGCCGGAGATGAGCGCTCCCGCAGTCGGTGACGCCGTTTTGAGCGCGATGGACGAGGGGTACGACTTCATAGTCGTCAACTTCGCCAACGGCGACATGGTCGGGCACACGGGTGTCTATGATGCCGCGATCAAGGCGGTCGAAGCCGTCGACCATGAACTCGGCCGCATCGTGGCGAAGGCGAAAGCCGATGACTATGCGATGGTCCTCACCTCCGACCACGGCAATTGCGAGGAGATGTGGGACGAGGAGGGCAACGTCCTCACCAACCATACCGTCGGCAAGGTCTGGGCCTTCGTCATGGCCGAAGGGGTCGATAAAGTCCACCCCGGCGGGCTCAACAACATCGCCCCGACGGTCCTTGAACTGATGGGCATCGAAAAACCGGCCGAGATGGACGACAGCCTCTTATAGTTTGGGTACGGCATCCGAGCAAAAGCCCGGATGCCTACGCTGACGCTGTGTTCTCCTTGGCGGAGAGCCCATACCCCAAGGGCATTTCCTGCGGGGCACGCGCAGTAAACCGCGCTTATGCATGACGGCAGAGTTTCCGTAGATGCAAGTAAATTAATCAAAAGGAGTGAGATGAAATTCAGTGGTAAAAACGTATTGGTAACGGGATCAAGCCGGGGAATCGGCGCGGAGATCGCGAAAGTGCTGGCCGGGTACGGCCTGAAAGTATGGGTCAACTACCGCAGCGGCGCCGAGGCGGCCGAGGCGGTCAAGGCGGCCATCATCGCAGCGGGCGGCGAAGCGGAAACGATCGGCTTTGACGTCGCGGACGAAGCGGCTTTTGTCGATGCGATCAAGACGATCGTCGACACCGACGGCGAGCTGGGCTACCTGGTCAACAACGCCGGGATCACGAACGACAAACTGGCCCTGCGCATGAAAACGGAGGAGTTCCTCGCCGTGATCAACGCCAACCTCACTTCCGCCTTTATCGGCTGTCGCGAAGCGATGAAAGTCATGCGCAAGAAGAAGCAGGGCGCCATCGTCAATATCGCTTCCATCGTCGGCGAAACGGGCAACGCGGGGCAGACGAACTATGCGGCGTCGAAGGGCGGACTGATCGCGATGACGAAGAGTTTTGCCATCGAAGCGGCCACGAGCGGTATCCGTTACAACACGGTCACTCCGGGCTTTATCGCGACGGATATGACCGACGAACTCAGCGACGATATCAAGTCCAACTTTACCTCCAAAATCCCGATGGGACGCTTCGGCGAAGCACGCGAAGTCGCGGAAGCGACGGCCTTCCTGCTCTCCGACGCCGCCTCCTATATTACGGGCGAAACCCTCAAAGTCAACGGCGGGATGAACATGGCCTAAGGCCGGAGGGGGGACCCCCCTTCAGCGCTTTTTTTTATATTCCGTATGCTATACTTCCGGAATTTCAAATTGGAAAGAGGAGCTATAATGGCACTTTTGGATGACATCAAAGAAGTCGTAGTTGAACAACTGAGCGTAAACCCGGACGAAGTAAAGCCGGATGCGAAATTCGTTGAAGATCTCGGAGCGGACAGCCTCGACGTCGTTGAACTGGTCATGGCACTCGAAGAAAAATTCGATATTGAAATCCCGGACGATGAAGCTGAAAAAATTCAGACAGTTCAGGATGTCGTAAACTACGTCGAAAACAAGGCGTAAGTTTCCTTTGCGGGTTTCCCGCAAAATGGTTTTGTATTGCCGTCCTCGGACGGGTATATAAAGCTATACACATATTTTTCAGGAGTTGATGTGAGAAGAGTTGTCGTAACGGGTATGGGCATGATCAATGCTGTCGGTCACAATAAAGAAGAGTCGTTCAAAGCGATGTGCGACGGCGTGAGCGGCATTGACAGAATTACCCTTTTCGATGCCGAAGCCGAAGGACAGGGTGTCCTGATTGCCGGCGAGGTCAAAGACTTCGACCCTGCGACCGTCATGGCCGCCAAAGAGGTCAAAAAAGCGGACCGTTTCATCCACCTCGGTCTCAAAGCGGCCCAGGAAGCGATGGAAGACGCGGCCTTCAACGAGATCGAGATCGAGTACGAGCGTTTTGGTGTTGCTGCAGCATCCGGTATCGGCGGTCTTCCGGCGATCGAGAAGAACTCGATCGTTCTCGAGACCCGCGGTCCGCGCCGTATTTCGCCTTTCTTTATCCCGAGTGCCCTGGTCAACATGCTCGGCGGCTTCGTCTCTATCGAACACGGTCTGAAAGGCCCTAACGTCGCGGCGGTCACCGCCTGTGCGGCGGGAACACACTCCATCAGCGAAGCGGCAAAGACGATCATCTGCAACGGCGCAGACCGTATGCTCGTCGTCGCGGCCGAGTCTGCGGTTACCGGCGTCGGTATCGGCGGTTTTGCCTCCATGAAAGCGCTCTCCACGCGCAACGACGACCCGAAAACGGCCTCCCGTCCCTTTGACGCGGAGCGCGACGGTTTCGTCATGGGTGAAGGCGCGGCGGCGCTCGTTCTCGAAGATTACGATCTGGCCGTTGCCCGCGGTGCGAAGATCTACGGTGAGCTGATCGGCTTCGGCGAGAGCGGCGACGCGAGCCACATTACGAGCCCGAGCATGGACGGCCCGCTGCGCGCGATGAAAGCGGCGATGACGATGGCCGGCAACCCGAAAGTCGACTACGTCAATGCCCACGGTACGTCCACGCCGACGAACGACAAGAACGAAACGGCGGCACTCAAAGAGCTCTTCGGCGGCAAAGAGAACTGCCCGCCGGTGACCTCCACCAAAGGCCAGACGGGCCACTGCCTCGGCGCGGCCGGCGGTATCGAAGCGGTCGTCTGCCTGATGGCGATGCAAGAAGGCATCATCCCGCCGACGATCAACCACATCAACCCGGACGAGAACTGCGACCTGGACATCGTCCCGAACGCGGCTCGCAAGGCGGAACTGAACATTGTCATGAGCAACTCCTTCGGTTTCGGCGGCACCAACGGCGTCGTCATCTTCAAGAAGCTCTAAGGCCCCGCACTTGGCTACCTACCTCGATTTTGAGCAGAAGATCCAGCAGATCCAGGAAGAGATCGTCAGCGCCGAAGTGCGCCATGACCTCCACGCCGCCGAGATCCTGAAAAAAGATCTGGAGAAAGAGGTCAGTAAAACCTACAAGAACCTCTCCCCGTACCAGGAACTGCAGCTGGCGCGCCACCCGGACCGCCCGTATGCGCTCGATTACATCAACCTGCTGCTCGAAGACAAGTACGAACTGCACGGCGACCGCCATTTCCGCGACGACGCGGCGATCCTCTGCTACATGGGCTACATCGACGGTCAACGGGTCATGGTCATCGGGGAACAGAAGGGACGAGGGACGAAGAACAAGCTCAAGCGCAACTTCGGGATGCCGCACCCAGAAGGGTACCGCAAGGCGCTGCGCTGCGCCCAGCTGGCGGACAAGTTCAACATCCCCGTCGTCATGCTCATCGACACCCCGGGCGCCTACCCGGGACTGGGCGCAGAAGAGCGCAACCAGAGCGAAGCGATCTCCCGCAACCTGCTGGAACTCTCCAAACTGGAGACGATCACCATCTCCATCGTTATCGGCGAGGGGGGCAGCGGCGGCGCCCTGGCCATCGGCGTAGCCGATAGACTGGCGATGATGCGCTACTCCGTCTTCAGTGTCATCTCTCCGGAAGGGTGTTCCGCCATTCTCTGGAACGATCCGTCCAAGGCGGAAGCGGCGACGAAGGCGCTCAAGATCACGAGCAGCGACCTCAAAGAGCTCGACCTGATCGACGACATCATCGACGAGCCGCTTATCGGGGCGCACCGTGATAAGTCCGGTGCGGCCGATGCGATGAAAAACTACATCCTCGAGCGGATTAACGAGCTCTCGAACTACAGCGGCTCCGAACGACGCCACAAGCGCTATGACCGCCTGACGGGTATGGGCGCTTACTCCGAAAACTAATCAAACAAACTCTCTTTTTTTTATTGGAGCGGCTTGGCTGCTCCGACCTCTTTTTATTTTCTAGACTGTTTTGTTCCCCTTCTTTTTTGCTTATCCAAAAAAGAAGCCGAACCGGGAAGAAAAAAGGATAAAGGGCTGCCGCTTTCGGGGCATTCCATTCCCCGGTAATCTGGCTGACACGCTAATGACCGTTTCTGCCTCAACAATTAAAATTTTTTGGAAAGTGGTTATGCTTCGGGGGGTGTCTGTTCCGGGGGCTGGGGCGGGAATTTTGGGCGTTTGAGGCGTTTGGCCTTCTTGGAGAAGGTGATGAGCTCCTCGACGGTCTGGATCTCCGTGGGGATGCATCTCAGGGTGCGCTTGAAGAGCTTGGCCGTGGTCATCGCATCGGAGAGGGCGCGGTGGTGGGTCGCCTCTTTGTAGAGCTCGAGCTGCTCGTTCAGGAACGCGAGGCCGTAACGGTAGGAGCTGATGGTGCGCTCGGCGAGATCGATGGTGCAGAGACTGCGGTTGAGCAGGGGCGCCATACCGACGCGCTCCATCATCTTTGAGGTGAACTGGAAGTCGAACTTCACATCGTGGCCGACGAAGATGTCGTTGCCCAGGAAGAGTTTAAACGCTTCGAGCACCTCTTTCATGGTCGGGGCATTCTGGGTGTCCTCTTCGGCAATACCGGTGATCTCGGTGATGTGCCCCGAGATATGGTCGCACCGCACCAGGCTTTCGAAGCGGTCGATGATATGCAGGTTCTGGACCTTGACGGCCCCGATCTCGATAATCTGGTGCTTGTCGGGTTTGGACCCGTTGGTCTCGATATCGACGATGCAGAAGGTCGCCGCAGAGAGGAACTGGTCGCAGCTTTGGGGATAGTAGCGTGTACCGTCGCGGCTGACGAGTTCAAGCCCCTGTGCCTTCATCAGTTCGACGGCCAGGTCGACGGATTCGCCGGTGAGATGCTCAATCTGGTAGGCGGTGAGGCCCTCGCAGAGCTTCTGGGGGAGCTGGGACGCCTCGATCACCCTTTGGCCTTTGTGATGAAACCTCGTACCTTGTCGGGGTCTTTTTTCCCTTTGGCGGCTTCGACACCGCTGCTGACGTCGAGGGCGTAGAAACCGAAGGGGAGGCACTCTTCGACGTTCTCCGGAGAGAGGCCGCCGGCGAGGATGATCTTCGAACAGTCGACACCCTCGAACCACTCGAGGTTGAGCCGCTTGCCCATGCCGCCGTACGCCTCGCAATAAGCGTCGACAAGCCGGTACTCGTCGGCGTGTGCTTTGACGTCTTCAGGGCTCTGGGCCCGGATGACCCGGACATAGGGGCACTCCAGGGCGTCAAAGAGGCTTTCGGGCGCGTCGAAATGGATCTGGGCGAGGGTGATGCCGCTCGTCTTCGCCGCCGCGTTGATGGCGGGAGCCTCCTCGTTGACGAAGAGACCGACTTTTTCGACGAAGGGGGGGAGGCGTTTGATGATGTCGGCAGCCGCTTCGGGGGTGATATGGCGCGGCGAGGGGGGATAGAAAACGAAACCGAGCGCGTCGGCCCCGGCCTCGATTGCACTCATCGCGTCTTCATAGGAGGTGATGCCGCAGATCTTGACGCGCACGGAAGGCTCAGACTTTCAGGCTGTCAATGGCCGCTTTGAGGCCGTCTGCATGTTTGAAAACGTAGCTGCCGGCGACGCAGACGTCTACACCCGCTTCGGCGAGCGCGGCGATATTGGCATCGTTGACCCCGCCGTCAACCTCGATAAGGCAGTCGGGGTTGAGACGGTCGCGCAGGTCGCGCAGGCGGCGCACCTTCTCGTATACGTCGATGAATTTCTGACCGCCGAAGCCGGGGTTGACGCTCATGACGAGGACCATGTCAATGTAGGGCAGCAGGTATTCGAGGCTCTCTGCCGGCGTGTGCGGGTTCAGCACGATGGCCGGTTTGATGCCGAGGCTGCGGATATACTGCGCCAGGCGGTGCGGGTGTTTCTCCTCTTCAATATGGAAGGAGATGTACGCCGGTTTCAGCGGGGCGAAGAGGTCGACGAAGAAGGTGTTGTTCTCGACCATCAGGTGGATGTCGAGGGGTTTGGTGGCCGCTTCGGCTACCGCGGAGACGACGACGGGCCCGATGGTGAGGTTCGGGACGAAATGGCCGTCCATGACGTCGACGTGCACCAGGTCGCACCCGGCGTCGCAGATTGCGTTGACGTCGCGCGCGAGGTTGCCGAAATCGGCGGAGAGAATACTGGGGGCTACAAGCATTGCGCTACCCTTTCTTTTTTGTGGCATTTTATCCAAATAGTGCGTGTATTGCGATAAAATGTCGGGACACCAAAGTGCTACAGTGGCTATTTAAGGAACTCTTTTGATTTGAGAGGATATAATGCGCCACTAAATTTACGCAAGGAGCCTTCATATGGCAAGAAAATGTGCTATTAGCGGTAAGGGCCCAATGAGCGGAAACAACGTTTCTCACGCGAAAAATCGCACGAAAAGACGTTTCATGCCTAATCTTCGCACCGTCCGCGTCCAGATGGAAGACGGTACGACTAAGAAGATTAAGATCTCTGCTTCTGAGCTTCGTACTATGAAGAAAAAGCAGGCGTAACCCCTTACGCCTAAAATAGAGCGCCGTTTGAATCTAATTGAAAAGATTCGGGCCTTTCTTCACTGGGAGACCCCTCCCAAACCCCAATACGATCTACTTCCCGATATTTACAGCCATCTCAAACCGTTTAGACTGCCGCTGATTTTTACGGCAATCATCATGTTCCTCGGTACCATCGGCTACATGGTCATCGACGACTTTTCGCTCATCGACGCCATCTACCAGACGGGGATCACCTTTACGACGGTCGGCTTCGGGGAGATCGCCCCCATCTCCGATGCGGGAAGGCTCTTTACGATCACGCTGATCATTACCGGGTTCGCCGTCTTCTCGATGGCGGTCGGTATTCTGGTCAACGAGATCAACCGCGGCAACATCTACAAAACCATAAAGGAGCGGGACATGCTCTACAAGATCGCGCGCTTGAAAAAGCATTTTGTCATCTGCTACCACAACGATTACACCATCGAAGTCACGAAGGAGCTGCGCCGTTCGCACATCCCCTTCGTCGTGATCGATCCCCGCGAGGAGATCGAGGCGTGGGCGAAACAGCACAAGTACCCCTATTTTCTCCGCGAAGAGCCCCACACCGAGGTGGCGATGCTCAAGGGGCACCTGAGCTCTGCAAGCGGGGTGATCACCCTCTCGCCGCTCATCGCGGACAACATCGCGATCATCGCCTCCGTGCGCCTCTTCGAGAAGGAGCACCAGCTGCCGCGGCCGTACAACCTGATCAGCTCGGCCGAGACGATGAGCGACGTCGAGAAGCTGAAAAAACTCGGGGCAGATACCGTCGTCTCCCCGACGAAGCTGACGGCACAGCGTATCACCTCCATGGCGGCGCGCCCCGATATGGAAAACCTCCTCGAGGAGTTCCTCTACCGCAGCGACACCCCGCTTGATATGGAGGAGATCTTCGTACCCAAATACAGCTGGATGGTGCTCAACCGCCTCAAGGAGACCCATCTCCGCGAGATCGCGAACGTCTCCGTCGTCGGGGTCACGCGCAAAGACGGCAAGTTCGTCGCCATGCCCAAAGGCGACGACCTCGTCACCAGCGAGTCGAAACTGCTGGTCGTCGGGACCGAGAAGGGGATCAAAATGACCAAAGAGCTGGTGAAACAGCGTAAAAAACCGCAGGAGTTGCGTTATGTTTGAGATGAAAAAAGTCGGTGGCGGCGTCTGCGCGCCGGAGGGGTTCTTTGCGGGGGCGGCGAGTGCCGGCCTGCGCCCGAACGGGGCGGACGACGTCGCCTTTATCTATGCCGACACCCCCTGTGAAATGGCGGCGGTCTTCACGACCAACAAGATGACGGCGGCTCCGATCCGCCACTACCGTGCGAAAGGGAGTTTCAAGAGCAACTTTGTGCTGATGAACGCCAAAAATGCCAACGCCATGACGGGCCCCGCCGGGATCAGCGATATCGACGAGGTCCTCGGGGAGCTGCAGGCGCATTACGGCGTCCTTCAGAACCCGGTGATGAGTTCCACGGGGGTCATCGGTGTCCGCATGCCCAAAGCCAAGATCACGGCGGCGGCAAAGACCTTCGACCTCTCCGTCAAAGACAGCCTGGCGGCCGCGAAAGCGATCATGACGACGGACACCTTTTACAAAATGGTGTCGACCGAGGTCGTCCTGGAGGGCGGCAAGCGTTTCCGCCTCGGTGCGATCGCCAAAGGGGCGGGGATGATCAACCCGGCGATGGCGACGATGCTCTGTTTTGTCACCACCGACGCCGATGCCGGTGCGGAAGCGCTGCAGGCTTGCCTCGAAGCGGTCATCCCGACGACCTTCAACGCGGCCAGCGTCGACGGCGATACGTCGACGAACGATACGGTGATGCTCTTTTCCAACCGCAAGAGCGGTGCGTTTGACGCCGAGGCGTTCACGACAGCCCTGCACGAAATGCTGCTTGAACTGGCCCAGATGATGGTCAGCGACGGCGAGGGGGCGACGAAGATGGTCACCTTCCACGTGACGGGCGCCGCCAGCGATGAAGAGGCGGAGACGGCGGCGAAGGCACTCTCCAACTCGCTGCTGATGAAAACGGCCATCTTCGGCGAGGACCCCAACTGGGGCCGGGTCGCATCGACGATCGGTGCCAGCGGCGTTGCGTGTGACGAGGCGACGCTCACGGTCAGTTTCGACGAGGTCTGCGTCTACGACAGGGGGACGATCCTCTTTGATGCGGAATCGGAAAAGCTGGCGGCGGCGGTGATGAAACGCGAACGCTTTACGATCAGCTGTGACCTGGGAATGGGTGAGGGAGCGTTTGACGCCTACGGCTGCGATCTCGGGCACGAGTACGTCAAGATCAACGCCGACTACAGAACGTAGCGGCGATTTGAAGGAGAAGACGGCGGCCTGCGCGGCCGTCGTCAGAAGCGGTAGCCTACCTTGAGAAGGGTCCGCAGATTGTCGAGGCTGTATTTCTTCGTACCGCCGAAATCGTTTTCGGTGGTCCATGTGCGGCGGATATCCACACCCGCCAGGAAACTTCCCATATAGTATTTCAGACCCGCGCCGGCCTGCAGCGTAAAGAGCCAGTCATTCTGGGTATCGGTGGATGTCGTCGGGAACAGTCCGCCTGTAGTCGTGGTCACGGGGTATTCGGTATACATTGCACCGATGCCGGGTCCGAAGCCGAGGACGAGGTTCTTGGTGAAATGGATGAAATAGTAGGGGTTCATTTCGATTGCAGTAATCGTCACGTCATTTTTATCGTAACGGCTCAGGCTCAGCTGCTGGCGAAGCAGGTTGTCGCCGGGAAGGGTGAATACGGGGCAGTCGAAAGAGAACTGGAGACCGTAGTTGTAGTCATCCTTGACGGAACCATTGTCAAAGTTCATCGTCCCGCCGACGGCGGCGAGTTCGATGTTCGCTTTCCAGTCCGGATCAGTGAAGATGGGCAGCAGGACGAATTTGTCTGCGGCGGTTGCCGCCGATGCAGACAAAATCGCGGCGCCTGCCAGGACGCTGAGCAGTTGGGTCGTTTTCTTCATTTTTACTCCTCTCTTGAAGAAAAATCGTGTGCACGATAGGCAAACTTTTTCCATTTATCATACAGACAATCACATTTTATTCACATTTTTCTGAAAAATAATAAAAAGTTATCTGAGTGCCCCCGTGAAAGTACGGGTTTCAGCGTGGGGGAAGGTCGAGGTGGGGGAGGTGCCAGCCGCGGTAATGGGCGACCAGGCGGAGCACGGTGGCAAAGAGGGCGACGGCGAGAATGGCCGTGTCGTTCAGCCAGCCGAGGGCATCGAGCAGGATCAGCAGGACGGCGACGATGACGGCGATGGTGCCGTAGAAGTCGCTGGTGAGGATGGCGGGAACGGTATTGACGAGAACGTCGCGGGTCACCCCGCCGCCGATGGCGGTGAGGAAGCTGACGATGATGATGCCGAAAAAGTTGAATTCCGCCGCGAGGCCCAGCAGGGCGCCGGTGATGCTGAAGGCGACGAGGCCCACCGTGTCGCTGATGATAAAGAGCCATTTGCGTTCCAGCGCGTCCCGGCGGTAGAGGCGGAGGGCCAGGGCTAGCACGACGCTGGCAATGACGGTCACTGCCGGGTAGTAGTGGGTAAAGGCGAAGGGGGTGCGGTCAAGCATGAGGTCGCGGATGACCCCGCCGCCGAGCGCCGTCAGGGAAGCGACGATAATCAGCCCCAGCAGGTCAAGCCGGTGGCGTACCCCGGCGAGGAAACCGCTCAGGGCAAAGGCAACGATGCCGATGATGTCGGCGAGGATAAAAAAGTCCATGGTCCCGGTGTGTCAGGCACCCGCGATGCGGAAATCCTCTTTGAACGCGACATAGCGTTCTGCGGAGGCGTAAAGCTCTTTGACCTCTTCATCGGACAGTTCACGGACGACTTTGGCCGGGGAGCCCATGATGAGCGAACGGGGCGGGAAGACTTTGTTCTTCGTGACCAGCGCCCCGGCACCGACGATGGACTCCTTGCCGATGACGGCGCCGTCGAGGATGGTCGCGCTCATGCCGATCAGACAGGCGTCTTCGATCGTGCAGCCGTGGAGCATGACGCGGTGGCCGATGGTGACGTCGCTGCCGATGATGGTCGGGTGGCCGTCGCTCATGTCGGGCTTTTTGTAGTGGGTGACGTGGATCATGGAGAGGTCCTGAACATTGGTCCGGTCGCCGATGACGATGCGGTGGACGTCCCCGCGCACGACGCAGCCGAACCAGACGGCGCAGGATTCACCCATGGTGACATTCCCGATGACGTCGGCGCTCTTTGCGATCCAGGAATCGTCGCCGATCTGGGGTTCCCATTGTTTGAAAGGGTAGGTCATTGCTGCTCCTTGCGGCGGCCTCAGCTCTCTTTGAAGAGGCGGGAGGCCAGTTTGTTGATGTAGTTCGTATCGCGTTTTTTCGACGACTTGTAGAGTTTGGTCGTATGCTGTTCGAGCAGGAGCTGGGAGTTGACCGGGTTTTCGCCGGACTCGACCCTGTGGTAGCTTCCGTCGCTCTGCAGTTCATGGGAAAGGACGTTGTCCGTGAGCTGGAGGGTGAGCAGCTGCAGGAGCTTCTCTTTGGACTCTTCGTCCTCGATTCCCGTCATCAGTTCGATACGGCGCACGAGGTTCCGCGGCATCCAGTCGGCGCTGGAGATGTACATCTGCGGGTGGCCGTGTTTGAAGTAGAAGACACGGGCATGCTCGAGGTACTTCCCGATCAGCGAGGTGACCCGGATATTTTCGCTCACCCCTTCGATGCCCGGGACGAGGCAGCAGATCCCGCGGACGATCAGGTCGATTTTGACCCCGGCCTGCGAGGCCTTGTAGAGGGCACGGATGACATCCTCGTCGACGAGGGAGTTGACCTTGACGATGATGCGCCCCTCCGTCCCCATGCGGGTCTCGTTCTGGATCAGCGAGAGGATCTTCGGCTTCGTCTGTGTCGGGGACATGTAAAGCTTGTTCAGTTTCCCTTTCTTGCTGAATCCCGTCAGGAAGTGGAAGAAGCGTGTCATATCGTTCGTGATCGCCTCGTTGGAGGTCATATAGCTGACGTCCGTATAGATCTTCGCCGTACCGGGGTTGTAGTTCCCCGTGCCCAGGTGGGCGTACTGTTTGAGCTTGTCGCCGACCTTGCGGGTGACGAGGGCGGCCTTGGCGTGGACCTTGAAGCCGGGGATGCCGTAGATGACGTGCGCCCCCGCGCTCTCCAGCGCCTTGGCCCAGATGAGGTTGTTCTCCTCGTCGAAACGCGCCTTGAGTTCGACCATGGTCGTGACCTGCTTGCCCGATTCGGCCGCCTGCATCAGGGCGTTGACGATGGGGGAGTTCGTCCCGCTGCGGTAGAGCGTCATCCGGATGGAGACGACATCGGGGTCTTTGGCCGCCGCCTGGATGAATTTGACGATAGGCTCGAAGCTCTCGTAGGGGTGGTAGAGCAAGACGTCCTGTTTGTCGAGGACGGAGTAGATGCTGTCCTCGGAATCCAGCGGGGGCAGGTTCCGCGGTTTGTACGGCGCCGCGACGAGGTGCGCAAAATCCTTGTTGCCGACGATCTGCCAGAGGCTGGCGAGGTTCAGCACGATCTTGAAGCGGTAGAGGTCGTCTTTATAGACGTTGGTATGGCGGTTGAAGAAGTCGATAAGCTCGTCGTCGGCGTCGACCCCGATCTCGAGACGGACCAGCTCCCCTTTTTTACGGAGCTTGAGCCCCTCTTCGAGCATCTCCATGAAGTCGTCGGCCTCCTCCTCTTCGATGGTGATGTCGGCGTTGCGCGTGACGCGGAAAGGAGTGTACTGCAGCAGGGTGTAGCCCGGGAAGAGCTCATCGATGTGCTGGGCGACGATGCTGCCGATGGGGACGTAAATGCCGGTACCGATCTGTACGAAGCGTGGCAGAACCCGCGGGATGCGCACCAGGCCGTAGCGCTGGACGTTTGGATCGTCGTTGTCCTGGAGTTTGACGATGAGGCCGAAGCTGAGGTTGTTCAGGTGCGGGAAGGGGTGGGTGCCGTCGACGGCGATCGGGACGATGACCGGGTAGATATGTTCATGGAAGTAACGGTTGACTTCCCCCTTCTCCTGGTTGTTCAGCTCCGAATAGCGTTTGAGGAAGATCCCCTCGTCTTTCAGGCCGGACATGATCTCGATAAAGGTATGTTCGACGACCTGCAGCTCCCGGTGGAGGTACTTGCGGATCTCGCGCAGCTGCTGCAGCGGGGTGAGGCGGTCGGGGCCGGAGAGGATGATCCCGGAGGTGAAGAGCTTTTTAAGCCCCGCAACGCGGATCATGTAAAACTCGTCGAGGTTGGTTCCGTAGATGGCAAGGAACTTCAGGCGCTCGAGCAGCGGCTGTTTTTTGTCCTGGGCCTGCTGCAGCACACGGGTGTTGAACTGCAGCCAGGAGAGTTCACGGTTAAAATAGAATTTTGGGTCTTTCAGATTGGTCATAGGCAGCTCGGGAAAAATATTGGAATGGGTTATATTATAGCGAAGAATTGTTATCGAAGCGGTTACGGAACGCGCGCTGCTGGGGCGGGACGGGTGATGAGGTAGGCGCCGAGCAGGATCGGGAGGGTGCCGAGCATCTGCCGCAGCGTCGGGATCTCCCCCAGGGTCGGGTAGGCAAAGATCAGCGTAAAAAGCGGCATGAAGGCGATCATGGCACTGAGCTTGGTGATGCCGATACGGTGCAGGGCTTCGATCCAGAGGATCTTGGCCAGGACGTAGACAAGGAGCGCGACAGCGGCGATGGCGGGGAGGACCTTCAGGAGCGCTTCGAAGGTGGGCAGGCCCTCGAAGAGCAGTGCGGCGCCGAAGAGCACGGGTAGGGCCGCCAGGTTACGGAAGGTGAGGATGGTGAGGGCGCTGACCCGCTGGCGGGCACGCTTCTGGTAGAAGTTCGCCAGCGGGGCGGTCGCGGCGGCAATGAGGATGAGCAGGTCGCCCGGGTTGAAGATGAAGGTCGCGGGAAAGAGAATAATGACGGCCCCCGATCCCATCAAAAAGGCGGCGAAGGTATGCAACGCATCGAGCTTCTCCCGTCCCGGCAGATTGAAATAGAGGTAGGAGAAGAAGAGCTGAAGCGTCAGGATGACAGCCATGTTCCCTGCCGTCGTATAGCGCAGCCCGATAAAAACGAGGGTGAAGAGCAGGGTGATATAAAAGGAGGTCCACAGCAGGTCGGGAAGGGCCTCCCTGTCGGCAAGCCCGCCGAACCCCTCCCGCACATAGAGCAGGAGCAGCAGTACGGCGGTGGCGATAATAAGGATGAAGCCGTAGGTGTTCAGCGGACCGATGGACTGGACGGCAACGAGGGCGAGAATGGGAAACCAGCTCTCCAGCAGCGAGAGCACGACGGCGTAGAGCTCGCCCTGGCGCTGCGGGGTCACCGGTGCAGCCGCTTCAGGGCATCGCTGTGGGTCTCTATAAAGTGCGTGAACGAGACTTTGATGTCGAAATGCTGCATGTTCTCATACCCACGACGTGCGAAATTTTGCCGTAGTGTAGCATTTTCAAGCAGGGCTTCCAAGGCATCAATCCAGGCGTCGGCGTCATTGCCCCTGACGACCATGCCTCCGGCCCCGCCGCCGTGGTTGACGATGCTCTGCGGACCGCCCACGTCCGACACAAGGCAGCAGACCCGGCTCGCCTGTGCCTCCATTACGACCTGGCCGAGCGTATCGGTGACGGAGGGGAAGACGAAAAGATCGCTCGAAGCGTAGAGCATGGAGAGGTCGTCGCCGATGACGGGGCCGGCAAAGGTGACGTCATCGAGGGCGAGGTTGGCGCGCTTGTGGCGCAGAAAGCCCTCGCCTACGAGCAGCAGTTCGGCCGTACTATCGGGGTTGCAGGCCTTGTAGCGCTGCCAGACATCCAGCAGAAAGGGGACGTTTTTCTCTTTGGAGATCCGCCCGACATAGAGCACTTTCGGGCCTTCTCCCGTTACGCCGTATTTGGCGAAGACAGTCGTGTCTTTATGGGAGGGGTGGAAGCGGGTCCGGTTGGTGCCCGGGGGGAGCAGTGCGCTGCGTGTGCGGTCGATCCCGATCTCCTTTTCCATAATGTCAAGGTATTCGGACGAGCGGGTAAAGACCCGTTCAAACGGCAGGTAGAAGCGCTGCATGACCCGGTCGGCGGCCCGCTTGGCCCAGGCGAGCCCCGTATTGTCGCGGATATAGGCGGGAAAGTCCGTATGGTAGGTGCCGAGCACGGGCAGCTTGTGTTTAACGGCCAGTTTCTTGGCGATGATGCCGACCGGCCCCGGGGTGGAGATATGCAGGATGTCAGGGCGCAGCTCCCTCAGGACCCTCTCGAGCGCTTCGGAAGAGGGATAGGCCAGGTCCAGTTCACGGTAGAAGGGCATAGGGACCCTCCAGCGGGGAGGCAGGTTGTGGACATTGGGAAGATTGGGACAGTATTTGGCGGTTGAGGCGACAATATGGAGGTCGATACCGTTTGCGAGGGCCTGTTCCCCCATATCCTGGATAAAACGCGAGACGCCGTTAAGATCACCGAGGGTGTCGGTAAAAATGCAGATGCGCATAGTTGCTTGCTCCGTGACGATAAGTCGGAAATCGTAACGCGCAGGTGTTTCAAAGGGGTTACAGCCGGCAGCGGCATCAATGTCAAAGGATAAAAAATAGTAACAAAAGCAATAAATATTAATAAATAATGTTATAGTGTGTGTAAAGATGAAAAAAAGTTAAACAAAAACATTACAGTTTGGTAAAATAGTTAGGAAACTGTTAAATTCAATTCTATTTAATAAAAAAGAAAATAATATTTTGCAGAGGACGGCTCAACGGTCTTCAGATTTTTACAGGAGTGTATATATGAAAAAGATGATGATGGGTGTCGCAGCAGCGGCAGGTATCACTTCAGTTGCATCTGCAGCAGAACTGGCAGCTACTGATGCGCAGTTTATGTTCGGTGCGAGCAATGTAGATGCAGTCGCAATGACTGGTGCTGAAATGGTCGGTACGCAGGGACAACTGCTCGGTCTGACTATCCTCGACCCGGTTCTTAACATTGTCGGCAGCCTGCCGCTCGTCGGACCAATCGTTTCTGGTCTGCTCGATACTGTTGACGGTCTGCTTTCAGGTCTGCTCGGCGGCGGTCTTCCGCTCGTTGGCGGTCTGCTCGGCGGCGGCCTCCCGCTGCTCGGTTAACACACCCCTCTTACCCTTACCCTCCCTCCGGGGAGGGGTTCTTCTTTCCCTATTCCAAATCAACCTTCTTTTAACGACAGCAACAGCACGGTTCTGATCCGTATCACATTGATATTTTTGTGATGAAAAGAAAAAAAATTTCTGTTTTTCAATGTTTTAATTGTGATTTCTATACGAAAGGCTAAATTATTTAAAAATTGTTGTATTTTTAACAATAGTTTAATGTGATACGGTATAAAGTTTACGTACGAACGTTAATTCAAACGCTTCAGGTATCACATCTAAAGGAGAAAAGATGAAAAAAGTGTTGGCAAGTATTGCAGTTGCAGGTATGATCACAAGCGTTAGCGCTGCAGATTTCGGCACAGCGGATGCACAGTTCATGTTTGGTCAGGACAGTGTCAATGTCGTAACGATGAGTGGTGCGGAAATGGCACAGACGGAAGGTCAACTCCTCGAAGCACTCGGTGCACTCGGCGCGATCCCGGTTGCAGGTCCGATCCTGACGGATCTGCTCGCTAGCCTCAACCTCGGCGCACTGCTCGGGCTGGTACCGGCTGCACTCGGCGCGGCATTCCCGATCACGGCTGACCTCGATGTCAACGTCGGCGGCCTGCTGAGCATTGATACAGGTAGAGATCCGCTTACCATCGACTCCGGACTCCCGGCACTGGTCGGTGCGGTCGTTTCCTCACTGTAACATACCCCGGTGTGCAGGTGTCAACCTGCACGCCACCCCTTTTCTGCTTTTACTTTTTAAGTTGAATCCCCCTAAAATCATGATGAAATTACACAAAGGTTATTTATGTTCAACAAAAAAGCATTATTTGGCTTTTTAGGTGCGGCGACACTGCTCTCGACACTGCTGCACGCGGACGGCCAGACTCCGCTGAAAGTCGAAGAGCTTCTTTCCAAAAAGAATGCGTTCAACGTCGATGTCTCCGTCGCGTATTCCAACATCGACCAAAAAACGGCGATGAGTACGGTGGTCCCGGTCTCGACGCTGCTTTCGTTCATCTACATCCCGGCGTACGCGGGCGAGCAGGTCCTCGACCAGGACGTGGTCGTTACATCCCTCAACCTCAAGTACGGTCTGACCGATTGGCTTGAACTGGTCATGTATGCCAACGGGCATAATACTTCCAGCCGCGTGCAGCTCGGCGACGCGATCGCGAACCAGGCCGACACGGATTTTGACCATGCCGGTATCGGGGCGACGTTCAGGGTCAAGGATGAGGGTGTATACCCCTCGCTGCTGGTGGGGGTCTCGACCAACGTGATCGGCCGGCTGACCTTTGCAGACCGCGATGTCGACGGCAACGTCATCGGGACGACGAAGCAGGACAAGACGTTTGAATCGTTCAACTTCTATGCGCTCTCCTACTACACGGTGGACCCGGTTGTTTTCGTCTTCAAAGCGCAGTACCAGTGGAGTGTGGAAGAGGATTACAAAGGCGATACGGGTGACCGTCCGGATATCCTGGCGATTTCGCCGCAGGTCTACTTTGCCGTCAACCCCTATACCAACCTCAGCTGGGGTGTGACCTACCGCTACCAGACGGAGCAGCGCTTTAACGGCAAAGTGGAGACGATTGCGGAATCCTCCATCGGCTACAACATCGGGGTGAGCTACGAGGTCTCCCGGGGCAACATCATCTCTCTGGATGCCAGCAACAACGAAACGGCCACGTACAGCCAGAACACGATCAACCTTATCTACTCAAAGCGGTTCTGATGAAACGGGCATTGCAGGCACTCTTCCCGGCACTCTGGCTGCTCGCGGCGGCTGATGTGTATGCCGGCCAGGCGGAGGGCGAGGTGAAAACCGCCATGCCGATCATCGAGCAGGAGTACACCGTCAGGGTTCCGGTGAAAAGCTGGAGCGAGCTCAAAGAGCAGGATGTCGTACGCCAGCGCTACGACTTCTCGTGCGGTGCGGCGTCGATGGCGACGATCATGAACCATTTTTACGAGCAGAACGTGACCGAGAACGGTATCGTGCAGACGGTCCTGAAAATGAAAGGCGTCGGAAGCGATGCCCACAAACTTGAGAAGAGCGATTTCGCCCTCTCGTTTGCCGATCTCGCCGATTACGGGCAGACCATCGGGTTCAGGGGCGTGGGTGTTGCGATGGATATCGATGCCCTGCGCAAGCTGCGGATTCCGGTCATCCTCTATGTCAAGATCCGCCGCTTCGAACACTTTACCGTCTTCAAGGGGATCCGCGGCGACTTCGTCTACCTGGCCGACCCCTCATTCGGCAATATGAAGGTGAAGATGGCAAAGTTCCTGGAGATGTTCTACCAGCGTGATGACCTCAAACACCCCGGGCGGGTGCTCGCGTTTATACCGGTGGACAAAGAGGCTGTTCATCCCGACAAAACGTTTATGACCGTCCCCGACTCCACCGATTATCTCTACCAGTACATCGAAAACAGGATCGACCACTAGGTCCCTGAGCGCACGCACCCGCGCGCGTTTTGTTAAAAGAGGAAGTTGATCCCGCCGTAGTAGCGTACGGAGTTGTCATCCGTCGAGAGCTTGGTGTAGCTTGGCGTGTAATACGTGATGTCCTGCCATGTGCGCCACTGAAAATCGACGCCGCCCATCAGCTCCAGCTGCGGCGCGATGCGGAAGATAAGTCCTGCCCCGATCTTGAGACTGAGTTCGTTGATACGGTCGTCATCAGGGTAGTAATAGCTGTCAAGCCGCATCGAGCCGCTGCCGATTCCCGCCTGGATAAAGGGCATCAGTGCCGAGTACGTTTCGAAGGTTTTCATGACATCCAGCCCGAGCTCGTACAGCTCGTCGTTCGAGTAGTCAAAGAGCGGCTCGTCGAAGAGTTCACCGAGCAGATAGCCCTGCAGGCGCCACCCGTCGTAGAGGACGGCCCCGAATTTAAGGGCGAAACCTTTACTGCCGATCGATGGTCTTTCATGATAGCCGTTGGCTTCAAAATCGAATTTGTTTTCGCTGCCGAAAAGGTTCAGACCGAAATAGAGGTCCGCCCGCTGCGCCCAGGCATTGGCCGAGAGGGTCCCCAGCAGCAGCGGGATAAAAAGCATGGATTTACGCATCAAGAATCCTTTGACGTAGTCTATTGATGTATTATTTTACTGTAAATGGCCACGGATGGAAATGAAGCTATGGGTCTGCTGCTACGGATTTGCTACGTTTCCCGGGTAAAATCGCTCCAAAAAAGGAGATGCAATGCAGGCAATCAAATTCCCTTTTCTCGAACACACCGGCGCGACACTGAAGCGCGCGGAGCAGGGCGAAGCGGAGGTGGAGCTTCACGTCCAGCCGCACCATCTGCAGCACCTGGGCTTCGTGCACGGCGGGGTCATCTCGACGCTCATGGACAACACCGGCTGGTACGCCGCCGTCTCCAACCTGGACGAGGGCTATACGGCTGTGACCATGGAGATCAAGATCAACTACCTCAAACCGGCATCTGGCAAGCACCTGCTGGCCTCGGCCGCCGTGAAGAGACAGGGACGCAAGACGGCCTTTGTCACGATCGAACTGCACGACGAAGGCAAGCTCGTCGCCTTTGCTACGGGCACCTACGCCATCATGGAAGACCCGCAGCACGCCTGAGCATCACATGACGAGGTCCGAGTTGTAGTGGCACACGAAGCACTCGGGGCGCTCGTCGAGTACTTCCGCCAGGATCTCGGCAAAATCGGGGAGCACGATACTCCTCAGTCCCGCTTCCTGCGCTTCCACTATCTTGATCAGCTCTTCGGGCCAGTAGACGTAGGTGGTCGTCCGCGCCGCATTTTTGTAAATATGGATTTTCTCGTCGATGATGTCGTATTCCATGGGTCAATTCAGTCCGGCGTGTGCTGCATGGCCTCGATGACGGCGTTTCTGTACGTCTCCGCCTCGGCCACCGTGCTGTAATAGCGTGTCCACACGATGCCCGCGATGATTTTGAAGTAGTAGAGTTTCTCATCCATCTTGTTGCTGTTCGCGACATAGTTCTCGTTTTCATAGATCCCGGTGACCCCCGAGATGTTCCTGACGGCGATGACGTTGCCGTAGCTGTCCTCAAGCAGTTGCATTTCCGCTCCTCTGTAGTGGCATTTGAACAATTATATATGCAAGCCCCTCTCTTGCGGACGAACTTATTGCATAGTATTTGGCGTTTTGGAGAAGAGTTTTTACTGAGGATGTTTTGGGGTTTGAAAGATTAAAGAACGAAGTTTCTGTTTGGATAGTTTGATCGGCGGGATCTGCAAAAACAGACCCTGCATGACGGACCCAATGCCTAGGATTGGTCCGACAAGGGGGTGTCTACTATCTGCTACACATCGGTGAGCAGTAGTCGCATCCATCTACGGCCGGGTAGAATACTTTTGCTGCCTCAAGCGCATTCAGACAGTGTGAAAAGCCGCCCAGGAAAATTCTCTCACTCGGTAACTGTGTGCAACCCTCTTTATGAACTGCGTGTTCACCTGAATTCCCTGCTTCTTTGCTTACATAGTATTTTGCTGCCATATCTTGATCCTTATGCTGCCAGCATAAGTGGTGAGACGTGACATATTAGTCTGTTTATTAGGGTAATCTTAGATTTTCAGCCCTAATTTCTAGTCCACAGACTAAAATATGTTTTGCGTTATAGTCTAAAACCACTTCTACTGGTTTTGATTCTGACCGGAGTGCCATTCCCAGTGGCACTCTAATCACACCTGCAATGCTACTTTCATCTGAGACGGATTGGTGCCGTTCAAAATAATCACCCTGGCTTTCAAAATTAAGTGCAATCAAATTTCTACTTGCCATGTCATGAAGTACATCCACATCAATGACTCAAAATGCGGGATGCATAAATTATTCAAGAACGTTATATTTCCGGCGCTTTGTTTTCATTTTGTGACATAACTTTTTACACTTTTGGAACAAGCTTTACAGAGCTTTAATAATGGAGAATATTTATTATTTGCAAGAGTGTGAATTATGCCTGCCATGGTACGTTCATATAAAGTGTGTTTAGGAAAGCCCGAAATTCAGGCGTTTGAACCGGTTCGTATTATTGAGAAAATCTGAATAATTTGTTGCTTGTATCCTTAATGTCGATGCACTTTCCAATTAGGAGTGGTTTTGGAATTAAACGATAATGATCTGTTTTGTTGAAATTGTAAATTTTTTGAAAAGTTTCTAGTTTGGAAGTTTTTGCTTTGATGGCGCGACCGGCAAGATTTGAAAAAATACACCGTTTTTCGTAAGGAGGGATTCGAATAAAAACCACCGGTTTAGATCAGTGATATTTAAAATATACTATTAATCTAGACTAAATAGTTTTGAACTTAATTCTTAGCTTCTTAATTGTCAGTATAAATAAAATCTGTGAATTTTTTATATATTTCAAAATTTTTACTAGGTACAAATTCTTCATTAATAACTTTTGCATCTATTAGAAGATCTAAAATAGTTTTTTCATTTTTTTCGAGAAAATCTTTTGTTTTTTGAGAAATCGAATCATTATGTAGATTTAATATTTGTGTAGGGACAAATGTACCTTCTTCTATTTTTTTAATAATTCTATATGATTGAATTAAAGAGGTCCCATTATCATGATATTCTTTGATAATTATCTCAAAATCTTTATCTATATCTTCATGTTTTTGTTTGAAATTTTCTATTAGTTTCTTTCTAGCATTCACAAAAATATTTTTGTCCATGAAACCATAAGAATATCCTGTAAACATAATCATTAGTATCAAAATGAAAAAAAAGAAAAAGAATCGACTTATTTGAATTAAAGGACTTCCAGAAAATATTTCTTTTATGTAATCTGTTTTTTGCTCATTTTCTTTTATTTCCAAAGTTGGAACGTATGCTAGTTTTCCATTCACTTTATAAAAAAGTTTTGTTTTTGCATCGTGTAGTACTCTAACTTTTATGTCATAAAATTCGTCTGGCTCAAGTATTACTTTTGACAAAGTAAGAGTGTTCTCATTTATTATTTTAGGGATGGCATTCTTTTGTAGATATTCATTGCTAGATGTTAATACTTCTGTTTTGAGAATTTTTCCATTTGATACATTAATTTTAATAGGATAATTGTCATCGTAGTATGAAATAATAATAGGCTTATTTCCCTCATTTTTTATTTTAAAAATTATTGATGATATTGTTTTTTGAATCTTGTCGATATCTTTTTCTTTATATAGAATTGTTAATTCTTCTATATCTTCTTTGATATCGATTAGGTTCTGTTCTTTTTCAACTCGAATACTGAAGATCGGATCGTCATTTTTAAAATAAGTTGTGTAAATAGCAAAAAGAATTGAAGCTACAGCGAAAAGAAAACTAATAGTATTGAATTTATGATTATTTACTAATGCTAAAAAAATATGAAATATTTTCATAGGTCCAACTCCTATTTATTGAAGACAAATCTACCAGACCCTTCCTTGTTTCTTGATATTTTTAATGGAATTGCCATACATTCAGTTCTAGTTCGTTCATTGATTTATCATTTGAGTATGCAGACCTTCAAGCCTTTTACCTTGCCAGCTCTTAGCTTTTATGGGCCGTCAGAACTCTTTACTAACGTAGATCAGCTCTACAGATTTTTGAGCATGCAGAATATTCGATATTTAAGAGAATATGAAAAGTGGTTGCCTTGGTATATCCATATTAAGAACGTTGGATCAAAGCTTGAAATACAAGTGTTTGAACCAGCTCGTATTATTGAAAAGATCTGAATAATTTGTTTTGTTGAAATTGTCGATTTATAGAAGAGTTTTGTTTTTGGAAGTAAAGCTCTTTACCCAAGAAGAGACTTCTTGGGATACTTTGTTTATTTATTCAATGTGCAACGGCTCTGTCATATTGGACAACCGTTGCCCGGGTAGACAAGTGGGTCATTGTCGTCGCAGTCTCCGGTCGGGTCGGCAGCGGTGGCTTCACCGTAGTCTACGCAGTCCAGGTCCGAAGAGAGGACGGTGCTCGTGCTGTCGGGGCGGTAGCCGTCGTTGTCGGCATCCTTGTAGCAGAGTTCGCGGGTGTCGCAGTTGCTGTCGATGCCGTCATCCACCGTTTCCGTCGCACCCGGATAGGCCGTTGCATCGGCATCAGCACAGTCCATGCTGTTGTCCGCATAGCCGTCAACGGCGCTGCTGCCGCATGCGCCGGCGGTCAGACTGGTACCGTTTAAAGCAGGATAGGCTTCCTCGGAGGTAAAGGAACCGTAAGTGTCGTGGTCCGCATCTATGAAACAGGCGACCAAGTCGTTGCAGTTCTCATCTTTGTCATTGCCGGCGACTTCTGTTTCACCCGGATTGATCGCGGCATTGGTATCGTCACAGTCATCGGTATTAGGGGCGCTACCACCGGCATTGGCGTTATAAGCTGAAGCGACATAAGTGTCGCCGTCCTGGTCGTAGTCGTTCATATTGTCACAGTTCGCATCGATGCCGTCGTACCAGATCTCCGTCGCTCCGGGATTGACCGTGGCATCGGCATCGTCGCAGTCGCTCAGGGTTGCGCAGTAACCGTCCACGTCGGCGTCGGTACAGCTGGTACCGCTGTAGGGAATGCGATTGGGCGCATAGGCGCCTTCACTGGTCCCTCCCGCCAATTTCATCGCCGAGGAGCTGTCTGGTGCCAGCGGATGCGGGTCGCTGCCGTCGGCGAGGGCGTCGTCGTCCGTATCGGCATCGGCGGGGTCCGTCTCGGAAGCGCCGACGGCGCCGTTGGTGTCCATGTCCTCGCCGCCCGTGCAGACCGGGGCGACCGTGGCCGACCCGTCGCAAAGGCCGTCGTTGTCGCTGTCGGGGTCGAGGGGGTCGGTATGCGTGGTGGGGTCGGTGTCCGGCTGCCAGAGTGCGAGGTTCGTCCCGCTGTAGGCAATGGCGGCCGCGCCGTCGCTGGTGCCGCCTGAAATACCTGAAGACTTTCCGATCTCGAGACCGTCGTTGAGGCCGTCGTTGTCGCTGTCATTGTCGAGCGGATTGAGTGAGTAGGTGACTTCAAGGCCATCCATGATGCCGTCATCATCGGTGTCGGCGTCGAGCGCGTCGGTATTGGCGCTGAGCTCCTGGCCGTCGTTGAGACCGTCGTTGTCCGTATCGGCATCGTTCGGGTCTGTCCCGTTGATGGTCTCCGCGGCGTCTGAAACCCCGTCGCTGTCGGCATCGGGAGAAGGCGTACCGCTGCAGACCCCGGCGCCGTCGCAGACATCGTCCACCGTCAGCGGGTCAAGGTCATCACAGGCGGTGCCGGCGACGAGATAGTACATATTGCACCCTGCGGTATCGCATGAGCCGGTCGTCGGGTCGCAGTAAGGGGCCGTACACGGGTTGCCGTCGTCGCAGAAGGCGTCGTTGGGCGTATTGGCACACGCCCCGGCGGTACAGACATCTGTCGTACAGGCGTAGCCGTCGTCACAGGAGACTACCCCGTTCTCATCCGTAGCGCCGTCACAGTCGTTGTCGAGACTGTCACATGGGTCCAGGGAACTGTTATAGTTGGGATCATGTGCAAGGTAAACGGCGTCGTCGCAGGGGAGCCATCCGGCAGCGCCGCCACAGGTTTTGGTGGCTCCGCTGCAGACCCCGTCCTGTAATGCGCAAAGCGGCGCGATGAGGTCCGGATCGGCACTGTCGATCAGGCCGTCACCGTCGTTGTCGTCGCCGTCACAGACCTCGACTTCGACTTCGTCGATCATACCGTTACAGTTGTCGTCGATGTTGTTCCCAATGATTTCGATTGCGCCCGGATAGACATTGGGGTTGGTATCGTTACAGTCGGTGGTAAAGGGGTAGCCGTCCGCATCGGCATCGGCGGGGGCCGTCACCGTGTAGGAGAGCGCGAGCTGATCCAGGGCATTGGCGCCGGTGTCGTTGACGTCGATGACGAGGGTCTGGGCCCCTTCCGTCCAGTAGGTTTTGGCAGATAAGGTCAGGCGGTCATTGGCATGGACGTCCGCGCTCCAGGCTCCGCCGTTGCTCTGGGGACTCATCGTGCCGGAGAGCAGGAGGCTGGTCGTATCCATGCTCCGGGTGAAAACGACGGCGATGGTGTCGTTGACCTCAATGTCCGAACCGCTTTCGGGAACGGCGATCGCCGTGAGCGGGACGGTCATGCCCACGGCCGCCATCCCTTCGCCCAGCGCGTGCATCGCTTCGACCGCCCCGACCAGCGTGATCCCCAGTGCCGCTTCGACATCTGCGGCGAAAGTGGGGGAACTGAAATCCGTCCCCGCAGGAAGGGAGGCGATCAATGTGCTGTTGAGATCGATGAGCCCGTTGTTCGGGTCGCCGTCCCCGTCAAGCGACTGCAGCAGCCGTGCCAGGTTGACGGCGGCCACGGTGTCGGTAGGGAAGAAGCTGTAGGGCGCGACCGGGCCGTTTTCGGCCGTGACGGTTCCGATGGTGACGGCGCCGACCGAGAAGGTGACGGTGTCGCCGTCCGGGCAGGTGTACCCGCCGCCGGCATCGGTCGTACCGGCCGTACCGGAAGAACAGGCATAGGAGAGCCCCTGGACGGGGGCGTCTATAAACTGGCCGGTCACCGTCGGGGTACTGCTTCCCCCGCCGCCACCGCCACACGCAGCCAATAAAATCAACGCCGTGAAGGCGGGTAAGAGTATTCCCATCCGGATCATCATGCCATCCTTTGTAAGAGCAATAATTTTATTATTAAACGATCCCTCTTAGAAGCATATAAAAATGATGACAGAAGGGGTGGGATCTGCAGCAAAGACGGCAGCATTGCGTATAGAGAAATAAGCGATGTTTTTTTTGTTTCAGGGTTTTGAGTCGGATTTGAATGATGTTGTGAAAAAATTAGAAGATGGTGCGACCGGCGAGATTTGAACTCGCACACCAAGTTGGCACTACCCCCTCAAGATAGCGTGTCTACCAATTCCACCACGGTCGCGTTTTAACAGTAAGTTTTAAAAGACCAGAATTATACTGGCGAGAATGTTATAAACAGCTTAAATTTCTTCAGACTGTCAAAAAAAACGAAGGCCGAAGCCTTCGCGGGTTTTTCGGCTGATTAGCCGAGGTACGGGTTAGCGTACAGAGCGATCAGGGCAATAACGAGTGTATAGATGACCTGAGCTTCGATCATCGCGAGGGCGATGAACATAGTCGTCATGAGCTTACCACCCAGACCCGGGTTGCGAGCAGTACCTGCGATAGTCGCAGCAGCAGTGTGACCCATACCGATAGCGCCACCGAGAGCAGCGAGACCGAGGCCGACGCCTGCAGCGATCATAGAGTAAGCTTTGAGTGTCTGGTTTGCAACATCAGCGTCAGCTGCGAAAGCAGCGCCAGCGAAAGCAACCATCAGAAAAAGAATCTTTTTCATGGAGTTCTCCAATAAATTTTTTTGTGTCAAAGTCCGTTCGGCTTGCGTATCCCTACTTGTCACTTTGCGGGCGAATTATAGATACTGCACGCTTAAGAGGCGCTTTGTTGTCTATAAAGTGATAGGGATGACTTTTCCGAAGGGGACCGTCCTGTCGGTCTCGGGGGTGATCCAGACGGTGTCGATAAGGGGCTCCGTGTCCGGAAAACGGCCGTCGCAGTCGGTAAAGTAGAGCAGCAGCGGGGCCATCGGGGCATGGCGCTCCGTCCATTCGAAGACGGGGCGGAAGTCGGTGCCGCCCCCGCCTTTGAGGTCGAAGACGAGCGGTTCGCCGGGGTAGAACTGGTGGTGCGACTGCACCTTCGCATCGCTTACAAGCAGCTCGATGCGGTAGTCGGCAAAGGTCTCCAGCAGGGACTCGACCTCGGCGATGAAGCGCCCCAGCAGCACCTCGTCGACGGAGCCGGAGCTGTCGATGGCGATGACAAGGTCGAGGGTCTCCGAAGTGGGCGAAGGGAGGTAGATGTGGCTGTAGAGCAGTTTCTTTGAGGGCGGGAGCATGCGGTAGTCGCTGCGCAGGTGGCGGTTGAGGGCATGGGCGAGTTCGCTGCGCCAGTCGATGACGCTCTTCGTCGTGGGGATGAAAAAGCGCTCCAGCCCCAGCGGGGTGTCTCCTTGCTGCTCCAGCATTTCGCGGACGGCCTTTTCAAAATGTTCGAATAAAGACTCTTCGACGCTGTTCTCCACCTCCATCTGCGGCCGTTTTTTGTCCGGATCGTGGTCCCCCTCGGCGTTTTTCAGCTCGTCGCGCTTGCGCTGGTTGTTCTCGTTGAAGCCGGTGTCGTTGCTCTCGTCGTCGCTGTACTCTTCGTTTCTGATTTCGTCTTTGAGCTGGGCGTAGATCGCCTCGGCGTACATCCCCTCGAAACGGGGGTCGTAATTGACCTGCGGCGGCAGGGCAAAGCCGTTTTGCACGAGCATGGCGTTGATGGCGTGGTCGGTGGCCAGCTGCCACAGCCAACTCATGCGGCCGTTCTGACGCCGTTCATGCACGAGCGCGGCGTGCATGGCGCCGTTGGCGAGCATGAATTCGCACTCCTGCGCATCCAGGTTCTCGACATAGTCGGGGTTGTACTCCAGCCGGAGGCCGTTGCTGAGAAAGCCCGGGATGTCGTCGCTGGTGTCCAGCTCCAGGCGGCTGGCGAGGGTGCCGAAGTAGGGGGAGTTGAGCAGGAGGGTGGCCTTGGCCTTGCCCAGTTTTTCGGCGGCGACTTTTTCAGACATGGGTTAGATCCGAAGTGTTTGTTCCCCTTCTTCTTTGTTTGCCCAAAGAAGAAGCCGAACCGGGAAGAAGAAAGGGCAAATCGGCTGCCGCGCATGAATGGTGTTGATCGGTTGTCAACCTTTTTCTATTACGTGCGCGCGCCATGCTGTACCTTTTTATTGCAGAAGAAAGGCGAACTTGCCGACCCACTTGCCGTAGGCGTCGAGGTGGTCCATCATGACACCGTTTTTCTGGAGATCCTGGACGATGAGGACGGCGAACTCCGGCGGGAGGAGGTGCGTGTAGTCGAGCAGGCGTGCCAGTACGTCGTCATCGGGGGCTTTGAGCACCTTTGCGACGAGGGCGGAGGCGAGGGCGTAGAGGGCGCTGAGATCCTCCGGGACCTCGTGCGACTCCCCGCGCAAAACGGCGTCGGTGTCGGGCAGGAGGTGCATCACTTTGGCAAAGGCCATGAAATCGACGGCGCGCTCCTCGCCTATGGCCCCGGCGATGGCGTTCAGGGCCAGCTGATCGCGCATGCCCGAAGCAAGGATGCCGTTGACGAACTCCCAGCTGCGCGGGGTGGGGAAGCTCTTGGTGTCGCTGGCGGGGTCGAAACCGAAGAGGGCCGCGTTGTTGGCGCTGATGTAGCCGATGATGCGCTCGTCGATTCCCCGCCCGTAAGCCCAGCGGCGCCAGTCGTCGACG
Source organism: Sulfurimonas sp. HSL1-2 (assembly GCF_039645565.1). Taxonomy (NCBI): domain Bacteria; kingdom Pseudomonadati; phylum Campylobacterota; class Epsilonproteobacteria; order Campylobacterales; family Sulfurimonadaceae; genus Thiomicrolovo; species Thiomicrolovo zhangzhouensis. The sequence goes on from NZ_CP147914.1 coordinate 456,825, forward strand.
TTGACGTCCATCTCCAGGTGGATGAAGCGGTTGGCCAGCGGCAGCGGCATGCGGTAGACGACGCCCCGGTCGTTTTCGCGGTTGCCCGCCGCGACGATGGCCCACCCCTCGGGCAGTTCGTACTCGCCGACTTTGCGGTCGAGGATGAGCTGGTAGGCCGAGGCCTGTACGGAGGGGGCGGCGGTGTTGAGCTCGTCGAGGAAGAGGATCCCGCTTCCCTCCCGCGGCAGGAACGACGGCGGCGCCCAGACGGCCTGGTGCGCCTGGTTTTCGTAAAAGGGGATCCCCTTGAGGTCGGTCGGGTCCATCAGCGAGAGGCGCAGGTCGATAAAGCCCATGCCTTTCGCTTCGGCGATCTGCTTGACGACGGAGGATTTGCCGATGCCCGGTGCCCCCCACAAAAAGGTCGGAAGCTTCTGCTCGACCAGGGCGTCCAGGGTTTCAATGATCTCTTGACTTCTCAAGGGCACCTCCAATTTCCCTGCGTGAATTTCAGAAAGGATTTGAGGTATGAGATTTTTTTGGAGCGCTTTGCAGGCATAGCGGGAGCTACGTCAAAAAGTGAACCAAGGAAAGATCGTGCCTCAAATGCTTTCCCGCAGGGCGTTGCAGAGAAAACTCTCTTCAGGATTGTACTATGCCTCAGGTATTTGACAAACCTTGGAGGGTAGATTCCGATGAGAACTTTCTCTGTAACGCTGAAAACGCGGAGGGGAGTTGGATGTGCCCTCATAACCATCCTATGTTTTCGCGTTGAATGAACTGCCCGAAGGCGTCGTTGGTCCGCACGGCGCGCTCGAAACGCGCATCGAGCTGCAATTGCTGCAGGATCGCGACGGGGGTGGCCTGGTTGGCCGCGAGGGCAAGCAGGACGTCGCTATCGCCTTTGGCGTAGAGCGCTTCGAGCAGCGTTGCAGGGGCTGAGCCGTTCCCCGCCAGCGCCCTGTCGCAGCAGGCCGTGCCGGCCAGGGCTTCGAGCTGCGCCGCGCTCAGCGACGGGTTGGCGGCGAGCGCCTGCATGACGCTTTCATCTGCGTCGGCAATGAGTGTGTCCGCGATCTGCAAGGCGGGGTTGGCGGCCAGGGCGCACCGGACGGCGTGATCGCCGCTTGCATAGAGCTGCCGCTGCATGCCCTCTGTCAGTAAGGGATTGGCGGCCAGCGCTGCGGCGTGGTTGGTGAGGCCTTTTTCATAGCGCCCGCCGTCGAGGCGGATGTGGGCGTAACCGACGTCGGCGAGGCTGTCGTCGGCAAAGAGGGTGTCAGCCAGTGCCGGGCTGAGGTCGGGGTTGGCGGCGAGCGCCGCATTGATCTGCGGAACGTTCATGCCGGCGAGCTCCTGCTGCAGGGCAGGGTCAAGCGTTGGGCGTGCGGCCACGAGCGTGCGCAGGGCGTCGTCGCCCTGGCGGATGAAGTGTTTGAGGGTCGGTTCGTCCGTGTCGGGGTGCAGGGCAAGCGCTTCGAGCACGGCGCGCATCTGGCGGTCGCCGGAGCTGACGGCTTTGCGAAGAGGCGGCAGTCCGCCGATCACGCGGATGAGCCGGGGGCGGCGGGTCTGCCGGAGCAGGTGCATGAGTCCGAGGGTGGAGTACTGGACGTTGTGGTTGCGTTCGATGTTCTCGTAGTAGCGGCCGATCAGTGCGGCCGTAACGTCGCGGTTCTCATCGCTGTCGAAGAAGCCCTCTCCGCCCCAGTCGTAGAGCTGCAGCAGTTTCAGGAAAAAGTCGTTGTCGATATGGGGGTTCTGCAAAAAAGCGCGGAGCCGGTCGCGGTCGCGCGTAAGCTTGAGGCTCATGATGATACGGTCGGGTTCGATCTGCGAACAGAGCGTCTTTTCGAATTCATCGATGGGGACGGGGACGACCTTGTGCGTTTCGTAAAGACGGTCGAGTACTTCCTGCTCGATCGGGTTGATAAGCCGGCCCTCGATGACGGCGTCGACACTGTCGTCGTACGCGTCGGCCAGGGTGATCTGTGCCGCCTGCAGCAGCCGGTCGAACTCATCGCGCGAAAAGGCGCGTGGGGCACCGAAAAGCATAATGCGTTTGTGGGTGAATGTTCGCAGTTTCATAACCGTCATTATAGCCGTGTATGCTTATCCACATGGGAATGGCAAATGCATTTAAGGTTGACATCTGTCAAAATACACGTAAAAACATAGTTAAATACTATAGATTACAGATAATTTCTCATGGCTTCGTCTATAATAGCACGAAGCAACAATAAAGGATAAGGAATGATAGCGTCAAACATCACTGAACTGATCGGCAACACGCCGCTGATTCGTCTTAACACCCCTTCCGAGCAGACCGGAGCGACGATCCTCGGCAAATGCGAGTTTATGAACCCGACGAGCTCCGTCAAGGACCGGATCGGTTTCAACATGATCAAAACGGCGATGGATGACGGCATCATCAATTCCCAGACGACGATTATCGAGCCGACCAGCGGCAATACGGGGATCGCGCTTGCCTCGATCTGTGCCGCACTGGGGCTGAAACTGATCCTCACCATGCCCGAGTCCATGAGTATCGAGCGTCGCAATATCCTCAAGGCCCTCGGCGCGGAGCTGGTATTGACCCCGGCAATGTCCGGCATGAAGGGGGCCATCGAGAAGGCGGAAGAGCTCAAAGAGAGCCTGGGCAACGCCGTCATCCTGCAGCAGTTCCAGAACCCCGCCAACCCGGCGGTGCATATCAAAACGACGGCCGAAGAGATCCTGCGCGATACGGACGGCAAGCTCGATATCTTCGTCGCGGCCGTCGGGACCGGCGGCACGCTGACGGGAACGGGTACGCGCCTCAAAGAGGTGATCCCCTCCATCGAGATCATCGCCGTGGAACCGACGGACTCGGCGGTCCTCTCCGGCGGCAAAGCGGGCCCGCACAAGATCCAGGGGATCGGCGCGGGCTTTGTGCCGGACGTCCTCAACACGCAGATCTACGGCGAGGTCGTCACCGTCAGCAACGACGATGCGATGGCAACGTCGCGGATGCTGGCCAAAGAGGAGGGGCTGCTCGTGGGCATCTCCGCCGGGGCCAACGTCTACGCCGCCATGCAGGTGGCCGCCCGCCCGGAGAACAAGGGCAAGACCATCGTCACCATCCTCTGCGACACGGCCGAACGCTACCTCTCGACGGCACTTTTCAGCGAATAGGCCATGCCCTTTCTGGAGACGATCCTGGCCGACGAGGGGCGTTTCCCCTATCTTGAGTGGCATCAGCAGCGTCTGGAACGGACGCTGAAACGCCACGGCATCGTCACCCAATACGACCTTATAAACCGTCTTGAAGCCCCGGAAACAGGGTGCTGGCGATGCCGCGTCCAGTATGATGAACATCTGTTCATATATGAACTTCTCCCTTACACCCCCCGTATCATCACCTCGTTGCAGCCGGTGACAGATGAGGCGATTGCCTACCGCGACAAAACGACCGAGCGTGAACAGCTTGACCGGCTCTTTGCCCGGCGCGGCAGTGCGGACGACGTCCTCATCGTGCAGGCGGGTCTCATCACCGATACGACCATCGCCAATGTCGCCTGTCTGATCGGGGGGCAGTGGCTGACCCCGAAACGGCCGCTGCTCGAAGGCACGGCGCGTGCCCGTCTGATCGCCGAAGGGAAGCTTATCTGCGCCGACATCACCCTCGACGCGGCACGGCAGGCGGAGCGGGTGGCCGTGATGAATGCCCTGTCAGGCTTTGTCGAGGTGAGCGGTGGTATACTTCCCCCGATTAATTAACTGGGAGAGATGATGCTCATCAATATTCTCAATGATGAAAAATTTGTCGATTTAATGCAGCGGCATGTCGAGGAGCTGATGCTCTACCTGTTCGAACACGACCAGTCTTTCGGCATTCTTTGCAAGATCGAGCATCTGAGCTTCGAACCGGCGCTGCCCGAGCACATCACCGAGTCCTTCCGGCCGATGACCCTGTTCTATCTGGCGGGCTACACCTTCGACAGTGCGCGCATCGACGGGAACCGCCTCATCTTCGAAGCGGGCTTCGGTGCGGAGAACATCGGCAGTTTCGTGACGGTGCCCCTGCCGAGCATCATGCAGATCATTATCGACGAGACACCGATATTCATCAATCACGCCGTGTATAAAAGCGGTGCGGAAGAAGCGGAAGCGGTCGATGACGGCGGGATCGAGAATTCGATGGCGGCGTTTTTGTCGAATCCGGAAAACGAGAAGTTTCTGAAGAAGAAGTAGCCGTACCGGATGGTACGGCCGAGATAACGGCGACGCTTGTCTGCGCCGAAGTTACATCCGCATGGTGAGCAGGAAGTCGACGACGTTGTTGACGAAGGCGTCGTGCTTGCGGTCTTTGGAGTAGGCGATGTAGAACTTGCGGTGTACGCGGAAGTTGCGCATGCGCGATTCGTACAGTTTGCCCTCGGCGATCTCGTCCTCGATGACGTGGCGGGAGATGACCGATACGATCGGGCGCTCCGCGTTTTTGGGAGAGCGCATGATCGTCTCTTTGACGGCCGTCGGCGACTGGACGACCCCGATGACGTTGAACGTCGAACAGTCGATCTCAAGCTCTTCGAAGGCTTCGGAAACGAGCTTGCGGGTGTGGGAGTTCTCGTCGCGGCAGATCCAGTCGAAGGTAAAGAAGTCCTCTTTTTTCAGGTATTTCGGCAGCGGCTGGTTGGAGAAGAGGACGAGTTCGTCCTCCATCCATTCGCGGTAGATGATCCCGTCGCGGAAGACCGGGGATTCGATCAGTGCGACATCGATCTTCTTGTCTTCGAGCTCGTCGATGATCTCGTTGGAGAGGCCGACGTGCATGTAGACTTCGTTGTGGATCTTCTCTTTGATGGCACCGAGGTAGGTCGGGATGACGTAGTTCCCGATCGCGTAGGAGGCACCCAGGATAAAGGTGAAGTCTTTGTTGATGATCTTGAGCAGCTCTTTCTGGCTCGTGTTGATCGCTTTTTCGAGTTTGATCGCGATGCGGTAAAGGTCTTCGCCCTCTTTGGTCAGCTTGATCCCGTTCTTCTTGCGCTCGACGATGCGGGTGTCAAGATACTCTTCGATAAATTTGATCTGTTGGGTGACGGCGGGTTGGGAGATGCCCAGTTTTGCAGACGCCTTGGAAAAGCTCTTCTCTTTGACGACGGTCAAAAAAGTTTGGAGTTTGGCGAAGTCTTTCAGCATTCAGATATCCTTGGCAATGGGCCGTATTTGTCTTTGTTATAAAGCGTCCGCTTTTGGATAACAGGGCACCATAAAAATAAAACATCAGAATTATAACGTACAATGATAGTCATTTCAATAAGAGAGATTAGTTTTGATTACTTTTTTTATAATTTTCCGCTGAAGTAACGCCAAATTGACATCAAACAATGAGAGCTTAAAAATTTATTGATATAATAGATTAACCTAAAAACACGAAAAACGGAAGATGGAACATATTTTCAAAAACCTCAACGAACAGCAGGCCGAAGCGGTCAAAAAGATCGACGGCCCCTTACTGATACTGGCGGGAGCGGGCAGCGGAAAAACGACGACAATCACCTCGCGCCTCGCCTACCTGCTGGACGTTGTGGGAATCCCCGCGAGCAATACGCTGACGCTGACCTTTACCAACAAAGCGGCAAAGGAGATGCGCGAGCGCGCCCTCAAGATGATCGACGCGAACAGCTATCCGCCGCTGCTGTGTACGTTCCACAAGTTCGGCCTGCTCTTCCTGAAGTTCCATATCCACCGTCTCAGCCGTGAGAACAACTTCGTCGTCATCGACACCGACGACAAGAAGCGGATTCTGAAAAAGCTCAACGGCGATCTGCCGCTGCCGCTGGTCGCCAGCGAGATATCCCGCTATAAAAACTCGCTCATCACGCCCGAGGAGGCCCATGCCCAGGCCGAGCAGAAAAATTACGAGCAGATCGCAAAGGTCTACAAGGAGTACGAGGCCTACCTCGTCGAAAACAACCTCGTGGATTTCGATGACCTGATCTCCCTGACCTATAAACTGCTCGACGAGCATCCGGAACTGGCCGAAGAGACCAGCAAGCGCTACCAGTACATCATGATCGACGAGTACCAGGATACGAACGAGCTGCAGTTCAAGCTGCTGCAGAAACTCTGCACTGCCCACAACAACCTCTGTGTCGTCGGCGACGACGACCAGAGCATCTACGGCTGGCGCGGGGCGCACGTGCGTAACATCCTGGAGTTCGACCAGGATTTCGAGGATGCGATGGTCGTCAAACTCGAACACAACTACCGCTCGCGCACGCCTATTCTGACCGTCGCCAACGCGCTGATCGAGCACAACCGTTCCCGGCTGGGCAAGACGCTGCTGCCGACCCGCGGCGACGGGGAAGCGGTGAAGATGCTCTCCTCGAACGACGAGAACGAAGAGGCGAGCAAGATCGCGCTGCAGATCAAAAAACTGATCAGCGAAGGGGTCCGCCCCAACGAGATCGCTGTGCTTTACCGCATCAATGCGCTCAGCCGCTCCCTCGAAGAGGGGCTCAACCGTGCGGGGATCCCCTACAAGCTCGTCGGCGGGCTGCGCTTTTACGACCGGGCCGAGATCAAGGATATCATCAGCTACCTGCGCGTCATCACGAACCACCATGACAACTTCTCGATGAAGCGTATCATCAACAAGCCCAAACGCGGGATCGGCAAAGCGTCTATAGACAAGCTGGAACTGGCGGCCATCGAGCAGGAGCGTTCCCTCTACGATCTGGTACGCCTCAGTGCCGCGGCAGAGCTCGAAGGCCTGGTGCGCAAGAAGAACGCCACGACCCTCAAGCAGTTCGTCAGCGAACTGGAACAGATGCGCGCCGTTGCGGACGAATCGCTCTACAGCTTTGCCGAGCGCATCGACGAGATTTTCAAGATCAAGGCCTTCTACGAGGCGATGCCAGACGGGACGGAGAGGGTGCAGAACATCGACGAGTTTTTCGGCCTCTTCCGCGACTTTATTAAGCAGAACCCCGAAGCGAGCCTCGACGCCTTTCTGAACGAAGTCTCATTGCAGAGCGAACAGGACCAGGTGGAGGGGGAGAGCATCTACATCATGAGTATCCACGCCTCCAAGGGGCTGGAGTTCGAACACCTCTTCATCATCGGCCTCGAAGAGGGCTTCCTGCCGCTGATCGGTGACGGGAGCGACCTGGAGGAGGAGCGCCGCCTGGGGTACGTCTCCTTTACGCGCGCCAAGGATTCGCTGACCCTGTCACATGTCCAGAGCCGCTACTACAAGGGACGCCGTACGGAACTGGAAAAGAGCCGTTTCTTCGGTGAAGCCGGGCTGTGCGAAAGCTCCCTCAAGATCGAGAAGAACACGGCGTTCAAAAAAGGGGACCTCGTCCGTCACAAGATCTTCGGTGCCGGCCGCGTGATCGGGGTGAGCAAAGCCGGGCGCGAATTCAAGCTCAATATCAACTTCGGCGGCAACAAGCGGGAGATCCTCGCTTCCTTCGTAGAAAGGCTGTAATTAGTGAAAAGTGCGGTTTACTGCACGCGCCCCGGAGGAAGTACTTTCGGAGTGTGGGTCTCCTGCCGAAGATGCAGCTTGCGGAATTTCGCTGGAACGAGGACAAAACTCAGCGTTAGCGTAACGAAGGTGGGCTTTGCTCGCCGGAGTGTATGAATGAATAGACTCTTTGTCGCTTACAAGCCTTCCGGGCTCAGTTCCAACCAGTTCCTGCGCACCCTGAAGCGCAAATACGGGGTGAAAAAAGCGGGGTACTCCGGTACCCTCGACCCCTTTGCGAAGGGGGTGCTCATCATCGCCTTCGGAAAATACACCTCGCTCTTCCGTTTCCTGGATAAGACCCCGAAACGCTACCGGGCGACGCTCTGGCTCGGGGCACACTCCGATACGCTCGACATCGAAGGGGTCGAGCAGATCGACGACATCGTGCCGTTGCCGGAAGCGAAGGTCCGGGAGGCCGTCGAATCCCTGAAGGGGGAGCAGGCCTATCCCCCGCCGATTTTCAGTGCGAAGCGGATCAACGGACGGAGGGCCTACGATCTGGCCAGGGCGGGCATCCCCTTTGAGCTGGAGACGATACACTCGACCGTGTATGATGTGAAACTCCTGCACTACTGTCACCCTTTCGTGACCTTTGAGGCGACGGTCTCCGAGGGGACCTATATCCGATCGCTCGGACGCCTCGTGTATGAGCGGCTGGGGCTCGACGGAGGGGCGCTCAGTATGCTCGAACGGCTCTGCGAAGGGCAGTTCGTCTATGAGGGAGAACGCCCACTCGATATCCGAAGCTGCCTGCGTCTTCCTCCGGTCGAATACCGGGGCGAGTGGCGGAAAATCACTCTGGGGCAGCCGTTGACGCGTGACGAGTTTGCCCCCGTGGAGGACGGGGTCTACCGTGTCGACGACGGGCGGGAGATGGCGGTCTTCGCCTTTGACGGCGAAGGCGTGCATTATGTATTGAACAAGGTGGCACTATGAAGCACTACAAGGCACCGGCAAAGGTCAATATCTTTTTGAAGGTCACGGGAAAGCGGGGGGAGTACCACGAGATCCTGTCGCGTTTCATGGTCGTAGAGCAGCTGCATGACCTGCTCTATTTCTTCCCGAAGGAGACGGAGGGCTTCGTCATCGACGGCGATTTCGCCTGTGCGACGGAACAGAATACGATCTACAAAGCTTACGCTGCCCTGCTCGAAGCGACGGGTTCGACGGAACTCGAGCGGTTGATGCAGACCCACGGGATCGCCGTGAACAAACATATTCCGGCGTTTGCGGGACTGGGAGGAGGCAGTTCGGATGCGGCCACCTACCTGAAGATGTGCAACGAAGTGCTGCACCTGGGCCTGGACGTCAGCGAGCTGGCCGCCATCGGTGCCAGGGTCGGGGCGGATGTCCCCTTTTTCGTCTACGGGTACCCCAGCGCGAATGTCTCCGGGATCGGCGAGATCGTGGAGCCCTTCGATGAAGCCCCGCTGCATCTCGAGACGCGCACCCCGCCGATCGAGATCAGTACCCCCGCCGTCTACCGCCGTTTCCGGGAGAGCTTTTACAGGGAGCTCTCACCCGAGGCTTACGACTATTTTGCCGCCACAGACTCCAAAACGCTGCTTTCCGAACTGAGTGCCGACGATGCGAACGACCTGTTCGAACCGGCGCTGTCGCTCTATCCGGAGCTCAAAGAGCATTTTCGCCACGGCTGGTTCTTCTCCGGCAGCGGGAGCAGTTTTTTCAAAGCGGTCGAGGCGTAGGTCGGTTACGTTTCAGGTTTACAGTAGACGGACGTCGGCAGCATGATGGCGAAGCGCGTCTCGCCGGGCACACTGGAAACGATGATCGTGCCGTGGAAGAGCTTCTGGATGATTTGGCGGCTCATATGCAGGCCGATCCCGCTCCCTTTGAGGTTGCCCTTCGTCGTGAAATAGGGATCGAAGATCTTCCCCTGGATCGCCGGGTCGATGCCGGGGCCGTTGTCGAAAACGCAGATACGAAGTTGGTCCCCGCCCGGAGGGTACTCAAACGCTATGCGGATCTGTTTGTTCTTTTGGTCCAGGGATTCGAGGGCGTCTTTGGCGTTGTTGATGAGGTTGAGAAGGACCTGGGAGATCGCCGTAGCGATCTGCAGCCGGTGGATCGTATCGCTGTTCCATGTGATCTCCAGTGCGATGTTATTGGCTTCGAGCGTCGGCGTGATGATGCGGTGCAGTTCGTAGACGATCTGATGCAGCGGCAGGAGCTTTGTTGGGGCCTTGTTCTGAAAGAACGAGCGGAAATCCTCGATCGTTTCGGAGAGGTGCAGGGTGTTCTGTTCGATCGTCTCAAAGGCATGGTCGAGTGCCTCGTCATCCAGACGCCCCGTCGCCTTTGCCAGTTTGGCGGAGAGCAGCGTCAGGTTGATCGCATTGAGAGGCTGGCGCCACTGATGGGAGATGTTCGAGAGCATCTCCCCCATCAGGGCGAAGCGTTCCTGCTCGAAAAGGAGCATATCTTTCTCCCGGTTCTTCTCGATTTCATCGTGCAGCGCGTTTTTGTACGTTTCGAGCCGCATAACGAGCTTGATGACGATGACGAGAATCGGCGGGGTCATCAGCAGCGGCATCAGGATGGAGAAGCCCAGAATGACCGGCGGAAGCGTGCCGGTCAGTAGCGTGTAGAATATCCCGACACAGAGGACGGAGACGAGGGTGGTGGCCAGTGTCACGCCCGTGACGATCTTCAAAGGGCTGTGCATACCGAGTTTGTCGATAAAACGGTTAAGGTGTATCATGCCGTATTATAGGAAAAGTTCCCTGTCGGCGTCCGCACCCGGCATGGAGATTTCCAAGGAAGAGGATTCACCGAAGGTCGGGTTTTCGCTATGATTGCATCACTGATTCAAAGGACTGCAAGTGGGCGAAACGATTGCCAAAAACAAAAAAGCCTTTCACGATTACGAGATCCTCGAGAAATTCGAGGCGGGTATCGTGCTAAAGGGCAGTGAGGTCAAAGGGATCCGTGCCGGCCGTGTCAACCTCAAGGACAGTTTCGTCAAGCTTGTCAGGGGCGAGGCTTTTTTGTTCAACGCCCACATCGGCCGCCTGGAGACGACGCACCACTATTACGGCCACGAGGAACGCGGCAGCCGGAAGCTCCTGCTGCACAAAAAACAAATCGCCAAACTGGCGGATGCCGTGGAGAAAGAGGGGCATACGATCGTACCCCTGCAGATGTACTTCAACAACAAGAACATCATCAAGCTTGAGATCGCCATCGCGCGGGGTAAAAAGCTGCACGACAAACGCGCCGATATGAAAGAGAAGGATATGAAGCGCGACATCGAACGGGCGCTCAAAGACTACTAGCAGCTTTTTGCGGCTCGGGAAGAGCCGCCTTCAGTGCCATAGCGGCCAGCGAAAGTCCGCGGGGCTTTGCTCCGGGGACGGCGATAAAAGTGGTCGCACGACAAACGCGCCGATATGAAAGAGAAGGATATGAAGCGCGATATCGAACGGGCGCTCAAAGACTACTAGCAGCTTCTTATCGGCTTGTACTGAGCCGTGTTTTCCAAGATCATTTATGTTTTGTTCCCTTTCTTCTTTGCTCGCACAAAGAAGAAACCGAACCCGAAAGAAGAAAGTGCGAAGGGCTGCCGCTTTCGGGACATTCCACTCCCTGGCAATCCGTTCGACACGCTAATTACCGTTTCTGACTCAACAGAAGCAGCGGGTAGCGATTGCTTTCATGTATGGTTTATTGGATAAGTGTCATCCAGCTGTCCGCATTACTTCTATGAGGGTGATGAGTATGGCGACGACGGCGGAGGCGATGGCGACCCTGTCCGCTCTTTTGATGGCTTTGTAGATGCGTTCGAGTTCCGGGTCGTCGAGGTCGGCGAACTTGTGGGCACGGATGTATTTGACGGCTTCGCGGAAGCGGGGGTCGCCGAACTGGATGTTCCAGCGCGGGCGTCCCATCGCTTCGTAGCGAGAAGGATGGTGGTCGCGAAGGCGGTTCAGAAAGGCATTTGTTTCCAGCAGCTGTTTCAGTACGGCGATGATGAAGAGGGCGGTGGCAGTGATGAAAAACAGGTTAAGCGTCATACGGATTCCTTTTGCAGGAAGCGGTTGGTGGTAAAAAGTTGGTGGGGAAGTGTGTTGGGTGTGAAGGGCGTCCGCAATTACTTGCGGAGCTCTTTGATACGTGCAGATTTACCGGCACGGTCGCGCAGGTAAAAGAGTTTCGCACGGCGTACACGGCCGCGGCGAAGCACTTTGATTTCGTTGATGCTGTCGCTGTAGATCGGGAAAACGCGCTCGATACCGACGCCGTTGGCACCGATTTTACGAACTGTGATGGTTTTACCCGTTCCCTGACCGCGCATTGCGATACATACACCCTCGTAGTTCTGAACACGAGTTTTGTCACCCTCTTTAATGGTAACAGCGAGGCGTACGGTATCACCGGCGCGGAATTCTGGGACGTTCTTTTCAGCGACTTGAGCATTTTCGAAATTTTCGATGTATTTATTTCTCATACAATGTCCTTTTTCTATGCCTTTTAAGCTGCTCAGGCCTGAAGAATTTAGTCTTGCATTCTGACAAGGCAATTTTGAGTGCCGCAATTTTACTGTGGTTTCCCTTTAAGAATTCTGATGGCACGCCCTTATCGTCAAAAAGCGGCGGCTTTCCGAACGAGGGGGCTTCCAGCAGGTGGGTCTCAAAGCTCTCCGTCTCCAGTGACTCGCTGTTTCCGAGTACACCTTCGAGATTGCGGGCAATGGCATCGGTCATCACCAGCGAGGGCAGCTCCCCGCCGGTCAGGATATAGTCGCCGATGCTGAAGAGTTCGTCCGCAAAGGTCTCGATGACCCTTTCGTCGATGCCTTCGTATCGGCCGCTGACAAATGCAACATGGTTTTTCTTGGCAAGCCGTTTGGCGTCGTTCTGCACAAAGGGCTTGCCGACAGGGGTCGCGAAAACGATATGGACGTCCGGATCGTTTTCGCGGAGCTGTTTGAGTGTGTCGTAGAGCGGCTGTGGCGTCATCACCATTCCGGCGCCTCCGCCGACGGCCGTGTCGTCGACCTTCCCGTGCTTGTTCGTCGTAAAATCGCGCGGGTTGAGGTAGGCGACGCTGAAAAGCCCCTTCTCCTGCGCACGTTTGAGGATGGAGTCCTGGAAATAGCCCTCGATCAGGTTTGAGAAGAGGGTGACATAGGTAAAGGTCACGACTCCTCCAGGATGGCCATCGCCCCGTGCGCGGTGATGAGACCTGCTTCGGTATCGACATGCTCGACGAATGGCAGCTGCTTTGGTAGCAGGAACTGCTTGGGCAGCCGCCGTTTGGCCAGGGCATCGTCGGTCTTGATCTGCAGATAGTCGACCGCGCCGATCCGTTCGATCTCGATCACCTTGCCCAGCACGACACCCTCTTCCGTGACGGTACACCCGATCAGGTCGAACCAGAAGTGTTCCCCCTCATCGAGGTGGCACATTTCGCGGGTGCGTCCGTAGGTCGTGTAGAGCATGACATTGGTGAAGCGCTTGGCCTCTTCGGGCGTGTCGATGCCTTCGAGTTTGACCAGTTCGCGTTCCATGTTGACGGTTTCAAACACCAGGGGCGTGCGCTCTTTGGTATAGAAGGTCTCGCCGGGGACGAACTGTTCGGGGAAATCGGTGAAGAGGTGCAGCTTCATCTCGCCGTGCAGACCGACGGTGCGGCCCAGCGTGGCGATATGGAGCAGACGGTCGTTATTCTGCCGCTTCGACATTGATGCGGTAGCTCTTGCCGTCTTTGGCTTTGCAGCCGGAGATGACGGTTTTGATGGCGCCGATCATCTTGCCCTCTTTGCCGATCAGTTTGCCGATATCGGCACCGTTGGCATAGAGGACAATTTCGGCGATCTCGTCACCTTCGAACATCTCGACGCGGATGTCCTCGGGATGGGAGGCGATGAGACGTGCGTATTCGGCGACGAAATCGGTGACCATAATTATTTGCCGGTGATCTTTTTGACGCGGTCGCTCATTGTCGCGCCGACGCCGATCCAGTAGTTCAGACGCTCTTCGTCGATCTTCTGCTCTTTGGTCATCGGGTTGTACCAGCCGATCAGTTCGATCCAGCCGCCGTCACGGCGCTTGCGGGAGTCAGTAACCGCAACGCGGTAGAAAGGCTGTTTTTTGCGTCCCATACGGGTAAGACGGATTGTTGTCATTGTTCGTTCCTTCGATAAAAAATGGGTGAATGGTTTTCGGGAACGTTGGGAAAAGGGGGTAGGGCTGCGGGACGATGAAGGAGTCACTCTAACATTGATACCGCGGCCTCTAACCGTCTTATCGGAGACGTTCCGTGCAAACCGTTCGGGTATGCGATACGCCAATGTCATAGAGGTATTGTTCATAAGCGTAAAACGATGGCGAAATTATAGCGAATAATTCTGGATAGCACAAGGAGGGGGTTGCCCCCGCCTCATTGAGCGAAGGAGACTTGCTTTGAGGGCTGTGCTTCCTCAGGGTCTCGCCTCTACCCTGATCTCCAGTTCGTCGGCATTGTTGTTTTCGTTACGCTCTGCGATCGCGTGCCCCGCATCGGCAATGACTTTGACGTAAAGTACGTCCGGTGTGTTTTTGACCCTGCCGTAGATCATGTGCTGTGTAATGGACTCTCCGGGTTCAAGGTTTTTGGTGACCCAGATGGTCTTCTCCTGGTGCACCGGGCCGGAGTAGCCGTACCTGAACTGGACGGTAATCTTGAACTTTTTGCGGCTGTGCCCGTCATAGGCAAAGACGTTTTCGATGGTGGTGTCCAGTTCAAGCGGCTCATTGACGTAGAGCTTGCGGACATGACCCAGTATGGTGCCGCCTCTTTGGGTGTAGGCCGTGATACCGGTCACCGTCAGATCCGGTTTTTCGACAGGCTGCTGGGTAGAAGAAGACGGGGGCACGATTTTCTGGGGCACCTTGGTCGAGACGGCGGGGCGCTGTATCTGCACCTGGGGCTCTATGGAAAATGCGGCAAGCGGCAAGAGAAACAGGGGGAGGTAAAGAAGGCGTGTACGCATGATCTCTCCTTGTGGGAAAATGCACGAAGATGTGACCATTATAACAGTTTCGCTGCGACGGAAAAAATCGATAAAAAGGGTAAAGCAGGAAGTGCCGCATGCAAACGGCGCGGCGGGGGATCAGCGCGGGAATTTCCCGCCCTGCATCTGGCTCATCATGTTCTGCAGGTCCTGCATCCCTTTTTTGCCGGAGAACTTCTTCGCCATCTTCGCGGCATTTTTGAACTGCTTGAGGATGCGGTTGACGTCCATCTGGTCCATCCCCGCCCCTTTGGCCAGACGCTGTTTGCGGCTGTTGTTGAGCAGGTCGGGGTTTTCGCGCTCTTTGTGGGTCATGGAGCTGACCAGTGCCTTGATCTGTTTGAGCTCCTGGGAGTTTTCCAGGTCGAAATCCTTGAGCGCCTTGGACATATCGCCCATCCCGGGGATCATCCCCAGCAGGGATTTCATGGAGCCGAGTTTTTTCATGCTCTCCATCTGCTCGAGAAAGTCGTTGAAATTGAACTGTCCCTTCTTGATCTTCTGGGTCAGCTTCTTCGCCTGTTTCTCATCGATGACGCTCGAAGCCTTCTCCGCCAGCCCCTCGATGTCCCCCAGGCCCATGAGGCGGTTGACGATACGGTCGGGAAGGAAGACCTCCAGGTCCGCCATCTTTTCGCCGGCCCCGATGAAACGCAGCGGCACCTGGACCTGCGAGGCGATGCCGAGGGCGACCCCGCCCTTGGCGTCACCGTCGTACTTGCTCAGGATGACCCCGTCGATACCGATCTGCTCTTTGAAGCTCTGGGCGGTACGGACGGCATCCTGCCCCGTCATGGAGTCGGCGACGTAGAAGATCTCGCTCGGCTTGGCAGCATCACGTACCTGCTTCAGCTCGCTCATCAGTTCTTCGTCGATGGCCAGGCGTCCGGCGGTATCGACGAGGACGACGTCGTACAGGCTGTTTTTCGCTTTGGCCATGGCGGCCGTGACGACCTCCACCGGGTTTTTGGTCGCCTCGTCTTCATAGAGGTCGACGCCGATCTGGGCCGTGATCTGTCGGAGCTGCTCGACGGCGGCCATACGCTGCAGGTCCGCCGCGACGATCAGGACCTTTTTCTTTTTCTGCTCTTTGAGGTAGGTGGCGAGTTTTCCCGTTGTCGTCGTTTTTCCCGACCCCTGGAGGCCCGTCATCAGGATAACGGTAGGAGGGTTGGCGGCGAACACGAACCCCTGGTGCCCCTCGGTTTTCAGCAGGTCATGCAGGGTGAAACGCATCGCATCCAGGAACTGGTCCTTGCCGATGCCGGCTTTCTTCGTATCCAGTTCGACGCGTTCGATGAGCTCTTTAACGACCTTGTGATGGACATCGGCTTTGAGCAGGGCTTTTTTCAGTTCGGCAAGCGCCTTTTTAAGTGCCTTCTCATCGTCGTGGAATCGGATCTTCTTAATGGCGGATGTAAATGAATCCGTCAAGGTATCAAACACGGGTGCTCCTTGTACTCTGCATCGCAACGAATGATGGTGGGTGCAAAATGATGAAGGCGCATTATAGCGAAACACCCTTTGCAGGATGTTTGGTGTGTTGAGAAACAACCCTATATTAAAGTATGACGGCGGTGGTAAAAGTCTTGTCGATATGAGATGGGTTCATACGGGTATCAGATATAGAAGAGTGAAAAGTGTGATTTTATTGTAGAAAAAAACCGTTAAAAGACGTTCAAAAAAAGCCAATATAAGAGAATCTTTTAAAACAAATTTACTCAGCAGCATAAAATACACTAAAAAATAATATAAACAAACATATATAAGAAAAAGTTGTAATTCACCGCCATCGAAAATGGGCATAGTGTGTAAATAGGTAACATGAGGTGAAGGCAATATAACGGTTTCTTCTATAGATGTGGGCTAAGAAAGGGTAGACAATGGCATAATTTTCTTACCACGACTCTAAAGACGATTTGGCATCAGGTTTCAGTCAAATGCAGGCAAATGAGAAAGGGTAAGAGGTGGCATCGGTGAGGGCTGATCGCTGCTGCGTGTTTAACTATTGAAATGACCGAGGCGAACCGACTGGCTTCTGTGCGAGCCCTCCGGTTTTGGGCGGATTGAACCGATCCGTGCTGTGAAATCTGCATAGACTGCTATTGTGCACGACAGACTTCTACATTATATAAGGAAAAAACAATGAAACAATCACTAAATGGCGTACGGGGTATTTTGATGTCAAGTGCTGTGGGGGCAGCACTTCTGTTTTCTGGATGTGGTTCCTCATCTTCAACAACAACGACATCCGGTACCGTAGTCGGTGCAGAACAGGCGACGGCGCTTCTCGGTACGCTTGAGTGTGTGCTCAATACGGCAACCGGTACGCTTACCAATGCGCTGAGCGCAGCAGACCTCAGCCTGCTGACTTCAATCCCGCTCAACCTTACAACGGTTGCCAACGCGATGGTTGAACTCGGTCTGACGACGACGGATGTCACCGTCGGTGCAATGCTTGAGACAAGCGTTTCCCTGAGCCAGGTACTCGATATCATCGGTCTCATCGGCGGTACGCCGGATGTCCTGGCTATCGTTGCTTCCATTAAAGATGCACTGGACCCTGCAACGCTGCTGCAGACGCTGCCGCTGGGTGATCTGCTGACGGTTGCACCGAGCCTGCTGACACAGGTACTGAGCACGGTAACCGATGCGACTGCCGGTGTGGCAGAAACTGGTATCGATGCGCTGACATTCCTGGACGACACGGTTATGGGTGTCGGCTACGATGTCGCTGCCTGTATCCCGCAGCTTGAACCTGTTGTCGCAACGCTTGACTGTGCGACAGACAGCGTACTGGGCGGTGCCGAACTGACAGCTGCCAACCTGAAGACCCTCGCCGTCGCCCTGCCGCTGGGCGATCTGCTTGGTGCCGTTCAGAGCGCAACAGGTCTTCTTGATACTGCGACACTCTCAGACCTTCTTGCCGCTCCGCTGAGCGCAGGCGATCTTCTCGGTATTCTCGGTACGCTGGCATCAGGCGATCCGGCTGCTGTCCTGTCAACACTGACAGGCGCTCTCGATCCGTCCCAGCTGACAAACCTGCTGAGCCTCGGTGACCTTATCACCGTACCGCAGGAACTGCTCGGCACGACACTCGGCAGCCTGCCGGCAACCCTGCTGACAACGACAACAGGTCTGCTCGGTACGGTTGAAGGTCTGCTCGCCCAGGTCGCTGGCGACCTCACATCCTGTCTTGATCCGAACCTCCTGGTCGGCTCCCTGACAAGTCTGCTCGGTGCGCTCCCGCTTGACGGCGGTGCGCTTGCGCTGGATCCTGCAGGGCTCCTGAGCCTGGTCAGTACTGACACGACGATCAATGACATTATCGCCGCGGCGAAAACACTCCCGGTCCTCAGTGCACTTCCGCTGGATGAGCTGATGGCAACGAAACTGAGCGTCGCGCAGCTGATGGACATCATTAATGCGCTGCCGATCCCCGCGCCGGTCTCTACAGTGCTGACGACAGTACTCGGTGCGGTACCGGATCTGAACCTTCCGGCACTGTCACTGAACGATATCCTTGCCCTGCCGGGTGAAGTCCTGCCGTTCGGTCTCGATCCGATGGATACAAGCGTGAACGGTCTGCTGACGACATCCGTCAATATGCTGGCACTGCTGGAATCTGTAGCGCACGGCCTGAATGCTGAAGGTGCATCGTTCCTGCTCAACGCTGCGGTCGTTATGCCGATCGTCACGACGATCGACAAGCTCGGCGGTTTTGGCATCCTCGGCGGTCTCATGACCAACGTCCCGTACCTGACGCAGACGCTGCCGCTGTCCGACCTGAGCGGTCTGCTTGTAAACGGTAACCCGCTCAGCGCGCTTGACCTGGCGAACCTGACAAGCCTGCTTGATACGATCCTCGGCAGCGGCGATCCGACCGGTGTCCTCGAAGCGATCCTCGGAACGCTGACAGCAGGCGGTCTCGACGGCCTGCTTGGCAGCCTGCTCGGTACCGTGAGCGACCTGCTCGGCGGAAACCTGCTTGGTGATCTGCTGAATACGCTGACAGGTCTGCTCGGCGGCGACCTTGCCGGCACGATTACGTCACTGCTCGGAAGCCTGACAACGGATCCGACGGCGATCCTGCAGACGCTCCTGAGCCTTCTGAACGCTCAGAACCTGGCGCTGCCGCTCTAACACCAACCTCTTACCATCCATCCGCAGCATGACCTGCTGCGGGTAGGATTCGTCTATACATTTCTTTACTTTCCCTCCTCCGAAAAATCGTTTTCAGCTCCTTGAATTCCGAAAATATTGCCTGATATCACAATATGAAATGTTGTTATAATCGATACTAATTTCTTTGTTTAACTTCAGCTTTGTGTGCTATTATTAATTGAATTTTCCCAAGTATTTTGCACGGGGAGAACGGCGCGAAGCGGCCTTAAACGAGGGAACAGCTTCACGAATGAAGGAGTATATAATGCAATTGTTCTTGCAAACGAAGAGGGGGTTGGCACTCTTCCTCGGCACGATCATGATGATCATGCTGGCGGGTTGCGGTGCGGACAGTGTTTTTGACAACAATGTCAAAGGCAGTGGTCTTACGGTGGATGTTAAACCTGCCGATGGGACAACAAACGTTTTCCTGAATACGGATATTACGGGAACGTTCAACAAAGATATTCAGCAGGCAACGTTGATCGAGGGGACGACGTTCTACCTGCTTGATCCGAATGACAATATGGTTGCGGGTTCGTGGTCTTACCTGAACAAGGTACTGCGCTTCAAGCCCGATGCCAATCTGACCGCGAACACGACATACCGGTTCGTCACGACGAACGGCATCCGCGGTACGGATTACTCGCGCCTGGGCGGGGATGTCGTCACGACATTTACGACAGGAACGGGCCTGGGACTGACGGTAACGCTCAACCCGCAGCATGGGGACACGAACGTATCGCTCAACCCCAATATCACGGCAACGTTCAACGAACCGATCGATTTTGCGACCGTCACGAACAACAGCTTCTATCTGCTGGATTCGCTCAGTGCAAAAGTCCCGGTCACAAAGATCGAACATACTGACGACAATGCGACGGTCATTCTGAAACTGGCATCGAACCTTGCACCTTTCAGTACCTATACAACCGTCGTGACGACGGACGTTTCGGCTCCGAACGGTCATACGCTCGCCGCCAACGAGCAAGCGATGTTCGTGACCGGCAACTGGCTGCGCCTGGCAGTTTCGATCAATCCGCCGGACGGCGCAACGAATGTGCCGATCAATACGATGATCACCGCCTCCTTCAACAAACCGATGGATCTGTCGACGCTGAATTCGGGCAATATCTACCTGATGGATGAAAACGGCACCCATGTCCCGGGTACGCTGCATACCGCTACGGATGCAAACGGCAACACGGTCGTGACCTTCATCCTGGAGCCGGGCACGACGCTGGCACCGAACAGCGACTATACGTTTGTCGTTGAGAACGATGTGACGTCCCTTGACGGTGAGCAGCTCGGCACGGATGAGACTTCGACGTTCACGACGGGTACCCAGACGGAACTGCAGGTCTATATCGTACCGGCTGACGGAGAAACAGGCGTCGCCGTCACGGACAATATCGTTGCCTACTTCAATGAAGATGTGAATGATACGACGCTTGACGGTACGACTTTCTATCTTGAGAACAATGTAAGCGGCGTTCTCCCGGGAGCGATCAGCTATGACGGCGCTAATTACATTGCCGTCTTCAACCCGGATGCGAACCTCACGGCGTATACGACCTATACGTTCACGGTTACAACCGGTGTTGAGGCTGTCAACGGCGATACGCTGGCCAGTGATGAAAGTTCAACATTTACGACCGGTAACCTGATCCGCGTCATCGATGCAGCCGTCTTCAGTATGGGCAGTAACGCCGTGGCAGTCGATACAAACGAATCGGCCCTCAACGGCGTTACGGGTAACCTGCTCGGGACAAATATCTCCCTGGGGGTCGATGGTGTACAAGGGCTGGCTTCGGCGACGATCAACTACGAGGGGCTTGTTGCCGCTCTCGCCGGAGAAACCAATTCAACGACGGTACAGGAACTCGTGGACAGTAACGTCAGTCTGACGACTCTTCTGCAGATTATTTCAGACCAGATGCCGGCAGGTCCGGGCAAAGATGCTGTGGATCAGATCGCGCAGGCAGTGGCTGACCAGGGTCTTGATCAGCCGGTATCGATCGGGGAGCTGCTGCAGTTCCCTGACAGCGTTCTCCCCGGGGGTGTGCAAGATGTCCTGGACATGGCGGGTGTTTCGGCTGCAGAGGCGAATGTAGTCTCTCTGCTGGGTTCGATAAACGGCGCACTCGCGCCGATCACAGAAAGTGTCATCGAAATACCACTCTCCATCCCGGGTCTTACAGACGGCAGCAGTATGCTTCGTGCGCAGCTGGTGAGTCCGCCGGCGATTGCACTGATGGTTGAGGGGGATACGATCCGCGCTTCCCAGGCCAGAATCCAGCTGAAGCTTGCACTGACCGGTTCGGCGCTTACTGACCTGTTGTCGCTGCTTGGTCTCGGTACAGGTGAGATCCTCAATCTCCCGCTGTATATCGTGCTGGGGGCTGCTGAAGGTAACTTGACGACGCTTTCAGTTAACGATGTCGCGATGGCGGTACAGAACGGGCTTGCCTCAATCTACCTCGGGACGATTCCGGATGATCAGTTCTTCTCCGACCAGCCGTTGACGGTCGACAGTTTCGCACCGGTAGACCTTATCAATCTTCTTGGGCTTGCAACCGTCACTGCCAAGGCATATGCTGTTGGGGATGCAAACAATACGACGATGCACTTCTTACCGGTCAATGTGCCGCAGATGGAGAGTGCCTTCGCACCGTTGGGAGATACGACTGGATCATTGCTTGGAACATTGACAAGCAATCTTGAAGTGCAAGTGACACTGCTCGGTATTCCGTTGCTTGATGTCAGTAGTCTTGTGGGGGCGTTGAGCGATCTGCTGGTGAATACGCTTGCACCGGCGCTGTCGCCGATCCTTAATATGCTGAGTGACGCGCTCGGGGCGTATAGCGGTCAGGCCGATGTCACGATGCTCAGTCTGATCGAGCACTATATTGTGCAGCCGTAAAGCACAGAGAATGAAACGGGGCTGTGCCCCACGAACGAAGGATTAAAATGAAGAGTTTATATTCAGTGGCAGCGGCGGCGGTACTGCTTGCTTCTGCGGCACACGCCGATTTTCCGGCGAAACGCATTGCATTCCCGGGCCTCTATATCGGGGGCAATGTCGGTTATGCAACCAGCAGGGTCAATGAGACCGATACGGCACAGGAAGCATGCGACGGCGACCCGGCCTGTACCGTCATCAGCTCCTCGATCGATGAGAACGCTTTCGGGCTCAAGCTGTTCGGAGGCTACCTCTTCAACGACTATTTCGCCGTTGAAGGCGGCTATTTCAACCTCGGCGAGGTGTCGTTCAAGCATGTGACCAACACGGGTGAGACCTATAAGGGCAGCGCGAAGATGCAGGGGCTCAATGCTGACGTGGTTGGGCACCTACCCATCCTCGAACAGCTGACCGTCTTCGGCCGTCTCGGTGTCATGTACGCCGAAGTTAACAAAGAGTACTCCTATTCGGGCGGTACGCTCTATATCAACGGTGTTCCGAAAGACATGAGCCCGGGACAGTGGGGTGCAGGCCTGAAGCTCGGTGCCGGTGTGCAGTACGACTTCACCCCGCGCCTCGGAGTCCGCGGTGAATGGGAAGGGTACCACATGGAAGAGGATGCCTCCGATTCGGGGATGGATATGAGCTTCTGGTCCGTCGGTATTGTCTACCGCTTCGGCGAGGATCCGAACGCACCGGTGCCGCCGCCGGAACCGGAAAAGGTCATCGTCGTCAAAGAGGTCCCGGTCCCGGCTGAGCCTGTTGTCGTTGAAAAAGTCGTTGAGAAAGAGGTCATCAAAGAGGTCCCGGCCGAACCGGTCGTCATTCGCAAACCGGTCGAACGTGTCGTCCTGGCGACGGATGCCCTCTTTGACTTCAACAAGGCTGTCGTCAAGCCCGAAGGTAAAGCTGCGATCAGAGATCTGGTGGCCAAGCTCCAAAAAGATGACAAGCTGATCGTCACGGGCCATACGGACAGTATCGGTTCGGAACTGTACAACCTGAAGCTCTCCCAGCGCCGTGCAGACGCGGTCAAGAACGAGCTGATCGTCAATGGTATTGAAGCCGACCGCATCGAAACGAAGGCCAAAGGTGAAAGCGATCCGGTCGCAACCAATGAGACCGATGAAGGTCGCGCGCAGAACCGCCGTGTCGATATCGACATCATCGCCGCACCGAAAGCACCGGAAGAGGAGGTTACACCTCCGGCCGATGAAGTCACCCTCCCGGCAGGGGAAGCGAAGTAACAATCACTTACAGTGCATATAGGGGCGCTTAGGCGCCCTTTGTACCGGGAGCCAGGTGCTTCCTCCCTCTTTTCGAATCATTTCAATTTCCTTTTTACTATTTTTTTTCTGCTTGGCACACTCGGTTGGTCTGCCGCATCCCCATCGTTGTTTTCCGAGTTTTTTACCCTCCGCATTGACTGGTGGATAAAGCCTGCTACGTCATAACCATAATCCAGCATGATATTTTTGATAATAATTTGATAAAAACATATAAAAAAACAAAAAAATATATATATTGATCTTTATTAAGTTTAATGTAGATATGCTTCAAAATGTTATTTTTGTGACATTGTCGGGAAAACAGAACGCAATCTGTATTCTTCCGGCGCTATCAGGCGGCTGCCGAATGAACGGCGAAAAAGTGTAATACGGGAAAAGGGAGTACAACATGGTGCGATCGGTGTATCGATGGGGGCTGATGGGGATCATCGGCGTAGGAATGATGCTGCTGCTGGCTGCCTGCGGGCGGGACAGTGCATTTGACGGACCGGTCAACGGCGGTGAACTGCAGGTGACGATAGATCCGGCGGAGGGGGATGTCAACATCCCGATCAATAAAGTCATTACGGCCAAATTCAACAAAGAGATGAATGTCTCGACGGTGAACAATGGCACATTCTATCTGCTGGACGAAAACGGAACCAAAGTCTCTGCCGACATCAAATTCTACGGAACAGATACCCGGCTCTTCACCTTGACGTCACAGAGCGATCTCGCAAAAGATTCGAATTACACCGTCTATGTCACCCGGGGCGTCAAAGCGAGTGACGGCTACCTGCTTGCAGATGACAATGTGATCCATTTCACGACGGGGACGCTGAAATACCTGCAGGTAACAGTGCTGCCCAGTGACGGCGATACCAACGTCTCCGTCGGGGCGCACATGCTGGGCAGTTTCAACGAAGCGGTCAATACGGCGACGCTTAACAGTACCAATGTGTTCCTGCGCGACGGTAACGGCAGCCTCGTCGACGGTACGATCGATTACGCCGACATCGGCAGCGATCACCTGATGACCTTTACGCCGTCGTCACCGCTCGATTACAATGCGACGTATACCTTTACGATCAAGCAGCCCGTCACGGCGCTTAGCGGAATCGAGCTGGAGTATGACAGTGTGAACAGCTTTACGACGGGCCCGCTGAAGCTGGTCAAGGCGGCCGTCTTCTCCATGGCGTCGACCCCCGTCTCTGTCGATACGAACAACTCCGACCTGCTCGGCGGCGTACTCGGCGGGCTTGTGGGAGCACAGGCAACCGTGGATGTCGCCGGAACGGGCGGCCTGGTCGACATCGGCCTCGGCTTTCCGGCGCTGGTATCGGACCTGGGCAGCGAGCTGAATGTGACAACGGTGCAGGAGCTTCTCGACAGCAACATTACACTGGATGCGATGCTGCATGTCATTGCGGAGCAGCTGGGCGGTATTGATGCTGTTGAGGCGCAAAAGTTTATCAATGCGCTCATGGCTGATGTGGAAGCTTCAGAGCTTAGCAACACCCCCATCAGTATCGGCAGCCTGCTGCAGTTCCCGGTCGACATGCTGCCGCTTGATTTGAACGACGTACTGGCGATGACAGGTGTCTCCTCGGCGCAGTTGAGTGTGCAGTCGCTGCTCTCCGGCGTCAACCAGGCACTGGCCCCGGTCCTGAATGCACCGATTGAAATCCCGCTCTATCTGCCGCTCCTGACGGATGAAACCAGCGGGCTGAGACTGCAGGTCGTTGCTCCGCCGGCAATCGCACTGATGGCAGAAGGGGATACGATCCACTCCGCATCGACGCGTCTGCAGCTCAATCTGAAAGTCGGCGGTATTCTCGGGGATCTTCTCGGCGCACTGAACACGGGGCTGGACGGAGAGGGATCGGTCAGTTCCGATCTGGTCAACCTGCCGCTCTACCTGGAACTCGGCTCATCAATCGGGAGTCTGACGACGCTTAACAACGATGAAGTTGCCATGAGCGTCCAGAACGGTTTGGCCACACTCGTGATCGGAACGATCCCTGACGATCAGTTCTTTTCGCAGACCCCGCTCTCCCCGGAAGATGTCGGTGCGGCCGATCTTGTCAATCTCCTGGGGCTGGTGAAAGTGAGTGTCAAAGCCTATGCCGCCGGGGTGGCCAACAGCGGCGCGATCAATTTTGCCCCGGTCGACATGATGCAGATGCAGAGCATTAATGCGCCGACGGGGTCGACGACGGATGCCCTGCTTAACACCCTGATCGGGAACCTGGAGCTCACCATCACGCTGCTGGGCATTCCGCTTGACGTTTCCGGTCTGCTGGGCGACCTGCTTAATCCGCTGCTCTCCATTCTGCTGCCGCTGCTCACTCCGCTGCTTGACACGGTCACGGGGCTGCTGGGGGCCAGCATCGGCAAGGCGGACGTGACCATGATGAGTCTGGTGTACGGCTATTAATCCAAAGGGAACTCTGCGGGGTGCATTCCCGGCAACAGAAGGAAGAAGATGAAAATGAAACGGACGGCGGCGACGGTATTTTTGGTGGCGGCAGCCCTGCAGGGAGAGGCGGTCGAACGCATTGCTATGCCCGGCCCCTACCTGGGGGCGAACCTGGGGTATGCGACGGGATCGGTCTCACTGTCGACGGCCGAAAAAGAGGTGTGCCAGGGCGACCCCGCCTGCTATGTAACGAATGGATCGACGGATGAGGATTCGTTCGGTGCGAAACTCTTCGGAGGGTATCTGTTCAACCAGTATTTTGCCGTCGAAGGGGGCTATTTCAACCTCGGCGAACTCTCGTTCAAAAGTGTCACCAATACGGCGGAGACCTATAAAGGCACCCTGTCGGGGCAGGGGATCAACATGGACGTTGTCGGCCACCTCCCGCTCTTAGACGCGCTTTCGCTCTTTGCGCGTGTCGGTGTACTGTACGGCGAGATGAGCAAAGATTACAGTTACAGCGGCGGCACGCTGCTGGTGAACGGGGTGCCCAAAGACATGCATGTCACCAAATGGGATGTCGGCTACAAACTCGGTGCCGGCGTGCAGTTCGACTTCACCCCGGCGCTCGGCGTACGCGGCGAATGGGAAGGGTACCACCTTGCCGAGGCCGGTTCCAGTTCGGATTATGACGTCAACCTCTACTCCGTCGGCGTCGTCTACCGCTTCGGGATCCCGGAGCCGGAGCCGGAAAAAGTCGTCGTGGTGAAAGAGGTGCCGGTCCCGGGCGAGGGAACGGTCCTGGAAAAAGAGGTCGTCAAAGAGGTGGAGGTTGTCAAAGAGGTCGAAGTCGTGAAAGAGGTGCCCAAACCGGTGATTATCAAAAAACCGACCGAGCGGGTTGTTCTGGCATCGGATACCCTTTTCGATTTCGACAAGTCCGACGTCAAGCCGCAGGGGGACGCTGCACTCAAACAGCTGGTCCAGCGGCTGCAGAAGAATGACCGCCTTGTGGTCGTCGGGCATACGGACAGCGTCGGGACGGAAGTGTACAATATGAAACTTTCCCAGCGGCGTGCAAACGCCGTCCGCAGCAGGCTCATCGGACTCGGCATCGCGGCGGGCCAGATCGAAACCCGTGCCATGGGTGAAAGCAGCCCGGTGGCGACGAATGAAACGGATGCGGGGCGTACCGCCAACCGCCGCGTCGAGATCGAAGTCTACGCCGCGCCTAAAAACGAGGAGTAGCCCCCGGGGGCGGCATGCCGTCCCCGGCAAAGGGGTGTGTCAGGCCGAGAAGTGGATGAAGAGCTTCGGTTCGGGCGTTTCGAACGTCATGCCGAGGAGTTCGACTTTCTTGGCGTGCAGCATCACGCGCTGGCTGCGGCGCCCGCCGTACTGCTCGTCGCCGATGATCGGGTGTCCGAAAGCGCGCAGGTGGACACGGATCTGGTGGGTCCGCCCGTGGTGGATGATCAGTTTGAGTTTGCTTTTTTTGGCGGAAACTTCCAGGGGGAAGATCTCGGTGACGGCCGGCTTCCCTTTTTTGGAGATCTTGGAGTGGGCTTTGCCGTGGCGTTTCTCCGTCAGAATGGGCTCATCCATCACGGCCTCTTCGGTCACGACCCCTTCGACCCAGGCGATATACTCTTTATAGACCTCGTCGTTCTTGAAGGCTTCGATCGCCTTCTCGCGGAACGCTTCATTCTTGACCAGCATCAGCACCCCGCTCGTTTCCCGGTCGAGCCGGTGCAGCAGACGGGTCCCCTTGAACTGGCGTTCGACTTCGTCGGCGTTGAGGAAGGCGGGCTTGTCGACGACGATCAGATCGTCGTTCTCGAAGATCGGCCGGATGCGCTCGACTTTCTGGACTCTGAACTCCGTCTTGAGCGACAGTTCGCCCCGTGCGATCATCACCTTCTGGTTCCCGACGTAGACGAGGCCGCGGTCGATCAGCTCCTTGGCTTTGGCATTGGAGATCCCCTCCTGCGCGGCCAGCAGTTTATAGGCTTTGTCGGAGGGGCCGCTCGGACGCGCCTGGACGTAACGGCTCTCCTGCTCATCGGCAGTCCCGGCGCGCTGCGGGGCGGCTTTTTTGCGGCCGGCGTCTTTTTTGGCGAAGGCCTTGGATTTGATCTTGTTTTTGGCTTCGAGTTTTTTGCTCTGGCCGCGGTAGTCGTTCGGGGATTTTTTCATGAGATGTTCTCCTTGTCGAGATAGTCAAAAAAGGGTTGGAGATCGACGCTTCCGTTGATGGCGGCGGGGCGGAGCTGTTCGGCCTGTCCCAGCGCTTCGGTAAGCGCGTCGTTCTCGACGACGGAAATATTATCGACGTAGCGCATCAGTTCGCGCTGGTTGAAAAAGTGGGTCCCCGTAATGGTCCGGCAGCCGAAATGGGCCGGTTCGAGCGGGTTGTGGCCTCCGACGTCCGCTTTGAAGGCACCGCCGAGGACGGCGATGTCGCTGATGGCGTAGAGGTTGTTGAGCTCGCCCATGACGTCCACGAGCACGATGACATTCTCTGTGAGCGCTTCGATCCCGCCGTCCCTGCTCCAGCGGGCGATGCGTTCGCCGTCGCACTGCTGGTGCAGCATCTCCCAGACGGCGTCGAAGCGCTCCGGGTGGCGGGGGACGACGAGCAGACGGCTGTCGGGGTGCGCGGCATAGCGGGAGCGGAAGGCTTCGAGGATCATCGCCTCCTCCCCCTCATGGGTGCTTGCGGCGACGATCGTCTCGCCCTCGGGTTTGGCGTACGTTTTCGCGGCGGTGACGCTTTGCGCCAGCTTGATATTGCCGATCACTTCGATGTTGGCGGCGCCCAGCTGCTCGAAGCGGGCCTTGTCGGCCTCGCTCTGGCAGAAGACCTTGTCGACCCGTGCAAAGAGGCGGCGGTAGAACCAGCGCAGCTTCAGGTATTTGGGGAAGCTGCGCTCGGAGAGCCGCGCATTGAGCAGGATGATGCGGGCCCCTCTGGCGCGGGCAACGGCAAAGAGGAGGTACCAGAACTCCGCTTCGAGCACGACGAGCGCGCGCTGGGGTCTGACCCAGAACGGCATAAAAAGCTCGTAGGGGAGATAGCGGTGCTGCGCGCCGTACCCTCCGGCGACATCCTGCCCGGTCTGCGTGATGGTCGTGATGCGCACCTCCTCCGCAGGGAGCGGGTCCAGCAGCGGTTTCAGCGCGCGCGTTTCGCCGACGGAGCAGGCATGGAACCAGATCCCTCCCGGCGCCATCGGCGGGTTGCGTCTGAGAAAGAAGCGTGCCGGGATCGATCGGCGGTATTTCGGACGCAGGCTGAACAGCAACAGCAGGGGAAGTGCGGCAGCGTAGAGCAGGGCGCTGAGCAGGAAATAGATGAGTGAAAACGGCTTCATAAGGGTGCCGTGCAATAGGGGGTGCGAAGCTTACGCTTCGGCAGTCGCTTCCTCTTCGAGGTAGAGGATACGTCCGCAGTGCGGACAGGTTGTGATCTCTTCACCCTTGATGACGTCGGCGTAGACCTTGTCGCTGATGACCATGAAACAGCCCATACACGCCTGGTTGCGTACCGGGACGGCCGTGGTGTTTTTCGCCCAGCGGCGGATCTTCTGGTAGAAGGAGAGCCCCTTCTGGTTCATCTGGGAAACAAGTTCCTGCTTGCGGGCAAAGACCTGCTGGCGTTCGCTGTCGATCTCGGCCAGTTTCGCATCGACATCCTCTTTGACGCTGCCGAGGTTCGCATCGAGCTCGTCCATCTGGACCTTGAGTTCATTGACACGCTCGGTCTTGCTCTCGATGATGCGGTCGAGGCGCTCGATCTCTTCGTTGGCGAAGCTGATCTGCTCCTTGGCGATCTCCTCTTCGAGCTGGAGGGATTTCATCTCTTTCTCGGTCTTGATCTCCGCGCTCTTTTTGCGGTTCTCTTCGAGTTTCTGGGAGAGTTCCGCGAGGTGCAGCTCGTTCTTCTTGTGCTTGAGCTGCTCGTCCTTGATCTCGTTTTCGAGACCGTCGATGTTGCTCTCGAGGCTCTCTTTTTTGACAAGAGCCGACTCGTATTTGTGGTTGGCCGCTTCGATCTGCGGGTCGAAAGCGTCGATCTCTTTGTCGATCTTGGAAAGGTCGATCAGTTGTTTGAGGTGCTTATTCACAGAAGATTCCTTTATCCGTGGGAAAGTTTGAAACAGCATTGTTTGCAATGCCGCTACCCGTTGCCGTCGGAGGCTACTACGATCAATAATATGTGAACGGGTTTTTCGATGACGAAATTATAACCGTTAATCCGAAATTTTTCAAATGCGGGGCAAGGACCTCGGGGAAAAAGCGTTCGCTTTCAAAGTGGCCGATGTCGATCATGGAGCGTCCGAGGGCTTTGGCCTCCATGGCGTCGTGGTATTTGATGTCGCCGGTCAGCAAACAGTCGGCCTCGAGCCCGCGCATCAGGGAGGCGCCGGAGCCCGTCACCAGCGCGACGCGGCGGAGCCGCTCGTGGCATTTGACGGTTTTGAGCTGGGCAAGGCCGAAACGCTCCGCGACGTTGCGGGCGAAGCTGTCGAAATCCTCGTCGACGTCGAAATAGGCGACGAAACCCTCCTGCTCGATCGCGCTCTGCCCAAGGATCTGCTCTGCGACCCAGCGGTTGAGGTGGGTCTGGTCAAAGTTGGTGTGCATGGCGATGTTGGCGATGTTTTTCTTGACCATCGTCTGCAGCAGTTTGGCCGGGTACTGGGTGAAATCGAGTGCGTCGAGCCCCCCGAAGATCAGGGGGTGGTGGGTGACGAGGAGGGTGCCCTCCTCGAGCCCCTCCAGCAGCGCCTCGTCGACGTCGATGCTCAGTACGATCGTCGTGATCTCCTGGGCCGGATCGCCGACGATGAGGCCGGAGTTGTCCCACTTCTCCTGCAGTTCAAAGGGCGAAAGGGCGTCGAGGGCGTCGTAAATGGCTCCCAGCGTCATGCGCGGTATCTCCTTTTCTTGTGTTTGTTCCGGATAAAGAGGCCGCGGGTATTGGTAAGAGGGTCTTCGTCTTTGAAATCGAACGCCTCCGTGGCGCGGATCAGTTCGCCGAGCTTTTTGAAACCGTAGCTGCGGGGGTCGAAGTCGGGGAGCTTGTTGGCGACGAGCTGCCCGACCATCCCGAGGTTGGCCCACCCCGAATCGTCGGCGGCGTCGTCGACGGCGTCGCGCAGGAGTTCAAGCAGCTTTTTCTCCTTCGTCACGTCGACGCTCTCTTTCGCGATGACGTCCCTGCGCAGGTTCTCGGTATAGATGAATTTGTCGCAGGCGCTGAGGAAGGGCTTGGGCGTTTTGCGTTCGCCGAAGCCGTAGACGCTGACGCCGCTCTCCCTGATGCGGCTGGCCAGGCGGGTGAAGTCGCTGTCGCTGGAGACGATGCAGAAGCCTTCGAAATTCCCCGTGTAGAGCAGGTCCATCGCGTCGATGATCATCGCGCTGTCCGTCGCGTTCTTGCCCGTCGTGTAGCCGAACTGCTGGATGGGCTGGATGCCGTGTTCGAGCAGGTGGGCTTTCCACCCCTTGAGCTGGGTCGAGGTCCAGTCGCCGTAGATGCGCTTGACGCTGGCGATGCCGTACTGGGCGATCTCGTCGA
This sequence comes from Sulfurimonas sp. HSL1-2, assembly GCF_039645565.1. Lineage (NCBI taxonomy): Bacteria > Pseudomonadati > Campylobacterota > Epsilonproteobacteria > Campylobacterales > Sulfurimonadaceae > Thiomicrolovo > Thiomicrolovo zhangzhouensis. The sequence goes on from NZ_CP147914.1 coordinate 487,741, forward strand.
GGAGCCCTTCGATAATGGAGGGCTGGGAGTTGTCCGCGTCGATGAGGACGGCGAGGCGCTGCTGGTTCACTGCAACCGCTCCAGGGCTTCAGTCGCCTCGGGGTAGTCCGGGCGCAGCTCCAGCGCTTTTTCGAACATCATGCGCGCCCCTTCCATGTCCCCTTTTTCGATAAGCAGCCGTCCGTAGTTGTAGTAGGTCTCTTCGAAACTGTCGTCGATGTCGACGGCACTCTTGTAGTGCTCCTGCGCCTCGTCCAGGCGCCCCAGCTTCCGCAGGACCGCGGCGACGGCGTTGTGGGTCAGGTCGTCGCCCGGATCGAGGGTGAGCGAACGGTTGTATTTCTGCAGGGCCTCTTCGTTCTCCCCCTCTTTAAAGAGGATGAAGGCGAGTTTGTTCAGCACCTCGGGGTTGTCCGGGTCCTGCTTCTCGGCCCGTTCCAGGTAAACCCGCGCTTCGGAAAGGTTCCCCTCGCCGTAGGCCGTATCGGCCTTGTCGATCAGGGTGTCGAGCTCCTGGGCGCCGGGATGGGAAGGGCGTGCGGGTTCGGACTGGGGCGGTGCGTCGGTATGGGAGGGGAGTTTCGTCTCTCCTTCACCGAGGGATTGGACAAATTTGTATATCTGCCAGGCGAAAAAGGCGGAAGCGGCAAAGAGGATAATCTGGAAGAGGGTCAATCGGGAGCCTTTTTGGGAACTATTTTAGCATAATGATCCCCGCTTGTCGTCCCGTCGTGCCGCCCTCGGCCCGATAGGAGAAAAAGCGGTCGGTGCGGCAGGCGGTACAGCTGCCGATGTTCTCGATATGGCCGGCCGGAAGGCCCGCCGTTTCAAGCTGCTGCAGGAGGATGGCGTTGACGTCAAGATAGCGGCGCCCGTCCCGGAAAGAGAGAGCCGTGCCGCAGCCGGCCGCTTCGACCTCTGCGGCGACCTCCGGGCCGATCTCGTAGCAGCAGCGCCCGATCGAAGGTCCCAGCACCGCCAGCAGGTCGGCCGGGTCGCTTCCGTAGGCGTCGTGCATCGCGGCCACGGTTTTGCCGACGATGTTCTTCAGCGCACCGGCCCGGCCGGCATGCACGGCGGCGACGGCGCGGCGGCGCGGATCGAAGAGCAGCACGGGGGTGCAGTCGGCGATCATCACCATCAGCGGCTGTCCCTCAAGGTCGGTCATCAGCGCGTCGCATTCGGGCCGGCTCTCGAAGCCCATCTCCGGGGTGCAGCGCACGATCCGGTCCGAATGGACCTGGCGCATATGGACGAGCCGTTCAGGTGTGTAGCCGAGCCGTTCGGCCAGCAGAACGTGGTTCGCATCGACGGCGGCGGCATCGTCCCCGACGTGGTAGGCGAGGTTGAGCGAGGCATACGGGAGCGTACTGCCGCCCCCCTGCCGTTCGGTAAAGGCGTGCGAGAGGCCTTCAGCTTCGGCGAGGAGCTTGGACAGGATCATTCGATTATTCCCGTCCCCGCGGCGTTGGCCACGTGGAAGATGAGGGTGTGGTGGCGCCGGGCGTAGTAGCGCATCAGCAGCTGCTGCAGCGTCGGTTCGATCGAGGGGGTGAACCAGGCGTTGTTGCTGATGGCGATCATGTACTCCGGATCACCGGCAAAAAGTGCGTCGGTCGTCGCCTCGTAGCAGACGGCGTTGCGGAAAAGGGTGCCGCCGAGCAGGAAGTCGGTGGGGTGGTCCGCGGCGAGGTAGTCGGAAGCGCCGTCGAAAACCACCTCGTTGACCCAGCCGCCCAGCCATTTGGGCAGGGGAATGTATTCGCCGAAGGGCACGAGGACCATCTTCTTGGCGACTTCCATCTCCCCGTTGTGGAAGAAGTAGGTGACGTTGTAGTTGTTCCCGTCTTCAAACAGCAGGCCCCCCGTCACAATGGCGATCTTTTCCGAACGCGCTTTAAGTTCGTCGATCAGCTCCGGCGCCTTGTTCAAGAAAAGCGGGAAAACCGACTCCGGAAGAATGATGAGGTCGTAGCCTTCCTGAGCGGCGTCGTCGATACGCGCCAAATTGCCCAGGATGGTCGGCATCCGGTTGGAGGGTTCCCATTTGAGCTCCTGGGGGACGGCCGTCGCGGCAAGCTTGATTTTGAGTGGCGGCGTGTAGGGCGGCGTGTAGGCGGGTGCGTAGGCGCCGGCGAGCAGCAGCAGGGCGGCGAAGCGCAGCGGCGTCTTTAACGTTGCCGCGGCGGCAAGGGCAATGAGGATGAGGGCGAACTGCCATTTTTCAACACCGAGATAGCTGTGCAGCAGTGGCAGCTCCGGGACCATCCAGTTGAAGCCCATCGGCGCGACGAAGGTGAGCCCGAAGAGCAGAACGGCACGTATTAACGGCTGTTCACTCAGGGCGAGGACGCCGAAATAGAGAAGGTAGACGACCCCGAAAAGCAGGGTCATCAGCGGCATCGCCCAGGGCATGCCGTAGTAGCGGAAGCTGAAGCCGATCCAGTAGAACCAGAAGATGCCGATCAGAAAGCCTGCCTGCAGCACGGTGCGGCGCGGGGCGGCGAGCAGCCCGTAGTAGGCGGCGAGGGCGAGGAGGGTTTCGACGGCGGCAATGTGCGGCAGGGCGAAATAGTCGACGTAGATAAAGGCCGAGAAGGCGAACGCGATCGTAAAGGCGACGGCCAGCGACTGGAAAAACGGCATCCGTTTCCGCGATGCTTCCATAGCCCGGTCCCCCTCTTTGGCGCGGAACATCATGCCTGCGCCACCTGAAAGCGGCCGTAAAGATCAAGCATGCCCCGCAGGTTCTCCCAGGGGGCGTCGTCAAACTGCGGCGCCGTGACGCGCCAGTGCCAGTTCCCCTCCGCCGTGCCGGGCGTATTCATCCGCGCATCGGAGCCCAGCCCCAGCAGGTCCTGCAGCGGCAGCACCGCGAGGTTGGCCGTACTGGCGAGCGCCGTGCGGTTGAGGCTTTCGTGAAACGCCTCCCAGGGGCAGTGGAGGTAGCGCATCGTATGGGCGCGCTCGGCCTCTTCAGGCGGGGCCGCATAAAACCAGCCGTTGGTCGTATCGTTGTCGTGGGTACCCGTGTAAACGACGCAGTTGCGAATATGGTTGTGGGGCAGGTAGGGGTTGCCGGCGTCGCTGCCGAAGGCGAACTGCAGGATCTTCATCCCCGGCAGTCCGTAGTCGTCGCGCAGTGCCTCCACCTCGGGGGTGATGATGCCGAGGTCCTCGGCGATGATGGGCAGCTCCTGGCCGAGGGCGCGGCGGAAAGCGTCGAAGAGTTTGGCGCCCGGGCCGGTGATCCACTCGCCGTTCATCGCCGTCTCCTCGTCTGCGGGGACGGACCAGTAGGCCTCGAAGCCGCGGAAATGGTCGATACGCACCCAGTCGTGGAGCTCCAGGGCCCCCTTCAGGCGGGCGACCCACCACTCATACCCCTCCTGTTCCAGCCGTTCCCAGTCAAAAAGCGGGTTCCCCCAGCGCTGGCCGGTTGCGCTGAAGTAATCCGGCGGCACGCCCGCCACTGCGGTGGGCTGCAGGTCGTCATCAAGCTGAAAGTACTCGGGGTGCGCCCAGACGTCGGCGCTGTTCATCGCGACGTAAATGGGAAGGTCGCCGATGATCTTCACCCCCTTGGCGTTCGCGTATTCGCGCAGGGCCTCCCACTGGTCGTAAAAGCAGAACTGCACGAAACGGTGGTAAGCGGTTTCGTCTTTGAGAATATTCGCGTAGTAGGCCAGGGTTTCGGGCTCGCGTAGGCGGATGTTCTCCGGCCATTCGTTCCAGACGCGTTCGTTGAAGTAGGTTTTCAGCGCCATGAAAAGCGCGTAGTCATCAAGCCAGGCGGCATGGTCGCTACAAAAGGCGTCAAAAGCCGCTGTCGGGCGGAAACGGGCATGGGCTTTTTCCAGCATTGCCGTATTGCGGCTGATGACACTGTCAAAATCGACGGCACTGCCCCCATCGGAGCGGGGCGGGCGTTCGGACTCCTGCAGCAGGCCCGAGGCGACAAGAAGGTCGGGGTCGATCAGCAGGGCGTTGCCGGCAAAGGCGGAGTAGCACTGGTAGGGGGAGTGCCCGAAGCCCGTCGGGCCCAGCGGCAGGATCTGCCAGTAGCCGACCCCGGCGGCGGCGAGCCGGTCGACCCACGCCCGGGCCTCAGTGCCGAGGGTGCCGATGCCCCAGGGACCGGGCAGGGAGGTGGGGTGGAGCAGGAGTCCGGCGGCGCGCGGCATCATAAGAGGGTCCTTGAATCGGGGGTGTTCTTTATTGCGGATTATAGCCAATTGCGCGGAGTTGTGGTTGATACGTTTTCGGGCACGGTGATGAAACGGCGAGCCGTACTGCCGGCGCCGGTGCCGTTACCGCTCTTTGAGCTCTTTGATGACGAGCGTGCCGTCGGGCAGAATGCGGTAGGAGACAAAGGCGATCTCTTTCCCCCGTTTCCGTGCATTCTCTTCAAGCTGGGCATAGACGAGCATACTGTAAATTTGGGAGTCGCGTTTTTTGTCGAGGAGGTCTATCAGGCCCGTACCGTTGTTGTCCCTGACATGGATATCGGCGCCTCTGCGCAGGAGCGTGTTGATATAGTCGATGTTTCTGTTCAGGACGGCATAGTAGAGCGGTGTGCGTCCCAGCGCATCTTTGGCGTTGAGGTCCAGGTGGGTGTCCAGCAGGCGGGAGAAGGGTACGAAATACTCTGTCGGGTTCTTGACGAGCGCGAAAAGTTCGGCGGTGTATTGCGGTTCAAGCTGCTGCCGTTCCGCCCAGGTCACCGTAAGAAGATTGATTTTTTTGTCCTTGTGATCCTTTTGGTCCGTCGGGGAGGAAAGAATGATCATCAAAAATATCGAAAAACCAGCGGCGAGGATGACATATGCGGTAATCGTCTTGAACCGGCTGTAGAAATACAGGAGGCTCATCATGTATTCGAACGGTTTGCCGAAGGAGAGATGGGATAACGGCGAGGGGGCCGGGATGTCGGAACGTGCATCCCACAGGGGCACCTCCAGAAAGTCGCTGATCCTCTGTCCCTGCTTTGTGACCGTATTGGCATCGTTGTGCTCGATCACGGCGGCGCGCTTCCCGTCGGCGAAGACCAGATTGAGTTCGTGCTTATAGTAGGATTTGCTGTCGTGGTCTCCCGGGATGAACCGCTTGAGCAGCTGCACGGCATGGACGTTTTTCAAGGAGTGGTACCCGTTGATGGCATGCGGGTTGATTACCTTTGACGGTTCATCTTCCCCCCGCCAGAACGCGCTGACGGCCTTGTCGATGACGATCCGCTTCCTGCCGCTGAAATAGAAAAAGACGCTCAGTCCGGTAAAGGAGAGTGTGAAGAGCAGGAAAAGCAAGGGGTCCGATTGGCTCCCCAAAACGTCGGAGAAGGCCAGAAAAAGGGAACCGGCGGCTCCGAAAGAAAAAAGAAGGGTGAACAGGAGCGACTGAAAACTTCTCCGAAACTCCATCCGGTCTTCATTGACGCGGACGAGACGGTGGGTCTTGAAAGCGTAGCCGCTGTTGCCCAGAGGCTTCCAGGTGGTTTTCAAGACGACGGGATCGTCCGTTCCGAGGTATTCCGGCATCTCGCTCGGCCGGATAGGAACGGTTCTTTCACCGTCGTCGGCAGTGTTGATCTGTATATAGTCACGAATATCCGGCAAAGCGGCTCCCTGTGTGATGACTTTTTCTCAATAACGTTCCCGTTCGCGGCGGCATGGCGCCGTTGACCGGTTTGGTAATTCTAACTGTAAACAGATGAAAATGTTAATAAAAAATAGAAAAAGTGCCAGAGAAACAGTGTGCGTACCCGGAATGCAAGCCAATGCAATGGAACGGTCGGAAGAAAGTGCAGGGGCGGTAATAGCTCTTGCAGGGCACACTAACTTCGTTTTTACGGTTGCTTAAGTATAATGGCACGGATTTTGGGGCACGACCCCGCATAATAGAAGGATACACCCAATGGAAATCATCGGACAGTTACTGCCCTTTATCTTTTTGATCGCGATCATGTACTTCATCATCATCCGCCCGCAGCAGCAGCAGGCGAAGAAGCACAAGGAGATGGTTGAAAACCTGAAAAAAGGGGACAAGATCGTCACCTCCGGCGGTCTGATCGCCGAAGTCAAAAAGGTGGAAGAGACATTCTTCTCCGTTACGCTTGCCGACAACGTGACAGTGAAACTGACCAAAGACGCCGTTGCGCGAAAGTTCGAGGATGAAGCTTAACTTCAGAGTAATCGTCTTCGCAGCCGCGATCCTTTTCGGGGTGGTCTTCTCCGTCCCGTCGCTGCTGCAGACCGATAAAGGGACGAAGATCACCCTCGGGCTTGACCTGCAGGGCGGTCTGCACATGCTGCTCGGCGTCAAGACCGAAGAGGCGGTCAACTCCCGTCTCAAGGCGATCGCTTCGGGAATCAACCACTTCAGCGAGCGCGAAGAGGTCCTCATCGACGGTCTTGCCGCCGACGACGAATCGGTCCGTTTCACGCTGCTCGACGGCGACGATGCGCCGGCGATGGACAAGATGCTGGCCGATATCGAAGGGCTCAGCGTCGTGCACGAGGCGGAGAGCTACCGTCTCTCCCTCACGCCCGAAGCGGTGCAGAAGACCCAGAAGCAGGCGGTCGACCAGGCGATCGAGACGATCCGTAACCGTCTCGACCAGTTCGGCCTCGCCGAACCGACGGTCGCGCGACAGGGCGAGGATAAAATCCTCGTCGAACTGCCGGGGATCAAGAGTGCCGAAGAGGAGCAGCGCGCACGCGAGCTGATCTCCCGCGCGGCGAAGCTCGAGCTGATGGCCGTGGACGAAGAGCGGAAGATGCGCGCCTATACGATGACAGCGGACGAGGCGGCACGCTTCGGCGATGTCATCCTTCCCGATGCGGAAAAGGCGGGCGGCAAGTACCTTGTCCGCGAGATTCCGATTCTTGACGGCTCCATGCTGACCGATGCCCAGGTGGCCTTCAACCAGAACAACCAGCCCGTCATCAACTTCTCGCTTAACTCCGAGGGTGCGCAGATCTTCGGCGACTTTACCGGCAAGAACGTCGGCAACCACCTCGCCATCGTCCTCGACGGCCAGGTCTACTCCGCCCCGGTCATCAACGAGCGTATCGGCGGCGGCCACGGCCAGATCAGCGGGAGCTACACGGTCGAACAGGCCCAGGACCTCGCGATCGCGCTGCGTTCGGGTGCGCTGCTCGCCCCGATCTTTATGCTGGAGAAACGCTCCGTCGGACCGAGCCTCGGCGCCGACAGCATCAAGGCGAGCATGATCGCGCTGATCGGCGGTTTCGTCCTCGTTTTCGCCTTTATGATCGTCTATTACAAGATGGCGGGGATCATTGCGAACATCGCGCTGGTGGCGAACCTCTTCCTCATCATCGCGGTGATGGCGATGTTCGGCGCGACGCTGACCCTGCCGGGGATGGCGGGTATCGTCCTGACCGTCGGTATGGCGGTGGATGCCAACGTCATCATCTCCGAACGGATCCGCGAGCTGCTCTACCAGGGCGTCTCCATCCATAAAGCGATTGAAGAGGGGTACGCCAACGCGATGCGCGCCATCCTCGACGCGAACATTACGACCCTGATCGCGGCGATCGTCCTTTACGTCTACGGGACGGGAGCCATCAAGGGCTTCGCGATTACGATCAGCATCGGTATCCTTGCTTCCATGCTGACGGCGATCCTCGGCACGCACGGCATCTACGAGATGCTCGAAACACGTATTGCTAAGAGCAAGAACGTCGGCTTCTGGTTCGGCGTCAGTAAAAAGAAGGCGGCGGCATAATGGAATTTTTCAGACAGACGAAAACCATCAACTTTATGGGCCAGTCCAAGATCGCCATCGCGGTCTCCATCGTGCTGGTCCTCATCTCCTGGGGGATTTTGGCGGCCAAGGGGCTCAACTACGGCATCGACTTCGCCGGCGGTACGATCGTCCAGGTGAAATACGAGGGCGCGGCGCCCATTGACACGGTCCGCGACACCCTGGCCACCAACCCGCTCTACGAGGGGGCGCAGATCACCGAGTTCGGTTCGCCCGAAGAGATCATCATCCGCCTCAAAACTTCCAGCAAAGACGTCCAGTCCGATATGGGCGACGTGACCCGTGAGGCCCTTAAGGGCACGGGCAGCTTCGAAGTCCGCCGGGTCGATATCGTCGGGCCGAAAGTCGGCGGCGAACTGCGCGAAAAAGGCGTCATGGCGATGCTGCTGGCGATCCTGGGGATCCTCATCTACGTCGCAGTCCGCTTCGAGTGGCGCTTCGCCGTCGCCTCCATCGCGGCGCTGATCCACGACGTCTCCATCGCGATGGGCGCGATCTCGCTCTTCGCCATCGACGTCAACCTCGACGTCCTGGCGGCGCTGCTGACCCTGCTGGGCTATTCGCTCAACGACACGATCATCGTCTTCGACCGTATCCGCGAAGGGGTGACCGCGTCGAAGAGCATCGAGCTCGCCGACGTCATCAACGAGTCGGTCACGAAGACCCTCTCGCGTACGACGCTGACGTCACTGACGACCTTCTTCGTCGTCCTGACGCTCTTCATGTTCGGCGGGGAGATCATCCACGCCTTCGCCTTTACGCTGCTGGTGGGCATCATCGTGGGGACCTACTCCTCCATCTTTGTCGCCTCGCCGATTCTGATGTGGTTCGGCTTCAATGTCGGCAACTACCGTACGAAACTGGCCGAAGCGGCCAGACGCCGCGCCGAAAAAGAGAAGATGCGGTCCATGTACGAACAGGGGACCGTTTAATTTGAAACGGCATCCGGAACAAAACAAGGGTACCGCTCGCAAAGCGATGTTTCCTTGAAAGTCCCGTATGCCTACGCTTGGCGCTATGCCGCTAAAGCACAAAAATGCTTTCGGCATTTTCGTAGACCAGGGTTAATGGTAAAATTAGCCCAAAAAGGAGCAATCTATGGATTGGGGTAAAGTAATCTACGTCTTTTTTACGCTGATGAGTCTGACGTCGACGGCGGGGTTCCTCTATGAACACGGTCCCGTCTCCCTCTTCGTCGCGGCGAGCCTGAACCTCGTCTCGACGATCCTCAAGATCGGGGTGCGCAACCTGCTCTCGGCCGAACTGCTCGCCAGTTCGCTCGTGGCGGACCTGCACCTGATCCCGGCGTTCATCTACCTTGTTGTCGTCGGCAACATGGACGTCGCGGTCGCCCTGACCATCGGCGCCCTGATCGCCAACGTCTTCTCCATGGGCCTCGTCTATATCGAAAGCTCCAAAACGCGAGAAGAGTACTAATCCGGCGCCCGGCGCCGGTTCCCGAAATACAGTGAGGGGGCTGCGGCCCGCCTCGAGGAGTCACCTTGCAATACAACCCGTCCGAAATCGAAACCAAGTGGCAGGCGTTCTGGGATGCCGAGCGCAGCTTTGAACCCTCCGATGATCTCACGAAGCCGAAAAAGTATGTCCTGAGCATGTTCCCCTACCCGTCGGGGCGTATCCACATGGGCCACGTGCGCAACTACACCATCGGCGACGCCTTCGCGCGCTACTACCGCCAGCAGGGCCTGAACGTCCTGCACCCCATCGGATGGGACAGCTTCGGGATGCCGGCGGAGAACGCGGCGATCAAGCACGGGGTGCACCCGAAAAAGTGGACCTACGAGAACATCGACTACATGCGCAAAGAGCTCGCCACCCTGGGGCTCTCCTTCTCCAAGGAGCGCGAGTTCGCCACTTCCGACCCGCTCTATACGAAGTTCGAGCAGGGCTTCATCATCGACCTCTTCGAGAAGGGGCTGCTCTACCGCAAGAAAGCCTTCCTCAACTGGTGTCCGCACGACCTCACGGTCCTGGCCAACGAGCAGGTCGTCGACGGCTGCTGCTGGCGCTGCGACACCCCCATCGTCAAGAAAGAGATGCACCAGTACTACCTGCGCATCACCGACTACGCCGACGAGCTGATCGACGACCTTAAACAGCTGGAAAAGGGGTGGCCGAAGCAGGTCCTCTCCATGCAGGAGAACTGGATCGGCCGCAGCAGCGGGCTCGAGTTCACCCTGCACCTCGAGGAGCACTCCAAGAAACTGCTGCGCGACCGGTTCAACGGATTCGACGTCTACACGACGCGCCCGGACACGATCTACGGCGTCAGCTACACGGCCCTCGCGCCGGAGCATGAACTGGTCACCTACATGATCGAGAACGGCCTGCTCGACCCGGAAGTCGCCGCCGCGATCACGGTCATGAAGAACAGCAGCTCCATCGACCGCCAGAAAGAGAAGCACGGTGTCGCGCTGGGCATCAATGTCGTCCACCCGCTCACGGGAGCGATGGTGCCGGTCTGGGTCGCGAACTTCGTCCTGATGGATTACGGCTCCGGCGCGGTCATGGCCGTCCCGGCGCACGACGAGCGCGACTACGACTTCGCGACGAAGTACGGCCTGCCGGTCACGCCGGTCATCGCCCACCCCGACGAGGGGGTCGTCGAAGGCAAGGCGATGACGGAACCGGGCATGCTCTTCAACTCCGGCGACTTCAGCGAGATGATGAGCGACGCGGCGAAAGAGGCGATCATCGCCCGTTTCGAAAACGACGGCATCGGCAAGCGCGTGACGAACTACCGCCTCAAGGACTGGGGCATCAGCCGCCAGCGCTACTGGGGCGCCCCGATCCCGCTCATCCACTGCCCGGCCTGCGGGATCGTCCCGGAGAAAAAAGAGAACCTGCCGGTCGAACTCCCCGACGACGTCGAGATCACCGGCGAGGGGAACCCTCTGGAGCACCACCCCACGTGGAAACAGTGCAGCTGTCCCAAATGCGGCGGCGCGGCCGAGCGCGAAACGGACACGATGGACACCTTTATCCAGTCGTCGTGGTACTTCCTGCGCTACACGGCGGGACGCGCTACCTGGGAAAAAGAGGCCTTCGACAAGGAGGAGCTCGCCTACTGGATGAACGTCGACCATTACATCGGCGGGATCGAGCACGCCATTTTGCACCTGCTCTACAGCCGCTTCTTCACCAAAGCGCTGCGCGACCTCGGCTACGTCGACGTCAAGGAGCCCTTCGAGCGGCTGCTGACCCAGGGGATGGTCCTCAAAGACGGCGCGAAGATGAGCAAGTCCAAGGGCAACACCGTCGACCCTGATGCCCTGATCGAGAAGTACGGCGCCGACACGGCCCGCCTCTTCATCCTCTTCGCCGCACCGCCGACCCAGGAGCTGGAGTGGAACGACAGCGCCGTCGAGGGGGCCTACCGCTTCCTGCGCCGTTTCCACGACCGCAGCGAAAAAGCTGCGGCGACGGATACCCTGCCGGCAATCGACCACGCCGCTCTCTCCAAAGAGGAGAAGGCCGCGCGCAAGAAGGTCTATGAAGCGCTGGTGCGCGCCAACGACGTCTTCGGCGAACGCTACACCTTCAACACGATGATCGCCGGGGTCATGGAGGCGATGAACGCCCTGAACGAGCAGGAGAACGCAGCGGTCTGGACGGAAGCGTACTGGGTTCTCACCTCATTGATGGAGCCCATCGTGCCGCACGTCTGCTGGGAGATCAGCGACCGCCTTTTCGGCCGCAAAAACCTGGGCGCACAGGTCGTCAAAGAAGAGGTCTTCGCCCTCGATACGATCACGCTCGGCGTCTCCGTCAACGGCAAGAACCGCGGCCAGATCGACGTGGCGCCGGATGCGTCCAAAGAGGCGATGATCGAAGCCGCCAAGGCGATCATCCCGCAGTGGCTCGAGGGCAAGACGGTCGTCAAAGAGATCGTCGTGCCGAACAAGCTCGTCAACATCGTCGTCAAGTAAGGAAGAGATCATGGGTGGAATGCAGCGTTTCGGTTCGGTACTGGTCGCCGCGGCGCTGCTGGCGGGGTGCGGCTACAAGCCGACGAGCCGGGCCGTCAAGCCGGTGCTGCAGGAGAGCGTCAGCACGAAGGTCGTCATCTCCATGCAGGACCCGGACAACACCGTCTACATCAAAGACGCCCTCGATCAGGCCGTCGTCAACCGTTTCCGCACCCGCCTGACCGACGAGGCGCACGCCAGCACCCACCTGACCATCTCCCTGCGCAATGTCGTCTTCACACCGGTGCAGTACGACACCAACGGCTACATCGTCGCCTACCGCGCCATCGTCACCCTCGACGTCGACCGTCAGCGTGGGGAAGAGACGCGCCGTTACAATGCGCGGGGAAGCTACATTTTTACCATCGAACCCAACGCCATCATCTCCGACCTCGTCCGTTTCGAGGCGATCAAGTACGGCTCGGAGAAGGCGCTCGACAGCTTTGTCGCCCAGGTCGCGGGCGAGGGGGCCTCTGCTGAAGTACGCTGACTTCCTCGACGCGAAACCGCTCTACTACGACAAGATCGACCTGGAGCGGATGCCGCGGGCCTGGGAACAGGTCAAATCCCGTGTCACGCTGCCGAAGATCATCCACCTCGTCGGCACCAACGGCAAGGGGACGACGGGGCGCTTCCTCGCCTCGGCCCTCCTGCATGCCGGTTACAGCGTCGGCCACTACACCTCCCCCCACATCCTGCGCTTCAATGAACGCCTCTGGCTGAACGGCAGCGATGCTACTGACGAACAGCTGCAAAGTGCCTTCGAGAAGGTGCTGGGGTGGCTGGATACGGAGACAGCCGGGGCGCTGAGCTACTTCGAGTTCACGACCCTGATGGCCGCGGCGCTCTATGAGCCCTGCGACTACGTCGTCATGGAAGCGGGCCTCGGCGGCGAGTTCGACGCGACCGCCGTCTTCCCCAAAACGCTCACCCTCGTCACCCCCATCGACCTCGACCACCAGGCCTTCCTGGGCGACACCATCGAATCAATCGCCGCGACGAAACTGCGGGCGATGGGGCCGACGGTGATCCTGGGACTGCAGCCCCACGAGGTCGTCTACCGCGTTGCAGAAGCGATCGCCGCGGAGCGGGGCGCGACCCTGCTGCGCTGTGAACGGCTGTTAGACCAAGATGCTATAATGGCGCTTCAACAGACGGCCGGGCGTCTGGAGCTGCCGGAGTACCTCCGCGACAATCTCCTGCTCGCCGCCGCCGCGATGCACGTGCTCGGCGTCCCCTTCGACGCACAGAGCTTCAGCGCGCCGCTCTTCGGCCGCCTCTCGCGGATCGCCCCGAACGTCTGGCTCGACGTGGGCCACAACGTCCTCGCCGCCCGTGCCATCGCACGCGAGCTCGGGGCGCAGAAGGTCGTCCTCGTCTACAACAGCTACGGCGACAAGGACTACGCATCCATCCTCGCCGCGCTCCGCGATAACATCGAGCGCGTCGAGCTGATCGAGGTGCAGAGCGAACGTGCCGCCGCCCGCGATGCGCTCGTCGGGGCGCTCGAAGCGCTGGATATCCCCTACCGTTCTTTCGAAGGGGTGCAGGCACAGAAAATGTACCTGGTCTTCGGCTCGTTCAGCGTGGCGGAGGCCTTTATAAAAATGACGGGATTGAAATGAACCACACAGTGACGGCGCCCCTGCGCATAGCGCCGAAAACCTTCCGCAACGATACGGCACGCTGAGATGCAGGCCAAGCTCTACGCCTACCTGAAAAAGGGTGGCCTCCCCGACGTTCTCATCTGTGAAGACGCCGCCGAAGCGCAGCAGCTCCGCGACCTCTGCCGCTTCAAGGAGATCGACGCGGTTGTCCTCCCCGATTTCCGCGCGACCTGGCTTGATGACCTGCGCCCCTTCAGCGAAGAGCTGAGCCAGATGGCCGAGGCGCTGCGGCACTACTACGAGGCAGACAAGAAGCCCCTCGTCATCGCGCCGTTCAAGAGCCTGCTCTTCCCGCTGCCCAAAACGCACCTGCTGCGCACGAAGCAGATCGCCTTCGGCGACCGCCTCGACCTAGGAGCCCTCAAGACGGAGCTGCTGCACTGGGGCTACAGCTTTGTCGACCTCGTGGAGGTGGAGGGGGAGGTCTCCTTCCGCGGCGACATCATCGACGTCTTCGCCCCCGGTACGGAAAGCCCCTACCGCATCTCCCTCTTCGACGACGAGATCGAGCAGATCAAGGCCTTCGAGGTGGAGACCCAGCGCACCGTCGGCGAGGAGCTGGAGGGCTTCGAGCTGCACAGCGCCCCCTACGCCTTTGACGAGGCCGGGTACGAGCGCATCGTCGCCGCCGTCGAAGCCTCGACGAGCGACAGCTTCGTCAAGGACATCGACTCCCTGGGCTTCTGGTACCTGGGCGACGACGCCGAGAACTTCCTCGAGGGCAAAAAGGTCGCCGCCGTCAAACGCCTCGACGCGATGATAGGCGAGGCCTACACCCTCAACACCCCGCAGGTGCCGCAGGGCGTTTTCGAATCCGTCGCGGTGCTCCCCGAAGACGACCGGGTCAAGGCCCTCGCGGTCACCGACGTCAAAACCCTGCTGGAGGTCCACCCGAACAAGAAGGTGACCATCATCGCCAGCAGCGACGCGCAGCTGAAGCAGGCGGGCCTCTTTGACACGCGGGGGCTCACCGTCAAACGCTCCGGCGAGATCGTCAACCTCATAACCGACACCGAGCTCATCATCTCGCTGAACAAACCGGTGCGCAAAAAGCGCCGCCGCAAGAGCAGCCTGCTCCTCGACGACCTCAAGCCCGGCGACTACGTCGTCCACGAGGATCACGGGGTCGGGATCTTCGAGGCCATCGAGCAGGCGGAGATCCTGGGCTCGGTGCGCGACTTCATTGCCATCCGCTACCAGGGCGACGAGCGGGTCCTGCTGCCGGTGGAGAACCTCGACGCCATCGACCGCTACATCGCGGGCGCCGGGGCGCCGCCGGTGCTCGACCGCCTGGGCAAGGGGAGCTTCGGACGCCTCAAGGAGACCGTGCGCAAACGCCTCTTCGAGATCGCCTCGGAGATCGTCAACACGGCCGCCCAGCGTGCGCTCATCAGCGCCCCCGTCATCGAGACCGATGCCAAAAAACTGGCGGCGTTCCAGGCGGAGGCGGGCTTCGAGTACACCGAGGACCAGGCGCGCTCCATCGCCGAGATCATCGCCGAGATCGGCAGCGGCCTCGTCATGGACCGGCTCCTCAGCGGGGACGTCGGCTTCGGCAAGACCGAGGTGGCGATGAACGCGATGTTCGCCGCGGCACAGGCGGGGTACCAGTCGGCCGTCATCGTGCCGACGACCCTGCTGAGCTCCCAGCACTTCGCCTCGCTCAAGGCGCGCTTCGCCGAGTATGACTTCCGCATCGCCAAGATCGACCGCTTCGTCACGCCGAAGGTGAAGAAGGCCGTCGAGGCGGGGCTGGCCGAGGGGACCATCGACATGGTCGTCGGCACCCACGCGCTCTTCGGCACGAAGTTCGCCAAGCTGGGCCTCGTCGTCATCGACGAAGAGCACAAGTTCGGGGTGAAGCAGAAAGAGAAGCTGAAAACCCTCTACGAGAAGACGCACCTGCTCACCATGAGCGCCACGCCGATCCCGCGCAGCCTCAACCAGGCACTCTCTTCCATCAAGACCCTCAGTACCCTCATGACCCCTCCGGGTGAACGGCAGGGGGTAAGGACCTTCGTCAAGGCCTACGACGAAAAGCTCGTCAAAGAGGTCATTTTGCGCGAGCTGCGCCGGGGTGGGCAGGTCTTTTACGTCTACAACTCCATCGACCACATGCCGATCAAGCTGGGCGAGCTCAAGGCCATCCTCCCGGACCTGCGCATTTTGATGCTCCACTCGCAGGTGGGCGCCGTCGAGACGGAGAAAGAGCTGCTCAAGTTCCAGGACGGCGAGTACGACCTCATGCTCGCGACTTCCATCATCGAGTCGGGCATCCACATGCCGCGGGTCAACACGATGATCATCGACGGGGCGGACCGCTTCGGCATCGCCGACCTGCACCAGCTCCGCGGCCGCGTCGGCCGGGGCCATACGGAGGGGTATGCCTACTTCATCGTCGAGGACAAGGAGCTTATTACCGAGGAGGCGAAGAAGCGCCTCATCGCCCTGGAGTCGAACTCCTTCCTCGGCAGCGGTTCCGTGCTGGCCTACCATGACCTCGAAATCCGGGGCGGGGGGAACCTCGTGGGCGACGCGCAGAGCGGCCACATCAAGAACATCGGCTACTCTCTCTACCTGCGGATGCTCGAGGACGCCATCAAGGAGCTGAGCAACAAGAAAGAGACGCCCAAGGCGAAGGTGGACCTCAAGCTCGCCGTCAGTGCCTACATCAGCGACGAGCTCGTCGCCGAGGACCGCCTGCGCCTGGAGCTCTACCGCCGCCTCAGCCTCTGCGAGACCCCGACGGAGGTCTACGAGATCGAGGAGGAGGTCACGGAGCGCTTCGGACGCCCGGACGGCCCGACGAAGCAGTTTTTCGAGCTGATGGTCATCAAACTGATGGGGCTGGAGAAGCACATCAAGATGCTCAGCTCCTACGGCCAGAACATCACGGTAGAGTACCTGAGCGGCGCTAAAGAGTACGTCACCGCCGACAGCAAAGACGACGACGACATCATCAAGGCGGTCCTGCACTACCTGCGCACGGCGAAACCGAAGGTGCTGTAAAGCGGCCTGGATTCTCGGCGTAACAGAGTGTGATGCCGGGGAAAGTGTTGAAAGAGAGCTGAGAGGGCTGACCGCCGGGGCCCCGGCGGCTGCGGGAGAAGCGGCAGCCTAGGCGATCTTGAGCGCACGCGCCTCTTCGTAGCTTTTGGACGCCGCGCGCAGGGGGGTTCTTTTGAGCTCGTCGTAGATGGTGTCGAGTTTCTCTTCGGAATCCATGCGCTTGAGCTCTTTCTTGTCCAGGTCGGCGGCCTCGACAAGCTCGTTCCAGACGGAGCTTTCGTCCAGCGAAAAGGCGTGGACGCTGATGCCCTCGTAGTCAAAGACGGCATCGCCGGCGATGTCGGTGAAGTAGAACGCCGTCAGGGTTTCGGGGGAGAAGAGGCCTTTGTAGCGTGCGAAGGCCGCTTCGAAGTCGTCGAAACTTTCCAGCTCCCCGGCGAAGAAGAGCATCTTATCGTCGTCCGCGACGGCAATGGCCTGCTTGAGGACGGTCAGGGGCTTCGTCTTGCCCTCGGTGACGACGAGCGCGCCGCGGTAGCCGTAACGGCCTGCTACGCCGAGTGCGCCTTTGAATGACGGCTGCCATTCGAGTTTGTTTTCATAGATGTAATCGATCGGTGTTCCCATGGGAGTTCCTATGTGTGAACCCATCGTAAAAAAGTCATGAATGAACGAAATATTATCTCTGCTTCCGCGTTCTGAAATCTTTGCAATGCAATTCGAGATGTGCTTCGTTCAAGTTGTGTGCGAGCACCGGAATAAGAGATAGCTGCCGTTACGCTTGTAAGAAGAACAAAACGAATGCATATACCGTGCTACGGCCGGAAGACGGCCGCGGAAAAGGCGGTGGCGCTGTTACACGCGCACTATTGCTTGCATTTAAGAGGAACAGGTGACGTGGGAGATACCGGCGATCTCGAAGAACTCCGTGGGCTTTTTGCTGTAGTACTTTGCCGCTACTGCTTCGGACTGCTCGGCGTAGGGGTCGGTCATGACGGCCTGCAGCTCCTTGATGAGCGTATAGTCCCCGTCGGCGGCCTGCTGGTAGGCCGGGACGAGGAACCACTCCCTCAAGGTGTACTTGGGGTTGACGGATTTCATCCAGCGTGAGAGCTTTTCGCGGGATTCCGGCGACGCGGCGTTGATGTCGTCGGGGTTGGTCGCCTGTACGACACCCTTCCATTTTTCCAGCCATTCGCTCCAGCGCTCCAGCAGCGCGGCATCTTTGACCCCGTCACCGTAAAAGCTCTTCGTCAGCGGGGCGATATCTTCGGGCACGGATGAGAGTTCGCGGAAGAAGATGGTGTAATCCACCCCGGTCTCGATCATCAGCGTCACCAGTTCGTTGAACAGTGCCGCATCCAGCTGATGCAGTCCCAGCTTTGACGCCCACATGGGTATCATTTTCCCCTGCATCGCTCTTGCAAATCTTAAAGTCAGCATGTCCAGCTCGTTCACGGCCTTTTCATCAGACGTCAGCAGCGGCTTCAGCGCGCTGCAGAACATGGCAAAGTTCGTCTCCGCCGCCTGGGGCTGGTTGAGGAAGGAGAAGTGGTCTCCTCCGCCCGTCCACGGCTGGTAGCGCGGGTCGAACATTTCGATGAATCCGAAGGGGCCGTAATCGAGGGTGAAGCCGCCGGCGGCAGTGTTGTCGCTGTTGAAGTTGCCCTGGCAGTACCCCACGCGTATCCACTCTGCCACCAGCGTGGTGAGACGGTCGCGGAACGCCGTTGCCAGCAGGAGCACCTTGTCCCGGAGGGGCAGCGCGGCATCGATCACATCTTTGTATTCGCGGTCGATGAGGTGCAGGACGATCTGCTCGAGCTCCTCCAACGCCTTGGGGTGCTCGTTCTTGCGCGCACGCCGGCCGAAAAGCTCGACCTGGCCCACCCGGATAAAAGAGGGGGCGACCCGCGTCGTGATGGCCACGGCCTCCTCGAGCATGACTTCGGGGTTTCGCGAGTAGGAGCCGTTGTTGAACCACGGCCTTGCAACCGTCTCCGTCTGGGAGGTGTAGAGGCTCAGCGAGCGCGACGTTTTTACGCCCAGGGCGTGCATGTGCTCCTGCGCCAGAAACTCGCGGATGCTCGAACGCAGCACGGCGCGGCCGTCGGCACCCCGGCAGTAGGGTGTCCTGCCGCCGCCTTTGAGCTGCATCTCCCAGCGCTGCCCGTTGATGACCGCTTCGAGGATGGAGACCGCGCGGCCGTCGCCGTAGCCGTTGCCCGTACGGAAGGGGCACTGCTCATAGTACTCGGTCCCGTAGATGGAAAGCGCGTACCCAGTCGCCCAGCCCCGGCGGCGCAGCGGCTCCGGGAGCTGCGAACTGTCGCCTGTAAACATCCGCATAAACTCCTCCGAGGTCGCCAATGAGTCGCTAAAGCCCAGTTCGCGAAAAAAAGTCTCGCTGTGCGCGATGTACACGGGGGTTTCTATGGGCGTAGGGTTCACAGGCACATAATGCCCGCTGAAGACCTGCCGCGGCGCGTGGTCAACGCCGTCCGCCGTCGCTTCGGGGTCGGGGGTCAACGTGTCCATGAGCGAATAATCCGCCAGCGCTGCGAGATCGTCAAGGCTCTTTACCGCTGTAGGGTTGTCAAATGTTGCTTTCATACATATATTCCTTTTGCCTTCACGTTGGGCATGCAAAAATGGTTCGGTTATCTCTTTAGAGGTGCCCTTTATTCAAAGGGGCATTTTTGCAGGCTATTCTAAAAAAGGCTATTAATGAGGTTTTGTACAAAAGGTTCGGTGTTTTTTCTTTAAGGAGGAGGATTATTGAATTTAGTAGACGATATGACATTGGTCATAATCGCTTTGCCTAACGTTTAAAATGATCGATCAAAAAGACATCTGCGGTTTATTGATTAGTTTTATTTGATTTGTTAGAAATTTTACTGGCAGTGACACCAAGAAGTACCCTTCTTTTTCGTCCATCCTGTTTTGTTTGTAGTAAAAGTAATATCTTGTTTGTTCGAATTTAAAGTGTTACATAAAGTACATATCTTCTTGCATGACAATTGTTTAAAAGTGATTCCTGGTCTAGTTTTATATTTTCCATCACTACGAACGAATATCGTTTTATCATGGATGAAGGTCCTTAAACGAGTATATGCCTTTTGATTATGTTCAGAGCCATGATGTGGTGCTGTAATTATTGAACTAGCTGAAAGGTTTGGTATATTTTGGTTAAATGAAAAATCAGAATCTGCGCTAAATAAGACACTGGTGGTTCCATAGTTGTCAGTGGAATAAAAAACTAAACTTTCTCTATTTGCTTTACTGACGTACAAATACATTAATGCATTTAGTGGTGGGGATATTCTGACAATCTCTTGTGAGTTGACTGGTCTGAGATAAATTTCTCCACCGTATGCAGCCTTGTCTTTATTAAACTCAAACCATCTAATTTTGGCCCCTGCATTATAGGCAAGCACTGCAAGTTCTTTTATCTTCTTTGCGGTGTCAATTGCATCTATGAAAAGCTCATATTGAGTTAAACTTTTAAAGTGATAATGGAATCCAAACGGGTAGTAATTAGTTATGTCAAACAATTCTGTTCTGTGTGCAGCTTCTTCCATTGCTTGAAAAAGTTGATCAACATCTAAACTTGATTTATCTGTCTGGTTAGGATGTTTTTTTTGCTCTAAAAAGTCTACATCCGTTAAATCTTCTAAATTATTTTTCTCAAAGGCACCAATTTCAGCTATATCGTTACTTAGCTCTATGATAAAACCTAATGGATTTTTTATCAAATCTTCTAAACGACTAGTCCATACACCTGGTAACCAAACTTCTTTGGCTTTGAGTCCAGATTCAAAATAACCAAGTAAACCATTGATATGATCTGCATCTGCATGTGTACAAACAACAACATCTAATTCATCAGTAACAATGGTTCGTGAAAACTGTATTGGGAATCCTGTCCTTGCTCTTCCACCATCAACGAGAATTTTTACTCCAGACCTTTCTAAATAAAAAGCATCTCCTTGATTTACACCGATAGAAATGAATTTGTCCAAAATGAGTTACCCTGTATTTTTACGATTGAAATAAGCAATCAAAAACTGATCGTAGTTTTTTTAGTCTGCTTAATTTGCTAGCTATTGACTAGTAAGCTTCGTCATAAATTCGATTAAGGCGGCACCAGGATCATCTATTTCTGATGAGATCATTGTAATTCCCCATTGTTTTAATATGTCTTCCTGAATAGGATTTGGTTTAGAGGAAAAAACATATGATGTTGGTTGCACCCTGCCTTGGGCATTCTCTTTCCATAATTGAGAAAGCTTGAAGAATAATAATCGAATATTTATATCTGACAGCCCATATCCAATGAATAAGACAGTTTTCCCAAGTACGTCTGACCTTAGCTTTATATCTAGAGGTGTTTCAAAATCCAAACGTTTGAAATAACTTGTTTCATCCAAAACTATTGAATTATCATCATCAAAATCACCATGAAACTTTACAATTTGAGTTGTTTGATCATTTGTTGTTGTTAGGTCACTAACACCAATTATTTTGTGATAAGGCTTGCCATATTTTTCAAATGCATTTTCTAGCCATCTATCGTAATTTGTTGTATAAATCAGTGGAAAATTAGCATTTACAATAATTTTGTGAATATCTGAATCTTCAATTTTTATAGCATCTGAGTGCCAATTCCTATCCATCCAACTTCTAAGTTTTCCCAAGCCACCTTGTTTGATTGTATAGTATTCGGCTAACGCATAATTGTCACCAAAAGTTGAATATATTTCGGGGTCATAATCCAATTGTTTAGCAATTTCGTTGATCAAGTCACCCCATGAAGGTAAGCCTAAGCCCATGGAAACACCAGCACCAACAAAGAGAATGATATTGTTTTGTTTGTATGCTTCGAATAATTGTTCCATGGTTAGTTGCCTTCCTTCAGGTACTTATTGAATTTGTCAAACGCTATTTTTCTCATAGAAATCTCATTCTTTTTATCGCCTAGTTCTGCAAAAGTCTGTTCTTCACCATCAGGTATAAAAACGCAATCCCATTGGAAGCGTCTTTCTCCTTTTGGCTCAGGAGAGATATTACCAATTATTTCACCATCAAAATAATGTATCTTTTTACCGTCGCAATAGCCTATGGTTGTTCTAGCAATAGCAGTTGTAGTATCTAAAGTTCCTAATAATTTTGAAAACCTATCAGCTTCTAATTTATCCCAGAAAATTTGCGTCAGTCCTCCAGGAAAACTATTTAAGCTGTCGAGATAAAGTCCTGTGTGTTCAACAAATACAGGTCTTCCCACCTTTTTAAATGCTTTTAGTAGTTTGTCTTTAACAAGTTTTTTCACATTATCAGTTTGTATTTCCTCAATTTTCAATTCTGTTGCAACTATTTCTGCTGCATCTATCATTTTTTTAACTTCTGCAAGTTTATTCAGGTTATTAGTGACAAATCTGATTTTCATTAAAGTCCTTTGATGAATGAATACTTCTTCTGAGTAGCCAACATTTTTTCTAATATGTCTTTTCGCATTGTTTCATCATGAAAGGACATATAATCATCATTGATAGTTTTGTTATGTAGTGCAGGGTTGTCAGAACATAGCACGAATGGAACATCGTTTTCGAGGAATTTGACAACTGGGTGATCATCTTCTTCTCTGACAGCACCAGTTAAACGGTTACTAATTGGGCATACTTCAATACAAACATCTCTTTCTTTTATATATGCCATTAATTCTTGGTCTTTTTCTGCGGCTGTACCATGACCGATTCGGTCAGCCGTAAACGAATCTATAGCTTCAATAATATTGGCTACATTGCCAGTTTCTCCAGCATGTACCGTAATGTTGAAACCATATTTTTCTTTTGCATTTCTAAATAAACTACTAATATTCTTTGAAATTACAATATCCTCATTACCAGCAAGATCTAGCCCTAAGACTCCATTGGGCTTATCAAGCTTTTCATACGCCTTTATGAGTGTATGAAAGTTCTCTGCTGAATAATCACCTCTGGATATTGTCATCAATAACCCTGCCTTTATATTGTATTTTTCAGAAGCCTGTTCGATTTCTTCTAAAAGCCACCGAAGGGCTAGTTCTGTACTGATGTTATTTAGAAATGATAAGTAGACTACACTGTTTCTAATTTCAACAAATGAGACATTTTGCTGTTTCAGATTTTCGAATGCATTTTGAACCATGAGTTTTAGACTTTCCTTACTATTAGGGATGAGTCTTAGTACGTCCCATGGTTTAAGATACTGTTCTAGACTTTCCATAGGAAATTCTCGTATTAAATCTCTGTGAATGTTGAAGTCCTGAGGGACTTCTATTGATTCTTCAATGATAATCTTCTGAATAGTAGATGTTGATACTAATCCATTTAAATGGACATGTAACTCACCCTTTTCAAGATTCGAAATATAGTTTTGCATTTAATTCCAATAGATATAGCTTCTATATTATTAGTGAACATTCTATGTAAAACAACCTTTGATCATCAAAACAGTTAACATAGATTGAGTGTTGCTATGCAATATCTTCACTAGGAACGGCTTTAACCCGCAAAGCGATACAATGCCGATTATGAAAAATCTCACAGTAGCAATGATCGACGACATTGTCGGGCGGCCGGGACGGTCGATGATCAGGCAGCACCTGCCGCGGCTCAAGAAATAGCGGTATCTCAAGCCGGTTACTGCTCCGGCATTATCCTCTCGTTCGCGTCGACCTGCTTCGTCTTTAGCTGCGCGGCACGCTCCTTGTCCACCTCAAAAAGCTTGTAACGGATATCCGGCCCCGGAATGGGGATGAATCCGTAGGGAACAAAGGTGACCCCTTCAAATACGGGGTAGGTCTCAAAGAAATTCGAACCGTTCACTTCTGCCGTGAAAGCAAGGCTTTCCAGGTGCGTGAAATAGGGGGAGGATGAATCGGAAACGCCGAGCTCGTGCGTTCCCGGCGGGATGGGAAAGGTAATGCGCTCGCCGCCGTGCAGATAAAAGGCATAGGCACCGTCCACCATGATGCCGACACTATGCACCGAGAGGATGAGGTTCGATGACTTTGGGTAGCAAATAGTCACTGTAGCGACATCGCCTTTTCCGGCCAGCAGACGCTTGGCCATCGGCGACAGCGTTGGACTGCACCCTTGCAACAACAGAAGCGATATCACGGCGGCAATCACTGTTTTCATACTAAGAGTGAGTATAGCCAGTTTGGATCGATCACGGGTATTTAGCGATCAGTTCCTGCATACGCTCAAGGTTTTTCCCCTTGCAAGACGCTTGTATGCGGGTCAATGTGTCTCCGCCGAATTTGTCTTTGAGAGCAGGGTCGGCTCCATTGGACAGAAGTAATTCGACAAGTGCAAAGTTCCTACATTTCTTGGCGGCAATTGTCAGTGCCGTTGGGCCTCTAAGATATTGATAATTCACATCGTAACCGTGTTCCAGAAACATTTTGATGATCGGAATAGATCGGTCTCCATCGGTGACCGCGACATCAAAGGGAGTCATCCTGTGCAAATCCGCGTACATGTCTGCACCGTTGAGTAGTAGTTTTTTTACACTCTGTTCTTTGCGCAGTCGGACGGCATAAAACAGCGGTGTAAAGCTGTTGCCGTTGCGTACCTCAAGAATGGAACGGTCGCGAAGCAGTTCATCCAATACCTTTTCTTGATCGTTGGCAATGACGTAAAAAATGGAAGGTCCTCGTTTGAGAGAACGATCGTAGCGCAAGCGTGCCAACATCTTTTTGCGGGCTTCTTTTTTTCTGATAAGACGTTCTTCGTCATCTAGTTTAGCCTCCAGCGCTTTTTGTTCTTGCAGCAGTATCAGCTCCGGATGGTGTTCCTTGAAGGTTTCATACCATTGCTCATCTTCGTCTTCGAGAAAGAGCTGATGTTCGAATGATTCGAAATATTTTTTGGCAAAGCTGTCATAGAGGATTTCAACATTGACGCTGTCATCGCACGGGCTATGGAGGCTCCGCGCTGAAAGTCCCGTAATATCTCTCTCGATCTCGTTGATCAAGTTCGTGTCGACGACATAAAAGCGGCTGCTTGAGTACGCTTCCTGCTCCTGGGCGAGATCAATTTTATCATTCGCGACATAGGCGTTTCGCGCATTTTTGTAGAAGGAGCGGCCTTCACCGGTACTTTCCGGATCGTGCAGTTTTTGGAGACGGTCGATACAGTTCTGGGCGAGTTCCGATTTGATGTCATTGGCAAAAATGTCATATTCGTCTTCGGCATCGATGTAGCGCGGGACATAGACGTTCAGCGCATCGGCATAGAAGCGGATACGAGCATCGCCATAGTCGTTTGTGGGATAGGTCCGTTGGTATGATTGATCGTATAGCGCCTGTGCTTGTTGAGCCGCTCGCCACATGACGCTGGCAAAGAGCATGTAGTAGCCTGTGATGATCAGTAAGCCCAGGATGGCGACAGTGCGCAAAAACATTCTGAAAATGCGTAGCGGCGGAGCACTGCTCTCAATCGTATCGAGGACGACAGTAAGGGCGATCCGGTCATGCAAGGACCGTTTGTCCCGATCCAGAAATATCAGCAGTACCGGCAGGAGCGAGAGGCCAAGAAACAGGAGGATTGACGGGTTGCCGTGCGTAAGCTCGGAGACTTTGAGTGCAGCGGACACGTAAAGGAAATATCCCAGTACGATTGTTTCACGAATGGCCAATGTTCGAAAAGTCAGTGGCTCGGAATTATCCCTCTCCAGGGTCAGGCCGAATAGTTTTTTCCCAAGGGTGCCCCGCAGGGGCGAAAGCGGGAGAAATACGCGGTAAAGCCAAGAGAAACCTATGAGGGCGTAGGGAAAGAGTGATACATACGACTTCGGCAGAAGTGGCAGAAAGAGTACGATGACCAGGCTTACCAGAAAGATGTCGGAGAGGAATGCGACAATTCTCGTGAGTGCGGTTGTAATAGAAATATTTTTAAACATAAAAAAATTATATTGTTTTTATCATAAAAAACATTTATCGAATCTTTTGAAATCAGGGAATCGCGCAGGCGTATCCTGCAGGGAAAGCCAAACAACAGTTTTTTCAGTCCGATACAGCTACATTGCTACCCATGAATAGGTTGAAAGTAGCAATGATCGGTGACGTCGTCGGGCGGCCGGGGCGGTTGATGATAAAACAGCACCTGCCGCGGCTACTGTAAAGATCGCATATGCTTCAGTATGGTTGCGGTAGCAGCTATTTTGCCTCCAGCTGCCACAACGCAATCTCCCTGCCGATCGTGGCAATATGATTTTCGTCTATGAAGATGGCGCCTCTGATGTCCCCGCCGGTGAGAACCTCATACTGGACCTTGCTGCCCAGTTTCCATAGAAATACGCCAGATTGGCTTGACGCCATAAGATACCTGTGGTCTTTGCTCATTTCGAGGTGCTTGCACTGCATATAAAAATCGGCGTCAAGGGTCTCGACGATCGATTTTTTGTTCACATCCCAAAAACGGATGTTTTGCCCGTTGCAGACCATCAAATGATCAGAGTTCCTCGGATCGTGGGCGATGGCACCGATATCGCGGACCTGTTTGTCTTCGATGGTGTCCGAGTAGGTGAATTTCATATTTCCCGTACCACTTCCCTTTTTCTGCCAACGCTCCACATGCCCGTTGCTGCTGCCGATGTAAATCGTCGTACCATCCGGCGATTCCCCGACAGCGCTGATCCTCGGCGTAAAATATTTCTTCTCTTTTTCAATGAATTTCGGAGTCATCTCTATGATATTTTCATTCTCCGTATTGAAAAAATAGATGCTTTTGCCTGCCCCGGCCACCAGGGTTTTATTGTCTGACAAAAAATGCATGAGGTTCTTGGCACCTTTGGGCAGACCGTCAAGTGTTTTCCGAAGTTTGTTTCCCTGAATATCCCAAAGGTATATTTTGTCCCTGCTCCCAACCGCCAGCGTTTTGCCGTCGGGTGACATCACGGGTTGGAAACTGTAAGCCATGTCCCGGGGGAGGGCTTTGGGAGGAAGCTTCCGTTCTTTGTCAAATATTCTGGCGTCCTGACCGCTGACAAAAAAACTGCTGCCTCTATCGGAGTGTGCGAAACCGTATGGAGCATGGCGTGTCTCCATGATCACGTCGGTTTTTTGGGCCACGTCAAAAGCGCTGGCAATGGGTTGGGGGCCGTATTGGTACTCTTTGGTCGTCCGTTCTTTGACAAACGAAACGCTGTTTTCCTCCTGTTCGCCGCACAGGCGCTCTACATGCTTGCCGACCATATGGTTGATCCGGAGCTTGTGGTTGTTGAGGAGGATGTAGTCGATGCCTTGATACCTTTTCCTGTCAAAATGGATGGCGTCATTCTTGTTCATAGTCACAAAACCGCTGCAGAGGTTTCCGCCGGGAACGCCTTCGTATGTCAGCTTCATGCCGCCCTGGGGCATCCCCTCGATACGGACGCTGCTGCCGAAAGCCGGAATGATCTTGTTCTCCTTATCGATCCATTTGCTGTCGATAATCCCGGCTTCAACGGCTTTACTGTTGGTCAGGTCGTGAGTAGGTCTGTTTTCAAAGACCTTGGCGTAATACTTGAGGATGCTGTCTTTCTGACTGATCCCGGCTCCCATGGCAGCTCTTGTGAAACCGGGCTTTTGTGCCGCCGTCTTCCGGACCGTCGTGGCGGCTTTGGGTTGTAAAAGCGCCGTCTGGTTGCAGTCGAAGAAGTGCTTGAGTTCTTCACTCTCTCCCTCCTGCTTCATCTTCATACCGATGGTTGTCGCCCACCAGAACATCGGCTGTACCACATAGGTGCCGAACGCCTCTTTGAGCCCCTCCTGTTCGATGTCAGTTTTCAGCAACTGAAGAAAAGGCGTTTCGTCTTTGATGCAGTCTTGCAGGCGGAGTACCTTCAGGCCCGTGCCGATATCGCCGTTCTGCTTCCCTATCGCCGCTCTGATCTCGTTGAGGTACGCCTGCATCTTCGTCTTGGTTCCGGGGGCTCTGCCGTAGCTGTTGATGTACGCCTGGGATGTGGCGAATACGGGCATCTTGTTATGTTTGGGCGCCGGTTTTTCAATAGCGACGTCGACGGGAGCAAGCGTCATCGCCGTGATATTGTTCTCACAGTATGCGCTGATCTCGTTGGGCAGAAAGTCGGTTTTCAGTGGGTAATAGTTTGAATAGGAAGTAATTGAAGATACCAGCTTTCGCTTTTCGTTCAGTCTGTCACCGCTCTTTTGATACAGATCCAGCCGCCGCTGGCACTGTTCGAGATAGACGATCTCCTGCTGCATCGCGTGCCGCTTTTTGGGACGGTCGTAATTGCGGAGTATCTCCTCTTTGAGATAGGCAAGTCTGAACAGCATCTCCTTGTTTTTGCGGGTAGTCTCCATATGGTCGATACTTTCATAAACATTACGCGGTATCGTATTTTCAGGCAGCTGCTTGAGCGATGTGAGGTCATAATCGCGTTTGTCGTCACCTTTCGGTTCGACGCTGTATACCGGCTTGTTCGCCAAAACACGGGCGCGGAGTTTGGCGTCATACTCGCGCATCCGTTTTGACGATTCCGATGACCCGTCCGTGCGGATGCGTCCCTCCACCCTGCGCAGTTTTTTCAGTGCTTTTTGTTCGCTTTCTGTCGGGGTGATGATGGCTTCGAGGACATTGTCAAATGAATAATGGAGCTTGCAGGCACTCCCAATGTCGCTCACAATATGCCAAAGCCTCCAGTAGTCTAGATCGCTCTTTTCAAGATCTTCCATACTTTCGACATGCTGCATCCGGTATTTGAGTGCAAGTGTGTACGTATAGAGCATCGTCTTGTCGTCCTTGTTGAAGCAGTCGAATGATTCTACGTATCGGGTCGCCTGATAGGGAAGCGTGTTGGCGAGATATAGTCCCAATGCGTTTGTAGTTTCTTTATGCGTTTTTTCTGCATGTTTTTCCGGCTTTGCCTCGGGTAGGGAATCCAGGCACTTCACCAGCGCCTGCTTCGAGATTTTTTCAGCGCGGTACGCCTCAAAGCATGTCTCGCGCTCCGCACTGTGGAGCAAAGCTGTCAGACAGAGTAATAGCAAAGTTTTTTTCATGATTGTTTCCTGGAATTTCATCGGTTGTCATATTGTAGATTAAATTTGGTTAAAAAAGATTTTTCAGTTTGCCGCGTGTCATGAACCCTTCTCCTTACATGGAAAAGCAGAAGCCCCTCTGTTACTTTCGTTTCCCAGCCGGCACTGCGCGTTCGGTTTAAAACGTTCAGGGTAGAATAGCGTTTATGAAAGCAATTACAGTAGCAATGATCGGTGACGTTGTCGGGCGGCCGGGTCGGTCGATGATCAAGCAGCACCTGCCGCGGCTCAGGAAGGAGCACGGCATCGACTTCGTCGTGGCCAACTACGAGAACGCCAGCCACGGCTTCGGGCTGACCGCCAAGAACGCCGACGAGCTCTTCGGCGCAGGCGTGGACGTTATGACCGGGGGCAACCACAGCTTCGACAAGAAAGAGATCATCCCCCTTTTTGAAAAGCTGCCGCTCTTGCGTCCGCACAACTACCCCGAGGCGATGCCGGGCAAGGGCACGGGCATGTACGAGGTGAACGGCGTCAAAGTGGGCGTGCTCAACGTCATGGGCTACTACGCCATGCCGATGGTCGACAACCCCTTCATCTGCGCGCAGAAGAGCGTCGAGGCGCTGCGGCGCGAGGGGGCCGAAGTCATCCTTGTCGATATGCACGCCGAGGCGACGAGCGAGAAAAGGGCGCTGCTCATGATGCTGAAGGGCCACGTCAGCGCCATCATCGGCACCCATACCCACGTGGCGACGGACGATTTGCAGATCGACGGCGGCACGGGCTACGTCACGGACCTGGGCCTCAGCGGCTGCCGCGACAACGTCATCGGGATGGACCCCAAGATCCCGCTGCAGCGCTTCCTGACAGGCCTTCCCGGCCACTTCAACGTCCCGGAAAAATGTAAAAAGATTCTGCAGACGGCCGTGTTCGAGCTGGACGAGAAGGGGCGCTGCATGAGCGCCAGGAAGATCAAGACCTTCGACGACGGGCGCGAGATCGTCACCGACGCCTGGGAAGTATAGAAAGGCGGGCGCTTTAGAGCGCCAGTTTGAGGATCGTTCCGAGAACGTCCTCGGTGTAGGTGTCGGCCAGGCCGAACATCTTGGCATTTGCCGCGGCGTTTTCGACGATGGCGTCGATGTCACTCTCTTTGATCGAGAACTGCGACAGCTTTGTCGGCGTGCCGACCTTGTCGAACCACTGTTCCAGCGCTTCGATCCCCTCCATGGCACTCTCTTTTCCGAAAAGATTCTTTGCAAACCGTTCGAACTGCGCTTCGTTCTGCTTATGGTACCACTTCATCCACGCGGGCATGATGACCGAGAGGCCCGCGCCGTGGGCCACGTTGAAAAGGGCCGAGAGGCTGTGCTCGATCATGTGGTTGGGGAAGCTGTAGCCCGCGACGCCGAGGGTAGTCGTGCCGTTGAGCGCCTGCGTCGCCGCCCAGGCGAACTCGCCGCGCGCATTGTAGTCGTCCGGGTCGGCCAGAAGCGTCTCTGTCGTGGTCATGACGGTGGAGATGTTCGCCTCGATGTACTTGGCGATGATGTCGGGATGATACGAGGCGGTAAAGTACCCCTCGATGGAGTGGGCGATGATGTCCGCGGCGGAGTAGACGAGGTACTCTTTGGAGACGGACTTCTGCAGCTCCGGGTTGACGACGGAGACTTTCGGGTAGACGTGGGGCGAGGCGATGGAGAACTTCTGCTGCGTCTTCTCGTTGGTGACGACGGCGTAGGTGTTCATCTCGCTCCCCGTCGCGGCGAGGGTGATGATGTCAAAGACCGGCAGCGCTTTTGCAATAACGCTTTTGCCGATGAAGAAGTCCCAGACGTCACCGTCGTAGAGGCTGCCCGCCGCGATGGCCTTGGAGCTGTCAAGGACCGAACCGCCGCCGACGCTGAGAATGGCCCCGACGCCTTCGGCTTTGGCCGCCTCGACCCCCTCGTACACCTTCGAGAGCAGCGGGTTGCTGACGATGCCGCCCAGTTCGACGTACTCGATGCCGTTCGCTTTGAGGCTGGCGGCGACGGTGTCGAAGAGACCGTCATTTTTGATGCGGTCGCTGCCGAAGGTGAGCAGCACCTTCGTGATGCCCGCCGCGGCGATGTGGTCGCCGATGGCTTTTTCCTTGTCTCTTCCGAATTCGATCTTGGTGGGGTTATGATAGGTAAAATTTGTCATCTTGTTCTCCTGGATTCTTTTGGACCATTATAGGGGGATTTGCGTTTACACACTTGACCGATCCTATAGTGTAATTGCCTGATAGTATAAATCCATCGGTTTGTGCAGAACGAGAGGCCGTTACGTGAAAAGCGTGTTGTTTTTGAAACGGAAGCGCGGTAAATAAGGTGCATAAATTTTGGGCGCGTACCGGGCCGCAGACCCTCTTGCCATCGATTACAATAACGCAAAAAAAGAGGCGGCGTGAAACGGATCTGCATCATCAAAACGGGATCGACGTTCGGGACGACACGGAGCGCGTACAATGATTTTGAAGACTGGATCATCGCCAAGCTGGAGCTGCCGCAATCGCGCCCCTTTACGGTGAACGTCCAGGGGGGCGACGCCCTGCCGGACCCGGCGCGGTGCGACGGTGTGATCGTCACCGGGTCGCACGCCATGGTCACCGACGAGGAGGCCTGGAGCAAACAGACGGCAGCGTGGCTGGCGGAAGCAGTGGCGCGGGGCATCCCGATGCTGGCGATCTGCTACGGACACCAGCTCCTGGCCAAGGCCCTGGGCGGCGTTTCAGGCTATCACCGTAACGGGATGGAAATAGGGACGGTCGCCATTGATCTGACCGACAGTGCCAGCGACGACCGCCTCTTCTGCGACCTGCCGAAGCGTTTTGATGCCCATACCATCCACTCCCAGACTATAGTCACCCTGCCCGAAGGCGCCGTGCGGCTCGCGTTCAACACCCACGATGAAAACCACGCCTTCAGGATGGGGCCGTGCGCCTGGGGGGTGCAGTTCCACCCCGAGTTCGACAGGGCCGTCATGCGCTCCTATATCGAAGAGGTTTCCAAATCCGAACCGTTCGGGGAAGAGAAGCGGGCGGCACTGCTTGAAGCGGCGCGCGAAACCGCCGAAGCGACGGCGATCCTGAAGCGGTTTGAGAAGCTCGTCTGCGAAGGGTGACGCCCAAGGCGGACACCCGTTTATAAAATCCCCCCTTTTTTCGTCCCAAAACGTAAAGTTGAACTTGACAAAAAAGAAAAAATTATAATAACTCTGTGATAGATCTGCGGTAGAATCGTTTAAAAATTCCGTCGGAGTGATAAAAAATGTTTCGAATGATGACCGCTGCACTCCTGCTCGGCACGGCGGCGCTGGCCTACAACGCCCAGCCCCCGTTCGCGCAGGACAGACTGATACCGACCACGATCGAACAACAGGGCAAAAAAGTTGACGCGTTCAACCCTTTTAACAAATACAACGTCTTCATCAACTATGAGCTCGGCATGCACTGCGCCGGGTTCGACGAGAGCTACTGCTGCATCATCCCGCCCTACAACAGCATCCAGGCGCAGGGGGTCATCACCGGCAAGGACGGAAAGTCTCCCTATTTCATCCGCAAGGATAACGAGATCCAGCTCTACTACTACGTGGATGACAACAGCTACTCCGAGGGGAACAAGATGCGCTACTGGGGCGTCAAGAAGGACGTCAACGGCAACGGCCGCACCGACGACAACAACGACAATCTCCCCAACTATGTCTGGAAGCACCTCTACATCTACGAGGACAGCCTGGGGACGATCCCGAAGGGCGCGACCAAGGCGGACCGCAAGTACCTCGGCCTCGATATGCCCATCAAGACCGACCACGGCCCGACGAACAAGCCGCTGTACGGCGGCTACCTCGACTTTGCCGACGAGCACGGCGACAACGTCGTCATGACCGAGACGCTCATCCCCGAGCTGCAGGACGTCAAACTCAAACTCAGCGCCGAGTACACCTGGGACGCCCTGGGGCTGCCGCTGACGGCCTTTACGGACACGGAGCGCAAAGGGACCATCCGCGGCGTCGACGACCGCACCTTCCAGCCCTACCAGGTCTCCAAAGTGCGCGTCCACGACAAGCACGGCAAGGCGATTCTCGATGACGAGAAGAGGGTCTACGAGTTTATGGGCACCAACCCCATCGACATCCCCAACTGCCAGGTCTGCCACTCCCGCCAGGGCGTCGCCGCCGTCAAGTCCCGCGAAGAGGGGGTATGGCAGAGCGACACCGAGTACGACTACTGGATCGGCTACCACCCCGACGTCACCGAGTACATGGCGCGGCTGGCCGAGGGGCTCATCAACATCCTCGCCCTGCACGACAAGCACCACGGCACGGACTTCCTGCGCGACTACAAGACCGACACGCCGAATTTCCGCCTGGGGACCGTCAGCTCCGTCAACTGTACCGACTGCCACGGCGACAACATCTCCGGCAACCTCAAGACGCCGCGTGACGGGGTCACGAGTTACAAGGCAGTCCATGCGAAGCCGCTGGCCGAAGCGGTGCACGGCTTCCACATGAAAGCGGCCCCGGTGCCCGACGGCGCCGACCGTCCGGCGAACTGCCAGGTCTGCCACCCGACGCACGGGCAGGACAAGAGCATGAACGACGCCGATATGCTCTTCCGCCTCACCGATGCCTACGGCCGCAACATGGTGGGGGACAAAGACCTCCGCATCGCCGGGGGCGGCTGCTACAACGGCCGTGACGCCCACACGAACCCCGATGTCAAACCGCCGTTCTTCCTCAACAGCGTCGGCCGCTATTACCTCGAAGAGGTGAGCATGAAGGACGAAAAGGGCAAGAAGGTCGAGAAGATGCGCGGGCTCTACTGTACGCACTGCCACAATGCGCTGTCGCAGGAGCTCTATGCCTACGACGCCATCAAAGACCCCAAGTACCAGTCGGGCAAGACCCTGCGCAACCGCGACCTCAAAACGGTCGTCAAGGCGCTGGCGGGCGGCAGCATGAAGAAGTTCGCCGCGATGGCGGACCCGAAAGTGGCGGAGACGGAGGCCTACTACACCGAGCATAAGGGTGCGGTGCTCTCCACGGTGAAAGGGACGAAAAAAGACGGCAGCCCGATTCTCGGCGAGTGGGATGACCCGAAAGGCAAAGCGGTCGGCTACGACGCCGTGAGCGGCGGCTCCGACTGGTGGCTGGCCTCGGGCGAACCGCACTGCGCCGACTGCCACGCGGCGCCCTTTGTCGAGGACGAGGGCGGGGACTACTTCCCGATGGACCAGAACAAGAAGTACGCCCTCTACCGCCACTCGAAAGGGCACGGCAAGCTCTCCTGCCAGAGCTGCCACGAGTCGACGCACGGCCTCTACCCGACCCGCTTCGACGGCACCCGCAGCATCGACCAGACGACCCACGACCAGGCCATGCAGTACAGCCCCGACGGCGAATACGCCGGCCCGGTCACCTGCAGCGCCTGCCATACGGTCAACAAAGAGGGCGTCCCGACGTCACTTGCGGGCACGGAGTACGAGCACGACTACTGGGCGTCGGTCACCCTGATGCACTTCATGCGCCAGAAGAACTTCGACATGCTCCTGCCTATCCACGAACTGCTGGAGCGCTACCCCTACAAACGCTCGAAGCAGATCGTCGAGGAGAGCTGGAAGTAATTGCCAGGGCTTGGCGGCCCGGCAAACCCTGGGCGATCACCGCTGATATGATCAGTATTGCTTGAAGATTTTACGGGGTACACACTTCGCGCGTTTGTGCATCTTCAAACTGTATGCGTGATACTTTCTGTTTATTGACCCATCCGACGCTCTGGTCAAGGGGGCTGACCACTTTGTAGTCATCCGCTGTCTCTTCCAGAATCCGGACATGAGAACCCGGGCGCACATCCCCAATTATATTCCCCTTCCCAAGGCTTGAAGGTTTTGTCCAGAGGTGTATCATAATGTCTGCAGAGTTGATCCATTGCGATGTTTCGCCAACCTCCCGTGCGAGTCTTTCGGCGGAATGCAGGACGACGAATTTCACACAATTGCCGCTCCGGCCGGATTTTGAATGCGCGACTTTGTTCGATGATTGATCGGGGTGTTGTACCTTCCGGTGCATAGACTGTTGGTATTCATCCGTTTTAATATACGCCTTATACTCTTCAAACGTCATTGTTTTTATTTTTTCAGAGACCTCATAGGGGGATAAAGCGAAAAGTAGTGTAGTACCCAGTGTCAGAAATAACAACGCCTTCATATTCTTTTCCTTTCACGATTGATCTTTCCCGACAAGATGCGCTTCTGTCCGGGTCGCCATAGATCCGCGGAGTCCCCAAAGAGTGGCACTGCGCTTTTCAAGTGTAACAAAATTGTGTATTTTTAACAATTTTACGCCATCTTCTTCAGGCGATGATATGTTTTCCATTCAGATTTATGGATAGTCTGTCCCGTGTATAATGCGTGAAGAGAATGCTGTCAATGGAGAGATTCATGGTACCGTTACCCGATGCGAATACCCTCTACAGCGCTCTGGACGCGCTGAACCTGCTCGAAGGGAAACCGCCGATGTGGTGGCCGGATTACGGCACCTTCGCCGTTGTCGTCGGGGCGGTGCTGACGCAGAACAGCCAGTGGACGCGGGTGGAACAGTCGCTTGCCAACCTGGATACGGCGGGGGCGCTCAGCGCCGAAGCGATTGCAGACGCCGATCCCGGCGAGCTGATGGAGTTGATCCGCCCCAGCGGGCTTTTCAAGAACAAGGCGAGGGTGCTGCAGGCGCTTTCGGCGGCGCTGCTGGAAGCCTACGGCGACTTTGAGACCTTCCGCAATGAGGTCAGCAGGGAGTGGCTGCTGGAGCAGAAGGGAATAGGCCCAGAGACGGCGGATTCCATTCTCTGTTACGCCTGCGGGCGCGACGCGATGGTCGTGGATGCCTACACGGCGAGGCTGCTGCGGGCCTTCGGGTTCGAGCATGAGAGTTACGACGACCTGCAGGCGTGGTGCGTTGAGGGGATAGCAGGGCGTTTCGAGGCGCAGGAACTGCCCTCGATCTACGCCCTTTTCCACGGGATGATCGTCGAGTACGTCAAGCGGTACAAGAAGGGGAGAGAGGTGGACGTGGAGGCGCTAGCGCCCCTGCTGTAAGCTACCCTGTGATTTTTCTATCTGCTGCTGATGGAGCTGATGCGGTGTAAGCCTGGCGGAGGGGGAGAAGAGCAGGGCGTAGGCGAGCATCAGCATCGGGATGCCGATGCCGATAATCCCGGCCAGCCACATCTGCCCTTTGTGCGGCGGTTTCGGCGGCCCCTTCTCCCCGGCGCGGATGAGCAGGTACATCACGGCGATCGCGATCAGCGTGGCGAAGAAGACGGTGACGAAGACGACCATAGCGGCCCTGGTAACGGGATCATCCAACATTCTATAACTTTAGCCCAATCGTGAAGCGTTTGTCAAAGGATGCGAAGCGAACCGGGGCCGGAAATGCGCTATGATAGTGCAAAATCTGCCAAGGTCGGATGCATGGCGAACCATAAAAGCTACCTCGGACGCTACGAACGGGATGCGCAGGGGCGCTACATCATCGATGTGGCGGCAGAGCGGCCCGAAGCGCTCTATAACTATTTCGACAAGCATGCCGACTACCTGCGCCGGGACCTTGACCAGGAATTGACGGACTACCTGACGTCGTCCGCCAAAGAGCTGCCGGGGACACCGCTGGTCATCCGCTTTACCTTTTCGGAAGAGGAAGCGGAAGAGAAGTACACCCGCATCCGTAGCAGCATCGGCACGTTTTTCCAGTACATGGCCGAGCTGGAGCGGGAGACGACGGCGGAGATGCTGCGCAAGGCGGGGCTGCTTTTCGCCGTTGGTGTGGCCATCATGTTCCTGGCCGTCTGGGTACGGCAGTGGATCGGGGAGAGCCCCTCCGTCGTGGGGGAGGTCTTTGCCGAGGGACTCACCGTGGCCGCCTGGGTGTCGCTCTGGGAAGGGGTGGCCCTTGTGCTGCTGGAGTGGCGTCCCCACCGCAGACGGGTACGGCGCTACGAACGGCTGGAGGCGGCGGAGGTCCAGTTCCGCAGCAAGGCGTGAGTGTGAGACGATTTCAAGGTGTAATCAGGAGGTTTGATGGAGTGGTTTGAACAGGCGGTCGCAGCGGCGGCGGGTTTTATCTGGGGGGCGCCGGTCCTCATACTGCTGGTCGGTACGGGGCTGTTCCTGACCGTCAGGCTGCGGGGGCTCCAGTTCCGGGCGCTGGGCCACGCCTTCAAACTGATCTGGCACCGCAACGATGAGTGCGAGGGGGATATCTCCCACTTCGCCGCGCTGATGACGGCCCTGGCCGCGACGGTAGGCATCGGGAACATTGTCGGGGTCGCGACGGCGATCGCGCTGGGCGGTCCCGGGGCGGTCTTCTGGATGTGGGTCATCGGGCTTATCGGCATGGCGACCAAATACTCCGAAGCGGTCCTGGCGGTCAAGTACCGCGTCAAGGGGAGCAACGGCATGAAGGGCGGGCCGATGTACTACATCTCCGAAGGTGCCGGGCTGCCGTGGCTGGGCGCGGCCTTCGCCGTGTTTACGGCGGTGGCGGCCTTCGGCATCGGGAACATGGTGCAGTCCAACGCCGTGGCATCGGCGCTGCAGGGGCAGTTCGCGCTTCCCGCCTGGGTGACCGGGATCGTCCTGACAATTCTTTCGGGGGTCGTCATCCTCGGCGGCATCAAGTCCATCGCCCGCTTTACGAGCGTCCTGGTCCCCTTTATGATTGCCGGCTACGTGCTGGGGGCGCTCGCCATCATCGTGCTGAACCTTGACAAGGTACCGGGGGCGTTCGGGCTCATCTTTACCCATGCCGTCACGCCGATTGCCGCGGGGGGCGGCTTCGTCGGGGCGACGGTGGCGGCCGCGATCCGCTACGGGGTCGCACGGGGCGTCTTCTCGAACGAATCGGGCCTCGGCTCCGCGCCCATCGCCGCGGCGGCGGCCAAGACGGATTCGCCGACGCGCCAGGCGCTGGTGAGCATGACGCAGACCTTCATCGACACCCTGGTCGTCTGTACGATGACGGCCCTGGTCATCCTCATGGCGCCGCAGTGGCACGAAGGGGTGGCGGCAGGGGAGCTGACGATGGTGAGCTTCACCCACTTCCTGGGCGTTGCCGGGACGGTGATCGTGACGGCGGCGACGGTGCTCTTCGCCTACTCGACGCTGATCGGGTGGGGCTACTACGGCGAAAAGGCGATCGAGTACCTCTTCGGCGAGGGGCATATCCGCTACTACCGCGTCGTCTTCGTCCTGATGATCTTTGTCGGGGCGGTGTTGAAGCTGGAGCTGGTCTGGAACATCTCCGACCTCTTCAACGGGCTGATGATCATCCCGAACCTGATCGGCCTTCTGCTGCTGCATAAGGTGATCGTGGGCGAGACCGAGCGCTATTTCGGCGGAAGTAAAACGGAGTAGGGTCAAAATGCAGACGCTCTTCTGGATCGGATTGCTCTTCGCGGTCGGGTACGCCGCCGGACTGCTGAGCGAACGTTTCAGGCTGCCGAAGGTGACGGGCTACCTGCTGACCGGGCTGCTGCTCAGTCCTTCCGTCAGCGGGATTCTTCCGCTCTCCTTCATGGAGGGGAGCCGCGAGATCGTCCATTTTGCACTGGCGGTGATCGCCTTTATGATCGGCGGTTCGCTGAAGCTCGACAAGATCCGGAAACTGGAAAAGAGCATCATCGCGATCATGCTGGGGGAGTCGGAACTGGCCTTCCTGACCGTCTGGGCCGGTATGGTCTTCGGTCTGACTTTCCTGCTGCCCGGGAAGGGGGAGGATGTCGTGATGATCACGGCGCTTTTCCTCGGGGCCATCAGTGCCGCGACGGCCCCGGCCGCCGTGTTGGCGGTGATCCACCAGTTCCGTGCCCGCGGACCGCTGACGCTGACCATCCTGGGGGTCGTGGCGACGGATGACGCGGTGGCGCTCATTAACTTTTCCATCGTGCTCGGCATCGCTTCGACCCTGATGGGGTTGACCGACGCACCGCTCTTCGTCTCATTGATCTCCCCCTTTGTCGGCATCGCCGTTTCGCTGGCCTGCGGTATCGCCGCGGGGTGGCTTCAGGGGCTGCACCTGCGCTATGTCGCCTCGGAGAGTGCCCTGGTGATTTCGTCGGCGGCGGTACTGCTGCTGCTTTACGGCAGCATGGACACCTTCGGCTTCGACGGCCTGCTGGCCGCCATGGCCTACGGGATGACGCTGGTCAACAGCAGCGCCCGGAGTGATGTACTCTTCCTGACCATCAGGCACCATTTCGAAGAGATGATCTTCGTGCTCTTTTTCCTCATTTCCGGGGCGACGATGGAGCTGGAGGTGATGGCGCAGGTGTGGCCGGTCGCGCTGCTCTATGTGGGGCTGCGCCTGATGGGAAAGGTTGCGGGGAGCCGGGTCGGTGCGCGCCTCTCGGGGGCGCCCGAAGCGGTGCGGATGCATATCGGCCCGGCGCTGATGCCTCAGGCGGGGGTGGCGCTGGGGCTCGCGCTGATCCTTTACCACCACCCCGAGTTCGGCGCCATCGGGACGACGGTGCTCAATACGGTGATTGCCGCCACGGTGGTGAATGAACTGGTCGGCCCGTTGCTGCTGAAGCAGATGCTGGTACGCGCAGGCGAAGTGGAGGAGAAAAGATGAAAACAGTGACAGTAGGAATGTTCCTGGAGCGCTCAAAGACGCCATACGGTGCCGTGACGGTGCATAAAGAGGCGACGCTGCGGGAAATCCTCGACACGATGCTGCGGCACGGGGAGGAGCGGGCGGTCTTCGTCGTCGACGATGACGGCGCCCTGTCTGGCGTGGTCTCCCTCGGTGCCCTGGCCCGCCACGTCATGCACGAGGGGATCGCCCCGCAGAACGGCTTTTCGCCCGCCACCGATATCCTCCACTACCTGACGGCGGAAAACGCCGCGGACATCATGGAGACGGAAGTGGTCTGCTGCAGCCCGGATGAACCGCTGGAAGATGTACGGCAGAAGATGCTGGGCCGGAAGGTCTACAAAGTCCTCCCGGTGGTGGATGCCTCCTACCGCATTGTCGGGGCGTTGAACCTGATCGCACTTCTGGAAGCCTCCCTGGCGGAGGAGTGAAGCGTCAGGCGGCCGAAGGAGCGAAGCGGATGCAGAAGCGGTGCATTCCTTCGCGGTAGTCGTAGACGAGGGTGAAGCCGTGGGCCCTCATGACGGTGTCGGTGATGGAGAGGCCGAGCCCGAGTCCGCCGGCGGGGTTGGCACTGGAGAAGGGCTGCATAATGGTGTTCAGCGGCACTTCCAGCGGCGCACCCGCGTTGGCGATGCAGATCCCCTCGCGGTCGGCGGTGACGGTGACCGGGGGTGCGCTGCTGTATTTCAGCGCATTGTCGAGGAGGTTGCACAGGGCGCTGACGAAGAGGGGGGCGTCGGCGTCGATGCTGACACCCGGGTCGGCGGTGATACGCAGTGCCTGGCGCCGCTCCGCGGAGAGGTAGAGCTGGTTCACGGCCGTTTCCAGCAGGGTAGCGACGTTTTGCGGCATGCGGTCGAGCCCGATGCTCTGGAGCTTTTCGACCTGGGCGACGCCGTTGATGAGGTCGTCCATCCGGCTGAAAAGACGGTTGAGGTAAGCGGTCTGTTCGTTTTCTTCCATCATTGCCAGGGAGAGTTTGCCCTTGGTCAGCGGGGTTTTCAGCTCATGCATGACGTTGCGCAGAAAGAGCTGGCGTGACGCGCGCAGCTGCCGGAGCTGCTCCAGGGCGTCGTTGAATTCGTTGGCGATTGCCGCGATCTCGTCGCGGCGCGTGCTGGAGGTGTCGATATCGAGGTCACCGCGTCCGAAGCGGCGGATCTGGGTATGCAGATCGCGCAGCGGCAGCAGGCTGCGGCGCAGCAGGACATAGAGGGTGACGAGCCCCGCCAGCAGGAACACGAAGATCAGCTGCAGGCCGCCGAAGTTTTCGGCGGGCCGTTCATCTTTGACAAGAAAGGGGTCGCGACGGAGGGTGGAGAGGAAGTAGTAGCTCCCGCCTGCCTCGTAGAGCCGCAGCGGCAGTCGCTCCCGGTGTTCCCGTGCGTCGTGGTCGTCCGCGTTACGGGGCGGCTGCAGCTCCCTGGCGTTTTTGGGCAGGGCGTCGGGGGTGAGCAGCGCAAACTGCGCCTCTGCGAGCGCGGCGGTGCGTTCGGCACGGTCCGTACTGCGGAGGTGGTGCAGCAGACGTGCCAGTTCCATCCCCCGCAGGATCTCCCGGCGTGTTTCCATATGCGAAGCGGTGACGTGGAACAGGGCGAAGAGCAGCGCCAGCGTGACCAGTGCGAGCAGGAAGAAGAGGTTGAGCTTGAAAAAGATGGAACTGCGGCGGGGCATGGTCACTCCGTGAACTTGTAGCCGACGCCGCGGACGGAGTGGATGAAGGCGGGGTGTTTCGGGTCCGCTTCGATCTTGCGGCGGATGCGGCCGATGAGCACGTCGATGCTGCGTTCCGTGCTCTCCCAGCCGATGGCGTCGACGTTGTTGGCGATGAAGTCGCGGGAGACGACTTCGCCTTTGTGTTTGATGAGGAGGGCAAGGAGTTCATACTCGGCGACGGTGAGCGAG
This sequence comes from Sulfurimonas sp. HSL1-2, assembly GCF_039645565.1. Classification (NCBI taxonomy): domain Bacteria; kingdom Pseudomonadati; phylum Campylobacterota; class Epsilonproteobacteria; order Campylobacterales; family Sulfurimonadaceae; genus Thiomicrolovo; species Thiomicrolovo zhangzhouensis. The sequence goes on from NZ_CP147914.1 coordinate 528,808, forward strand.
AGGGGTTCGCCCTCCTTGTCGATGCGCATGCGCGCGGTATCGACCGAAAAACGGGAAGATTGACGGGTGACGGTGCCTGCGTAGCGCCGCAGGTGGCTCTGGATGCGGGCGACGAGTTCGCGCGGTTCGTAGGGTTTGGGCAGGTAATCGTCCGCCCCGTACTCGAGGGCGATGACTTTGTCGCTGAGGTCGTGCCGGGCGGAGGAGATGATGATGGGGATGTCGCTGCGTTCGCGAAGACGCCGGCACACCTCGAGCCCGTCGATCTGCGGCAGGGTCAGGTCGAGCAGCACGGCATCGTAGGATTCGATGCCGAGCGATGCCAGGGCGCTTTCGGGGTGGGTGTAGGAGACGACCTCCATGCCGTACTGCCCGAGGTAGCGTTCGAGCAGTGCGGTGATCTCGGTATCATCTTCGATTAACAGGATTTTTGCCATTGCCTAGTCGTATTTTGGTCTCTTCATAGGCATTTTATCACGATCGCACCGTTTATCCATACGCTGTTTCATACGGTCGCTGCGCGCGGCGATGTAGGCTTTCTTCTGGTCGTCGGTGAGGACGGCGAGGATGCGGTCGTTCGTTTTGTCGCGCAGGTCGTCCATCTGGTCTTTCAGTTTGAACCGTTCGTTGCGCGCCTCTATGCGGATGGTCTTGAGCTGCGCTTTCTGTGCCGATGTCAGGTCAAGGGAATTGAGAAGCATGCGGCTGTCGCCGTGCGGTCCTGCGAAAGCGGCAGTGCCGGCGGCTGCGAGCAGCGCTCCGATGAGAAGTGTCCGTTTCATGGTCTATCCTTTGGAAGGGGATTAAGGGCACCTCTAAAGACCGTGCAGGATCTTTAGAGGTGCCCTAAAAGAGGAAACATCCTCTTTACGTTTACCATGATAGGACGTCAATGTAAGCGCTCGCACAACAGGGTGTAAACCGGTGTAAACGGATGAAATATGATTGCTGTGCCGCAGGCGCGATACGAGCTTCGGCGCGCTGAAGCGCATGAAGTTAAATAGTGTCTGTCGTTGAGCGTTCGTTGAAAGCCATCCCGGAGGCAGAAAGCCGGGAGGGATGAGCGATTCGCGAAACGACGATTTTTGTGCTACTTTTTTAAAAAAGTGGCAAGGGTCTGTGGTTGGAGTTCGCGTAGTAGGTGGATCAGACCCGCATCGATTGTCGTTTTGTCGATGCGCTTCCCTGTACGGCTTCCCCGCCGCTGCTCTCCTCTGAGGCGTAGGCGCGCAGAAAGGGTGGGAGGCGCTTGCCGTGGCTCTTGGCGAAATCCGCGGCCATCGCGCGGCCGACGTCTTCTTTGTCGAATAGTTTTACGTCGACGAGGTAGTCGAAGAGCAGTCGGGCCATCCGCTCCTGGGCGATCTTCCATGTTGCCGCGGTTTCACCGTAGACCCAGCTGCTGAAATCAGAGAACCCGTCAAAAACCTTCCCTTCGGGCCAGAGCAGGGCGACGCTGCGTGTAAAGTTGCCGCTGTTGTAGAGGATGTCCCAATAGCGGGCGAAACGCTTCATCTTCTGGATCGCTTCGAAGGAGACATGGGCCGTCTTGAGGACGTCGTAAGGAGGGGTGTCGGCGTAGACCATGCCGAAGGGGTCGTCGTGGCGGGCCATCGTCGTGCCGGAGAGCTTCTTGAGGATGCCGATCTGGATCTCCCCGCTGCTCCAGGAGACGAGGGTGTCGAGCCCGCGGGCGAAGCTCTCCAGCGTTTCGCCGGGGAGGCCGACGATAAGGTCGAGATGCAGGTGGGCGCGGGTATGTTCCTCGAGGAAGCGTAGGTTCTCCTCTATTTTTGCGAGCCGCAGGGGGCGGTGGATATTGTCGGCGATTTCGGGGTTGAGGGTCTGGATGCCGACTTCGAGCTGCAGGGCGGCCGGGGCAAACCGCGCGATCCGGCCCCGCAGCGCTTCGGGGAAGTGGTCGGGGATCACTTCGAAGTGCAGGAAGTACGGCTCATCCTTGGCGAGGAAGAAGTCGAGGATCCTGTTCGCGTAGGCGAGCTTGAGGTTGAAGGTACGGTCGATGAACTTGAAGCTGCGCACCCCGCGCTGCCACAGCTTCTCGAACTCCGCAGTCATGACGTCGATGTCGAAGTAGCGCATCTTGTCGTCGATGGCCGAGAGGCAGAATTCGCAGAGGTAGGGGCAGCCCCGCGACGTCTCCAGGTAGACGTAGCGGTTTTGGATGTCGTTGCTGTCGTAGTCGTCATAGGGGAGGGCGATGGCGGCGAGGTCGACTGTCGGTGCCTTGATGAAACGGTCATTCCGTTCCATGCCAGCGAGCAGGTCGCGGCAGAGTTCGTAGAAGGCGATTTCCCCTTCGCCGCTGATGATGTAGTCAGCATGTGAGAAATCGACCCGGTGGGGGAGGTGCGACGCCTCCGGTCCGCCCAGGACGATGACGGTTTCCGGGGAGACCTTCTTGAGGATGCCGATGAGCTCCGCGACGTCGCCGGCGTTCCAGATGTAGGTGCTGATGCCGACGATCCAAGGCTGCTCGGCGAGGATGCGTTCGGCGATCTGCTGGATGTTCTCGTTGATGACGAATTCGCGGATGACGCTGCGCTCCCGCAGTTCGCGCAGATTGGCGTAGAGATAGCGCAGCGCCAGAGAAGCGTGGCTGTAACGTGCGTTGAAGGTGGCGAGAACGATGGTATGCATAACGGCATTGTAGCGTGTCTGCGGCAAGCTGATTCTAAAAGGGGCGTGGCTATAATCAACGCAAAAAAAGGAGCGTACGCATGCGCATTACGGTTTTTCTTGCTTTGGCACTTTCAGTCATGGCGGCATTCGGAGGCTGCTCATCCGCACAGATCAACGAGACGGCGGACAGCATCGGTTCGGACATCAAAAATTTCGGTGAAAAGGTGACCGAGCAGCACTAAGCTGCCGGCGGCCTAGACTTTATTCTGGATCGTGATCTTCGTCGCTTCGAAGAGTTCGGTCGCTTTCTGGATCATCGGTTCGTCGAGAATGGCGTTGCCGTCGATCTCCCGGGTGCTCAGGTCCGGCTCGCAGTTCCCCGTGACGCAGCTGCCCGAACCCGTCTCGATCTCTTCGGTCATGGAGGCGCTCTGGGGTGCCTCTTCCGCAGCACTGTAGCTCTCCATATAGGCGGGGCGTTCTTCCATATCATCTTCTACCGCTGACATAGTGTTCCCTGAACCATAACCGGTTTCGGGCATCGGTGCTTCGTTTACCGGTTCGGAAACCGGTTCAGGCTTTGGGGCAGCCTCCACTTCCGGTTTCGAGCAGGGGTTGTGCTTTATTTTTGTCTCGAACCCGAACACCTCCCGCACCAGCTGTTTGATCACCGGGAAACCGTGCTTGAGCTTGGCGCGGCAGTTGTCGTCGGCGCAGCTCTCCCAGGTGAGGGTGTCGTCGCCGTAGGCGATGAAGGTGATCTGTTCACGGAAACATTTGCCGAGATCCGCGCTGCGGTCCTCGATGCGTTCACAGAGCGCTTCGAACTTCGCAAGCGCGGGGTCGGGTGCCGGGGCGGTAATAGGCTCCGGTTCGGGCGCGGCCGGTACTTCCGGTGCGCTTTCGATCCCTGTGGCCGGTGCTGCGGTAGCGGTGGGGGCCGCCGGGGCAGCGGCGGGGATGGCAGGTGCTGCGTGGGCATAAGCGACGCTGTCGGGGCGGCCGACCTGGGCCTCGAGGGATTCGATCATCTGGTCGATCTCTTTGACCTTCAGCGCCTCGATCATCTTGAAGAAGATCAGCCCCAGGACGAAGCTCCCTTCGGCGTTGATGGCGAAGAGGGACTTCGCCTCGCTGAGGATGCGGAAGAACCGCTCCAGCAGCAGCGGGGAGAATCGGGCGTCGTCATGGTCGTAGAGCCGCTCTTTGAGCCAGGAGGTCAGTTCGTCGACGACCATCTCCGCCTCGTAGGCCTCCAGCTCCCGGAGCGTGTCGACGAGCCGTGCGCGGTCCTTGGAAAAGATGACGCCGAAGAGCGACTCGAAAAACTGCGGGTCGATGAGGCCCAGCATCTCCGTGACGGTGGAGACGTCGACGTGGTGCTTGGAGTAGATGATGGCCTGGTCGAGCAGGGTGAGGGTGTCGCGCAGGCTCCCCGAACCGCTGCGGGCCAGGATCTGCAGGGCATCGGGTTCATAGGTGATGTTCTCGAGGTTGAGGATGTGGCGCAGGTGCGCGCTGACATCCTGGTTCGAGATTTTCTTGAAACGGAAGTGCTGGGTCCGGCTGAGAATAGTCGCGGGGAGTTTCAGCGGGTCGGTCGTTGCGAGGATGAACTTGACGAAGGGCGGGGGCTCTTCGAGGGTCTTGAGCAGGGCGTTGAACGCCTCCTTGGTGAGCATGTGCACTTCGTCGATGATGAAGATCTTGAACTTCGCGCTGGCGGGCTGGTACTTGGTGTGCTCGATGAGGTCGCGGATATCGTCAATCTTGCGGCTGGAGGCGGCGTCCATCTCGATGATGTCCATGTGGCGCCCCTCGTTGGCGGAGAGGCAGTGTTCGCACTGTTCGCAGGGGTGCGAGGTCGGCCCGTTTTCACACATCAGCGCCTTGGCGAAAATCCGCGCCGTCGAGGTCTTGCCCGAACCGCGCAGGCCGGAGAAGAGGTAGGCGTGCGAGAGGCGTTTCGAGTCCAGGGCCAGGGAGAGCGTCTGTGCGATCGTCTCCTGCCCGATGAGGTCTTCAAAACGGCGGGGACGGTACTTCAGTGCCAGGACTTGCGAGCGCTCGTTCACAGCGGATTCCTTTGTTGCATAATTGGGTTTGAGTTTAACACACGATGGTTGAAGCGGGGGTTATCTATGGCAATTAGACGGGGTTACGCGGTCGGGAGGCCGAGCCACTGTGCGGCAACCTTCCGCAGCCCGTCGGGGTTTTCCGAGGCGAAGAATTTCATCTCGGTATTCGCGGCACCCTCTTTGATGCCGTAATGGGCTTCGAGGTACTCCACGATCGCTTCGCCGGAGTGGATCATCAGCGCTTTGTCCCCGAAATAGCTGGAGATCGCCCCGGCGATCAGGGGGAAGTGGGTGCAGCCGAGGATGACGGCATCCGGGGCTTTGCATCCGGCGAAGTAGTGGTGCATCGTGCTTTCAAGCACTTCGCCCTCGAAGAGCCCCTCCTCGACGATGGGGACGAAGAGCCCCGTCGCCTTGGCTTCGACGTTGCGGTAGCCGTGGTTCTGCAGAAGCTGCTGGTAGGCCCCGGAGCCGACGGTCGCCTTCGTACCGAGCACCAGCACCTCCGCATCGCTGTCGCCCAGCGCGTTCTTCGCGGCAAGGATGCCGGGTTCGACGACGCCGACGACGTCAAAGGGGGCCTGGGCGCGCATCTCCTCCAGGGCGTAGGCACTGACGGTGTTGCAGGCGACGATGAGCAGGTCGATGTCGAAGTTTTTGAAAAATTCTACCGCTTCGAGGGCGTAGCGGATAATGGTGTTGCGGTCCTTGACCCCGTAGGGGACGCGGGCGGTATCGCCGTAGTAGACGATCTCGTCGAAGAGGCGGTGCTCCAGCAGGGATTTGACGACGGTCAGGCCGCCGATACCGCTGTCGAAAACACCGACGCGCACCGGTTTAGCCCTCGTTCATCATGGAGAGGAATTCGTCGTTGGACTTGGTCTTCTGCATTTTGGTGTAGAGGAAGCGGAGCGCCTCGACCTCGTCTTCTTGCTTGTGCAGCATGGAGCGGAGGATAAAGACCTTCTGCAGGACGTCCGGACCGACGAGGAGCTCCTCTTTGCGGGTACCGGACTTGAGGATGTCGATCGCCGGGAAGATACGGCGGTCGGAGATCTTGCGGCTGAGCACGACCTCGGAGTTACCCGTCCCCTTGAACTCTTCGAAGATGACCTCGTCCATGCGGCTTCCCGTTTCGATCAGGGCCGTGGCGATGATGGTGAGGGAGCCGCCGTTCTCGATGTTACGGGCGGCACCGAAGAAGCGCTTCGGTTTGTGCAGGGCGTTGGCGTCGACACCCCCCGAGAGGACCTTACCCGAGCTAGGTGTAACGGTGTTGTAGGCGCGGGCGAGGCGGGTGATGGAGTCGAGCAGGATGACGACGTTCTTGCCGATCTCGACACGGCGCTTGGCGCGCTCGATGACCATCTCGGCAACCTTGACGTGGTTCTTCGCCGGCATGTCGAAGGTGGAGGAGTAGACCTCGCCCTTGACGGAGCGCTCCATGTCGGTAACCTCTTCGGGACGTTCGTCGACGAGCAGGACCATCAGCTCCACTTCCGGGTGGTTGTGGGTGATGCCGTGGGCGATCTCTTTCATGAGCTCCGTTTTACCCGAACGCGGCGGGGCGACGATGAGGCCGCGCTGCCCTTTACCGATGGGAGAGAAGAGGTCCATCATCCGTCCGGTGAGGTGGGTCGGCTGGTATTCAAGCTTGAGCTGTTCGCTGGCATAGAGGGGTGTGAGGTTTTCGAAGAGCGGGCGTTTTTTGCTCTCTTCGGGCGGCACGTAGTTGATCGCCTCGATCTTGAGCAGGGCATAGTAGCGCTCCTGGTCCTTGGGCGCACGGACCTGGCCGGTGACGACGTCCCCGTTACGAAGCGCAAAGCGCTTGATCTGGGTGCTGGAGACATAGGCGTCGTTGAGGGAGTCGCTGAAGCTCTTGTCCACGGAGCGGAGGAAGCCGTAGCCGTCCTGCATGACCTCGAGGATACCGGTGAAGAGGATGAAGCCTCCCTGGGCCGTCTGGGCTTTGAGGATCTCGAAGATGATGTCCTGGCGTTTGAGCTCGTTGGGGCTCTCGACGCCGAGCTCTTCGGCCATGGCGACCAGTTCGTCGATCGTCTTCTCTCTCAGGTCCTCTACGGTGTAGCCTTCGACGGGCTTGTGGGTCCTGTTTTTACTGTTTCGTGAATTGTTGCTGCGCGAAGTATCGCTCATGAAGGTATTCCTCTATGTCTGCTGTGTGGATTTTTCTAAGTGAAGAAATCGAGGTCGTTAATATGAAAGATTTCCCGTATTTTATACTATTTGCTTTTTACTTGTCAACAAGTAACGCGCTTTTTACCATCGCGGCGGTACAATGGCATCACTACTAATAGAGAGAGGAAGGAAGAGCTATTGATGAGAGCCTACCTTGAAAACGAGATTTCCGCTTCCATTGAGACCAAACAGAAGATTTTGAACGACGACGCCCTGCTGAACACGATCGCAGCAGCGGCCACGGCCTGTGTCGAGGCGTATCGCCGCGGCAACAAAACCCTGCTCGCCGGCAACGGCGGCAGCGCGGCGGATGCCCAGCATATCGCGGCGGAACTGGTCGGCCGCTACGGCTTCGACCGCCCCTCCATCCCGTCGCTGGCCCTTACCACCGATACGTCGAACCTGACAGCGATCGGCAACGACTACGGCTACGACAAGGTCTTTTCCCGCCAGCTCGAAGGCATGGGCGTGGAAGGCGACATCTTCTTCGGCATCTCCACTTCGGGCAACTCCCAGAACATCGTCAATGCCTTTGAGAGCGCCAAGGCGAAGGGGATCACGACCGTCGCCCTCGTCGGCCGTGACGGCGGCAAGATGGGGCAGATGGCCGACATCGCCATCATCGTCCCTTCCAACGCGACACCGCGTATCCAGGAGTCGCATATCCTGATCGGGCACATCATCTGTGACGTGATCGAGAAAGAGCTTTTCGGCGACGGCGTCGGAGCATAGGCAAACAGACGATGCGTATGTCTGAGAATTTACAAAGAGCGCAAGGCGCGAGGGCACGCCGCCGAGGCGAACTCAGCGTTGGCGTAGCTGTCCGGACTTAGTTCGGATGGCGTTTTCATCCATGGGAAAACCGGCCCTCTTCCTCGACCGCGACGGCGTGATCAACGTCGATACGGACTACCTTTACCGCATCGAGGATTTCGAATTCATCGACGGCATTTTCGAGCTCTGCGCCGCCTACCAGGCGCGGGGCTACATGATCGTCGTCGTCACCAACCAGTCCGGCATCGCCCGCGGGCGCTACAGCGAAGCGGATTTTGACCGTCTGACAGCGTGGATGGTGCAGGAGTTCGGCAAACACGGTGTCAGGATCGCCGGCGTCTACTACTGTCCGCACCATCCGGAGGTGACGGGGGCCTGCGCATGCCGCAAACCCGAACCCGGTATGCTGCTTCAGGCCGCCCGGGAGCTGGGAATCGACCTGGCGCATTCGGTGATGGTCGGCGACAAGGAGCGCGACATCGTCGCGGCCCACCGTGCCGGAGTGCGGGAAACCTACCTGTTCGATGCCGAAGCGCAGACGACCGAAGCATCGCGCATTATCAAATCATTAAGGGAGCTGCTATGAAGATCCTCAATACCGGCGGGACGTTCAACAAACGTTACGATCCCATCCTCGGGGCGCTCGAGGTCCCCTTTGACAATGAAGCGGTCGAGGATATCGTCGAGAGCTTCGCCTACAATGTCGAGATCGCCGGGATGCTCTACAAAGATTCGCTGGAGATGACCGATGAGGACCGCGAGCAGCTCATCAATATCATCGACGTCGACGACGAGGAGGTCTACGTCATCGTCCACGGTACCGACACGATGGACCTGACGGCCAAAGCCCTGGCGGAGTGGATGGAGGAGGATGAAGAGGAGCGGGTCATCGTCCTCACCGGCGCCATGGTCCCCTTCAGCATCGACAAAACCGAAGCGAGCGTCAACCTGGGGATGGCGCTGGGCTTTGCGGCGACAGAGCCCGCCCCCGGGGTCTATATCTGCATGAGCGGGATCATCGCGCCCTACGACCGCATCCGCAAAAACCGTGGAGAGGGGATTTTCGAGATTGTCTAACGTCAAGTGCGACCACTGCCATCTGCAGTTCGATGAATCGGTGATGATCAAGGAGGGGGATCTCCACTTCTGCTGCAAAGGGTGCCAGGGGATCTACCATCTGCTCAAAGACGAGGGGCTGGAGCGCTTCTACGACAAGCTCGGTGAGGAGACCCTCGTCCCGCCGACGGAGCAGTTCGAGGACAGCGGCAACTTCAATTCGCCGGCTTTCTACGACCGCTACGTTAAGACGGACAGCGAAGGCTTCAGCGAGGTGTCGCTCATTATCGAGGGGATACACTGCTCCGCCTGTGTCTGGCTCAATGAAAAGGCCCTGCACAAGATGGAGGGCGTCGTCGAGGCGCATATCAACCATACGAACAACAAGGCGCGTATCATCTGGGACGACGAGGTGGTCAAACTCTCCCAGATCATCGACATGATCCGCGCCATCGGCTACGATGCCTTCCCGTACGATCCGCAGATCCAGGAAGCACGGGCGGAGAAGGAGCGCAAGGATTACTACCTCCGCATCGCCGTCGCCGTCTTTGCGATGATGAACATCATGACCATAGCCGTGGCGCAATATGCCGGCTTCTTTACCGGGATGACGCAGGGGATCAAGAACATCCTCAACGTCGCCGAGTGGATCCTCTCGACGCCCGTGCTCTTCTACAGCGGCTGGGTCTTCTTCCGGGGGGCCTACTACGGCATCCGCACCCGGTCGGTCAACATGGACATCCTCGTCGCGACCGGGGCGTCGCTGACCTACCTCTACTCCATCTATATCACCCTCTTTGAGCTGGGCGAAGCCTATTTCGACTCGGTGACGATGATCATCACCTTCGTCCTCGTCGGCAAGTTCCTGGAGGTGCTCAGCAAAAAAAGCGCCGCGGATACCCTCGACGTCCTCTCCAAGCATGTACCGGGGGAGGTGACCCTGCTCAAGGACGGTACCCAGGTGAACGTCGGGGTCAGCGAGGTCGTCGTCGGCGACGTCATCCTGCTCAAAGCGGGGGAGAAGGCGGGCATCGATGGAGAGATCCTTCAAGGCGAGGGGAGTTTCGACGAATCAAGCCTGACGGGAGAGAGCGATCCCATCTATAAGCGCGAGGGCGACAGCGTCGTCAGCGGCACGACGAGCATCGACGCCGTCGTCCAGTACAGAGCGACGAAGGATTTCGAACACTCGACCCTGTCGAACATCCTGACGATGCTCGAACGCTCCATGGCCAAAAAGCCGCGGATAGAGCAGCTGGCCAACCGTCTCTCCGAGTACTTTTCCAGTGTCATTTTGCTGATGGCTTTCGGCACTTTCCTTGTCTGGTGGTTCTGGCCGCACCCGTTCAATATCGCTTTCATGGTCGGTATCTCCGTCATTGTCATCGCCTGCCCCTGTGCCCTGGCGCTGGCGACACCGGTGGCAACTCTCGTGGGACTCGGGCAGGGGGCGAAGCGGGGGATCCTCTTCAAAGAGGCCGCTCAGCTCGAGACCCTGGCGCAGACAGACACCCTGGTACTTGACAAAACGGGCACCATTACCGAGGGGCGTCCGCAGGTCGTCGATGTGCAGTGGTACGGTACGGAGGAGGAGCAGCAGCGCTACGGCCTGAAGCTCCAGGCACTGCTCAATGCTTCCAAACACCCGGTCGCCGTCGGCGTTTCCGAATACCTCAATGCCGAAGCGGCACCGGCCGCACTCCCCATCCTCGATGAGGTGCGCCAGATCGCAGCCAAGGGGATGGTCGCGCGCTGCGAGGAGCAGATGCTCAGCGGCGGCAATGCCGCCCTGATGCGAGAGCAGGGGATCGCTCCCGCGGACGAGAGCGCACATACGCTCTTCTACTTTGCCGTCGGCGAGACGCTGGTCGCCCGTTTTGAATTGGCGGACAAGCCCCGTCCCGACGCGGCAGAGGCGATCCGCGCGCTGACCCATGCCGGCATCGACGTCATCATGCTGACAGGTGACCATGAACGCTCCGCGCGAAAGATCGCGGAAGCAGTCGGTATCGAGCACTACCATGCGGAGTTGACCCCCGAGGCGAAGGCCGCCATGGTTGCCCAGATGCAGAGCGAGGGGCATAAGGTCGTCATGGCAGGGGACGGTGTCAACGACATCCTCGCACTGGCCCAGGCGGAGATCGGCATTGCGATGGGCAACGGCAGCGACATCGCCATCGACGTCAGCGACGTGGTCCTGATGAACGATTCTCTCACCTCCCTCGAAGAGGCGTTCAGGATCGGCCGCGCGACCTACGGCCTGGTCAAGCAGAACCTCGCTCTTTCGCTCGTGTATAATGCGATTACCGTACCGCTGGCGATGGCAGGATACATCATTCCGCTGGTCGCCGCGATATCGATGTCGCTGAGTTCCCTGCTGGTCGTGGGCAACTCGATGCGCATCGCCTACAGCTGGAAGCGCGCGGCGAAACGCCGCTGAAAAGGAGAGAGTATGGACAGTTGGGTAATTATCATGATGCTGGCCGTCTCGGTTTTCCTGGGGTCACTGGCACTGCTGGGGATCATGTGGGCCATCCGGACAGGCCAGTTCGACGACAAAGAGAAGTTTCTCAACCAGGTGCAGTACGACGGCGAGGACGAACTCAACGATGCCGCGAAACAGGCGGAGAAGAAAAAAGCGATGAAAAAGAAAAAAGAGGCCTACCGGCCGGAATAGCCCGCCTATCACCATCTTCCGCCCCTCTCTCCCCAAAACCTTCTGCATGCTTTCATGATTTTTTCACACCGCATCATTACCATACCTGTCAAACAAAACAGGAGTTAAACAATGAAAAAAATGGTAATGGCTGCGGCGATCGCGGCGGTGATGGCGACAAGCGGTATGGCGGCAAAGGGAACGGCTGCGGCAGTGACGGAGGAGCAGCTGGAGACACTGGTGTTTATCTACCAGGAGGAGAAAGTCGCCCGCGATACGTACATTACGCTGGGGAATATGTATACGAACCAAGCGGTGTTTGCCAATATCCAGGCGTCGGAGCAGGAGCATATCGATCAGGCAAAGGTGCTGTGCGAGCGTTACGGCGCCGATATCTCCGGCATCGACGAAACGGAGGTGGGCGTGTTTGACATCCCGGTACTCCAGGAGCTCTATGACACGCTGGTTGCGCAGGGAACCCAATCCGAGCTGAGCGCATTGATGGTCGGCGAATACATTGAGATCACCGACATCGATGACCTTGAAGCGGCCGAAGAGGGGATGCCTTCGGACGTCGTCAACACCTTTGAAAACCTCAAGGCGGGTTCGCTGAACCACCTGGCGGGCTTCCGCGACGCCATCGACGCCTATAACAGCCGCAAGTAGCCGTGCGGCTCTTCTTACTCGCAGCAGCCTTCGCCGGCCTCTTGTCCGCCGGCGTGCTGCAGCTTTTTAGCCCCGTTGATGCCGTTACCACCTCATGGACGAAGCTTCCTACCGATACGGAGATGCAGACCTACGCGCTCTCGATCGCATTCAAAGACCCCCATTTCCGTGAACGTTTGGACGGTTGCCATACGCGTGAAGAAGATAGGAACGAAGTCGAACGTGCCGTTGCCGAAAAACTCAAAGCGCGCCCAAAGCGGTCTGTGAGCAATTTTTCCGTTCGATCATTGGGAAAAGAGCATTGCAGCACCAAATTCCTCGAAGACGGAAAGCAACGAATGCTCTACGTCCGCAAAATCGGAGACATTTGGAAAATCGACAACAGGGCAGGACGGTCAACTCCGAAACCAATGTGACCGGTTTCGGCGAAATGATCTTGGGGGCAGAAAAACGCGATAGCGCTTTTTATCTTTTCTTCTTTCTCTTTTTCTGGATGTTTTTACTCCACTGTTCATCCATGACTTCGATACGCTTGATATAAGTCGATTTGTTATCGATATTCTTTTGATTGTCAGGATCGAGTTTGTGTCTCAGCGGCCACCATTCTGCTGAAGCGATTGCCTGATTCTTGTCCGATCTCATCAGCATGATAGTAATAGCATCGACACCCTGGCCCTCTTCCTGGATTGCTTTATCCAAGAGCCGATCCATAAAGGGTTCAACGTCTGTTTTATCAGGTAAGTTTTTATCTTTCAGAGTAGCATCAATCACGAGATGTTTATATTCAAGCTTTTTTGCAGCACCTTTTTTTTGTTTTTTCCCTTTGGGGATGATCTTTTCGATATCTTTTGACGACGTGATTTTGATTCTAGGCATACGGAGTATGGCTGAATCCGTAAAAGACTTTCTTGCTTCTTTGTACTCGTCCGTTTCTTTGTAGACTTTGTACTCTTCAAAGCTCATATTGGCAATCTTTTTAGATGCTTCATCCCAGGTGATGGCATACAGTGAGGGGAATAAGAGAAGAAACGTAATCGTGAGTTTGAGCATGACGGTCACCTTTTTTTTGATTATGTGTAGAAATAAGATATCGAAATATTTATAAAATTCCAAATTAGCAGTGTGCCTGTCCTTTGATTGAATAAATGGTTTTTGGAAGGTTTTATGGGCAGGAGATCAGCAGTTCATCCAGAGAGATGCGAATGCCAAACATCTGTAACGGCATTAAGATGGTTACATTGACTACAGAAGTTTAATTGCGATATATAATATATGCATAGGGTATTAGCGTAAAGGGGGGGACATATGCGGCGCAAAATTCAAAAATTGGTATTGGTCGCGGCGACGGTGCTTTTCAGCGCCTGCGGGGGCGGCGGGGGAGGAGGCTCTTCGCCCGTTTACTATTCAATTTCGGGTACAGTGAGCGGCGATATAGTGGAAGGTGTTTCGATTGCCCTGGGGGGGAGTGCATCTTCGGCTACGCTGACGGATGCATCCGGAAGCTATCGCTTCTCGGGTTTGGAAAACGGGAATTACAGTTTGACACCGAGCAAGGCCGGGTATACGTTTACGCCGTCGCAAGCGAGTGTGACGCTCAGTGATGCAAACAAAAGCGGTGTGGATTTTGTATCTTCGCTGGTGACTTACAACATTGGCGGGAGCATTTCGACGTCTTTAGGCGATCCCCTCATCAATGCGACGGTATATTTGCAGGGCGATCAAAACAGTACATCTACGACGGATGTATTGGGTCATTACAGCTTCTCCGGGTTAGTGAGCGGTACGTATACGTTGACGCCAAGTATGAGCGGTTTTCTGTTTACGCCTGCGAGCAGGGCGGTAAACATTACAGATGCCGACGTCTTGGACAACAACTTCACTGGGTCGGAAATGAATTGGACCCTCAGGGCTTTTGGCAATACGTTGCGCGGCGTCGCCTGGTCGGGGGCGGTGTTTTCGGCGGTGGGGACCGACAATATTGCACTCACATCAATAGATGGCGTAGAATGGACGCCGCACCCGCAGAGTATCGACGTGGATTTCTCCAATGCCGTCTGGACGGGAACGCAGTTTGCTGCCGTAGACTATGGCTCTTCTGTTCTGACGTCGTCTGACGGCGAAAATTGGGCTGCGTACCCGACAGGTGCAACCGTATCGCTTCGCGATATCGCATGGTCCGGAACGACATATGTCGCGGTAGGTTATAGCAGCAGTATCGCCGGGCTGGGGATGATACTGACATCGGCTGACGGCGTCAGCTGGACATCGCAGATTGCGCCGATATCGTTAAATGCCGTCACATGGTCCGGATCGCAATTTGTGGCGGTCGGCGGTTACCCGGGGCTGATATTGACTTCGACGAACGGCACGGCGTGGACACAGCAGGTCATACCTGTGCCCTGTGCTCTTTTTGCCGTTGAGTGGTCTGAGTCCCTTTCTTTGTTTGTTGCAGGTGGAAACAACGGCTCCTCAGTGACACCGGAAGGTGTGATTTTGACATCACCTGACGGCGCGGCCTGGACTGCCCGGGATGCGAATACCTCCTCTTCCTTTGAAGATCTGGTATGGTCCGGAACACAGTTTGTAGCCGTCGGAGACGGTGTGTTTACCTCCGTGGACGGTGTGGTTTGGACCCAGAAACTAGCGCAGACGTTTGCAAGACTTCATGGCGTCACCTGGACCGGAACAGCGTATGCGGCAGTGGGGGACAACGGAGGGATTTTGACCTCCCCGGATGCGGCAGACTGGACCGTTCGGCGGGAAGGTGCATGGCAGAGACTCAATGCAGCCGCCTGGAACGGCTCGCAATTTTTGGCGGTCGGTTTTGACAACATTGTACAGACGTCACCGGACGGCGTGAGCTGGACGGTGCGGGACTCAATGGTTGGGACGTTGTCGGCATTTTCCGAAGCGCTGTACGATGTTGTGTGGTCTGGCGACAAATACGTTGCTGTCGGCGGTGCGCAGGATGCCGTCGGCAGAATTGTCACCTCGGCTGACGGTGTCTCGTGGACGCCGCAGGTTTCGGGAACGACAAATCTGCTCAACGGTGTGGCATGGACGGGAACTCAGTTTGTGGCTGTGGGTGGCAGTACGGGACTAGGAACGATCTTGACGTCGCCCAACGGCGTAGACTGGACCATTCGGACATCCGGGGCCACCACCATTCTCAATGACGTGGCGTGGTCGGGAACAAGGCTTGTGGCAGTCGGCAGCAATACGGTACTGACTTCTGAAGACGGCATTACGTGGACGCCACGGTCTCTAGCGGCTGCTGACCTGCTTTTCCGTATTGCGTGGTCCGGTGCACAATTCGTGGCCGTGGGGTTGGACGGTGCCATACAGACGTCCCCCGATGGCCTGGTGTGGACAGCGCAGGTATCCGGTACGACGGCTTCTTTGCAGAGTGTTACCTGGGTGGATGACCATTTTATTGTTGTCGGGTCAATCGGCGGAGAATCGGATGGAACGATTCTGACGTCACCGGATGGTATCGTGTGGACTGAACAGACGCCTGCGACTACCAATGGCGGGATATACGATGTTGCGTGCAGTGATACTGGATGTGTGGCAGTAGGTACAACAGGGCAGATACAGACAGCGCCGTAAGAGAATCAGTATTGGATGGTTGAATAAATGGATGGCACGCCCGGAGGGATTCGAACCCCCGACTCCTGGTACCGGAAACCAGTGCTCTATCCAGCTGAGCTACGGACGCATCGTTTGTGAAGCGCGAAATTATAACTTACAATCTTTAAAGCGCGCCATAGATTCTATGGCGTTCTTCCGTCGCTCCCCGTATTGTTCAGACCACCGACAAAAACTGTATCATCTGCCCTTCCACACGGAGACGGATGGGGCTCTCTTTCTGCTTCTGCCATGCGTTTTGAAGGGCGATGAGCAGGGAGAGGTCAGGGCGCTTCTGTGTGATGACGGGTTTGAAGAACTCCGCTTCTTCGAAGACGGGGGCGTGCTCCTTTTTGTCGAAGCCCATCGCCTCCAGTCCCCTCGGGTGGGAGAGCCCCAGCGCGACGGCTATGGGATGGAGGCTCTCCTCATCTTTCAACTCGATGGCGTCGTCGTAGATGCAGTAGGCCTCAACGGGATTTTGAAGGTAGCATTGGTAAATGGCTGCCAGGTCGATGATGTAGAAGAGATCGTCTGCGACACGAAGCAGCTTCTCATTGTTATTGCTTTCGCCCCCGAGGATGAGCGGGACAAGGTCACTGCCCTGTTGGTGCAGCAGGGCCTTGCCTGTGGCGACCATCCATTCGACGAGGGGCAGTGTTTCGGTATCGGTACTGCTGCCGATGACGATGACGCTCTCTTTCTCGTTTTGGAGAAGCGAGACGCCTTTGCCCCGGGTTTCGATGACGGGAGGGAGCGGATCGACCCCGAAGGCTTTGAGGTGGTCCAGCATAAAGGCTTTGGCTTTTTCGAACATCGGTTCTCCGGAGTTTTGGTTGCGCTATTGTACCCCAAACGGCTGCAAAGGGGATACGGGACGATGCCAAATAAAAAGTCAGATTATTTTGAACGTGGTTAGGAAATTGAGTCGGCGGGAATTAAATAAACGGTGCGCCGCAGCGATACGAATACCCGACTCCCGGTACCGGAAATCTGGCATCAACATTTCTTGGTCCGGAACGTGCCGACATGCAAGAAAAAGCACCCCGATCGCAGGTGCTGTTGATCGTCGTAGATTTTCTGAAACGTTATGAAATAACTTGCTTTAGCCAAATCAAGATCGGTATGACACATGACGTATGTGTTGGATACTTGGAAAATCGTTTAACAGTAGTAAGAATGTTTGTGTGGATTGTATTCTTGAAAGTAAATGGTGCGCCCGGAGCGATTCGAACGCCCGACCGCTGGTACCGCAAACCAGTGCTCTATCCAGCTGAGCTACGAGCGCACACCAGTTATCCGTTAAGGAGGCTGAAATTATAGCTGTAAAAGCTTAGAGTTTTTTTAAAACTCCTGCTTTTTAGCCAATTCTGTCAAAAAAGACTCCATATCGTATTTGCTGCGGTATTCCGGCGTCATGATATGGATGAGAACGTCGCCGAGGTCGACGACGATCCACTCGCCGCTTTCGTCCACCTGGTTGAAGTGCTCGCCCGGCTTCAGATCCTTTTTCAGGTAGTCGAGGAGGGCGTGGGTATGGCGTTCCCCCAGAGAGGTCGCGATAATGACGTACTCGACGAAATAGTCCCGTTCGCGAAGGTCGAAGAGCTCAATCGCTTCTGCCTTGTTGCGGTCGAGCACGTCAATAATCTTTTCTAGTCGTTTTTGCACTGAATTTCCTTGTAATAGTTTTCTATCTCTTCCCGGACGCTGTCGGGAATGAGATGGGTTTTCTCCAATGAGCGGAGCTCGGTCGAACTGATGTCGACATCGACGTCCAGCCGCAGGTAGTGTTCGGGGACTTCGCTGCCCTTCCGGCTGGCAACGACCCAGGTGACCATGCGGTCCAGCTCATCGAATGCATGCCATTTCGTGAGCGCGTCCAGGTTGTCCGCGCCGATGATGAGGTAGATGTCCGTATCGATTTCTCTGAAATGGCGGACGGTCTCAATCGACGGTACGGGCCGGCCCTGATCGATTTCGAATGCGCTGACCCGGACGCGTTCTCTGGAAGCGAAAATACGCTCAAGCCACTGCAGACGAAGTTCCGGGGGGGCATGGGTGCCGCGCTTGAACGGATTGACATAGGCCGGAACGATATAAAGCGTTTCGATCGGCAGGGTATCCAGTACCCGTGAAACGACAGCGGCGTGTCCGGCATGGGGAGGATCGAAAGAACCGCCGAAAATCGCTATCGCCATGGCCCCGCTTTTTAACGAAATTATATCTAAGCTTGGGTAAAATCACGCACAATAATAACTCTAGTGAAGGATGACACTGCATGGAGCTTCTCAATATCAAAGATCTGGACCTGCAGGACAAAAAAGTATTTATCCGCTGTGATTTCAACGTCCCGCTCGATTCGTTCGGAAACATCTCCGATGATCGCCGTATCCGCTCGGCGATTGCAACGATCAATTACTGCCTGGATAAAGACTGTGCCGTGATCCTTGCATCACACATGGGACGTCCGAAGGGCGAGGTCGATCCGAAATACTCCCTTGAGCCGGTACGCCTGCGTCTGCAGCAGCTGCTCAAGCGCAGTGTCACCCTGGCCAAAGATGTCGTCGGTGAGGATGCCCTGGCCAAAGCGGCTGCGCTGCCGCGCCATGAAGTCCTTCTGCTGGAAAACCTCCGCTTTGAAAAGGGTGAAACGAAAAATGACGATATCCTTGCCGAGAAACTAGCGGGGATGGCGGAGTTCTACATCAACGACGCGTTCGGCGTCAGCCACCGCGCCCATGCCTCGGTGGAGGCGATCACCAAGCATTTTGACGAGAAGCACAAGGCGGCGGGCTTCCTGCTGCAAAAAGAGATCCGTTTCTTCGGTACGCTGATCAAGCAGCCGGTCCGCCCCTTCGCGGCGATCGTCGGCGGGAGCAAGGTCTCGGGCAAGCTCGAAGCACTGATCAACCTGCTGCCGCGCGTCGACAAGATCATCATCGGCGGGGGGATGGCCTTCACCTTCCTCAAGCAGCTCGGTTACGACGTCGGAAACTCCCTGGTCGAAGACGACCTGCTCGATGAGGCGCAGAAGATCATGGACGAAGCACGCCGCCGCAAGGTGAAGTTCTACCTGCCGGTTGACGTTGTCGCCGCGCAGACCTTCTCCGCGGATGCCACCAGCAAACTCGTTTCCGCCCAGGAGATCCCGCAAGGCTGGATGGGCCTCGATATCGGGCCGGCGACGGTGCGTCTCTACCGCGAAGTCCTCAACGACGTCCAGACGGTGCTCTGGAACGGTCCGATGGGAGTCTACGAGATGGAGCGTTTTGCCCGCGGTTCCAGCAAGATCGCCCACTTTGTCGCCGACTCCTATGCGACGACCGTCGTCGGCGGGGGGGATACGGCGGACCTGGTCCAGCGTATCGGCCTTGACGAAGAGATGACCTTTATCTCCACAGGGGGTGGGGCGTCCCTGGAGCTGCTTGAGGGCAAAGTCCTTCCGGGCGTCAAGCCGCTCGTGATCAAGGCACACGATTGATCATCGCGGCCAACTTCAAGACGAACCACACCCGCGCTGCCACCGAAGCGTACCTGGAGAAGGTGACTGCGTATATCGCCGAAGCAGACATTGCGGATGAGGTGATGGTCTTCCCGCCTGCGACAGCACTGTGCAGCGGCAAAGGCGGTGTGACCGTCGGTGCGCAAAACGCATGGGCTACCGAAAACGGGGCATACACCGGCGAGATCGGGACGGAGCAGCTTGACGAATTCGGGATCCGTACCATCCTGATTGGCCATTCTGAGCGTCGCCACATTCTCGGGGAGTCCCAGGCGCTTGTTGCGGAAAAATTCGCCTATTTCAAAGCGCTCGGATACCGTATCGTCTACTGCATCGGGGAACCGCTGGAAGTCCGTGAGGCCGGGAACGAGGCATTGATGACCTATCTGGCGGAACAGCTTGAAGGGATCGACCTTTCGTATGAAAACTTGGTGATCGCCTATGAACCGGTCTGGGCGATCGGTACGGGTCGCGTTCCCAGCGAAAGCGAGATCGAACTGATCCACGGTGCCCTGGCGAAGCTGACGACGGCGCCGCTGCTTTACGGCGGCAGTGTCAAGGTCGGAAACGCCGCGGCTATTTTGGCGCTTGATCATGTTGACGGCGCACTTGTCGGAAGCGGCGCGCTCGATGCAGATGACTTCTGCCGGATGATCGCTACGGCGAAACAAATTAAAAAACAGGAGGTTTAACATGTTGATGAAAGGTAAAAAGGGTCTTATCGTCGGATTGGCGAATGACAAATCCATTGCATACGGTATTGCAAAGGCGTGCCACGATCAGGGGGCGGAACTGGCGTTCACCTACCTCAACGATGCGCTCAAAAAGCGCGTGGAACCGATTGCCGAATCATTCGGTTCGGACAAGGTGTATGAGCTGGACGTCTCCAACCCCGATCATATGGATGCGATCGCTGGTCTCGTTGAAAAGGATATGGGCAAGATCGATTTTCTTGTCCACTCCGTCGCTTTCGCCCCGAAAGAGGCACTGACGGGCAGCTTCCTGGAAACCACGAAGAGCGCTTTCAACATCGCCATGGAGATCTCCGTTTTCTCCCTGATCGACCTGACGAACAAGCTCCAGCCGGTACTGGCGGACGACGCTTCGATCCTTACGCTGAGCTACCTCGGCGGGCCGAAATATGTCGCCAACTACAATGTTATGGGTGTCGCCAAGGCGGCCCTGGAGTCAACGGTACGCTATATGGCGGTTGATCTCGGTACGAAAGGGCAGCGTGTCAACGCTATCAGCGCCGGCCCGATCAAGACCCTTGCCGCGGCGGGCATTGGTGACTTCAAACAGATCCTGCGATGGAACGAACTCAATGCACCGCTGAAGAAGAACGTTACAATCGAAGAAGTGGGGAATTCGGCAATGTACCTGTTGAGCGATCTGGCTTCCGGCGTCAGCGGGGAGATCCACTACGTCGATGCTGGCTATAACATTATGGGGATGGCGGCTGTCGAGAAGAACGCCGAGGGCAAAACGGTCCTCAGCTGGGACGAAAACAAGTAGGCATTTCCAAAGAGCGTTTGACACGCTCTATACATTATAAGGGCAAGCGTTTTCTACAGCGCATGCTCCTCTTCCATTCTATTTTCCTATCGCAGGCATCTTTTCAAGCTTTTCCGAATGCAGTGGTTCGGTCCGGTTTTTCTCTTTGTTGTCCAGATACCGTCCCCATTTATCAAAATAGTATTGCAGCGTGAAACTTTTCTCGGGGTCGGTCTCAGGCTCTGCTGCTGTATCAGTCGTCTCATCGGCTTTGGCAGTTTCAGCGCTCGGTTCGGTCTCAACGGCTGTGTCTTCGGTTACCTTTGACACCTCCGCTTCCTCAACCGGTGCCGCGTCGGAAGATGCGTCTTGTTCAGGAGCCGTCTCAGGCTGTGTATTCTCTTCCCACTCGGTTGCCTCCCAATGTTCGTAACTGCGCTGCAGAAAGCCTTTTTTGTCAGGGTCAATCTTGCCTGTAGGGGTAATGGCATTGAGCTCCGTATTTTGAGAGGGGGAGCTTGTGTCTATGTCAGAAGCAGCCGCTGTTACATGAAGGATACAACCTGCCACTATTATGGGCATAAAAAGTTTCATACCTGTTACCTTTGAGTTTTCTTGCATAGTATAGTTATATTAAACATAATCGAAGCTTTGGGAGAATAATAGACTTTTTTAATATTATCACAAAGCTATCAAGCCCGCTGTACAGGGGGTTTGCGGGGTGTGAAAATTTCTTTTGAATTACAGAATTTTTTAAGATTTGTGTGTTAGAATGGACGGCGACGAAACTTAAACATAGGTCAAGCTTAACTTGAAGGAGAATGAATGAAGTTAGTCAAAATGAGCCTGGCAGCTGCAATGCTGATGGGTGTTAGTGCGTTTGCGGTTGACAATGTAAAGATCAGCGGTGACGCTCAGATTGTGTATGGCACATGGGATGCTGATACATTTGGTTATAACGGATTTATCGGTAAAGACGGTGAACTGTTCGATAAAGACTCTTCTGCAGCAGACGCTGCAATGCACCTGAACGTCAGTGCAGACCTGCTCCCGGGTATTTCTGCTGGTGCATCTTATACGATGGTCTCTACCCTCGGTCTTGAAAACAACTTCGTTTCCAACGTATGGGCTTCTTCTCACACGACAAAGAACCTTACAACGAATGGTAACAACTATGCTGGACCGCTTGGTGGAGCAAAAGTTGAGAACTCCAGCTGGTTCAACGAAGCGTGGGCAGCCATTACACTTGGTAAGACCACTGCAAAAGTCGGCCGTATGGCTCTTGACACTCCGCTGGCGTTTACAGAAACATGGTCTGTTGAGCAGAATACGTTCGAAGCGGCAGTCCTCCTGAACCAGGACCTCCCGGATACAACACTTGTTGCTGCATACGTCGGTAACGGTAACGGTACAGAGTGGTTCGGCGACAGCCCGCTTTTTGGACCGGGTACAAGTACGAGTGATGTTTACCAAACTGGTCTGGCATACACAGGTATTGTCAACGCTAACGGTGCATTTACAACATACGGTACAGACGGTGCATACGCATTCGGTATCGTAAACAACTCCGTTAAACCGCTGACAGTTCAGGCGTGGTACTACGATGTTACTCGTATGGCACAGGCTTACTGGATTCAGGCTGACCTGAATATGGAAGGTATCCTTCTCGGTGCACAGTATACAAATGTTGATGCAGGTGATTTCGTATCTGGACTGGAAGACAATACTGCTTACGCTGTAATGGCCGGTTTCGCAACTGACGCCTTCACGATCAAAGCTTCTTACTCATCTGTTGATGATGCAGCAGGTGTCGGTGCCGGTTGGAATACAGCGACAAACTGGTCAACTGCACAGTCCAAACTGTACACAGAAGCATGGTGGAACTACGGCTATATTGCTATGCCGGATGCAACATCCTTCAACATCACGGGTGAAGCTTCCCTGAGCGGTTTCGACCTGGGCGCTTACTATACAAGCGTTTCCAACGACACGATGACAACACATGAAGTCAACGAGCTGACAATCACTGCCGGCACACAGCTTCTGGGTGCACTCGATGCAACACTGGCCTACATCAACACTGATGCAAAAGACCAGAACAACGGTGACGCATACAACTCTGTTCAGGCTTACCTGACACTGAACTTCTAATTCTAGAAGTTCTTCTTCCGCCTCCGGGCGGAACCCTTTCTTTTCTTTTTTCTTTTCCCGCTATAATTTTTCAACCCAATAAAAAGTACACGCTTTGAACCTACTCTTGCGTAAGGCAGGTTACCTGCTGCTGATGCTGATGCTTATTACGATCATCTCTTTTATGGCCATTCATGCGGCCCCCAACAGTTTTCTGAGCGGCGGTGAGCTCAACCCCAATATGTCCGCCGAAGCGATCGAACGACTCAAGGCCGTTTACGGACTGGACAAGCCGCTGTGGCAGCAGTATACGGACTGGATTGCCAACATGACACAGCTCGATTTCGGCATCTCCTTTGTCAGCGGACAAGATGTGACCGCCGAGATCATGAAGCGCCTCCCGATCACCCTGGGGATCAATATTGTCTCTTTATTGCTTGTTTTCGCCCTGTCGCTCTGGCTGGGCATCAAAGCGGCAATGCGTTTTGAGCAAAAAACCGACCACGCGATCCGGCAGCTTTCACTGGTCTCTTTTGCGATGCCCTCGTTCTACCTTGCGCTGCTGATGATCCTGCTCTTCAGTGTTGAACTGCAGTGGCTTCCGATCACGGGGTTGCACAGTATCGGCGGGCCGGAGGAGGGGGCCGCCTACTGGCTGGATATGGCATGGCACCTGATCCTCCCCGTCTTTGTTATGGTCTTCCTGGCCCTGGGTTCGATGACGGTATATGTGCGTTCCCTGACGCTCGAGATCCTCAAAAGCGACTACTACTTTTTCGCAAAGGCAAGGGACCTGCCGGAACGGATACTCTTCCGGCGTTACATCCTGCCCAATCTGATGCCCCCCGTCATTACACTTCTGGGACTATCGTTGCCGGGGCTTATCGGGGGGAGCGTCATCCTGGAACAGATCTTCGGGATCGAGGGGATGGGACAGCTTTTTTACCTGAGTGCCCTTAGTCGGGATTATCCCGTCATTATGGGGATACTGATGATTACGGCATTCCTGACGCTGCTGGGGAATATGCTGGCCGATATGCTTCTGTTGAAGCTGAACCCTTATGCTAAGCGGGGCTGATAAGATGTATTGTAGGTGATTCGAAAACAGGTGGATGTGTAGAAACACACCTCTGAGGTGGGAGGTGTGCCGGAAAAGCGCTTATTCGCCGAAAAGCGCTTCGAGGGAGGAGAGGTCCTCTTTTTTCTCTTCGGCAGGCATGCCCTCTTCGGCGGTCGTCGTGCTACCACCCTGCTCGACGAGCTCGATGGCGTAGCCGGTGAGCATGGAGGCGAGGCGGATGTTGATACCACTTTTGCCGATCGCTTTGGATTTCTGGTCGCTCGGGAGGGTGACGATCGCTTTTGCTTCGCTCTCTTCATCTTCCGGGTCGCCTTCGATCGTAACGGAGCTGATGATCGCCGGGCTCATCGCGCGGGCGATGAAGAGTTCCGGTACGGAGGTGTACTCGACACAGTCGATGTTTTCGCCCAGCAGTTCGTCGCTGACGGCGTTGATGCGGACCCCTTTGACCCCGACGGTCGCGCCGACCGGGTCCACCTGCGGATGGGTCGAGAGGAGGGCGATCTTGGCACGCTCGCCCGGGATACGCGCACACTTCTCGACGATGACGAGCTTGTCGTTGATCTCGGGAACCTCGAGACGGAGCAGCTCTTCGAGGAATTTCGGAGAGGTGCGCGAGAGTTCGATGGAGATGCCGTTGATCTTGTCGATGTTGACGCGGCGTACGACGGCGTTAACGACGTCGCCGACCTTGAAGTGCTCACCCTTGATGCGGCTCTTCATCGGCAGCACGGCCTTGACCTCTTCCATATCGATATAGGTGTTTTGCTTGCCGTCGACGCGGGTGACGCGCCCGGAGACGATGGTGCCGATCTTCTCTTTGTACTTGTTGTACAGTTCGTTCTCGACCATGCGCTGGATATGGAACTCGATTTCGCGGAACAGGGTTGCGGCCGCCGTACGGCCGTGGGATTCAATGTCATGCTCGATCTGGAATTCGTCACCGACTTCGACGTCCGGATCGACCTCGGCTTTGGCACGTGTCAGGCCGACATAGGCAGCCGCCTCTTCGCCCTCGAGGCGTTCGTCGTCATCTTCGACAACGGTAATGGTCTGGTAGACGCGGATGCTTTTTGTCTCCGGGTCGATTTCCGCATCGTAGGCGAACTCCGGGTTGACCAGGCGCTTGGCCGTCTGGATAAATGCCGCTTTGACCGCTTCTTTCACGTTTTCGGAGGAGAGCCCTTTTTCGTGTGCGATCGATTCAATAATGTCCAGAATATTTTCCATAACTATCCCTGTGTGTATTCGCTAGTCGTTCCATAAAAAAATGTGGGGGTGATTGTTTTTTATAGAAGGGTAGTATTATACCCAAAAAAGACTAAAGTTGCTACTAGGCATGCAACTTAATGCATGCTTAATTAAACGCGGGCTATAATCGCGTTACTATTAAAAGCGCTGATATGAGGCGGGAGAAAGGATGAGTATGGAGCTTAAAATCGCTCGCAGCCACACCGATAAGAAACCGAAGAAAGTTGATGTTGAAAAGATCGAGAGCATGGTCGAAAAAGAGGGATCAGTAATTCTCTATTTCGACCGTGAAAACTCGCACAAGGACCTGCTGGCACTGCAGGAACACTTTGAGAATGAAGGCAAGAGCGTCTATATGCGCGAAGTACGTTTCGGACTCGCCGACAACGAATATATGTACGAAGTGCATATCCTCTAAGCCCGCCCGGGCCCCCAAAGCATTCCTGTGAAAAAACTCTTTATCGAAACCCTCGGCTGCGCCATGAACGTCCGCGACAGCGAACATATGATCGCCGAGCTGTCGCAGAAAGAGGATTATGCCCTCTGTGACAGCGCCGAAGAGGCCGACCTGATCCTGATCAACACCTGTTCCGTCCGCGAAAAGCCGGTCCATAAGCTCTTCTCCGAACTGGGCGCGTTCAACAAAAAGAAAAAGGCCGATGCGAAAATCGGCGTCTGCGGCTGTACCGCGTCGCACCTGGGTGAGGAGATCATCAAAAAAGCGCCCTACGTCAACTTCGTCCTGGGCGCGCGCAACGTCTCCAAGATCACCGATGTACTGCACCGCGACAAGGCCGTCGAGACGGAAATAGACTATGACGAGTCCCAGTTCGCTTTCAGCGAGTTCCGCAGTTCGCCGTGGAAAGCGTTCATCAACATCTCCATCGGCTGCGACAAGCAGTGCACCTTCTGTATCGTGCCCAAAACGCGCGGTGACGAGATCTCCATTCCGGCCGATCTGATCGTCAGGGAGGCGGAGAAGGCGGCGGCCACCGGCGCCAGAGAGATCTTCCTGCTGGGGCAGAACGTCAACAACTACGGCCGCCGTTTCTCCGGTGAGCATGAAAAGATCAACTTCACGGAGCTGCTGCGCCGCGTCAGCGCCGTCGAGGGGATCGAGCGGATCCGTTTCACCTCGCCGCACCCTTTCCACATGGATGACGAGTTTATCGGCGAGTTTGCTGCCAACCCGAAGATCTGCAAGTCCATCCACGTTCCTCTGCAGAGCGGATCGACGTCGATTCTCAAGGCGATGAAGCGCGGGTACACCAAAGAGTGGTTCCTCAACCGTATCGAGAAGCTCCGCACAATGGTGCCGGACGTCAGTATCAGTACGGACGTCATCGTCGCTTTCCCCGGCGAGAGCGACGCGGATTTCGAGGAGACGATGGATGTCGTCCGGAAGTCGGGCTTTGAACAGATGTTCAGTTTCAAATACTCCCCGCGCCCGCTGACCGAAGCGGCGGAGTATGCGGACGTCGTCGATCCGGAGGTTGCCTCGGAGCGCCTGATGCGCCTGCAGAGCATGCATGATGCGATGCTCGACGAAAAGTGCAAAGATTATTTGGGCAGAACCTTTACTGTCTATTTCGAAGAGCTGCGCAGCGACGGATACGTGGCGGGACGCAGCGACAATAACATCCTGATCAAAGTCAAGGGGAGCGAGGAGCTGCTGGGGCAGTTTGCGGATGTACGCATCACCCAGACCTACCGCATGGGCCAGGTTGGGGAGCTGGTCGGCGCATAAGATGGCAGCGAAAAAGAAGCGACAGTCGTTCAAAAAAGCGCTGCTTCAGAAGCTGGGCCTCTGGCTCATCCCCCCGGTCGGCGCCCTGCTGATCCGCGTGATCTTCCATACGTCGAAAAAACGTTTCAACCTCCCGGCTCACGTCCCCGAAGACCCCGTCATTTTCGCGTTCTGGCACGGGGATCTGCTGCTGATGCCCTACCTCTACTACCGCTTCCGCGAAACCCCCAACGCCAATGTCCTTATCTCGGACCATTTCGACGGCCGGATCATTGCACAGGTGATGCGTTTCTTCCGGCTGGGAACGATCCACGGCTCCTCCAACCGCAATGCCGCCAAGGTGCTGATCGCAGCGATGCGGACGCTCAAAGCGGGGGCGGATATCGGGATCACGCCCGACGGCCCCCGCGGACCGCGCTATGAAGTGGCCGACGGGATCGTTGCCATGGCGCAGAAAACCGGGGCACAAGTGATTGTTTTCAGCTGTGTGCCGAGCCGCTGCTGGCGGCTGAAGAGCTGGGACCGCTTTGTGATTCCCAAACCCTTCGGCCGGCTGACGTTTTATGCTTCCGAACCGATCGATCTGAAAGGGCTGGGGATGGATACGGCCAAAGAGATGGTAAAATCAAAGCTGATGGAACACGCGCTGGAGTAGAAAAATGACCAAAGCCGACCTCGGCCGATACCGCCTTGACTTCCTTGACTATCTGCTGGATATCCGGGGCTATTCGGACCTGACGGTCAAGAGCTACGACGAAGCGCTGCGGGAGGCGCTTCCAAAGGTGGAGTGGACGGTGGAGTCCGGTGTCGCGGTCATCGACCTGATGCCCTTTCGTCTGCTGATCGCTTCGCAGAGACCCAGGACGATCGCCAAAAAGCTCAGCGCCTGGCGCAGTTACGTCGCCTACCTCAAAAAACAGGGGCTTTCCGTCGAACTCCGTTCGGATGAGAGCATCAAAGTCCCCAAGACCCTCCCCAAGCCCGTTTCCCACACCCATATTATGGAAGCGTTAGCCGTGGCCGAGCCGACCGAGCGGATGGTTGTAACGCTGCTCTATACCCTCGGGCTGCGCCTCTCAGAGCTCTACGGACTCCGGCTTGACCGGATCGGCCGGGAGTGGGTCCGCATCCGGGGGAAGGGCGACAAGGTCCGAGACGTGCCGCTGACGCAGGCGGCTGGCGAGGTAATTGCAATGCATCAAAAAGCGTGTTCCCCGCGCACATTCCTTTGCGAGTGTAACGGCAGGCGTTTAAGCGAAAATAGTTTAAGATACCTCGTCAACAGGGCATTTGCGCGGGTCGGCCTGAAGGTGACCCCGCATCAGTTACGCCATGCGTATGCGACTGAACTGCTCAATCATGATGCCCGGATTGCCGACGTCAGCGAACTGCTGGGCCATGCGTCGATGGCAACGACGCAGATCTATACGAAGCTGGGCAGCGCCCTGAAAATGAAGCATTACCGGACGGCCCATCCGCTATGCAAGGAGACCGATGGCACTGGCTGATTTTTTCGCCCGTTTTTATGACAAGGTCTTCATCGGCCTCTATGAGCACGAAAGCACCTTGCAAGTCGGTGTCGTGACGCAGACGAGGCGCGGAGAGATCCAGGTGCGGCAGCGCGTCTTTTTTACCGGACTGGACGAAGAGGCGCTCGCGTTTTTGCAGGAGCAGGTCGAGCGTACGCCCTATAACTATATCGCCGTGCTGACCGACAGCGACCGCTGCGGTGCACTGCCGACCTGTTCGCTCTCCAAGGCGAAAGAGATGGCGCCGATCGTGGAGCGGAGCCGGACGCTCTGCATCGACGAAGAGTGGATGAACTACTGCGATGAAGAGGTGCTCTACGGGATCCAGGAGCGCTACACGGAGCTGGCCCCCGATGCCATCTATACGCCCTTTGCCGTCTTGCATGCCTATTTTGAAGCAACGATGGCGGGGGCGCATGCGCTTTATGTGCTGATAACGCCGGGAGGGATGAGTCTGGCAGTCGTCAAAGAGAGCCATCTGCGGTTTGCAGAGCAGTACCGCTGCGACGGGAACGGTTCCGCCGTACCGATGGTGGAGAAAATTGCGACGACGCTCGATACCTATTACGGCAAGCCGTGCTGCCGCGGTGAGTTTGTCGAGGCCGTCTATATCCTCGATGCCGCCGGGTCGGGCGAGGAGCTTGCCGCGGCACTGGAAGAGACCCTGCTGGTGGAAGCGCAGAGCCGTACGGTTGATGCCGCTGCACTCTGTGCCCAAACGTCTATGAAGGAGAACGGCTATGGATTATAGTTTTATTGATCAGGCAGCTAAAAGCCCCTTTTCAGCCGCCGTACGCCGTGTATGGGTCGGCGGGGGCATCCTCGTCGGTCTCCTGCTGGCGGCATCGGCGGGACTGCACCTGGTCAACGGGGAACTGCGCACCTCGGTGCAAAAAGAGCGCAACGCGCAGGAGACGATCCAGCTTCAGACGGCGCAACTGCGCGAACAGCATACGCAGTTTTCGCAGAAACAGGAGCTGTGGCAGCAGACCATTGCTTCGGATCAGCTCCTGGCCGATCAGCTTTACGATCTGCTCGACCTTATTCCCGACGACGCGGTATTGACGCATTTCGCGTATGACGGGGCGGGGATCCTTTTCGAAGGGACAAGCCGCCGTTTCAGCACCCTGAAGGCGGATCTTGAACGGGCCCTTTCGGGACGCTATGTCCTCGCTTCTGCGACGTCCAAATCCGGAACGTTCAGCCTGCGATTCAGCGTAACGGGAGGGCTGCAGTGATGCTCAGACGCCAGAATACGGGTTTTGAACTGACCCTTTCGCTTTTCGCCGTCATTTTTCTGATCCTTGGGGTGACGGTCTGGCTGCTGATCCCGGAGGCAAAAGCCTATCTGCAGCTGCAGGATGACGTGCAGAGCGCAGTTGAGCGCAGCGACAGGCTGCAGATGGAATACGACCGGCTTTATGAGACGAAAGAGCAGCTGGCGATGGAAGATGCACGGCTCTCGGAGCGTTTTGAAAATAGTATCGATGCCGCGCAGCTGAAGGCGTGGATTGCGACGGTTCTGAAAGAGGCACCGCTGACGGTGACGGCTTCCGCGGATGGCTTCGAGGTCTCCGCACGGCTGAAAACGCCGCTGGCATTTTATGCACTGATCGACCGTCTCGATACCGCACCCTGGGTCCTGAAAGTCGGTTCCTCCCTCTCCATGCAGGCAGAGGGTAATGAGGTCCGGGTTATCTTTTCGCTTCACCTGCTGCAGCAGCCAGTTTCTCCCGCACTGCAGTAAAATGATCCGGGTGGGCATAAAGATAGGGGCGGACGGCTGCCCCGATGCCTAGTACCCGGCATGATTCCCGGAATGATTTGGGCATGCTGGTGTCTGCTATCGGCGTCACGATGGTGCAGCGCGGCGTGATGCTCAGGGCATAGCGGCGTCCCAGCACCAGGCTGTCTTCGGAAAGCATCCGCTCTTTTTCCCCCTGTCTTAGCAGATATCCCTGCCGCTTCAGCCAGCGGTCAACGGCACGCATGAGTGCCGAACGCTCCAGCGGCCCGATCAACATCAAGAAGTCCAAATCAATGACAGGTACGGGCAGCGGCGGCAGGGCCGCGGCATCGCGGTTGAGAAATTCAAGGGAGTTTCGGATGCCGCTGCGGTACTGTTCAAGCAGCGGTGCGGCATGCTGCGTACGGAAACGGTTACGCGTGTGGCGCGGGTCGCGGTTGGAAGCGTCTTCAAAGTAGCGGTATCCGCGCGAATCCAGCCAGGCCCGAAGCTCGTTTTTGCTGGTACCCAGCAGGGGACGGACCAGCCGGTAGCCATCCCGGCCAGTGACAGGTGCCACTCCCAGCAGTTCGGGGAGCCCGGCACCTTTGCACAGCTGCATCAGCAGCCACTCCAGCCGGTCGTCGAGCTGGTGTGCCGTCAGCAGGACATCATAACCGTGTGCCTCCATCAAAGTGTCGAAGAAGCCGTAGCGGATGCGGCGGGCCTCCGCTTCGAAGTTTTCGAGGATCTCGCCGCTGTCATAAACGTAGCACTGTTTGCCGTACTGTGCAGCGAGCGCACGGGCATGGGCGGCCTCTGCATCGCTCTGTTCGCGGGTATGGTAGTTGACGTGGGCGATATCGAAAGGGATCTTTTCGTGCAGCAGCAGGTAAAAGAGGGCGGTGGAATCAATACCGGCGGAGAACGCCAGCAGATTTTTCCCCTTCGCTAGGAGCGGAAGGGTTTGGGCATCAAGCATGGCCCGTAACGGTCGCCGTCAGTGTCTCACCGACAAGTTCAGTGATCTTGGCACGGTAAGGTACGCCGAAAGAGAGCTCTTCGTCGAGGGCGTTGTCGTTGACGTAGATCTCCCCGTCGATCTCCGGGGCCCAGCGGAGGTCGCGGGCGCTGAGGAGGTATTCGTGCTCGTCGCTTTCACCGTCGATGACGAGGGTGATCTCGCTGCCGACCATCTTCTGCAGGGAAGCGAGTTTCGCCTCTTCGGCAATAGCGCCCAGGATCTCGGCGCGTTCTGCGATCGTATCAGCGTCGACCTTGTCAGTGCGTTCAAAGGCGCTTGTGCCCTCTTCGTCGGAGTAGGCAAAGACGTTGATGCGGTCAAAACCGAAATCACGGGCATAGTCGCACATCGCCCGGAAGCTTTCACCCGTTTCACCCGGGTGGCCGACGATGAAACTGGTACGCACGAAACTCTCCGGCAGCTTGCGCATGTAGTCGAGCAGCATCTGCGTCTGTTCCCGGCCGGCACCGCGTTTCATGATCTTGAGCATACCGTCGTCGATGTGCTGGATCGGCATATCGAAGTAGTTGTGGAAGGTTTTCGACTTCGCGATCGTCTCCAGCAGTTTCATCGATGTCGTCGTCGGATAGAGGTAGAGGATACGTGCACTTCTGACCCCTTCGATCAGCTCGACGCGTTTGATAAGCTGGATGAGCCCGTCTTTGAAGCCCTGGTCGCGGAGGAAGGAGCTGGAGTCCTGGGAGATGAAACTGAAGTCGTAATACCCCTTCTTTACAAGCCCCTCGACCTCGACGGCGATACTCTCCAGTGTCCGGGAGTGGAGCTTGCCTTTGAAGGAGGGGATGGCGCAGAATGAACAGCTCTGGTTGCACCCCTCGGAGAGTTTGACATAGGCGTGGTAGGTAGAGCCGGTGACGACGCGCTCGGCACCGTCGATCAGGTAGACCTCGTCGCTGAAGCGGCTCTGCTTCGCAGCCAGGAGTTCGTCGATCTTGTCATAGTCGCCGACACCGGTGAAGATGTCGACCTCGCTGAGCTCTTTGCTCAGTTCTTCCTTGTAGCGCTCGCTGAGGCAGCCGGCCATGACAAGGACAGAGTCCTCCTTGCGGGAAGCATCGAGGCTCAGGACCGTATTAAGGGACTCCTCCTTGGCTGCGTCGATAAAGCCGCAGGTGTTGACGATGATGACGTCGGCATCTTCGCTCTCCTGGGTCAGTTCGTACGATTGTAGCCGTCCCATCATGACTTCGGTATCCACGAGGTTCTTGGTGCACCCCAACGAGACGATATGCAGTTTTTTTGTACTCATGCTTTGCCTGTTGCAGGGCACAGCGGTTTTCGCTCTACCCTTTATTATAATTACGCAATTATAGCGAAAGGGGACGCGTGGAGTATGATGTAGCCATTCTCGGCGGCGGTGCGGCAGGTCTGATGGCTGCGGCCCGCCTGAACGAACGGGGCGGTCTGTCCGTCTGTGTCGTTGAGGGCAATGCCAAACCGGGTGCCAAGATCCGTATCAGCGGAGGCGGAAAGTGCAACCTCACCAATGTCTCCGTTTCCGAACACAACTACCTCGGCGATGAAGCCCTGGTGCGGAGCGTACTGAAACGGTTTGACGACAGCGCCCTGCTGAAGTGGGTGCGTGCGCGGGGCTGCGAGCCTGTTGTCCGCAAAGCGCGCTACTATTTCTGCCCGCGCAGTGCCCAGGAACTCATCGATATCCTGCTCAAATCCGCCGAAGGGGTCCGCTTCTTCCTTGGACACAAAATCGAGACGGTCCGGCACGATGATGAAGGCTTTATCGTTACGACGGACAAAAGGACGCTCAAGGCACGGAACGTGATCGTCGCCACGGGCGGGGTCAGTTACGCCTCAGTGGGCGCGACAGATATCGGCCTGAAGATTGCCGAAAGTTTTGGGATTGAAACGGTGCCGTTCCGTCCGGCATTGGCGGGGATGACGCTGCAAAAAGAGCAGTTCTGGATGAAGGCCATGACGGGGATCAGTTTTCCGGTGACGATACATGTCGGCGAAAAACGTCTCAGGGAGGATATGCTTTTTGCCCACCGCGGTATCAGCGGTCCGGCCGTCCTGTCCGCGTCGCTTTACTGGGAGAAGGGGATGATCACGATCGATTTCCTTGACGGCCTTTCTGTCGAAGGGGTGTTGAAACGGGGCGGGAACAAAAAAATCGCCACCGCGATTCCGCTGCCGAAACGTTTTGTAACACAGTTCCTTGATGCTCTGGGGGTATCTGACAAGCCCTGCAGTGCAGTGACAGCAGAAGAAAAAGTAATGCTGAAAACATTGAACGCCTATACGTTTGCCCCGGCCGGAACCTTCGGGTTTACGAAAGCGGAGGTGAGCAAAGGGGGTGTTGCCTGCAGCGCACTGCAAGCCTATTCATGCGAGAGCAGGGACGTGCGGGGGCTCTATTTTGTCGGGGAGGTCGTCGACGTCACGGGCGAACTCGGCGGTTATAATTTCCAGTGGGCTTTTGCCAGCGGGCGGTGTGCGGCGGATCACATTACGGCGGTTTAAAGTTGCGTTAAAATCGCAGTGGGTATAATCAGGGAAACACAGCAGGTGTTATACTGTACTAAAGGTGTACTATGTTGAAAAAAATCATGCTGCCGGCATTGTTGGTTCTGGGAATGAGCGCTTATGCCGAAGAAGAGAGTGCCAAAGGTCTTATCGGGGTGGAAGCCGGATATGTTAACACGAAATACAACACTGAGAACACGGCAATCGGTGAAACCAGTGAAGTAGGAACGGCGACGCTCGGTCTGAAACTGGGTGCGGAAAGCCGTCATTACCGTGTTTTCATTGACAGTAGCTTCTGGTATACGGACCAATACAAGAAAGCAGGGAAGATCGGCGCTTCACTGCAGTACCTTGTTCCCCTCGGCGATGTGTTCAACATTTTTATGGGTCTTAACGCCGGTGTTATCAACTCTATTGGTGATACGGACGTCGATCCTTACTACGGCGCAGACCTCGGGGTCAATCTTAACGTGAGCGAAGATTTCGGTATTGAACTGGGGGCACGTTATTGTGACGTTGCTGATTCCAATGCAGCTCTCGTAATTAATGACTTGGTCCAGGGATACATTTCTGCCATCTTCAAATTTACCAGCGATTATTAATTCGCCCTTTGTGCAGCGGAAACTCCGCTGTACACTCTGCAAACGGTAAGCTTCAAAAACAGCACGCGATACAGTACAACTGACCTTTGACTGACCAATCTTTCCGCCATAGAGGGCCCGGAATGATCATGAAAATAGCTTTGGGAATTTTACTAACAGTTGCTTTACCTGTTTTTTTTCCGAAGGAAACACATTCTCATCGGTTTATTTGGTGTAAAACCCGGTTACATTAATACGGGCTATAACGTTTTAGGAACGGCGGAATAGATAGTTTTAATGCATAGGATGGAGAACCCTCAGTCATGATCAAAACACCCCATGTCAGCGTCGACGGTATCGTCGAACTTTTCGATGCCAAAGGCAGTTTTTTTGGTATCGTACTGATCGAACGCAAAAATCCGCCTCACGGCTGGGCGCTGCCGGGCGGATTTGTCGATATCGGCGAAACGGTCGAACAGGCAGTGCGCCGGGAAATGAAAGAGGAGATCAGCCTGGATGTCCGGGTGGAACGTCTGCTGGGTATCTACTCCGATCCCTCCCGCGATTCGCGTTTCCATACCGTCTCGGCGGTATTTGTCTGCCGCGCAACCGGGTTTCCCATCGCGGCCGACGATGCAAAAAAACTCCGGGTCGTTACACCCGAAGATGCGGTCAAAACGCCGCTGGTTTTCGACCACCGCCGGATTCTGGATGATTACATCAGTGGGAAGCAGTGCGTGACCTACTGAGCCGTCGCCATCGATGCCTCAGAAAGGAGTGGCTATAATTGCGTAATTTTTTTCAAGGCGATAGCGATGTTGACATTTAGTGACCTGCTGCTCAAACTGCAGCAATTTTGGAAGGATCAAGGCTGCAATATCGTCCAACCCTACGATATCCCGGCCGGCGCGGGGACTTTTCACCCCGCGACCTTCCTCCGTTCGCTTGATTCGACGCCGTGGTCGGTAGCCTATGTCGCCCCGAGCCGCCGTCCGACGGACGGTCGCTACGGCGAGAACCCCAACCGTTTGGGGAGCTACTACCAGTTCCAGGTCCTGATCAAGCCGAGCCCGGACAATATCCAGGAGCTCTATCTCAAAAGCCTGGAGTACCTGGGCCTGAACCTCAAAGAGCACGATATCCGTTTCGTTGAGGATAACTGGGAATCCCCGACGCTGGGCGCATGGGGGCTGGGCTGGGAAGTCTGGCTCAACGGGATGGAAGTCACGCAGTTCACCTACTTCCAGCAGGTCGGCGGTGTCGCCTGTGACCCGGTTGCTGTCGAAATCACTTACGGTACGGAGCGCCTGGCCATGTACCTCCAGGGCGTCGATACGGTGTTCGATATTGTCTGGAACGAGAATGCATTCGGCAAAACCCTCTACCGCGACATTCACAAAGAGGGGGAAATCGAGTTCTCCAAGTACAACTTCGAAGTGGCGGATACGGCAATGCTCTTCGCCGACTTTGAGGCGAAGGCCGCCGAGTGCAAACGTGCCCTCGATGCGGAACTTCCCCTGCCGGCCTATGACCTCTGTATGGCGGCCAGCCACACCTTCAACACCCTTGATGCGCGCAAGGCGATCTCCCAGACAGAACGCGCCAACTACATTCTCAAGATCCGTGAACTGGCCAAGGGATGCGCGGAACTTTACAAAGCCCAGGAAGCGGAGCGGCTTGCACGGGTAAAGGCGTAACTCCTCTTCCATGAAACTGATCGGCCAGATCGAGAAGATCTTTTACGAGGACGAAGGCTTCTTCGTCGGCGTGCTCGGTTCGGGCGAGAAGATCAGCGGCCACTACTTTGAGAGCAGTGTCGCCAGCATCGAAAACGCGGCCGTCACCCTTGAAGGCGAGTATGTCGAACACCCCAAATACGGGCGTACCTTCAAATTTCACACCCTCAACGTCAACCAGCATGAACTTTTCTTTTTCCTCAACCGTGTCGTCAAAGGCTTCCCGAAAAAGGTGACCGCAGAACTGATTGAGCGTTTCGGAGAAGCGGGCCTGATCGACATCCTCGACAACGACATCGAAAAACTGACAGAATTCGCAGGCATAAAACAGAAACGGGTGGAGCGGATCCAGGGCCGCTGGAAACAGTTCCGCTCTATGCGTGAACTGGGAAGCCTATTGGCTCCCTTTGACGTTACCCCCGCCATGCTGACGACGATCGCGGGTGCGATGAAAGAGGTCAGAGACCCTGTCGCGGCGATCCGGAAAAATCCCTATATCCTGACCAACGTGGAGGGGATCGGTTTCCGGCGTGCCGATGAACTGGCCCTGAAGATGGGGGTGGAGACCGGAGATGAGCGGCGTCTGGCCTGTGCCATGGAATACGCGATAGCACAGCGTTGCGAACGCGACGGCAACAGCTGTGTAGGCAAAGAGGAACTCTTCGCCGAACTGGATACCCTATTGCAGGAAGGTGCCGTACCGCAGCGTTATGAGGCGGTACTGGCGGAGCATGTTGCGGAGGAGTCGATCCGCCCGCTGAACGGCGAGCTACTCTCGCCGGTGCGGCTCTATGAGGCAGAGCGTTTTCTCTACGAAGAGTTCCGTCGGCGAGCGAAACGCGATGACACCCCTTTGACCGAAGATCTCGATACTTTTTTGGCGGAGGCGGCATTTGTACCGGGAGAGCAGCAGCGCGAAGCGCTTGAGACGCTGAACCGGGGAAAACGGCTCTTCTGTCTGGTCGGTTATGCCGGGACGGGTAAGAGCACGACGGCAAAACTGTTGCTGGACCTCCTGGCCCTGCGGCACGGACGTGAACAGGTGATCACCTGTGCGCTCAGCGGCATCGCGTCCCAGCGCATCGGGGAGGTGAGCGGCTATGAGAGTGCGACGATCCAGAGCCTGCTGGTGCGCTTCGAAGAGCGCGACAGCATGCCCTACAAGGTCGTGCTCATCGACGAAGCCTCCATGATCAATGCACCGCTCTTTGCCCGGCTGCTCAGCAAATGCCACCGGGATGCGGCACTTATCATCGTCGGCGACGATGCACAGCTGCCGCCGATCGGCGCCGGGGACGTGCTCGGCGACATCATCCGTTTCAAACTGATGCCGGTGGTGACCTTGACGAAGATCTACCGTCAAAGCGAGACACAGGCGATCCCGGCCATCGCCGATGCGGTACGCCACAGCGAGATCCCCGCACTCTACGGGGAGTATGAAGACTTCCGCTTCCTGCCGATCGCTTCACGCGACTTTCCCGACCGTGGAACCCATGCCGAGGCGCTGTTGGCGGCGTTGGCAGAGCAGGCGGTGAATGCGATCCCCGCGTGCCGCGAGCATCTGAAACAAAAAGAGCTGTATGCCTACCTGACGGCCTTCCAGGTGATCAGCCCGATGAAGGGAGGGACGCTCGGTACCGAGAACCTCAACCGGGTACTGCAGGGCTATTTCAACCCCTCCCCCCGCCAGACCGTCCAGCGCGGCGAGCGCCGCTTCGCACTCATGGATAAGGTGGTCCATACGAAAAACGACAACTTGCCTTCTTGGAGCCTTCAGGAGTACAAAGCAGAGGCGCCTTCGGAGAAACGCCGTATTTTCAACGGGATGCTGGGGCTGCTCTTCCGGATCGACGAAGAGGCGGAGCAGGTCTATGTCGTGTACCCTCTTGAGGAGATGGTCGCCTGCTACGACTATACGCAGCTGACTTCGCACCTGATGCTGGCCTATGCCCTGACCGTGCACAAAGTCCAGGGGATGGAGTACCGCAGCATCGCGATGCCGCTGACCTTCAGCCATTACGCCATGCTGGATCGGAAGCTGCTTTATACGGCGATCACCCGTGCAAAAGAGCACTGCTTCATCGCCGGCGAGTCCGACGGGTTTGCCCGTGCGCTGCTGCGCGGCGATACCGTGTCACGCCGTACGGTTCTGCAGTACCTGGCAGATGGGGCTTCAAAGATTCCGGGCTCGGGAGAATGAAAGAGACTGACTGCAGCTGCGGAACACGCGGCTATTCGCCTATGCCTTCGAACTGTTTTTGAGCCTCCGGTAGCCTTTGGCGGGGGATCTGCACGAGGAGCGGTGCTTTATCGGGAT
Organism: Sulfurimonas sp. HSL1-2; assembly: GCF_039645565.1. NCBI lineage: Bacteria > Pseudomonadati > Campylobacterota > Epsilonproteobacteria > Campylobacterales > Sulfurimonadaceae > Thiomicrolovo > Thiomicrolovo zhangzhouensis. The sequence goes on from NZ_CP147914.1 coordinate 567,136, forward strand.
CCAGCCAGCGGATAATGGCTGCCAGGGAAGCCGGGGCCATGGACGTACATCCGGCCGTTCCCGCGCCGGGGGCTTTTTCAATATGCAAAAAGATACACGAGCCTTGCCCGGCCTGGGCATCCCTGTTATGCCCGACGACGACCCCCATCCGGTAGAGGGAGTCTTCCCTTCGCATCCATTCGAAACTGCCGAAAGTGAGCTCGGGCCGGACAGGCACGATGCGGTTATAGGCTGCAGAGAGGCTGTCGTCGACGCAGACGAGGTCCGGGGTGGCCTGCAGGTAGGGCATCCGTGTGGATATCGAAGCGGCATAGCCGAAGACGGGCCCCAGGGCAAAGACACCGGCCGGTGCCCGTCCGTCACCTTCGTGCTTGATCGGGTCGCTGTCCGGATGGGGAAAATCCAGGATGCCGATGCCCCAGCCCAGACCGTTCCGACCGACATTGACGGGCACCCGCTCGCCGACGGTTTTCCAGACGCCTGCAGTCCGTTCATAACGCTGCAGCAGGGCGGTGGAACGGTTCATGTCGTCCGCGACGACAAGGAGCAGCTGATCGTGTGCGTGAAGCGTCACACCTATCACATAAGAAAACAGATAAATCATATTTGCAAAACGTAACATCTCGTGGTACACTTACCTCATAGCGATAAAATGGTGGCTACATCATAACATAGACGGCAGGGACGCATATGAATCCGAGTGTCAGAAAAGCGACGGAAAGTGATGCCGGTATCGTGGCAGAGGCGATACTCACAAGTTCGAGGGCAGGGAAGAAGATCGGTATCTTCGACCTGATCTTCGAGACGTCGGATGATGCGCTTTTGCTCGAGCAGCTCAGTGCTTTGGTACGGACGGCAACCAAAAGCTACTGCCATTACAGCAATTTTCTTCTGGCGGTGTCGGGGAGTGAGGTCGCGGGAACGATCTGTGGTTATGAACCGCGGGTGGCAACGCATGATGTTTTCACTCAGGCTCTGGCGGAAATTGGGGTTGACGAAGGGTACCAGGAACGCATCGCGACCTACCTGCTGGTCAAACCGGAAATTGACCGTCAGACCTGGGTCGTTGACTTTATGACCGTGATAGAGGGACATGAACCGCTGCCCGTTTTCGCGGAGTTGATCAAAAAGAGCCTCCTGTCCGCACGGCTGAAGGGGTACCGGAAAGCGCAGACGATGGTGGAGATAGGCTCTTCAGATGCACAGATCCTTTACGAAAAGCTCGGCTTTGAAGTGATCGATGAGAAACGAAGCGAGTTGTATGCCGACCAGTTCGGCCGCGCCGGGATCAAACGACTACAGATGACGCTGTGACGTATACCCCTGACGTCTTCTCGCTGCTGCCGCCGGCTGCGGCGATCATCCTGGCACTGCTGACACGCAGGGTGCTGCTCTCCCTGGCTCTCGGAACGTTGACCGGCCTCCTGGTCTATACCCGGTTCGATCCGGTCGCGGCCATGGTGGAGGCGTGGACGCTCTTTGCGACACTCTTCAGTACGCCGTGGATATTGAAAACCCTCGGTTTCGCCGTGCTGGTGGGATCGGTGATGGAACTGGTCCGCCGTTCAGGCGGGATCGACGGGTTCGTTCATCTGCTTCAGGAACGCTACCGGATGCTCCGTTCGCGCCGGGGGGCACTGCTGCTGGTCTATACGACGGGACTTGTCATTTTTATCGAATCATCCATCACTTCCCTGATCGCCGGGGCCATCGGCAGACCCCTCGCCGGACGTTTCGGGTTCAGCCGCGAAAAACTGGCCTATGTCTGCGACTCTACGGCCGCACCGGTCTGTTCCCTGCTCGTGATCAACGGGTGGGGGGCACTGCTGCTGGGACTGATTACGACGCAGATCGGTGCCGGGTACCTTCAGGGTGATGCTGTCAGCATCCTAGTGCATTCGGTCGTCTTTAACTTTTACGCCATCATCGCACTGCTGCTGACGTTTTCCGTCATCTGGTTCGAGTGGGATATCGGGCCGATGCGCCGATGCAGCGCCCCGCACGCCGCCTATGAGCCGGAGACGAAGCATGGGGATGCATCACTGATGATCCTGCCGCTTCTGCTGATGGTTGCAGGCGTTTTCGTTTTTCTGTGGATCTCGGGCGGCGGCGATCTGCTCAAAGGGAGCGGGAGCAGTGCCGTCTTCTATACGATGCTGCTGACGCTGGGCGGGATTGCCCTGCAGTACCGTCTGAAGCGGGTGATGTCATGGACGGAGTACGGGGCGGCTGCCCTCGGCGGCGCACGTGCGCTCTTCCCGATCGCGACGATCCTGCTTTTTGCCTTCGCTATCGGGAAGGTGATCGACCTGGTCGGTACCGGCAGTTACCTTGCCAGTTTCCTGGAAGCGGGGATGGCGCATGTCTGGCTTCCCGCTGCCGTTTTTGTCCTGGCCTCTATCATGGCCTTTGCAACGGGGACAAGCTGGGGAACGTTCAGTGTCATGCTGCCGATTGCCGTGGCAATGGGGGCCGCCGGAGAGAGTTATATGCCGCTGCTCATCGGCGCCGTGATCTCGGGCGGGGTCTTCGGCGACCACTGCTCCCCGATCTCGGATACGACGATTATCTCCTCCCTCGCGGCGGGGTGCGATCATATCGATCATGTACGGACGCAGCTTCCCTACGCTCTTCTGGCCGGCGTCGTTGCGCTTGGAATGTTCCTTGTGGCGGGGTATGGGATCGAAACGCGTTAGGAGGAGAGGAGTTCGAACCCCTCTGCTTTTTTGGCGGAGATGAGGTTGAGCGAACTGAGAAGGGCCTCTTTTTTGCTGCTGAAATAGTGCTTTTTGGAGGTTTTGGAACAGTGTTTTCCGCAGTGGTGAACGAGCAGATAGTCGTTGAACAGCGTGGGGTAGAGTGCGATCTTGTAGTAGGAGAGGGACCGGTCGTTTTTGCGCACAAGAACCATTTTCGCAATCCTGTTCGGTTTTGTTGATTGTAGCGGATTTGCTTAGAAAATGCAAAAAAACGGAAGACAACGTATTGTTGACCGGCCGAACTGAACGGTTATTTGGCGTCGCCGGCAGGTGCCTTGGAACGGAATGCCCCGCTGTCAATGTATTTCAGAAGTGTCCTGGGATAGACAGAGGGAATGGTGACGGTGAGCTCGCCCTTCGGTCCTAGGAAGAGCAGGGTCGTTTCCTTCTGGGCGGCGGTTTCGAGCCAGCTGCGCGGTACGCTGATGTAGTAGTTGTCGTAATAAATACCGTCCCGGATATAGGAGGTGTAGGCAAAGACGTCGTGCTGCTTGCCTGCCGTATCGACGGCCGTCGTAAAGCCGCCCCACTCGGTCGCCTTGAGACTGAAAAGCAGCAGATAACGCGGTGGGATGATGTCGGTGATCTCGTCCCTGTCGTCAAGGGTGAGCTGTACGTTGAAGGTGGTGCTGAGTCCGGCCCGCTCTCCCAGGTAGCGGGGGGAGGAGATACGGCTCGGAGGGACGATGGAGACCTGGTTCTCTTCCGGGTAGGAGACCTCTATATGTTCCAGGAGATACGCTTCTGTCATGGGATCGGGTATAGACTCCGGAACCGGCTTTTTGGCACAGCCCGTATTCAATAGAATGATAAGAAGTGGTAATAACCAGATGACTGTTCGCTGCATGGTCGACAATTTTACCATAACCTGATACAATCAACTGCATGAAGAACGCGACGATCCTGCTGCTTGAAGATGATACGGCTTTGCATGAAACCCTGAGCGAATACCTCGATGAGGAGGGGTTTGAAGTTGTCGGCTGTTTCGACGGGGAGTCGGCGGAAGATCAGCTGTATGAACGCAGCTTTGACCTGCTGATCCTTGATGTCAATGTTCCGGGGAAGAACGGCTTCGAGGTTTTGCGGGAGGCACGGGAACGCGGGGTCGAGACCCCGGCGCTTTTCCTGACGACGCGCGACAGTGCCGCCGATGCGGAACAGGGTTTTGAGAGCGGGGCGGATGACTATGTCCGCAAGCCTTTTTCGCTCAAAGAGCTGCTGCTGCGCGTCCAGAGCATGCTGCGCCGCCGCTTCTCCCACCCCGCCAGTGAGCGGATGGATCTGGGAGGCGGATTGGCGTTCGATCTGCAAAACGCACTCCTCTACGATAACGGCGAACCGGTCAAACTGGCGGAAAAACCGCGGAAACTCCTCGAACTGCTGCTGCAGCGCCGCGGTGACGTCGTGACCCACGAAGTGATCAATGCGCACCTCTGGGGCTTTGAAGAGACCCCGAGTGAAGAAGCGCTTCGCACTTACATCAAAACCATCAGGAGCGCCGTTGGCAAAGACCGTATCATCAGCCACAAACGTACGGGCTATCAGTTTCGCTGAAAACCGGACCTTTCGCTCTTTCGTCCTGCTCTATACCTTGATGGGACTTGCGATCCTGGCACTGCTCGGGCTGCTCTACTTCCGTGCCTCCAAGGCGGAGATGCTCTCCTCGCACCGTTTGTCGATGCAACTTGAAGGGGAGAGTTATCTGCCGAACCTGATCAGATGGATGCAGGGGGAGCGGGCGGACTTCCCGGTTGACCCGGCCTACGACACGGCGTTCTACCTCGGCAAAAAACATGTGGGCGGCCGTCTGCCGATACCGCCGCCGGACTTTTCGCCGGGTGTCCACGAAAGCGGGGGGATGATCTACCTGGTGATCCCGATGGGCTCTTACGGCCTCAAAGAGGGCAAAACGGTGATGATGACCCGGGATGACGGACTGTGGCTGCAGCTTTACTGGCGCAGAGCAGGCATGTACGGCACGGCGCTGTTCATACTGCTGCTGCTGACCGGGGTGGGGCTTTCCCGCCTGTTCCTGCGGCCGATGAAAGAGGCGGTGGCGCTGCTGGACAGTTTCATCAAGGATACAACCCATGAACTCAATACACCTGTCACGGCGATATTGACGAACGTGGAGCGCCTTGATACGGCGGCGCTGGATGAGAAGCAGCGCAAAAAGATCGCCCGTATCGAGACGGCGGCACGCACGATCGGGTCGATCTATGACGATCTGACGTTTCTGCTGCTGCGGCGCGATGTCCGTATCGAGGACGTTCCGATTGATCTGGCAGTATTTGTGAAAGAGCGGCTGGAGTATTTTCAGACCCGTTTCGATGCAAAAGGGCTGCATGTGGAGATGGAGGTGGAAAGGCCGGCAAAGGTCGTGATGGACCGGACACTGGCGGCACGTCTTATTGACAACCTTCTTTCGAATGCCGTCAAGTACAGTGACAGGGATACATCGGTTCTGGTGGGGATCAGTGCGGAAGGATTGCGGCTTGAGAACACCGGCGTCCCGATCCCGGAGGAAAAACTCTCCCATATATTTGAGCGTTTTGCCCGGGCGGACGAGAGCCGGGGAGGGTTCGGTATCGGGCTGCACCTGGTAGCGCAGATCGCGGCCCGGTACCGCATCCGTATCGCCGTGGAAACGGAGGGGAAACGAACCCGTTTCGTGCTTACTTGGCCCCGATAAACTCTGCGATCGTTTTGATCTGTGCATCGTCCAGGGAAGCAGCCTGGCCTTTCATCAGCGCTTTCATAGAAGCGCCGTAGGTACCGTCTTTATAGCCCTTGAGGGCCGTTTCGATCTCCGCGGGTGTCATCGTATTGATGACTTTGCTTTTACCGAGGGCGTGTTTTTCGCCGTTGGCACCGTGGCAGGCCGCACATTTGTTAAAGAGGGCCTGGCCGTCCGCCGCGCTGAGTGCGACCCCGAGGATGGTGATGAGTAACAGTGACTTTTTCATGGTGTGTCTCCTAATGGTTTGATACAGGCAGTATAGAAAAGCATTGTGGAGGGATCGTGAAGTAGTAGGATATACCTGTCGGCAGCATTTGGTGGTTAAAAAATACTTCAGTCCGCCTATTCCTCTAAAGCAGTGCAAAAGACGCAAACAGCGCACCCTTTCGAAACCGAATGCAGCATCTTAACTTCTCGCTTTCAGGATGGTTATGCCTTCAACGACGTATAATTCCAGACCTCGTTCTTGTATGCGGCCTGGTAGAGTGTCTTACAGTGTCTTAAGCGAAAGCAAACGGCAGGCCTAATACCATATAAGAACAGCAAAAGAGAGAAGGCAGACAAGATGATAAATGCGGAAGCACTGGAAGCATTAGGCATTAAGAATACCCAAGAGATTTTTTACAACCTTTCCCTGGACGATCTGATCGACCACGAACTCAAAAACGGCGAGTGCCATATGACGAGTAGCGGTGCGACCACAGTCGATACCGGTATCTTCACCGGCCGCAGTCCCAAGGACAAATTCTTTGTCTTTGAAGAGCCTTCCAACAAATACATTGCCTGGGGCGACGTTAACCAGCCCGTCTCCAAAGCAGTGTTTGATGAGGTGTATGCTGTCGCCGTCAAAGAGCTTTCCGGTAAGAAGCTCTACGTCAACGACCTCTTCAGCGGTGCCAGCGCCTCCAGCCGCCGCAATATCCGTTTCGTTTCCGAAATCGCATGGCAGTCCCATTTCGTCCGCAACATGTTTATCGTTCCGAAGACGGAGGAGCTTGAAGGGTTCACGCCGGATTTCACGCTGCTCAATGCCTGCAAAGCCGTCAATGAGAAGTGGGAGGAGCATGGTCTCAACTCCGAGGTATTCGTTCTGTTCAACGTCGAGGAGAATATTGCTATCGTCGGTGGTACCTTCTACGGCGGGGAGATGAAAAAAGGGATCTTCTCCATGATGAACTACTGGCTGCCGCTCGAGGGGAAGATGGCCATGCACTGTTCCGCCAACGTCGGCAAGGATGGGGATACGGCACTCTTCTTCGGCCTTTCCGGTACGGGGAAAACAACCCTCTCCACCGACCCGAACCGTGCACTGATAGGTGACGATGAGCACGGCTGGGATGACGAAGGCGTCTTCAACTTCGAAGGCGGCTGCTACGCCAAGGTCATCGATATCGATCCGAAGAACGAACCGGAGATTTACGCCGCGATCCGTCGCGGTGCGCTGCTGGAGAACGTTGTCTTTGACGAAGAGGGAACTGTTGACTACGGTGACGGCAGCAAAACGGAGAACACCCGTGTCTCCTACCCGATCGAACATATCGAGAACCGCCAGCCGGGCCTGATGGCCGGGCATCCGAAAAACATCATCTTCCTCACCGCGGACGCTTTCGGCGTTCTGCCCCCGGTTTCCAAACTCTCCAAAGAACAGGCGATGTACTACTTCCTCAGCGGCTACACGGCCAAGGTCGCCGGAACCGAACGCGGGATTACCGAGCCGGTCGCAACCTTCTCTGCCTGTTTCGGGGAAGCGTTCCTGCCGCTGCACCCGACGGTCTATGCGAAACTTCTCGGCGAGAAGATCGACAAGCACGGTGTCAACGTCTACCTGGTCAACACCGGCTGGACGGGCGGCCCGTACGGCATCGGTAAACGTATGAGCATCAAAGACACGCGCGCCTGTATCGACGCGATCCTTGACGGTTCCATCAACGACTGCGAATTCGATACGACGAGAACGTTCCGTCTCAACGTACCGAAGACGCTCGGCGATATCGACCCGAAGGTTCTCAACCCGCGCAACGCCTGGGCAAACAAAGAGGAGTTCGATGCGGCGCGTGACCGCCTCGCGGCCATGTTCATCGACAACTTCCACAAATATGAAGAGGCGGGTGGTCACGAATTCGACTACCACGAGGCGGGACCGAAAATCGAGTCCTGATCCCGACGGGCTCGCCCGTTGGCCTTTCCTTCTTCTCTTTAGAGTATAATCCCCCAAATCTCTTTTTCGGACTGTTTATGGAAGATATGTTCTCCAACTTGACGACGTACGGCTATATTGCACTTTTCCTCTATTCGCTCGGCGGCGGGTTTGTGGGCCTGATGGCGGCCGGGGTACTCTCCTACATGGGAAAGATGGACCTGGTGACGGCGATGACGGTGGCGATGGTCTCGAACTTTTTGGGCGATACACTGCTGTTTTATATGGCGCGCTACCACAAGAAAGAGGTGCTGAACTATTTTCACAAACACCGCCGTAAGCTGGCCCTGTCGCATATGCTGATGAAGAAACACGGCAGCTGGATCATCTTCATGCAGAAATTCGTCTACGGCATCAAAACCCTGATCCCGCTTGCGATCGGGATCACGAAGTATGATTTCACACGCTTCTCCATCCTCAACTTTTTCGCGGCAGTGCTGTGGGCCCTGGTCGTGGGGCTGGGGAGTTATCTGGCCGGCAAACCGATCATGGGTATTTACGAGGTTATTGTCGAACGCCCCTATATCGCACCGCTGATCATCGTCGTCCTGGGAGGGTTGATTTGGTACTATTTGGTAAATGCCACGAAACGGCAAAAGAAATCATAAATATACAGACAGAACATTGAGCTCTTTTCTGTCATGGCTTTCAAATGCGATCCATCAAAACTTGAAGCCGAACTGCTACTCCGTATATTCTGTCAATAAATATATCATCCTTCATCGCCGCTATTGGCTTCTTTTTCTTTTAGCGGCCACAGGTTTATATCTGTTCCCGCTGTTTATCTATACGGGTGATTTGAAATATTTTATTTTTGACAACATCAATGGAAATCATCTTCCTCTGTTGGCGAAATGCGGATTATTATTTGCCGAAAGTCATAAAACAATTGCCATGATTTTCAATGGTCTCCCGAGAGGGGCGTTTGGCAGTGAATTTGATATTCAAGTGTGGCTATATTATTGGCTTGATACCCTTCAGGCCTATATTGTCAATGAGTTCACTATACACATAGTTGCATTTATTGCAATGTATGCGTTCCTCTGGAGATATCTTCTAGCCGATGAGAGTGAATCCATTAGATTTTTTTCTGCTTCGACAGGTGCTTTTTATTTTGCAATAACACCTTTCTTGCCTACACTGGGGTTAAGTATCGCGATCATGCCGTTGGTTGCCTTTGCATATATAAGAATATGGCAAAGACAGAACGGTTGGATAGAATGGTTGATTCTAAGCCTCTTCCCATTTTATTCAAGTTTTGCCCAGGTTTATGTTTTTTTTCTTTTCACCGCCGTAACGATTGCTCTTTTCGGAATGTTACGTCATCGCGTCATTCACTTCCGTCTCCTGTTCGCCCTTCTGCTGGTGATATTTATTTTTTTATGCAAAGACTATCGGTTAGTATTGCAAATGATCTTCGATAGCGGTTTTGTGTCGCATCGTGTTGAGTTTGCGAAGTTTGACAAAACATTTATGGACGCATATCGTATGGCGCATCTGCAGTTTTTGCACGGGTTGAGTCATGCAAAGGGTATGCATTTTGAACTATTGCTTCCGGCAGCAATATTCGCTGTGCTCTTGTCTCTGCTCAAACAAAAACTGACACCTCTTTTCTCGCTGATTCTTTTATCGGTCTTCATATTTCTCGTCCTTGTAGATTTCTGGTCTTTCCTTTTGGCGCAGAAATACAGTCTTCCGCTCTTTTTCATTTTTATTGTCTCAGTTTACAAGTTCCAGCACGATAAATATGGGAAATGGTTGTCCATTATCTTGATACTACTTGTTGGTCTCTCCTATTGGCTTGGATTTAGTTTTTATGAAAAATGGGATGAAATCACCAAAGAGCTCTTATTGATCAGAATGTTTGATTTTTCAAGATTTTTCTTTTTTTCTCAAGTGCTTTGGGCAATTGCAGCTGCCTTGGTGGCCATTGTCGTTATGCGAAAAGTGCAATTCGCTCTATTGATATTGTCGCTGTTTGTCATTTTTCAGTTCGCCATCGGCAGGGAAAAAGCATATTTCGGTATGGGAAAGCAGCCGTATCTCTTCTCATATAATGCGTATTTTGCAGCATCCCAATTTCAGCGGATTGAAGACTATATCGGAAGAACACAGTGTTCATATAGGGTTGTTAGCCTGGGCATCGATCCCATCGTTGCTCTTCATAATGGTTTCTATACGTTAGATGGGTATATGGTTAACTACCCATTGCAATATAAACATGAATTCAGAAAAATTATTCAACGGCATTTGGAAAAGAATGATGAGGCAAGAAAGCTTTTTGATAATTGGGGCAACAAAGTCTATTTGTATGACAACGGGGTGACATACGATTATCTGAATGAAGAAATGCTCCGGAATAACAATGCACTCGTCTATAATGATTTGGATATGAACACGACGCAGATCTCCCGAATGGGCGGTCAATATTTGTTTTCATCCAGACGTATTCTTGAGGCACAAAAATTCGGATTGAGGTATCTGGCAACTTTTGAAGATGAGAAAAGTGTATGGACAGTGCATCTGTATGCAATTATAGGTAATGAGCCGCAGGGAAAGAACTTCTAAAAATCAATGGCTTTACTCAAGAAAATTTTATAGGGAACATTCTTACAATGTCATAACTGTCTAATCTTGGCGATCTCGTCGCGTAGACGGGCCGCCTCTTCGAATTCCAGCTTCTTCGCCGCTTCCTTCATCTTCTGGTTCAGTTCATTGAGAATCTTCTTGCGTTCGGCAGCGGGCATCTTCTCCAGTTTCTTGCGTTTGTTGTAGAGCTCTCCGGTCTCTTCGAGCTTGAGGTTTTCGTCGAGTTTGCGTTTGACGGTCGTCGGGGTAATACCGTTGGCTTCGTTGTGAGCCATCTGTTTTTCGCGGCGCTGCTTATTGATGTCGATGGCGGCCTGCATCGAGCGTGTCATCTTTTTGGCATAGAGGATGACACGGCCGTCGGCGTTGCGCGCGGCGCGCCCGATCGTCTGGACCAGCGAAGTCTCCGAGCGCAGAAAGCCCTCCTTGTCGGCGTCGAGGATGGCGACGAGGCTGACTTCGGGCAGGTCCAGCCCTTCGCGAAGGAGGTTGATCCCGATGAGGACATCGAACTCCCCCAACCGGAGGCTTCGGATGATCTGGTTACGTTCGATCGCATCGATGTCGGAGTGCATATACTGCACCTTGATACCGAGGTCGGCCAGATAGGTCGTCAGTGACTCCGCCATCTTCTTGGTCAGGACCGTCACCAGGATACGGTCGCCTTTTTCCACGGTCTTTTTGATCTCGTCGTGGAGGTCTTCGACCTGGTTGTCGGAGTCCTTGATCGTGACGATGGGATCAAGCAGCCCCGTCGGACGGATGATCTGTTCGGCCTTGACGGCACTGAGCTCGAGTTCCGTTTCGGCGGGGGTGGCGGAGACGAAGAGGTAGTGGGGCGCTTTGTTGATGAACTCCTCGTACTTCAGCGGCCGGTTGTCGAGGGCGCTCGGCAGACGGAAGCCGTATTCGACCAGGACCTCTTTGCGGCTGCGGTCGCCGGCGTACATGCCGCGGAACTGCGGCAGTGAGACATGCGATTCGTCGACGATGATCATGTACTTGTCGTGGTTGATGGCGAAGTAGTCCAGCAGGGTATAGGGCGCTTCGCCCGGCTTTTTGCCGGTGAGGTGGCGTGAATAGTTCTCCACCCCCTTGCACATGCCGACGGTCTCCAGCATCTCCAGGTCGAACTCGGTCCGCTGCTTGAGGCGCTGCGCTTCGACGATCTTCTCGTTGGCAAGCAAGTTGTCGAGGCGCTCGCCCAGCTCGTCCTCGATCGTCTTGACGGCCCGGGAGAGCCTCTCCTGGCCGACCGTGAACTGGCTGGTGGCGTAGACAGTTACCTTCTCCTTCTCCTCGAGCTTCTTGTTAGCGATCACCTCGAAGGTGTAGATGGCCTCGATTTCGTCGCCGAAGAATTCCACGCGGATCGCCTCGTCTTCGAGGTAGGGTGGGTAAATGTCGAGAACGTCGCCGCTGACGCGGAGGTGGCCGCTGTCGAAGTAGGTGTCGTTGCGGGTGTAGCCCATCTCGACCAGGCGCAACAGAAGCTCTTTTTGCCCGACCTCCTGTCCGACTTCGAGGATCTGCACCATTTTGGCGTACTCCTCCGGATCCCCGAGACCGTAGTTGGCGGAGACGGAGGCGATGACGATGACATCGTCGTAGCTGAGCAGGTTGGCCGTTGCGGAGAGACGCAGGCGTTCCAGTTCATCGTTGATGGAGCTGTCCTTCTCGATAAAGAGGTCCTGGCGCGGGATGTAGGCTTCGGGCTGGTAGTAATCGTAGTAGCTGATGAAGTACTCGACGTGGTTGTTGGGAAAGAAGGCTTTGAATTCGCTGTAGAGCTGGGCTGCGAGCGTTTTGTTGTGGGTCATGATGATCGTCGGCAGCTGGGTCTTCTCGATGACTTTGGCCATCGTATAGGTCTTTCCGCTCCCGGTGACCCCTTCGAGGGTCTGGTAACGGTTCCCCTCCAGGACGCTCCCGGCCAGTGTGGCAATCGCCCCCGGCTGGTCCCCCGCCGGTGCGTATTCCGTGACGACTTCAAATCTGCCCACCCATCATCCTTTACTCTTATCTCTTTGTGATAGAATTATAACCAAGAGCGGCGGGGCCCATCCCTGCCGGAGAATTGAGCGAAACAGGATTAGAGAATAATGGAACAGCAATCACAAAACGTCGTTGACAGACTCGGCGGAAAAGTCGCGCAGGTCATGGCCCAGCTGCACGCCCTCAAAGAGGAGAACGAGGTTCTGAAAAACGACCTGATGAACCAGCAGGCGCAGAACGAAGCCTTCCGCGGCCAGATCGAACGTCTTGAGGCGGACAATGCTGCCAAAGAGCGCGAGATCGAAGAGATCGTCAACAAGATCGAGAGTATTCTCGGATAAGCCGGCAGACCCGGCACAGCGTATGAGCAAAAAAGTCTCCCTCACCGTCAACCGCAGCCGCTTCGACATCGACCTCGACGATGCTTTCGCGGATTTCCTGCTGCACCAACTCGAGAAAGATTTCAAACTGGACGGTAACAACGATCTGAAGGTCTTGCTGCAGGCGTATGTCAAGAAAAACTATGAGTTGTTTGAGCAGGATAGAAAAATTGTCAAGTTACTTGAGCAGATGACGGTGGAGTCTGCTGAAGCATAACGTATTGAAAAACAGACACCTTTTTATTTCCATCGCTTCACTCTCCGTACTTTTTTTGTTTTCAGTGTCAGTATTTCTGTCCGGACGCACCGCATTGTGTGTAAGTAAGTCAGGGGAAACTCCACATTATCGGGTGATATTATTCGCCGGGCAGTCCAATATGTTTGGAATGGACCCGCTGCAAGAGCCCTACTCCGAAGCAATGTTGGGTCATCATCGGTTTGCCAATTTGAGAGACGATACCGATTTGCCAAAACGCGGTATCGGTCCTGCTAATAGCATGATGAAGGCATTGATTGAAACGTTTCCGGATGAACATTTTATATTTGTCATGTTTGCAGTCGGCGGGAGCAATGTCAAAGAGTGGGGGCCTGACAGATCAACAGGCTTTACGGTTCAATATAAAGACGAAACTTCTACATTTTACGAAGTCCTGCTCAAAGGGATTGAAGAAGCAGTCGATGGCCGGGATGTCTCCTGCGCTGCCCTGGTCTGGATGCAGGGGGAAGCGGATAGCCGCGAGTTGGAGTTGGCGGAAAATTATGACAAAAACTTTGACCGATTTTACCGATCACTGCAAAAAGATTTGGGGGTAGTGGATCTTCCTCTTATCATCGGGGAGGTAAACCCGCCTCTGAAAACCCACCGGTATCGTGAAACAGTGAGGACGTTGCAGGTTAAAATGGCACAAAAATATGCGAACGCTGTTTTAGTAGATACGGACGATCTGGCCAAGCTGGAGGATGAGCTCCATTATACGGCAGCAGCAGATATTATACTCGGCAAACGTTTTTTTGAGGCCTACATGCAGCTGATGCGGCATTCACATTAATCCACATGTCAATTGCCAAGATCGATATAGTATAATCTAATAAAAAAGTGTACTTTGCATGAAAGAAATGCTTCACAGCTTTAGATATTCCATTGTCATCCCCGTTTACAACAGTGCTTCTTTTGTCACGAAAACGGTTCATCAAATAATCGAGGAGACTGAGAAGGCGCATCTTGTTGCCGAAATCATATTGGTAAACGACGGCAGCAGTGATGGAAGTTGGGACGTCATCAAGGGCCTGGCCCGTGAACTTCCGAATGTCAAATCGATCAATCTGATTAAGAATTTTGGGCAGCACAGTGCCATCCTGTGCGGCTTTGAGCATGCCTCTGGTCTGTACGTTATTACGATGGATGATGACCTCCAAAACCCACCGAGCGAGATTGTAAAACTGACAAATGCTATCGAAAAGAGCGAGTTTGATCTCGTTTTCGGTAAGTTCACTGAAAAAAAGCATGCAAATTACAGGAAACTCGGCTCGAAAGTTATCGGATATTTGAATCGTAAGATTTTCAATAAACCGGATCATATCGTATTGAGCAACTTTAGGATAATCCACAGGGATGTCATAGACCGTCTGCTTTCGCATAAAACCGCTTACCCTTATATTCCGGGGCTTTTATTGCTTTATGCTACCAATATCGGGAATGTAGAGGTCGAACACCACGAGCGCATAGAAGGTAAGTCAAACTATACCTTCAAACGTATTGTCAGTTTGGTGAGTCGTCTCCTTATCAACTACTCTTCCTATCCTTTGCGCCTGCTGAGTATGATCGGGCTGATCATTTCGGGTGCCAGTTTCCTTCTCGGTGTCGTTTATCTTCTTCTCGGCCTTTTCGGGTACGTGAATGTCCCAGGATGGACGACAATGGTCGTCCTGACGTCATTCCTCGGCGGTTTTATTATTGCGATGCTGGGGATCATCGGGGAGTACCTGTCGCGTATTCTTGATCAACTTTCTTCGGAACGCAGTTACTATGTCAGAGAGATTGTAGAGTGAAGCACAGCCATTTTATCATTGTCGGCGCGCAGCGCAGCGGTACAACCTACCTGTATGAACTGCTAGCGGCGCATCCGGAGGTTTGTATGGCAACACCCGTGAAGCCGGAACCGAAGTACTTTCTCGGTGCTGAAAAAACACGTGATTATTCTACATACCTTTCCAGCTTTTTTAGCGGCTGCGGTCGCGAGGCGGTTCTGGGAGAGAAAAGCACGAGCTATTATGAAAGCGAGGGCGTTGCCGAACGCATTGCCGAGCTTATACCGGAAGCCCGTATCGTCTTCATGTTGCGTGATCCGGTCGAACGGGCCATTTCCAATTACTTTTTCAGTCGTAACAACGGTATTGAATCCCGGTCGCTTCGGGAGGTCTTTTTGCAGAACAAAACAGCACCGGCATATGACCGTTCCAGTATTTCCGTTAACCCGTTTGATTACCTTGGCCGCGGGGAATATGTGACATTCATCCAAAAATATCTTGCCGTCTTCGGGGCAAAGCAGGTCGGTGTTTTCTTTTTTGAAGAGCTGACGAAGCGCCTGGAGGCTTTGGAGACGCTGTATGAATTTATCGGTGTGGATCGGTCGTTCGTACCGGAGTGTTTTGCAGAGAAGGTCAATGCTGCGCAACGACATACCGTTGTCACGGATGATGTCACCGAAGCGTTGCGTCAGTATTACCTGCAGCCGAATCAACGGCTCTCCGAATTGCTTGGTAGGGAGCTGCCTTGGTAGAGTTCAGGAAACTTCTTCTTGTCACCTTAACAGTGGTATTGACACTGGCCAGTGCCGCTTTGCTCAATTTCGGGGCAAAGCACCTTTCTGAAGGAGTTGTGGTCTCTTCAGCCGTTATTTTTTCCGTTTTAACTTTTAATGTACTCAAGCTGAAGCTCTGGGGGGACATCTACCAGCGGTACCATCTGCATGACAGTTACCCGCTGACTGCCGTTTTTTTTCCGCTGATTTATCTCTATGCTGTCGCGATCGGGGAAGGAACGCTGGTATGGAATAAAACACTGGGAGTGCTCCTGATCGTCATCGGTGTCGGGGTGATGAGTTACAATAGGACATCTGCACAATGAGCTGGGGGTGTTTGAGTCTGGCAATTTTGGCCACCGCTTTTGGACAGTACAGTTTCAAACGCTATAAAATGACGCGCAGAGGGTTGTTCATAGCCGTCGCTTTAACACTTTTTGTACTGACGCCCGTACTGAGTTTCTGCGCGTTAAAGCAGATCCCTGTCGACACGGTGTATATGTTCACATCTTTAACGATTTTGGTGGTATTGTTACTTTCACACTTTTCGTTGAAAGAAACAATTCCCTTTCAGAAACTGATAGGTGCAGGATTTATTTTGGCAGGAGTCGTGCTTTATGGTATTCAGTAAAAATACAAAGCGGCATCTCTTCATGTGGTATTCCTATGGTTTGAACCTTGGATTAATGCTGCTGAACCTCATGCCACCTCTTCTCAGGACATTGTGTCTGCGCATCGTGTTCGCTGGTTTCGGCCGGAATGTATTTGTCGATTACGGATGCTATTTCCGGTTTCCGAAAAAAATCCGGGTTGGTAACGAAGTGACGATTGGCAGGGGGTGTATGCTCCTGCCCTCATATTTCATTGAATCCTCCGAGATTGTCATCGGCAATAATGTCAGAATCGGACCATCGGTATCATTTTTGGCGGCCGGGCACGATCATCGGTATCTTCATTTACCGGATACCGGGGGAAGGATTCAAGTGGGTGATAACGTCTGGATCGGCGGAAATGTCACCATTCTGGCCGGAGTGAACATTGGCGAAGGTGCAATTGTGGCAGCGGGGGCGGTGGTGACTCGGGATATCGAGCCCTACTGTATCGCCGGAGGGGTCCCTGCCGTAAAAATCAAGATGAGAGAGGTCATGCACAATGATCTATTTTAATGTGTCGCCGGTGACCGGCGATGAAATGGCCTATATTGGCGAGGCAATCCAATCACGCCTGTTGGCCGGAGACGGCCGTTTTACAAAGATGTGCGAGGCATGGTTTGAAAAGAGCTTGTCAACGCCAACAGTACTGATGACAACTTCTTGTACACATGCACTCGAGATGGCTGCAATGCTTATCGGAATAGTGCCGGGCGATGAAGTGATCATGCCCAGTTATACCTTCGTCTCGACGGCCAATGCCTTTGTGATCCGAGGGGCAAAGATTGTTTTTGTCGATGTCCGTCCGGATACGATGAATATCGATGAAACACTGATTGAGGGTGCGATCACCCCGAGGACTAAAGCGATTGTCCCGGTGCATTATGCAGGTGTAGGCTGCGATATGGAAACCATCATGGATATTGCGACGCGGCATGGGCTCTACGTTGTGGAAGATGCGGCACAGGGGATGATGTCGACCTATGCAGGCAAACCGCTCGGTACTATCGGCCATCTGGGGACTTACAGTTTTCATGCTACCAAAAACTATACGAGCGGCGGGGAAGGTGGCCTGCTGATTATCAATGATGAAAAACTGGTGGACCGGGCACAGATTATTCGGGAAAAAGGGACGAACCGTAATCAGTTCTTTAGGGGGATGGTCGACAAATACAGCTGGGTCGATGTCGGGAGCAGTTATCTGCCCTCCGAAATCCAGGCCGCCTACCTTTGGGCACAGCTGCAGCATGCAGGTGCGATCCTGGCGGACCGTATGAACAGCTGGCAGGCCTATGACCGTTTTTTCCGTGCAAGCCCATATGCGCTTGAGCTGCCTACGATTCCAGAAGCGTGCATTCATAACGCCCATATGTATTACATCAAAGTAAAGGATCTGGAGGAGAGGCGGCAGTTGATTGATCACATGCGTGATCAAGAGATTAATGCCGTATTCCATTATGTTCCGCTGCACTCTGCACAGGCAGGCAGGCGTTTTGGCCACTTTCAGGGGGAGGACAGGTACACCACAAAAGAGAGTGAGCGCTTATTGCGTCTGCCTCTCTATTTCAAGATGTCAGGCAGTGATCTGGAACGGGTATGTGAGCAGGTGGATGCTTTTTTTAAATAGCAGATTGTTTCTTCTCACAGTCGTCTTCCTGACGCTTGCCTTATACCTTGGGCCGTTCGGGCTGTACGGTCCCTCTGTGGCTCTACCGACATTTGACAATCTTGACAGTAAGATCGTCCTTTATAAGATCTTGGCTGAAAGCGGTATGCTGTTTGCGCCTTCATCGTCTATTGTCCCCAATATGATGGATGGACTTCCGCGCCTCTCGTATGGGAGTGAATTGAATGCCTTGGTGTGGCTTTTTGTCTTTTTCAAACCTTTCACTGCCTATGTGATGAACGAAGTGATCATGCATCTGACGGCATTCGTCAGTATGCTGGTTTTACTGCGCCATTATTTTGTGCCTTATACCATTCGGTTCAGAAGGCTTGTTATCCTTTCGAGCTCTTTACTTTTTGCATTGACACCTTTCTGGTTCTCCGGCGGCCTGAGTGTCCCGGCAATGCCCCTGGTCTTGTACGCCTTTTTACGTATCAGAGATGGTCAGGGGAGGTGGCAGGAGTGGGCCGTACTGCTATTAGTGCCTTTTTACAGCAATCTGATTCTGGTGTACAGTTTTTTTTTAACGGCAATGGCACTCTGGGCAGTCGCGGACAGGATTGTGTACCGATCCATTAACCGCCCTTTTGTGGGTGCCATCGTACTGATGGGCATTGTCTATCTCGGTGTGGAATACAGACTGGTGATTTCTATGTTCTTTGATGATGCATTTATTTCTCACCGCACTGAATTCGTGAAGTATTACGGGACTTTTGCGGAGGCATTCCGCTCCGCACATTTGCTCTTCCTGGGAGGTGAAGAGCATACGGCAATACGGCTTTCACCTTATGTGATCGGCACTGTCATGATCGCGATGCTGCTTTCGTTCAAGTCATCGGATTTCTCCCGAAAAGATTCGTTGCTTGTCATCGCCGTGATCTTACTGGGGTTTTTTTCAGGGTTATGGAACACTGCCTTGGCGCAGAAGATGACACTCCCGGTCATTGTCTCTGTTTCACTGGTAGGATTTTTCCTGCAAAAAGGAATTCTCAGAGTATTGTTTGCGATGATGCTTGTTCAGATCGCGTTTGCCTATGAATATGCATTTTGGTTCTATGAAGGGATGCATGATCTCGCCCGGCAGTTTTCTTTTATCGAAATGTTCAATATGTCACGCTTCTATTTTATGGCGATTCCACTGTGGATTGTTATGCTGGCCATTTCGTTTTCGCTGCTAGTGTCCAAACTCAAGTATGCTGAGATACTCATCGGTTCCGTGGTAGTGATGCAGGCGGCAACCCTCTTCGACGTACGGACCTTTGTCGAAAAAGACCTTTATCACACCAAGGTGGGTTTCGAACAATACTATGCACCGGAACTCTTTGAAGACGTTGCAGATACTGTCGGAAAGCCTAAAGATTCCTACCGTGTGGTCAGTCTGGGGATTCATCCGCTTGTCGCACTCTATAACGGTTTTTATACGCTCGATGGCTATTGTACGAACTACCCACTCTCCTACAAGTACAGATTCCGTCCGGTCATTGCCGACAATCTGTCACGATATCCCGGCAATAGAAAGATGTATGATGATTGGGGAAGCAAGTGTTACGTCTATGCGGGCAATATCGGTTACATCCGTTATTTCCCCGGGGTGGTGCTGAAAGGTGTCGAGATCAATGTCGATTATCTGAAGGCTATGGGAGGGGAGTATGTCCTTTCAGGCTATGAAATAGACGGTGCGGCTGACATCGGATTGAAATTCATAAAAGTTTTTACAAGCGACAAGGCTTATTGGGATGTCTATCTTTATGAGGTGATAGGAACAGCAGGCGAAGGCGGGGAAAAAGTAGAATGAAGAGACTGGCACAGACCGTTTTGGACAAACGTACCCTGCTTGTTGCAGCACTGACGGTACTTGGACTCTATCTGCTCCCGTTGTGGGTTACAGGAGATAGGCTCTATATCCTGGTCTTTGATAATCTTGACTCGCCGATACTCCTGTTCAAAGTATTGGCAGAGAGCCATCAGCTTTTCGCGCCTTCCATGGAGATCATTCCGAACATGATGTCAGGTCTGCCGCGCTTGAGTTTTGGCAGCGAATACAATGTACAGGTGTGGCTCTACCTTCTTTTTAGCCCTTTTTTGGCGTATCAGATCAACTTGACACTTGTTCACCTGGTGGGTTTCATCGGTATGTATCTGCTGATGAACCGCCTGACGCCAAGGGATACCGGGCCATATCGACAGGCCGTTGCGGTATTGTCGGCGCTGCTTTTTTCCATACTGCCATTCTGGCCTCCCGGAGGGCTGAGCGTATCGGGGCTCCCTTTGCTGCTTTATCTCTTCTTGAAGGTCCGTGACGGGGAGTATGCCTATTATGATATTGCACTGCTGCTGCTCTTCCCGTTATACAGCAGTTTTGTCCTAAGCGGTGTGTTCTTTCTGACGGCAATCACGCTGCTTTGGATCGCAGATGTTGTGAGGAAAAAGGCACTGAATGCCCCATTTGTCGGGATGATTGCTTTGCTGGGTCTCTCCTATTTACTGGTGAATTACCGTCTGGTCGACCAGATGCTGCTTCCGTCGGATTTTATCTCCCATCGTTCGGAGTTCTTCCGCGATTTCGGTTCGTTCTTTGATTCGTATCGTTTTGCGCACCTTCTGTTCCTCAACGGCCAGGAACATACCTCTTGCTCGCAGGCGAACTGGATCATCCCGACTATTCTGATCGGACTATCGTTTTCCGTACTTTCTACGCCGCTTTCTAGATATGCGTCACTTTTTTGGCTGATGGTGATAGCCTTGTCATTTCTTTTCCCTTTTTGGCAGACGATGACAACGCAACGATACTCACTGCCAATGCTGCTGCTGTACGGTCTTGGGATCCTCCTGGTATCAAAAAAGCGGTTGCTTCCGCTGCTGTGGATCATCCAGATCGCTATTTCATACTGGCACGGCTTCTGGACGTACGAGGGATGGATCGGTTGGGTCGAAAAGTACCAGATCCTCCGTTCGTTCGATTTTTCAAGGTTTTATTTTCTTCAACCGATGTTGTGGATCATGATGTTGGGCATTGCATTTGCGGTCATTGTGAAAACAGTGCGGTATGGTATAGTGATGGTCCTTGCGATTGCCGTGCTGCAGTCCCATGCCCTTTTCCAGTCTAAAACGTTCATGAAGGCATCCGGCCCAGACAGGTTGAGTTTTCATTCATATTACGCAGAAACACTATTTCAGCGTGTAAGAACAACGCTGGATGAAGATCCTGCTGGCTACCGGGTCGTCGCATTCGGCATACCGCCGGCGGTCCTAATCTGGAACGGCTTTTATACAATCGATGGGTATGTGACGAACTATCCACTGTCATATAAACACGAATTCGCAAAACTGCTGGAAAAGGATTTTGCGAAGCGGCCGCAGAACAAAGCGATATTTGAGCATTGGGGAAGCAAGTGCTATCTGACCGGCGGTGTCTCTTATACGCATTATGTCCGCGGCCAACCCTTGGATGATGTACAGCTTGATACTGCAAGGCTGAGGGCCATGAATGTACGATACCTGTTTTCCGCGCATGAAATAAGGGCACCCGAACGCGATGCGTTGCGGTTGAAAACAAAAGTAGTAAATGATCAGGATAGTTATTGGGATGTCTATGTCTATGAGCTGGATACAGCAGAAAATTAAAATGGTTGCTTCGTGGAGCCGGGTCCCCGGGCTGCAGGAAAGGGTTTCGGTCGGCATGGCACTGACCGTTTTGGCAATATACCTTCTTCCGCTGCTGACATATGGGACATCTTTGCATATCCTGGTGTACGATAATCTTGACGGGATCATCCCTACCGTGAAAATTTTGGCGCAAAGCGGGCAGCTTTTCGCTGACTCTACATCGGTTCTTCCCCAGATGATGGGAGGACTGCCGAGGCTGTCATTCGGAAGCGAATGGCGTCTCGTGGTGTGGCTTTATTCCCTGTTCCCGCCCTTTGCGGCTTATGCTGTTCATGAAATACTCATCCACGTTGTCGCATTTGCATCGATGGCATATTTTTTGAAGTCGAACATTCTTTCGCCGACATACCCATACCGTAGTGTGATGCGCTACGGGATCGCACTCGCGTTTGCCCTCATGCCGTTTTGGCCGATGGGAAGCCTGAGTATTCCGTTGATGCCGCTGACGGCAGCTATTTTGATTAAGATACGTGCCGGGCACGCATCCCGCCTGGAGTGGGGCTTGCTGATGCTGGTCCCGTTTGCCAGCAGTTTCGTCGTCTACTATTTCTTTTTTCTCTTGATCGCCGGGGTGGTTTGGCTGCGGGATCTTCTCATAAGGCGTCAATGGAACCTTGCGTTTTTCTTTGCGATCGCGGGGATGGTTTTGGTTTTTCTTCTGGTGGACTATCGTCTGGTCCATGAGATGTTTTTCGACGTAGGGTATGTTTCGAACCGTGTAGAATTTATAAAGACCTATATTCCTTTCGCACAGGCGTATAAAATTGCGCACCTGACGTTCTTGGAAGGGCAGCCGCATAGCCGGAGCATACATCTCCCCTTTATACTGTCCATGGTGATTGTGGGGATCATGCTGACACGGGTTCGTACACAACTGTCTTTGCCGCTGTCACTTGTGCTTATGCTCCTGCTGGCCGGCACTTTCATGACGACGTTCTGGAACCAGGTCCTGGGAAATTTTTACACCATGCCGGTTTTGCTGGTCGGCACGACTGTTTTGCTGGTGGCGCAAACGCACTCTCGACCTTTTCTGGGACTGTTCTTGTTGCAGATCGTGATCGCTTATTGGTATGCCTTCTGGTATTACGAAGGGTGGGAAAAGATCGCGGAGCAGTTTCGATTCATCGAGATGTTTCATTTTTCCAGGTTTAATAACCTGCAGCCGTTTTTGTGGTATGTCTTGATGGCATACAGTGTTTCGATACTGGTCCGCAAAGTCCGTTTTGCGACGCCATTTCTTGTAATGCTCATCGCATTTCAGGTGGCGATGGCATTCAATCACCGAACGTTCCAGATCGCAGTAAGCCAGCAGGCCGTGACCTATGAAAATTTTTATGCTGTCGATATGTTCAAGAGGATCAAAGCATATATCGGTCTCCCGCAATCGCAATATAGGGTTGTCAGCCTCGGGATATACCCGGCGGTGAGCCTCTATAACGGTTTCTATACCCTTGACGGTTATATGAACAACTACCCTTTGTCCTATGCACATCTGTTTGAAAAGTTTACTCTTCGCCCCGATGCTTACCGTTATCGTAAAGAGCACGGCCTTCAAAACTGGACGAGCAAATGTTACATACCCGTGGAGGGGAAAGTATATTATGACTATACGAAGAACGGCAGTGCTGATCGTCTTGATATGGATACATCACTGATGTACGATCATGGGCTTCGCTTCGTATTGTCGGGATACAGGCTGAGTGCCCCTGAACAATATGGACTGGAGTTTTTAAAGTATTTTTCGGACCAGGAGAGTTTCTGGGATGTCTATTTGTATGCTGTGTGTAAGGAGAAGATGTGAGTTTTGACAAGCTGGCCGGGGAACGGATAAAGCAGTACTTCAGTACTTCTAGGAGCCGATTTTTTGTTTTTCTGCTCGGGATGGTGGCGATGGGAGTCTACCTGTGGCCGATCAGCAGCGGTGCCGATATGATCATGACAATCTCCGATAATCTCGATTCCGCGCATTCGCGGTACTATGTCCTGGCGAATAGCGGAAAGATTTTCGCAGATTCCATGAGTATGGTCCCGGGGATTATGCATTCGTTGCCCCGGATCTCCTTTGGAAGCGAATTCAACGTTTTACTGTGGCTTTATGTCATCTTCCCGCCGCTCGAAGCCTACAGTGTCAATCTTGTAATGATGCACATGGTCGCTTTTTGGGGGATGCTGCTGCTGTTGCGGAATCATTTTATTCCCCGTGATATTGCCTATCGCGAGTTGCTTGTTGTCCTGGGGACCTTGCTCTTTGCTTTCGTGCCATTCTGGCCAGCGGGCGGCCTCAGTGTTGCCGGTCAGCCCTTGGCGCTCTATGCATTTTTGAATATTCGAAAGAGCGGTGGGCGGTATTATGATTGGATGATCGTGACGCTCCTGCCGTTTTACAGCAGTTTTGTCTTGGCCTACCTCTTCTTCCTGATTCTGATGACAGGGCTTTGGCTTTTTGATTGGCGAAAAGAAAAGCGAATCAATACTGGTCTGTTTATCGCCATTGCACTGATGACAGCGATTTTCCTTGCGATTGAATATCGCCTGGTTTCCGTGATGCTGTTTGGTCAGGGCGGATTTGTGTCCCACAGGGAGGCATTCGTCACGGAAGTAAGAGGTTTTTTGGATGCCTATCGTGAATCACACCTGATCTTCCTTGATGGGCATGTCAATACACCCACAGTGCAGTTTGACATTGTCATTTTGGCGGTATTGGCAGCAATGGCACTCTTTGCACTTGTTGAGAAGATACGGATTGGAACACGCATTTCAATCCTGTTTATCCTGACGTTTTTTCTTATGATGTACAGTGGCGCATATATGGACATGATAAGATCAAAATATGCGATGGGGACGCTCCTCGTCATGACGCTTGTATTTGTGAAGTTTGTCCGCGTGCATGCATCCAGACTCTTCGGAATGCTTTTCCTCCTGATTCTCATGAGTTCGTTCCTCTACGGGTTTTGGTCTTATGAAGGGGTTCAGTTCATCAAAGAAGCGATGCCGTTTTTTGAAAAATTCAACTTTTCACGGTTTTATTTTTTACAGACATTGGCCTGGTACATATTGCTGGCAATGGCTTTCGTCATATTTGTCCGCTATTTGCGTTTTGGAATGGTCTTGGTCATATTTATATTCGTGTTCCAAGCTGACAATGCATTCGTCCGCCGCTCTTTTAACAAATTAACAATGCAGGCTGTCAGTTACGGCAGTTTTTTTGCCCCGTCGGTGTACAAGGATATTCGTGACTTCATCGGAAAAGATCCGAAGGATTATTATGTCGTCATGTTGGGGATGCACCCCTCAAGCGCGCAGTTGAACGGCCTGCAGACCCTGGACGGGTACGTCTCCAACTATCCGCTTGCGTACAAGCTGGAATTCCGCAAAGCGATAGAAAAGGAGTTGGAAAAAAATGCATTTATCATGCAGCGCTACGACACATGGGGCAGTTCCAACTACCTGTTTTCATCGGAACTGGGCAAATACGTCATCTACAAGCGTGAAGGGGTGATCCACCATTTGGATATCAACACCACGGTGCTGTATCAATTGGGGGGAAGGTATCTTTTAACACAGTACACGATCATGAATGCAGCTGACATCGGGCTGGACTTCAAAGCATCATTCGATTCGAAGGCGAGTTTCTGGAAAATCAACCTATATGAGATCAACCCGTGAACATTTAAGGTTCCAAAGAGAATATTAAGTTTTTCTATGCGAGAATATCTCTAGGTTGCAAGAGTAGCCAAATTTCACAAAACAAGGGGTCTCTTATGAAAAGAGCTGGTTTTACAATGATCGAATTGATCTTCGTTATCGTTATTCTTGGTATTTTGGCAGCGGTTGCCATTCCGAAACTGGCAGCGACTCGTGACGATGCTAAAACGTCAACAGAGCTGACAAACATTTCCACTGCGGTTAATGATATCGGTTCATACTACACTTCTCAGGGTACAATTGACTCATCTAGCTCTGCATCAATTGCAGCGGGTAAAGTCAAATGTTTCTCTATCGCTGCTAACGGTGCAACAGGTATCGTAGTTTCTTCTACAAACGATGCAACAACTTATTGTGCTGCTGCACATACTGCTGCAAACACACAGGGCCTGATCGGAACACACGTATTCGGTGGTAGTGGCGTTTCTTACTAATACAATCTGATAAATGCTCTTTTCAACGGCATGGGCCGTTGAAGGGGTTTTATAACAATATACCGGTATTGTTATTAGACTCAAAGGGAGTCTAAATGAACATAAAAAGAAATGCCTTTACGATGATAGAACTGATTTTTATCATCCTGATTCTGGGTGTTTTGGCTGCCATTGCGATTCCAAAGTTTGCTGCGACCAGAGATGATGCGAAAACATCTCGTATGGCTCACAATATTATGACCACCGCATTTGAAATTTCGACGTTTGTTGTCAGTAAGGCTAACGTAGAAGCTGATTTTACGGTCATGTCCAATACAGCCAAACTCATGAATAATCTCGGGACAGTAACGCTTAGCAATTACAAGGCGGATTACAATTTCGGGAACGTCTCCCCCTGTGTGACGCTTGAAGTTCAAAATCCCAATGCACAGATTGTCTATCTTTCAATTGCCGTTCATCCCGCGGGTGGGGATGATATGTGTACAGCCATGCAGGGGTTGATTGATGACGGCGTATTCCCAATCAAATTAAAGGGTAGTAGTGTCTCATATTAAAAAAAGAAGAGCTTTCACGCTTATTGAATTGGTTTTCATCATTGTGGTACTGGGGATCCTGGCCTCCATTGCCATTCCGAAATTTTCAGCTACACGGGATGACGCGCATATTTCAAGTGCCCGTGCAACGATCGGTGCAGTCCGGTCCGGTATCGTGTCGGTACGCCAAAAATATCTGCTCAGAGGCGTGAACAGTTATATCAACTCATTAAGCTGCGGAGGATCAGGGGTGCTCTTCGACGGGAACTGTACAGCAGGTACGGAAATTCTGATGTACCCGTTGACACCTTCGACAGCGAACGGACATTGGTCTCAGAGCGGAAGCGATTATGTTTTCCATATCATGGATAAGAGTTGTACGTTTGCATACAATTCAGGTACTGGTACATTTGCTCTGAAAGCCTCACAGCCTTCAGAATGTGACCCGCTCGATTTCTAAACGGTATCCACATGTTACGCAGTGCATTTACGATGATCGAACTTATTTTCGTCATCGTTATACTCGGGATCCTGGCAGCCGTTGCCATTCCCAAACTGGCAGCAACGCGGGATGATGCCGAAGTAAGTGCAATCATGACAAAGATTGGACAGGCTGTAGGCGAAATCTCCAATTATGCCGTTTCACAGGGAAAAGTTGAGACCGACTTTTCTGTGATGTCAAATGCTATTGATAATCTTGTGATGCGGGGTGAAGCGACACTGGGAAATAAGAGTGCCGCCATTAAGGGCGGCAGTGTGGCAAATTGTGTCTCAATTCAGGTGGTAACGAACGGTTTGGACGAAAGCATGCAGATTCTCTTCGGTGCACCCGGAGGGGATGATAAGTGTGCTGCAATTCAGAATAACCTTCCGCTCCAGAATGAGACGATTGCACTTGTTGGGAACCGCGTAAGCTATTGACGGGTCCCGGCACTATTCCTCGGCGCTATACAATGTACCCAATGGCAGGACCGATTGTTTTTTTATAGAGTTGCTCTCTTTTCTTCGATATTAGAACCCCTTACATACGCATCTGAAATCAGTATAAAAATCGGAACAGTTGTCAAAGTTCCCCTGCAGACAAAAACAGTTGCCGGTGTCGTCTGGGCTGAAGTGCATTCCCCCGAACATGATGTGAAAAATGTGATTGAATTCACGAACGAGACATTGATGCAAAAACAGCGAAAGTTCATTCAGTTCATCTCAGATTACTATTTTTGTAGTCTGGGAGAAGCTGCAGCGCTGTTTACGCCATTTGAAAAAGGGAGAGAAGCGGGGAAAATATCCACAGAACATACCGAGATTATGCTTTCGCCAAAACAATCAGAAGCATTTGTATTTCTGTCAAAATACCCGGTCGGTCTGCTTTTCGGTGATACAGGTTCCGGCAAGACAGAAATTTATATGAAGTATTTCGAGGAGAAGCTATCAAAGGGAAAACGATCACTCTTTTTAATGCCAGAAATATCCTTGACGCCGCAGATGCAGAAGCGGCTGGAGGCGCATTTTGGAGAGTCTGTGGTGATGTGGCATTCGAAGCTGACGAAGAAACAGAAAGAGAAGGCGCTGGAGAAAATCCGCAGCGGTGAAGCGGGCATCATCGCCGGACCGCGGTCGGCACTGTTCCTTCCTATTGACGATCTGGGTCTGATCGTTGTGGATGAAGAGCACGATGACAGTTACAAATCCTCTTCACGGCCGCGCTACCATGCACGGGATATGGCGATTTACTACGGCAAACTCCTTGATATCCCAGTGGTGCTCGGCAGTGCTACCCCTTCACTGAGCTCCTATGTCAAATTCCCCCACTACAGGCTCAAAGGCGGGCACTTCCAGAGCGAACGAAGATTCGAATTTGAAGCACATGCGGAGGGGGTCACACCAAAGATCGAATCGGCGATCGAGGCGGTCGTGGCCCAGAATGAACAGGCGATGCTTTTCATCCCGACCCGGGCGAATTTCAAATATCTTATCTGCAGCAGCTGCGGCTATACCTACGAGTGCCCTTTCTGCAGTGTGGGGATGAGCGTGCACCGTTACCGGCGCCAGGTGCGCTGCCACTACTGTGGGTATGCAGAGGCGATCCCCCAGCACTGCCCCGAATGCAAAACGGGCGACCTCGTCAGTTCACGTCTGGGTACGGCGGAAGCGGTCGAATATTTTCATGAACAGCGTCCGCAGTGGCGCGTGGCGCAGTTTGACCGGGATAAGATCACGACGCAGAAAAAGCTCAAGGAGCTGCTGCATGCCTTCAACGAACACGAAATCGATCTGCTCGTCGGTACACAGATGCTCTCAAAGGGGCATGATTACCATGCCGTGACGCTGGCGGTCGTCCTGGGTCTGGACAACCTGCTTAGCCTCAGTGATTACCGTGCGCGGGAACGCGCCCTATCACTGCTGCTGCAGATCGCAGGGCGCAGCGGCCGTAAAAAAGCGGCGCGCGTCATCGTCCAGACCTTCAATGCCGAGTTTTTTTCCGCCTACGTCGACGGGTATGAGCGGTTCCTGGATGAGGAGAAGCTTTTCCGCGAAGGGATGTACCCACCCTATAAGAAACTCTGCCGTGTGCTCTTTGCCCACAAAAAAAGCGAAACGGCCGAAGCCGCGATGCGGCAGATGGAAACGGGACTCAGAGCATTTAAGAGTGTTGAGATCGTCGGTGCGGACAAAGCGCCGATCGAAAAGATCGCGGGGAAGTACCGCTACCAGATTCTGCTTCGTGCGGACAAAAGTACGGACCTTATCCGCGCGCTGAAAGCATCTAAGGTACCGCTGGCCGAAATCGACATGGACCCCATCGAGTTCGGGTAATATCGTTTCAAAAGCTCAAACTAACGCCCATCTGGCTAAAATCCCTCTATGATTAAGCGCTATCCCACCAAACAGATCTATGTCGGAAACGTCCCCGTCGGCGGGGATGCGCCCATCTCTGTCCAGTCGATGACCTACAGCCGTACCCGCGATGTTGAAGCGACGGTCGAGCAGATCAATCGCCTCCACTTCGCGGGATGTGACATCGTACGTGTCGCCGTCCCGGATATGGAAGATGCCCTGGCGCTCAAAGCGATCAAGGAGCGGATCTCGCTGCCCCTTGTCGCCGATATCCACTTCAACTACAAACTGGCCCTCGTTGCGGCCGAAGTTGTCGACTGCATCCGCATCAACCCGGGCAATATCGGTGAGCAGAGCCGCGTGAAAGATGTCGTCAAGGCCTGCCAGGAGCGCAACATCCCGATCCGCATCGGTGTAAATGCCGGTAGCCTGGAGAAGCAGTTTGACACAAAATACGGCCAGACGGCGGAGGGAATGGTCGCCTCGGCAGAGTACAACATCAAATTCCTCGAGGACCTCGGTTTTACGGACATCAAGGTCTCTCTCAAAGCTAGCGACGTACAGCGCACTGTTGATGCTTACCGGATGCTGCGCCCGAAGAATAACTATCCCTTCCACCTGGGCGTTACCGAAGCGGGGACGAAGTTCCATGCGACAGTGAAGAGCGCCATCGGTCTTGGTGCCCTGCTGCTCGACGGGATCGGTGACACGATGCGGGTCTCCATCACCGGCGAGCTCGAAGAGGAGATCAACGTCGGCCGTGCGATCCTCAAGGACTCCGGTGCGGCGGGCGAAGGGCTCAATATCATCTCCTGTCCGACCTGCGGCCGGATCGAGGCGGACCTAGTGAGCGCGGTGGACGAGATCGAGCGTAGGACCAAGCACATCAAGGCACCGCTCAATGTCTCCGTCATGGGCTGTGTCGTCAACGCCATCGGCGAAGCGCAGCACGCCGACGTCGCGATCGCCTACGGCAAGGGAAGTGGCCTGGTGATGGTCAAGGGCGAAGTCGTCGCACGTTTGGAGGAGAAGGATCTTGTGGATAAGTTCGTCGATGAAGTCGAGAAGATGGCGGAGGGGAATGAATAATGGAAGAGAAACTCTATAACCTCGCATTTGAAAAAGCCGTTCTCAGTTCCATCATCTTCGAGCCTTCCCAGTTCGAGGAGCTCGAAGCGATCCTGAAGCCGGATGATTTCTACCTGCCGGCCCACAAGGATATCTACGGCGCTATTGTCTCTCTCACCCGACGTGACGAGCCGATTGACGAGGAGTTTATCCGCAAAGAGCTCAGCGCGAAGAAGAAGTTCGACGAGAACGTGATGCTCGAGATCCTCTCGGCCAACCCGATCTCGAATACGGCGGCCTATGTCAGGGAGCTGAAGGACAAATCGCTCAAACGCCACCTGCTGACCCTGACGACGGAGATAAAGAAGGTTGCGCTCGAAGAGGAGTGGCCCAGCAGCGACGTCGTCGACATGGTCGAGAAAAAGCTCTACGAGATCACCCAGGATTCGCAGACGAGCGACTTCAAAGATGCCGAGTCGGTGACGATCGATACGATGCGCTACATCGAAGAGATGAAGGCGCGCGGTAATTCCGTACTGGTCGGTGTCGATACGGGCTTTGCCGAACTCAACAAGATGACGACGGGTTTCGGCAAGGGGGACCTCGTCATCGTTGCGGCGCGCCCGGCAATGGGGAAGACCTCCTTTGCACTTAACATGGTGCAGAACCTGCTGCGAAAAGGGAAGGGCGTCGCTTTCTTCTCCCTAGAGATGCCGGCGGAGCAGCTGATGCTGCGTCTCCTCTCCGTCGATACCTCCGTCCCGCTGCAGAAACTGCGCGTCGGCGATATGAACGACGAGGAGTGGACCCGGCTGGGGCAGGCGGTCGAGCGGATGCAGTCGAGCAAGCTCTTCGTTGACGACCAGGGGTCGGTCAACATCAACCAGCTCCGCTCCCGCCTGCGCAAGCTTAAGGGGCAGCACCCCGAGATCGAGATGGCCGTCATCGACTACCTGCAGATCATGAGCGGTACGGGCACGCGGGACCGCCACCTTGAAGTCAGCGAGATGTCCCGGGGGCTGAAGATGCTTGCGCGTGAGCTGGAGATGCCGATCGTCGCACTCTCCCAGCTCAACCGCGGCCTGGAGTCGCGCAACGACAAGCGCCCGATGCTCAGCGATATCCGCGAATCCGGTTCCATCGAGCAGGATGCCGACATCATCCTCTTCGTCTACCGCGACGACGTTTACCTCTACAAGGAGGAGAAAGAGCGTGAAAAGGCGGCGAAGGCGGAGGGCAAGGAGTTTACACCCACCTACGTCGAGAAGGAGGAGGAAGAGGCCGAGATCATCATCGGCAAGCAGCGTAACGGCCCGACCGGGCACGTCAAGCTGCTCTTCCAGAAGCGGCTGACGCGCTTTATCGACATGCCGACCTACAACGCGACGGAGATCGTGTATGAGAATGTCGATACGTCGAGCGCCCAGATGGACGTCGGCACTGTTTCGATGCCGACGATCTGATCCACTGAAACCACCCCTTTCCCTTCAAAAAGATTTGATAGAATAACTATAAACCAAAATAGTTATTCTATATGAAACTTGAACCGCCGCATCTGCTGGCTTCTAGACAGGAAGTCCTAGTGTTTCTTGGCCTCGTATTCCTTCTTTTTATTATTTCCCTATGGGGAGAGTACCACTCGTACCGGAAACTGACCCGTTATGACGATGCGGTAATTTCGGCAACCGTTGAGCAGCAGTATGAAAAACGCAAGCAGGGGAGTGCTTACCAGGTCCTGAAACTGCGCAGCGAGGCGGGCGCCCCCTTTTTTATCACGGTACCGACGGCCCTGCGGAACCTGCAGGGGTACGAGGTCCGTGTCTGGCTCAAAACGGACCGGTTGGATTTTTGGCACTATCTGGGCGGTTTTTTCGCCTACGGGGCCATCGACGCGGTAATGCCGCAGCGGCAGTGGAAGTTCCGGGCGGGGGAGTGGATTGCGGATCAGCACACCGAGCCACGGAGCGGTGCACTCTTCGCCGCCCTCTTTACGGCGACGCCGCTGCCGCCGGATCTGCGCAAAGCGCTGGCGCGTCTGGGGATCAGCCACTTGCTGGCGATCAGCGGTTTCCATCTGGGGCTGCTCAGCATCTTCCTGTTTGCGCTGCTGCGTTTGCCCTACCGCTATCTTCAGACGCACCTGTTCCCCTGGCGTAATGCCCGCCGGGACCTCTTTTATGCCGCTGCCGCCGTACTCTGGGGGTATGCCCTGTTTTTGCATTATCCCCCGTCGGTACTGCGTGCATTCGCGATGATGCTCGTCGGGTTTATCCTCTATGACCGCGGCCTCCGGCTTCTCTCCTTTCAGACCCTCGGCATCGCGGTTGTTCTGTTGATTGCTTTCTGGCCGCGCCTGCTCTTTTCCGCCGGCTTCTGGCTCTCGGTCGCAGGTGTCTTCTATATTTTCCTTTTTCTGCAGCGTTTCGCCGACCGGGGACGGCTTTTCACTTTTGTGGGCATTCATTTGTGGGTCTATGCGATGATGCTGCCGATTGCGCTGGCTCTTTTCGGGACTTTTTCGATACTGCACCCGCTCTCCGTGCTTTGGACGATGGTGTTCATTCTCTTTTATCCGCTTGGGCTGCTGCTGCACGCTGTCGGAGCGGGGGGTATCCTCGACACCCTTGTCGTCTGGATACTGGAGCTTCCGGCGACGCCGGTCCGCATAGAGGTCGGAAGGTGGTTTTTGGCTGCCTGGGCAGGGCTAAGCCTGCTTGCGCTTCCATTCAAGACGGTCAAAATGCTCCTGCCCTTTCTGGCCGCGGCGGTATTTGTAGGCGCGGTCTATCAGGTAGCATAGTTTGAGACCGTAGACGAAGATGATCCACGAGGTGTAGATCCAGATGAAGGTGAAGAGGACGATCGAGAAGGAGCCGTAGACGGTCGAATAGGTCTTGTTGTAGAAGATGTAGTAGACGAAGCCGTTCTTGGCCAGCGTCCAGACGGCGGCGATGATAAAGGAGGTGATAAAGACGGCCTTGGTGTCGACATTGGTGTTGGGCGAGATCTTGTAGATGATGAAGAAGAGCATCCAGATGATAAAGTAGGGGAAGATACTCACCAGGTTGAACCATGCCGTCGCCCCGTATTCTCCGAGCACGGCAGCGGCCCGGGTCGAGAGGTAGATGGAGAGGCCGAAGGCGATCGGGCTGAGCGTCACCAGGGTCCAGTAGGTCGTAATGGACTGCCAGATGGTACGGCGCTTGGTATGGAAGATCTTGTTGACGATGTACTCGTAGTTTTCGAAAAAGAGCATGGAGGCAACGACGATCATCAGGGAACCGACGACGCTGAGCTTGACGGCGTTGCTGAGAAACTCGTCGATATACTGGGAGATCTGTTCGGACTGCACGGGCAGAAGGTTCTCGATGAGAAAGGTCTTCAGATCCGCGTAATACTCCTGGAAGCTCGGCATGGTGACCGCGATGGAGAGGATGATCATCAGCAGCGGGATGACGGTGAAGATCGTATAGAAACTGAGGCTCGAAGCATAGTAGGTCAGCTCCGAGTCAAGGAGCTGGTTCCAATAGTAGCGGGCGTGCCGCTTAAAGCGTTTCCAGGAGTAGCGGTGGATGTTCTCTTGCATACGAAGATTGTAGCACAAAGCGCTTTACGGAAGCGGTGCACGGGGGGTGCACCGAGAGAGGCGGTTTAGTCGAGTCCCATCTTGTTCGGGTTGAGGATGTTATTGGGGTCGAAGGCTTTTTTGATCGCTTTGAAGAGATTCATCTCTTCGTCGGTGAAGGCCATGCCCATGTAGGGGGCTTTCGCCAGGCCAATGCCGTGCTCGCCGCTCAGCGTCCCGCCCATGTCGATGGTGGCCTGGAAGACCTCCTCGATCGCCTTGTAAGCGATTTTGACCTGTTCGGGGTCCTTGCCGTCGACCATGACGTTGGTGTGGACGTTCCCGTCGCCCGTATGGCCGAAGCAGGGGATGTTGATGTTGTACTTGTCGGCGATGGCGTAGAACTTCTCAAGCAGTCCCGGCAGGGCGGAACGGGGGACGGTAACGTCCTCGTTGAGCTTTTTGCTGCCGTAGACGGCGAGTGATTGGCTGGCGTTGCGGCGTGCGAACCAGAGGTCGGCCGCTTCGGCCTTGTCTTTGGCGATGACGAAGTCCGAACAGCCGTTCTCGCGGAAAACCTTCTCGATCTGGGCGAGCTGGAAATCCAGGTCGGGTTCGAGGTTGCCGTCGACGTCGGTGACGAGGATGGCGCCGGCATCGACGGGGAGGCCTTTCTTGAATGTCTGCTCGACCGCGCGGATGGTGAGGTTGTCGAGGAACTCCATCGCGACCGGGGTGACCCCAGAGGCCATCGTTTTGTAGACCGCTTCCATCGCTTCGGTGACGGAGGGGAAAACCCCCATCGCCGTCTTCGTCATTTTCGGTTTGGCGATCAGCTTGAGGGTGACCTCCGTCGTGACGGCGAGGGTCCCCTCGGAGGCGATCAGAATCCCCGCGATGTTGTAGCCCGCGACGTCCTTGATGGTGCGTTTGCCCGCCTTGATGACGTCTCCGTTGGGGAGTACGGCACGGATCGCCATGACGTAGTCCTTGGTGATGCCGTATTTGGCCGCGCGCATCCCGCCGGCGTTCTCGGAGACGTTGCCGCCGATGGTGGAGTAGTCCTGGCTGGCCGGGTCCGGCGGGTAGAAGAGCCCGACCGCTTCGACGGCGCGCTGCAGGTCCATGTTGATCACCCCCGGCTGTACGACGGCGACCATGTTCTGCATGTCGATCTCGAGGATCTTGTTCATGTGCTTTTCGAACGCAAGGACGATCCCGCCGTGGCTCGGGAGCGCTCCGCCGGTAAAGCCGCTGCCCGCACCGCGCGGCACGATGACGATGCTGTGCTCGTTGCAGTAGCGGAGGATATCGCTGACGTCCTGCTCATGGCGCGGGAAAAGGACGGCGTCGGGTTCGAACCGTTCGCGGGTCGCATCGTAGGAGTAGGCGAGGAGGTGCGCTTTGTCGCTGTAGATATTGTCGTCGCCGACGACGGCGGCAAAATGCTGCAGGTGCTTGGGATCGATCATGGCTGGCCCTTCAGGTCAAATTCGTCTAATAATTGCTTATCGGCGCTTGGATGCGACTGAATAAAGTCGTATAGTTTGCGCGAGTGCGGGTTGTTTTCAACGAGCAGTTCAAGGTAGTAGGGTTCATAGGCGTCAAGCCTGCTGCTGCCGCTGCCGAACCAGTTGGCGTCGATCTCTTCGACCCGGGTGTAAAAGGGGAGCTGCGGTGCTTCGTATGCCAGTCCGGCCGTCGTGAGCTGCAGCAGGCTCAGGCTCTGGCAGTCTACGGTAAAGAGGCTGTCGTCGAGGTAGAGAAAGAGCAGTCCGGTCGTCGCAACGGTACAGAAGCCGGAGAAGTCCTCTTTGAGCGGCGTCGGGTGCCCGCGGTAGGAGAGGTAGGTCGCCAGGGTGTCGGGGTGCATCCAGTCTACGCTCCCCAGCTGCTCCGTCAGTTTCAGGTAGATGGTGCGCGTCGGCGCGATCAGGATGCCGCGGGTATAGGCAAAGGCAAGGATGACCTCGTCCCCCGCCTTGGGCTGCCACTCGCCTAGGGGCAGGGAGTTCTGCTGCAGGCCGCTGTATTCGGAAAAGGCGACGGTCAGCACTCCTGCCGTCTCGTCATACGCTTCGGCAACGGCATTGGCGATGATCGCGCTGTGCTCCGGCGTGAAGTGGCGGACGACAAAACCGCTGACGCCGGGTTCGACACGGGCCGTTTTGATCGTTCCCGTCTCGGTCTCTGCCGAAACAGCATCGAGGCTAAGGTGCAGTTCGCCGGCATGGAGAACGCCAAAAAATAACGGAAGAAAAAAGAACAGTCTGATCACTGAATACCTTGCATGCTAAATGGGAAAAAATTATAGCCTAGCCTTGATAAATGGGCTCTTTATACCCTTTAGAGCTGGGCTTTAGCACGAATCTGCTACCCTTTCACATCCGTTGGATGGAGGTGAGATTTGGTTCGGTTCTTATGGCTGCTCTTGGCGCCCCTGATGCTGTTGGCGTCGTCGGTGGAGACGTACAAATGGAGCGAAGGCGAAACGTACCTGATGTTCCTGGAGCGCCTGCATCTGCCGCAGGCGCTCTATTACGATATCGACAGCGACGATCAGAAGCTGACGGAAGAACTCCGCAGCGGCATCCCCTATCAGGTGATGCATGACCGAAACGGCACCATTGAACAGGTGCTCATCCCCGTCTCCGACGAACTGCAGCTGCATCTCTACCGCAAAGACGGGAGCTTTGCGTTTGAAGCGATCCCGCTGATCGCATCGACCAAACAGGAGTCGATCACACTCGCCATCCAGAACTCTCCCTATTACGACATCCTGAAAGCGACCGGTTCCCGCTCCCTGGCACATGCCTTCGTCGCGGGGTTCAAAAACTCCCTCAACTTCCGCCGCGATCTGCGCAAGGGGGACAAGCTGGTGATGGTTTATACGCAGAAGTACCGTCTTGGAAGCCCTTTCGGCATGCCCGAGCTGCTGGTGGGGATGATCGAGATGCGGGGGAAACGGCATTCGGTCTACCTCAACAGCGACGAACGCTACTATGATGATAAAGGGCGCCAGGTCGAAGGCTTCCTGCTTTCGCGTCCGGTCCGCAGCGGCCGGGTCAGTTCCGGGTTTACGCTGCGCCGCTTCCACCCGATCCTCAAACGCTACCGTGCCCACCTCGGGGTGGATTACGCCGCGCCGCGCGGGACACCGGTTGTAGCCGCCGGCAGCGGAACCGTCATTTTCGCGGGACGAACGCGCGGGTACGGCAATCTCATCAAAGTCCGGCACGGGGACGGGTATGTGACGCTGTATGCCCACCTGAAGGCCTTCAAACGTGGTATCCGCAGCGGCAAAGCGATCAAGCAGGGGCAGGTGATCGGTTACGTAGGAAGCACGGGGCTCTCGACGGGCCCGCACCTGCACTTCGGGCTTTACAAGAATGGCCGGGCGATCAACCCGGCCCGGGTGGTCCAGGTGACGACAAAACAGCTCGGCGGCAAAGCACTTCAAGCCTTCAAGGGTGAAATGGCACGCCTCGATGCCATGGTCGCCGATGTGATGGTGCACCCGCCGGAGGCAGTCAAGGTCGAGACGATCGACAACGCCTGCTACATCGATCCGGAAAGCTGCCGCCCGCTGAAGAAGGGGGAGAACAATGAAACACATCAGTGAGATCAAACACGCGTTCGACCAGTTTCTGCTGGGTAAAACGGAACACCTTCCCCACGCCAGCGAGATTTCGTACCTGCTTAAAAACATCCACCAGGAGAGCCCGGAAGATTTCCGCGGGATGCTGGGCCGGATCCCCCAGGATGTCCGGGGGGAGGTTCTGCTCGAACTGCCCGAAAAACTCAAAGAGGATGCGATCGAGCACTACTCCAGCGATGAGCTGGCCGAGGCGGTCGAAGGACTGGACTCGGATGATGCGGCAGAACTGATCGAGGACATCGTCGACATTGACGAAAACAAGTCCGAAGCCGTATACGAGCAGCTCGATGAGGAAGACCGTGAAGATATCGATAAGATCCGCAGCTACGAGGATGACCAGGCCGGGGCGTGGATGCAGACGGAGCTCTTCGAGGCGACGCTCGACGAGACGGTCCGCATCGCCATCGCCCGGCTCAAACACCTCAAAGAGGAGGGGGAGCTGGAAAATGTCCACCAGCTCTACATCGTCAACGACGAACACCGGCTGGTGGCGACCGTCGCCCTGGAAGATATGATCCTGATGGATTTTGAACAGACCTTCCGTGCGCAGCTGACGACGAAAGCGTTCCGTTCAGTCAAGGCGACCGATGACATTGACGAGGTCGCGACGATCTTCGAACAGTACGACGTTGCGGTACTGCCGGTCGTCGACCATGAAAGCCGGCTGGTGGGGCGGATCACCTCGGACGACATCTACGACGTCATCGAAGAGCGCGCCACCGAGCAGATCTATAACCTCGCGGGGGTCAACGACGAGGTCGAACAGGAAGAGGGCATCAAAGGGGTTTTCAAAAACCGCGCCAGCTGGCTCTTCGTCAACCTGCTCACGGCCATTCTTGCCTCGGCGGTCATCGGTTTGTTCGATGCGACGATCGCGGCCTATGTCCCGCTGGCGATCCTGATGCCCATTGTCGCGTCAATGGGGGGCAATGCGGGCACCCAGACCCTGACGGTCATGGTACGCCAGATGGCGCTGGGGGATATCGAGTTCGGCAACGCCAAGTCGGCGCTCTACAAGGAGATCGCCGTCGCGCTACTTAACGGGCTTCTTTTTGCCCTGATCATGGGGCTGATCGCCTGGGCGTGGTTCCAGCTGCCGCTGCTGGGGATCGTCATCGGGATGGCGATGATCATCAACCTCTTTATCGCCGGTTTCTTCGGCGCTTCCATCCCCCTGCTGCTCAAACGCCTCAACATCGACCCGGCGGTCGGCTCGACCGTGCTGCTGACGACGGCGACGGACGTCTTCGGCTTCTTCAGCTTCCTTGGACTGGCCAAGGTTATTCTGCTCTGATTATTCCTTTTTTCCTATCTGTAGAACGAATGTTTTTGTTCCCCTTCTTCTTTGCTTGTGCAAAGCAGAAGCCGAACCGGGAAGAAGAAAGCACAAAGGGCTGACGCCTTCGGCAACATCCAACCAATAATTATCCGCTCGATACGCTAATGACCATTTCGGATATGACCTTTCAACCAAAGTAAGACACGCTGTTTTTCAGGGAAAAGTTAAAGATACAAGGTGCGGTTTGCTTGTGTACGCTCGAGGGAAATGGGCCCGCCGCAGAGGCGGACACAGCGTCAGTGTTTTAGAATTTATAGGAGACGTTGGCGTAGTAGTAGCGGCCCGGTTCGTTCAGGAGCATAACGTCTCCGTAGGGATCAAGGCTGAGAAGCGTCAGGTCTTTGTAGGTGTTGGAAACGGCATAGGTCGCATCAAAAACGTTGTCCACGCCGAGAATCAGCCCGAAGTTGCGGTTGATGCGGTGATCGACCTTGAGGTTCATGACCGCCCAGGCGCCGATGGCCTGTTCGCCGTTCTCCGCATCGTAACGGTCCCACTGGTGCGCGGCCACGCCTTCGATGGTGGCCAGGCTGTCGTCACGATAGTTCCAGTTGAGCGCCAGGTGGCCTTTGAGCGGCGGAATGTCGGCAAGGTTGGTGCCGTTCTGGTCTCTGAGCGCACTGTCTTTTTTGCCGTACTGGTATGCCGCACCGAAGTCGACGTAGACAGAATCGCTTGCATACCATGTCCCGGCCATTTCGGCACCCCAGATCGTGGCATCGACATTCTCGAAATTGTTCTGGGTGATCGTCGGCGTCGCGTTGAAATAGATGTAGTTTTTCAGGCGGCTGTAGAAGAGGCGCGTCTTCAGGTTGAAATTGCTGTAGGTGTTCTTCATCCCGAGGTCGGCCTCGTAGTTCGTCGTCTGGTCGAGATCGGGTGTCCCGATGATCATACCGCTTTTCTGGAAGTACAGCTCGCGGGCATCCGGAACGCGTGAAGCCATACCAATGCCGCCGAAGAAGCCGAGGGTCTCCTTCACGCCGTAGTCGGCAAAGAGGTTGAGGCCGACGGAGGTGTAGTCGTTGTCCTGCAGTGCGGGGTTGCCGGAAGTAATGGCCGTATCGTCATAGCGCAGTCCCAGTTTGTAGGCGGCGTTGTTATAGCGTTTTTCCAGTTCGGCGAAGAAGGCGATGTTGCGGGTGTCGGCATCGTTGATACTGGGGCCCATATAGGTGCCGTTCATGTCATAAGCGCCGTCCCAGTTGCGGAGGCTGCCGTCGAGTCCGAAGGTGATATCCATCGTGTCGGAAACGGCCGTCGTGTTTTTGAGCGTCGCTCCCTGAATCGTGGAGGTGAGGTGGTTGGTCATCGTCCCCATCATCATGGAGGATTTACGCCACTCGGTCCACATCGGGTGGTCGACGTAGGAGTAGTAGTAGGTCGCACTCAGCTCCTTGGACCAGCCTGCCAGCTCCGTGGCAACGTACTGGACGTTGTAGAGGTCCGAGTTGTCGTAGCGGGCGTCCATCCCGGAGTTGGGGTAGAGGACACCGTCGCTGCGGTTGCCCGTATAGCCGAGGCGGAGCTCCTGGTTTTCGGCCAGATTGACAAAGAGTTTCGCCATGACAGAGCGTTTCGCGTAGGCACTGCGGTCGCGTTCGGAGGGCAGGTAGGCGTTCGGGGCCTTGGCTGTACCCGCGGCGACGGCATTGTCGATCTGATCGGCGAAGGTGTTGCCGCTGCCGTCCTCGTACTGGCCGCTCCACTCGCCCGAGACACCGATCAGCGCGCGGACCGTATCGTTCCCGCCGGTGAGGGTACCGGCGACTTTCGAGTAGCCGAAGCTGCCGATGCCCGCGTTGAAGTTGCCGTGGATCCCTTTTTCCGGCTGGACGGTGTCGACGGTCACGAGGCCGCTGAGGGTGCCGGCGTGTTCGACGTCATACGGCCCTTCGACTACGCTGATCGAGGAGATGTTGTTCGTGATGACGTGAGAGGTCGGCGGGTCCATGCGGTTGGGGCAGGCGCCGTAGATCTTGCCGCCGTCGACGATGACGTTGATGTTGTCGCGCTTCTGGCCGCGGAGGATGATGTCGTTGGCGATACCGCTGCGGCGCACGAGGGTGATGCTCGGTACCTGTTTGGCCAGTGCCTCGGCGGTGTCGGCGGATTTGATCTCTTCGGTGTTGACGTCGCTGAGCGATGAGCTTTCGACGACGATGCTGCCGAGCGTCGTTACGCCGTTGTCTGTTGCGTTGTTTTCCGCAGCGTCATTCGCAAGCAGTGCGGCCGCTGCGAGGGAAACCAATAGCGTTTTCTTCATTTTTATCCTTCATTCCATTGCATTCAAAACCACAAATACTAGGGAAAAAGTGTTAAGGGGGTGTTAAATTGCCGCGGCGGATCGGAGGGTGCGTTACAATGGCGCTCATGAATGCAAAAACGAAACAGATCATCAAAATAATCCTGCTGCTCGCAGGGTCGGGTTTCTTCCTTTTTCAGGGCTTCTCGCTGCTCTTTACGGAGCAGGAGGTGACGCCGGAGAAGGTCGAAGCGGTTATTGGGGGCAGCGCAGAGTAACGCAGTCTGGGAACTGCATCGTCACGCAGTGCAGCGAACCGTGCTGGCGGATCAGGATGCTGCAGTCGATGCCGATGATCTCCCGGCCGGGGAAGAGCGTTTTGAAGACGGCCAGCGCCTCGTCGTCATGGGGGTCGTTGTAGACCGGCACGAGGACGGCGCCGTTGATGATGAGGAAGTTGGCGTAGGTCGCCGGCAGCCGCTCGCCGTCATAATGGATCGCCTCGGTCATCGGCAGCGGGACGAGGGTGAAG
Source organism: Sulfurimonas sp. HSL1-2 (assembly GCF_039645565.1). Taxonomy (NCBI): domain Bacteria; kingdom Pseudomonadati; phylum Campylobacterota; class Epsilonproteobacteria; order Campylobacterales; family Sulfurimonadaceae; genus Thiomicrolovo; species Thiomicrolovo zhangzhouensis. Next base: position 608,493 of record NZ_CP147914.1, read on the forward strand.
GGCTCGCCGCGGTCGTTACGGAGCTCTTGGAGTTCGCGTTCCATTTTTTGCAGGGCGTGGTAGTGCTCGTCGGCGGCATCCGTGCACTGGACGTAACAGATGGTATTGGCGTCGCAGAAGCGGGCGAGGGTGTCGATGTGGCTGTCGGTGTCGTCCCCGGCGAGGTAGCCGGAAGTGAGCCAGAGGGTCCGTTCGACCCCCAGGGTCTCGGAAAGAACGGCCTCGATCTCCGCGCGGCTTGTTAACGCGCTGTTGCGGTTGGGGTTCAGAAGGCACTCTTCGGTGACGAGCAGCAGCCCCTCCCCGTTGCTTTCGATCCCGCCCCCTTCGAGAATAAAACGGTGTGAAGCGACCGGCGCGCCGTAATGCTGCGCGATTGCCATGGTCATCGCGCTGTCTTTGGCCGCTTCGAACTTCCCGCCCCAGCCGGTGAAAACAAAGTCCTGGATGAGACACCCCTCTGTCGTCTCGACGGTAATGCCGCTGCAGTCCCGGGCCCAGGTGTCATTGGTGTCACACTGAACGAAACGCAGGTTCGCCCCCGGGGCGACGTAGCGCTGCACCCGGGCGATGTCGTCACAGACGATCAGGCAGGGCTGGAAACGGGCGACGCCTTCGGCGATACGGGCAAAGGTTTGGCATGCTTCGTCGAGGTAGGGCGCCCAGTCGCTGTCGGCGTGGGGAAAGATCAGCTGGACAAAGGATTGGGGTTCAAACTCCGCAGGGAGACGTTTTACGTGATAGGTTTGCATCTTCTCTTCAACATTCAATTTATGACATTATAATGTCGTATGGCTTTTATCACCCTAGACCGCAAAGCGTTCCACCACAACCTTAACATGATCTCGAAACAGCTCCAGAGCCGTGAGAAAATCGCACTCGTCCTCAAGGACAACGCCTACGGACACGGCCTGAAACAGGTCGCGCAGATCGCAAGCAAATACGGGATCGGCCGGGCCGTCGTCCGCACGATCGAAGAGGCGGAACTGGTCCGGAACAAGTTCAACTATATTCTTGTCCTCGCGGATATGCCGGCGGTGCTGATGCCCGCCTACTGCTTTACCGTCAACGCGATGGAGCAGATCAAGAGTTTTCCCCCCGGAAGCCGTGTCGAGCTCAAGGTCGATACGGGGATGCACCGCAACGGTGTCCCGCCGCACCTGCTGCACCACGCCTTTGAAAAGATCAGCAAGAACGGATTGAAACTCGAAGGGGTCTTTACCCACCACCGTAGCGCGGATGAGATGGGGAGCGAATATTTCTGGCAGCGCCACACCTTTGAAAGCGTCAGACGCGAAGCGCTGATGCTGGCCAAACGCTACGGTTTTCCGAAGCCCCGCTTCCACTCCGCGAACTCCGCCGCGACCTTTAGAAGCCATGAAGGGCACGACGACATGGTGCGTGTCGGTATCGCGGCGTACGGCTGCCTGGAAATGCCAGAAGGCCTGCCGCAGCCGGACCTGCTTCCCATCCTCTCGCTCTGGGGTGAAAAGATCTCCCAGCGGCGCCTAAACCAGGGCGAACGTGTCGGATACGGCGGCTGCTTCGGCGCCGACCGCCAGATGCAGATCAGCAATTACGATGTCGGGTATGCCGACGGGCTGCTGCGCACGGCATCGAACCGCTACACCGCGCCGGGCGGTGAGATGCTGCTTGGGCGCATTTCCATGGATAACTGCAGTTTTGCCGGCGAGGCGGAGCAGCTGCTCATCTTCGACGATGCCCGCAGCTACGCGGCCGCGGCGGGGACAATTTCGTATGAAGTCCTGGTCGGGCTGAACCCCCGCCTGCCGCGCAAGATCATCGAATAGCGCGAAGCCTGACTGTCTAAGCGGTGACTTTGATGACCGCTTCGGCGAACACGACCCCGTCAATTCCTTCATAGGCCATCGCTTCCATCTGCTCCTCATCCTCGATATAGGTCAGGATTTTGGCATCGAAAAGGTAGGTTTCCGCGACCTTCTGTACCGAACGCGCCAGGGCCGGGTCGACCAGGATGAAGCGTGCCCCCGCGTTTTCGGCGAAGAGGGCGTCTTTGAGCGAGGCGGCTTCAAGGGCGAAAGGGATGCCGTTCGCACCGCAGTAGGCGACGAGGTCGAGGTTCGCCGCGCCCCAGGCGAAAAGCACGGTGCTGCCTGCCGGCGTCGATGCGATCGCTTCCGGGCCGTCGATGTGGTAGAAGGATTCCGATGCCAGATGCGGGTGGCCGAAGATCAGCATCTCAGGCGCCTTCCATACAGCTTTTCGAACAGTAGTATTTCCCCTCTTTGATAAAGGCTTCCTTGACGCTGACGAAGACCCCGCACGCCTCGCAGGGCACCATCGTGTCGTCGTCGCTCTTTTTCGAGGCGGTGTCGGCGTTCGGCTGTTTTGCTACGGGGGTGCTTTTTTTGAAGAAAATGAAGTAGACGGCGGCGATGACGCCGAGGACGAGAAGGATTTTCAAGAGCATGCGGTCTCCTTGGGGGGATTGATGAGAAGGTAGTGCCGCTCATCGGTTTCGATGATACGGTAGGGCAGCTCCTCCGGAACTTCGTTGTAGACGTTTTCGCCTTTGTAAAAGAGGAGCATCGTCTCCGCATCCCGGTAGGGGGCGCTGAGGTTCAGCAGCATCCCGGTATCGGTGACGGCCCGGGAGGTGATGAGGTCGAAACGCTGAGGCTCAAGCGCCTCGACGCGGCAGTTCTCCACGGTGACATTTTCCAGTTTCAGCGTCGCCTTGACGAACTGCAGGAACCCGGCCCGCTTCTGCAGCGGTTCGACGAGCGTCCAGTGCGTCTGCGGCTGTGCCATTGCGAGGATCAGCCCGGGGAACCCGGCTCCCGTACCGATATCCATCGCCGTCGCCACCGGCGGCAGAAAGGTGATGGGGTAGAGGGCATCATAGAGGTAGTATTCGATCGTCGCGGCGTCTTTGTAGCCGCTGAGGTTGTGGATCTTGTTCCACTGCAGCAGAAGGTCGCGGTAGCGCTCCAGGTGGGAGACCAGATCGGAGGGGACATCGGGCAGGGTGGCGATCTTCTGGGCGAATGTCATGTTAAATGAGGTGCCCCATCTGCTCTTTTTTGACCTGCAGATAGTTCTCGTTGTGCTCGTTGGGGTCGATGACGATGGGCAGACGCTCGACGATCTCAACCCCCTCAAGCGCATTGATCTTCTGCGGGTTGTTGGTCAGCAGACGGATCTTCGTAATGCCGTAGTGGGCCAGGATGAACTGGACCATCTCGTACGTGCGTTCGTCGGCCGCAAAGCCCAGCTGGTGGTTGGCGGCGACGGTGTCGAACCCTTTGTCCTGCAGCGCATAGGCGTTGATCTTGTTGAGCAGGCCGATGTTGCGGCCCTCCTGGCGCAGGTAGATGACGATGCCGCCCTCTTTTTCGATCATGTTGAGGGCGAAGGCCAGCTGGTCGCCGCAGTCGCATTTGAGACTGCCCAGGGCATCCCCGGTGAGGCACTCGGAGTGGACCCGTACGATCGGGGTGTCGCCGAAGGGCTCCCGCAGGATCGCCAGGTGCTCTTTGTAGCCCTGCTTGAAGGCCTGGACTTTGAACTTCCCGAAACGCGACGGAAGGTTGGCAACATCAGAAATTTTTATATTTTGAAGCAAAAACAGTTCTTTAACGATGGAATTGTTACAATGCGATTATAGCAAAATTGTCAAGGGTTAACATGTTCCAACGTTTCCGCCGTAACCGGCTCAACTCTCACCTGCGTGCTCTGGTGCGCGAATACCACGTCCGTGCGGACGATTTCATCTATCCTCTTTTCGTGCGTTCGGGCGAAGGCATCAAGAGCGAAGTGGCGTCGATGCCCGGCGTCTACCAGATGAGTATCGACGAAGCGATCCGGGAGTGTGAGACGCTCAAGGCGCTGGGGATCTACTCCATTATCCTTTTCGGGATCCCCGACGTCAAGGACTCCGTCGGCTCCGATGCCCTGGATGAGAACGGTATCATCGCCACGGCCGTCAAGGCGATCAAGCGGGCCCACCCCGAGATGTTCGTCGTCACCGACCTCTGTTTCTGCGAGTACACCGACCACGGCCACTGCGGGATCATCGACCACGTGCACGAAACCGTCGACAACGATGCGACGCTCGCCATCTCCGGCCAGCAGGCGATCGTCCATGCCCAGGCGGGCGCGGACATGATCGCCCCTTCGGGCATGATGGACGGGATCATCGAGACCCTGCGCACGGCACTCGACGGCAGCGGCTTTGAGAACCTGCCGGTCATGAGTTACTCGACGAAGTTCGCCAGCGGCTACTACGGCCCGTTCCGCGACGTCGCCGAATCGACGCCGTCGTTCGGGGACCGTGCCACCTACCAGATGGACCCGGCCAACCGCCGCGAGGCGATCGCCGAGAGCATCGCCGACGAGATGCAGGGGGCGGACATCCTGATGGTCAAACCCGCACTCGCCTACCTTGACATTATCCGCGATATCCGCGAAGCGACCTCCCTGCCGCTGGCGGTCTACAACGTCAGCGGCGAATACGCCATGCTCAAGCATGCCGGCAAGGCCGGACTGATCGATTACGAGCGGGTCATGATGGAGACGATGCTGGGCTTCAAACGCGCCGGTGCGGACATCATCATCAGCTACCACGCCAAAGAGGTGGCGGGGCTGCTGTAAGCTTTTTCACACTTTACGCTATAATGGGCGCTTTCATTCCGGGGAGACCCGTTACGCCGTGAGCAGACAATGCGACACTTTTTAACCCTCAGAGATTACACGAAAGAGGAGATCCTCTCCATCATCGACCTCGGACTGCAGATCAAGTCCGAGTGCAAACGCCGCGAGCACAAGCCCTATCTGGACAAGCAGACGCTGGCGATGATCTTCGAGAAGAGTTCGACACGGACCCGCGTCAGTTTTGAGACGGGGATCTACCAGCTCGGCGGACAGGGGCTCTTCCTCTCCAACCGCGACATTCACCTGGGCAGAGGGGAGCCGGTCAAAGATACGGCCCGCGTTATCTCCTCCATGTGCGACATGGTGATGATCCGCACCTTCGAACAGAGCATGCTCGAAGAGTTCGCCTCCTACTCCAAAGTCCCCGTCATCAACGGCCTTACCGACAGCTACCACCCGGTGCAGCTGCTGGCGGATTATATGACGATGATCGAACACGGTCAGGCAGAGAACCCTGTTGTCGCCTATGTCGGCGACGGCAACAACATGACCCACTCCTGGCTGATGCTCGCCGCCAAGCTCGGGTTTGAACTGCGGGTCGCGACGCCAAAGGGGTACGAAGTCGACGTGGCGATCCTGGCGGATGCCATGGAGATGGCCGTGCAGAGCGGTGCCGTCATCAAGGTCGGAAACGATCCGGAAGAGGCGATCGCCGGTGCAACGGTCGTCACGACGGACACCTGGGCCTCCATGGGGCAGGAAGACGAGAAAGAACAGCGCATACGTGACTTCGCCGGTTACATCGTCGACGAAGCGAAGATGGCGCTTGCCGGGCAAGATGCGATCTTCCTGCACTGCCTGCCCGCCTACCGAGGACAGGAAGTGAGTGCAGAGGTCCTCGAAGGGCCGCATAGCGTTATCTTTGACGAGGCGGAAAACCGCCTGCATGCGCAAAAAGGATTGATGGTCTGGCTCGATCGGGCACGTTAAAATCTGTTTAATTGACTTTGGTGCTCCTTCACCCTATAATAGTTTTAATCATAATTAAACTGTTAAAAAGGGACCAAGGTCATGAAACGTTTTGCCGCGACTCTCCTGACGTTTGCCGCTATCGGCGCCTCACTGTATGCTACGGAGGCTGCCCCCGAACTCAACTCTCAGTACCACGATTCGAGCAAGTGTAAAGCCTGCCACGCCACCATTGTCAATGAATGGGCCGGTTCCTATCACGCCAAATCACATTACAAACATGACGAGTACCTTCGCCAGTCGATGGAGTACTATGCCCGCAAAACGCGCAAACCGATCAACGCCGTGAAGGTGGAGTGCGCCGCCTGCCATAACCCCCGCGTTGCCGTGACGAAAACGGATATCAACTACCAGATCGACGTTCTGATGGGACTGGATGAAGGGAGCGAGGTCAATGCCGCGGTCAGCGACAGTACACTCTCCGAAGGGGTAAACTGCCTCGTCTGCCACAATGTCGACAGCATCAAACACGACCTTCCCGCGGACAAGCGCGGGGTACACCGGATACAGTGGAACCCGGTCGGCATCATGAGCGGTCCGATCGAGGACGCGAAGTCCCCGTACCATAAGACGCAGTACCGCGACTTTTTCGGCAAAGACCCCAAGCAGCTCTGTTTTGTCTGCCACGCCAATGACCGTTCAGCGGAGAACTTCGTCTTTGCCAATACGCAACAAGAGTATAAGGATACGCAGAAGCAATGTGCCGACTGCCACATGAGCCCGAAGAAAGAGGGGTTTGCATCGAACCTCCCGATCGACGACGGCAAGCCGAAGAAGCGGATGGTCCGTGAGCACGGTTTTGTCGGTGCGCATACGAACTGGCTCTGGCAGGACGCCCTGGGGATTGAAGCGAAAAAGAGCGGGGACAGCTTTATCGTGACGCTTACCAACGAGAACCCGCATAATATCCCGACGGGATTCGGTGCAAGGGAGCTGATTCTTGACGTCATCTACCGCAGCGGCTCGAAAGTGATCGAGACCAAGAGTATTTCGATGACCCAGCACTACACGGACAAACGCGGCAAGCCGACGATCCCGCACCTGGCCACATCCGCGACCGAGGACATGTCCGTTCCGGCACGCGGCACCAAGACATTCAAAGTCCCGATGGTCGAAGGAACGGGGCAGGTGACATTCGAACTCCATTACCGCCTGGTGAATGATGAGATCAGGTCACTGCTGGAACTTAAACAGCCTCAGTGGAGCGAGAAGAAGTTTATCAACCGTACTACTATCAGGCTCTAAGGCGGGGTTTCAGAACCCCGGTTAGCGGTTGATCAGTTTGATCATCACTTCGTCATCCGCCGTTTCGGCGGGGCGGAAAAAGTGTTTCCCGCAGAACTCTTCGTTGATCGTTCTGCACAATCCTTTGGCGTAGAGCATCGCGGCATCTTTGGTGTCAAACGACATTTCCGAATCAATATTTCTCGCATCTTTGAAGCATCCGCACTCTTTTTCCAGCTTTACCGTAACCATTGTTCTTTCCTTATCGTGGTGTTTTACAGAGATAAAACTTCGGGTGCATAGGCTATTCTACCGCGTTGATAAAGAGGCGGAATTCAGGCGATGTGATTTGGGAAATAGGGTGGCCGTAGAGGGATGATGAATGGAGAGTGATGAACGGCTCAGCCGTTCATCGCAAGGTTGATTGTCATTTCGTTGTCCGCCGTTTCGGTGACGCGGAAAACGTGTTTCTGGCAGAAGGTCTCGTTCATGTCGCTGCAGAGCTCCTGGGCATACAGGAGGGCATCGTCTTTGCTCTCGAAGGTTTTGACCGCTTCATAGTCCGAACGTTTGAAGCAGCCGCACTCTTTTTCCATTTTAACTGTGATCATTTCTCTATCCTCAATGAAATTCAGGAGCAGCATTCTACAGAGGATGGTTTAAGCGGGCGTAAAAAATTGGAGTCAGGTCGCCCGGGGTGGGCGCGGTGTCAGTATGCGGCGCCGGTGACGCTGCGGACCTTCTCCGTGATCGCGCGGGCGGCTTCGCTGGCCTTGGCCGCACCGGCTTTGAGAATGTCGCGGACTTCGTCCTGGTGCGCTTCGTAGTAGGCGCGTTTTTCGCGGTAGGGGCGGAAGTGTTCCCAGATCACCTCGGCCAGGTAGAGCTTGAAGTGGCCGTGCCCTTCGCCGCCGCGCTCGTAGCGCTCCTGCAGGGCGAGGCACTCATCCTCGTCGAGGAAGAGCTTGGTGATGTTGTAGACGTTGCATCCACGCCACTCTTTGGGCTCTTCCATCGGGACGGCTTCGGTGACGATCTTTTTGATCGTCTTGAGCTGCGCCTTCTCGTCACCGAAGATATTGATCGTGTTGCCGTAGCTTTTGCTCATCTTCTGGCCGTCGATGCCCGGGACTGTCGCGACATTCTCGTCGACGCGGAATTCGGGGAGTTTCAGGATGTCGCCGTAGGCGTTGTTGAAGCGGATGGCGATATCACGGGCGATCTCGACGTGCTGGATCTGGTCCTTGCCGACGGGGACGACATCGACGTCGTAGAGCAGGATGTCCGCGGCCATCAGCACCGGGTAGGCGAAGAGGCTGTGGTTGGCGGAAATGCCTTTGGCGACCTTGTCTTTGTAGCTGTGGGCACGCTCGAGCAGTCCCATCGGGGTGAAGGAGGAGAGAAACCAGTAAAGCTCGAGGACCTCTTTGACGTCGCTTTGGACCCAGAAGGTCGATTTTTCCGGGTCGATGCCCAGGGCGAGAAAATCGGTGGCGGCCTGCATCGTCAGTTCAGAGAGGCGTGCACCGTCCTGGACCGTCGTCATAGCGTGATAGTTGGCGATAAAGGCAAAAACCTCGTTCTCCGCCTGCGAATCGACCATGGCTTTGATCGAGCCGAAATAGTTGCCGATATGCAGGTCACCGGAGGGTTGGATGCCCGTAAAAACTCTCATTGTTTCTCCTCTTTTAGTCGCGGCATTATAGCGTAAGAGGTTGAAAAGGGGCGCAGCGCCCCTCCGGCGGCAGATTCGTTGATATCAATTTAGATATCTTCTGTTATACTTTTTTTATCCCAAAAAAAAAGGATTTTCGATGAATACTCCTATTCGCACAAAAGATATTACTCTGACGGACAACACCCGCGACCATGTTCAAAAAGCCAAAGAACAGTTTATGAAATTCGGACTCGATATTACGACGATCAATGTGCTTCTGAGCAAAGTGAAAAACGGCGTTGAAGCGGAATTTGACATTCATATTGCCCACAACACGCCTGTCGTCATTACCCAGCAGGACGACGATCTCGATGCAGCGATCGATATGGCCGTTGAGCGTGCGAACAAAGCGCTCCGCCGTCTGCACGACAAACTCAAATCCCACCGCGGCCCAGGCCTGAAAGACCTCGAGGTCCAGGAGGCCTAAGGGTCATGGAAAAGCGCAAAGTGGTCTGCCCCCACTGCGGGCAGGTCAATGCCGTCCCGGTCAAAGAGACCTACGCCAAGGCCAACTGCGGCCACTGCAGATACTCCCTCCTCGACACGAAACCCATCGCCCTCGATCCAACCGCCTTCGACAACCAGATCGCCAACAGCGACATCCCGGTCATCGTCGATTTCTGGGCACCGTGGTGCGGCCCCTGCCGCATGATGGCCCCGGCGTTCGAGGAAGCGGCTTCCTCCTTCGCGCTGAAAGTCCGTTTCGCCAAGGTCAATACGGAAGAGCAGCAGGCGCTGGCGTCGCGCTTTCATATCCAGTCCATTCCGACACTGATCGTCTTCAAAGGGGGGTGGGAAGTCGACCGCGTTTCCGGCGCCCTCAGCGCCGAGCAGCTCCGGCAGTGGGTCGGACGTTTTCTCTGATATAATGCTGCCCCATGAAACGGGGCATGACATTGAAATTACTTCTTCTACTTCTTTTTACCTTGACACTGGCAGCGGCAGACAATAATGCGACAGCCGATGAGCGTGAATGGTCGGTACGCGTCGGATACGGATTTTCCGATCAGAGCGACCTGGGGGAGATTATCTCCCTGATGGGCGACCAGCACCCGGCGGGGACCTCGGCCGGCGGTGTCGAACTGGGCTACCGTTTTTCGCAGGATACCTGGGGCCTTCCCCTTGATTTCTACCTCAAAGGGGGCGTGAACCGCTTCTTCGAGAACGGCCATCAGCCTGATTTTATGGAAATGACCTTCTATATCAAGGCCTACTGGAACTTCCGGCCGTGGGAACGGACGATCCGTCTGGGCTTCGGCGAAGGGGCTTCCTACGCCTGGGGCATCCCCTATGTCGAGAAGCTTGAGGCCCAGGCCGAAGGCGATCACAACTCCCGCTTTCTCAACTACCTCGACATCTCGCTCGATTTCGACCTGGGGCGCATGGTCGGCTACCGGCCGCTTTACGATACCTATGCCGGGTATGCCCTCAAGCATCGGTCGGGCATCTACGGCGCAATCAACGGCGTCCGCCGCGGCGGATCGAACTACAACCTTTGGTATGTCGAACACAACTTTTAGGAGTCTATAGATGGAATACTATAACTGGATTCTCGCCTTTCACGTTATGAGCCTTATCAGCTGGATGGCCGTGCTGTTTTACCTGCCGCGTCTCTTTGTCTATCACACCGAACATGCGGGCAATGCCGGCTTCGTCGAGGTCGTCAAGATCCAGGAATACAAGATCTACCACTATATCGGCGTACCGGCGATGTGGGCAACGATCCTCAGCGGCGGAGCGATGATCGCGCTGAACCCCGGACTGTTTCAAAGCGGCGGCTGGTTGCACGCCAAACTGACGGCGGCCCTGCTGCTGATCGTCTACCACTTTACGCTCGGACGCTACAAAAAGCAGCTGGCCGAGGGGACGTGCACCAAAAGCGGGAAGTTCTTCCGCGCCTACAACGAGGTTCCGACCCTGCTGATGATCTTTATCGTCATCATGGTCATTATCAAGCCCTTCTAATTCTGCAGGGCTTCCGCCTCGGCGAGGCAGGCAAGTCCGAAGGCCTCCGCATCGGTTGCGGGGTCATACTCCAGGGTCTGTATGTTTCGGAGATGATCACTCTCGAGAATATGCTGCAAACGCTCCGTCAGGGGCGCGAGGTCCGCGACATGGGAATGCGGTGTCAGCAATGCGAATGAAACGGGTGAAAGCCGAAAAAGTTTCTCTTCCCTGCGGCAGCCGTTCTGCATATCCGTGACCAACCGTTTCAGACTCCTTCCGCGGACGGCATCTCTGGCAAAGATCATCAGCACGACGGAAAGCGGCGCATGCCCGCGCTGTGCACCCAGTGCATGTACCGTACACTCCTCGATGAATGCCTGGGCATTGTAGAGCCCGGTCTGGAGGTCTACGGACTGATGCCCCTCCAGATCGACACGGACATACCGGTAGATGAGGTAGAAGAGGTAGAGGATCAGCAGCGTGCCGAAAAGCCCCAGCATAAAGAGGGTGTTGAGCAGGCGGTCGCTTTTTGCTTTGATGACGTTATGCAGATCAAAGAGCGCATGGTTGCCGTGCAGCCAGCAGAGTTCACTCTGTTTTTTCAAAGACGTTTCCGACCACGCTGTTACCGTTTTGATGCGCTCCCAGCAGCGCTTTAATACTTGATAGCTGTCAGCCAGTGCCTGCTCCTCTCTGCCCGGGTTTAGGAGGACGGGATAGACATGTTCGGAGGATTGGAAAGCTTCATCGATCTCCAGCGCGATGCCTTCGCTGCTTGCGGGCTCTTTGATAAAACGCTGCATGGAGCCGCCGATGTACGTCAGGCGTTTGAGCAGTGCATCATCATCGTTTCGGCTGTCGACCTGGTAGGAGACGGTAAAGTATGCCATCGGCAGCAGCAGCAAAAGCATAATGGTAAAAACTGCCAGAAAATTGGAACGTTTATTCAAAGAGGCTCCTTTGAAATAAATCATATCCAAATCTAACAGTATTGACTATAATGGATTTGTGCTGCCTTTATCGTCAGCGCTTCGCGGTGAATACGGAGAGTGGACGGGAATGCGTTATAATTGCAAAAAATAAATTGGGATGTTGATGAAAAAACTAGCCATTATCGGTCGTCCGAACGTAGGGAAAAGCTCCTTTTTCAATCGTCTGCTGAAAGAACGGGATGCCATTACGTCGGAGATGGCGGGGACGACGCGCGACGTCAAAAAACGCGTTGCCACGGTCCTTGACCGGGAGGTAGAAGTGCTCGATACCGGCGGGCTCGACGAAGGAAGTGAACTTTTTGACAAGGTGCGCGAAAAGTCGATCGAGGCCGCCAAGCAGGCGGATATCATTCTGTTCATGGTCGACGGCAAGAACCTGCCGATCGAAGAGGACAAGAAACTCTTCCACGAACTCGAAGCGATGGGCAAAAGCATGGCCCTCGTCGTCAACAAGATCGATAACGACAAGATGAACGAGAAGGTGTGGGAGTACTACGAGTTCGGGACCCAGACCATCTTCGGCATCTCCGTCTCCCATAACCGCTCCATCAATCCGCTGCTCGAGTGGATCGGTAAACAGCTGCCTTACATCCCCAAGGCCGAGGAGCTGGCAGCGTCGGAGCCGGATATGATGGACGAGTTCGACGATTTGCTCGATGCGTACGTGGAGGATGAAGAAGAGAGCTCCATCTACGACGAAAACGACGAAATGAAAGAGAGCGACGAAGATCCGAACCATATCAATGTGGCGATCATCGGCCGGGTCAATGTCGGAAAGAGCTCCATGCTCAACGCCCTGCTGGGGGAAGAGCGTTCCGTCGTCAGCGACGTTGCCGGGACGACCATCGACCCCATCGACGAAACGATTGCACGCGATGATAAGACCATCACTTTTATCGATACGGCCGGTATCCGCAAACGCGGGAAGATCGAGGGGATCGAACGCTACGCCCTCTACCGGACGCGCACGATGCTCGAACGGGCCAATCTCGCCCTGCTGGTACTTGATGCTTCCGAGCCCTTCACGGACCTCGACGAGAAGATCGCCGGCCTCATCGACGAGAACCGTCTGGCCTGTATGATCGTGCTCAACAAATGGGACAAGGCGCCCAAAGAGGATTACGACAAGATCGTCCAGCAGGTGCGCGACCGCTTCAAGTTCCTGCACTACGCCCCGGTCATTACCGTTTCGGCACTGACGAAGCAGCGCATCCACAAGCTCTACGACATGATCATCCAGATCAACGACAACTATTCGCAGCGTATCACGACGTCGCGGCTCAACGAAGCGCTGGGCTTCGCGATGCGCAAACACCCGATCCCGTCGATGAACGGGCAGATGATCCGCATCTACTACGCCACGCAGTACGCGTCGCGCCCGCCGCAGATTGCGCTGATCATGAACAAGCCCAAGGGCCTGCACTTCACCTACCGCCGCTTCCTCGCCAACCAGCTGCGCGAGGCCTTCAATTTCGAGGGGACCCCGCTGCTCTTCAAAGCGAAGAAACGGGGCGAAAAGTAGGGCTCAGCCCGCGGCCAGAAGCAGCGGCTCCTCTTCGACCTGCTGCCGGTGGAAGTGCAGCAGTTTCCACTCCCCCTCCATCGTCTCCACCACTGCCGTACATGACTCTACCCAGTCGCCGCAGTTGAGGTAGTGTACCCCGTCGATATCCCGGTTCTCCGCTTTGTGGATGTGCCCGCAGATCACCCCGTCGAATTCCCGCCGCTTCGCCTCGGATACGAGGACCTGTTCGTAATCGTCAATGAACATGACCGCTTTTTTGACGCTCTGCTTGGCGAAGTTTGAAAGGGACCAGAACCGTTTGTACCCGATCAGGCTCCGGATACGGTTGATGGGTTTGTTGAGCTTGAGCAGCATCTCGTAGCTGATATCGCCGAACTTGGCCAGCCACTTCTTTGTCATCGTGATGCTGTCGAAAAAGTCGCCGTGGGTGACAAGGTACTCCCGCCCGTCGGCAGCGGTAAAGTGGTATTCGTTGGTGACCTCGATATTGTCCCCCAGGGTCAGGGGGAGAAAAGAACGGACAAATTCGTCGTGGTTGCCGAGCACGTAGACGATCCTGGTTCCCTTGCGGGCACGGCGCAGCAGCTTCTGAATGACATCCGAGTGCTCCTGCGGCCAGCTCCAGCGGCGGCGCAGCGCCCAACCGTCAATGATGTCGCCGACAAGAAAGAGGTGCTCGCATTCGAAATCGCGGAAAAATTCGAGCAGGGCGTCGGCCTGGGAGTGGCGGGACCCCAGGTGGATGTCGGAGAGAAAGACGGAACGGTATCGCGTGGCGCTGTTATCCATTTGTGTCACTTTGGTTTGGTTTGTGAAACCATACTCCACCATAATTGCGAAATGGATACAAAGGTATTACTGATCAGCGACACGGTCTACGACGCCAACGGGGTGTCGCGGTTTATCCAGGATATGGCGGCACAGTCGCGCCAAAGGGACGGCCGCTTCTCAGTCCTGAGCTCGTCCCCGCTGGGCGGGGAAACGTCCGAGAGCAATATCGTCAACATCCGGCCCTTCTGGTATGTCCGCATGCCTTTTTATAAAGAGCAGTACCTCACGATCGTACCGCCTTGGATGCAGATGTACCGCTACGTCAAAGCGGCCTCCCCGGACGTGATCCATATCTCGACGCCGGGGCCGCTTGGGATCTGCGCGATGCTCATTGCCAAGCGGTGCGCTATCCCCGTGGCGGGGACCTACCACACGGATTTTCCCTCCTATATCCGCAAGCAGATGAAGCTGGAGCTGGCTGAAGCGGTGACGCGGAGGTTCATGCGTTTCTTTTTTCAGCGCATGCAGCGGGTCTTCTCCAGGTCGCAGCACTACATGGGAGTGTTGGAAGATGAACTGAACATGGAAGCGAGGAAGTTGCGATTCCTGCCGCCGGGGAGCAATACGGAGCGTTTCTCGCTTCTTCACCGGGATGAATCGGTCTGGCCCCGATTTGACATCCGCTCCGACAGCCTGAAGATCCTCTACGTCGGGCGGCTCAGCGTCGAGAAGAACTTCCTCTTCGTCGTCGACCTTTTCGAAGCGCTTCAGCGCACCTGTGACCTGCCGCTTTCCCTGATCGTCGTCGGGGAGGGGACACTGTCCGAGAGCGTGAGCCGGCGGCGCAACAGCCATATCCATCTGCTGGGCCTGCAGGGCGGCCCGGACCTCTCCGCGCTTTATGCCTCATCGGACCTGATGCTCTTTGCCTCCGTCACCGAAACGCTGGGGCAGGTCGTGATGGAGGCCCAGGCTTCCGGGCTTCCCTGTATCGTCAGTGACCAGGGGGGCGTGACCGATACCGTTGAACACGGCCAAACAGGCTTCTGCCTCTCGGTGGAGGATAAGTCCGCATGGACGGAAGCAGCTTTGAAGCTTATTGCCGACAAAGGACTCCGTGAACGTATGGGCAGAGCGGCGCATGAAAAGATGCAGGGGCGTTCGATCGTACAGACCTATGAGCGCTTTATGCAGGCGCATGATGAAATCGTTAAACGTTAAATGTTGAGAGAAAGAGATAGGAGTTAAGAGCGCGTAGCGCGAGAGCTTTCCGCTGAGGAAAACTCGATATGCGCGCCCCGAGCGAAGCGAAGAAGTCCCCTTCGGGGGATTAGCGCAGTCGAAGGGGCGTTTGCTCCTCCGACGTACCGAAGATGTGCTTAGAGCTCTTCGGAGTGTTTTGCGAGGTATTCGGCAACACCGGCAGTGTCGGCTTTCATACCTTCGTCACCCTTGTTCCAGCCGGCCGGACAGACTTCGCCGTGCTCGTTGGTGAAGAGCATCGTATCGACCATACGCAGCATCTCGTCGATGTTACGGCCGAGCGGCAGGTCGTTGATGACCGCGTGGCGGACCGTACCGTCAGTGTCGATCAGGAAAGAGCCGCGCAGTGCAACGCCGCCGTCGAGCAGGACGTCGTATGCTTTGGAGATCTCTTTTGTCAGGTCAGCGACGAGCGGGTAGCGGACCTGGCCGATACCGCCGTTTTCAACCGGTGTGTTCTTCCACGCGAAGTGGCTGAACTGGGAGTCGACGGAGACGCCGATAACGTTGACGCCGCGATCCTGGAACTCCTGGAGACGGTGGTCAAATGCGATGATCTCAGACGGGCAGACGAAGGTGAAGTCCAGCGGGTAGAAGAAGAGAACAGTCCCTTTTTCGCCGAAGTTTTCGTAGAGGTTGAAGTTGTCGACGATCTGGTTGTCGCCGAGGACGGTAGTAGCGGTAAAGTCCGGTGCTTTTTGTGTAACGAGCATGTGTGAAACTCCTGTTTTTGGTCTAAACGCACGACTGAAACCATGTGGAACGTTTCAGCCGTGCGCTTAATGGTGCACATTCTATTCAAATACTCTTTTAAAAAAAATTATCCTTTAGAAAAGTCGGCGTCGCTTTAACATCACTTCAGCACAGCGTATCTGGTCTCGGTTATGCAAGCCTCCAGACGAAAGGTGCAAAGCAGGAATGGCTGCCATGCCAGTGCTCCCGGAAGCTTAAAAACGGCACATGCAAACCTTAAGACGCGTCTATATAGGGTTTTTAGAAGTGCCCTTTGGCTATACTTCCGTGATTTTTAGCTTTTTGCTATCTTTCATCAAACCTGGGCACCTCACAAGCTCCCCGAGATGACGGGGGTTTCTGAGGTGCCGATTTTACGATAAAGGAAAGATGTGTCTAAAGAGTATATTTTTACTTCCGAATCCGTTACTGAGGGACATCCGGACAAGATGGCCGACCAGATCAGCGATGCGATCCTAGACGATATTATTTCAAAAGACCTTACCGCCCATGTTGCCTGCGAGACCCTTGTTTCAAACGGGTTCTGTATTATCGCCGGCGAGCTGAAAACGCATGCGTACACCCCGATGCAGGATATCGTACGCCGTGTCGTCAAAGAGATCGGCTATACGGACTCCACCTACGGGTTCGATCACCGTTCTGCCGCGGTCCTCAATGCGATCGGCGAGCAGTCCCCGGAGATCGACCAGGGCGTCTCCCGCGAAGGCGGTGAGATCGGTGCCGGCGACCAGGGGCTGATGTTCGGGTACGCCTGCCGCGAAACCGACGTATTGATGCCGCTGCCGATCTATCTGGCACACCGCATTACCGAGCGTCTCGCCGAAGCGCGCAAAGAGGGGATTATCCCCTACCTGCGTCCCGACGGGAAGGCCCAGGTCAGTGTCCGTTACATTGACGGCAAACCAGTCAGCGTCGAAACGGTCGTTGTCTCGACCCAGCACCATGAGAACATCCCGCAGGAGCAGATCCACAAGGATGTCATCGAAATGGTCATCAAGCATGTTATCCCGGCCGATCTGCTCAGCGCGGATATCGTCTACCACATCAACCCGACCGGTTCCTTCGTTGTCGGGGGACCGCAGGGTGATGCCGGACTGACCGGCCGTAAGATCATCGTCGACACCTACGGCGGTTCCTGCCCGCACGGCGGCGGCGCGTTCAGCGGCAAAGACCCGACCAAGGTCGACCGCTCCGCGGCATACGCGGCGCGCTACGTGGCAAAGAACCTTGTCGCTGCAGGTGCCTGCGAGCGTGCGACGATCCAGGTTGCCTACGCCATCGGCGTCGTCGAGCCGATTTCGATCATGGTCGATACCCACGGCACGGCCGTCGTCTCCGAAGAGAAGATCGAGGCGTGCGTCCGCGAGCTTTTCGACCTGACACCGAAGGGCATTATCGAGACCCTCGATCTGCTGCGTCCGATCTACCGCAAAACAGCGGCATACGGCCATTTCGGCCGCGAACTCCCCGAATTTACCTGGGAGAAGACGGACAAAGCCGAAGCGATCCGCTCCTATCTCGGACTTTAAGCCGGGAAAGTACGGGAAAAGGCGGTGCCGAAAGGGTCGCTTTTCCCCGTCATACACGCCATTTCACCCCATTTACCTGTTACCAATCTTCAGCCTCTTTTTTGCCATCTCATTTCAGCCTGTTTTTTTAGGAATCATTAAAGTTCTTTCGCTAAACTTTTTCCACATCTACCATAATTGAAGGAGAAAATATGGCAGTTTTGATTAACGACACATGTATCAACTGCGGTGCCTGTATTGATGAATGCCCGGTTGAGGCGATCGTAGACGAGGATGATAACCCGACGGGTGAAGAGATCTACTACGTTTACGGTGACAAGTGTGTCGAATGTGTAGGCCATCACGATGAGCCTGCATGTGCGACAGCCTGCCCGACAGAGGGTTGTATCGTTTGGGACGCCGTCGGTGAAAGCCCTTCCAGCCGTGATGACATCACGGACGATATGCGCAATGACCACGTACCGGTTGTTGAGTAATCGATTCAAATAATGTACCCTTGCGCCTTCGGGCGCAACCCTTCTTCTACAATTCTCCCAAAAATTTCCCGTTTCATTAGAATCAGATCTTTTTTTTGCTATAATTCCACCCTATTTTTGACTACTATAGGAGATACCGAATGGAACAAACACTTTCCATCATTAAGCCGGATGCCGTAGCGAAGGGTGTTGTCGGCAAGATTCTTGATCGTTTTGAAAGCAATGGTCTGCGCGTTGCAGCGACGAAGATGCTTCAGCTTTCCCGCAAAGACGCTCAGGATTTCTATGCTGTTCACAAAGAGCGCCCTTTCTTTACTGACCTGGTTGAGTTTATGGTCAGCGGACCGGTGGTGGTCAGCGTTCTTGAAGGTGAAGACGCCGTAGCCAAAAATCGTGATCTGATGGGCGCGACGAACCCGCAGGAAGCAGCACCGGGCACGATCCGCGCTGATTTCGCGGAAAACATCGATGCCAACGCGGTTCACGGCAGCGACTCTCTTGAGAACGCTGAGATCGAAATTCGTTTCTTCTTCGCACAGAGAGAGATCTCCTAACGCAGATGAACATCCCGTTTCGTCGCATTACGGCCGACCCTCATCCTTTCGTTCTGGAGAAGAACGGCGTGCGGTTTGAGGGGACGCTTCGCAAGTATCGCAGCGGTCTGGTACTGCTCGAAGCGACGATGCAGGGGAGTCTTGACGTAGATTGCTATCTCTGCGGCGATTCCTTTGCTATAATGCCGGATGAAAAAGTCGAATTTCTGATTTCTGACGGTGTTTTTCATGGTCAGGATGAGACATATGATGTTGTCGAGATGCATGGCGATGCCATTGATCTTGACGAAGTGTTCGATTCGGAAATCGCTTTGATCGAAAGCGATTACCATGCCTGCCCCAAATGCAGGTAATCTACAAAGAAAGGAAATAACATGGCAGTACCTAAGAGACGCGTATCTCACACGCGTGCAGCAAAACGCCGCACCCACTACAAAATCAAACTGGCACGTCCGGTCAAAGACAGTGACGGCACCTACAAAATGCCGCACCATGTCAATCCGACTACCGGCGAGTATAAATAATTGAAGGTCAAAATCGCGATTGACGCGATGGGTGGGGACTTCGGTCCCGAGCCTATTGTCAAAGGAACGATTGAGGCACTGAAGCATTACCGTTTTGAGCCGATCCTTGTCGGAAAGAAAGAGGAGATTTTGCCTTTGATTCCGGGCGGGTTCAAAGACAAGATTTCGATTGTCGAAGCGGCGGATGTCATCGCGATGTCCGATGCGGCGACCGATGCGCTCAAGCGCAAAGAGAGCTCCATCTTCAAAGCGGTTGAACTCGTGCGCAACGGCGAGGCGGACGGTGTCGTTTCCGCCGGACACAGCGGGGCGACAATGTCCGTGGCGACCCTGCGCCTGGGACGCCTCAAGCATGTCCTGCGTCCGGCACTGGTCACCCTGATGCCGAACAAGAAGAAAAAGCGCACCGTGCTCCTGGACGTCGGCGCCAATGTCGACTGCAAACCTGAGCACCTGGCGCAGTTTGCCGTGATGGGAAGCTGTTACGCACACGATATGTGGGCGATCAACCTTCCGACCGTCGGTCTGCTGGCCAACGGCGAGGAGGAGACCAAGGGCAACGACGTCACCAAGGGCGCTTTCCAGCGCCTTCGGACGATGGAAGGGTTCGTCGGCAACGTCGAGGGACGCGATATCTTCAACGGTACCGTTGACGTTGTCGTATGCGACGGTTTTATCGGGAACCTCGTTCTCAAATCTTCCGAGGGGGTCGCCAGTACGATTACCCACCTGATCAAGGACTATATCCGCAAATCCCCCATCGCGATTACGGGGGCGCTGCTGATGCGCAAGGTCTTCAAGCTCCTGAAAAAGGAGCTCGATTACGCCGAAGTCGGCGGGGCGCCGCTGATCGGGGTCAAGGGGTGTGCGATCGTCAGCCACGGCAAAAGCAACTCCAAAGCGATTAAAAACGCGATCAAACAGGCGATCGACTTTGTCGACACAGGCGTCAACGTTCATATTGAACGGGCCCTGGATGACGCCGTCAACAAAGGATAATCCATGTACGCAGCTTTTCGTTCCATCGGGGCATACGTCCCCGAACGCATTCTGACCAACGCCGATCTGGAAAAAATGGTCGATACGTCCGACGAGTGGATTACGAAGCGTACCGGTATCAAAGAGCGCCATATTGCAGCGGAGAACGAGTTTACCAGCGATATGGGTGCCAAAGCGGCTGCACAGGCGATTGAGCGTGCAGGGATTGCCAAAGAGGATATCGACCTCGTGATCTGTGCGACGATTTCGCCGGACTACTTCAACATGCCTTCAACCGCCACGATTATCTCGGCGAAACTGGGACTGCCGCAGGTGATGGCCTTCGATATCTCCGCGGCCTGTACAGGGTTCGTCTATGTCGTGAGCATGGCCAAGGCCTTTATCGAGTCGGGGATGAAGAAGAATGTGCTCGTCATCGGGGCGGAGAAACTCAGCGCCATCACCGACTACACGGACCGCACCACCTGTATCCTCTTCGGTGACGGTGCAGGCGCGGCGGTGATCAGTGCGACAGAGAACAAAGCCGAAGCGATCCTCGATGTACACACGGGGGCAGACGGCACCTACGCTGACCTGCTGATGACGCCGAACGGCGGAACAGGCTCTGCCCACGACGCCCTGGACGCGGAAGCCCAGACCGGCTGCTTCATGCAGATGAAAGGGAACGAGACCTTCAAGGTCGCTGTCCGCACCCTGACCAACGACGTCAAGGCGATCCTGGCCGAAAACAATATGAGTGCCGACGATGTCAAACACTTCGTACCGCACCAGGCGAACTACCGCATCATCAAAGCCGTCGGTGACGCCTTGAACCTGCGCGACGAGCAGGTCGTGCTGACGGTCCATAAATACGGCAATACGTCCGGATCATCCATTCCCATCGCGATCAACGACCTTTATGAGAGCGGCAAGCTTGAAAAAGGCGATATGATGCTGCTCGATGCCTTCGGCGGCGGACTGACATGGGGAAGCGCCCTGGTTCCGTTTGCGGGACCGGCATCCGTGTGATATAATCCCCGGGACACCGGACAGGAAAGAGGCTTATGGTTTACGCAGCGATCGGACTTTCACTACTCTTTGTATTTCTGCTCATTGCGTTTAACGTCCGTTCAAACCACTGGCGTAACCGCCGCAAAAATCAGCGCCGCGAGGTTCCTGACCGCCGCGTGAACAAAGGGCGCCGCAAACGCAACAATCTCGACCATGAGAGCAGCCTTCCCGACCGCCGTCACGGTGGAGATCGCCGCGTCGGACCGGAAACCCGCCGTCACAAAAAGCGCCGCGCGGAAGACCACCTTGGCCACAGTTGACCTCCCCCTTCTTTTCATAGAGATCCACGACAGCGAAATACCGTGGCTGAAGATCTTCGTGCGCCGCAGCGTACGCGAATTCAGCGAATGCACGGCTGTTGAGAAAACGGCGATCTGGGACGCCCTTGACGTGATCGAGCGGGAGATGCTTGACTACTACCGCCCCGAAAAAATCAATATCGCCTCTTTCGGCAATATGCTTCCGCAGGTACACTGGCACATTATGGCCCGTTTCAAAGAGGACAGCTACTTCCCCGAGCCCATGTGGGGGCCGAGGCAGCGCGAAGGTGTGCTCGCGCTGCCGCCGATGGAGCCTTTCCTCGAAAACCTGCGCCGTAAACTCCTCCCCGAATCCTGACTTCATCCCTTTTTTGTTAGAATAGGACGAAAACGAAATAAAGGATAGTTTTGCACCGTTTTCACTCCTATCCGGTCAGACTGGACGGTACGGACCCGAAGGGGACGCGTGAGGCGATCCGTCATGATTTCCTAGCAGCTTTTTCACTTTTTGAATCCCTCTTCGACCTGTTGAAAGATGAGCGCGTCTTTTACCGCCACTCCGAACCGACCCGCCATCCTATGATCTTCTATTTCGGGCACACGGCAACTTTCTATATCAATAAACTCGTGCTCGCGAAAGTGATCGATAAGCGTATCAACCCGGAGTTTGAATCACTCTTCGCGATCGGCGTGGACGAGATGGCCTGGGACGATATGGACAATGCACGCTATCACTGGCCGGCTGTCGATGCGGTCCGGGCGTACCGTGACAGGGTCAATGCACTGGTGCTGGAGCTGATCGATACGCTTCCGCTGCAGCTGCCCATAACGCAGGTGAGCCCCTGGTGGGTCATCCTGATGGGGATTGAACACGAACGCATCCATATCGAAACGTCCAGCGTGCTGCACCGCCAGATGCCGCTGGAGTTGGTCAAACCGTCCGCCGCTTTTCGCTATTGCGAGGAGTACGGTGATGCACCGGAAAACGGCATGGTTACCATCACAGGCGCGACGGTCCATCTGGGCAAAATGAAATCGGACCCTTATTACGGCTGGGATAACGAATACGGAAGTGCAGCGGAAACCGTGGCGGATTTCCGGGCATCAAGGATGCTGGTCAGCCACGGGGAGTACCTCGCTTTCGTCGAAGCGGGCGGGTATGAAAATGCGGCATACTGGGACGAGGAGGGCGCGGCCTTCCTCGAACGCAGCGGTGTCAAACATCCCCCCTTCTGGGTATTAAAGGAAGGGGGCGGCTACAGCCTCCGGCTGCTCGACCGGGAGATCGATCTGCCGATGAACTGGCCGGTGGAGGTGAACTGCCTCGAGGCGCAGGCTTTCTGCCGTTTCAAAAGCGCGCGGGAGAAGCGCCATTTCCGTCTGCCGACCGAAGCCGAGTGGGTGAGGATGCTTGAAATGTCCGACGTGCTGGACGGCGAACGGTTTGACGATGCCAAGGCGAATGTCAATTTCAACCACTTCGCCTCCTCCGTTCCCGTCGACACCTTCTTGCAGGGCGATCTGTACGACGTCGCCGGGAACGTCTGGCAGTGGACGTCGACCCCCATTGACGGTTACGAAGGGTTCGAACCGCATCCGGTCTACGACGACTTTTCGCTGCCGACTTTCGATGGCAAGCACAACCTGATCAAGGGCGGATCGTGGGCCTCGACGGGGAACGAGACCCTGCGGCACTCCCGTTACGCCTTTCGCCGTCACTTCTACCAGCACGCGGGCTTTCGTTACGTCGAGGCCGACGCCCTGACCGAAAGCATGCCGGGGAATATCTATGAAACGGACAGCCTTGTGGCGCAGTACTGCGAATTCCAGTACGGGCCGGAATATTTAGGCGTGAAGAACTTTGCGCGCAGCTGCGCGGAGTACGCCATCGCTTTCACTGCTTCCACCCCCCGGAAACGGGCGCTGGATCTCGGATGTGCGACGGGACGTGCCGCTTTCGAACTGGCGCGGGTCTTCGACGACGTCACCGGGGTCGACTTCTCGGCCCGCTTCATCCAGGTCGCGGCGGCGCTGAAAGAACGGGGTGAGATCGCCTATGAAAGGGTAGAAGAGGGTGATGTGACGACCCGCCAGATCCACACGCTCGAAGCGTTCGGCCTGCAGGAAGCGGCTCGCAACGTGCAGTTCTGGCAGGGGGATGCCTGCAATCTCAAGGCGCATTTCGTCGGCTACGACCTGATCATGGCGACCAACCTGATCGACCGCCTCTATGAACCGGAGCGCTTTCTAGGCACGGTGCATGAACGGCTCAACGAAAAGGGAATCCTCGTGCTGACATCACCCTATACCTGGCTGGAAGAGTATACGCAAAAGCCGAACTGGATAGGCGGCTATTATGACAAGGAGGGGAAGGCGGTCGACGGGCTTACGGGGCTCAAAGCAATCCTCTCAGCGCATTTCGAGCTGCTGGAGAGCTTTGACGTTCCCTTCGTGATCCGCGAGACGGCGCGCAAATACCAGCATACGCTCTCGCAGATGAGCGTCTGGAAAAAACGCTAAGCCAGTAATTCGGCCGCGACTTCGAACTGGTTGGCCATCATGAGGTGCACTTTCGGGTGCAGGGCCATGATGTCATCGAAGAGCTGCTTGCTTAGGTCGAAGCCGATCTTGTAGGCGTCGTCCGCATCCTTCGCGCCGCCGAGGGCTTCGAGCCAGGAGGGCGGGACGTGGATCCCCGGGACATGGGCATCAAGGAACTGGGCCGTGCGCAGTTTCGTAATGGGGAAGAGCCCGAGGACAAGTTGGGCGGATGTGCCGTGTCTCCTGTTGGCGTCCTCCATGAGTTCGAGCAGAACCTTCGCATTGTCGAGGTCGAAAACCGGCTGCGTGATGATGCCCTGCGCCCCGTGCTCGACTTTTTTGGCCATCTTCTTGTAGAGGCTTTTGGGATTGCGGGCAAAGGAGTTGACGACGGCAAAGGGGAGAATCGGCTGGGGGGCGACGGTGAAGGCTTTGCCTTCCAGGTCGGTGCCTGCATTAAAAGCGGCGATGATGTCCAGCAGAAGCGTGCTGTCGCTTTCAAACACCCCTTTTGCCTCTCTCTGGTCGGAGTTCTTGGCCGGGTCTCCGGTGAGGGCCAGGATGGCGCGGACGCCGGCCTCGTTGGCGCCGAGCAGGTCGCTTTGCAGGGCGATGCGGTTGCGGTCGCGCATGCTCATGGTCGCCAGGACCGGTTTGCCGAAGCGCTGCTGCATAAGTGCGGCGGCGAAGAGGGCGTTGTATTTCAGTTTTGCCAGGGGGTTGTCGGTCGTGCTGAACGCATCGACCCGTTCAGGCAGACCGAGGGCTTCGAGCGTGTCGATGACGGGGGCAAAGGAGGCGGAGTGCGACGGTGTCGTCTCGAGACTGACATAGCGTCCGTTTTTTAGCTTTGCTTCCAGTGCGTCAAACACGATTTACCCCTGCGGTGCGATATAATGGCGCCATTATAACCAAGCGAGCGTAAAGGAGAGATATGCGGCTATGTGTGTTTGATTTTGACTCGACGTTGATGGACGGAGAGACCATCGATTTTTTTGCCGAGGCGCTGGGAATCGGCGAAGAGGTCGCCGCCATCACGGAGCGGGCCATGAACGGGGAGCTTGACTTCTTCGAGAGCCTTCAGCAGCGCGTCAAGCTGCTCAAAGGGCTGGATGTGGAGACCGTCGAGCGCATCAGCCGCAATCTTCCCTATATGCCGGGTGCCAAAGAGACGATCGCGGCATTGAAAGCCGAGGGGATCACCGTGGTCTGTTTCAGCGGCGGGTTCCGGACGGCGACCTCCTATGCCAAAGATATCCTCGGCTTTGACGCGGACTTCTCCAATGCGTTGCACGCCAAAGAGGGCAAACTGACCGGCGAAGTCGGCGGGGATATGATGTTCAACTGGTCCAAAGGGGATATGCTCGTGCGGTTGCAGGAGCTGCTCAAGGTGACACCGGAGGAGACGATGGTGGTCGGGGACGGTGCCAACGACATCAGCATGTTCGCGCATGCCGGCACACGGGTCGCTTTCTGTGCGAAACCGGTTTTGAAAGAGGCGGCGAACATTATCATCGACACCAAAGATCTCCGCGAGATCCTGGGACGGCTCGTATGAATCTCTGGGAACGTTACAACGAAGAACAGCTGCTGGGCGCCGCCCTTTCAGAGCTGACCGGCCTGCCGCTGATGCAGTGCGAGGAGAAAACGCTTTTCGAAGTGCTCAAGCGCCACCTGACACGCAAAGAGCTGCGCAGCTGGGTAATGGCCCGGGGCGGTGCCGATACGGCAGCAATCAGCGCGGAGACCGGACTGAATGACGAAGCGATAGGCAAGGCCGTTCATAAAGCTGCCAAAAAGATACGACAGCCCAAACTCCGCAGTGAATTCCAGCAGCTTCTGGCGAACCTGGAAGCGGAGTATGAATAACGGAGAATGTTAAGTTTTCTTTATCTTTCGTTCAGGCTGTCGTGATAGAATTGTGTTACTCTAACGGTTTAGGAGGGATGGCAAGAATGAAAAAATCACTATCGGCCCTGTTGGGCGCGGCGCTGCTTCTGGGTACCTTTTCGACAGCGGCGAATGCCGATGTCAAACGGGGGCAGAAAGCCTATTTGAAAAAGTGTAAACGCTGCCACGGCAACGGCACCAAAGGGGCCGCGATGAAGACCCAGAAAGAGTGGGCGGATGCGTTTGCGGATGATGCGGCGCTTTTTAAGGCGTGGCACAAAGATGACGCGAAAGCGATGCAGTACATCAACAGCAGCCGTTTCGGAAAAGATGCACCGAATCTCAAGGATTTCCTCTACGAATACGGTTCCGATTCCGGCAACGTTCCCTCCTGCGGCTGACGCATAACCGCCGTCCTTTCGGGACGGTTTTTCTCCCTACTCCGACGCTTCGTCACTGTTGATCTCGATCGCACCATACTCCTGCAGCAGTTCGACAATACGTCTGCGCTGATGTTTCTGCGCGATGCGCATGGCACTCATCCCCTGCGGCGAGATACGGTTGACGTCGCAGCCGCATTCGCACAGGAAACGGCAGACGTCGATGTGGTTGTAGTAGACGGCCAGCATCAGGGCGCTCCAGCCGTAGTGATCGATCCGGTCGATGTCCGCATAGTTGCTGATAAGGACTTCGACCGCGGACTGCCGTCCCATCGATGCGGCGACCATCAGGGCCGTGCGCCCGTTCTTGTCGGTATAGTTGACATCGCTTCCGAGCTGCATCAGCAGGCGAAGATGTTTTTTGATCCCCTCATCCTGGCGCCGGGCCACGGTGTGAAAAAGCGGGGTCCACCCCGCGCGGTTCGTGGGGATATCGGTGTGCGCACCGCGGTCAAGCATGACCCGGAACAGGCGGCGGTAGCTGTCGGCGATTTCGGGGTAGGTTTCGATCCCGCGGTGCACCAGCGTGAGCGGGGTGTGGAGGCCGTCATGGGTCAGGATATTCGCCCCGTGGCGGATCAGCGCGGCGGCGCCATCGGGATTGCCGTTGCGCAGGGCAATGGTGAGGGCCGTGGCATGGTTGTCGGTGCGGTGCTCCAGGGTGGGGTAGCGCAGCAGCAGCTTTTCCAGGAGCCGGACGAACTTCGGGTGGGAGGCGGCAATGATGACCGGCGTGATGCCGTGCAGGTCCCCGGCGTCGATGAAGAGCCCCTTGTTGAGCAGGTAGGTGACCAGTTTCGGGTTATTCCCGAAGACGGCGTGGTGCAGCAGGGTCCGGTTTTGGGCATCGCGTCTGGAGAGTTCCATCGGTGTGGCCTCGGCATTGACGATGGCGTAAAGGTTGCCGTTGGAGGCCAGGTCAAAGAGGTCCGGTTCCGCCGGGAGGTCGAAAACCGGGCGCACCTCTTCAAGCAGGGAGAGAAGCGTTTTGCTTTTCTGGGCCTTGGCGATCGCTGTCGGGGTGACGCCTTCACTGTTTTCCGTGTGCGGACGGGCACCGTACTGCAGCAGCTGCAATACGATTTCCGGATCGCCGAGCTTGACGGCGACATGCAGGGGGGTCTCAAGCTCACGGTCCGCGAGGTTGGGGTTGGCACCGTGCAGCAGGAGAGACTCGACGATCCGTGTACGCTGGAACATGACGGCCATCATCAGGGGCGGACGGTGGCCGAACGCATGGTAGTCGACATCGAACCCCTCTTCGATCATGGACAGCAGGGTGGCTTTGTCGTCGCTGCGGATGGCATTGAAAAAAGCCTCGCTCTTGTGCTCGATGATCTCTCCGGCAGTGGGGTCGTAGAGATGCGTCCCCAAAAGCATGGCACTGTGCAGACGCTCCATAAAGGGCATAACGGCTCCTGCAATTGAATGGATTTTGTTCTATCCTATCATAAAAGTGTAAAAGGGGATTGAAGAAATAGGTGAAAAAATGGGCTTAAAGCTCCGAAGCGGGTGCTTCGGAAGTGAAATTACTTGATAATTTCGAACGGGTTGACGACAACTTCCTTGCGGGAAATTGTGTACGGGATGATCGCTGCGGAGCGTGCACGCTTGATGGCGATCGTAACCATGTCCTGGTGGCGCTTGCAGTTACCTGTCAGGCGGCGCGGCATGATTTTGTAGCGCTCAGAGAGTGAGTGCTTGAGGCTAGAAGCGTCTTTGTAGTCGATGAAGTCGACTTTCGCTTCACAGTATTTGCAATAACGTTTTTTATATTTGCGTTTTTCTGCCATGGTTTTTTTCCTTGCTGTCTATTATTCTAGAATGGGATTTCGTCTTCGTCGATATCGATTTCCGGAATCGTGTTCTCCGGCATCTGCTGTTTCGGCGGCTGGTAGGCGTTCTGCGGCTGCGGCTGCTTCGGCGGGTTGTAGCCCTGCTGCGGTGCATTGTAGCCCTGGGAACTCGGGGCGTTGTAGCCGCCGTTGCCCGTCGGGGCACCGTAGCCTCCCTGCTGTTCCATGTCGCCGCGTCCGTCGAGCATTTTCATCTCTTCGACGTTGACGGAATGCTTCGAGCGTTTCTGCCCGTTCTGATCGGTCCACTGTTCAAGCATCAGTCTGCCTTCGACGAGGACTTTGCTCCCCTTGCGAAGGTACTGGTTTGCGATCTCGCCGCTGCGGCCGAAAAAGGTGATATCGATGAACATCGTTTCATCGACCATTTCGCCGCTCTGTTTCTTGAACTTGCGGTTGGTCGCAATGCCGGTTTTGGCGATGGCCATACCGCCTTGCGTGTAGCGCAGCTCAATGTCGCGTGTAAGATTGCCTACCAGGATGACTTTGTTGAACATGTGGAAACTCTCCTACTGCTTAAGAAGCGGCGCTCTCGCTGCTCTCTTCGGTTTTTGCCGGCTGTTTTGTCTTCTCGACCATATCGTTCCATGCTTTGACTTCGCGCTTGGAATCGTATTTGATCGTGACGAAACGGAGGAGTTCCTCGTTGATGCGGAAGCGGCGTTCGATCTCCGCGATCGCAGACGGCTCGATCGTATAATAGACAACGTGGAAGTAACCACGCGGGCTTTTTTCAATCGGGTAGGCCATTTTGCGCATACCCATCTCGTCGCGTGCTACGATTTGGCCACCGTTTTCAGTGATGACTTCTT
Source organism: Sulfurimonas sp. HSL1-2 (assembly GCF_039645565.1). NCBI lineage: Bacteria > Pseudomonadati > Campylobacterota > Epsilonproteobacteria > Campylobacterales > Sulfurimonadaceae > Thiomicrolovo > Thiomicrolovo zhangzhouensis. Next base: position 637,280 of record NZ_CP147914.1, read on the forward strand.
CGATCGCAGCGATGCTGTTTTTGATCTCTTCTTCTGTCAGGGTCGGTTTGACGATGACAAGGTTTTCGTAATGTCTCATGTAGAGTATTTCTCCTTATGGTTTCATCCCTTATGGATCTCGGTCACGGGTCATCCCGCGCGATAATATGCAGTGCGTCGCAAAGCACAAAGAGTAAGGAACGCGCAATATTACATAATTACGGCTTAATTTAAGGTGAAATTCAGAAGCAAGATCGTGACTTCTCCGCCGGAGCGCAGAGCGCATAGGGGCGCAACGCTATAAAAGCGACTGGACCTTTAAGAAGGCGGCGGCCAGCAGAGCGTTTTTACTCCCGCCGCCGGCCGATTTCATCTGAAGCTCCGTCTCGCCGAGCAGGGCCATCAGGCGGGTGTACTGCGGCTGCTTGAAACGCACGCTCTGCTGTGAACGCTCCTGCTCGATGCGCGGGGGAAGTTTATAGCCGAGGATCTTGGCCGAATCCGCCGCGCCGTTCAGGCGGATGGAGGCGTAGAAGAGATAGAGCTGGGCGATATGGTTTGAGAGCGCCGTCAGCAGCCTTATCTCATCTTCGCCGTGTTCGAGCAGGCGGCGCATCAGGGGGACGAAATCCTGTTTCTGCAGCAGGGTGTCGATCAGCTGGTCGACCTTGACTTCGGCGACGCCGTAGACAAGCTCGTCGATCTCCTTGATGCCGATGCGGCCCTGCAGCAGGGAGAACTTGTCCAGTTCGTTGATGGTGAGGGCCAGGTCGCCGTTTTGCGATTCGAGCAGGTGGGTGGCGGCGTAGGGATCGAGATTGATCCCCCTTGCGGCGGCCTCGTTGAGCACGATCTGGCGTGCTTCGGCGGGGAAAGGACGGAAGAGCCGGACGTCGGCTCCGCCCGATTTCGGGCCGAAGGCAGCGGTGGCGCTTTTTTTGAAATCGGTACCGAAATAGGCGTAGATGAAGAGGTTGCCGGGATTCTTCTGTACCAGTCCGATCAGGGCAGTGAGGTCGTTTTTCGGCAGCTTTTTTTCGCTTTTGACGATGAGAACGTTGCGGCCGCCGAAAAGCGACCCCTGCGAGAGGTGGGCTTTGGCGCTCGCGAACTGGTACTCGTCAAAGTAGACGCTGAGGATGTTCGGGTCCTCGACGGCGGCCAGCTGTTTGGTGTAGTGCTCGATCAGGAAGTGGCTCTCGCCGTAGAGCATGACGGCGCCCGGGGCGTTGCCCTGGCGGATGAGGTTGTCAAGCTCCTGCCGTTTCATTCACGCTCCTTGGAGAGGGTCGCATGGGACTCCACGGTGCGGACATAGGTCGTATGGATCCGCGCGGTGGCAAGGTTGACATTCTCGATGCGCAGTTCGATGTCGTCAAAGAGCATGACGGGCTCGTTCGTCACGACCTTGACTTTGGCGCCGCGCAGCGGAGCGGTGATCTCGGCGCGCAGTTCAGGGTCGGTCGCGTAGACGCGCGCCGGGAAGACCTCGCCAATGTGTTCATTGGCCCAGCGGGCGAACTTGCGGTCCATGAAACGCACTTCGATATCGCTCGCCTCGCGCTCCTTGTCGCTGATGGCGAAACAGAGCGCATCGATGTTGCGTAGGACGTAGGAACCCTCCTCTTTGTCGCCGCGCTGGATCGCTTTGAGCAGCCGGTGGACGATGAGGTCGGAGTAGCGGCGGATGGGGGAGGTGAAGTGGGTGTAACGCTCGAACCCCAGCCCGAAGTGGCCGACGTTGTCAGGGGCGTAGCGCGCCTGCATCTGGGAACGGATGATGAGGGTGTCGACCTCGTGCCCGATCCCGCGCTTCTCGGCCTCATGCTGGATACCCGTAATGGTCTCCTTGAGGCTCTCTTTCTGTTCGGCGATGATTCCGATGCCGGCAAGCTCGGTGTAGAGGCTCTGCAGCTTGGCGGGACTCGGGGTTTCGTGGATACGGAAAACGCCGCGCTCGTACATGGCTGCAGCCGCCTTGTTCGCCAGCAGCATACAATCCTCGATGAGCGCATGCGACGGCGTCTCTTCCGAGACGGTCGTCTCCAGAATGTGCTGCGCATCGTCCAGGGTCATCTCCAGCTCTTCGGAGCGGAAGTTGAAGCCCACCTTGAGGCGCTTTTCACGCAGGGCGTCGGTCAGCTTGCGCAGTTCGAAAAGGTTGGCGATAACGGTTTTTTCATCGTCGTTCTTCGGAGGCACCGCCGCAGGGGATTCAAAAAGCGCGTCCACCTCTTCATAGTTGAAACGGCGCTTGGAGTGGATGATCGTCTCGTAGAGTTCCGTCTCGACGACCTCGAGGCTTTCGGGGTCGAGGACCATTTTGAAGGTGTAGGCGAGGCGGTCGACATGGGGCTGCAGGGAGCATAGGGTCTCGGAGAGTTCGCGCGGCAGCATCGGGATGGAGCGGTGGGGCAGGTAGATGGAGAAGCTGCGGTAGATCGCCTCGGCATCGATGGGGCCGAAAGGGGTGACGTAGGCGCTGACGTCCGCGATGGCGACGTAAAGGGTGTGGGACTCGGGCAGGTAGCAGACGGCGTCGTCGAAGTCCTTGGCCGTGACGGGGTCGATGGTGCAGAAGGGGAGGTGACGCAGATCTTTGCGGCCGGGGAATTTAGAGGCGTCGACCGTTTTGTCGAAACTGGCGGCGAGTTTTTTGACCTCTTCGTCGAATTCGTCATGCTTGTTGTACATGGCGAGAACGATCTTTTCGTCTACCAGCGGGTCGGCCAGGTTGCCCAGTACCTCCATGATCTCGCCGTTCTGGTTGTTGACCTTGAAAAGGGTGCCCTCTTCGTAGCCGGCGAGGGCCTCGGCGCTGAGCGGTACCCCGGCGGGGTAGTCGTTGCGGATGTCGAGCACCGATTTGACGCCGTTTTGGACCTTGATGTAGGCGACGCTGAAGGTCTCCGCCCGCCCGACGACGGCGACGAGCTTCGCCGAGGGTCTGCCCCGGCGTCCGAGCAGCCGCTTCACGATGACGAGGTCACCCTCCTTGGCATCGCCCAGGTCATGTTCGTCGATAAAGAGGTCTCGGACATTGGCACCGAGGACCTGCAGGTAGGCGCCGCTGCCCGACTGGTTCATGGCGATGGCGCCGGCGCGGTACTGCGAGGGGAGGCGGTAGATGCCCTCTTCGAGCACGACAAGGCCCTCTTGGAGCCATTGCACGACGAGGTCCTTTTCCGTTTCGGCGACATCCTGGGCATAGAGTCCGACTGTCAATCTGACAAGGAGTGATTTCATGGCGGCTTTTCGTTTTTTAGCAGATTATAGCGTATAGGAGAACTTATGCTAAAATTTGCGACTACCCGAAACCAATTTATGACAGGAGAAAAACATTGCAGTTTATTGACAGCGAAGCGGTATTGAAACAGCTCGGTTATACACCGAACGAGGCATTGATGGAACAGATCGAACGGATCGAAGCGAATACCGTCGGATATGACAAAATCCAGAAACACATCCTCGACCTGCACGAACAGCTGAAAGTCGATGACAGTTTTGTGGCACTTTCCAACACCAAAGACTGTTTCAAGATCAAGATCGAGGCACCGAGCGATGAACGCAAAGCCGAAGCCGTGGAGCGTCTGCACCATTTCACCGAAAAATACAAGATCGACCTGGAGCAGGTACCGGGGAAAGAGACCTACTACATCCTGGGGTACAGCAAGTAACCGATGCGGGTCGAACCGATGACCCCCGAAGGGTATGACCTTCTCGTCCGGGAGTTCAAATACCTCAAAGAGGTCGAAAAACCCAGGGTCAACCATGAAAAACAGGTGGCGGCAGAGCTCGGGGACCGCAGTGAAAACGCGGAGTACCACGCTGCAAAGGAGAAGCTCAGGCATATCGACAAGCGCCTCTTCTACCTCAACGGCATGATCGAAAAAGCCCGGGTGATTGATCCCTCCGGACTCGACCACAGCCGGGTGCATTTCGGCGCGACAGTCACCCTCGAGCGGGTCGAAGACGGCGAAGAGGAGCGTTATACGATCTGCGGGGTGCTCGAGAGCGAACCCGAGATCGGTCTGATTTCCGTGCATGCGCCCCTCGCCCGGGCCGTGATGGGCAAGGAGGAGGGCGACGAGCTCCGTGTCCGGCTCCCCGCGGGCCAACGCGTCTACGAGGTACTCGCCATCGAGTATATTCCGCTCTTTTCGCTGAAAAAGCAGATCCGCAGCGAAGCGGATTTCCGCTTCGCCTAACCGCTCGCCTCATCCCCAGGATGCCCGTTGCGGGCGGCGTCGGGAAATTCAACTCCCCTTTGCTATAATCCTACCCACTATTTACGCGTAAGGAAATGCAGTGAACCAACCACTTGAAAACATCAATGAGGTTTTGGCCCAACACAAACTCTCCCAGCTTGATTATGCCCATATCAAAGAGATTCTCGGGCGTGAACCGAACCTGGTTGAAATCGGTATCTTTTCAGCGATGTGGTCGGAGCACTGCAGCTACAAATCCTCCAAAAAACACCTGAGCGGTTTCCCGACAAAGGCCCCGTGGGTCATCCAGGGACCGGGCGAGAACGCCGGGGTTATCGACATCGGCGACGGCTATGCGGCTGTCTTCAAAATGGAGAGCCACAACCACCCCTCCTTTATCGAACCGTACCAGGGTGCCGCAACGGGCGTCGGCGGGATCATGCGCGACGTCTTTACGATGGGCGCGCGCCCGGTTGCAAGCCTCAACGCCCTGCGTTTCGGCAATGTTCACGGTGACGATGAAACGGCGCACCATCAGCGCTACCTCGTGCGCGGCGTCGTCGAGGGGATCGGCGGCTACGGCAACTGTATGGGCGTGCCCACGATCGGCGGCGAGATCAGTTTCGACGAGTGCTACAACGGCAATATCCTCGTCAACGCCTTTAACCTCGGCGTCGCAAAGGCCGACGAGATCTTCTACGGCCGCGCGGAGGGGATCGGCAACCCGGTCATCTACGTCGGCTCCAAAACGGGCCGCGACGGCCTCGGCGGGGCGGTCATGAGCTCCGACTCCTTTACGGAGGAGTCAAAGTCGCTGCGCCCGACGGTCCAGGTCGGCGACCCCTTCACGGAGAAGCTGCTGCTCGAAGCGTGTCTTGAGCTTTTCAAAACCGACTACGTCATCGGTATCCAGGATATGGGTGCGGCGGGACTGACGTCGAGCTCGTTCGAAATGGCAGGCCGTTCCGGTTCGGGGATGATCATGCACCTCGACCGTGTCCCGGCGCGCGAAGAGGGGATGATGCCGTACGAATTCATGCTTTCCGAATCCCAGGAGCGGATGCTGCTCTGCGCGAAAAAGGGAAGTGAACAGGCGATCATCGACATCTTCGAGAAGTGGGACCTCGATGCCGCCGTCGTCGGCGAAGTCACCGACACGGGCCGTATGGAACTCTTCTGGCACGGCGAGAAGTGTGCCGACGTCCCGGTCGACCCGGTCTCCGAAGAGGCCCCGGTCCTCGACCGCCCGACGGCGCGTCCGGCGTATCTTGACACGATCAAAGGTGTCTCCATCAACGATTTCGAAACACCGTCCAACCAGGAGGCGTTCGAAAAACTGATGGCATCCATGGAGGTCGTCGACAAGGCGTGGGTCTACGAACAGTACGACTCCATGGTCCAGACAAACACCGTCAAAAAAGGTGGGATGCTCGACGCCTCTGTCGTCCGTGTTAAAGAGAACGGCCGCGCCCTGGCGATGAGCTCGGACTGTAATGTCCGCTACTGCTACGTCGATCCGAGAAACGGCGCGGCAGCCGCCGTTATCGAAGCGGGCCGCAACGTCGCGATGAGCGGTGCGCGTCCGCTGGCGATTACCGACTGTCTGAACTACGGCAACCCGGAGAACCCGGAAGTGATGTGGCAGTTTGCTGAAGGGTGCCTGGGGATCAAAGAGGCATGTGCCGAACTCAACACCCCGGTCATCGGCGGTAACGTGTCGCTTTACAATGAAACGAACGGCGTTTCCGTTTTCCCGACCCCGGCGATCGCGACCGTCGGCGTTAACGACGACGAGAAGAAGGTCCTGATGTCTTCTTTCCAGAAGGCGGGCAACCTGCTTTACCTCGTCGGCGAGACGAAGAGCGAGTTCGGCGGTTCACTCTATATGAAAGAGCTCTGCAACACCGTTGCGGGCGAGATGCCTGCGATCGACTATAAGAAGGAACTGGCACTCTGGGACCTCGTCATCGAGGCGAACAAGCAGGGCCTGCTCTCCTGCGCGAAAGACCTCAGCTCCGGCGGGGCAGCGGTCGCGCTCGGCAAGATGGCGGCAACAAGCGGCCTGGGCTGTGACGTCACCATGACGGTCGCTGATACCCGCGACATCTTCTCCGAAAGCATGGCCCGCGCAATCATCGAAGTCGCGCCGGAAAACGCGGCGGCCTTCGAAGCGATGGCCGGCAGCCTCGCCTTCGAGAAGATCGGTACGGTCGGCGGCGACAGTGTCAAGATCAACGATGTCGCGCTCGCGCTTGCGACACTGGATGAGCTCTACTTCAATACTTTCAAACGTGTCGTCGAGCAGGATATCTAACACCGCCCGTACGATCCTCTTCGACTTTCCGAAGCTTCCCCGCCGGCGTTAGCCGGCATGATAGAAAAAGCCCCCGATACCCAGTGTAAAAACAAGATTGCCGTACAGGGCATGCTCGATTGCGCTCATCGTGATGGAACGGGCACGCAGATAGGTGCTCATAAACAGTAACCCTCCAAATAAACTCAGGAGCAGGGCAACCGGATTTCCGAAGACACCATGCACCAGGGAAAAGAGCAGGGCGTTGAGCAGGATAAGCAGCCGCTGGTCGATGATGAGGCGTTCAAACCGGTAGGCGAAAAATGCCCGGAAGATGATCTCCTGCGCCAGGGCGGAGAGCAGGGGGTAGAGGAGTATTATCAGCAGCCAGAGTCCGGGACGCTCGAGGGGAAACGCAAATAGCAGTTCGGGGAAAACGGCCCAGACCGCTATACCCAACAACGTTCCCAGGAGAACGAAGCGGGCAAATACCCTTAGAAGATCGGAGCCGTTGATATGCCACCGAAGATGCGCATCAGCATTTTTTCGCAGTACAAACAAAGCATAGAACATCCCGAGCCACAACAGCGGCATGACGGCAAACTTGGGCAGCAAACCCGTGATGATCAGCAGCGGCAGCGCAAAGTAAAGCAGCAGCGTTTCAAGGAAGAGGGTTGTTTTCATGTTCAATCAGAAGGGAAGAGCGTGGCGGAAGATGACGGTTCGGATCGTATGGGCCGGTATCAGCGCATTTTGAGTGCCAACGTAAAGTCTTCATAATCCAGGTAGGTGAACCGGAAAAAGAAGCCGTCCAGACGCCTGCAGCATTTTGCAAAAAAATTGATTGACTCTGCTTTCATGGGCTTCATCATAATAGGCTTTTATTACCTTCGGGGGACAGACCTGCTACGGTTTGATTACATCGTTGGGGAAGGCAGTGGTGATGCGGGCAGCCTCTGGCTGATCGTCAAGGAAACAGCGAAGTTAACGGTGCTGCTGCGCGATACGGCGGAACTCCTCTTTGAGCGCGACAAAGACATCGACGATCTGCGGGTCGAAATGGATACCACGCCCCTCGACAATGATCGCCTCCGTCTTTTCGAATGAGAAGGGCTCTTTGTAGTAGCGCCGGCTGATGAGGGCATCATAGACGTCGGCCAGGGCCATCAGGCGCGCTTCGAGGGGGATCGCTTCTCCCGAGAGCCCCTGGGGATAGCCGCTTCCGTCCCACTTTTCGTGGTGGCCGTAGGCAATGTTGCGTGCGACACGGAGCATCTCGTTGTCGCGGTAGCTGTTGATGGCATTGTCGAGCATCTCCTTGCCGTAGACCGTGTGCAGTTTCATGGTTTCGAACTCTTCGGGCGTGAGTGCACCTGGCTTTTTGAGGATATGGTCGGGAATGCCGACTTTGCCGATGTCGTGCAGCGGCGCGGTATGGAAGAGCTGTTCGATATAGCCCTCATTGAGCGTTTCATTATAAGCCCCCTTCCGCGCCATCGCCATCGCAAGAAGTTTGACGTAATTCTTGGTCCGGATAATGTGGGCCCCCGTCTCCGTATCGCGGGTTTCTGCGACGAGGGCCATGCTATCGAGGGCCGCCTGGTGGGAGTGGCTCAGCTGTTCGTAGAACTGTTTGCGCTGGGTGTAGCCTATGACGGCGATAGAGAAGGCGGTGATAAGGAAACTGACGGCCAGCGGGGTCAGGAAATAGCCCGGCGCGATATAGAGGGAATAGGTCAATGCCGTGACGGCGGCGGCACTGTAGAAGAGTGTCACGGTAACGAAGAAGACTATAATGGAGAGGTAGCGCCTGCGCCGGAACATGATCAGCGCTGCCATGGCACTCAGAAATGAGAGGAGCATGTTAAGCGGCGGCAAGATTTCCGGTTGGGAGATGAGGTCGCCGTTCATGAAGTTCTCGAGGAGCGTTGCGTGTATATAGATACCGGGCAGCGTCTCGCCGGGCGCTATCGTATAACGGTCATGCAGCCCTACGGCTGTGGCACCGACGAGTACGAATTTCCCCCGGATCAGGGCGGGATCCACCCTGCCTCGGAGGAGGTCGACGGCGGAGATACGGCGATAGGCGTTACGGGGGTAGAAGCGGAGCAGAACGTTGGCGTGGGCGTCGGTGTAGATGCGGTGGTCGCCGAGCACCGCCTGGAGGCCGTAAGGGCTCTTTATCAGCTGCATTGTAGGCGGAAAGCGGCCCGATGTGAGGAGCATGGCCGCGGTGAGCGCGGCAACGGGCTCCTGCCGAAAGCGCATCGCCAGTGCCATCCGGCGGAAAATACCGTCGCGGTCCGCATGGGCATTAATAAAACCGGTTGAGCGTGCCTCTGCCTGCAGTGCGGGGATATTGCACAGCAGTCCGACACCGGTGTAAAGGGTATCGATCCCTTCGGCATCGATGCGGTACCCGGGCTTGTCGAAACAGACCGCCGTATCATCGTCGGTCTTGTTTTTCAGATAGAGCGGGAGCAGCAGCGGCAGGCTCCCGATCGTGTCGGCCAGCAGCGTGTCATTGTTGTAGAGCTGCTCCGGGAGCCCCTCGATGCGAAGGGCGAGACCGAAATAGTTTTGGTAGAAGTGTATCAGCTCCTGCGGCGACGTGCGGTCATTTTCAGGGAAGATAACGTCTGCCGCAATTTCCGCGGGCTTATAGGTGCCGATCTTCTCAAGCAGTTTGGCTGTCAGGACCCTGGGCCATGGCCACTGCCCCAGTGCTTCGAGGCTCTCGTCGTCGATCTCGACGATCACTGTTGCCGGTTCGCCGAGCTTGAGCGGAACGGTCGCTTCGGCGGCCCGTTTATAGAGATCATAGAGGAGATTATCGCTTTGCCGGAGCAGGGGGGTGCGGTAGGCGGCGAGGTAGAAGAGGAGTGTCACCGCCGCGACTGCCACATAGAATTTTCGCATGGCGCTACCGGATCGTTATCTCGACACGGCGGTTTTTCGGTTCGTTGGTCTCATCCGGCGTCTGCACTTGGAGAAGGTACTCCCCCAGACCGTCGGTCTGGCATCGGCGCATCGCGACATGTTGTTGTTCAAGGAGTGTTCTGAGTGCCGATGCCCGTTTTTCGGAGAGGGCAAGATTGTAAGACGCACTCCCCGTCGTGTCGGTGTACCCCGTGATGGCAACGTGGAGGGGACTCAACTCCCGAAGCAGCGGAAGGATCATGTTGAGATCACGGTGCGATTTCGGGGTAAGCTCGTCGCTGTTGTTTTCGAAATAGAGGGTGAGGGTCAACGGTGGAGGGGGGACCGCGGCGAAGGTGTCGGCATCGTCGGCGGTCAGTGCAGCATCCGAAACCGTTTCAGGCGTGCTGGGAGCTTTGGAGCTGCTCTCCAGACTGGTCCCCTCGTAGGGTGTATCAATGGTCACGCTTCCGCCTTCGGTGGTAACGATGATGGCATTTTGGCTTCTGTTGTTGTCCAGCAGGACGACATCCGTCCCGGAGGGTTCCATGACAAAGGCGGTGACGACAATGACGAGGGAAACAAGGAGAATTTCGACCATATCAATGTACCTTTACGAAAAAGCGGGTGCCCCGCACCCCAATGGTGCCCTCTGGGACTCTGAAGGTGACGGATTCAGGGGAGAGCTTACCGATCTTGCCGGTCTCGACGATCGCGCTTCCTTCGCTCAAGGAGAGGTCGAAGCGGTAGGCTTTTTGGCTCGGTTCAAAGAGATAGTCGTCGATTTTCAGCACACTCTTGTGCCCGAGCGCGACCGTGCTCCCGTCGTTGAAAAGGATGCTAAGCGCCCCCTCTTTCCCGGTAAAAAGGATATCGCCTGGGTAGAGCTCCGCACCGCTGTCTTTCGGGGTGATGACGTCGCCTCCCCGGCGGATACCGACCTCGTTTTTCTGGCTGTCGAGTACGGCAACGGCCTCGGCGGACCACAGCTGGAGACTCATCAGGCACAAAAGGAGGAGGCGTTTCATGGTGTCACCTTAGACGGGGAGCATTTTTTAAAGATTGTATGACAAATTGTGTCTAATTGTCAAACTGATCTGCCCGGGGAAGGTAAGGATAGGCGTAGAGAATCCTGTCTGATGAGCGAATGGATAAAAGAAAGAGGTTAATGTCTGAAGAGATACATCAGCAGTGAGAGTATGATACTGACAACAATCATTGAGGTGATGGGGATAAAGAGACGGGCGTGTTCGTTTTCGACGCGGATGTCGCCGGGGAGTCTGCCGAACCAGCCGAACAGGCCGGGCATGAAATACAGCAGGAGGCCGACGACGACCAGCATAATGCCGGCAATGATCAGCCATTTTGCGATCATACGTTGACCGCGACCTTGTATGTGGGGTCGTTGACCTCATAGGTGCAGTGGGGGCCGGCGGCCTTGAGAAGCTTCTTGCAGTCTTCGCTGAGGTGCCGCAGGGTAAGCTGCTTGTTGGCATCCTCGTACTTGCGGGTGATCGTATCGATCGCTTCGACACCGGAGGCGTCCATGACCCGGGCGTTGCGGAAGTCGATGACGACGCGCGGCGGGTCCCGGTCGATCGTGAAGGCGTCGAAGAAGCTTGCCGTCGAACCGAAGAAGAGGGGGCCGTCAAGCTCATACACCTTCGTGCCGTCCGCTTCGACCTGGCTTTTGGCATAGATACGTGCGTGTTTCCAGGCAAAGACGAGGGCGGAGATGATGACGCCGGAGATGACGGCGATGGCCAGGTCCTCCACGATGGTGATCAACGTGACGGCGACCATGACAAAGGCGTCGGAGCGCGGCATGTGCCGGATATGGCTGAAACTGCTCCATTCGAAGGTGCCGATGCTGACCATGAACATGATACCGACCAGCACGGCGATCGGGATAACGTTGAGCACGTCGGTTAGCGACGCGACGAGCACCATCAGCCCGACGGCGGCGGTGACGCCGGAGAGGCGGCCGAGGCCGCCGGAGGTGTAGTTGATGATGGACTGGCCGATCATCGCACACCCCGGCATCCCGCCGAAGAGTCCGCAGGTCATATTCCCGGTCCCCAGCGCGATACACTCCTGGTTGCCGCTGCCGCGGGTGCCGCTCATCTCGTCAAGGACAGCCAGGGTCAGCAGGGACTCGATCAGGCCGACAAGGGCCATGATGACCGCATAGGGGAGGACGACGAGGATGGCGCCCGGGTCGAGGATGAAGTCCGGAATGTGGAAAGAGGGCAGCTGACCTTTGAACGCGGAAAGGTTCGCCATGTCGCCGACGGTACCGGTCTGGAGGCCGAAAAGGTAGGCGACGAGGGTGAGCGCAACGATGGCGACGAGGCCGGCCGGGACTGCTTTGGTGTAGCGCGGCAGGACGAACATGATCAACATCGTGATCGCTACGAGGGCGTACATGATGACGCCTTCACCCTCAAAGAACTTGAACTGCGCCGTTGCGATGACGATGGCCAGACCGTTGACAAAGCCGTACATTGCCGGCTGGGGGACGAGGCGGATGAACTTACCCATCTTGAAGACGCCGAAAAGGATCTGGATCGCGCCGGTCAGCAGGGCGGCGAGAGTGACGTACTGCAGGACGCCCCAGGCGAGTTCCTCCCCGCCGAGCCCCTGCGAACGAAGCAATCCGGAGACCTCCAGGGTCAGGCCGATAAGGACGACGGCAACGGAGCCGGTCGCCCCGCTGATCATCCCGGGTTTGCCGCCGATGAGCGCCGTGATGAGGCCGAGGATAAAGGCGGTGTAGAGACCAACGATGGGGCTCACTTCGGCGATGAAGGCGAAGGCGATCGCTTCGGGCACAAGGGCGACGGCGACGACGAGCCCCGAGAGGACGTCGTTCTTGATGTTATCGGTACGGTAGTTCTGGAGGTTGAACATCAGGCTCCCTGCAGACTCTCGAGCTGGTCGAGGATCTTGCGCTGTTTGTTCTGGGCGTCAACGAGGGCTTCGCGGTTGGTGGCGACGACCTCTTCGGGTGCGTTGGCGACGAAGCGCTCGTTATTGAGCATCCCCGCCAGTTTGGCGATCTCTTTTTCCAGCTTCGCGTTCTGCTTCTCCAGCCGGTCGATGATCGGCGCGAGGTCGATGGAGCCGGTCGGGATGAAGACCTCGACCTTCTCCCCGACGTCACTGACGGCATTTTCCATCTTATCGGAAACGAAACCGACCTTCTCGACTTTTCCGAGGCGGCAGATGTAGGCATCCATCGCGTCGGATGTGACGGCATCCGTTTTGACGTAGGCCTCTTCGATCTTCTGGTTGCCCATATCGATGAGGGTCTTCGCGCGGCGGACGGTGACGATGGCATCCATGATGACGTCGAACATCGCCTCGATTTGCATATCGCGTTCGCCAGCAATGGGGTAGCGGCTGATCATGATGGAGTCGCCGTTTTCAAGCGACGTGCCGGAGAGCTCGTGGTAGAGGTACTCGGTCATGAACGGCATGAACGGGTGCAACAGCTTCATGGATGCTTTGAAGATGGCGCCGAGTTCCGGCACGCTCTCCTTGCTGACCTTGGAAAGCTCGATGCCCCAGTCGCAGAACTCGTTCCACAGGAAACGGTAGAGGACCGTGGCCGCGTCGTTGAAGCGGTACTCGTCGAGGAACCCGCGGGTTTCGACGACGGCGGCGTTGAAACGGCTCTGCATATAGCGTCCGAGATCCGTTGTGACCGTGATGTTTTCCAGGTCGTCGAAGGTCTCGACGTTCATCTGGAGGAACTTCGCCGCGTTGTAGAGCTTGTTGGTGAAGTTGCGGCTCAGTTCAAGTTTCTCTTCGCTGAGACGGATGTCGCGCCCCTGGACGGCGAGGACGGCCAGGGTAAAGCGCAGGGCATCGGCGCTGTATTTTTCGACCATATCAAGCGGGTCGATGACGTTGCCCTTGGACTTGGACATCTTCTGGCCGTGTTCGTCGCGTACCAGCGCATGCAGGTAGATGTGTTCGAAGGGGAGTTTGCCCATGAAGGTCTCGCCCATGAGCATCATCCGCGCGACCCAGAAGAAGAGGATGTCGAAACCGGTGATCAGCAGGCTGTTCGGGTAGAAGTTCTTGAGATCGTCGCTCTCGAACAGCTTGTCCATGACCGGATCGCCGTTGCCCCAGCCCAGGGTCGAGAAGGGCCAGAGCGCCGAGGAGAACCAGGTGTCGAGGACGTCGGGGTCCTGGACGATGTTCTTGGAGGAACAGTGCGGACACGCTTCCGGTTCCTCCTGCTGCGTCGCCCACTCGTGGCCGCAGTCGTTACAGTAGAAGACCGGGATGCGGTGGCCCCACCAGAGCTGGCGGGAGATACACCAGTCGCGCAGGTCGTTCATCCAGGCATTGTAGCTGTTGATCCAGTGCTGCGGGAAGAACTTGACGAGGCCGTCGTTGACTTTCTCGATGCTGCCGCGGGCCGTTTCGGCGCGGACGAACCACTGCTTGGAGATGTAGGGTTCGACGACGTTTTTACAGCGGTAGCAGTGGCCGACCTGGTGGACGTGGTCTTCGATCTTCTCGACGAAGCCTTCCTCCTCGAGGCGCTTGACGATGACCTCGCGCGCTTCGAGGCGTTCGAGCCCTTTGAACTCGCCGGCGAAATCGTTGAGGATCCCCTTCTCGTCGAAGACGGTGATGAATTCGAGGTCGTGGCGCTTGCCGACCTCGTAGTCGTTCGGGTCATGTGCCGGGGTGACCTTGACCATCCCGGTTCCGAACTCCATGTCGACGTGCTCGTCGGCGATAATTGGGATTTCGCGGTCGATCAGCGGCAGTTTGAGCTTCTTGCCGATAAGGGCTTTGTAGCGCTCGTCGTCCGGGTGGACCATGACGGCGGTATCGCCGAAGTAGGTCTCCGGGCGGGTCGTGGCGACGACGATGTGTCCGCTGCCGTCCGCGTAGGGGTAGCGGACGTGGTAGAAGTGGCCGTTGTGCTCTTCATACTCGACCTCGATGTCGGAGAGGGCACCGTCATGGGTACACCAGTTGACCATGTAGTTTCCGCGGACGATCAACCCTTTGTCATAGAGGTTGACGAAGGCTTCCTTGACGGCGGATTTGAGCCCCTCGTCCATGGTGAAGCGCTCACGGCTCCAAGCGGGGGAGACGCCCATCTTGCGCAGCTGGCCGACCATGATCCCGCCGGACTCCTCCTTCCAGGCCCAGACGCGTTCCAGGAACTTCTCGCGCCCGAGTTCCTCTTTGGTCGTTCCCTCTTCAAGCAGCTGCTTCTCGACGACGTTCTGCGTCGCGATCCCCGCGTGGTCCGTGCCCGGCTGCCACAACGTCTTGTAGCCGTCCATCCGTTTGTAGCGGACGATGATGTCCTGGAGGGTGAAAGTGAGGGAGTGGCCGATGTGCAGACGCCCGGTGACATTCGGCGGCGGCATCATGATGGCGAAGTTCTTGCCCTCTTTCTGGATGGCTCTGTTCCCGTCGATCTCAAAATAGCCGCGTTCTTCCCAGATAGGGTAGAACGCCGACTCGACGGATGAAGGATCGTAGCTTTTTTTTGACATGGATGTCCCCGTATTCTGCGCTTGTTTGGTTCAGATTTTGAAATGAATGAAGGCGCTTAAATTTTAGGCGGATTATAGCGAAACGGAGGTAAAATGCCGGACTCAACAGCGTTAGGCTGTCACCTTGACAGCCGAAACATCCCGCATCTCACCCGTAAGAGCGAAGCCTACCCGCAAAGGACAGCAGTGCCCCTTTCCCGTCTCAACGAAGAACAGTACCGTGCCGCAACCGCACCTTTCGGCCATAACCTGATCATCGCCTCCGCCGGTACAGGAAAGACGTCGACGATCGTCGGGCGGATCGCGCACCTGCTGGGGCAGGGAGTGCAGCCCCACGAGATCCTGCTGCTCACCTTCACGAACAAGGCGGCGGCGGAGATGGTCGAACGCGTCGCCTCCTTTTTCGGGACGGAGAAGGCCGGGCAGATCGACGCCGGGACCTTCCATGCGGTAAGCTACCGCTGGCTCAAGCGGCAGCAGGGCAAGGTCGTTCTCAAGCAGCAGCGTGAGCTCAAGACCCTCTTCCGCAGCGTTTACGAAAAGCGCAGTTTCCACCACCTGGAGGGGGAGAACGAACCCTACGGCGCCAACTACCTCTACGACCTCTACTCCTACTACCAGAATACGGAGATGGACAAGAGTTTCGAGATGTGGATTACGGAAAGGCAGGAGGAACATGACCGGTTCGCCATGATCTATGCAGATATCATCGACGAGTTCGAGGAGCTTAAAACCCAGTACGGTTTTTTGAATTTCAACGACCTGCTCCTGCAGATGCGCAAGCTCTGCGAACGGATGGAACTGGGGTACAAAGAGGTGCTTGTCGACGAGTACCAGGATACCAACGCCTTGCAGGGAACGCTCATCGACGCCATGAGCCCGCCTTCACTCTTCTGCGTCGGCGATTACGATCAGTCCATCTACGCCTTTAACGGGGCGGACATCTCCATTATCGGCTCCTTTTCGCAGAAGTATCCCGAGGCGGCTGTCCATACCCTCTCGAAGAACTACCGATCGACGGTTCCGATCCTCTCTCTGGCGAACAAAGTCATTGCCAAGAATGAGCGTATTTACCCGAAACAGCTGGAGGTGACCCGCGATCACGCCGCCCCGCCGCCGAAACTTCTGGTCTACGACGAACTGTTTGAACAGTACCACGGCATAGCCGAGATGATCGGAAAGAGTGTCACCGAGCATGAAGAGATTGCCGTCATTTTCCGCAACAACTCCAGCGCGGACGGGATCGAGGCGGCACTGCGGGAAAAGGGGATCGCCTGCCGCCGGCGCGGCGGGGTCAGTTTTTTTGATGCCAAAGAGGTGAAGTTCGTTCTCGATATCTACACGCTGCTCGTCAACGAGAGTGATATGATGGCTTTCATTCATGTATTCGAACATGCCAAAGGGGTCGGCAGCGCGTTGGCCAAGGAACTCTACGTCGCGCTGCAGTTCCTCGGCGGCGGTTCGATGCTGCGCGGGCTCTATACCCCTGATCTCAAGATCAGCAACCCTTTCGAAAAGCGGAAGCTGAATCACCAACTCGGACTGTTTGACGATTTTCTTGAGCTCGGGCATGCCGGCCGTTTTGCCGAGGTCATCAGCGACAAGAAACTGCTGAAGAATCCTGTGCTGAAGCATCCGAAGCTCACCAAAGACGGGGCGAAAATGCTTTCCCAGTTCTATACGCTGCTGCAGGCGATCAAAAATCTCTCCCGCCCCCAGAACGTTGTACAGAAGATCGCATCCTCCGAACTGTATGCAACGGTCGCGGAGCAGCTGGCCGTCCGGCGTGCCATTCTGCCCGACGGCCAGGTCGATGCGAAGCTTAAGACGGAAGCATTGGAGCGTATCCGCCGCAAACCGGCAGTACTCCAGGAACTGGCCAAGCCCTACAAAGAGCATGAACGCTTCCTTAATGCCATGATCCTCGGCTCTCAGGACCTGACTCAGGGCGAGGGGGTGCACCTGCTCAGTATCCATGCCTCCAAAGGCCTGGAATATAAAGAGGTCTATGTCATCGACCTGATGGACGGGCGTTTCCCGAACCGAAAATTGATGGGACGGGGCGGGAGCCTGGATGAGGAACGGCGGCTCTTTTACGTAGCGGTGACCCGCGCCAAGGATATCCTCTATCTCAGTTTCGCGAAATACGACCGGATCAAAAAAGCGCAATTTGTCCCGTCGATATTCCTGTATGAAGCCGGCATGCTCAAAGAAGATGAAGAGTATCGAATGCTTGTGAAAAAAGAGGAAGCGAAAGAAGAAAAATAAGAGGACGCTGGGAGAGCGTCCTCTGAGAAATTAACGGCCGTGGACGGCGTCGTTGAGCGACCACATCGGCAGGAAGATACCGAGGGCCAGCAGTAGGACCATGGATGCGATAACAAAGAGCATGATCGGTTCGATCGCTTCGGCCAGACCGTCGATAATCTGGTCAAACCGCATTTTGTAGTAGTCGGTGACTTTCTCAAGCATGGAGTCAAGCTGACCCCCCTGCTCACCGGCAGAGATCATCTGAATAATCATGTTTTCAAACAGCCCGGTGTCTGCAAGCCCTTCACTCAGTGAAGCTCCTTTCTCAACGGCCTGGCGCACAGTGGAGAGTTTTTCCTGCAACGGAAGGTTGTCGATCATGGCAATTGACGTGTCGAGCGCATCTGCAATCGGAATACCTGCTTTAACCAGTGCGGAAAAAACCAGCGTAAAACGGTTGAGTGTCGAGTACATGATCAAATCTTTGATGAGATAGGTTTTCAACAGAAGTTGGTGCCAACGGAATCTGAACTCCCGGTTGGTATTGAGCATGTAGCGGAAAATAATAATCAGAACGATCAGTGCGGCTAACACGTAAGGGCCGAAATTGTTGAACAGATACTCAAGTTTCAACAGAATAATCGTAGGCAGTGGAAGATTGGCATGCAAATCTTCAAAGATCTGTTTGAACTGCGGTACGACGTAGGAGATTAGAATCGTGAATGCAACAGCCATGGCGATCATGACGTTTCGCGGATAGGCCATTGCTTTTTTAAATTTGATGACGTTTCGACGGATCTCTTCGAGCATATCGGCAAGCTGGTAAAGCGAATCCGCCATATTACCTGTCTGCTCACCGAGTTCTACCATAGCCAGGGTCAGACCACCGAGCTGGAAACGGAAGTTTTCCATGGATTTTGACATGCTGGAACCGGAGTTGATGTCTTCGGCGATAGAAGAGAAGATCTCTTCAAGTACCGGGTCATTGGAAGCGCGTGCAATCTCGTTGAGTGCATCATGCACGGAGATACCGGCATTGGTCATAACCGCAAGCTGACGAATCGAGGCAATCAGCGAGTCAGGCTTGACCTTTTTCTTCTTGATATTTCCTATGAAACGCTCTTTGAAGTGTTTGATCTGATCTTCAAGAGGTGCTGCACCTTCAGCGACATTGACGACGATTCCCGGATAGCGGACTTTGGCAATATACATTGCCTCTTTTTTACCGTCGGCATAAAAGCCGTGCTGAACCTTTTTACCTTTGGCCAGGACTGTTGCGAGATAGTATTTCATTCTTTTGCCACCCTTAAGACTTCTTCGATGGTTGTTTTACCTTCGACAACCTTCTTCATCCCATTCTGGAACATACTAACAAAACCTTCCTGAATTGCCTGTTTCATCATCTCCTCTTTGGATGCACCCCTGGCAATCATACTGCTCAGTGTTTCAGTGATAGGAAGAACCTCACTGATCATTTCCCGGCCGAGATAGCCACTGCCGTTACACTCTTTGCACCCCACACCATGGTAAAAGACCGTTTCTGGCGGAAGGTAGGCTTTATACTCTTTGAGTATGCTTTGCGGTATTTCAAGCTCTTTTTTACAGTGGGGGCAGATTTTACGGACCAGACGTTGTGCCTGAACGGCAACAACGGCCCCGCTGATAAGGTAGGGCTCAATCCCCATATCTGCCATACGGGGCAGGGCACTGATGGCATCATTCGTATGCAGTGTCGAGATGACGAGGTGACCGGTCAGAGCCGCCTTGATGGCGATTTCCAGGGTTTCGTGGTCACGGATCTCACCGATCATGATCTTGTCTGGGTCCTGGCGCAAAATGGAGCGCAGTGCCGCGGCAAAGGTCATCCCCACCTGCGGATGAACCTGAACCTGTTGAATCAGGTTCATCCGGTATTCGACCGGGTCCTCAACGGTAATGACTTTATCTTCCACGTTACGCAGTTCGTTGAGGGCACCGTAGAGTGTTGTTGTTTTCCCCGAACCGGTCGGTCCCGTAACGAGGAGGATACCGTGCGGTTTTTTGAGTGCCTGGATAAGCTTTTTGTACCCGTCGGCATCCATACCGGCATCTTCCAGGCGGATAAGCGCCTTCTCTTTATCCAAAATACGCATAACGATCGACTCGCCGTAGAGAATCGGAAGCGTGGAAAAACGGAAGTCATATTCACGGTCACCGACTACTGCTGAGAAACGACCGTCCTGGGGTTTGCGCTTTTCGGCAATATCAAGATTGGAGAGGAGTTTGAAGCGCGAGGCCAGCGGCGGGTAGATGTCCTGGTCGAAGATGAAAATCTCGGCAAGTTTGCCGTCGACACGTGCACGGACGACGCAGTTATTTTCAGTCGGCTCGATGTGGATGTCACTGGCGCGGCTTTTGATACAGGTTTTCAGAATGACATTGATTAGCTGCAGGATTGATGAAGCATCCTTTTGCTCTTCGGGCGAACCGATCGTGTTGAGTTCTTTACGGATGTTGTCAACGAGGCCTTTGACGCTGCTTTTGATTTCGATCTTGTAGAGATAGGACTGGATCTGTTTTGCCGAAGCAATGGCAACCTGGAGCGGCTTGCGGGGGAAGACGCGCTGAATCGCTTCCTGGGCATCGATGTTAAGAGGATCGGCGAAGGCTACGGTGATGCTCATGTCATTTTCCGCTACCGGCAATGCGTTGGAGCGTTGCAGCAGATTGAGTTGAACGCGCTCGGCGAGGCGGTAATCCATATCGATCGAGTCGAGATCGATATACTGGATCTCAAGGACCTCCGCCAGATATTCCAGGACTGCTCTTTCGGGAAGGAAAGGGTACTGTTTGAGAATTTCCAGGTCATATTTACCTGCCCGGATCTGTTCGACGACAAAACGTTTGACAAAATTGAGTGAAACGGCACCGACTTTCGTCAGTGTCTCCAGTAGAATCTCTTCTTTGACCCCGACCTTTACAAGGCGGTCAATCTGGGTCTGGGAGATATGCTTTTTTTCCAGAAGATCGTGTGTAATTCTATCCACTTCGGACTGCCTTTAACGGTAAATATGCTGTTTTGTTAATATTGTATCATAATATTCAGTGATGCCCAGATTCAGGGAGTGACCGGTGCGCTGAAGGAAAAGTTGATAGCTTCTGCGGGCATTTTTCGGATCGCTGAAAACATAGGTATCACCGTTTTTGACAAACTGGTTCGCACTATACAGATCAAACACCCGTGAGAGAAGATGATCGGATGTGGGGAGGTTGAGGCCCGTAATCGGTACATGTTCCTCCAGGGCATTGAGCAAAAGACTTTTTTGCAGGAGAATCGCCGTGAAATAGGTGGCGTTTTTGCGTGCCTCCGGAGAGTTTTTCAGCATGACAATAGGCAATGCAAGGCGGTCGATCCGATCGGCTTCAAGGCAGGCAAAAGCATATAGAGAGATAAAACGCTCATCGTCTTGATGACGGTGAAGCTCTTTTACCCCTGTATTGCAGGCTTGAATATACTGACCGTTTTGATAGAGTCTGTAGAGTTCACTGCTGTCAGAAGCAGGGAGGAGTAATGGCACGAGTGTCAAAAGTGAAGCGAGGCGCTTCATTCAAGCGAGCCTTTCTCCATCTGGTCCAGGGTGAGTTTGGCTTTGACGGAGCTGCTCTCCTGGATATAACTTTTCAGTGTCTTGATCGCCATCTCCTTTTGATCCATTTTATAAAGCGACTTGGCAAAGATAAGCCATGAATCCTCAATCGTACTGTCAAGTTCATTGGTGATCAACGCATAATTGTATGCCTGCTGGTAGTTGCCGATATTGTAATAACGTTTGGCGACAAAGAGACTCAGAACAGGGTTCTTGCTCTTTTTGAAACGGGCAATGACATCTTGAATATCTTTCATGTCATCGTCGCGCAGGATCGTCATACGACCTGAATCTTCTGTATCATCCACTTTCTCTTGAGGCTTTTCGTTACTACTTTGCATAGATTTAACAGACTTTTGAGGCTGGATAGACGGCAAAGACTCTGCTTGAGGGGATGGCGCTTCAATGTTTTGGATTTCCTCTTCCGGGGGTGCTGAAATGACCGGAGCGGGAGTAGGCGCTTGTTTGACAGACTTTGGCTGTACGGCAGGCGGGTCATTCCTGATAACAGGAGCCGGTTGTGTATTGACGTGCGCATAGTAGTCCATCACATCAGATTCCATCTCTTCCATGAATTCCATAGAAGGTGTAAGTTTCATTGTGGGGATTGCCGCTCTCTCTTCCCCCGGTGAATATGGAGTTTCTTCGACTTCAGCAGTGAGCACTTGTGATGGCGCGACGACTTGTTGAGTGGATGAAACCGCCGCTGTTTCTTGAACCGGAGAAGGTTTGATTATACCCGCTATTTTTACTTCTGTCGGCACCTGCGTGTCGGGAGTCATGACAACAAAAGCCGCGATGACTATCGTGAGAACGACAGCTCCGCTACCGATCAGATAGGGAACCTGGCGCGTCCGACGATATTTTTTCCAACGCTGTTCGAGTTCAGGGACGTTAAGCATGGATAAACCCCGTTTCAATACCCGCCATTTCGATCATTTTACGGCTCATGGACGTATAGTTGATCTGTGTCGGTTGATTCTCTTCATACCATGATGCAATACTGAAAAGGGCAAAGAGCAGTTTGTTGGTATTGCGGTAATTACCTTCGGTCAGTTCATGGATCCTGCGGACATTCTTATCGTTGAACATGTTGGCAACATCAAAACAGTTCGACCGAAGCAGTTTTTTCTGAATATAGATTTTCAGCTCTGCGGGGGAAGCGTTGAGAAGCTCCTGTGCCTCCCAGATACGCGATTGGAAGTGCTCTTTGGCAATAACATCTTCCTGTTCTGTTTTGTGGAGGGAGATAATAAACTTGATCTGTCGTGTGTCGGAGATCAGACGTATTTTCTCCAACAGAGCCGTCGAATACATTTGTGCTTCATCCAGTAAAACTACCGGCGGTGTTTCAAAGGTATACTGCGCAGCCAACTCATTAAAACGTGTAAAATGAATAGGTTCGTCTGTTATGTAGTCAAATACGTCACGTGCCAGTGAACGGAAAAACGCATCCTCATCCGTAATCGGAGTCTGAAAGAGAACGATCTTTTGCCGGTCATGCAGCTCTTTGTAGATGCGGCTGAGCATCATACTTTTCCCTGTACCGGGTTTCCCGAACAGCAAGATCATTTTAAGGGGTTTTTTAATGGCTTCCATCAGGGATTTATAGACGATGGCGACGCGATCGAGCTGCACATATGCATTCGCGTCGACGACATCGAGAAAGACCTCTTTGGAAGCGTCAAAGAGGTTGTTATTCTGCATTGGCCTCGTCAGCAGTTGTATTATTGGTGTCGAGTCCTACTTCTCTGTCAGTAAACTTGGTATAGCCAAGGTCTGAAAGAGAGATTGTGTTGTTCTCTTTTTTAATAATGTGCGGTTCGATAACGATGACCAGCTCCGTCGTATCAATCCCTTTCTCTTCATATTTGAAGAGGTAACCAAGGCCCGGGATGTCTCCGAGGAGGGGAACTTTATTGGTGTGCATGCTTTCGGATTTGTCGATCAGACCACCGATGACGATGCTGTTTCCATCTTTGACTGTGACAACGGAAGCGAGCTGGCGGCGGTCAAGGTCCGGCGGCATAGTACGTTTTTGCTGCTCTGTTTCAGCACTGTTCAATTTGATCCGCGTCTGGCTTACAGACGGGTTGATTTTCAGCGTGATGGTATTGTCGTTCGAAATTTCCGGAGTAATATCCAGGAGTACACCCGCAAAGATAGAGTTGACAACATCGTTCTGGGTAGTTTGGGACGTTCCTGAGGAGCTGCCTGCCAAAATACTGGACTGCTGAATTTTGTAAAAGTACTCCGTACCTACCGTGATCAGTGCAGGCTGGTTGTTGAGGGTCAAGACTTTTGGATTCGAAATCGCCTGGACATCTCCCTGCGTTTCAAGGAACTTGACCAGCTCATTGATCGTATTTCCGCCGTAGATTCTGAGCAGTGAAGCCGGACCGGTGTAGCCGCCGGTTCCCCCCGTCAGGATCTGACCTGTCGTGTCAAAGGTATTGACATTGAGCGCCTCGAGCTTGTCGATGGAGACATTAAGGTTCTGCAATGCGTAAATCTGTGACCAGTCGATACCGTTTGATTTGAGATCACTGAGTGTGACAGCCATCATACGTACATCAATGAGTACCTGATACTGGATTTTTTTCTGTAGCTCTGTGAGATATTTCTCAAGACGCTGCTGCTGGCGTACCGTTGCAGTGACAGTGACCAGACCGGCATTTTTGTTGACAATGGGCGCTTCCGCCTGATAGAAGTCTGTCGGACGGTTCAGGACACGCTGAAGCTCCAGGTCAAGTTCTTCCCAGAATTTAACTTCGTCCAGGGATTCGATTTTGATACCTGAGGTATTGTTTTTTGTGATTTGCTTTGAACCGTATCCGAGATCTGTTCCTACACCACCACCACTGCCGCCGCTACTGCCGCCGCTTCTGCTGCCACCTGAGCCTGATGTGCTAGAACCGCTCTGACTTCCCGTTGCCTGTGAGCTACTCAGAAGAATGTCCGTACTGCCGATACTCTTTCTGGCACTGATGATGTAATCAATATTGTAGGTCTTCGTCTCAATGAACGAGATCTTAAGAATATTGTTCTCCAGTGTATAGTTCAGATTGTTGTCGACAAGGAGAATATCCAATACTTCGTTCAGCGTCAGATTCTTAAGGTTCGTCCGCTGAAGACGTTTGGACATCTTCTTCTCAGCCTCGTTGTCACTGATGATCAGTGTCAGTTCACACTCATCGCTCAGCTGATCAATGTATTTGGAGATTGTCATCCCTTTTGCACCGCTGATGGAAAAGAGCTCGTAGGTACAGTCTGCTGCCTGTACCGATGAGGCCAACAGCACTGCCGCGGCTACCGAAGTGAGTGACTTGTTGATTTTATGGAATGGAGTCATGTTTTTCATCGTCTTTCCCTATTTGGCGTTGATTTGGATTTTTGGGTTCTTCTTCTTCAAAGTGAGCGTAATCTGCTTTTTCTTCTTCTGAAGTAAGACGCTGTCACGTTCAATTTTTACGATAGCATACCCATAGATGGTGTCATTTTGCTTATACCATTTACCGTCAATCAGTGCCGTATGGCTGTTGATGACAGATTCAAGCGTCAAAGGAGGCTTCGGTGCATAACGCTGCACATAGGCCGTTGTCCCCTTTTTTGCCTGAGGCGGTTGGTTCAGGATCAGTTGTGCTCTGAACGGATCCTGCAGCCCAAACAGGGCAGCTGACGAGACCCCTTGCCTTGGGGGTTTGATGGCTGCAATCTCCTGATCGACCCATTGCATATCAGGCTGTACATCCTGTGCAAAAGCGAACAGAGGAAGCATGAGTAGTAGTAGTTTCGTTTTCATTAGTAAGTGATCCCCCATACTGATGAGTTGACATCGAGTTCCAGTTTTTCTTTGGCACTCAGGCTGAGACCGTGCAGATCGATAACCAGATCACTCTGTTCCATTGCGTTAATGAATTTGAGCATATTGTCAAAATCACCTGACGCAAAGACTTTGATGTCAAGTACGTGACCAAACTTCTCTTTTTCCAGAGCTCTTTTATTACTCAAGACGGAGAGCTTAACTTTGTACTTTTTGGCATTTTCAGCGATCGAGTCAATATATTTACCCCAGGCTTCCTCATTATAGAAGAGTTCGGAGATCTGACTGATCTTGTAGCTGATATATTCATTCTTCTCTCTGACAGCCAGTGTTTCCGCTTTAATTGCTTCAATCTGGGCTTCGATCTGATGAATTTCGCTTTCAGGATGCATGGCGAGATACTGCTCATCTTCTCTGAGTTTCTTCTCGACCGCAATCCGTTCTGTTTTGATTTGCTGATACTCAAGCTCTGAACTTTCCCAGAACAAAAGGTAGGAAAAAGCGATAAGTGCTACGGCGATCATGCCGTAGATCATATAGACTTCGCCCTGTTTTTTACTTGCGAAAGACTGGTCTATCGGATAGAGGTATTGTTCAATATTGAATTTCATTTCAGCACCACCTTCAGATCACCGCGATAATAGCTGGTGTTGTCATCCAATTCGATTTTTTCGATATTGTAATGGAAACGTTGTGTCCGGTTCTTTGTCATAAACTCGACAAGGTCGGTGATCTGTTTGTCTTTTTTAGCCATAACACTCAAATTGAATACTTTTTCATCTTCATCTTGATTGTATGTAATGTCTGATACACCGACGTCAAAGCGGTTCAACTCTCTCGTGAGCGCAGCCATGATCTCACCCTTCATCGGGTAATTGACTTTGACATCATGGATCTTGATCAATGTGGCTTTCCGCTCTTCAAAGAGTTCGTTTTCCGCATCAAGCAGTTTCTGTGCTTCGGCCTTCTGTGCAAGCTTCAGGTTGATCGTCTCTTCCCGGGTGACTTTGATGGCATGTGTCTCACGGTACTCTTTTTCCAACAGTGCCTTCCGCACGCTTTCGGCATAGCCCATCGTCCAGTAGGTAACCGGGTAGGCGAACGCCACAACAAGCGAAAGTGCGGTGACCGCAAACAGCTTTCCGCTATGGCGTTGGAAGAATGGCGGCGGCCGATGGTAGATGGAAAAGTTGACTTCATAGCGCGCGGATTTGTCCGTCCGGACATACAGCTGCATCAACTGATGGATCTGATCGATGTAGCTGTCCGTTGCAAATCCGTATGAGAAGTCGAACGCCTTGGCTTCAAAACCAAGGTACGTCTGGCAATATTCGTCAACCCCGGCGATAGAGCCGATCTGGGAGCCGATGTAGATCTCTTCGATCGTTTCGATTTCATAAGCGCGTTTGGCGTAGTTGAGAACGTCGTTGATATGGAGGAAAAGCTCACCGAAGAGTTTGATCAGATACTTCTGATACTCCGGATTTTGTGTTGCAAGCCCTTCCGTCGCAAGCAGCGTCTGGAAATCAACGAGATCGATCTGCTCGCCCAGAAGTTCACAGAAGCGCTCATGCATGTCACGGAAAGCGTACTTCAGGCTCTTCGTATAAACGAATTCCTGTTCGTTGTAGAGCGTGAAGAACGCGTCGTTTTCCTGAAAGTAGATATAGCAGTGGGCGCCGTATCCCTGAACGATTTCATGGGTGTAAAGGGTTTTAAGCAGTAGCGGTACCGGAACGATCTGGTCGATATACTGCAGATCGGAAACCGTCTGTGCAAAGGTTTCATCGATAATCAGCGGATCAACGATGAAGACGTGGAAAGTACGCTCTTTCGCACTCCCGTCTGTCGGTACCTCGATATAGTCGATCGTATACTCGATCGCCATGTCAAGGGCGAGTTCTTCATATGCCTTGGTTTCGATGACAAATGCAAGGTCATCGTCCGGGATATTTTTGCTTACACCGATCTGCGCGGTGATGAAGCTACTCGTGTTGAGATAGGAGATCCCGTACTGTTTTTTACCGTACTGCGGGTTTTTAACGGCACTTAACTGGTTGCCGCTCCCCAAATAGTAGGTATGTTTGTACGGGTTGTTCGAGAGGACCGTATCAAAAACCTGCTCGTTTGAATTGTTCATGTTGCAAATCCCTGTTCTTTTTGGACTGTCCGGCAGCCATATCATGAAGGGTGAATGCCATCTCTAGATGGCCGGGGGTGTCCGGTGATCCGCCCGTTCTTTCACCTTCTTCATTCTATAACAACATAAAACCACATCGACTTATAACATTGAATGTTAATGTTCTTAGGTTTCACACATTTTCATTGTAGCCCAAGTAAACTTAAAAATTTTCTTATATCACAGGAAAAAAGTGCCTGATTATGGATGTTGCGGGGGGATGGAATAATGGGGAGATGAGATGGGATTACAGGGCGAATCTCAGGTTTGGTACCCGAGATCTTCCAGCATCTTCTTGTCATTTGTCCAGTTGGGTTTCACGCTGACGAACAGATCGAGGTAGGCGCGGTGGCCGGAAAGGGATTCGATTTTCTGACGGGCATGCTTGCCGATACGCTTGATCGTTGCCCCGCCTTTTCCGATCATAATGCCTTTTTGGCTCTCTTTCTCGACGATGATCGTGGCCCGGATATGGTCGATGTCATCGGCTTCATCGATTTTGTCAATGACAACATCGGTTCCGTAGGGGATCTCGTCGCTGATGTTCTCGAAGATCGATTCGCGGATGAACTCTCTGAAGATATCCCGAAGCTTTTCATTGGTGAGGTCTTCGGGGTCAAAGAGATAGGGGGATTCCGGCAGAAACCTCGTGATGACATCTTTAAGCTGCTCGAGTCCGGTATGCTTGGTCACGGAGACAGGGATGAGTGCTTCGAAACGTTCCGAAAAGGCGTTGTACTCCGAGATGCGTGCGAGCAGCTCCCCCTGGGAGATCTGGTCGATTTTGCTCAGCGCGATCAGGTGCTTTTTCCCGCCGGCGAGTTCCAGGAAGCGTTTGTAGTGCTTAACGCTGTCCGCGGCCGGGGCCAGGTAGACAATGAGGTCGCAGTCACCGATCGCCTTGAGGGCCTCTTCGAGCATGAACTGGTTGAGCTTGCGCTCTTTTTCATGCAGGCCGGGCGTATCGACGAAGATGAGCTGATCCTCCCCGTGCATGACAATGGCGTTGAGGCGTCTGCGCGTGGCATTCGCTTTCTGGCTTACCATGGCAATTTTTTCGCCCAGCAGGGCGTTGAGCAGGGTACTTTTGCCCGCATTCGGGCGTCCGACGAGGGCGATAAAACCGGCTTTGGTCATTCAGAGCTCCTTAGAGGATATAGCGGGAGAGGTCTTCATCCTCGATGACGATGTCCAGCTTGTCATGGACGATCGTTTTGGTGACGGTGTAGGTCTCTCCGGCATAGGCTTCGGCGTCGAAGCTGATCTCTTCGAGGACCTTTTCCAAAATGGTATGCAGGCGTCTGGCACCGATGTCTTCGGTTTTCTCGTTAGCCTGCTGCGCAAGCGCGGCGATGGCACGGATGGCGTCGTCCTCAAACTCAAGGGTGACATTTTCGACGGCGAGCAGCGCCTTATACTGTTTGATCAGTGAATTCTTCGGCTGGGTCAGGATGGCGTAGAGCGCCTTCTCGTCAAGTGACTGCAGTTCGACGCGCAGTGGGAAACGCCCCTGAAGTTCCGGGATAAGATCGCTGGGCTTTGTGAGGTGAAAGGCCCCGGCGGCGATGAAGAGAATATGGTCGGTCTTGACCGGGCCGTACTTGGTACTGACGCTGCTCCCTTCGACGATGGGGAGCAGGTCGCGCTGCACCCCCTCTTTGCTGGGGTCGTTACGCCCCTGGCTCTTGGAGCTGACGGCGATCTTGTCGATCTCGTCGAGGAAAATGATGCCGCCCTCTTCCGCGCGGCGAACGGCTTCACTGCGGATGGCGTCCATGTCCAGCAGGGCATCGGTCGCTTCGCTGTCAAGGATGCGGATGGCATCGGAGACCTTCATCTCCTTCTTGTTCTCTTTTTTGTTGATCGATGAGAACATTTTGGCGAACGACTCCTGCATCTTTGCCATCTCCGGCGGCATACCGGTGTCGTTGAACTCGATGTTCCCTTTGGGCAGTTCGATCTCGATGGTCTTGTCGTTCATCTCACCGTCAATAACCCTCTGTCGCATCCGTTCGCGGGAGGAGGCATATTCGGTTTTCTTGGTTTCGGAGGAGAGCGGCGGCAGCGGCGGCAGCAGTTTGTCGACGATCTTGTCGAGGACGTACTCCTTGATGGCATCCTCGTTCGCCGCTTTCTGCTCCTCTTTGACGAGGGCGATGGAGGTCATGACGAGATCGCGGACCATCGATTCGACGTCGCGGCCGACGAAGCCGACCTCCGTGAATTTGCTCGCTTCGACTTTGATGAAAGGCACGCCCATCATCTTGGCGAGGCGGCGGGAGATCTCTGTCTTCCCGACCCCGGTCGAGCCGATCATCAGGATGTTCTTGGGCATGATCTCGTGCTGCATCTCGCCATCGAGCTGCATCCGGCGGTAGCGGGTGCGCAGGGCGAGGGCAATACTCTTTTTCGCGGCCTGCTGGCCGATAATGTAGGCATCGAGATAGGAGACGATCTCTTTGGGGGTCATGTTCATGCTTCCGAGGCCTCCAGGGTCAGGATTTTGATCTCGTGGTTGGTGTAGATGCAGAGATCCGCCGCGATATGCAGGCTCTCTTCGACGAGGGCTTCGGGGGCCAGGTCCGCGTGTTTCTTCAGGGCCCGGGCACTGGCGATGGCGTAGTTCCCGCCGCTGCCGATGGAAGCGATCTGTCCGTCTTCGGGCTCGACGACGTCACCGTTGCCGGTCAGGATGAAGATGTGCTCGGTATTGAGGACGATCATCATCGCTTCGAGACGGCGCAGCACCTTGTCCTTCCGCCACGCTTTGGAGAAGTCGATGATAGCCTTGACCATGTCGCCTTTGCGCGCGGAGAGGAACTCCTCGAACATATCAAAGAGGTTGAAAGCGTCCGCCGTGGAGCCGGCAAAGCCGGCCAGGACCTGGCCGTTGTGCAGTTTGCGGATCTTGGTAGCATTGTTTTTGAGGACGGTGTTTCCGAAGGTGACCTGCCCGTCGCCGCCGATGACCGCCTTGCCCTCACTTTTGTAGGCGAGGATCGTCGTTGCGTCGAACATTACGCACCTACGATGTCGAGATGCAGCAGCGCGTGGATGCCGTGGCCGAGTTTGAGGTCGACCTCGTGTTTTCCGGTCATTTTGATCGCCTTTTTGGCTTCGATATGTTTTTTATCGATGGTGATGCCGTGTGCATCCTCGAGCGCCTTGGCAATGTCATCTTTGGTGACGGCACCGAAGAGGTGACCGGTGTCACCGAGCTTTTTGGCGATGGTGACTTCGAGGGTTTCTAGCTTCGCTTTCATGGCGGTGAGGTCGGCGATCTCCTGGGCCTCATTCGCGGCAGCCTGGCGCTTCGCCTCTTCCCACTCGGCGATGACCTCGTCGGTGGCATGTCTGGCAAATCCTTTGCCGATCAGGAAGTTCTTGCCGTAGCCGTCCTTCACCTCTTTGATCTCACCGGCTTTTCCGAGGCTTTTGACATCTTTGATCAACAGTACTCTCATTGCTTCTCCTTGTGTTTCAGCGTTCGAGTTCGCCGCCGTAGGCGACGATCCCGTAGGTCAGGTTTCCGACGTTTTCATACCCCATGTCGCTGAGGATACGCTGGCAGTGTGCGCTGCGGCTGCCGACGTGGCAGTAGACGATCAGCTTCTCCTGCTTGGAAAGCTTCGCACTCTCCAGGGTATCGAAGAAACTGCTGGTGGGGATGAGGCGGTCGGCGCCCTTGATATGCCCCATTTGCCACTCCATGTGTTCGCGGACGTCGATCAGTTTGAAATCGACCATCCCGAGTGCACGTCCCTCGAGCAGGGCGGCGAGCTCGTCGCCGTCGAACTGTTCTTTTTGAAGCAGGAGCGCACACTCTTCGGCGCTAAGCCCGCGGGAGTGCTGGTGGACGACCTCTTCGATCTCCTCTTCGCTGCGGTGCTGGGCAGCGTATTCGGGGGTGCAGAAGATCTGGCAGTGGCAGACGCCGTCTTCGGGGATCTCTTTTTCGATGGCCGGTTTGCAGGGGCAGATGCGGTCCTGTTCCTTGTCGCCGGTGACGAAGAAGCAGGGGCAGTAGCGTTTGCCGTGCATCAGTTTGTTGCGCGTCAGCCCCAGCTGAATGCCCTCGTTGATCTCCGCGTCGGGGTTGTAGGACCAGCCGAACTGCTCGACGACTTTGTCGGTGAAGCGGACCGTCCGCTCGAGCTCGCTCTGGAATTCGTCAGAGTTGATATCGATCTTCGTAATTCCGCCGGCCATACGTTATTCCTTTTACTGCTTGCGCGCTTTGCCCGCGATGATGAAGCGCAGGGCGTTGAGCTTGATGAAGCCGTTGGCGTCTTTCTGGTCGTAGACCGCGTCCTCTTCGAAGGTACAGTATTCCGGGTTGAACAGCGACTGCTCGGAGCTGCGGCCGACGACGACGACGTTGCCCTTGTAGAGCTTGAGACGGACTGTCCCTTCGACGTTCTCCTGGGTCTTGTCGATGGCAGCCTGGAGCATCTCGCGCTCCGGTGCGAACCAGTAGCCGTTATAGATCAGGCTGGCATAGCGCGGCATCAGCTCGTCTTTGAGGTGCGCCTCTTCACGGTCGAGGGTGATGGACTCGATGGCACGGTGCGCTTTGAGCATGATCGTACCGCCCGGCGTTTCGTAACAGCCGCGGCTCTTCATCCCGACGTAGCGGTTCTCGACGATATCGGCGCGGCCGATACCGTGTTTGCCCGCCAGCTTGTTCAGGGTCTCGAGCATTGTTGCCGGGGAGAGGGCTTCACCGTTCAGGCTGACCGGGTCGCCGTTTTTATAGCCGATCTCGATGTACTCGGGCTCGTCCGGTGCCGCCTCCGGGGAGACGGTCCAGCGCCACATATCTTCTTCGGGTTCCGCGGCGGGATCTTCAAGGATGCCCCCTTCGTAGGAGATGTGCAGGAGGTTGGCGTCCATGGAGTAGGGGGATTTTTTCCCGCTCTTCTCGATCTTGATGCCGTGCTGTTCGGCGTAGGCGAGCAGCTTTTCGCGGGAGTTGAGGTCCCATTCGCGCCACGGGGCGATGATGGTGAGGCTGCTGTTCTGGCCCAGGTAGCCCAGCTCGAAGCGGACCTGGTCGTTCCCTTTGCCGGTCGCACCGTGGCTGACGCCGTCGGCACCGGTGATCTTGGCGATCTCGGCCTGGCGCTTGGCGATCAGCGGACGGGCGATGGAAGTGCCCAGAAGGTACTCGCCTTCGTAGATGGCGTTGGCGCGGAACATCGGGAAGACGTAGTCGCGGACGAACTCTTCGCGCAGGTCGTCGATAAAGATGTTTTCAGGTTTGATACCGAGGCTGAGCGCCTTCTGGCGTGCAGGTTCGACCTCTTCGCCCTGGCCGATATCGGCGGTAAAGGTGACGACTTCGCACTGGTACTCATCCTGCAGCCACTTGAGGATGACGCTGGTGTCCAGGCCGCCGGAGTAGGCCAAAACGACTTTTTTGACTTCTTTTTTCATGGATAGGTGTCCTTGAAGAATAATTATGATGCCGCGATTTTAGCGCAGATTAGATGACGGCGAGGTAAATCGTTTCGGGTCATTCGGGGGACTTGCTATACTGTCGAAAAAGATTTGGAGCCCTCCATGCCCAGTTTTGCCATTATCGGCGGGATTCTGCTCAACGTCGGCGCCTTCCTGACCTACCGCGGAAAGATCTTCGAAGCGGTCTGGGCCTACCTGGTGGCGGATCTGTGCTGGATTGCGATGGCGTGGGAACGCAACGACGGCTGGGGGATGCTCTTTATCGCCGTCGGCATCGCGTTCGGGCTGCTCGCCTTTCGGCGGATGCACCGGGGCGACATGGAAAAATCACTGAACAAGGATGAACGTGGCTGACACGATGCTTTACGAGGCGCAGGGGCTGCAGCTCGACCTCTCCAAAATCACCCGTCTCTACCCGGCGGCGATCGTCGAGGGGGGCGGGGCCGAGGCCCAGGTCTCCCTGGAGTGGGCGGAACTTAAAAAAGATGAGGTCAGGATCGCTGAGTACGTTCTGGTCTTTGACTTCGACCCCCCGGGAGAGGTCCCGGTCCAGCGGAAGCTGCTCCATTTCGAGACGAAGGCGGCCCTTTTCGAGACGATGCAGGCCCTCTCCGATATCTTCGAGAAGGCTTACAAGGGGGCCTAGCGTATCACCTGCAGCGGGTCGATATGGTAGTTCTTCTGGGTCACTTCGAACATCAGTTCGTCGTTGACGCGGCCGATCACGCTCCCTTTCTTGAGGCGCTTGCCTTTGCTGACCGTCGGGGCGATCTGGTCGAGGTGGGCGTAGATTGTATGCAGCCCGTCGGCGTGTTCGATAATGACGACGTTCTCGAGCATCGGCGTCTCCTGAGCGAGAATGACCTTGCCGTTGAAGACCGCTTTGACCTTGGCGTCGGGGGTTTTGGGCTGCAGGGAGACCGACTCGTTGAAGATCTTGATTTTGTAGATCGGGTCGGTATAGGTGCCGTAGCGCTTCAGTACCGTATAGGCATCCAGCGGCGCAATCGTCTTTGAGCCCCGGTAGCGGCGGGTCTGCGCCTTGTGGTAGCTGCTGCCGACCGAACGTACATCGGGGACCTCTTTGGAGGCGAGCAGCGCTTCGTTGCGCTGCTCTTCCTGGCGTGCGGCCGCTTTTTGCGATTCGCTCTCCTGGATGATGTGCAGCTGGGCCAGGGTCTGTTTCAGGGCGGATTTCTGTGCCAGGATCTTCTGTAGCTCTTTCTTGTAGCGGCCCTTTTTTGTCTTCAGGTCGCCCAGGGCTGTCTCGTTCGCTCTTTTCGCTTTTTGGAGATCGCGTTTCTCCTGCTCGATCGAGGCGATGTCCGTTTTGAGCCGTGCCGTTTTTTCCGTCAGCTGTTTCAGGGCCGCTTCGTTCGCGCGGTAGTCATTGCCCAGTTTTGTGATCTGTGCTTTGGTCTGTTCGTTCAAAGCGGCAAAGACTGCCTCGCCGATGATGGTATCGGGGGAGAGGGTGTTGTTGTCCTCCTGGATCATCGCGAGGGAGATGATGCGGGCCATGAGGTCGGCCAGGTCGTCGCGAAGCTTTTTGCGGTTCGCTTCGAGGGTCTCCTGCGTTTCCGCAAGCGTGATCAGCTCTTCTTTGGCGCCGGAGAGGGTGGCGGCTTTGCCCTGCAGTGCCGACTCGAGCGACGCGATCTTCTTCTGCTGGGTGAGGACGGTCCGCTTTTTTTTCAGGATCGCCTTGGCGGTCTTGGCCATTTTGGCATTCACCGAGGCGTAGTTTCGGTCGAAAGAGCTGAGACTTTTGGAGGTCTCGTCAATCTTGTCGTCGATGCTCTTGGCCGCCACGGCGACAGTGAGCAGAAGGCCAAGCAGCAGTGCGAACCGGATCATACCTCTTCTTTGTGCCCCATGACGATCATAGAGGCGAGCAGGATGGAGAGGGAGATGGCAACGCCCGTGAGCAGGGGCACGTCGTGCAGCGGCTGGAAGAGGGTCGGCTGCAGCTGCACGAGCGAGAGCAGCTGCGCCATCCAGCCGTAATGGTCGACCAGGAGAAAGACGCTGGTTGCAATCACGGAAGCGATCACGGCGTCGACGATGGCGAGGCGGAACAGCACGGCCGAGCGGAGCCAGACCGGGGCGCCGAAGAGGGCCATGATGTTCATTCGTTCGCGGTGCTGGAACTGCCACAGGCGCATCTCTTTGACGATCAGCAGCGAGGTGACGAGCAGGACGACGGCGGCGAGGACGCTGACGACGTTCTTGAAGAGCTGCAGCAGACGGTAGACGGTGTCGTGCTGCTGGGCAAAGGTCTCGACACGGGTGATGGCGCGGTCGCGCAGGAGCCTCTCTCCCAGTGCGCGGGCCGCATCGGGTGTAATGAAGTGGGCCATCCGCAGCCGGTAGAAATGCGGTAGGTTCAGCGTCATCAGGTTGATCTGGGAATCGCCCGTCTGTTGCTGCAGCTGCTGGAGCATCCGGGTAGGCGACAGGGGCTCGACGGCGCTGATGGCACTGTCGATACTCTGGAAAAAGGCGAGGGAGAGGTTGTTGTCGCTGACGACGACGATGCCGTAGTTGTCTCCCAGGCGCTGTTCATAGGCCCCGATGACACGGTCCAGGCTCAAAAAAAGCTGGAGGGTGATGAGGATGGAAAAGAGTGCCGTAATCAGCGAGAAGTGGCTTTTAAGAGACTTCATAGACGTCTCCGTGCTCGATATGGAAGTGCTTGTACTTGATGCCCAGCGTTTCGGGGATGTGGTGGGTAACGACGACGACGGTCGCTTCGAGCTGGGTATTGGCTCCCTCCAGCAGGTTCCAGATGACTTTGGAAGAGTATTCGTCGAGGTTCCCCGTTGGTTCGTCCGCGAGGATGAGGATGGGGTTGTGCGCGAGGGCGCGGGCCATGGCGACGCGCTGCTGTTCGCCCCCGCTCAGCTCCATGGGGTATTTGCCACGCTGGTGGGTGAGCTTGACGTGGCCGAGGAGCTTCTCCACCTGCATCTCGCTGATGTCGCGGGCGTAGCCGTTGATGAGCAGCGGCAGCATGACGTTCTTGTCGATCGTCCACTCTTTGACAAGCTTGTAATCTTGGAAGACGATCCCGACGTGGCGGCGCAGGAAGTTGAGTTTCTTGGCGCTGATACTGTCCATGTCGACGCCGCCGACCGTGAGCGCGCCCGAGAGCAGCGGCAGGGCGCCGAAAAAAGATTTCAGCAGGGTCGATTTCCCGCTCCCGCTGGCGCCGGTGATAAAGACGAAGCTGCCGGAGTCGATCGCGAAGGTCGCCTTGGAAATGATCGTTTCGTGTCTGCCGTAGCCCAGGGAGAGGTTGTCGGCGACGATGATCTTATCCATGCAGGGCCTCGATCAGGAGCTGATGGGCCCGGGCGTTTGTGCGGGAACGCACCGGCGGCGTCGGGAGGTAGGCGGGGGCGTCGCCGAGGATCAGGTAGAGATGCTCGGGACGGGCATAGGGGCCCATGGAGAGGCGGAACATATAGCGGCCGTCATCGGTACGGTAGAGGCGTTCGAAATGCACGAACCCTTCGTCGAAGCGCAGCGTTGTCCCGTTGAGGGCCTCAAGGTGCGCCGGGTCGGGGGTGATGGCGTCGAAGGCGAAGGGGGCGATCGCTTCCAGCGGCCCGGACTCCTCCGTATTGTGCATCAGCACATCGTAGATGTTCTTCTCCATCCGGCGCCAGCGGTCCTCGTACTTGCTGCTGACCTCCAGTGCACGGTTCTTGTAGATCTCGATATGGTTCTGGTTCAGGGCCATAAAGGTTTCGAAACTGTAGGCGAAGTAGTTGTCGCTGTCGGTACGCAGTTCCAGTTTCCCCTCCGGTTTCAGTACCCGGATGCTTTCGGCAATGAAGGCTTCCCCGATGACGCGCCGCTGGGGTTTCTTGTCCCAGGGGACCGGGAAATGGACGTAGATGCGCCCGGCGAGGTTGGAGGGGACGAGTTCCAGGAAGAGGCGGGCATCGTAGTCGAGCAGCAGGAGGTTGTCGAGCTGCTGGATATTGATCTGCTTGAGGACCTGTTCGATGGAGGGCTTGTGGATCTCGATCCCGATAAAAAGGATTTCCGGGTTCGCCTTGGCCTGGTGAAGGAGGTGGCGGCCGGAACCGAATCCCACCTCGATGCGGATTTCCCGGTCGGCGGGGAAGTCGCGTTCGAAGTCGTGGATGGTCCACAGCGCACTGTCGTTGCCCAGGTGCATGTTCGCTTCGCCGCTGTCGACGTTCGACGCCAGGACGTCCAGCCCCGCCACACCGGCATAGGCCTGAAGGGCGCGTTTGACGAAGTGGGTCGCCGAAGGGCGCGTGATCTTGTCCGCTTTGAGCAGGGTCTTGTCCGGCAGGCGTTTGAGCAGGAGGAAGAACGCCTTCTCCCCGACGGAAGCGGCGATCAGGGTCTCATCGTCGTGGAGGGTATTGTCCGCCATGTAGTGGAACGTAACCCCGTCCGCGGTCGCGGGGAAGGCCGGGGCCTTGAACGAAGCGATATGGAGGTGGGGCATCGGGTTACTGGTCCTCCAGAACGATGGTTTTGGAAGCGGAAGGTTCCGACTTGAGCCCGTTGGCGTCGACGGCGATCACCTTGTAGCTGTACTCCAGCCCCGGGGTGACGTTGACATCGGTGAAGCTGTCGGTTTTGATGTCGCGGATGACGCTCTCTTTGCTGTCGAACCAGCCGCTTCGGGTCGTCTTGAGGAGTTCGAAACCGACGGTACGGGCATCTTTTGCCGTCCAGCGTACCACCACCGCTTTGTTGCGCAGGGCGAGGCCGGTCAGCTCCGGCACGGCGGGAGCAGCCATCGTCGTGCCTTCGGCAGGTTCGCTCGGCAGGCTCTCCAGTTCATCCTTGTCGACGGCTGCGACCTTGTAGAAGTAGTCGGCCCCGTTTTCTTCGACCTTGTCCGTGAAAACGGTTCTGTCGACTTTGGCGCGGTAGCTGTAGTAGCCGTCCTCGCGTTCGGCGCGGTAGACCTTGTAGTAGACGATCCCCTTGTCCGGGGAGGGCTGCCACTGCAGGGCGATCGCATGGATCGCACCCCGGCCGGCGGAGAGCTGCGTCGGCGGCAGCGGGAGGGGTTTGGTCGCGACGGTCACGACGGCGGAAGGGGCGCTCTTCTCGCCGCTGAAAGTGCGGGCGATGATACGGTAGCGGTAGACGCTGTTGTCATCGAGATCGTGGTCGATATACTCGGCATTGAGGCGGCCGTCGATGCGCGCGATCCAGTGGAAGGATTTCTCTTCCGGATCGAGGCGTTCGATCTCGTAGCCGTCGACGCGCAGGTCCGGGTGGGGGCGCCAGAGCAGTTTGGAACTGCGGGCCAGCTCTTTGGTCGCCGTGAAGTAGCTGACCGGTTCCGGGAGGCTCAGTGTTTTGGCGCTGAGGGTGTTGTCGGGCATGGACTCGCGCCCTTTGGCGTCGACGGTCGTAAAGCGGTAGCGGTAGGTCGTGGAGGGGCGGAGGCCCGTGTCGACATAGTGCGTGCGGAGGGTGTCATCGACCGCGGCAATGCGGTAGAGTTTGCTGTCCCCGCCGCCCGGGGTGTCGCGGTAGATGCGTACGCCCTTCACCCGCGGGTCCGTGACCGGCTTCCATTCGAAAGCGATGGCGGCGGTGTCGCTGAGGTAGCCGTTGATGCCGACCTGCGGCAGGGTTTTGTCGATAGCGACAGGTTCGGCAGGGGCCGGGCCTCCGACACAGCCGCTAATCAGCAGTGTCAGTGTCGAAAAGAGTGCCGATGCGATCAGGGGCGAGCGTCTCATCCAGTGTCTCCGTAGCGAAATGCGACTGCAGCCGTTCTTCGAGCGCCGCGGGAAGCGGGGCCGTAAAACGCATCACCTCCCCCGTCCGGGGATGGGTGAAGTAGAGCGTGTAGGCGTGCAGCAGAATACGCTGGATTTTATCGGGATTGCTCTTAATGCCGTATAAATGGTCGCCGAGGATGTGGCGGCTGAAACTCTCCAGGTGGACGCGGATCTGGTGGGTGCGCCCGGTAAAGAGCTTACAGGCGATCAGCTCCTCCTTCTCATCCGTGGAGAGGAGCAGCTTCTTGAAGAGGGTCTGCGCGCTCTTGCCGTGCGGAACGACGGCCATCTTGAGACGGTTGTGGGGGCTTCGCCCGATCGGCTTGTCGACGAGGGTGAGATCCTCTTTGAGCGGCGGGGTGACGACGGCGAGGTAGTAGCGTCCCATGCTCTTGTCCTGGAGCTGTTTGGAGAGGGCGTCGTGGGCCTCGTTCGTTTTGGCGACGATCATGACGCCGCTGGTACCTTTGTCGAGGCGGTGGACGATGCCGTGGCGCTCCTCACCGCTCAGTGTCGAGAGACGGATGTCGTGGTGCTTGAGCCAGTCGACGAGGGTCGGCTCCTTGACGCTGGGGGCGGGGTGGACGGTAAGGCCGCTGGGTTTGTCGATGATGAGCAGGTCGTCGTCTTCATAGAGGATGGGGACGTCGAAATCGATAGGCTGCGCTTCTTCCGGTTCCATCTGCGGCAGGGTAACCGTGACTTTTTCGCCGGGCTTGAGTTTCACCCCCGGTTTGGCCGCCGCCTTGGCTTCGACGGCGACGAGACCGTTCTTGATGAGGTGGGCGATCTGGTTGCGGGGTTCGTTCATCGCCTGCCCCAGAAAGGTGTCGAGGCGTTCGCCTCCGGCGGCTTCGAAAGTCAGGACAGTTGGCTGCATGGGAACCTTTGTTATAATTTTGGCACTGGGCATTAAGCGCTGTGGCTAAAAGCGGGAGGAAGACCCCTGCCGCTCTTTTATCTGCAAGGCTTGGCGCTGAACGCTTTACGCTTGAGAGGACGTGCCTTGCGCAGAATAGATAGACGCATTTTAGCACACTTCGATTTTGTCATCCCGGCACTGATTGTGCCCCTTGTGCTGGTATCGGGGTGGCTGATCGGGGAGATCCACCCCCTGCTGGCGCACAAACATCTCGTCTACGTCGGCGTGGGGGCGGTCGTCTTCACCTTTTTCTTTTTCCTACCCGTGCGGCGGCTGAGCTGGATGATCCCGATCTTCTACTGGTTCAACATCGGGCTGCTGCTCGCCGTCGAGTTCTTCGGCCATGCGCGCCTGGGGGCAAAACGCTGGATCGAGCTTCCTTTCGTCCATTTCACCATGCAGCCCTCCGAGCTGATGAAACCGGCGTTCATCCTGATGCTGGCCTACCTCGTCTCGCGCAACCCGCCCCCTTACGGCGGGTACGGTTGGGCCTCGTTTACCAAGCTCTCGTTTTTCATCCTGCTTCCCTTTTTCTTGATCGCCAAAGAGCCGGACCTGGGGACGGCCACCGTCCTGCTGCTGCTGGGGGTGGGGGTGCTTTTCCTTGTCGGGGTGCGCTGGAAGATCTGGCTGACGCTGGCGGTGGGGTTCATCGTCTCGATGCCGCTCATCTACACCCAGCTGCACGACTACCAGAAGAAGCGGATCACGGACTTTATGAGCGAGAAACCGAGCTACCACGTGCAGCAGTCCATCATCGCCATCGGTTCGGGCGGTGTCGTCGGCAAGGCAAAAGAGGAGGCGACGCAGACCCAGATGAAGTTCCTTCCCATCGCGTCGAGTGACTTCATCTTCGCCTACGTCGTGGAGCGTTTCGGGTTTATCGGGGCGGTGATGCTGATCGGGCTGTACGCTCTCATCATTATCCATCTGCTCGGCATCAGCCTCTATACCCACGACCCCTACATCAAGGTCGTCAGCGCATCGGTCTCGCTTCTGATCTTCGTCTACATGGGCGTCAATATCGCGATGACAATAGGCCTTGCCCCGGTCGTCGGCGTCCCGCTGCCGATGTTCAGTTACGGCGGCAGCAGCTACGTCAATTTCATGATCCTCTTCGGGATCCTCGAAAACCTGATGGCCTTCCGCTTCCTCGAACTCTATCACCGCCGGGGCAAAAAAAGCTTCGTCTAAAGGGCGCGAAAGTATAATTCGCTCCTTCCGATAGAGGATGTGGGTCTTTAGCTCAGTTGGTTAGAGCCCCCCGCTCATAACGGGGTGGTCCAGGGTTCGAGTCCCTGAGGACCCACCACCTGTTTTCGATAGACTTCCCTTTTTCTCAACACGCATTATTTATCAGAACGTCACTGTGCTTCCAACAGGTTTTCAATGGCGCTTTCAAGCGCTTTGGGTTTGGTCGAAGGTGCAAAGCGTTCGACGACGTTGCCGCTGCGGTCGACGAGAAACTTCGTAAAGTTCCATTTGATCGCCTCGCTGCCCAGCACGCCCGGCTGTGCCTTTTTGAGAAAACGGTAGAGCGGGTGGGCATCATCGCCGTTGACGTCGATCTTGGCGAACATCGGGAAAGTAACGCCGAAATTGCTCCGGCAGAAGGTCATGATCTCCTTTTCGGTCCCTGGCTCCTGGGAACCGAACTGGTTGCAGGGGAAACCGAGGACGACGAGGCCCCTGGACTTGTACTTTTCATAGAGCGCTTCGAGCCCTTCGTACTGCGGGGTATAGCCGCAGCGGCTCGCGACGTTGACGATAAGCATCACCTCGCCGCGGTAGGGGGCCAACGTCGCTGGCGTGCCGTCAATACGTTTCACGTCGATCGCGTAAATGTCTGTCATCGTGTTCTCCTTGGCGCAGTTCTGGAGTGAGAGCGTTAAAAGTGCCGTCAGCACTATTGTAAAGGTGCGTCGCGTCATCGTCTGTCTCCGTTCGTCGGTCTGAAACCACATTGTAACACTCCTCCTGCCTCGCGGAGCAAACCACATGAAAACTCGGCGGAAAACGCAGGGTGTGGGCCGCGGTCGAATCTTTTGCCGCTGCCGCGGAAATGGGCGAAAAATAGGCGCCCTTTTCCCGAAGTTGAACCGAGAACAGTATATAATGCAGCGATATTCCTAAGATGCACAAGGAAAACCATGGCGCTCAAAGTCGTAATCTCCCACAAAACCCATTATCAGTATGACCGTTACGTGTCGCTCTCGCCGCACACCATCCGATTACGTCCCGCACCGCACAGCCGCACCCCGATCGAGGCCTACTCCCTCAAGATCAAACCGGACAACCACTTCCTCAACTGGCAGCAGGACCCGTTCGGCAACTACCTTGCCCGCGTCGTTTTCCCGGAAAAAACGAAAGAGATGAGCATCGACGTCGAGATCATTGCCGACCTGATCACCATCAACCCTTTCGACTTCTTCGTCGACGAATATGCGAAGAATTTCCCGTTCAAGTACAAAGCGGGGCTGAAAAAAGAGCTACTGCCTTATCTCGAGATCACGGACAAGGGCAAGAAACTCAAAGCGTTCATGGATTCGCTCGACCTGAAAACGGAACGC
The DNA here is from genome assembly GCF_039645565.1 of Sulfurimonas sp. HSL1-2. Lineage (NCBI taxonomy): Bacteria > Pseudomonadati > Campylobacterota > Epsilonproteobacteria > Campylobacterales > Sulfurimonadaceae > Thiomicrolovo > Thiomicrolovo zhangzhouensis. Next base: position 678,832 of record NZ_CP147914.1, read on the forward strand.
TCCATCATCGACTTCCTGGTCTACCTCAATACCGAGATCCACAAGTACCTCGACTATACGATCCGTCTTGATCCCGGCGTACAGACCTGCGAAGTGACCCTGGGCAACAAGCTGGGGAGCTGCCGCGACTACGCCTGGCTCTTCGTGCAGGTGCTGCGCCACCTGGGTCTCGCGGCGCGCTTTGTTTCGGGCTACCTCGTCCAGCTCACCGCCGACGTCAAATCCCTTGACGGTCCGAGCGGTCCCGAAGCGGACTTTACGGACCTGCACGCCTGGACGGAGGTTTTCGTCCCGGGTGCGGGATGGATCGGCCTCGATGCGACCAGCGGCCTTTTTGCCGGGGAGGGGCATATCCCCCTGGCGTGTACGCCCCATTACGACAGCGCCCACGCCATCGACGGTGCGACGGACAAGTGCGAAACGGAGTTCGATTACTCCAACACCGTCACGCGGATCTTCGAATCGCCGCGGGTGACCAAACCGTACCGCGACGAGCAGTGGGAAGCAATCTACAACCTCGGGTTCGAGGTCGACAGGGAGCTCGAAGCCAATGACGTGCGCCTCTCGATGGGGGGCGAGCCGACGTTTGTCTCCATCGACGACATGGAGTCCGAGCAGTGGAACACGGAGGCCGACGGCGAGCATAAGCGCGAACGCGCGGACGTCCTCGCCCACCGGCTGCTGGGCTCGTTCGGCAAGGGCGGGATGCTGCACTACGCCCAGGGGAAATGGTACCCGGGCGAACCGCTGCCGCGCTGGCAGAAATCGGTCATCTGGCGCAAAGACGGCAAACCGATCTGGCGCAACCCGAACCTTTTTGCGGACATGAACGCGACCTACAGCTACACGACAGAGGATGCAAAGCGCTTCCTGGAGCTGCTCTCCCTGACCCTCGGCGTCAGCGACAAAAACATCATTGAAGCGTATGAAGATCCTGTCTATTACGTCATCAAGGAGTCCGAACTTCCCATCGACGTCGACCCGACGAAGTTCGACCTGGATGACCCGCTCGAACGCCGCACCCTGGCGCAGCTGCTGCAGCAGGGGCTGGCCAACCCGGTCGGCTTCGTGCTGCCGCTGGGCTACGGCCAGACCCGTTGGATCACCTCGGCCTGGGAATTCCGCCGCGGCAACCTTTATCTGAGCGCCGGGAACTCGCCGCTGGGCCTGCGGATGCCGCTGGATTCGCTGATGGAAAAACCGCATGTGGAGCTGGCGCAGAACTTCGAGCCCGACCTTTTTGCACAGGCCCCGGCGCTGGGCGATTACCTCGACGATGCCCGGGCACGCTGCGAAGCGGTGACGCCGGAGACGACGGAGGCGAACCGCTACAACGCCTTTGTCCGCACCGCGATCAGTACGGAAGTGCGCGACGGAAAGCTCTATATCTTCCTGCCGCCGCTCAACCATACCGAGGCCTTCCTGGACCTCATGGCCTCCATCGAAGCGGTCGCGGCGAAGCTCAATGTCAAAGTCGTTCTCGAAGGGTACGAACCGGCCCACGACAACCGCATCGAGCGCATCAAAGTCACCCCGGACCCGGGCGTCATCGAAGTCAATATCCACCCGGCGAAGAACTGGAGCGAACTGACCGAAACGATGCTGGGGCTTTACGAGGATGCACGCCAGTCGCGGCTGGGGACAGAGAAGTTCATGGTCGACGGCAAGCACACGGGAACGGGCGGGGGGAACCACGTCACGATCGGGGCGATGACGCCGCATGACAGCCCGCTGCTGCGCCGCCCGGAACTGCTGCGCAGCCTCATCACCTTCTGGCAGCACCACCCGTCGCTCTCCTACCTCTTCTCCGGCGCCTTCATCGGGCCGACGTCCCAGGCGCCGCGTGTCGACGAGGGGCGGGCGGAGAACCTCTATGAGCTGGAGATCGCCTTTGCCCAGATCCCCGAAAACGGGGAGGTGCCGTACTGGCTTACCGACCGGCTCTTCCGCCATATGCTGACCGACATTACCGGCAACACCCACCGCTCCGAGTTCTGTATCGACAAGCTCTACTCGCCCGATTCGAGCACCGGACGCCTGGGGATCCTGGAGCTGCGCGGCTTCGACATGCCGCCGCATTCGCAGATGGCCCTGATGCAGATGCTGCTGGTGCGCACGCTGGTCTCGCTCTTCTGGCGCAAGCCCTACCGCCACAAGCTGGTCCGCTGGGGAACGCAGCTGCATGACAAGTTCCTGCTGGAACACTACGTCAAAGAGGATATCGCCGATATCGTCCGTTTCCTGAACGCCGAGGGTTACCCCTTCGAGCTGGACTGGTTCGACCCCTTCTTCGAGTTCCGCTTCCCGCTCTACGGCATGGCGACGGTGGAGAACGTCCACCTCGAACTCCGCGCGGCCATCGAGCCGTGGCACGTCCTGGGCGAGGAGAGCGGTTCGCAAGGGACGTCGCGCTACGTCGATTCGTCGCTTGAACGCGTCCAGGTGAAGGTGAACAACTTCGTCCCCGAACGCTACGTGCTCACCTGTAACGGGGTTGCGGTGCCGCTCAGCCCGACGGGCATCGAGGGCGAGTTCGTCGCCGGGGTCAAGTACAAGGCGTGGCAGCCGTGGTCGGCCCTGCATCCGACGATCGGGGTCGATACCCCGCTCACCTTCGACGTCGTCGACCGCTGGAACCAGCGCTCCACCGGCGGGATGACCTACTACGTCTCCCACCCCGGCGGCCGCAGCTACGACACCTTCCCGGTCAACAGCTACGAGGCGGAGTCGCGCCGTATCAACCGTTTCTGGGGCTTCAACCATACGCAGGGAAGCGTCGAAGAGGTACCGACCCATGTCGTCGAACAGGCACTCCCTTCCAACGACGGGGAGACGACGCGCAAGGTGGCCGAGAAGCATGCCGGCGACAAGATCTTTGTCTTCCAGGAGCTGCCGCGCAGTGCTGAGTACCCGCATACGCTTGACCTCAGACGGAAGTGGACCAGGGTGTAAATGGGCATTTTCGACCGATATTTTTCCGAAAGCTCCTTCGACGAGATGGTCGATGCGCAGCGGCAGTGCCGTCCGCACTGGCAGACGATCTGCGACCAGATCGAGGCGGCCGGTATTGATGGGCTGAAAGCCAAACAGGCGGAAATAGACTGGAGCCTGGAAGAGAACGGCGTCACCTATAACGTTTACGACACGCCCGACGGTGTCAGCAAGCGGCGCTGGACCCTTGACCCCATCCCCTTTGTCGTTACGCAGACGGAGTGGCAGGAGGTCGTGCGGGGGCTGCGCCAGCGTGCGAAACTCTTCGACCTGGTGCTGCGGGACCTCTACGGCGATCAGCACCTGCTGCGGCAGGGGATCCTCCCCGCCGAAGTCGTCTATGCGCACAAAGGGTATGCGCCGGAGATGTTCGGCTTCGGGACGAAAAAGGATTTCGAACTCTTCTTCTACGCGACCGATATGGCCCGCGGGCCCGACGGAAAGTTCTGGGTCGTCAATGACCGCATCCAGGCCCCATCGGGGCTCGGCTATGCCGTTGAAAACCGCCTGAGCATGAATATCATCGCCAAGTCGCTCTACCCGGGGGTGCATACCCGCCGGCTTGCGGGCTTCATCGACGAGATGAAGGCGATGATCGACCGCCTCAGCGGCGGTGACCGCTCCAAGGCGGCCCTGCTGACGCCCGGGCCGCACAACGAAACCTACTTCGAACACGCCTACCTCAGCTCTTTGCTGGAGATCAGCCTCGTGCAGGGGGAGGATATGCTGGCCAAAGACGGGGCGCTGTGGCTCAAAAACCTGAGCGGCCTGACACGGATCAACACCCTGCTGCGCCGTGTGGACGACCGCTACTGTGACCCGCTGGAACTGAAAAACGACTCGCACCTGGGGGTCGCGGGGCTCGTCGACGCGGCGCGCCGGGAGAACCTGTCGATGATCAACCCGGTCGGCAGCGGTATCTTGGAGAACCTCGGCTTCAACCCCTTTATGAAAAACATCGCGCAGTTCTTCCTCGACGAAGAGCTGATCCTGCCGCAGATCGCCACCTGGTGGTGCGGGCAGCCCGGCGAACTCGAATACGTCCTCAAGCACCTGGACAAACTGATCGTCAAGCACATCGACCGGACCGAGACGGCCCAGGTCTACGTCGGCCGAAAGATGGACGCTCCGGCGCTCGACGCCCTGCGAAAACGCCTGCAGGAGTTTCCGCACCTCTACGTGGCGCAGGAGGAGATCGGTTTCTCCACCGTGCCGTACTTTACCGGGGAGTCCGTCGAACCGCGCAACGCCGTCATCCGCTCCTACTCGTTCAAGCGGGGCAGCAAATACTGGGTGATGAACGGCGGGCTCGTGCGCGTCGCTTCGCAAAAGGACGCCTTCCTGATCTCGTCGCAGAAAGGGGGGACCAGCAAGGACCTCTGGATCGTCGGCGAGGATGAGGAGCGCGCGCCGAGCAACCCCTTCAAGCAGCTGCCGTGCATCGACGCCTCCATCGACCAGATCCCGACAAGACGCGCGGAGAACCTCTTCTGGCTCGGCCGTTACCTCTCAAGGGCGATCGTGACGACGCGCCTGATCCGCTATGCCGTCAAGCGCCTCATCAACGTCTACCGGGACGAGTCGTATGCCTCGGCGGAGTCGCAGCACCAGCTGCTGCGCGCGATCACGCATATGACGATGACCTACCCGGGCTTCCTGAACAAGAAAACTTCCGAAAAGCTGCTGGAGAACCCGATGAAAGAGATCATCTCCGTGCTCAAAGAGTACAGCCGGGTCGGATCGCTCTCCTTTACGCTGTCGATGCTTTCAGGGGCGAATATCAGCATCAAAAATCTGCTGGGCATCGAGGCGTGGAAGCTCTTTGACAAACTCCAGTGGGAGTGGCAGATCTTCTGCAGCGCCAATACCCGCATGAACCGCACCATCGTCAACGAGATGGACAAGCTGCATATCAACCTGCTGGCCTACAAGGAGCTCGTCGAGGAGAGCATGTTCCGAGAGCAGGGGCTGGTGCTTTATGATATCGGCTACCGTATCGAAAGCGTCCAGCTGCTCATCTCCAAAGCGCGCTCCCTGCTCTGTCTGCGCCAGGAGAAGGCCGCGGAGTATGAACTGCTCGAAGCGCTGCTCAACACCTGTGAGAGTTTCAACGCCTACCGCGCCCACTACCGCAGCGCCCTGCAGCTCGAGAACGTCATCGAGTTCCTGCTGCTCAACCCGCAGTACCCCAAATCGCTGACCTACCAGACGCAGAAACTGCTCTCGGACCTCAAAGACCTTCCGAAGTCCCGCACCCACCTCACCGAGTACGAGGCGCCGATCTTCCAGGCCTATTCGCGCCTCAAACTCGCCACGGCGAATGCCCTGGTCGTCTACGAGGAGTCTGACGGCGTCTACACGGAACTCGATACGCTGCTTTCGGACCTCTCCGATCTCTTTATGAAAGCATCCGACGAGTTCTCCAAAACCTATTTCTCCCACTATGACGAGTGAGCCATGATCTACGATATCTTCCACGAAACGGTCTTCCATTATCAGAGCCTGGTGACCTTCAGCCACAACATCGCCCGGCTGAAGCCCAAAGAGGGTCGGGACCAGGAGCTGCTCTCCTTCCGTCTCGACGTGGAGCCGTACGCGTCGGAGGTCCACTCCTTCGTCGATATGTTCGGCAACACCAACCACCACCTGCTGCTGCGCGAACCGCACACCTCGCTGACCGTGACCGGGCATTCGCGGGTACGGCGCAAAATCAAAGAGGCGGAACGGGCGATCGAACGGATCAAGGCGGGGGCGCCCACCTATGAAAAAGCGCTGCAGCGGCTCGCAACCTTTCACGCGAGAGACATCGCCGCCAAGCAGTTCCTTTTCGCCTCCGAGCTGATCCCCGTCGAGGTCGGCCCGATCCGCGACTATGCCCTGGCGTCGTTCCATCCAAAGCGGAGCCTCTATGAAGCGGGCGAGGAGCTGATGGGGCGCATCTTCGAAGATTTCGAGTTCAACCCCGCCTTCAGCGACCTGACGACGCCCGTGGAGACGATCTTCGAGGAGAAAAAAGGGGTCTGCCAGGATTTCGCGCACTTCGCGCTCTCCACACTGCGTTCCATCGGGCTGCCGGCACGCTATGTCAGCGGCTACATCGAGACCGTCCCGCCGAAGGGAACGGTAAAGCTGTTCGGTGTCGATGCCTCCCATGCCTGGGTATCGCTCTATGTGCCCGGCTGCGGTTGGCTAGACCTCGATCCGACGAACAACATCATCCCCCTGGAGCAGCACATCGTCATGGGGCACGGCCGGGATTACCATGACATCTCGCCGCTGAAGGGGGTCGTTCGCGGGAGCGGACAGAGCCGTCTCAGCGTCCGAGTGGACGTGCGGCGCGCACCGGCGGAGGAAGAATCGGCAGAATCCTCACAAACACAAACACAGACACAGACACAAACGCAGTCTCAGTCTCAGTCACAATCGTCTTCGCCGTCCGATCCGGTTTAATGGATCTTGGCGATGCGGTAGGCCACCGCATTCTCGAAGATCAGCGAATGCATATAGGTACAGGTGATCATCCCGTCGCAGGGGGCAAGAAAACGGTGGACGACCTCACCCTCCAGGGCATGGACGATCTTGCCGATCGTCTCATCTTTTGAGACTGTCATCCCCGGTTTTTTCGTCGGGATAAAGATCCCGCTATGGGGGCTTTGGACGACCTCGATGCGTTCGCGCGTCACCACCGTAGAATCGTACCCGTTGAAGGTCTCGTACCGGATGATGCCGCTGTTGTTCAGGAAGTTGATGAGGCTATCGAGAATAACACGGGCCGACTCGGGATCGATCAGGGGCTGGTGCGGACAGACGACGGAACACGCTTTGGAACCCCACAGCTGCCAGTTGTACTGCAGCGACACCGTTTCGATGGATTCGGGCTCGCGGTGGTGGATGATCCTGAGCCCCAGCCTGCGCGCACTCTCTATATCTTCGTAGCCGGTCTTGTAGAGCTTGACGTAGGGCAGGCAGGTGGCGAGGTCGGACCGGGTCTCGAGGATGATACCGTAGTCGTAGCCCTGGATCGCTTCAAAGAGCTTGTGCGCGATGCGCTGCGTCGTTTCTCCCAGGCCGTACCCGGGGAACATCATGTTGATGTCGGTCTTGTCCAGGGGCCAGAAACGCTCGTTGATATTGAGTGCGTAGTGGTTGACGGAGGGGATGACGAGGATGTCGCCGAGGATCTTCCCGGTACCAAGTTTGTTGCGCAGGAAGTCGACGAGTTTCGAAGCGCTGTAAAGCGGCAGGGTCGTCGCCCCCTCCATGGCGCCGACGACGGCGACGCTCGGGGCCTCGGGGTCGCTGCCTTCGAAGAGGTAGCCCTCGACGAGCATCGGTGCGCGGCTGAGGGACTCGAGCTTCAGGATCTCAATTTTTTTCATCGCTCTCTCCGAAAATCCGTGCGAGCAGGGACCCCTCGTAGACGACGGGGTACTCGCGCAGGGTGAACAATACGCCGCCGTTTGGGGCGTAGAGGGATTCGCGTACCGTGCCGCTGAGCGGGTCGACGATATCGCCGATCCACTGTCCCGTTTCGATCACATCGCAGTGGTCGAGGGCCGGGACGAAGAGGCCCGCGGCGGGGGCGTTGATGTAAAAGACGTCCCCGACTTCGGAGGTGAACGATTCGCGGACCTTGAACTCCGTCAGGGTTTCGATGATCCCCTCCTCACGCATCAGGTTCAGGATGCCGCGCAGCAGCTGGCGTCCGTAGGCTTTTGTGAGGCGCATGCCGACGCCCATCTCGACAACGAGGGTTTTCGTGCCGCGGGAGTTCATGGTGTGCGAGAAGGTCGCCTCGAGCACCGTGACCGCGTCATGGATCCAGATGAAGTCGCAGTTGAGCTGTTTGGCCAGCGGGAGCGTCGCGTCCGAGAACTCTTTGTTAATGCGGATCTGCGGGATCTCGCGCAGAAAGATATTGGAGGAGTGGATGTCGATGGCGATATCGCTGCCTTCGACATCCTCGGCCAGGGCATGGACCAGCTGTGCCGGCAGAAAATCGTTGCGCGCCCCCGGGAAGGCGCGGTTGAGGTCGATTTCGTAGAGGGGAAAGCCGCGGATGATCGTATCGACCCCCAGGGAATTGACGGCCGGGTAGAGGTCCACGGTTCCCCGCAATGCTTCGGGGTGGTCGCGCAGCCACGCGGCCAGCAGGTAGATGACGAGCTGCCCTTCGAGTTCGTCGCCGTGGATGCCGCTGACGATGCTGATGCGCTTGGCATCGGCATCGGGTTTTTCCGGTGCAAAACGGGCGCGCTGGATGCGCAGCGTTTCCCCTACCGGAAGTTCGGAGGAGAAGATTTCGGTGATTTCGGGGGTCATTTTCAGTAGACGACCAGCTCGTCGATCAGGGCGTTGATGGCGTCGAGGTTGGCTTCTTCGTCCGTGCGGGAGATGGCCAGCTTGGCCTCGGGCGCAATTTTCTGCGCCGTCTGGAGGATGGTGTTGAGGTACTCGATGGGTTCTTCACCGTCCTTGCCGTGGCGCAGGTGAAGATCGACCTTCTCGATCAGTTTGCCCAGGCGGACAAAGTGGTCGCTTTTGGTGCGGATCAGTCCACGGTTCATGCTGCCCCAGATCTCGTTGATGAGCGAGAGGGCGTCATCGACAAAGCGGTAGTCGACGTAGACGGCGCTTTTGGACGCATGGTCGAAGAGCTCGGCGAGGTGGATCGTCTCTCCGAAGGCGTCGGTGTCGATGTAGGCCCGGGAGATGATCGCATTTTCGCGGGCGAAACGCATGATCTCCGCCAGGTTCGAGGGGTGATCGCCGAAGATGGCGTTGTCGAGGAACTGGGAGGCGTTGGCGTACTCGAGATCGATCTCGAGCTTCTCGAAATAGCGCTTTCCGGCGTCCACGTCCGTGTCGATGACGCAGTCGAAGATCTGGATGACATCGACGAGGGTGCTCTCGACCCGCTCCAGGTGGCGTCCGAACCAGTAGAGATTGGTGGCGACGTTTGTACTCAGCAGTTGATCCATCTTAGAGCTCCATTACCCAGGTGTCTTTGAAGCCGCCGCCCTGCGACGAGTTGACGAGGTAGTTGCCCGCCTCCATCGCATAGCGCGTCAGCCCGCACTCCCAGACGTTGATCTTCTCGCCCATCACGACGTAGGCGCGGAAGTCCGCCTTGCGGGGGCTCAGTTCCCCCTTGATGAGACACTCTTCGTCGTAGAACTCGACGAGCTCCTGTGCGATAAAGCGGCGCGGGTTGGCTTCGATGATCGTCTTGAGGTCTTCAAGCTGGATCTTCGACATGGCGTGCCCGAACATGACGCCGTAGCCGCCGGCTTCCGCGACATCCTTGACGACGAGTTTGTCGATGTTGTCGAAGATGTACTTCTTGTCCTTTTCGAAATAGGGCAGGTAGGTCGGTGCGTTGTGCATGATGGGCTCTTCGCCCAGGTAGTACTTGATCATCTGCGGCACGAAGTAGTATATTCCTTTGTCGTCTGCCACGCCGTTGCCGACGGCATTCATGATCGCGACGTTGCCCGCGAGGTACGCTTCGATGATGCCCGGCACGCCGATGAGGCTTTCGGGGTTGAAGAACTTGGGGTCGAGGAATTCGTCGTCCAGGCGGCGGTAGACCGCCCCGACGCGGATGCGGCGGCCGTCGTAGTTCTTGAAGTAGAGGACCTTGTTCTCCACGACCAGTTCGGCGGCGCGGACCAGTTCGGCCCCGATCTGGCCGGCGAGGTAGCTGTGCTCATAGTAGGCGGAGTTGTAGCGGCCCGGGGTCAGGACGACGTTGATACCGCCGGTATTGACGTGATCCATCGCATTGCGCAGGTACGACGAGTACTGCTTGATCGGTTCGATCTTGAGCTCCTCGAAGAACTCCGGGTAGATCTTGCGGTAGGTGTCGCGGATGGAGAGGGGGTAGCTCGCCCCGCTGGGAACGCGCAGGTTGTCCTCGAGGATGACCCATTCGTCGCTCTGGGTATCCTTGACGAGGTCGATCCCGTTGATATGGGTCCGGATCTTCTGCGAAGGGGAGAAACCGACGAACTCCTTGAGGTACCCTTTGGCCTGGTGGATGAAGGCTTCGGGAATAACGCCGTCCTTGACGATCTTCGCCTCGGTATAGAGGTCTTCCAGGAAGAGGTTCAGGGCCGTGATGCGCTGCTCGAGGCCGCGCTGCATCTTGCCGAACTCCTGCTTGGAGATAATGCGGGGGATGACATCAAAGGGCAGTGATCGTTCGATGAAGTTGCCGTCTTTGTAGAGATTGAAATTGACAGCGAACTTGTCCATATAGCGCTGAAACTCTTCGACTTTCTGTCGATCCTGCCGGGAAAAAATTTCCCAGAACTTTTCGTGTAGTTTTCCGGTTTCTTCTATCAATGTATCTCCCTTGATGCTTTTATGCGAACATCACTCCATTCCGTGGAACCACGGTGCCAAGGGTGGTGTGGGTATAAAAGATCATATTGCATGTTCTATGAGAAAATGCTTTTATTCTGTGTTTTTGTGATTTTGTTTTTTCGTCAATCCACGGCGGGCTAACCGCCCCGGTCCGTCGACTTGATGAACAGGCGTTCTTTCGGGCTGACCCGGAGCCCGTTTCCGGCGGCACAAGGGTAATAGTCGGTGCGTTTCCCCTGCATCTATGCCACTACCAGATTGTCGAAGAGGTCGTTGATGGCATCGAGGTTTGCTTCGTCGTCTTTTTCGTCGATGGGCATCTCAGCCTCGGGCGCGATGCGCTGTGCGGTGATGAGGATATTGTGCAGGTAGACGACGGATTCGTTCCCGTCCTTGCCGTGGCGGAGGTGCAGGTCGACCTTTTCGATCAGCTTGCCCAACCGGATGAACTGGTCGCTTTTGCGCCGCAGCAGACCGCGGGCCATGATCCCCCAGATCTCGTTGATGAGCGAGAGCGCATCGCCGATGAAGCGGTAGTCGACCTTGGCGTCGGTTTTGGCCGAGGTGTTGAGGAGGTTGAAGAGCCTGATCGCCTCTCCGAAGGCTTCAGTGTCGAGATAGGGGCGGCAGATGATGGCGTTTTCACGGGCGCTGCTCATAATACGGGCGAGGTTGGCGGGATGGTCGCCGAAGACGGCCTGCTGCAGGAAGTCCTGGGCATTCTTGTACTGCAGTTCGATGCCGAGCTGTTCGAAATAGCGTACGCCCGCCTCTTTGTCGGTGTCGATGACTTTGTTAAAGAGTTCCAGCACGTCGATCAGGGTCGTTTCGACCCGCTGGAGGTGGCGGCCAAACCAGTAGAGGTTGGTGGCGACGTAGGTGGTAAGCAGCTGGTGCTTATGGCTGTTCTGGGGCCAGGTTTCGACGAATTTGATGCTCGGGTACTGCCGGTAGTCGGCATAGCCGTTGAGGTAGTCGCGGAGCCTCTTGAAAAGCGTTACGGCATTGAAGGTCCAGATATGTTTCGGGTCTCTGTCGACCGGGGGTACATGTACTGCGTTCATAGTGCGCCTCCTGCTGTGACAGCGGGTTGAGTCCGGCTCAAACACGGTTTCGAGCGTATATTTTGACCATTATAGAACGGCAAATGAAGGGGAGGGGTAATTGTCTGATTAACTTTTGAACAAAAAGCTCTTTTTTAGCATGAAGTATTGGAAAATTCACAGAAACAAACTGTAAAATCAGACGAAAACGCGGAAGGGAATGGCCATCGGCCCGCGAAGGGTTGGATGAGGCAACGCACCCGGCAGGCGGTGCTACAACATATGTTTTACGCTTGGGGCTGAACGTCTTCAAAGCGCTCGGCGCGGTTGTGGACCGATCGGATCATATCGCGGAAAACGAGAAAATGCAGGGGGATGAGCAGGTACCAGTACAGACGCCCCCACACCCCCTTCGGAATGAAGTAGGCGCTCTGCACGAGGCGGTCGCCGTCGATCCTGAACTCCAGCCATGCTTTGCCGGGGAGTTTCATCTGCGCAAAGAGCAGCAGCCTTTCGTCCGGCACGACATCGACGACCTTCCAGAAGTCGAGGCTGTCGCCGATGCGGAGTTCATTCTGCGACCGGCGGCCCCGGTTCAGCCCGGCGCCGCCGGCCAGATTGTCGAAGAAGCCCCGCACCCTCCAGAGCGGGTCGTAGGCGAACCAGCCGTTCTGCCCCCCGATGGCGCAGACGCTTTTGAAGAGGGCCGGAGCCGTACGGTTCCCCAGCGGCAGGGTCTTGCGGTCGACGAAAACGGCGTCGGCGATCGAACGGCCGTGGTCGGTTTCCCAGACGTCGCCGCCGCGGTCGCTCCAGCGGCTGAGTACCTGGTTCTCCTCGGCCTCCTTGAGCGCCCCGGCGACGGCGCTTTTGAACGGGGCCGGCCGGATCGCCGGGAAGAGCCGTGCGGCGTTGTCGTTCTGCACGACGACTTCGGAACCGAGTCCCTCGATCAGGGAACGCGCCACGCCGTAGGGCACGGGCGTGAAGAGGTTCAACCAGTACGAGGAGAGGGTGACGGAGAGAAAGGGGACCGGGAGGATCAGGCGCTTCAGTCCCATCACGCCGGCGCATTGGCGCATCATCTCCCCGTAGGAGAGGACCTCCGCCCCGATGTCTACCCTGAGGCTGCCCGTGATCGCGGGGCTGCGGGCGGCGTCGAGGTAGGCGATGACGTCGTTGACGCCGATGGGCTGGGCGCGGGTACTGACCCATTTGGGCGTGATCATGACGGGGAGTTTCTGGATAAGGTTCCGGATGATCTCGAAGCTCGCGCTCCCCGACCCGATGATGACACCGGCGCGGAACCAGAGCACGTCGATCTTGCCGGGGCGGGCCGAGAGGAGCTCCCCGGTCTCGATCCGGCTGAGCAGGTGTTCGCTCGTGCCCGCCGTCTTGACGCCGAGGCCCCCGAGGTAGACGATTTTTTTCACCCCGGCCCGCAAAGCGGCGTCGCGGAAATTGACGGCGCTGGTGCGGTCCTTCTCGGCAAAATCACCGCTGCCCAGGGAGTGGATGAGGTAGTAGGCGACGTCTATTCCTTCCATGGCCTGTGCGAGCGCTTCGGGCGTGAAGGTGCTTCCCTGGATGACCTCGGCGCGTGCGCGTACCGCGCTTCCGAGGGCGTCGGGGTTGCGCACCAGCAGGCGTAAAGAGACGTTGGGGTCTTCCAGCAGCAGCCGCTTCAGCCGCCGCCCGATATACCCCGTGGCCCCGGTCAGAAGAATGCGTTGCTTTGGTGTATCTGTTTTCATAATATTTATTGTAGCACCGATTGGCATCAACCGGAGGCTTCAAGTGACTGCGGTCAGTGTCTCAGCGGCTGCTCTCTAGGTACGAACGCAGCGCCATGGATTTGGGGTAGGGGTCGAGGAAGGTCTGCTTCAGGAGGTAGTCTACCCCGTACTTCGCGGCCAGGAACCGGATGGTGCTGACCGGCGTCATCAGGGTCAGCAGTTTGGCGGCGTAGTCGTCGATCTGTTCATGCAGCATCGCTTTTTCGGCGGGGGTGAGAAGGCGCTTGAAGAAACCGGCCATATGCTCGAGGACGTTGCGGGTGCGCCGCAGGGAGCTTTTTTCGGCGATGGCGCTCTTGAAGAGGTACTCATAGGTCTGCATCACCTCCGCCGGCGTTCTGTTCTCGGCGTTGGCGACGACGCGTCCCATCTGCCGGTAGAGGGCTTCGTCCTTGGCCTGCAGCAGAAACTTGTTGACGGTGTGGAAGCGGACGAGGTCGTGCATGCCCCGGCATTCGGCTTTCATCCGTTCGAAAGCGTCGTAGGCGAAGAGCTGCATGATGAAGTTCTCCCGCAGCCATGCGTCCTGCAGTCGGGCCTCCTCCTCCATCGGCAGCAGGGGGAAGGCCTCTTTGCACCGCTGTACGAACAGACCGTCGTGCTTGCCGTCGCTGTGGCCGTTGGGCAGATGCATCTTCGCGCTGCCGAAGCCGCAGCTGGGCGATTTGGCCTTGAAGATGATACCGGTGAGCGGTGCCCCGCGGAGACGGTCGAGTTCCGTCTGCACGCTTTCGGCGAGCGCAGCCGTGACATCACCGCCTGTTTTGTTCGAAAGGACGTAGGCATGGGTGTCGTCGTGGACGAGCCTGATCGAGGGGCGCGGGGTGCCGAAGGCGAGGTGTTCCGGGCAGAACGGCACGAAGGTTGCGTACTCCGCGAGCGATTCGGTCAGAAAACGGAAGTGCTTGTGGCCGCCGTCAAAACGGACTTTTTCGCCGAGCAGACAGGCAGAAACGGCAATGGTCATGGAAGCTCCTTTCAGCGGAAGATATAGGTCAGTTTGAACATCAGCCCCGCAGAGGGTTTGATGCGGTAGCTCTCCAGGGCGTCGGCCGCATGGTCGTAGAGGTGGATTTCGCGCCTGAAAGCGTAGAGCAGGTCGCTGCTGAACTCCCACTGCTCCGCCGCGCTCAGGCGCACCCCGGTGCTCAGCTGGTAGTCCTGGGCTTCCAGGTAGCCCCTGGGTTCGATGCCGCTGTCGTCTGCGAGCCTTATGACGGCCTGCGAAAAGAGGAACCCGGCCCGCAGCAACACGCCGGGGGCGACATGGTACCCGGCAAAGGCGCGCGGGAAACCGACGACGGCGGTAAACCCGTCGTCGGCACGGGCGCGGTAGCTGTAGCCGATGACAGGGAGGGCGAGGGTCGTGATGGGGTGGTAGTTGACGAAGGCCCCCATCTGCAGCGAGTGGTCATGGTCGATCTTGTATGCGAAAAAGCCGAAGATCCCCCCGCCCAGGGCATTGCCGTCGAGCTCGCGTTCGTAGGTGGCGTTCATGTTCACCGAGAGGAGCATGTTCCAGTGCGGGTCCAGGCGCTGAAAGAAGTTGCCGAAAACCCTGAACTGGTTCATCTGTTCGATGGGGGCTTTTCCCCGGTAAAACGGGAGGGACGCTTCATCTTTCCAGCTGAAACGCCACCGCGCATAGTTGATGCCGCCGAAGGCGTTGTTGATCTTGACGTTGTACTTGCCCGTGCTTACCTTGGCGTCATAGCCGGCGATGCCGCTCTCGGCAAGCCGTACGGCTTCGAGGGAGAGCTTCGGCTGGACCATCTTTTCGAGCAGGGAAGGACGCTCCTGGGCAGCGAGGGATGCGACCATGACAAAGAGCAGGAAAAGCATCGGCATCCGCATCCTTTCACAGGGGAGATAAAGGAGGGTATACCAACTATCTTTAAACTCTGCGAAGCGGCAGGCGTCTATGCTGCTTCTTTAGCCGGACTTTTGTTCCGGCAGGGCGCGGGGCCTCAGCGTTTGCGGGCGTTGATGAAGTAGACGGCGGCGGTGCTGACGGCACCCCCCGCCACGAGCCAGAAGGAGGGGCGTTCGCCCAGCAGCAGGAAACTGGCCGCCAGGGCGGTCAGCGGGACGAGGAACATATAGCTTCCGGCCCTGGCCGAGCCGATCTTGCCCGCCGCGACAAAGTAGATGGTCGAGGCCACCGTCTGTCCCATGATGGCCAGAAAGAGCAGCCCCGTCCAGAAACGCCAGTCCTGGTCCAGCACCGTGCCCAGCCCCGCAGGCAGCGCCGGAACGAGCGCGATGGGCACCGCGAAAACCGCCAGCCAGAAGTTGAAATGGATGGGCTCCATCTCCGTGTGCGACTGCTGCCCCAGCAGGGTGAGTACGGCCCAGACAATCGCGCTGCCGATAAAGAAGACGTTGCCGCTGTGCAGAAGGTCGGCGTGCCACACCTCCAGCATCAGCATCCCGCCGAACAGCCCGACGCCGAGGCCGAGCAGCTGCGGCGGGGTGACGCGGGTGCGGAACACAAGCAGTGCGAGCAGGGCGGTGAGGATGGGGCTGGCCACGGTAATGATGACCCCGCCCGCCCCGGCGCTGCCCGTCTGCACACCCCAGAAGGCAAAGTACATAAAGGCGACGTTGAGCGCGCCCGCGGCGATGGAGAAGCGCAGCGTCCGGCGGTTGAGGCGCAGCGGCTTGCGCCGCCAGTAGAGGATGGGCAGGAAGGAAACCGCCATGATGGCGAAGCGCAGAAAGGTGACCGTCTCGACCGGGACGGCAGTATCCGTCACGACCTTGAGCGCGGGCCAGCCGATGCCCCACAACACCATCGCCAGTACGATCCAACCCGCCATTCTATTTCCCTGCTGAAAATTTCGGGAATTATACTCCGATAATGGCACGATGTGAGATTTCAATGATTTCTATTTGCTACTCTGCTATCATGGTTTTTGATCGAAATATATGATTGATCTTGTTAAACGTTAGACATACAAAGCAGAGGCATGAAAACAGAAGATATTGAAATATTAGTACAGCTTTATTTTGAAGGTATAAAAACTTACAAAGAAGCCTGCGATTTCATTTTGAAACAAGATACTAAAATCAATAATGAACTGTTTCTTCTTCTGCTGGCTATATCAGATTCAATGGAATCTTTAGCCATATTAAGTCGTTACAATAAAATGCGTGACTGCTATGTGACTTCAAGAGTTATATATGAAACTATTTTAAATGTCCTAACCATTTTGTCTACGAACTTTGAGGCTATGGATGAAATGATGCAATACACGCAAGATGAAATTGCAAAAGAACCGGCTCGTTCCATAGCTACAGATAGCGAAGCAGTTTTTTTTACATTCGATGGGAATAATCACTCTGTTGGCTTCGCAAAACACAATCCAATTAAATCAAAAAATCCACGTTCTTGGACAAAGCATAATATTCCGAATCAAATAAACTTAATTGACAAGAAATATGGAAAAGTAGCTTCACGCTCTTTACAAGTAGCTCATTTGACAATTTATAGAACGGCATCAAATATTGCACATGGGACTTTATACGGTATGTTGCAAGCAATGGGTTTAATTCATGGGAAAGAAATTAAATCATTTACAGATACGAGTATGATTGAGCACAATCAACAAGTTATTGCTACCTTGCTTTTAACAACATTACAGAGTACTTACTCATTAATATATGCATTGGACAAAGAAATAGGACTAGAGCAATTTGAAAAGGGATTTTATGAGACTCTTGGCCAGTTAATCCACGAAGGACAAAAAAGATTGTCTAACAAATCAAAGGAGACCAATCAAACGTCATACTTTACAAAAGAAGATTTAGAAAGGAAAAAATCATGAGCAGTGAGACCCCGATCATCAGGCTGTTTTTCGCAAAAATGAAAACGGCGTTTTTTGAGCTTTCAGAAGCAGAGAGGGCGGCTTTCATGGCAAAAGATAGGGCAAACCTTGACAGCCTGGGGATGAAAGCGGTCTCGATGATAGACTGCAGCAGTACGGATGAGAAGTGGGACTACATCGGGGTGGAGAGCTGGCCGTCCATGGATGCGGTCAAGCAGCGTGAAGTGTTCGAGAATGAGGAACTCCATATCTCCGACTATGTCGACTATGAGGTCCACATGGGGATTGAGCAGTCATTTGAAAACTATGGAAAATGATCAAAGGGAACAGTCAAAATCCGTGGGACAAATCAATGGATTTGATACGAAAGGATGAAACACGATGAACACTCGGTTTTTCGGCGTATATCGCGGGATCGTTTTGGACAAAAAAGACTCGCAAAACAGGAAAAGACTCGCGGTGCGTATTCCCGATGTGTCGGCGGAAATAGAGCAGTGGGCGGAGCCGTGTATTCCGAGGGGTTCACGGCAGATGCCGAAAGTAGGCGATGCCGTCTGGGTGATGTTTGAAGCGGGAGACCCCTCACGCCCGGTCTGGATCGGTACACTCTTCGGCAATGGGATGCCCCAGGACCCGCTATAGTCGTCATGCATGCGTGAAGGATTCCGATATGACGATAAAAGACTCCGGCAACAGTGAGAAGAATGTAAGGATGGTGGCGGTGGGCCTGCTGCTTGCCGTCATAGGCCTCGTGGCCTTCAAAGACCTTTTACACGCACGGGCCGACAGGGTCCTGCCGTCGGCGCTGTTCATACTCTCCTATCTCGGACTCCCCATACTTTTTGTCGGTGCCGTCACCATATTCAGAGGGATGGGATGGCTGAAGGGCCGGGGATTCGCACGAACCCTTTTGAGCATAGGAATTGCGATGCTGGCAGTGGGGGGCTTCCCCTGGGTCTATACCGACCTGCTGGTCGGCGGCCGTCCGGGCAACGAAGCATCCGGAATGCTCGGGACGATCCTCTTTATCCTTGTCGGAGTGCCGGGATTGGTCGTCACGGTCACGGCACTGGTACTCAGATCGCGGCAGCTCAAAAAAGAAAATCGCAGTCAGGATAGTTGAGACGCAGCAGCCCTGGCCGTTCTTGATGTCACCCCGCCCACTTCTCCAGCTTCGCCGCGTTGTGGTTGTAATCGGGCTCTTTTGACTCCGGGTCGAGGAGGTCGTTGGTGAGGTAGTTGATCCGGCGGTCGGTGACGGGGACGAAGAGGGTCTTTTCGCGGATGTTCTCCGTCACCTTCGCCTCGAAGACGAGCGAACCCCTCGCCGTCGTCACCTTGACCTTGTCACCGTCGGCGATGCCCGCGCTCTGCGCGTCTTCGCTGTTGATCTCGATGTAGCTCAGCGGCTTGTGTTTGAGCAGCCGGTCGACGAAGGCGGTTTTCGTGCCGCTGTGCCACTGGTCGCGGGTCCGCCCGGTCGTGAGCAGGTAGGGGAACTCCAGCGATGTGTTTTCGCTGCGGCGTTCATTCTGCACGTAGATGAGGTTCGCCTTGCCGTCGGGGGTGAGGAATTCGTTGTTGTCAAAGAGCCCTTCGCCCCAGACGTAGCCGCCGTTTTTGAGGCTGGCGGCATCGACGCCGCTGATGTCCATGTGCCCCTTCGGGCTGAGGGCCGTCATGCGGCGGTATTCGTCCCAGACCGCTTCGGCGTTAGGGTAGTCGAAGGCGCGCACGAAGCCCATGGCCCGCCCGATCATCGTAAAGATCTCCCAGTCGGGTTTGCAGTCGATGCTGCGGCGCGTCAGCCGCTCCTGGCGGGTGATGCTGCGGTCCATGTTGGTCTGCGTCCCCTCTTTTTCGCCCCAGGGGGCCGCCGGCAGGCGCAGGTGGGCGAAGGGTTTCGTTTCGCTGTCGTCGTAGGCGTTGATCTCGACGATAAAGGGCACCTTTTTGAGGGCCGCCTCGACCCGTTTGCGGTTGGGAAGGTGGTAGACGGGGTCGGTGTGGCAGATGATAAGGACGTCCAGTTCGCGCCGTTCGGCCGCTTCAATCATCTCGAAGGCCGTCAGTCCCGGCGCGGGGGCGATGTTCTGCGTGCCCCAGAATTCGCTCACCTTGGCGATGGACTCCTCGTTAAAGTCCAGGTGCACGGCGAGGGTCGTCGCCAGCCCCCCGACCTCGCGGCCCCCCATTGCGTTGGGCTGGCCGGTCAGGGAGAAGGGGCCGTTGCCGGGGCGGTTGATCTTGCCGGTAAGCAGGTGGAGGTTGATGAGCGCGAGGTTCTTGTCGACCCCCTGCGCGCTCTGGTTCAGCCCCATCGTCCAGGCGGAGATGACGTTTTCGCTTTCGTAAAAGAGTTCCATAAAGGCTTCGAACGCCTCTTCTTCCAGCCCGCACCGCTTGAGCAGCTTCTTGGTCGGGACCTTCTTGATCTTTTTGAGGTAGGCGTCAAAGCCGTTGACATGCGCGTCGAGGAAGGCGTTGTCGGTCTTGCCGTCGTCGACGATGCGGCGCGCGACGAGGCTGAGGAAGTCGATGTCGGTGCCGACGCGGATGGGGAGGTGGAGATCCGCCTGCTCGGCGGTTTCCGTACGGCGCGGGTCGATGACGACGGTTTTGAGCCCCTCTTTTTTCGCTTTCTTGATCTTGTTGTTAAAGACGACGTGCGCCTCTGCGGGGTTCGCCCCGATCATGATGAGCAGGTCGCAGTGCTCGATCTCCTCCATCCGCACGGGGACGTAGTCGGCGCCGAAGACTTTCTTGTGGGCGACGACGGCGCTGGCCATGCAGGTGCGCGAGTTGGTGTCGACGTTGTTCGTCCCCAGGAACCCCTTGCCGAGCTTGTTGGCGACGTAGTAGTCCTCGGTGAGCATCTGGCCCGAGAGGTAGAAGCCGATCCGCTCGGGGGAGGTGGAGCGGATGTTGTGGACGATCGTCTCGATGGCCATCTCCCAGGAGATATCCGTAAAGTCTTCGTAGGCTTTGCGAAGCTTGGGGCGCAGCAGCCGAGTCGGTGTCTCGATGGTATGAAGCTCGCTGGCCCCCTTCGAGCAGACGAGCCCCTCGTTGACAGGGTAATCGATGTCGCCGACAAGGCGCCGGGTGTCGTACTCGATGCCGCAGCCCACTCCGCAGTATCCGCAGACGGATTTGATTTTCATAACAAACCTTTCTCTATATATAGGGGTCGATATTTCGTTGTTGCTGACGTATTATGACATGCTTTGCTAAGAAAATATTAAGATTATTGTATAAAAAACATACAAATAAATAGTTAAATTCATCCCTATAGCATGCCATAATGGTGCAACCGAAACAGAGTTTCAAAAAAAATAAAGGTTAAAGCAATGAAAAGTGCATCTGGATTGAAAGGTTTGACACTGGCCGGACTCGCCCTCGGGCTGGCGGCGACGACGCTGATGGCAGCAGTCGAAAAGAAGAAGCTGACCATCGGATTTATTGCGCTGACGGACTGTGCTCCTATCGTCATCGCGGAGGAGAAGGGTTTTTTTGACAAGTACGGCCTGGACGTCCACGTCGTCAAAGAGGGCGGCGGTTGGCCGGGGATCCAGCAGAAGGTGATCAACGGCGAGTACGACTTCTCGCACGCCCTGGCGGGGATGCCGATCGCGGCGACGCTGGGCATCAACGGTGATGCGAACCTGGTCGCGCTGCTGAGCCTCGATTTCAACGGCAACGGCATCACCTTCGGCAACAACATCATGAAGCAGATGAAAAAGTACGGCATGGATGACAAGAAACGCCCGCTGGGCTCCGAGTCGCTGAAAAAGTACATCGACGCCAAGCATGCGAAAGAGGGCGGCAAGTACAAGCCGCTCGACTTCGGTATGGTCCACCCGGTCTCCACGCACAACTACGAACTGCGCTACTGGATGGCGACGTCGGGCATCGACCCGGATGCCGATGCGACGATCAAACCTTTCCCGCCGCCGACGATGCCGAGCAACCTCATTGCCGGGAACATCGAAGGATACTGCGTCGGGGAGCCGTGGAACGAACGCGTCGTTTTGAAAAAGAAGGGCTCCACCCTGGTCACGAACTATGACATCTGGAACAACAACCCCGAGAAGGTGCTGCAGGCCCGCGCGGATTTCGTGGAGAAGAACCCGGAGACGACCAAGGCGGTCATGAAGGCGATCATCGAAGCGCAGATGTGGCTGGATGAAAGCTGGGAACACCGCAAAGAGGCGGCGAAGATCCTCAGCAAGCCCAACTACGTCAAGGCGCCTGTCGACGTGCTTGAAAAGTCGATGACGGGGACCTTCCAGTACCTCAAGGGGCAGGACTCCGAGCCCAACCCGATGTTCAACGTCTTTGCCAACTACTATGCGGCGTACCCTTTTTACAGCCACGGCATGTGGTTCATCACGCAGATGTACCGCTGGGGCCAGCTGGAGCAGCCTGTCGACATGAAAGCGGTCATCGAGAAGACCTACCGCCCCGACCTCTTTGAGATCGCGGCCAAAGAGGTGGGCTATGCGCTGCCGCCGAGCCCGTGGAAAAAAGACGGGGTGGACAAGTACAACATGTTCATGGACGGCAAGGTGTTCGACCCGAACAAGGCGGTGGAGTACATCTACAGCTTCAAAGTGACGCATCCGAAAGTCGGCGAGGCCGAACTCAAGGCGGTCAACGGCTGGGAGGGGAGCCTCAAGACGGCGCAGCCCGACTATGTCTGCCCGTACGGTCCCGCCGGCTGTGCCGACCCGAAATACGTCACCGAATAAGTCCGGCCGTTTGTGCTGAAAACAGGAAAACATGATGCAAAAAATAATTAAAAAAATCGCACTGCCGCTGATGGTGCTCTTCGCCATTCTGGCGGGGTGGCAGCTGGTGGCCAACAACGTCGAGGAGTTCCCGACCCCGTACTACACCTGGGTCGCGGCCTTCGGGGGCGTCAATGCCGAAGAGATGGAGATCAAAGGGGTGCTCTCCGACCCGTTCTACGTGGAGAACGAGGACGACAAAGGGATCGCCTGGCAGATCATGAACTCCCTCGGCCGCGTTTTCGGCGGCTTTGCCCTGGCGATCCTCGTGGGGATCCCGGTGGGTCTGGTTATCGGGATGAGCCAGAGCTTCATGCAGGCGCTCAACCCCTATATCCAGATCCTCAAACCCGTCTCGCCGCTGGCGTGGCTGCCGCTGCTGCTGATGGTGTTCCAGGACATCAACCTGACGGCGGTTGCGACGATCTTTATCACGTCGATCTGGCCGATTATCATCAACACCTCGCTGGGGGTGCGCAGCGTCGACCAGGATTACCTCAACGTCGCGAAGGTGCTGCAGTTCACGCCGCTGGAGACGATCCGCAAGATCATCCTGCCGGTCGCGGTGCCGTACATCTTTACGGGGATGCGCCTGAGCCTGGGGATCGCCTGGCTCGTCATCGTCGCGGCGGAGATGCTTACCGGCGGGATCGGCATAGGGTTCTGGATCTGGGACGAGTATAACAACCTGAACTACCCGAACATCATTATCGGGATCATCATCGTCGGTGTCGTGGGGTACATCCTCGACGTCATCATGGGCAAAATAGCCGATTTCTTCGACTACCGAAAACGCGCCTGAGGAGGACAGCATGGGTAAATTTCTCTCACTGGAACATGTCGACAAGGTGTTCCCGCTCCCGGGCGGGAAAGAGTACGTGGCGGTCCGGGACGTCGACCTGGAGATTAAAAAGAACGAGATCATCTCGATCATCGGGCACTCCGGGTGCGGCAAGTCGACCCTGCTCAACATGATTGCGGGGCTCGACCTCAATACGGCCGGCGGGATCTTCCTGAACAACAAGGAGATCGGCGGCCCCGGCCCGGAGCGTGCGGTGGTCTTCCAGAACCACTCGCTGCTGCCGTGGCTGACGGTTTACCAGAACATCGAGATGGCCGTCAAAAAGGTGATGCCGGAACTGAACAAGAACGAAGTCGCCGCACGGGTCATGAAGTTTGTGCACCTGGTCAACCTCGACCACGCCAAGGACAAATACCCCGGCGAGATCAGCGGGGGGATGAAGCAGCGCGTCGGCATTGCACGGGCGCTCTCCATCAAACCCGACGTGTTGCTGATGGACGAGCCTTTCGGGGCGCTCGATTCGCTGACGCGGGCCAACCTGCAGGAGCACCTGATGCGCATTCAGCAGGACGTGCAGAACACCGTCATCATCATCACCCACGATGTCGACGAGGCGGTCCTGCTCTCGGATCGGGTCATCATGATGACCAACGGCCCCGAAGCGACTATCGGCGAGATCCTGGAAGTGAACCTGGAACGCCCCCGCGACCGCGTGGCGCTGCAGAAGGACCCCGAATACGTCCGCTGCCGCGAAGCGATCCTGAGCTTCCTCTACGAGAAGTTCGCCAAGGAAGACGAATAAACACTGCTTATAAAAAGTACTAAGTAGCCGGCGGAATGCGTTTCCGCGGCATTAAAAAGTCGCTCGCCCTTCTGGGGAGTCCCGTGGCATCATGCGGGGCTCTCCAGAGGTGCCGCCTCGAGATTTTAGAAGGATAGATTGAATGAAGAAGTGGATGTTGTCGCTGGCCGCCGTGCCGGTTATTGTGGGAAGTATGGGTGTGGCTGCGTCGGCGGCCGAAGAGATCGTCCTCCTGGACGGAATGAAAATGAGCGGCGAGATCCGCCCGCGCTACGAGATGGCGGACGTGAAGGATAACGGCCTCGATACGGCCAACGCTTTCACGGCCCGGACGCGCCTCGCGGTCGAAGGGACGCTTCTCGGCCTCGAAGGGCTCACCGCCAAAGTGGGGATGACCTCGGTCAACAACTTCGGCTACAACGACTACGCGCCGCAGGATGCGACGTATGACCTGATCCTCGACCCGCAGCAGGCAATCCTGACCGAGGGCTACCTGGCCTATACGGCGGCGGACACGACGCTGCTCGCGGGGCGCTCCTTCGTCAACCTCGACGACCAGCGCTTCGTGGGTACCGTCGGCTGGCGCCAGATGGAGCGTGCCTACGACACGGTGACGCTGAGCAACGGTTCCATCGAGGGCCTCTCCCTCATGGCCTCCTGGATTTACGGCTACCAGGGCGTCAACGCCAACCCGACGACCGATACGGGCTCGCTGCTCCTGCACGCTACGTACTCGGCGGGCAAGGCGCTCTCCGTCACAGGGTTCGGCTATATGCTGGCCGACATTCACGACACTTACGGCCTGCGCGTCTCCGGGGATATCGCCCTGGACGGCGTGACGCTGAACTATGCGGCCTCCTATGCCAAGCAGAGCGACGCCTCGCTGACCTACGCCCTCGATGATGCGCCGGAGATCGATGCTGCCTACTACGACATCGCCCTGGGCGCGAACATCTCCGGCCTCATTGTCGGGGCGGAGTACGAGGTGCTGGGAGACGCCGAAAGCAACAGCACGAAAGGGTTCACGACCCCGCTGGCGACCCTGCACAAGTTCCAGGGGTGGGCGGACGTCTTCCTCGGTCGCACGTCCGGAAGCAACAACGACGGTCTGGCGGACCTGAGCGGTACGCTGGGATATGCCGCGGCGGGCTTCGGGAAAGTGCTGGGCGTCTACCACAAGTTTGACGCCCTCTCCGGTGCAAACAAGGACCTCGGCAGCGAGTTTGACGTGCTCTATGCGAACAAGGTCCCGGGCGTCAAGGACCTCGCGTTCCTGGCGAAAGCGGCTTTCTACTCCAAAGGCGACACGGGCAACGACGTCACCAAGGTCTGGGCTCAGCTCGATTACAAGTTTATGATCAAATAAGCGTTCGTGCGGCCGGTCCGGCCGCCGGCGACGGTCATGTTTTTTGACGCATCTTCACCACCGAAGGCGCATTAAAAAACATACGAAGGATTCATGATGCAAAGAATTACCCTTCCCGTTGTGCTGCACAACCCGAAGATACTGCTGATAGGCGGCGGGCCGGTCGCCCTGCAAAAGGCGCAGGTGATGCGCCGCAACCAGATCGATTTCGACGTCATCGCCGCGCTTTGCAGCGAGGCGATGCGCTCGCTTGTCCCGGAGGCGTGTGAACGTTCCGTGACGGAGGAGGATTGCCGGGAGTACGGCATCATCATTGATGCCACCGGCAATGCCGGGGTGACGGCGATGCTGACGGCACTCAAACAGCGGCAGCGTTTCCTGCTCAACGTCGTCGACGTCCCGGAGCAGTGCGACTTCTTCTTTGCCGCGCTGATCGAGCAGGGGCCGGTCAAGATTGCGGTAAGTTCCAGCGGGGGCTCGCCGGCGATCGCCCAGGCCATTCGCGACAAGATCGCCCGGATGCTGCCCGCATCATTGGCCGCACTGGGCCAAAAGGCGATGCGCGAGCGCCTTGCCGGGCATATCCGCCCGGGGGCGCTCAAAGCCGAGGCGAACCGGCAGCTCGGACGGGTGCACCTGGTCGGCTGCGGCACGGGGGACGTCGACCTGCTGACGCTCAAGGCCTACCGCCTTATCACGGAAGCGGACGTCGTCTTCGTCGATCACCTGGTGAGCGAGGAGATCAAGGCAATCATCCCCAAAGCGACGATGGTCATCCACGTCGGCAAGCGTAAAGGGCACCACAGCATCAAGCAGGAGAAGATCAATGAACTCCTGATCGAGTACGCGCAGAAGGGCTTGGAGGTCGCCCGGCTCAAAGCGGGGGACCCCTACATCTTCGGGCGCGGGGCGGAAGAGGCGCAGGCATTGGCCGCGGAGGGGATCCGTGTCGAAGTCGTGCCGGGGATCTCTTCGGCCGTCGCCGGACCGCTTGCCGCGGGCATCGCGCCGACGGCGCGGGGGTACGCGGCGAACCTCTCCATCGTCTCCGCACACCTGGCGGGCAACCGTATCAATACCGAGTGGATCGACCTGCTGAAGCTCAAAAACCATACGACCATCGTGCTGATGGGGGTCTCGCGCGCCAAAGAGATTGTAGAGAAGGCACTGGAAGCGGGTGTAGCGGCAACGATGCCCTGCGCCGTCATCTCCAACGCCTCCCGGCCGGACCAGCAGCGCTTTGTGACGACGCTGGAGGGACTGCCGGCGGTGGCCGAAAACGCGCCGCGTCCCGCGATCATCGTCTTCGGCGACGTCGTCAACCTGCATGCGGTGCTGCCGCAGTACATCAACGAAGGGGAGTACCATGATCAGCGTATTGCAAGCGGCCTCTGAAGCCCGGAATACCAAAACGAACAAGGTCGAGCAGACCAAGGCGCTCAAAACCCCCAAAGAGGCGTTCGAGCAGATCGCCGAGTACGCCAAAGGGGGGTACGGCAGCATTCCCAAAGAGGACCTGGGCTACTTTCTGAAGTGCTTCGGCATTTTCGACCGCCCGATGACCCCGGAGCGTTTTATGATGCGGGTGCGCATTCCCGGCGGCCAGCTGGATGCCGCCCAGGCGCGCACCGTCGGCGAGATCGCCAAAGCGTTCGGCCAGGACTACATGGACATTTCGACCCGGGCGCAGATCGTGCTGCGCTATCTGAGCATCGAGGCGATGCCGGAGATCTTGGATCGCCTTGAAAGGGTGGGGCTGACGACCTTCCATACGGGGGTGGACAACTTCCGCAACATGGTCAACGACCCCCTCGACGGGGTCGCGTTCGACAACATCCTGCCGTCGCAGGGGCTGCTGCAGAAACTGCAAGAGCTTTTCCTGGGCCACTGGGAGTGGATGAGCGCCCTGCCGCGCAAGTTCAACACGGGGGTCTGCGGGTCGCTTGCCAACCGTTGCAACATCTTCGGGCAGGACTGCGGCTTCGTGCTGGCGCAAAAAGAGGGGGTCTACGGCTACAACGTTTACCTCGGCGGCCGGGTCGGGGTGATCGCGCGCAACGCCGATATCTTCGTGCGCGACGAAGCGGAGGCCGTGGCGATGTTCCGGGCCCTTATCGAGCTCTACCGCGACTACGGCTTCCGCGACAACCGCAACAAGAACCGGCTGCACTTCCTCATCGAGGCGGTGGGGATGGAAGCCCTCGCCGCGGCCATCCGCGAAAAGGCGGGCATCGACTTCGCTACCGCCGGGGAGACGTTGACCCAGCTTGACAACAACGACGCCGACCAGGGGCGCGTCCAGCTGAACAACGGCACCTTCGCCGTCCATGCCGTCGTCCCCTCCGGCGTCTTCAGCGGCAGCGACCTTGTCGCCGCGGCGGAGGCGGCGGAGACCTATGGCGACGGGCGCGTTCGCCTCGACATCGAACAGAGTCTCTACATTCTCGGGGTGGACGCCGTCCGTTACGATGCCCTGATGGAGACGCCGTTTTTCGAGGCCTACAAGAGCGTCTCCAGCCCCTATTTCAACCACCTGATCGCCTGTGCCGGCGAGGAGCACTGTCCTTTCGGCGTCATCCCGAACAAACCCGACGCCATCGAGATGGCCGAGTACCTCAGCCGTGCGGTACCGCTGGAGGGCGGCCGCGTGCGGATGCACTGGTCGGGCTGCGTCAAAGGGTGCGGCCTGCACGGGGTCGGTGACGTCGGTTTCGAGGGGTGCAAGGCCAAGGTGAACGGCGAGACGGAGCACGGGGTGCACATCACGCTCGGGGGCAAACTCACGGCCGAAGGGCAGGAGGGGTACAGCGTCCTGAAGTCCGTGCCGCTGCGGTTCGCACGCTACCACGTCGAGTCGCTGATGCGCGAGTACCGCCGCCTGCGCAAAGCGGGGGAGAGCTTCGGGCAGTTCCACGACCGGGTGCTCTCAGGCTACTCGCCCGCGGCGATAGGCTTTATGATGCAGCTGCAGTCCTACCTGCGCGACAGGGGCATCGACCTGGCGTTGGGGTTCGAAGCGGGTGCGAAAAGCGGCCGGAACGAATCCTTCGAGCTTTTCGACTTCGGCTGCCGGCTTTACAAGAAACTGACGGGCGAGACGGCCTACCCGCTGCAGGCGCACTATATGCCCTCGGAGGGGGAGCGGCTCGATATGACACTGCTGGACCGCCCCGGCATCGACTCCAACCTGGCCCAGATGGTTGTGAAGATGCTGGAACCCAATGCCAACCTCCGCGCCAAAGCCTTTACGGAACTAAACGCCTTGGTGGCACTTTTCCAATCCTGAAGCGCGGAGACACCCCTTCACAGCGTGCCCTCTCCCCGGGCACTTTCATCACAGAGACATTTTTCAGCACACAAAAGCCCGGCGGAGTTACCGACAACGCTTCGTACAAAGCTGACAGGAAAGATGTTTTTTAGAAAAACTGTTAAGTTCTATTTTTAATCACAAAAGGCCATCATAAACGGTTTCAGTGTTCATAAAATAATAAGAAAAGTGTATAAATTCCATACAATTTTCTGCACTGTAGAATGAAGTTTAAGCGATAGAATTTTTCAGGTTGATCGGACCGTGGTAGTGCCTCTGCACCTGCTGTACGGAAGGACCACGCCCTTGCCGATGCCGCTCTCCGTGAAGGGCAGCAGGGTCGGGAAGCGGCTCCGATCAACAACACGATAAGGAGATATCCAATGGCCTATTTGGCTCCAAGCGAATTTGTAACAAAAATGGTCGATTCGGGAGAATCGAAAGTCTATATGTCCACAAAGGACACCCTCATCCGCGCCTATATGGCGGGGGCCATCCTCGCGCTGGCGGCGGTTTTCGCCGTCACGGTCGCGATGAAAACAGGCTCACCGCTGGTCGGCGCGATGCTCTTCCCGGTCGGCTTCATTATGCTCTACCTCATGAGCTTCGACCTGCTCACGGGTGTTTTCGTCCTCGTTCCGCTGGCATGGCTGGACAAACGTCCGGGCGTTTCGGTTGCCCAGATCCTGCGTAACTGGGGTCTGGTGGCGCTGGGGAACCTGATGGGTGCCCTGACGGTCGCGTTTATGATGGCCTTTATTTTTACATACGGTTTTGACACGGACGGCGGCGAAATCGCCAAGAAAGTGGCGGGCATCGGTGAAGCGCGTACGCTGGGCTACCAGTCCCACGGTGTATCCGGCTGGTTTACGGTTTTTGTCCGCGGCATGCTCTGTAACTGGATGGTCTCCATGGGTGTCGTCGGCGCGATGATCTCCACGACGGTCAGCGGCAAGTTCCTGGCGATGTGGATGCCGGTCATGCTCTTCTTCTTTATGGGCTTTGAGCACTCCATCGTCAACATGTTCCTGTTCCCGTTCTCCCTGATCATGGGCGGTAACTTCACGATCTCCGACTACATCCTCTGGAACGAGGTTCCGGTTGCACTGGGTAACCTGGTCGGCGGTCTGGCATTTACGGGTCTGACGCTCTACGCAACGCACGTCAGAACAAGCCCGAAACGTGTGCTGGGATAACCCGGCATCGCGGCCCCGGCCGCATCCATTCAAAAACAAAAAGGAAATATTTTTTTATGACAAAGCTTGAAATGACTGAAACGATTATGGCGGCGAAAAAAAGCAGCGGTCTTGGCTGGGAGGCGATCTCAGAGAAGGTCGGTCTCGGTTCCGTGTTTCTGACATCGGCGTGCCTCGGGATGAACAGCCTGAAGCCCGAACCGGCAGATAAACTGTGCGAAGTCCTAGGCCTGGATGCCGCGGTCTCCGAAGCGCTGCAGGCGTTCCCCAACAAGAAGTGGGACCAGATCGTTCCGACCGACCCGCTTATCTACCGCCTCTATGAAGTCGTCGGCGTTTACGGCGAAACCATCAAGGAGATTGTCGGCGAGAAATTCGGCGACGGCATCATGAGTGCGATCGACTTCTCCATGGACATCGACAAAGAGGAGAATCCGGCGGGCGACCGTGTCGTGATCACCATGAACGGCAAATTCCTGCCCTACAAGTCGTGGTAACACGACTTTTTTTGAGCATGGCCGCGCTTGCGGACGTGTTCAAAAGGAGTCTGACAAAGATGATCAAGCGATGAATACAGCCGTGAAGCTCACCGTCGGCAGCCACACCGACAAAGGGCGCAAACCCCTGAACCAGGACTTTCACGATCTGCGCATCCCCGACGACACGCTGCTTTGCACCAAGGGCGCGGCCGCGGCGCTGGCCGACGGCATCAGCAGCAGCGAGGTGAGCCAGATCGCCAGCCAGGTTGCCGTCGTCTCCTTTCTGGAGGACTACTTCAGCACCCCGGAGACCTGGTCGGTCGGCCGGGCGGCACAGCAGGTGCTCAAGGCGACGAACTCCTGGCTTTATGCCCAGACCAGGCGGGGGCCGGAGCGCTTCGATATGGACAAGGGGTATGTCTGTACCTTCAGCGCTCTGGTGCTGCGGGGCCGGAGCGTGCACCTCTTTCATATCGGCGATGCGCGGATCTACCGGCTGCGCGACGGGGTGCTGGAGCAGCAGACCGAAGACCACCGCCTGCGGATCTCGCAGAACGAGAGCTACCTCAGCCGGGCCATGGGGATGGATTCGCAGCTCATCATCGACCATGCCGTGCTGAGTGCGGAAGCGGGGGATGTCTTTTTCCTGATGACCGACGGGGTCTACGAGCATATCCTTGACGAGGATATCCTGCAAACACTGCAGGCGTGCGGCGACGATTACGACGCTGCGGCGGAGGCGCTGGTCAACCGGGCCCTGGAAAACGGCAGCGGGGACAACCTGACATTGATGCTCTTGCGCATCGACGCCCTGCCGGAGCAGGCGATCGACGAGCGCTACAAGGAGGTGATCGAAAAGCCTTTCGCGCCGCTGCTCGAGCCCCGGTCGGATTTTGACGGCTATCGCATCGTGCGCACGCTCAGCAGGACGAGCCGCAGCCATGTCTACCTGGCCGTCGACACGCAGACCGATACGCCCGCGGTGCTCAAGACCCTTGCGACGGAGCTGCAGCATGACCGCACGCAGGTGGAGCGGTTCCTGACCGAAGAGTGGATCGCCCGCCGGGTCAGCAACGCCCACCTGCTCAAGGCCTACCCGCAGCAGCGTCCGCGCGCCTACCTCTACACCGTGACCGAGTACGTGGAGGGGCAGTCGCTGGCACAGTGGATGACGGACAACCCCCGTCCCGATTTGGAGACAGTAAGGCGCTTTGCCGAACAGATCGCGCGGGGCCTGCTTGCGCTGCACCGCCGCGAGATGGTGCACCAGGACCTCCGCCCGGAAAACATCCTGATCGACGCTATGGGGACCCTCAAGATCATTGATTTCGGGTCCGTGAAAATAGAGGGGATCCAGGAGTCGGTGCCGGAAGGTGCGGCAAACCAGATGCCCGGTACGGCGCATTACTCGGCCCCGGAGTATTTCCTGGGCAGCACGGGCACGCCGCGTTCGGACCTCTACTCGCTGGCGGCGATCCTCTACCGGATGCTCTCGGGCAGCTCCCCCTACGGTCTCCAGGTGGCGCGGACCAAACAGCGCTCCGAGCAGAAGAAGCTCAAATACGTGTCGCTCGCGACCGAGGGGAGCGGCGTGCCGGTCTGGTTCGACGAGGCGCTGCGCAAGGCGCTCGACCCGGTCCCGGAGCGCCGCTACGAGGATGTCGCCGAGTTCCTCTATGACCTGCGCCATCCCAACCGGGCTTTTTTGAAAAAGGGGAGGCCGCCGCTGATCGAACGCGATCCGGCCCGTTTCTGGCAGGGGGTCTCCCTCCTGCTCGGCTTCGCGCTCGTCATGGTGGCGGCGCAATGCGTGGGCGGCTAAACGCCCCGGCGTATTTCTGTGGAGCTCCGCTCAAACGGCGCGGCGTTGCCCAGAGGTACACCCTCGCACGAATAACTAAAGGAATAACTATATGAAAAAATGGATGATATCCCTGGCGGCAGCGCCGTTGATGATTGCCGGAATGAATACGGCGGCGGCAGCCGAAGAGAGTATTGCGATTTTGGACGGTATGAAGGTGAGCGGGGAGATCCGCCCGCGCTACGAGATGGCGGATGTGAAGGATAACGGCCTCGATACGGCCAACGCCTTTACGGCCCGGACGCGCCTGGCTGTCGAAGGGACGCTCCTCGGCCTCGAAGGGCTCACCGCCAAAGTGGGGATGACCTCGGTCAACAACTTCGGCTACAACGACTACGCGCCGCAGGATGCAACGTATGACCTGATCCTCGACCCCCAGCAGGCGATCCTGACCGAGGGTTACCTGGCCTACACGGCGGCGGACACGACCCTGCTCGCGGGGCGTTCCTTTGTCAACCTCGACGACCAGCGCTTCGTGGGGACCGTCGGCTGGCGCCAGATGGAGCGTGCCTACGATACGGTGACGGTTGTCAACAAGTCCGTCGAAGGGCTGACGCTGCTGGGCGCATGGGTCTACGGCTACCAGGGGGTCAATAGCAACCCGACGACCGATACGGGATCGGCGCTGCTCAACGTCAACTACAAGGCGGGGGATGCGCTCACCGTCAGCCTGTTTGACTATATGCTGGCCGATATCCACGATACCTACGGCGTGCGCGTCAGCGGCGTCGTACCGGTCGAGGGGATCAAGTTCGATTACGCGGCTTCCTATGCGATGCAGACGGATGCGACGCTCGACTATGCCCTCGACACCGCCCCGAAGATCGACGCCTCCTACTATGACGTCGCCCTGGGGGCGAACATCTCCGGCCTCATTGCCGGGGCGGAGTACGAGGTGCTCGGCGACGCCTCCGGCAGCAGTACCAAGGGCTTCACGACCCCGCTGGCGACCCTGCACAAGTTCCAGGGGTGGGCGGACGTCTTTCTCGGGCGCACGGCCGGCAGCAACAACGACGGTCTTGCCGACCTGAGCGTCAAGCTCGGCTACGCCGCGCCGGGCTTCGGGAAAGTGCTGGGCATCTACCACAAGTTCGATGCGCTCTCCGGCGTGAATAAGGACCTCGGAAGCGAGTTCGACGTCATGTACGCGAACAGTGTTCCGGGCGTCAAGGACCTCGCCTTCCTGGCGAAGGCGGCCTTCTACTCCAAGGGCGATACGGGCAACGACGTGACCAAAGCGTGGCTCCAGCTTGATTACAAGTTCGCGACGAAGTAGACCGACAGACGCGGCACCGCCCCCGGCCGCCGCGTGATAAAGACGACAAAGGAGTTTGACCATGAGTCTGTCCCAAGAGACGATCGAGATTATCAAGGCGACGGCAAAGCCCGTCGC
This sequence comes from Sulfurimonas sp. HSL1-2, assembly GCF_039645565.1. NCBI lineage: Bacteria > Pseudomonadati > Campylobacterota > Epsilonproteobacteria > Campylobacterales > Sulfurimonadaceae > Thiomicrolovo > Thiomicrolovo zhangzhouensis. The sequence goes on from NZ_CP147914.1 coordinate 711,853, forward strand.
GGAAAATGCGGAAGCGATTACGGAAAGGATGTATGAAATTCTTTTCGAGCACTACCCGGAAACGCAGGTGCTCTTCAAAGACGCATCGCCGGACCAGCACAAGAAACTGGCTGCGGCGGTCGGTGCCTATGCGGCCAATATCGAAAAGCTGGAGTTCCTCGGCGACGCCCTTGAGAAGATGGCGCAGTCGCATGTGCGTGCCGGCGTACAGCCCGAACACTACCCCGTCGTCGGGGTATCGCTGCTCACCGCCGTGAAAGAAGTGCTCGGCGAGGCGGCGACGGATGAGGTGCTGAGCGCCTGGAAAGAGGCCTATTTTTTCCTCGGCGATCTCCTGATCGCCCGTGAAACAGCGCTTTACGCCGCGGCGTAAAGCCCTACTTTCTCCTCAGGCGGACGAACTTCTCCGCCTCCATCACGACCACCAATCCAAATGCAAACAGCAGCAGTTCCCTCCAGACCTGCAGTGACACCGGTTCCAGCGAGAGCAGTTGCTGCGTCCAGGGAAGCTGCATGGCGGCGATATGGACGGCTTGCGCGGCAATGATCGAGAGCGGCAGCAGCAGGTTCTTGAAATGGCTGATTTTGAAGAGGTAGCGCGTTTCGCTCCGGCTGTTGAACGCGTGCAGGTTCTCAAAAAGGACCATCAGCAGCAGGGTGTCATTGCGCGCGGACTCTATCGGGACGCCCTGGGCGAGCAGCGTATAGAAGACCCCGAAACCGATCAACCCCATATAGGCTGCGCCCAGGACGATCCGCTGGATCATCAGGGCGTTGAAAATGGGCTCTTTGGGCGGGCGCGGACCGCGTTTGAGCACGTGCGGTTCGGCCGGTTCCAGCCCCAGGGCGACGTCCTGAATACCGTTGGTGACGAGGTTGAGCCAGAGCAGGTGGATGGGCAGCAGGGGCACGGGGGTGGCGAAGGCCAGGGAGAGCAGCACGAGGATGATCTCCGCCAGCCCGGTGGAGATGAGCAGGTGAATGACCTTGCGGATGTTGTCATAGGCGCGGCGCCCCTCTTCGACCCCGCCCACGATCGAGGTAAACGCATCGTCGGTGAGGATCAGGTCTGCGTTCTCTTTGGCCACGTCTGTGCCGGATTTTCCCATCGCGATGCCGATATGGGCGCTTTTGAGCGCCGGGGCGTCATTGACGCCGTCGCCGGTGACGGCGACATAGTGCCCCAGCCCCTGGAAGGCGCGGACGATCTGAAGCTTCTGCTCCGGCGAGACGCGGGCGAAGACGCGGATGTCGGCCAGGGCATGCGGGTCGCCGCCGTTCTCATACCAGTGGCTGAGCGCCTCCCCGTCCATCACCTGTTCCATCCCCGCTGCCATGTTGAGCCGTTTGGCGATATGCAGCGCCGTTTCGGGGTGGTCGCCCGTGACCATGACGACGGTGATACCGGCTTCGTGGCAGTGGGCAAGCGAGGTTTCCACGCCGTCGCGCAGGGGGTCGGTGATGGCGGCAAGGCCCGCCCAGACGAAGCGTTTTGATGCCATGGCTTCTTGGAGGTGCGGCGTCGTCGTATCGGCGTAGGCGACCCCGATGAGGCGGTACCCCTCCCGGGCCAGGCTGTTGACCTCTGCGAGCAGCGCGTCGCGTTCGGAAGGGGCGATGCTGCAGACCGCGAGGATGACTTCGGGCGAGCCTTTGATGGCGGCGAAGTAGCCCGTCTCCGTCTCGATCACGGCACCGGAATATTTCTGCGCGGGCTCATAGGGGATGAGATCGGTTTTCGGATACTCCATCCGCTCCAGTACGGTCTCGTTTTGCCGCTGGGCGTACAGGGCCAGGGCGACGTCGACCTGGTCGCCGCCGAACGTTCCCTGTCGGTTGCGGTAGGCTTCGTTGGCGATGACGATTGCTTCGAGTGCCTTTACCGCGTCTGCCGCCCCCTCAAAAGATTCGACGCTGAGCCGGTTCTGGGTCAGCGTCCCCGTCTTGTCGGTGGCGATGAGGGTGCAAGAGCCCAGCGCTTCGATGGCCGGGAGTTTGCGGACGATGACGTTGCGCCGGGACATGGCGACCGCCGCCGAGGCAAGCGCGACGGTGATGGCGACGGGAAGCCCTTCGGGAACGGCGGAGACGAAGAGGGCGACCGTGAGGAAGAAGACCTCGAGCAGCGGGGTCCCCCGGAAGAGCGACAGTGCGATGATCAGCAGGGAGATGACGCCGACGGCGGCCGCGATCTTGAGCGAAAAGGTTTCCAGGCGCGCGATGAGGGGGACCTTGACGGCCGACCTGCCGATGAGGAGTTCGGCGATCCGCCCGATCTGCGTATGCAGCCCGACGGCGCTGACGATACCCCTGGCCCGCCCGCTGGTGATGTAGGTCCCGGCGAAGAGCATGTTGCTGCGGTCACCCAGGGGGAGGTCGGGGTCATCGAAAATGGCCATCGCATCCTTGCCGACTTCCAGGGATTCGCCGGTCAGCAGCGACTCGTCGGCGGAGAGGTGATAGGTGTGGAGGAGCCGGAGGTCGGCCGGGACCTTGTCCCCGCTCTCGATCACGACGATATCGCCCAGGGCGAGCCCCGCGGCATCGATGAGCTCCTCTTTGCCGTCGCGCAGCACCTTCGCCAGGGTCCTGACACTGTGCCGCAGGGCATGGGCCTGCCGGTCGGCGCTGTGTTCGAGCACCGTCCCGATGGCGGCGTTGATGATCAGCACGGCGAGGATAAATCCGGCGTCGAGGTTTTCGCCGATGCCGAAGCTGATCAGCGCGGCGACGAGCAGGATGAGGATGATGGGGTTTTTGAACTGGGAAAAGATGATGCGCAGCAGGGGAATAGGCGGGGCGACCGGGAGGGCGTTGGGGCCGTCGCGCAACAGGCGCACCTCGGCTTCAGCCGTACTCAGGCCGCTGCTGCTGCTGTCAAAATGCCTGAAGGTCGTGTCGATCCCCAGGGTATGGTGCGCGTCGAATTCCATACACCTATTGTATCAGGAGATCGGGTGAATCGGTACGGTTGCGTTCAGCCCCTGTCGCGGTTGAAAAAGGCAAGGACGAGGGCGACGACGATCAAGACGCCGAAGGTGACCCCCCAGATAAGCAGGTTGGTGTCCCCGTCGAGGGGAGGATTGGTCGGATTCATGGTTGCTCGCTTTCATCCCGGGTGAGGTAGACCCAGTAGTCCCGGTAACTGTAGCCCCGGTTCAGGAAATAGAGTTGCAAAACGGCGACGCGGTAGAGCGTCAGCACCATCTTTGCAAAGGGGACGGCGAGGCTGAGCCCCGAGAACCATCCCTGTGGTTTTTTTCCGCGGGTTTCCAGCATGGTTTCCATACCGATATTCTGCATAAGGTGCCAGCTGAAAAGGAAAGAAAAAATGAAGTTCGCCACCACCCCGAGGAGGGCGACGGCAATGAGGTCCTGTTCGAAAAGACCGAAGAGCACTGCTTAGGCGTTCTCGATGGCGTCTTGGAGGATTTTGGTCGCCGCAGCTTTGTTCTGGTAGTCTTTGACCTTGACCCATTTGCCCGGCTCGAGCGCTTTGTAGGTTTCGAAGAAGTTTTTGATCTTCGCCAGGGTGTGCTTCGGCAGGTCGTCGATATCCTGGATCTCTTCGAAAGTCGGGTCGATCTTGGAGACCGGCACGGCCAGCAGTTTCTCGTCGATACCGCTTTCGTCTTCCATGATCAGAACACCGATCAGGCGGCAGTTCACGACGGAACCGGCCTGCATCGGGTACTCGGTCAGGACGAGGACGTCAGCCGGGTCGCCGTCCTGGGAAAGGGTCTTGTTGACAAAGCCGTAGTTGGCCGGATAGTACATCGCAGAGTGCATGACGCGGTCGACGACGACGGCACCGCTCTCTTTTTCAATTTCATACTTGATGTTGGACCCGTAAGGGATCTCGATCACCGCTTTGACTTTGTCCGGGTTTTCTCCGTAACCGATTTTGCTCAAATCCATAGCGTTCTCCAAAAATATTTGCGTGATTGTAGCAAAGCGGACCTCTGAAATCCCTGTAGGGCTCAAAAACCGATGGCGGTGTATGGTAACAGTCCAGGCTTAGGGAGATGGGATTTTTCGGTAGTATCATACGATTTTTATCTTCTTTTCTATACTATAGGCCGAGTAATTTTATGAAGGCGCAGGCTTTCAAAACTGTAACAAGGGTAGATCATGGAAGTGAACCTCGTAGCCGAGGGGCTCAAATTCATGGTGCTCGGTATGGGCATCGTCTTTTTGTTCCTCACGCTGATGATTTTTGCGATGAATGTCATGTCAAAGATCATTCACCGCTATTTCCCGGAACCGCAGGCGGCAGAGTCGGGAAAGTCCGCTCCGGCAGCGGCGGATAAACTGAAGAAGGTGGCGGCGATTGCTGCGGCCATTCACCACCACAACACAAAGTAAGGATTGGCATGGCGAAAAAATTCATTGACGTGATGGATACGACGTTCCGCGACGGCTTTCAGTCCGTTTTCGGCGGACGGGTACTGCTGAACGACTTCCTGCCGGCAGTCGAAGCGGCAAAAGAGGCGGGGATCACCCACTTCGAGTTCGGCGGGGGCGCACGCTTCCAGGTGCCTTATTTCTACCTCAACGAGAACGCTTTTGACAACATGGACAAATTCCGCGAGATCGTCGGTCCCGATGCGAACCTGCAGACGCTGGCGCGGGGGGTCAACACGGTGATGCTCGACACGGGCAGCCGCGAGCTGGTCGACCTGCACGCAAAGATGTTCAAAAAGCACGGGACGACAACGATCCGCAACTTCGATGCCCTCAACGATGTGAACAACCTCATTGACAGCGGCCGCAGCATCGTCAACCACGGCCTGAAGCACGAAGTCGTCGTGACGATGATGGACCTCCCTCCGGGTTGTGAAGGTGCGCACACCGTAGAGTTCTACGAGAAGATCCTCCGTGACATCCTCGATGCGGAGATCCCGTACGACTCCGTCTGTTTCAAGGACGCCACCGGTACGGCCAACCCGCAGAAAGTCTATGAGACGATCAAAATGGCACGCAGACTGCTGCCGGAAGGGACACATATCCGCCTGCATACGCAGGAAACTGCCGGTATCAGCGTCGCGCAGAACCTCGCAGCCCTCGAAGCGGGCGCGGACGGTATCGATGCCGCCGCTCACCCGGTCTCCGGCGGTACGAGCCAGCCGGACCTGCTCGTGATGATGCACGCCATCAAGGGTAAGGATTACGATTTCGGCTTCGATTTCGAGAAGATCCTCAAATACGAAGCGACCCTCAAAGAGTGTCTGGCGGACTACTTCATCCCGCCGGAAGCGACCATGGTCGAGCCGCTGATCCAGTTCTCCCCGATGCCGGGCGGCGCCCTCACGGCGAACACGCAGATGCTGCGCGACAACAACATGATGGACAAGTTCCACGATGCGATCCTCGCGATGCGCGAAGTTGTCGAAAAGGGCGGCTACGGCACCTCCGTCACCCCGGTTTCCCAGTTCTATTTCCAGCAGGCGCTCAACAATACCCTGATGGGGCCGTGGAACAAGATTGCACCGGGTTACGGCCGCATGGTCCTGGGCTACTTCGGCAAGACGCCGGTGGCGCCGGATGCCGAGGTCGTCAAGATCGCCGCGGAGCAGCTCGGACTCGAGCCGACAACGGAAAAGGCGATCGATCTCGCCGACAAAGACGAAAAGAAATCCGTCGCCTTCTGGACCAAGCGTCTTGAAGAAGAGGGGATCGAAACCACTGAAGAGAACATCTTCATCGCAGCTGCCTGTGATGAAAAAGGGATCACCTTCCTTAAAGGTGAAGCGGAAGTCAACGTCCGCAAACTTTCCGAAATGCAAAACGAAAAAGAGGAGTGTCAAGGTATGGGTTCAGGAAACTACACAGTCGTCGTCGACGGTCAGAAATTCAGCGTTCAGGTCGCCGAGGGCGATGCAAACATCCAGGTGACAGCGGTTCAGGGCGAAGCCGCAGCATCTGCAGCGGCACCGGCCGGTGAAGGCGAAGAGATCAAGGCACTGCTGCCGGGTAACGTCTGGAAAGTCGTTGCCAACCCGGGCCAGAGCGTCGCGGAAGGCGAAAAGATCATGATCCTTGAATCCATGAAAATGGAGATCGATGTCCTTGCACCGCGCGGCGGCGTTATCAAGTCCATCAACGTCAACGTCAACGATAAGGTCGTCGAAGGCCAGGTTGTCGCGGTAATCGGATAAGCGGATGAGAACGCTGTTTATCAAACTGCTGCTGGCATTGTCGCTGTTCGGCGCCGTGTCGGCGTCGGCATCCGATGCCCATGCCGCGCATGAGGCGCCGGCGGTGGAACAAAAGGCCTACGAGTCGCACAGCATCGGTCACCTCCTGACCAACTTTGCCAAGTCCACCGGTGTCTACGCGATCCTCTATCCGAACCCGGACGAGATGAGTGCCCTGGGTAAACCGATGAGCGATTTCCACAAAGGGTGGGGACGCGTCATCATGATCCTGGTCGCTTTCGTCCTCTTCTACCTGGCGATCGCCAAAGGCTTTGAGCCGCTGCTCCTGCTGCCGATCGGCTTCGGGGGCCTGCTCTCGAACATCCCCGTCGCGGACATCGCCGGGCCGCACGGCTTCCTTGGCGTTATCTACCAGGCGGGCCTCGCGAACGAGCTCTTCCCGATCATTATCTTTATGGGTGTCGGGGCGATGACAGACTTCGGCCCGCTGCTCTCCAACCCGAAAACGGCGCTGCTCGGCGGTGCTGCGCAGTTCGGGATCTTCGGGACCCTCGTCGGGGCGGTCGCGCTGTCACAGTACACGGACCTCTTTGACTTTACGCTGCAGCAGGCATCCGCCATCTCCATCATCGGCGGTGCGGACGGCCCGACATCGATCTATATTGCGACGAAACTGGCGCCGGAACTGCTGGGGGCGATCGCGGTCGCGTCATACTCCTATATGGCACTGGTACCGATCATCCAGCCGCCGATCATGAAGGCGCTCACCAACGCCAAAGAGCGTAAGATCAAGATGACGACCCTGCGCCACGTCAGCCGCATGGAGAAACTGATCTTCCCGATCATGGTCCTTGTCCTGGCGATCCTGGTCCTTCCGGACTCCACGCCGCTGATCGGTGCGTTCGCTTTCGGTAACTTCCTGAAAGAGTCCGGTGTCGTCGAGCGTCTCTCCGATACGCTGCAGAACGCCCTGATCAACATCGTCACGATCTTCCTCGGCCTCGGCGTCGGTTCCAAGCTCGCCGCGGACCAGTTCCTCGTCGCTGATACCCTGGCGATCCTGGCCCTGGGCCTGGTCGCCTTCTCCGTCGGTACGGCCGCGGGGGTTATCATGGCGAAGATCATGAACCTCTTCCCGGGGACGAAGATCAACCCGCTTATCGGTTCGGCAGGAGTTTCCGCCGTTCCGATGGCGGCACGTGTCTCCAACAAAGTCGGTATGGAATACGACCGCAACAACATGCTGCTCATGCATGCGATGGGCCCGAACGTTGCGGGTGTCATCGGTTCCGCCGTTGCGGCGGGTGTTATGATCAGTATCTTCGCGTAAGCGCAGAAACACTTCCGCTTTCCGGGGCTTCCCGGAACAGCTTCTTCTCTAAACAGTCCCCGATTTTTTTATAGTGTCACATAGCATGTCAGCGCTGCATGAGATAGGCATCACAGCCGTCGCGGTAGAAGGCGTTGAGCGTTCTGAGCGTTTCGAATCCGTAGCGCCGGTAGAGGGCAATGGCAGCGGGGCTGTCGCTTCGCACTTCGAGGGTCATGTGTTCGAAGCCGCGCAATGCCGCTTCATGCAGGGCCTGCTCCAACAGCTTCGCAGCCACACCGCGGTTTCGGAATCCGGGGGCGACCGCCAGCGAATAGATTTTCGGTACCCGCCGACGGATCAGTGTCAGGATATAGCCCGCGACGGTGCCGTCATCGGTGCAGGCGACAAGGAGCAGGTTCTGCCGGATGTGATAGTAGAACGCGCGCCGCGATAGGGGGTAGTTGTCGGCGGAGAACACCGTCGTCTCCAGTGCAGTGAGCGCCGCCGTGTCGGCAGCGACGGCGGGGCGTACGAAGAAGGTGTGCCGACGGTCGTCCGGGGAGGGATCTTCGCCGCGGATACCGCTCATTTCGTCTGCATCTTTTTGAGCATCCGGATGGCACTGCTGCCGTCGGGATAGTAGCCGGGGATGCGTTTCCATTCGCAGTAGCCCATGCCCGTGTAGCGGCGAAGAAGGGCGCGGTTGTCCTCCCGGATTTCAAGGATGATCGTTTCCAGCGCGTGGGTCAATGCATACACTTCGATGGCGGCAAAAAGGCGTTTGGCAGCCTCGGTAGACTGCCAGGCCTTGAGCACGGCAAGGGAGTTGAACCAGATGCGTTTCCGCGCGACGACTATTCCCAGCGCATAGCCGACGACGCTGCCGTCCTCTTCCCAGACGTACAGCACGCTGCTTGGCTTGTTCAGCAGTCTTGCAAAGTTCTGTTCGCAAAGGCGGTCGTACACGGCAGGGTCGAACATCGTGTTCTCGATCGCGAGCAGCGCGTCAAGATCATTGGGGGTAGCGGTTCTGAGCATGGCCTTTACTTCTGATAGATCGTGAACTTGGGAACAAGCTTGTAGGGACGGTAGGACATCTTCACCTTCTTGAGGTTCTCAAATCCCATGTCATCACCGACGTTGATGTAGGCGATACCGTACTTCTCTTTGAGCAGTTTCGAAAATTCGCGGAAGATATACTGCGCACACCCCATCACCTCGAAATCGGTCTTTTCGATGATGACACAGGCGGTGTCGTTGCTGATGCGTTCGCCTGCCGTAAACCCCTTGATCTCCCCCTCGATATAAATGACAAGTCCCGTCAGCTGGAGTGCTTCGTAATGCTTGAGCATCCGCTTGACGGCATGGCGCTCCTGGTGGATCCCCTCGAGGAAGACTTCCGCCTCCTCTTTGGGCATGTATTTCACCCGGTCCGAAACCCATTTGTTGAACAGCGCCATGATGCCGTCAAAATGCTTCTCGCTGTCGAGCTCCTCGACATAGGCATCGGGGTAGGAGTTGCGGAAACGGTTGATCTCGGTGCGCTTCGTGTGGTAGCTGTTGCCGCGCAGCTCGATCAGTTTGTCGACCTCGTAGACGTAATCGACGAGCTTCTTCTCGAGGATGTAGTGTTCGAGCATTTCGAACATGCTCTGCGCTTCGTCTTCGCTCTGGATGAACTCTTCGACGGTCGAGGCCTGCACGTAGTCGATACGGGCGTAGTAGGGCGATGAGTTGTTCGCGTTCATGATCTCGAAACACTGCACGATCGCCTTGTCGACGTTCTTTTTTTTCCCGATGGGCGGCAGCAGCATCGTCAGCTCCCCTCCCGTCATGACAAAGAGACAGAAACATTTGTTGATGACGGCATAAAAACCGCTGCTGTTGCCCAGCCAGATATAGTTGGCGGCGAAGGTGTAGTCGCTGATATCGACGTTGACTTTGGCCAGGTATTTTTCGAGAATAGGTTTGGCTTTGAGGCCGAAGGGTTTGAGTTCCCGTTTGTTGATGACGAGGTTCGCCATTGGGGTGATGTGTCCTTTAGACGGATATATTATTTCGGCATTTTACTCCGCTTTTCGCCGTTTGCGTCAAGGAAATTTTCGGGCTCCAAAACCCGCGCAAACAAGGGCATTTCTCTAACATTGACGCAGTATAATTGCTTTGCAAAAAGGATTGAATATGCTAAAAATGATGATTGGGTTCATGAAAGACTACTGGAAGTACCGCGACGCGGTCAAAAAACAGCACCGCTGGATCGTGAAGTACGCCGCGCAGAAAGGGTATGCCATCAACCCGAGCCTGATGATGAGCAAGAACCTCGAAGTGTGGCTGAGCGAGATGGAGGCGACCTTCGGCAAGCGCTACTGCCCCTGCTTCGAACCCTCGGGGGACGCGAAGCTCGACAAGCAGATGTGCTGCCCCTGCGAGTTTATCGACGACGAGATCGACGAGTACGGCACCTGCCACTGCGCGCTGTTCGGCCGCGGGGATCTCGACAAGGCGGGCTGGAAAGCCTCTTCGCAGCGCCTGATGGGGGAGTACCGCGTCCCGCTGAACATGAAAGAGGGCGTCCTTGACACCCGCGGCATGCCGCTTGACCCGCGCCGTGGCCTGCCCATCCCCGACGCCATGCACCAGATGAAAGCGACCCTCAACGGGTACGGCGGCAAGACGCTCTGCATGATCGTCGAACGCGAGCAGGAGGCGAAGAACCTGGAGACCATCGCCGCGTTCAGGGGCTACGGCTTCTCCAAAGCGGAGACGGGTGACGGCATCACCGTGACCCTGGACCTCGAAGGCGGAAACGCGCAGGGTACTTCGGGCAGCTGCGGACAGTAGACCTCTCCTCGCCCCGGTGCGGAGGGGTTTTTAAAATCTAAAGTGATTTTCCCTATACTTGTAGATATTGATATATAATAGTCAAAAAGGGGGATAGCATGAAAAAGCTCGTACTCATTCTCGGACTTGCCGTGTCACTGCTGGCGGTGGACAAATGTGCCGTCTATGCCGTCAAATACGCAGAGGTCCCGCAGATCAAGGTCGTTACGATCAACGGTTCGTCTACCTGTGAAACGGGGACGGTCGTCATCAAGATCTACGACGGGAAAGGGCAGTATCTCCAGACGATCACCGCGCCCATTGAAGATAGCGCCTTTTCGACGCAGTTTGAAGGCACAACGGCAAACGGCCTGCGCTTCAAACACTCCGTTGTTGATAGCAACGGGACGGTCCTGGACCGCTACTGAGCGGTTCATAGGGGGAACGGACTTCTCATTTATCTCATATATTGAAAGAAATACGTTCAATCAAGTAATAAGCGTCTGAAAGTCTGTAAGGATTGTGGAAGAACATTATTTGTTGAGAATGTATAAATGAAAAATGGCGTGCCGGGCGCGATTGTCCGGCCGCTGGTACTACAAACTAGAAAAACTTCTATTCGATGATTTCAAACATGTAACCCAGAACATAGTAAATACCTGCCGGAACCTTGAGAGGAGCTTCTTCCGGTGATGTTTTATTTTTCAATTCAAAAGTATTTCCACCTTCACTTTTGCCGAGAGTAACAAACTTGTTGTCTGAAGATTCCAGCAAGAAGCCACGCTGATGCTCTACCAGGGGAGCTGAATTTGGTGCAAGGGCTTTATCTTTTAAATCAAATGGAACAACTTGGGACAACCCTATCATTAGATAGCGGGATTTATTGTAGACAATACCGTCGACATTTTTAAACTTGGCGAGCTCTGGCAATACCGTCAATACTGAGTCGCCCGATTGCGTTGTCAAATAGGTTATCTCCGGCAGTTTATTGTTTTTATATTGCTGGTAAGTTGTTGAGTGGTCAATAATGCGCGATTGTTCGAAGCCAGCTTTAAAATTTTCAACTGGTACATACTTGCCCCCGGTATGGATATAAAGCCCTTCAGGTAGACTTTGCATTTCTTCCATCGTATCTTTAGAACAGCCGTTCAATGTTGATAATGTAAATAATGCAAATAGCAGGATGCTTATTAATTTGATTGTTTTCATTTGATGTTTTCCTCCTTATATCTTTGTTTTTGCAATGAGAGTTCCGTCTTTCCATTCAGTAATTGACGTCACAGCGCCGGTTTGCGGATCGAACTCTCTCTCCATGCCATCTTTCTTTTCGTTTACGTTGTACGTTGTTTCTGTGGCAAGGTAATTTTTTCCATTATTTTGTCGGTATGTTTTCCATACTCCATATTTTTTCTCATTTTGGTATTCGCCTTCTGTAGCGAGCTCGTTTTTACGGTTTTCGTAAGAGTATTTATACATTTTCCACAGCCCGTGTTTCTTGTCATCTTGATATTCACCTTCTGTAGCAAGCTCGTATTTACGGCTTACGTGAGAATAGCTATATTTTTTCCACATGCCATGTTTCTTGCCATTTTGGTACGGACCTTCTTCCTGTAGCTTGTTTTCCCAGTTATAAGATTTATAGTCACCATTCAACTCTCCATCTTTATAGGTCTCTATTTTGTAGGCATGTGTCTCTTTTCCATCTTTAATCTCGTAATACCGATGCACCCCATCCGTAAGATGGCCATCTTTATACTCACGTTTATTGATGACTTTGCCTGATGCCAAATAGTGGGCATCGCTGACACGTAGTCCATCCTTGTACTGTACTGTTGCACGGAGTTTCCCGTCGGGATAGTAGAATGTGGCAAGTCCCTCTTCTTTGCCATTCTTAAAGGTTTTTTTAGAATCAAGTCGTCCCATGTAATCATAGGAGATACTATCCCCCTCTTTTATACCATTGACGTACGTTACCATTTCATAGAGTCGTCCTTGAACATATTTCTCTTGAATCCCATCCAGGGTGTCATTTTTGTACCTTACAGTCTTTTCTTGGTTCGCCTCTTTGTCATAGCACGCAAAACTTATGAAGATATCCTCTCCGGACTTTTTCAAAGTCATAACCATTGTGGAGGAGCCACCAACATCCCAAAATTTTGTCTTCAAGTTGGGCTGTTCTCGCATCTCTTCGTAGCGCTGAGTATCGCGTATAGCATCTGTGATTACTTGAATGCCTTCAACAATCTCTCCATTCTCATAGGTCAGATCTGCCAGCGTTTCACCAGTGTGGGAAAATCTTTGGTATTTACCGTGCAATTTCCCGTTATAAAAAGTCTCAAGCACTTTGAGCTCTCCGTTGAGAACGTAGTAGCTTCTTGTCTGGAAACCTCCATCTTTAAAAATCTCGATAGTCGATTTACTCGGGTCGTCGCTCAGTAGTTTTTCTTTGAGCTTTTTAGCTGCTGCTTCTTCAGCTTGCTGTTTTTTCAACCAAGCTTCTTGCTCTGCTTTCCGTTTTGCTTCTTCCTGTTGTCTTTGCTTGTAATACTCTTCAGAATGTTCTGAAGATGCACCTTCTATCATCGCATTGCCAAAAGCTTTAAACAATCCACCTTTTGCACTTACTTCACCTGAGAAAAGTACAAATAGCATGAATAAAATAGATTTCATTCCCACCCTTTTTTTGATGTTATTAAAAAAATGTAAGACTAATGCACAACTCCAGATAGCATCAAACTTATCAATTCTGTTCTCATGAAAGCTGACTATCCTGAAGTAAACGATAGACTTCCACCTTTTGCATATGCTGACACTGTATGCGGAAGCTTTCCTGTTTACATTCCCAATACATCTTTTTTACTGTGTGCTTATAAATCAAACTTATTGAATGTAGTTTTTTAATACTATTTGTTGACTGAATGATATTTAACTTTTGTAACTTTTTTGTGATATGTTTCGTTAATAAACATTCTAGGCTGCCTGATAAATAGTAGCCTGAATTACTCAATACCTATAAGGCTATTTATGTTTTCTCGTTGGACCTGTCACAGGGCACGTTGAAGCTCTTTAGGAGGTCATAAAAGCTATTAAAATATTAAAGACCAGTTTCTCCATAAAGTCATACATTTGGAAAATTGATACGGTTGCGAGTTCTCCGTGTTCAACAAACTGTTCAAAAGTTGAAATGTTAAATTCACACAAGTTTATCAAGAAAGAAGGTGAGATATTGCGAAAAAGGTATATTTAGATCAGACAAGTGAAATGGATGTTTTCGAGTATTTTTACATACGGCCAACAGGCCTAAAGTACGAAATATTATGTAGTCGAACTCCGCTTTAGGACAAAAGAAGTTCCTTTTATGTTGTACCTGATGATGAGGATTTTTGGGCTTGGTTATTTTCTAACTATCTTCCATACAATGACAATGATAAAAGTGATGAGATATCTGAAATGACAACTCATGTCAGTTAGATCGAATGATTAGCTGGAGCTAAATGCTAATTCCCACACCAATCTTTTGTCTTTGTCCCTCCGTCGTAACGGACGGCCAGGCCGCTTGTAATGAGGCTCTGCCCGACACTCTTTCCATCTGCATAAACATCTGCCACGACCCGGAAGTATTTGCCCCGTTTCATATTACGGAGTTCAACCGTTTTGGCGTCGCGGAGCAGGGCAATGGTATGCTGCTTGGCTTCGCGGGCCAGCAGTTTCTCGGCCTGGCACTTCCCTTTCATTTCGGGGGTGTCGATACCGTTGATCCGGATGCCGATGCGTTCGCCGATGAGCTGCGGCCACGCCTTGATCGTGGCACGGAAAGTGTCGCCATCATAAACGCTTGTCACCTCGTCGACTGTCATGGAACCGAAGTTTTTTGTGTTGATCGAAGCGGCGGTGAGGGTGTAGCATGCAAGTAAAATAGTCAGATAGAGTTTCAAGTAGGTTCGTGCTTTATGTCCCAACGTTGGGAGAAATTGATAGTGGTGCTGATGGGGAGACTCGAACTCCCGGCCTCTTGATTACGAATCAAGTGCTCTAGCCGACTGAGCTACATCAGCATTCAGGGGTCGGCATTATACGACGAAATTTTTTATTCCGCAAGGCCCAAAAGGTTGTCCGCGGCAAAGTGCGCCGCGCCGTCGAGGGCGGTTTCGGGATTGAGCGAAACGCGGACGGGTATTGCCGCGAGCAGTGGGGCGAAACGCCCCTTGGCCCGGAAACTCTCCATGAAATACTGCTGCAGAAAGGGGAGGATTTTCGGCGCGATCCCCCCGCCGATATAGACGCCCCCCGTCGCCATCGTTTTTAGCGCAAGGTTCCCCGCCTCGGCACCGTAGATCGCGGCAAAGAGTGCAAGGGTCTCCCGGCAGAGGGGGTCGTTGTGCAGCAGCGCCCCTTCGCTGATCTTTGCGCTGGGGTCTTCGTCCGGCCCGAGGCGGCGCATGAACTCCGGTTCCGGCGCGATCAGTTTCGTTTTCAGAAACTGGTAGAGGGTGTGGACGCCGGGACCGGAGAGGACGCGTTCGGTGCTGGCATGTTCGGGATGGCGTTCCCACAGCCAGGAGAGCAGCTCCTGCTGCAGCGGCGTGGCGGGGGCGAAATCGCAGTGGCCCCCTTCGGAACCGACCGGCTGGTAGCCCTGTCCGTCGAAAAAGAGCATCGCCTCGCCCAGCCCGGTCCCCGCGGCGATGACGGCACGGTTCCCCGTCCCGGGTTCGGCGGCGGGGTTGAGGTCCACAAAATCGACGTCGTCAAGGTAGAGCATACCGTAGGCGGTCGCTTCCAGGTCATTGAGCAGCCGGACCTTCGGCGTCTCCAGGCGTGCCTGAAGCTGCCGCGTGTCGATCTGCCAGGGGAGGTTCGTCGTTTTGCAGATGCCGCCGATGACGGGACCGGCAATGCCGAAACAGGCGGCATCGATCTTTGCGATGGCCGAGGCGTCGAGGAAGTGGTCGACGATCGATGTGAAATCTGCATGTTCGCGGCTGGCGTACTGCCGTTTCGTTTCAAGTTCGAGGCCCGCTTCGCGGAGGCGGTAGAGGGCGAGGTTCGTTTTGGTCCCGCCGATGTCACCGGCGAGGATAAGCGGCGAGCGTGTCATTCGAAACCTTCTTGCAGGAGATGACGGAACGCGTCAACGAATGCGGCCTCGGTGTCGCGGGGAGAGCGGTGGTAGAAAGCTTCCCAGGCCTGTCCGCGCTGTTCGTTGTAATGGGCGTCCCCGTGTTCCGCGGTCCAGGCGAGGCGTACCGCGTGGCCGATAAGGACATCCAGTACGATATCGTTTTCGACCTTTAGTTCGGGATTTTGGCGGAAGAGCCAGGTAAGGCTCTCGATCGCCTCGAGGTTGAGCTGGCGGTACTCCGGGGCCTGGATACCCTGCAGCAGGGCGTCGATGCGCAGTTCGAAGCTGCGCTCGCCGGCGGTGGTATCGAGGGTCTGCTCGCTCCCGACACGGTTGGCGCTGTCGTATTTGTCCCCGATGACGATGCCGTCGCACTGCTGCAGCAGGTACCAGACATCCTTGTAGAAGCGTTCGGCGTGATGCCCGATCAGCCCGGCATCGTGGCGCCACTGCATCCAGTTCTCCACCTGTGACAGTTCGGTGATCCTCGCGACGGACTTGATGTGCGAAAAACCCGAAGCGCGGAGGTTTTCCATCTCGTTCATGCGCCGCCGCTCGGTGGCAAAGGTCTGGAGGACCTCCCGGAGGCGGTGCAGGATCTCGTGGGGGGCCAGGGTGAGCAGGGTTTCGTAGGCGTCGCCCACCGCCTGGGAGGTCTCGCGGCTGATGCGGCTGACAAGCAGCTGGACGAAGTACCAGGTCCGCACGGTGATGAGCTGATCGAACAGTTCCGGTTCGATGCGGATGAGGTGGCCCAGGTGCAGGATGATCTCCTGGGTCAGGACCGTTTCGGCGGCGCTGTTGCCGCAGTAGGCGTAGATGGTCTCGACGATGCCCGTGCTCTCCACCGGGTGGCAGAAGGTCGCTTTTTCGAAGTAGGCGCGCCCGACGGCAAGGCGTTTCTGGCGGATGATGATATCGAGCAGGACGTCTTCGAGGCGTTCGTCGTAGCGGTAGAGCAGATCCGCCAGGCGGCGGACGGCGGCCCAGTCGTGGCGCGCGGAGGCGGCTTCGTACTGCTGCTGTGCGATCTCCTTGAGGGGCAGCTCCCCTTCGGCGGTCTGCACCGCGAATGCTTCGCCGTGGCGGCGCCACAGCTGCTGCAGCGCTTCGACGGCGCGCGGGTCCGGCGTGAGCGCATAGAGCAGTTCTGCCAGGGTCTCATCATCGTGCTGCTCGATCTGCTGACGCTCGGCAAATCCCAGCTGGTAGGGCGCAAACGTCTCCGCAACGCTTGCGGAGGGGTCGCGCAGAGGGCGGAATGACGGTGTCTCGGGCAGGAAATCTTCGCGCGCACCCATCTGTTCGCGGGAGGCGGTGCCGAGCAGGGTGTGAAGCGGACCCGATTGGACCGCCGTCCCGCAGCAGCTGCCGGATTCGACGGCGCGGAGCAGCTCAAGCACGCTCTCCTGCGTCGTACTTTCGAGCATGTCGTCGCGCACGAGTAGCAGCATCAGAGGCCGTCCGGGCTGGTCCCAGTTTTCGGCCAGGAACTTCAGCGACGAGCGGACATGCTCGACGAGCAGGCGGTTGTCGTAATGGAGATAGAAGGCCCGGGGGTCGAAGTGGTAGGGGAGGAAGACGTAGGTTTCGTCGCCGATCTGGTAGAGACGGGAGGTGGCGATGGTGCGCGAGACCTGCTGGGGACGGCCGGAGAGGTGGAGCTTGCGGTTGGCGCCGACGCTGCTGAAAAGACGGGTGAGCTCCGAAGCGTGCAGGACCTTTGCCGGGGTGGCTTCTTCGAGCGTTTCCGTGCGGATACCGAGGGCATGAAGCCGTGCTTTGACGTCACGGCTTTCGGCGACGACGGCGACGAGCGGTGTGGTCGTCCGGGTCGCCCCGACGCGTTCGCGCCGGCGCAGCGGGTCGATGTCGTCGGGAATGAGCAGCCCGTCGTCGAGCAGGGAGGCCAGCAGGTAGAGGCTCTGGGCCCAGACAAGCGGGACGTTCTCATTGGGACGGCGCTCCTGGGAACCGGGGGCGGCTTTTTCCGCTTCAATGAGCGCTTCGGGGACGATGTAGAGCTCGGGCAGCAGCCTCACGCCGTCCACCTCGACAAAGAGCGGTTCGAGTTTCGTTTTCCACTCCTGCGCCGCCGCCGTATCGCCGCGCAGCAGGGCATCGAGCATCAGGTAGGTGAAAAAGAGCGGCCACTCCGACTCGATATGCTCGAACTGGCGCAGCTCTTCGGCTTCGTAATGCAGGCGGGAGGTGTCTTCGAGCACGCTCTGGTGCCCGTCAAGCAGGAAGCGTTTGCAGCCATAGCGGCCGGCAAGCTTTTTGCGGATCTTCTGCGCCGTTTTGCGGGTCAGTTCGGCATCTTCGACGGCATAGGCGGGATAGCCGATGATGCTCAGCAACGCCGCATCGGTCTCTTTGGAGGTCGATTCGCGCGGCAGCAGGCCGTGGAGGGTGAAGCGGGAGCGCGCGATGTCGCTGGCGACGACGTGGATCACTCCCTCGAGCCCCCGGGAGGTGCCGTAGAGGTTGAAACCGTCGAGGGCTTCCAGGGCGGCCTTGGCCATACCGACGGAGCTGCAGTTGATCTCGGGGTCGCCGTGGTTGATCTTGTTGCCCCGTTCCCAGATCCCGTAATCTGGGGTGGCGTAGGTGCGGCTGATGTAGTGCACGAGGTTCTGGACGAAATCGACCTCGTCGTCGGTGTAGACGATTTGCAGCCCCGAGGCCGTCATCTGGGCCAGCATCAGCAGAAACAGCGAGGTGGCGTCGAGCTGCAGGTGCCCCCACTCGTTGTCGCCGACGACCGCGAGCCCGCTCTGGGTGCCGTACTTGGCGTGCAGTGCATCGAGGGGGTTCTGGGTGCGTTTGAAACGCTCGACGCGGTCGGACTGGCGCATCATGGCCGTGAGCAGGCCGCGCATCAGTTTGACGACGCTGAGCGAAAGCGAAAGGGAACGGGCATTGGCGGGATCATGGCGTTTGTAGGCCAGGGAGAGGCCCCAGACACAGAGGATACTGTAGACGTTGTCGCGTACCCACGCATCGGTGTAGTCGCCGTGCGCGTTGACCGCCGTACTGGCGGGCAGGAGCCCCGTCACGGCATCCTGACGCTCGAGGATGATCTTCGAGACGGCGTCAAAACGCTCGGAAAGTCGTGCTTCGAATGTCATCATTCCTGTCGTCCCGCAATGCAAAGTTATTGGGCTGATCATAGCATAAACACCCCGGTGCGGATGGAGGACGGCTGACGTTTTTTTGACCACAGGCAGGAGTTTGAAATTCTCCGCAGGGCGGAGAAGAAGGCATGAAATATAATGCTACGCATAAGCCAAAACGGGGTAGAATTGTCCCAAAAAACGGGAGCCCCATGCAGAATAAAACCGCCTGTCCCCTGGACTGTTACGATGCCTGCAGCGTCGTCGTCGACGCGGGCAAACTCAAAGGGGATAAAGCGCATTCCTACACCAACGGCTACCTCTGTCCCCACCTCAACCATTTCTGGAAACAGGAGCGTATCACCCAGCCGAGGCTGAAGGGCGAAGTCGTGTCGATGGAGACGGCCCTGGCGCACCTGGAGACGCTGGTGCGCGATGCCCGGGAGGGCAACGGGAGCCTGCACTACCGCAGTTCGGGCAATTTCGGCCTGATGCAGGGGGTGACGGACCACTTTTTCGCTTCCGTCGGCGCGGCGCTTACAAAGGGCTCGCTCTGCGACGGGGCCGGGGAAGCGGGCGTGGTCGAGGGGCGCGGCGCGAACCGCGTGCTGCCGCCCGAACAGATCGCCGGGGCCGACGTCGTCATGGTCTGGGGGCGCAACGTCCCCGTGACCAACTCCCATCTGCTCCCCTTCCTCAAAGGCAAGGAGCTGATCGTCGTCGACCCCGTGCGGACCGCCTTTGCCGACAGCGCGGATATCCATATCCAGCTCAAACCCGGCGGGGACCTCTATTTCGCGATGCTGCTGGCCCGTTTCATCGTCATCGAGGGGATGCATGACGCCGAGTACCTGGCCGAGCACGGCGAGGCGTTCGAAGAGTACTACGAGCTGACCCAGACAGTGCGGATCAAAGCCGCCCTTGATGGCATCGGGCTGGGGCTCGGCGATATCGGCCGGGTGCTGGAGCGGCTGCGGGGCAAAAAGGTGGCCATCCTCGTGGGCACCGGCGTCCAGAAATACCGTCACGGCGACGAGGTGCTGCGCGCCATTGACGCCATCGGCGTGCTTTTGGGGCTGTTCGGGAAACCGGGCTGCGGCGTCAGTTTCCTGGGAAGCTCCTCCGCGGGGATCGCGTCGCCTTTTGCGGCAGCCCGCCGGTTCGAGCCCAAGGCGGCCGCCGCTTTTTCCGATTATGACCTCGTCTTCGTCCAGGGGGCGAACCCGCTGGCACAGATGCCGGATACGGGGCGGGTGACGGACAGCCTCTCCAAAGCGGGGCACGTCGTCTATTTCGGCCTCTACGAGAACGAGACGTCGGCGATGGCCGAACTGGTCATTCCGGCGAAGACCTTCCTGGAGAAAGCGGACGTGCGCACCGCCTACGGCCACAATGCGCTGCTGGAGATGCCCGTATGCGAATCCGGTGCGACGGGCATCAGCGAATATGCACTGAGTGCGGCGCTGTGCGCCGCCTTCGACGTGGCCATAGCGTCCGAAGCGGCCTACCTGGAGCATTTCCGCTCCTGCGGGGAGGAAGCCGGGGAGAAGACCCTGGTACGGGGACGCGATGCCGTGCCCTATGCTGCAGGATTCGACACGGATGACGGGCAGTTTTTATTCCTCGAGGAGTATGATTTCGACTTCGATATGCAGGAGGATTATTTCCTCATCTCCCCGAAGAGCCCGCGGAGCCTCAACTCACAGTTCGAGCGCGAATCGCAGGCCTTTATGCACCCGGGCTGCGGCATCGAGGAGGGGACGCCGGTACGGCTCGTCTCCGCGCAGGGAAGCGTCGTGCTGCCGCTGGCCCACGACGAACGGCTGCTCGCCGACTGCGTTCTGGTCTACGCCGGGACGCCGGGCGTCAACAATCTGACCTCTTCTGCACTCAGTTATGCGGGGGGGAACGCCTGTTACCAGGCAAACAAAATCAAGGTGGAAGCATGTTAGATACGATCAAATCCATGGACGAACAGTTCGTTCTGCCGACCTATGCGCGTCAGGACCTCGCGTTCGAGAGCGGCGAAAATGCGCGCCTCAAAGATACGGAGGGCAAAGAGTACATCGACTTTACCTCCGGCATCGGTGTCGTCAGCGTCGGGCACGGCAACCCGGTCGTGAGCAAGGCGATCTGCGAGCAGGTGGGGCGCATTACCCACATCTCGAACCTCTACCGCATCGCACCGCAGGCCGACTGTGCCCGCCGCATCGTCGAGCGCAGCGGCTACGACATGAAATGCTTCTTCGGCAACAGCGGGGCCGAGGCGAACGAGGGGGCCATCAAGATCGCACGCAAGTACGGCGAGGTGGACGGTCAGGTCAAACGCTACAAGATCATCACCCTCGAGCACTCCTTCCATGGCCGGACCATCACCGCGCTCAAGGCGACGGGACAGGAGGCGATGCACAACTACTTCGGTCCCTTCCCCGACGGTTTCGTCTACGCCAAGTCCATCGACGAGATCGAGGGGCTCATTGACGGCCATACCGTTGCGGTCATGATCGAACTGGTGCAGGGCGAGGGCGGCGTCCAGCCGCTCGACCGCGCCAAGGTACAGGCCCTGGCCGCCATGCTCAAAAAGCGCGACGTGCTGCTGATGGTCGATGAGGTCCAGACGGGTATCTACCGCACCGGCGAGTTCCTCGCCTCGAACCTCTACGGCATCGAACCGGATGTCATCACCCTGGCCAAGGGGCTCGGCGGCGGCGTCCCGATCGGGGTCGTCATGACGGCGAAGAAAGATATCTTCGCCCCGGGCGACCACGGTTCGACGTTCGGGGGGAACTACCTCTCCACGGCAGCGGCGAATGCCGTCCTGGATGTCCTCGAAGCGTATAAAGAGAGCGGCAAGCTTGACGAAGCCTTCCTCTATTTCGAGACGGAGCTCAAGAAGCTGTTCGAGGAGCACCGCGGCCTCTTCACCGATGCGGTCGGTTTCGGCATGATGCGCGGTCTGCGCGCCAAAGACGCCGAGACCCTCGCCCGCGTCATTGCCAATGCCCGCGAAGAGGGGGTCCTCGTCCTCAAAGCCGGACGGAATACGCTGCGGTTCCTGCCGCCGCTCACCATCAGCCGGGAGGAGATGGATGAAGGGTTTGCACGCCTTCGCCGCGCTCTGGCTGCTCTGTAGCGGCCTCTCTGCCGCCGAGCAGAACGCGACAGTCCTGTTCGGCGAGCAGCAGCCCTCCGCATCCGAACGGCAGGGCGTCTCCCTCGAAGCCTACCTCTCCGACCTCAAGCGCAAAGCCTTCGGGTACGATTATGCGAAGACCGAAGAGGAGAGCGCGAAGCTGCGCGACAGCTGGATCCAGCCCGCGGTGATCAGCTATACGCTCAACCGCCAGAACCCCTACAACGGGCAGGGCGCCCCGGAGACCCAGCAGGAGAGCGCCTCGATCGCCATCGACCAGCCCATCTTCCGCAGCGGCGGGATCTACTACGGCATCAAATATGCCGAGGCCTCGCGCGACGTCGGCATGCTCACCATCGCCCAGCAGGAGCGCACACTGATCAAGCAGGCGGTCGACCTGCTGATGCAGATCAAACAGTCCGAACTCGGCATCGCCAAACAGAAGCTGCAGGTGGACAACACCGAGATCAACCTGCTGCAGAAGCGCGAACAGTATATGAGCGGGCAGCTCGACTCGGGTTTCCTGAACAACGCCATCATCGAACGCAACGTCGCCAAACAGGCGCTGCTGGACCTGCAGACGGCGCAGGAACGGCTCGTAAGCGCTTTTGAGAGCATCAGCGACCTCGATTACCGTACGGCAACGATCCCTTTCCTCGCGATGGTGGATGAAGCGCGCTTCATGGACGGCACGATAGACCTGGCCCTCGCAAAGCGTCAGCGCGCGCAGGAGCGCTACAACAAAGACGTTACCCTCGCATCGTACCTGCCGAGCATCAGCGTGCAGGGGAGCTACAACTGGCAGAAACAGGAGTCCTTCTTCTTCACCGGTTCGACCGCCATCAAATCCCAGCCGCCGGAGACGGCCTACTACCGCTACGGCGTGAAGGCCTCGATGCCCATCGACATCAACAGCGTCAACGACTACGAAGCGTCACGGCTGGCCTACCTCAAGGCAAAAGTGACCATCGATGATACGAAACGTGCGCTGCGCGCGCTGTATGAGCAGGTCGTTGACAATCTCCGGAACATCGACGCGAAGATCGCCCTGGCCAAAGAGAACGAGGCCCTTTACGCCACCTTGCTGCAAGACACCGAAGCGCAGTACGGGGCGGGGCTGAAAACGCAGTACGACGTCGAGCTGCTGGCCAATTCGCGCCGGATCGAGCAGCTCAGCCAGCGCGGCTACGAGATCGACCGCCAGCGCGAACTGCTGAACCTGTATGAAAAACTGAGCGACCCGGAACAATGAGATTCAGCGACTATATGACCCAGTGGCTCTATGCCGACGACGGCTACTATGCGACCTACCGCCCCATCGGCAAAAGCGGGGACTTCTATACGGCGGTCAGTGCATCGAAATTCTTCGGCGGCACCATCGCCAAACACCTGATCGACGTGATCGACGAGGGGTTCTTGAGCCCGAACGCGACCGTCTGCGAGATCGGGGCGCACCACGGCTACCTGCTGGCCGACATCGTGGAGTTCATCTATACTCTGCGCCCGGAACTGCTGAAGACACTCTCCTTTGCCATCGTCGAACGGTTTGAACACCTGCAGGAGCAGCAGCGGCGCTACTTTGGGGACTCCTTCGGGGAGGCCGTCACACTGCGCCACTACACCGCGCTGTCGCAGATGCACGAGCCGGAGGCGTTCTTCGTCGCCAACGAGATCTTCGACGCTTTTCCCTGCGAACTCTATTACAAAGGGAAGACGGGACGGGTCGAGAACCACGAGATCATCTTCGACGTCGACGATGCCTGGGTGAAAGCGAAGGCGGAGCAGTTCCACAAGGACCGGGGCGAGATTGCCGTCGGGTACGAGGCGTTCGCAAAGGAGATGGCCGCGGCGGCACAGCAAAGCGAATTCATCACCTTTGACTACGGTGAGATGCAGGCACGCCCTGACGTCTCGCTGCGGGTCTACAAAGAGCACGGGGTATTCCCCTTCTTCGACGAGACCCTCGACCGTGCCGATGCCTATAAAAAGAGCGACATCACCTACGACGTCACCTTTGCCCACGTCAAAGAGGCTTTCGAAGCCGCCGGGATGCCGATGGCCGAATACGCGACGCAGATGAAAGCTTTGGTGGAGATGGGCATCCTGGAACTGCTGGAGATCTTAAGAGCGAATGCAGACGAAAAAGTCTATAAACAGGAACTGGAAAAGGTCAAAACGCTGATCATGCCGCAGTTCCTCGGGGAACGTTTTAAAATGATTCGATTCAGAAAGGAGAGAACATAATGGAAATCATCATCAACGGGGAGACACGTACCGTCAAGGAAGATACCCGTCTGGGCAAACTGCTCGACGAAATGGGGCTCCGGGAAAAAGTCATGGCAGCGGCCATCAACATGGAGATCGTCAAGCAGGACCTGTGGGATACGCATGAGCTGCACAACAATGACCGTCTCGAACTGCTGGACTTTGTCGGCGGGGGCTGAAGCAGCCTGCTGAAGGGCATGGAGGCAATCATGGAACAGGCAGCCGGCAGACGGGATCTTAATACCCCGGCCCGCATCGCAGGATTTGCATGGCTCGTCGTGATCATAGCGGGCATCAGCGCGGAGTTCTTCCTGCGCATGCCGCTGATTGTGCAGGGGGATGCGGCGGCGACGGCCGCAAATATCATGGAAGCGGAGGGGCGCTTCCGTCTCAGTATCGCTGCCGATACCGTTATGCTGCTCTTTGACGTGACGGCCACCGTAGCGCTTTACCTCCTTTTCCGGCAGACAGACCGGCTTTTGGCACTGACGGCAGCCGCTTTTCGGCTCATAATGGGCGCGGTTCTGGCCGCCAATCTACTCACTTTGGGTTCGGTAC
Organism: Sulfurimonas sp. HSL1-2; assembly: GCF_039645565.1. Taxonomy (NCBI): domain Bacteria; kingdom Pseudomonadati; phylum Campylobacterota; class Epsilonproteobacteria; order Campylobacterales; family Sulfurimonadaceae; genus Thiomicrolovo; species Thiomicrolovo zhangzhouensis. The sequence continues at coordinate 736,337 of NZ_CP147914.1, forward strand.
CTTTGGTATTGCAGGGCGCGGACCCCGCTGCAGCCACAACCGTGCAGCTGCTTCTTGACATTCATGGAACCGGATACGATATCGGCCTCGTCTTTTTCGGGCTGCACTGTTTCCTCCTGGGCATCCTGATCATGAAATCCGCTTATCTTCCCCGTCTGCTGGGTGCACTGCTGATGGCCGCGTCGCTTGGGTATCTGCTCGACAGTTTTTCCCACCTGCTGCTGCCGCAGGGTACGCCGTTTCTGGCAATGACGGCATCGGCCCTGATCGCGGTGGCGCTGCTGGCGGAGCTTTCGATCTCGTTCTGGCTGATGGTAAAAGGGGTGAAATCGTAATGCGGGAAAAGGAGGGCGGCGGATGCAGGCATCCGCGCCTCTCATTGTTTACGGTTGTGCCGGTTCGACGCACTCTGCGTCGCAGAGCGGGCAGTTTGAGGTCGCGGTCGCTCTGACCTCGGTGCCGTTGAGCGGCTCGGTACCGATCCCCACAACGGTATTTCGGTGTGTGTTGTTGATCGCACATTCGGAGACCGTGGCCGTCGGGTGGTAAGTGCCGCTGAAACTTTCGCACTGGGTGCGTCCCTGCGGGTCGTCGGCCGGGTAAAGCGCATCGTAATCGAACATCTCGCCGGACTTGTCGTCGGTGACGTGAATGTTGGTAAGCAGGGTACCGTTTTGTTCGTTACAGACCCTGCCTTCGTAATCAACACGGACGACGACTTGGCCTCCGAGCGTTTCGAGTTTCTGTTTACACGTTTTGGTAATGGAGATCGCCGGGTTAAGGGTGATCTTTTGACAGGTTGACTGCGCCGTTTCCGGTGCCATGGCGTACTCCCCGATATGACCGGTCGCCGTAATCGTGTTGGTCGGCGGGTTGAGGTAGGAGTTGATCGTATAGCTGTAGCTTCTTGACTCGCCCGTTGCCAGATCCGTGATATCGCTGAGGGTCGGATCATCGTTGGGGTCCTCCGGGCTTCCCGCGTCGTCATGGAACTCGATGCGGTCGATCGTACCGAAGCCTTCGTTGGTCACGGTGTACTTGAAGGTATGGTTAATCGTGATGTAGTCGGAACGTTCGAGCTCCGAGGAGAGACACTCTTTGGCGATGCTCAGCTTACAGGTATTGAGGTTGCCGCTGACGAAGTCCTTGAGCTGGGCGTTGACGCGGTGCGAGGAGCGGGTCTCCATCAAAAAGGAGCTGAAGCAGGGGACAGTGTTTTCAAAGATCCAGCTGAGGTTGATCCCCCCTTCGAAGAAGCTGTTTTCGGGATAGGTGTGTTCGGGCATACCGTCGACGAGGGACTTGGGCGTGTAGGTGTCCCAGGCCTGGGTCGGGCTGCCGTTGGAGGTGGCGAAGTAGTAATTGTCACCCCCGCCCTGGCCTTCGAAGATGAGTTTCAGGTTATCTTTTTGAGTGTCATCCCACTTATAGAGCTTGACGTTTGCCTGTGTACCCCCCTGGACGAACTCCGCAAGCATCAGCACGTCGCCGTTTTTGTGGACGCCTGAAAAAGTACCGTCCGGTTTAGGGGCGACACGGTCCTGGAAGAACCAGACACCCATCTGCGCCGATCCGTCGGTGGAGTAGCGGTCGCCCATCAGGTAGACGATCAGCTCGCCGTTGGCGTTGTAGGCCGCGGCCGCGGAGTGGAGGATCTCATCCTTGTCCGGGACCGAACCGTCCGTCCAGCGCCACTGGTCGATATCGCGCACGTCTTTGGAACCGCCGCCGGTAAAGATACTCATGCCGAGGCCGTCTACGATGATCCCACTGTCGCTGAACGCACTGTCGAGCCCGTTGGCGATATCCTGCCAGTCATCCCCCGGGACGGCCGCTTCACTGATGATGTTGCCGTCGAGTTCAAACTGCCCCGTAGCATGCGGTTTTTCCCATGCCAATCCGTTTACGGCAGCGCCGAATAGTAAGCCTGCGGCCAGGAGGTTTCTCCAAATCCGCCCATTAGAAGTGATCTGTTTCATTGTCAGAGCCTTTTCTTTTGAGGGGCAGGGACAGCGAGGCGTATCGGTGTATTTCCCCTTCGCCTATTGGCCTTGACGGCCAAACCGTTTCAGTTCTTCCATAACTAAATATTATTCCTGCTGACCTTAAGAACTGGTAAACACAAAATTAAACTTCGGATAATACCTGCCGGAAGGGGCGGGAAAAAACGGGGATGTTCAGGCCGTATGCGGCGTGTTGACGAGGGCTTTCAGCGCACTTCCTTCGATGAATTCCATGGCGATAAGCCGCTGGGCGACGGTCTCGATCAGGGGCCAGTGTGTCTCGATCACCTCTTTGGCCCTGGCGGTTCCCTCGGCGATCCAGACGGCAATACGCTCTTCCAGCGATGCGTCGAAAAGGGTATTGCTGACATTTTGCTGCAGCAGTTCGACGCTGATATTCTGCAGTTCGCTGTCCATGCCGTACTGGGCGACGGCGCTGTAGGCGTAGAGGGTCGCCTGCTGCAGGTCGTTGTAGGCCCCCGTTTCGATCCCTTCGCCCTCGCCGAACTGCTTGACCGTCGCCAGCCGCCCGGCAAGCGCGACGGCGATGTTGGCACGCAGTTCGTCGGCACTCATGTTCGTCTGGAGCTTCTCCTGGGTGTAGGAGACGAGCCCGAGGGTTTCACTGCGGGGGATGACGGTAACCTGCTCGATTTCGACGGTGGGGAGAAGGACCATGGAGGTGACGGCATGCGCAGCCTCGTGGTAGGCGCTGCGCCGCAGATCCTCCTCGAAGTTCTTGAGCCGTTTCTTCTCCAGACGGCTGCCGTATTTGATGGTATTGATCTGATCGATGATGATCTGTTCATCCAGTTGCGCCTTCCCCTGCTTGATCGCCTCCAGTGCGCAGGCTTTGGCGATACGGCCGAGTTCGTAGCCGTTCATCCCGCTCATATAGCGGGTGATACGTTCAATGTCGATTTTCGCATGGGGTTTGTCCAGCAGCTGCTTGGCGAAAAAGAGGCGGGCCTCCCTGTCGAGTTCGGGCACCTCGACGAACTGGTCGATGCGCCCGGGGTGCATGAGCGCGGCCGGTACCTCCTCCTTGTGCTGCGCTGTCATCACGGTGAAGACAAAGTTGTCGGGGGCGTCCGGAGCGGCGTCGATCGAGGCGCCCAGGGTTTCGGTCGGGATCGGCGTGTAATTGCCCTCGATGATCCCCTTGACATCGACGTTCTCCAGGATGATAAGCAGGGGGGCGGCCTGGCGGGCACGCTGGAAGGCCGCTTCGATCAGCTCCTCGTTGAACAGGTCGCTGCCGCGCAGGTAGAGGTAGGGGAGGCCCGCCTCCTTGGCGAAGGCTTTGACGAGCAGCGTCTTCCCGACGCCCTCTGGACCGTAGAGCAGCAGCCCTTTCGGAAGCGTGATGCCGAAGGTATTGAGACCCTGCTCGTTGTGCAGCAGCGTAACCAGCGCGGTCAGCTGCTGCTTGACCCGGTTCTGGCCGGCGATGGCGTCGAAACCGCTGCGGCCGACCGGATGGATGGTGAGGCGGTCGCTCTGCAGCGGCACGGGGGCGAACTCCTGGGCATGCTCTTCGACGGAGCGCAGGCGCAGTTCCATCCCCTCTTTGCCGTTGAGGCGTTCCCAGTTCAGGCTGAAACGGCGGTCGTACTTGCCGAAGGATTTCAGGTCCGATTCATCCGCAAAGGTGCAGTGCAGCCAGTGGCGTGCCTCTTTGGAAACGTCGAGGACAATCGACCCCGTCTCCGGCATACCCGTCTGGGCAAGGTCGAAGAGGTAGGCGGGCAGGCGGTGTGCGACGCGGGTCGTGTTGAGGTAGGGGGAGAAGGAGAGCAGCAGTGCCAGAGCGAGTTCGGAGGGGTGCCGCAGCTCAAGAGAGACGGGCTGGGTCGCATTCCAGCGCACGCCAGCGGTCCGGAGGATCTCTTCGGTAATGGTCTGCAGCGCCGCGAGGTCATGGGGGTAAAGAAGGATAAGGTCCGTCTCGCTCATGACATTGAGCAGTTCCGGGTCGAAAAGCGCCCGAAGGCCGCCGTTGTCATCGGGGACGCCCGTCGTGGCCAGGGTTTCGTACAGATGGGCCTGCTCCAGCAGCGGCTGGTCGTAGTAGCGCTCGAGGCGGCTTTTCTCGACCCACTCCGGGGCCTTGATCTTGAAGAGGAAGACGAAGAGGGTCTGTGCAAAACGTTCCGGTGCGCCCGGTGCGCCGTCGGTGACGATGGCGGCGACGGCGCGCTGGATCGCATGGTCGGTCGCGTCGATATCTTCGAAGACGATCGCCCCTTCGGGGTGCGCGGCGACCCATGTTGTCAAGATCCCTTTGGGCCCCAGCAGCCGGTCAAGATCATCCGAAAAGGCAAACTCTCCCATATGCAGATGTAGACGCTCGCGATTGAGCAGCGCCAGGGTCTGCAGCATCAGCAGTTTTTTCCCCGACGCGGGCGGACCGGCGATGACGAGGAGGTCGGCCACACCGCCGAAATGGCGGCAGCTTCCAAGCCGCTGCAGCCAGCTGCGCAGCAGCGACGCCGCTTTTTCCTGGCCGATCGGTGCGGGAAAGGTATCGGGTGTCGTATTCATACGACTATTATAAGCGGATTTACCATTTAAGTGCAATGGTGTCTTGTAGGGGTTGCACCTGGAAGGACGTTTAGGTGCTTTGATACCTCCCGCAATTTGGGAGGTTTTAGAGGAAGAAATATGTTCTTCTTTGAGCAGACGCTGAAGACGTTAACTCCCTGCGGGACGAGCACCGAAAAGGTCGGAGTAAAATTGATCCGCACAGCGTTTGAACAGTGCTTCTGAATAGTTTTTAAGACCAATGGCGTTATTTTCGAACAGGCTGTCGTAATCAGGGGCGTCATCCGTATATTCGGGATCGAACTCACAATAACTTTCTCCGATGATTCGGTTTGCTCGGACATCATAGACTTTTAACTGCGCTTCATACATCACTTTGTAGCTTCCCCAATGCGTACGGTAATAGTTGACGCTCCATACTTTGTCTCTTATGTCAATGACATAATCGACGTCTTTATAACTTTCAGGTACCGAGTCGATAGGATCGGTAAAAATGATAGAGGGGTGAGTAGTCCATACCATTTGATTTTCGTTACTGAGCATTTTTGCCAAGTCGGTACTGACAAAATGCGAGGGGGTGGAGGGGAGCTCATTCTCGTGCACGGCAGTATCTGAAGCTGCATATAGCACACCACCTATAAGACCTGTGAAGCCGAAGAACAACGCTTTGCCGGGTGTCATGACAAAAGGTTCCAGTGGAGCATCATAATGAATAATGTCGAAATGTTTACCTTTTAAAGAGGCGTGTTGATCCTCTGGTAGCGGCTGGACGCTTTTATTGGCACAGCCAGCGAGCAATATCATGAACACAACGGCTGAAGTGAGAAACTTCATTGGCCTATCTCCTTTTATATGGTGTTCGCCGTGTCTGAAGCGGCTGGAAAAAGTATAGTAACACTTTTTGTTTTTAATTAACTGAAATATTTATAACTTCAGAAAAAATTGACGGAAAAGTCTTTAAGCGTTGGGTACTTTGTTTACTCCAGGAGAGAATAGCGAAGGGAAGAAGGATAGTTAACGGGCGGTTTCAAGTGCAACGACGGCGATGGCGAAGCCGCCGTCGTGGGTGATGGAGAGGGAGGCGTCGGTGATGCCGAAGCGTGCGCGGACGGTTTCGGAGAGGGCGAGCCGGGGAGCGCCGCGATCGGTTTTGCTGAGGATGATATCGTGGAACCCGCACTCGCTTCCGATGCCGCAGCCCAGCGCTTTGGCACAGGCCTCCTTGGCGGCCCAGAAACCTGCGGCGGTGTGGGGCTTGCCTACGAGGGCGATCTCATCGGGAGAGAGAAAGCGCTGCAGTGCCCGTTCGCCATGCCGCGCGATCAGCCCTTCGATCCGCTCGATTTTGACGAGGTCGATGCCGATCATAACTGTTCGTAGTCGGCGATCTGTTGCTGTTCGGCGAGGTCGCTCAGCGGTACAAAACGCTTCTGTTCGGGGTCATAATAGCTGATATGCCCCGTCTCGATGTCGTAGTACCAGCCGTGAATGAAGAGTTTCTCCTCTTTGACCAGTTTGTTGACATAGGGGTAGGTGAGGAGGTTCTCGATCTGGGAGAGGATGGAGAACTGTTCGGTGAGACGCAGCAGCGCTTCGCGGTCCCCGTCCATCCCCAGGACGGCAACCGCATTCTCTTTGGCCTTCATCCCCAGGGAGAGCCATTTGCGCGTATGGATGAGCCCGGGGTCGCTGATCTCCTCAAAGAGCGCCTGGCAGGCACCGCAGTGGGTATGGCCGCAGATGATGATCTCGGAGACCTTGAGGACGCTGACGGCATATTCGATGGCCGTGGCGGTGGCGTGGAAATCTTCGTCGGGCTTGTAGACGGGCACGAAGTTGCCGACGTTGCGCATGACAAAGAGGTCGCCCGGCTTGCTCTGGATCATCAGGTCGGGGATAACGCGTGAATCGGAACAGCCGATAAAGAGGGCCTTGGGGCTCTGCCCCTCTTTGGCGAGGCGGAGCAGTTCGGCCTCATGCTCTTTGAAGTAGACCTTTTGAAAGAGTTCGTTGCCTTCGGCGTATGTCTGCATGGGAGGTGATCAGAGTTTGCAGCGCTCGATGTTGAGCATCTTCATCAGCTTTTCGAAGACGGCACCTGCTTCGCGGTCGTAGTCGTCGTGGTATTCGATGACGATGAGCTTGCGCCCGTTGGCGCTTTCGGTCAGGTAGACGCTGCGGTCCAGTTTATGCTCTTCGTGGATCTGCGCCAGGGCGGCATTGATCTGTTTATACTGATCCTCGGTGTCGTAAGCCAGTGTGATTTTGGTGTAACGCTCTTCGCCTTTGTAATCCGCATCAATGCATGGTGCTGCCATAGGAATCCTCTACCGTTTATCTTTGGGTTGATTATACTGAAACTCTTTTGAAGGAAGCAAATCCCGGGGGCGTTTGCGCGCCGGGGTGCTTAACGTGCTTCGATTCTGACCTCCAGATGGGCTGCGGCGGTATCGGCGATGAGTTTTTCCATGTCGGGACGGCGGTCCGGGGAGGGCGGCAGGGCCGTCAGCTGTCCCATCAGCAGGCTGAAAAGCTGGATGGCGCTCAGTCCACTGCGGTTGATGACGCTGATCTCCAGGGTGTCGGCCCGGCCGCGCAACAGGGCAGAGAAGGCCGATTCCGCTTCGGTGATCCAGCGGGTCAGTGTGGGGCTGTAGGCGAATTTTTCGCGTTTTCTGTCGAACGTACGCCGCAGCAGGATGTCATATTGGCCGATGTAGGCGGCGAAACGCTTGTCCGTTTTCAGCAGCTCGCGGTAGGCTTTGCCGTCGGTGCTGCTCTGTGCGTGGAGGGAGTTGAAAAGCAGGTCGGGCAAGCCGGGGGGCTGAGGGGTGCGGGCCGGGGTAAAGAGTGCCGAGGCGTTGCGGAGGGTGAGGTGCAGCGCCATGGTATCGCTGTTGCCCCGTTCGTTACCGTTTCGGGATCGGAAACGGGTATCGATGGTGTCGTTGCCTTCAAAGCTGTTCGTGAGTGCAAAGCTGCCGGAGAAGGGAGAAGCCATTTCGGCGGCATAGAGGGTGTGGAGTCTGCTGCCGACATAATCGGCCCGTTCGGTGTCATTCGTGTCGAACCACGCCTCAAGCAGGTTGGGGGTCGCCGCGAAGGCGCTGTCCGACGCGTTCGTCTCGAGGGTAGCCCCGCGGTAATCGAGTATGACGCTGCCGATGACGCGTTCGGCAAAAGCGGCCCCATCCGCCGTGCGCTTCATCCTGTTGGCAAAATGGAGCGCGTCGATATGCAGGTGGGTAGAAGGCGCCTGGCGGTAGTGGTCGAAGCCTGTGATGTCGAGCGCTTCAAGGTTGCCGACGATGGCCCGTTCCAGGGCATCCACCCCCGGGGTTGGCGGCGGGGGAATCTCAGGCCCTTTGGCGGCGAGATACTGCCGCCGGAGACGTTCGACCTCCTCGAGTTCTTTGGTTGTCGCCTCGAACGTCTCTTTTTGCAGCAGCACTTCCAGCGCCCGGTTGAAGGCGACGGTACCCTTTTCGAACGCAGTGACGACGGTGGCATTGTCCTCAACTTCCTCCAGGGCCTGGCGCACCGCCTCGCAGACAAATTGCGTTTGGGTTGTACGGCACTCCGGGGAGAGCTTCCCTTCCGAACGGAAGCTGAGGTAGTGCGTGAGGTTCTCCGCGGGGTTGTCCGTGGCTTTGGGGACGGGAACGGCGAAAAGGAGCGCCGCCGGCAGGGCAGCGATGAGGAGAATAGGTTTCATGGGAACATCCTTGAAATCTCATTGTACTTCAAGAAACCCAACAGGCCGGTCAGTCGCCGACGGGAAGGTAGGCGTACCCCTCGTTCTGCTTTTCGATCAGGCCGACACCGGCGTTCAGGACCGTCGCAATGCCGGGGTAGATATCCTTGGCGTCGATCTTCTTCTTGGTCATTCCCGCCTGGCACATCAGGAAGGTGACGTCATAGGTCTCTGCCAGCGCGGCAATGCGTTTGGCGAGCTCCGGGGCGGCTTTTAGCAGTTCCGGCTCCTTGGCAAAGTCGTACCGGGCCGGCTCTTTGAGAAAGAACTTGTAGGCGTTCCCGTGGATGACGACGGCGACGTCGAGCTCTTTGAGTTGGTTCTCAAAGTAGGTCTTGTGGGCGACGATCCCTTTGAGGATCTTCTGTTCAAAGGTGTGCATGTCGCCGGTGGTCAGGTCGATGACGACTTTGGGGTTCGCTTCGGCAAAGAGCGAGAGCGCGGTCAGCAGGACGAGGAAGAGTTTTTTCATACGGTCTCCTTGGTGGAGTGCATCATATCGGGGGAAAGTAAAAACTATGTAAAAATCGCGATCTAGTGTCCGGTCCCCGTGGCTGCCTGCGGTTTGTGACGGAACGAACGTAGGAGTAGAAGAATGAATCAAACCAGTTCGGCAGGGAGGGGGGCCGAGGTTGCAGGCAGCCCCGGGGACCGGACGGAGGGTTACTCCGTCAGGTCGCCCAGGAGGGTCTCGAAATCGTCCTGGGCTTTCATGAGCTCGGCCGTGGCCGCGGCATCCTGGACGCGCGCGCTGCTCATCCAGTTGTAGACGCCGGGGAAACCGATGACGATCTTGTCTTCGCCTTTTTTCTTGTACATCATCATCGTACAGGGCGCGAAGGCCGAAGCCTGCGGGCGCGTCCTGGCGACGTTGTAGATCACCTTCAGCTTGCAGATGGAGTAGCTGTCATAGAAATCAAACGGGTTGTCTATGCTTTCATCTTCTCCGACGACCATCTCGAAGTCGAGGGTATTGGAGAGCACGAAGCCTTTGGGGCTGAGGCCGCCCTGGATCCCCATAGCGAGCTCCTCTTTGGCATCTTCGTACTCGTCCCCTTCCACTTCGAGGCTGTAGGTTGAAACCAGCGGTCCCGTCGCCGGGAGCGGGTTCTCGTTTTCGATTTCCATGGAGGCCTTCGGCATCGCTTTTTCCAGGGCTTTCATCGCGGCCGTCTCGATGTTTTTCAGGATCGGTTCGACACTGCCAAGGCCGATGATCTTCGCCATCGCCTCGGCGGTCAGGACGGAGACGTGCAGCTGCTTCTCGCCCTTGTGCTGGTAGATCCCGAAGCCCATCGGCACGAAGATACCCGCGTCGGGGTATTTCACGACGAGCTTGCGGGAGAGGTCCGTATGGTAGGCCGTCAGCAGGTAAAAGACGTCGAAGTCGCTCTGCTGGAACTGGATGTTGAACGGTTTGTTCATCTCCGTATTGGCGGCGATGGTGAAGCCGTTGGCTGCAAGTGAACGTTCGATCACCTGCGGCAGGTCGCTCTTGGGATCGTTGTCGACGCTGTAAATGCGCAGGTCACCCTGGGCATGCAGCGCGACAACGGCTGTCAACAGGAAAAAAAGCATCTTTTTCATCATGGTGTTATCCTTTAGGGTTTGATGTAGACCCAGCCCTCTTTGACCCGCTCGATCATCTCGACGATGCCGGCGGTGACGACTTCGACGTCGTCGATCAGCTGGTCTTCGGTAATGTTTTTGGTCCGCATTGTATTGCCGCAGGCGACAAACGTGACGTCGTACAGCATCAGCGTGCGTACCCGCTCCGCAATCTTGGGATTGTCCTTGAGCACGGTACGGATCCCGCCGGAATAGGCGACGATCTCCATCTGGACCTTCTCCGGTCCGTAGAACTTCAGCACGTTGTTGGCGGAGCTGAGCACATGGTTGATCGCCTCGTCACTCCCTTCGGTCACCGAGAAAACGACCTGGCGGGGGTTGTCAAGGGCCGGCTTGGGGTCGGCGAACTCCGTATCGGCACTCAGCCAGGCGGCGAATGCCAGTAAGATGATCAGAAAACGCATGTTACTCCTTTGTGCACGCCGCTTCGGTCAGCGCGGTAAAATCTTCACGGTTCCATGAGCCGGGCACCGTCTTGATGACATGGCCCTGCGGGTTCAGGATGACGAAAGTCGGGGTCATCGGGACCCGGGCTTCGAAAGGGACACTCTGCCGTGAAAGGTTTATTTTCACCGGCACGAAACACCCCTCCACCCAGCGGCTCATCTCCGCGTCGTCAAAGACGGCACGCTCCATGTCGTGGCAGTAGTGGCAGTCGTCGCGGACCAGGGCGGCGAGGATGTTCCTGCCGCGCTGCGCAGCTTCGGCCGTCCCCTCTGCCCAGCTGCGCCACTCGACGGCGTCGGCGAGCAGCGGCAGCAGCAGCCACAGCAGCCTATTCATCGTCCCACTCCAGCATCCGGTAGGCCACCTCGACGTTTTGCGCATGCATCGCGTCATAGAGGGCGACACTGCGGAAAGCGTCGAGGCGGATCGTTTTGGTGGCCTCGGCAATGCCGATGCCGTCGTCGATGGCATCGCGGACACGGTCGCGCAGCTGCGTCAGGTAAACATAGGTCATCTGCAGTGCGTCTTTGCCGGTGCTTTTGCCGTGGCCGCCGATGATATGCTTCAGCGGCATCGCCTGCACCGTCTCCAGCGCGGCGATCCATCCGTGGAGGTCGCCGTCGCGCAGGGAGGGGATACGGTCGTTGAAGACGAGGTCGCCTGCAAAGAGCGTTTCACGCTTCGGCAGATAGACCATGAGATCCTCTGCCGTGTGGGCCTTCCGGGTGAGGCGGATGATTTGGAGCGTTTCACCGTCAACCTCGAGCGTTTCATTGGTATCGATGCTGTGTGAGGGCAGCACGACTTGAGTCCCGGCATAGGCTTCGGGGCTGATGCGTTTCTGCATCCGCGTCGTCTCCTGCGGGTTGACCGCTTTTTGAAAGAGGCCGGGTCCGTAGACGGGGATGCCCGCTGCGGCGAAGTAGCCGTTGCCGAGCCAGTGGTCGTCATGCACGTGGGTGTCGATGACCATGGCGGTCGGCTGGGCTTTGATTGCCTGCATCTTGGCCGCGGCCTCTTTGGCATAGGCATGGGTCGGGCCGCTGTCGATGACGAGCCAGCGGCGGCCGGTATCGACGTAGCAGCTGTTGACCATATTGCCGTTGTTGACGGTGTTCATCACCTCCGGCTTTCCGAAAAAACAGTAGATGCCCTGGGCAACATTGACCGGTTCGAGACGGTACTCGAACGCCACTGCCGATGTGAAGCAAAGCCACAAAAACCAGAGCATTTTCATCTGTCGATCCTTCTTAGAAGAGGTAGTTCAGCTCGAAGCGGTACTCGTTGTAGGAGTCTTTGTCATACCCCGCTTCGCGATCTTTTGCATCGACCAGGCCGATACGGACTTTGGCTTCCAGGCCCGGAACCGCTTTGATCTGTTCAATGATATCGATATGGGCAATATTGCTGTCCGCCTGGACGCCTGCCGCCTGCTTATCCTCGTCGAAGTCCTGCATGGCGTAGCGGACCATTGCGCTCAGGCCCGGAACCAGGCCGGCCTTGTCGAAGTTGTAGTTCACCTGCGCGGCGGTCGTTTTGGTATTGGCGTACCAGTTGTACTGCGCCATCGCACGGGTATAGCCGCCCGTCGGGAAACCGCGCCACGGTGCGACGATGTCCGCTTCGTCGGCGACGGCAGAGTATGCGACCATCACCTTGAGCGGACCGCCTTCGGCGACGAGGCGCGCCATCCAGAGGCTGGAGTCGAGGCTGTCCGGCGTCGCGTAGCCTTTGGTGTCGTCAAAGACGGCCGTGCCGCCCGTCCAGTCGACGAGGGTGCCTTTGAGAGACGCCCCGCCGACTTTCCCGCCGCCGTCGTCCATCTGCTGCATGTAGCGCGCACCCGGCGTGACCGTCCAGCCGCCGACAGGGATGGCATAGTTGATCTCACCGGTCAGGGAGCTGACGACGCCCGGCACGCCGGCGTAGGTCAGGTCGAGCTGCAGGTTCTTGATCGACTTGTTCTGAATGTCGGCGACGATCAGCGAATGGGTGATGTCATCACCCGCCGCGCGGAAGTTGTTGACGCTCAGACCCTTGTGGACTGCGGAGTCGTCGTTGCCGTCCCAGTGCGACTTGATGCTCGTGTTGGAGTCGTCATAGGTGAGGACGTCGTGGAAAGTCTCGTGGTCACGCAGCTTCTGCTGGTAGAACCAGGCACCGCGGATCCGTGTCTGCGGGAGCTCCTTGGTCGTAAAAGAGTACCCTTCGAAGGTGTTCGGGATCATCTTCGTGTCGTTGGACTTGGTCAGGAAGCTCTCGAAGATCTGACGGCCGGCGACGAAGGAGGTCTTGGAGATGTCGTACTGGACATAGGCCTGTGCCAGCGTCGCGAAACCGTAGTTGCCGAGGCGGTTGACGTTGTAGCGGCTGGTCGTGTCTTTCCCGGCCTTCAGGTAGCCGATGTTCGCTTCGGACATACGTTCGCCCGGGAACGGGTTGTCCGTGTAGTAGAGACCGGCCGTGGCGCTCAGGCCGTACAGGGAAGCGGTTTTATAGATCAGGTTACCGCCGAGCCCCAGGGCACGGTTGTCTTTGTTCTTGGTCTGGGCCGTATCGTCGTTCTTCCAGTCCCAGTTGAAGGAGTTGACGCGAAGGCGGCCGTAGACGATCCCTTTTGAGAACATCTCCGTAATGGTGTCCGCTTTGCCCGGAACAACATTGTAGACTTCCATCATATTGCCTTTCAGGGAGCGTTTGACCTTGAATGCTTCACCGTCGTCCGCATACGCGTTGCTTGCCAATGTACAGGCCAGTGCTGCTGCCGCAGCCGCCGAAATGAATTTGATTGATTGAATAGTAGCCATTTTCTCATCCTTTTTTTATGAGTGGCGTGAGATAATGTCCATGGTGAAGAATCACTGTCCATGCGACATTCTCACTGCTTGGCGGCAGGTACCAGCTGCCGCCTTCCTCTGGTTGAAACCCTACACTCCGTGCACGAAAGCCGTGCCGCTTACGAACATCCCCCGCCTTTTGCAGGACAGCCGCAGTCGTAGTCGAGCAGTTTGACGTTGCCTGCATTGCTGACATCGACCGTTTTCTTGCGGCGGATGTAGTCGCGGACGACGTCGTAGACCGGGCGGGTCTTCCCTGTTTGGAGGTTGGAACCCGCATTCTGCAGGTTGCCGCCCCAGGAAGAGACCACGTAGGTCTTCTTCGGGTCGAGCGGCTTGCCGCCGACGCGCAGGTTGCTGATACGCTTGCCGCGCGGGTTGCCGACGGTGATCTCGTAGGTCATCCCGCCCAGGCGGCTCATGTCGCCGCCCTGCTGATAGAGCGGGTTGGCGTTGAAGACGTTGTCGGCGATATCCTCGAGCAGGGCGGCGATACGCTCGCCTCCCAGTTCGAAGGTATAGACGTTGGGGTAGGTGATGCCGCACATTTCGTAGACGTTGTCCATCAAAATGTCGTCGCCCGGCAGGACCGTCGTCCCCCAGCGGTAGCCCGGCGTGAAGGAGATGTCACACTTCATCTCGTCCATGATCGCGTCGTTGATGAGCTGGTCGAAGGTCGAGAAGAAGGTGTCGCGCTTGTAGAGCAGCCCCTTCGTTTTCCCGAGCACTTCGTTGAACTCCTTGTCAAACGGTGCATAGAGCTCCGCGACGAGCTTCTCGCCCGCCGGGTCCGCCGGAATGATGTTGGACGCGACCGGGATGAGCTTGTACTCGTACCCCTTGACCTTGTGGTCACGGATATCGATATCGAGGCGGCCGACGTATTTGCCGTGGCTGCCCGCAATGACGATAACCGTACCGTCAATGACAATCGGCTTCGGCGAGGGGTCATGCGTATGGCCGCTCAGGATGAAGTCGATGCCGTGGACCTTGCGGGCCACCTCCTGGTCGACGCTGAAACCGTCGTGCGACAGGACGACGACACAGTCGACCTTGTGCTCTTCACGCAGCTCGTCGACATACTCCTGAAGGGTGTCAAGCCGCAGTCCGAAGCTCCACCCCTCGGTGAACTCTTTGGGGTTCGCCGTCGAGGTGAACGGGAAGGACTGGCCGATAATGCCGATCTTTGCCCCGCCGCGCTCTTCGATGGTGTACGGTTCGAAGATAAGCTCTTCGTACTCCTCGGCAAAGGGATCGTCCCCGATGATGTTCTGGGAAACGAACTTCGCATCGAGCATCCCGATGAGCTCCTTGACACGCTCTTTGCCGTAGGTGAACTCCCAGTGGCCGACCATGACGTCGACGCCGAGGTAGTTCTGCGCCTTGACGATCGCTTCGCCCTCTGTTTTCAGCGCGACGCCGGTACCCTGCCAGGTGTCGCCGGAGTCCAGCAGCAGGACCCTGTCCTTGCCGCGGCGCTTCTCGACCTCGTCGATGAGGGTCTTCATGTGGGCGATACCGCCCATCTTTCCGAATTTTTTCGCCAGCGTTTCGAAATCCATGTGGGTATCGAAGTAGGCGTCAAGGGAACTCGGCTCCAGCCCGTAGTGCTTGGCGAAGGATTCGCCGCACAGGAACCCGGGCGTTCCGACGAGGTTCGGCGCCGAGATCAGCGTCGAAGGCTCGCGCCAGTAGAGCGGCTTGATGTGCGCATGCAGGTCACAGATGTGCAGCAGGGTCACATTGCCCGTCTCTTTGAAATCGTACAGATCGGCAAGCGTGATGTCCGCGGGGCTTTTCCCCCCGACGGTCGTCGCGTAGCTGTTGGAAACCGTCACCAGTCCCAGTGCTGCCGCGATCTGCAGAAAATCTCTTCTCGAAATATCCATAACTGCTTTCCTTTAGCGTTTCAGACCGGGGATGGCGATCGTTTTGTTCTTCGCCTTGGCCAGATTGGTCACGTAGACCTCCAGCCCCACCATCTCGTCCGAACCGATCGGCAGCACCGCCAGAAGGGCGTTTTCCATACACCCCTGGAAGCGGCGCTGAAGCGTCCGCAGCTGTGACTTGGTCATCCGGTAGGCCGGCCAGGTCGCGCCGGCGGCGTTTTCACCGAGATCCGGCAGGGGCTGTGTGCGCAGGACGGAGCCGATGATGTCGGCCGAGTGGCAGCTGTTGCACGAAAGCCCGCGCCCGCCGCGTGCGGTCATAAAGACCTCCTCGCCGAGTTTGTAGGCTGCGCGCATCTGCGGGTTGGCGTTGACGTCGACACGCACCGGTTCTTCGTTTGCCAGCGATTTGGCGTAGGCCAGCATCGCGAACATCTCTTTACTGCTGAGCTTGAACGGTTTGTGGCCGTTCTTGGCCATCAGCGCCTGCATCACCTGGTCGACGCCGAGGACGGCGTCGAACGGCTTGATGTAGCGCGGGAAGCCCGAGATGTATTCGGGGAGTTTCGCTTCGGAGACGCCCATGAACTTTGCCAGGCCGGCGTCGCCGCCGCAGTACTCTTCGACGAGTTCGCCGCCCCATTGGACGTCCATCTCCGCGGGGTTGTTCTCCAGCAGTTCGGCATAGAGCGCGCGGTCGGCGTCGCTCATGGCGAACTGCTCACCGCCGATGGCCAGCGTGCCGAGAAGCAGGGTGGCTGCAATGATTGATGTAGCTTTCATGGCTCAGCCTTTCGGTTTGAGTTTTTTCGACTGCTCTTGGACTTCGCCGGTGTTGGTCTTGTAGACGACTTTCAGTGTCCCTGCGGCGGGTACTTTGAAGTTGATCGTGAAGACCGGGTTCGTCGAAACGGATTCCCAGACCTGCATCGTCGTGAAGGGGGTGTCGTTGTAGAAGAACTTCACCTCCGTGATGTAATCGGCGGGGACGATCTTGCCGCTCTTCTTGTCTTTGCGCATCCCGGTTTCCATCGGGTGCATGACCATGAAGTTGACCTTGACGATGTCGCCGCTCTTAAACTTTTTCGGTTTGATCTTGATCAGTGATTTTCTTTCTGCCATTGTCTATCCTTTTATGTTGTTGCTCGGGTATTGCGCGGCGATCAGCCGCATCCGCCGATCGTGACTTTGACGCTCTGCTTTGCGCTGAGGAATTCGCCGGTGCTGGTTTCGGCGACAACAAGGACGTCCTGGGAGCTGCCGAGTTTGATCCGTGTCGCGAACATCGCCGCGCCGTTGGCCGGTGTCAGCATGATGTCGGCACAGCGGACGTTGCTGTTTTTCGTCGCGAAGACGTGGATTGCCTTGACGTAGTCGTCGTTGGTCATCGGGGAGTCTACCTCGATAGTAACGGGTACGACGGCGCCGTTTTCCGCGATTTCAGGGGCTTTGAGGTGCACTTTCTTCGAAGGTGTCACGGCCTTGCCGCCGGTGATGGCCTTGAGGGCTGTATCGATATCCATCGTGTTGGGCCCTTTGGGCGCTTCCGCCGCGAGCAGGCTCTGCGGGGTGAGGGTTGCGGTTGCTGCCGTGGCCGCTGCGGCCAGTCCGATACGTTGTAAGAAGCTTCTTCTTTGCATAGGGTTCTCCTTTAGTGTTTGATGGAAACGATATACGAGGTGATATCGCAGATTTCACGTTCGGTAAAGAGACCGGTCGTGAGGTTGATCGTCATATGGGTGTTCGGATTGTCGACGCGCGCATCGGCAATCTTCTGGTAGACGAACGGATTGTCGCGGGTACCCGTTTCAATGAAAAACGCGTGATAGTTTGTCAGGTCCGGCCCGATATTCCCGGCGCCTTTGGCCCCTTCGATATTGTGGCAGGCGACACAGTTGCCGTACTGCTTCGGCGAGCCGTCCGCATTCTTTTTCGTCAGGCCCGCGGGCAGGTCGCCTTTGGCTTTTTCTCCATTGAGGTTATGGAAAATATAGGCGCCCCGTGCGATCGCGTCCTTGTCGTCCGTGATACATCCTGCCGGCATCGTGTAGGCCTTGGCCGGCCCGAACAGATCCTTCTGGATGATCGACGCCGCTTCGGGGCGTTCGATGGCATCGGACAGGTTGGACGCGAACGCCACACCCAGACCGATGGTTGTACTGAGTAGCAGCCATCTCTTCATCGTGTTTCTCCTTGCTTGGTTTCGAAAATTGTAACGGTGGAATGTAAAAACAATGTAAAAAAATATAAAGATTTTTGATGCGGGGAGAAAAAAGTTTTATTACCTGTTTAAATAGCAGGTTTTTGGCAGAGTTCCGGCGGGAAAACGTAGGTGAATGTGCTTCCCTGTTGCGGTGCGGAGGTGACTTCGAGAGCGATGCCGGCCTCCTCCATGATCGCCTTGACGATGTTGAGCCCGATGCCGAAACCGCCCTTTCCGGTCTCTTCGCGGTAGTAGCGCTCAAAGATCTTCTCGGTGTTCTCGATCCCGAGACCGTAATCCTTGAAGGTGAGTTCGCAGCGGTGGTCGTACTGTTTAAGCGCCACCTCGACGATGCTGTTCTCGTGGGAGTACTTGATGGCGTTGGAGATGTTGTTGTCGATGATGCGCTGCAGCTGGGTCTGGTTGAAGTGCAGGATCACCCCTTCATCGATTTCCGAGGCGATGGTGATCCCTTTCATGGCGGCGACTTCGTTGAAGTAGAGGATCCGCTCGCGCACGAAGGCACTGACATCGATGTCGTCGTACTCGAAAACGATCTGGCGGTTCTTGATGAGGTACTCCATATCGTTATAGATGTTCGAGAGGGTCTTGGAGGCCGCTTTGATGCGCTGCAGGTATTTGCTCTGCGGGTTTTTGCGGTTGTAGAGGTCGATGTTGATGTTGATGATCGAGAGCGGGGTGTTGATCTCGTGGACGGTGTCTTTGATGAAGTTGTCCAGCTTCTGATTGACGCGTTTGAACGGCAGGGCGAAACGCTGCAGGAAGAGCAGCGAAAGGAAAAAGACAAGGACGACGATGGCGATCAGGATCACGGCGACGCGCTCGTAGACGGGCGCGTAATTGAGGTGGTTGGCGACGATGAGATACTCCGCACCGAAATAGCGTTCGCGGGGGAGGGGGATGATAAGGTAGGCGCTGCGGCTTTCGTCGATGTGGTAGCCTGCGGCGAAGTGCTCCATCGGGAAATCGATCAGGGTGAAGACCGGTTTGAAGTGCAGGTCGTAAAGCCCCGAGACGATCCGTTTGAAGCGGGGGTACTCGAAGTAGTTGTCGCGGTTTTCGTCATACTCCTCCATGGCGCTGATGATGCGCGAGGCGTGCTGTTTGAGCATCAGTTCGTTCTGGATCCCGTGGATCTGCTTCATATAGACCGTGTAGACGTAGAGCGGGGCGAGCAGGATCACCGTGATCAGTCCCGTGTAGAGCGCGGCGTTTTTGAGGGCGTACTGGCTATCTTTCAATGATATATCCTACCCCGCGGCGGTTCTTGATAATGTCGGCGGGCAGTTTTTTGCGCAGGTTGTTGATCTGGACGCGGATGTTGGCCGGGTCGACGTATTCGCCCCACACCTCGTCCTGGAACATCGCCATGGAAACGGCCTGGTTCGTGTGCCGCAGCAGGACCTCCAGGATATCATTCTCCGTCTTGCTCAGCGTGATCGGCTCTTCTTTGTAGCTCAGCTGCATCCGTTTCGTATCGTAGTGCAGATCGGGGGCGAGTTCGATCGCTTCGCTGTGCTTGTAGTAGTAGCTGCGCAGCGCATGCTCGATGCGCAGCTGCAGCTCGGTGAGGTCGAAGGGTTTGCGGATGTAGTCGCAGCAGCCGCGCTTGTACCCCTCTTCGAGGTCCTTGGTCTGGGTGCGGGCGGTGATGAAGATGGCGGGGGTCTCGTTGCCCTCGGCGCGCAGGGTTTTGAGCAGTTCGAAGCCGCTGAGGCCGGGAACGTTGACGTCGAAGAGGAAGAGGTCGAAGTGGGCCGCGCAGGCGGCGTCGAAAGCGTCGTCGCCGTTGGCGTAGGTCTCGACGGTGAAGTCCAGATCTTCGAGAAACTCCTCGATGCTGACGCGCAGGGCGTATTCGTCTTCGAGCAACAGAATTTTCATCGTATCTCTCCTTCGATCTTGCGGGCGAGTTTGTAGTGGAGCATCAGCGCGATCAGCTCCTCTTTGGTGTAGGAAGAGAGCACGTCGCGCGCCTCCTCCATAAAGAGTTCCCGGTCCTCCTCGGGCACGGTGTCCTTGAGCGAGAGCAGGGCCTTGTCGTAGCCGCTGTGGTAGACCTTGTTGTCGTACTGCTCTTTCTTGACGATGTCGTAGAGGTTGTTGCGCGAAAAGGCAAGCAGGAAAGAGAGGTCCTCCCCGGTGCGGGCAAAGTGGTCGATGCTCTGCTTGGGCATGACGAAGACGAAGGCGCCGATGGTCTCGCCGTCGCCGTTGTGCATGGGCTCGAAGAAGATGTATTTGTTCTCCCGGAGCATGACGCGCTCTTTGCGCAGCTGTTTCATGTCCAGGCGCTGCAGGACCTTGAGGTTGACGTTGTTGTAGCGGCGGTTGCCGACAAGGTACCAGGCGACGGAGGGGTTGTTCTGCATCAGCACGGCGGTGTTGTAGTAACTGTCGTCGAGCAGTGCGTAGAGGTCGATGCCGAACTTGTGGAAGAAGTCGGTACTGGCGTCGAAGAATTTCAGCACCTCGACGAAACCGATGAGCTCGCCTTCTTCGTACATCGGCACCGTTGCTTTGATCCCCAGCCGCCGTCCGACTTCGATGGAGGCGCGCGGTTTTTTATGGAGGATGATCTCTTCGAGGTCACGGCGGTAGGTGTCGAGCGGCATGCCCGAAAAGAGGTTGTCCGCATCCCAGCTGCGGGCGAAGAGCCGCGAGTCCGCGGTGATGATCTGGGCCCGTACGAGCTCGGAGGTGTTCTGCTGGACGGTCTGGATCATCCGTTTGAGCAGGGCGAAACCGGTCTCGTCGTCATCCTCTTTGAGGGCGTTTCGCAGCGTGTCGTTCTCGGAGAGGATCAGCGCGAAGCGCAGGGCATCCTCCCTTTCGTTGCGCAGCTCGGTACGGAGCGAAAGGCTGAGCTGGTCGCTGACCTCGTCGACGACCTGCCAGGAGACCTCTTTGTTCAGGGAGTAGACGGTCCACGAGAGCAGGGCAAGCATGGCTGCAAAGGGGAAAATGAACCAGAACCGCTTCGGTGTGATGATCGTCAACTTCTTCTCCGTCATAAGGGAGTGATGATAGCCGGATAATATAAATTTTGTATAAAGATTTCAAATCTGTTGCGCAGTTTTTCAGGACACGGTTCGGACCTATTTCAAATTGTTGATCTGAGAACACAAAAGCTGCATGCGGAATAAAATTTAAAAAACCGTCCGTAATCGTTAAAGTTGGTTTGAGTACAATGGCCGCAACGGATTCGGGCGCCGGGCGCGTACCGAAAATGACGAGACAAAGGATGGCGGGATGTTCAGAAGTATTCTGGTGACGGTGATGTTGCTCTCGGGCCTGCAGGCGCAGGCGGCACCGAGCGTGACGCTGAAGGTGAAACAGCAGGAACAGCAGCTCTACAAAACGGTGACGAAAACGGTGACGGTCAACGTGTTCGACATCAAGGGGTCGAAGGAGACGATGGATCAGATCGCGGCGGCGGGTGTGAAGCTGCCGATGGAAGTCAACCAGACGCAGGCCATGACGAAGATCCTGAAAACGGGCCGCACGGCAAAGAGTGGAAAACTCCCCTTCTCCGGAAGCCTGGAAACGGCGGCCAAGGCCAGCAGCAGCCGCGGTGCCCAGGATTCGCACAAAAAGTTTGAAGTGACCGGCACGCTGGAAGGCGCCAAACCCGTCATCGAAACTGTCAAGGGGGAGGGGATCACCCCGGAGCTTGAGGGGCGGGTGAAACAGGCCCTTGCCAATGCCATGGCCACGCCCGTATACCCGGAAAAACCGCTCAAGGTCGGCGAACACTTTACGCAGCAGGTGCCGGTTACGCTGCCGATGCAGGGGGCGGCGCCGATCCAGATCGTGCTGACGACCGAATATACCCTGACAAAGATCAAGGGTTCCAACGCCTACTTTGATATCGTGCAGCAGTACGCCCCCGCGCCGGGTACGGACGGGGAAGCGGTCCGACTCAGCGGAGCAGGGAAAGGGAAGATGACCTATGACAGCAAACTGCTGCAGGTCCTGGCGCTGAAGACGGAATCTGTGATGGATATGAGCGTCAAAAGCGGCGACAAAGTGTCAATGATCAAGACGAAAACGTCCAGCGATATCACGACGACCGTCACGCCGGTCAAATAATTTCTCTCTTTGAGCGGCCCGAGCGGCTGCTCACATCCAGTCAATTAATTTGGTGACTTCGTCGACGGCGTAGCATTTCACGCCGTGGCTCTGCTGTGGCTTTTTGGCCACCAGTGCCTTCCCGATGCCGTGCATGGAAAGTTCGCGCAACCGGGTGTCGAGCTGGAAGACCTCACGCACGTCCCCCACCAGGGAGACCTCGCCGATGAAGACGGTCTCCTTGGAAACGGTACGGTCGCGGAAGCTGCTGATGATCGCGGCGAGTACGGCGAGATCGGCGGCGGTTTCATTGATCTTGATCCCGCCGGTGATGTTGATGAAGACGTCGTAGGAGTTCAGCGGGAGCTCCAGTTTGCGCTCGAGCAGCGCCAGGAGCATGTTGAGGCGGTTGGTGTCGAAGCCCGTCGCCTGGCGCTTGGGGTTGGAGGCGTGCGACTCGCTGACCAGGGCCTGGACTTCGAGAATGATCGGACGCGACCCCTCCATGATGACGGTGAGCGCCGAACCGCTCTGCGCACGGTTTTTGTCGAAGAAGCGCGACCCGATGTCCTTGGCGCTCACCAGCCCCTCGTTGCGCATCTCGAAGACGCCGATCTCGCTGGTGGGGCCGAAGCGGTTTTTGAAACCGCGCAGGATCCGCAGTTCCTGGGCGCTGTCCCCTTCGAAGTAGAGCACGGTGTCGACCATATGTTCCAGCACCCGCGGCCCGGCGATGGAGCCCTCTTTGGTGATGTGGCCGATGATGAAGATGGCGATGCGCCGCTCCTTGGCGATACGCATCAGCTCGAAGGTGATCTGGCGCACCTGGGTGACGGAGCCGGGGGCGGAGGTGACGGCTTCGCTGTAGAGGGTCTGGATGGAGTCGATGATGAGGCACTCGTAGCTGCGGTGGGCCAGTTCGGAGAGCACCTGCTCCAGACGGATCTCGCTGAGGAGGTAGAGGTTGTCGGCATTGGCGTCGAGGCGGTTGGCGCGCAGTTTGACCTGTCCTTCGCTCTCTTCGCCGGTGACGTAGAGGGTGTTGCGGCCCCCCTTGGCGATGTTGGCGCCGATTTTGAGCAGCAGGGTCGACTTGCCCACACCGGGGCTGCCGCCGATGAGCGTCAGCGATCCGGGGACGACCCCGCCGCCGAGGACCATGTCGAGTTCGACGTCGTCGGAGCTGAAACGCTCCACCTCGGTATGGGCGATCTCGTTGATGGGCTGTGCCTTGGACTTGCCGATGACGGAGGACGCGGTCTGTTTCAATACCTCCTGCTGCTGGTCACTGAGCTCTACGAGAGAGTCCCACGCCCCGCAGTTTGGGCATTTGCCCATCCATTTGGCCGAGGTGAAACCGCAGTGCTGGCATTCGAAGAGGGATTTTTTCTTGGCCACGATGCCTCCGTATATCCGTATTGTGTGGGAAAGCATAGCATACCGCCGGCGCGGGCGGCCATACTATGACGCAGTGTCAGAAGGGTGTTTAGGCCTCCGCCTCAAAAATCGGGTCGAGGAAGCCGTCGATAAACTCGAACTTGTTGAAAGGCACGAGGTCATCGGGCTGTTCGCCGACGCCGACGAAGAAGATCGGCAGGCGCAGCGCGTAGGCAATGGAGAAGATCGATCCCCCCTTGGCCGTGCCGTCGAGCTTGGTGATGATGATGCCGTCGACGTCGACCATGTCGTTGAAGGCCTTGGCCTGCGCGATGGCGGAGTTGCCCTGGGTGCCGTCGATGATGAGAATCTTGCGGTGCGGGGCACCGGCATGCGCCTTGTCGCAGATGCGGACGATCTTTTTGAGCTCCTCGGAGAGGTTCGTCTGGGTGTGGAGCCGCCCGGCGGTATCGATAATGACATGCTCGAAACCGCGCGCCTTGGCCGATTCGATGGCGTCGTAGGCGACGGCGGAGGGGTCGTGCCCCTGGCGCGAAGAGACGATGGGGACGCCCAGGCGGTCGGCCCAGCGGGTCAGCTGTTCGATGGCCGCGGCGCGGAAGGTGTCGGAGGCCCCCAGCAGGACCCGTTCCCCCGCGTTCATGTAGTGCTGGGTGAGTTTGGCGATCGTCGTCGTCTTCCCGGCGCCGTTGACCCCGATGATGAGGTCGACGAAGGGCTTTTCATGGTCGGGCTTTTCATAGTTCGCCCAGGCGAGGGTCGCCATCAGCTTCGATTCGAGCTGTTCGCGGGTCACGTCGTCGGTGTAGAGCTCGCGCATGATGATCTCGATGAGATCATATTCGACGTCCGCTTCAAGCAGAATGTCCTCGAGTTCATCCTTTGGGATGCGTTTGCGTTTTTTCGGGGCGACGCTTTTCATCGCCTCCGCGGTCTTCTGGAGCCCTTTTTTGAAGAAACCGAGCATGGTCTATTGTGCCTCCGCCAGCGCTTTCAGGTCGGATTCGAGCATCTCCTCGGGGACGAGACCCGAGTAGTATTTGACGAACCGGCCGTTTTTGTAGACGACCATCAGCGGAATGGGGAAGTCCTGCCCGACCCCGATGGCGCCGGCGACGGCACGGGAGAACTTCTGGTTGTCAGGCGAGTTTACGAGGCTGTATTCCACACCGATGTCTTCTGCAAAACGCGCGTAATAGGCGTTGTCGTTCCCCTCTTCGATGGTCACACCGATGATCTTGACCTTGCCCTCGAATTTTTTCTGCAGGCTGCTCAGGTGCGGCGCCTCGGCGCGGCAGGGCGGACACCAGGTGGCGAAGATGTCGTAGACGACGACCGGTTCGGGGATGCCGCTGATACGGAAGTCCGTCCCGGATTTGGTCACTTCGTAGCTCGAGCCATTAATGTCGTTGAGGGTGTAGACGGTCTTGGCGATCAGCGTTTCCGCGTCGCTTTCCTGTCCGCCTTTTTTGCTGTCGCTGCAGCCGCCGAGCATCATCAGGGCGACAAGTGCGGTTATCGTAAACTGTTTTACCATCATTTTCATACCTGTTTGTTAAAATGGCCGATATTATAACCCATCTCCGGTAAAGCCCCATTGTCCGGGCCGCGGAGGTGGTTTCGAACGAGGTGCATCATGACGAAAGCCGCATTCCGCGACATCTGCCTGGAGAAGCAGCGGTCGGTCTGGGAACACAACCGGCTCGAGCGGGATAAACGGCTCTGCGATGCCCTCTATGCGGAGGTGCGTACAACGGGCGGGAGAGACATCCTGCTCTTCTGGCCGCTTGGCAGCGAACCGGACCTGCGGCCGCTGCTGCATCGCTTGCGCCGGGAGGGGTGGAACGTCTATCTGCCTTTTATGGTCGGTGCAAGCTTCCGGATGGTACCATTTAGATACCCGATGTACCGTAAAAAATTTGGGATTTACGAGCCGGGATACAGTAACAGAAACATTAATAAGATTGATATAGCTGTGGTGCCAGCCGTCGGGGTTGACGCACAGGCACGCCGCATCGGATTCGGCAAGGGGATGTACGACCGTTTCTTTGCCCGATTGAACAGAAAACCAAAAACGATCTTTGTTCAACTCGAAGAGTGTATGACAAACGAGAAAATTTGCGATGATTACGATGTTTCGGCTGATGTGCTGTTGACACCGTCGGCCCGCTACGAAGCAGCGGGGACGATACATGATAAACGAAATACTCTCCGGAGGCGCGATCGCCACGATTAGCGGTGTGGTGGGCTTTTTCATTTCGAAAAAGATCACGAGCGCCCACCTGGATTTTTATACGGAACAGGCGAAAGCCAAAGCAAGAACGATTGAAAAAGAGGCGGAGGCCCTGCTGATCAGCGCGTCGGAACGGGCGCGCAAGACCGAAGAGCGTGCCGAACACCGCTACGAGGACGCCGTAAGGCGTGCCGAACACGACATGGCCGAACGCGAATCGAGCATGTCCCGCCGCGAAAAGGACCTGGAGCGTTTTGTCCGCCAGGAGCGAGAAGCGGTCGAACATGAACTGAAAGTGGCCGGCAGCAAACGGCTGGCCGTCGAGCGCCGCGAGAAAGCGCTGATCCAGCTTCAGAACGATTTCGAACGCCGGACGGACGAGGCGATCCGTGCCGTCGAGCGCAGCGCCGGTATGACGAAGGAGGAGGCGCGCCAGCTGCTGCTCTCCCAGGTGGAGGCGCGTTCGCGCGACGAGATTGCCCACATCGTGCGCCGCTACGAGACCGAGGCGCGGGAGCAGGCCGAGCGTCATGCCAACTTCCTGCTGGCCCAGGCGACGAGCCGTTTCGCGGGGACGTTTGCTTCGGAGCGCCTGATCAGTGTCGTGCACCTGGACGATGACGAGCTCAAGGGGCGCATTATCGGGAAGGAGGGGCGCAACATCAAGGCCCTGGAGATGGTGCTGGGCGTCGATATCATCATCGACGAGACGCCCAAGGAGATCGTGGTGAGCAGCTTCAACCTCTACCGCCGCGCCATCGCGACGCGCACGCTGGAGCTCCTCATCGAGGACGGGCGCATCCAGCCCGCAAGGATCGAGGAGATCCACGCCAAGGTGACGGCCGAGTACGAGGAGAAGATCCTCCGCGAGGGCGAAGAGGTCGTCTTCGAAACCGGCGTCGGCCCGATGCACCCGGAGCTGATGAAGCTGATCGGGCGGCTGCGCTACCGGGCGAGCTACGGGCAGAACGCCCTGGCGCACACCCTCGAAGTCGCCAATATGGCGGGGATCATCGCCGCGGAACTCGGCGGGGACCCGAAGATGGCGAAGCGGGCCGGACTGCTGCATGATATCGGCAAGGCGCTGACGCATGAGCATGAAGGGAGCCACGTGGACCTCGGCGCCGAAGTGTGCCGCCGGTATGACGAGGATACCATCGTTATCAATGCGATCTTCGCCCACCACGGCCAGCAGGAGATGGACTCCATCGAGTGTGCCGCCGTCTGTGCGGCCGACGCCCTCTCCGCCGCCCGTCCGGGCGCGCGCCGCGAGGTGCTCGAGAGCTTCCTCAAACGGGTGACGGAGATCGAGGAGATCGCGTCGCGCCACCCGGGCGTACGCCAGGCATACGCCATCAATGCCGGCCGCGAAGTGCGCGTCATTGTCAATGCCGAAGTCGTCAGCGACGACGAAACGGCGCTGCTGGCCAAGGAGATCGCCGACGAGATCGCCCAGAGCGTGAGCTACCCGGGCGAGATCAAGGTCAACGTCATCCGCGAACTGCGCAGCGTGGAGTACGCACGCTGAAACACGGTAACTGTGTCCGTTTCTTAAACGGAAAATGTTATTAAACAGTGCTAGAATGCCCGCTGCATTTTAAGATCGGTTTTTAGTGAACCGAATGACGCCAAGGAACGTATCGATGGATAAAGCACAGACGCTTGAACAGCTCAGCGCGGCTAAAACAGCGCACATCAAATGGGTCAACCGTGCGAAGGCTCTTGTCGGGGGGCTTCCGGTGGAAAAGGACGCCATCCCCGTCGACAGTACCGACTGCCAGTTCGGCCAGTGGTTTTACGGCGAGGGACAGAAGCTGCATGCGATTCCCGGCATGGACCGCCTCAGTACGATCGAAACCCTGCATTTTACGCTGCACGACACCTATCTGAAGATTTTCGGACTCTATTTCGGGGAGATGAACCGCTCGTTTTTCAGCAAACTCTTCAATATGAAACCCAAGATCTCCGACAGTGACAAAGCGTTGGCAAAGGAGTATTTCCAGCAGCTCGAAGGGGTCTCGAAGCAACTGCTCGACGAGATCGGTCGGCTGGAGCGGCGGCTCAACGCGATGAGCGCGGAGAGCTTCGAGGAGAAGTAGGCGGAGCCTAGTGCTTGACGGTGACGACGACCGCGCCGCGCAGGTCGTTCATGCGGTAGCCCGTCGCTTTGTCTTCGGGGTAACGTTCACGGATCGCTTTGGCGAGCTCCGGCAGCTTGTCGATGTCGCCGTGGCATTTGAGGCAGGCCTCTTTGTTGATCAGCAGCGGCTTGTAGTATTTGTAGACGCCGTCCCCGATGACTTCGACGACCTCGTCGGGCAGAACGACCCCGTTGGCCTGAAGGGTTTCGAGGGACTCGAGGATCGCTTTTTCACTCCCCTGGGGTGCATTGACCGGGTTGCGGTACTTGAGACTGATGCGCTTGACGCTGACATCGGAGCCCATGGACTGGTCGACGACCTCCGTCATCGTATAGGCGTGGTCGCTGCAGAACCCGAAGGCCTCCATCGGGCCGCCGGATTGAAGGTGCTTCTGAAGGTTGCCGCCGAGGCTTTTGAGCAGGGCGGCCGAAGCCTTCTGGCCGGTGGCTTTGACGGCGGCGATCTCCTCGGGTTTGCTCTCATAGGGGTTGGCCAGCAGGGCCGCCGCAACAAAAGTGGTCGTCAAAAACAATTTTTTCATTTTTATCCTCCAAAAGTAATGTAGTGTAATTCTAACGCTTTTTTCAGCAACACCGAACGGCAGGGGCTGTCCGGCTGTTTAGGTGGCGTAGAGCTGTTCGACTTCCATCTCGTTGATGTCCGAATCGTCATAGGGATCGGTGTGGATGAAGGGGTGGACCCTGTCGTTGGGAAAGAGCATCCGCATCATGCTCTCGACCTGGTCGCTGACCTTGTGGGCGTCGAGCAGGGAGGTCGCGTCGTCAAAGACGAGGTGGACGGAGACGAAGATGTCGCTGCCCGCCCGCCGTGTCTGCAGATGGTGGTGGCCGTTGATCCTCTGCAGCCGGTTGAGCATCGTCGTGATGCGGGCGATCTCCTCCTTGCTCAAAGAGACATCCAGCAGCATCATCAGCCCCTCTTTGAGAATAGGGAAAGCGGAGTAGATCATGTAGATCGCGATCCCTATCCCCAGCAGCGGGTCGATCAGCTCGAAGCCGCTGAAGTGGATGATCCCCAGAGAAAGGAGGATCGCCCCGTTGGTGAAGAGGTCGGTCTTGTAGTGCAGCGCGTCGGCACGGATGACGAGGTTGTTGTTCTTTTTCGCGACGTGGTTCAGAAAGAGGACCAGCGCGCCGGTGAGGATGATGGAAAAGAGCATGACCCCCATCGAGGCCTCCATGTACTCGATCGCCCGCGGCGTGATGATCTTGTCGATCGCGCTGTAAAGGATGAAGAGTCCGGAGATGGAGATGATGGTCCCCTCGACAACGGAGGCGACCGCTTCGAGTTTGCCCAGGCCGAAGTTGAAGTTTTCGTCCGGTTTGCGCTCGGACTGGTGGAGGGCAAAAAAGTTGAAGATGGAGACCGAAAGGTCCAGCAGGGAGTCGATCGCGGACGCCAAAACGGCAACCGAACCGCTGACGATCCCGATGGCCAGCTTGAAGAGGACGAGGACACCCGCCGTTGTACTGGAGATTAAAGTCGCTTTTTTCTCGATACGCATGAGGCCGATTTTAGCGAAAGATGGCTAAAATGCGTCTCATAAGGGCCTAGGTCAGCAAGGAGTTTTCATGCAGTTACCCCAGATTTCCATCCCCCTGACACTGCCGTTCGAGGTGCCGGCGATGCTGCACCCGGTCATCATCCATTTCGCACTCGTACTGCCCATCATCGTCCTGCTCCTGGAGCTGGCGAACCTCGGTTTCAAGCGCCGTGCGCTCAGCCTCTCGTCGCTCGGGCTGCTGCTGCTGTCGGTACTCTTCTATGTGGCGGCCTATTTCACCGGCAAGGCGGACGGCAGCGAAGCCTTCGAACTGCTCGGCGATGAGGCGCGCGAAGCGCTGGGCGCGCACAAGATGCTCGGTACCTACCTCGTCTACGCGCTGCTCATTCCATTGGCGTTCAAACTGGTGGCGATGCTGCTGGCGCAGAAATGGGCCCGCGGGGCACTGATCGTGACGCTTATCATGTTCATCAGCTTTATGGTCAAACAGGGGTATGACGGCGGCGAGCTCGTCTACCGCTACGGTGTCAACGTGGCGGCGGTAACGGAGGCACAAGCAGCCGCCTCCGACGCGCGCGACGAGCTGGCGGATATGAACGAGACGGTCACGGAGCAGGCCGCGGAGATCGAAACCCTCAAGGCGCAGATCGCGGCGATGCAGCAGCAGGCCGGCGAGAGCTTCGGGGAGAAGATGGACAAGGCGGTGACCGATGCCGTCTCCAAGGTGAAGAAAATCTTCAGCGACGACAACGCTACCAAAGCGGCGCCGCAGGAGGAGAAGGCCCCTTCAGCCGAGACAAACGGGACGATTTGAACGTGACGGTTTCTCCTCTCGATGCCGTCCGCCGCGAACGCGAAGCGTGGATGGGATGGAAAAACATCGCCCCGCTGCGGGAGGCACTCGCGGCACTCCCGGAGATCGAGACGGCCTGCAGCTACGGCGATACGGTCCGCCTGAGTACGGAAGCAACGATCGATCATATGCAGATCGAAGCGGTCGCACGGATGATGATGCCGTGGCGCAAAGGGCCGTTTGAACTCTTCGGACTCTTCATCGATACCGAGTGGCAGAGCTTTATGAAATACAACCTGCTCCGTCCCCACTTCAACCTGCGGGGGAAGCGGGTGGCGGACATCGGCTGCAACAACGGCTACTACCTTTTCCGAATGCAGGAGGATGCCCCGGCGAAGCTGGTCGGGTTCGACCCCTCGGCGCTCTACAAGACCCAGTTCGATTTTATCAACCATTTCGCGAAGACGGAGATCGTCTATGAACTGCTGGGCGTCGAACACCTGCCGCAGTACGAAGAGAAGTTCGATACGATCTTCTGCCTGGGGGTGCTCTACCACCGCAGCGATCCCGTGGCGATGCTTAAGCAGCTTTACAAGGGGCTTGAGAGCAGCGGGGAAGTCTACCTCGATACCTTCATGATCGACGGGGAAGAGGAGATCTGCCTCAGCCCGGCGGGGGCGTACTCCAAGATCCCCAACATCTACTTCGTCCCCACCGTCCCCGCGCTGCGCAACTGGTGTCTGCGGGCAGGCTTCAGCGGCTTTGAGCTGTTGGAGACCTCTGTGACGACCCCCGAAGAGCAGCGCAAAACGGAGTGGATCGAGGGACAGAGCCTGGAAGATTTCCTCGATCCCGAAGACCCCTCCAAAACCGTCGAGGGGTATCCCGCCCCCAAACGGGTCTACGTCCGACTGACAAAGGAGCCCAAAGCATGATGCTCAACACCCACCTTAAAATAGACAAGGGCCTCTGCGGGACTGTCATTACCCTGAACGAAGGGTATGCGGCGGTCGAATTGGAGACGACGCCGGTCATGGCGGCGGATGAAGAGGGGCTGGTGCACGGCGGCTTCGTTTTCGGCGCAGCCGACTACGCGGCTATGGCGGCCGTCAATGAACCGACCGTCGTTCTGGCGGGGAGCAGCTGCCGCTTTCTTGCCCCGACACGCGTGGGGGAAACCCTGCTGTTCAAAGCGCGGTGTATGGAAAGCGACGGCAGAAAATATAAGATCACGGTAAATGCATTTTGTGGCGAAACGGAAGTGTTTTCGGGGGATTTCAAAGCCGTGGTCCTGCCCAAACACGTGTTGGGTTGAGCGGTTTCTACACAGTTTTTGTATAAAAAAATCAAAAAAGTTCGATTTCCTCTAAGTTATTTAATTTTTTGATAGTACAATTTTATCACATTGTTTACAAGGAGTAGTAAGTTGAAAAACGTAATGACAGCAGTAGCTGCAATCATGATGACCTTCATGATCAGTGGTTGTTCGACAATGCACATGGGATGGACCGCGGTAACGCAACAGTACAAACTGGACGACAAGGCAATGGATGCCTACGACAACATGTTCACGAAAGTCACTGAGTACGGTGACCCGGCAAGAGCTATGATGCAGGAGTGGCTGGTCAAAGACGATATCGCGAACGACGATGTCGCCGAGACGATCAAATCACTGGCAGAAGAGTACAACATGCGCGTCACGGGCGACATCAAGATGTACACAAAAGACGATGCGGCACCGACCGAAGTCAAGCACGCGCGTATCTTCTCCCTGTGTAGCCTTCCGATCGCGAAAGTCTTCCTGAACTATTCACGCTACTACGGCGGTTTCATGCCGTGCCGTATCATGCTGGTTGAATACGGCAACGGTGAGCGCTGGCTCGTCAGCATGGACATGACACTGGCGATCCACGGCGGTTACGAGCTCCCGGCTGATATGCTCAAAATGGCACTCAGCGTCAAAAAAGCAATGGACGAGATCCCGGCACGCGCTGCTATCGGCGACTTCTAAGACCTCTCGCTTCCGACGGTGGCGTGCTGCGGCACGCCGCCACCCTCTACAACCAACTCCCCCTAAGCCGTTTTAGCTATAATCTTTCCTTACAAAAACAACGTCATCGCAAGGGTTTTATGTCGTGCTACACAGCGAGATTGATGGGATTCTCAACAGCAAAGACCGCCTGCTGACAGAGGTCTATTTCGACCTGCAGCGCCGTTTCGAAGAGAAGTACGGCAGCGATACGGTCGTCTTTATGGAGATCGGCACCTTTTACGAAGTCTACGAGGTCAACAATGACGACATGCAGGTGGGCAAGGCCAAGGAGATGGCCGAACTGCTCAACATCCAGCTGACCAAGAAAAACAAGAACATTGCCGAAAACAGCGTCAAGAACCCCTTTCTTGCCGGGGTGCCTTCCGTCTCGTTCGAGCGCTACCTGGGCCGCCTGATCCAGGAGCAGCGCTATACGATCATCGTCATCCGCCAGAAGGGGGTGCCGCCGAAGCTCAGTCGCTTCATCGGGCAGATCATCTCCCCGGGCACGAACTTCGACCATACCGTTGACAACGACGACAACTACATCGTCTCCCTGCTGATCGACCGCCACAAAGATATCTACAGCGTCGGCTATGCGGCCATCGACGTGACGACGGGGAAAACCTGGCTCTACGAGACCTACGGCACGAGCGAAGACCCCACCTATGCGCTGGACGAGGTCTTCAACCTGCTCAACATCTATCGGACGACAGAGGTGGTACTGACCTTCTTGGAGGGGGTGGAGAACCAGAAAGAGGTGATCCGCTACCTGGAGATCAGCGAGCACTACGCCTACAGCGTCAACCACGAACGCCCGAAGATCGATTACCAGAACGAACTCTTTGAAAACGTCTACCAGATCCAGTCTCTACTGTCGCCGATCGAACACCTCGACCTGGAGCGCCACCCCTTCGTCTCCGAAGCGCTGGCGACGCTGGTGCACTTCGTCATCGAACACGACTACCACATCATCCAGAAGCTTGCCCGGCCGAAGATGATCGACAATACGCGCTACATGTACCTGGGCAACAATGCATTGGAACAGCTGGCCGTCATCTCCAAAGACCGCAGCGACATGACACTGCTCAAACTCGTCGACAAGAGCGTGACGGCGATCGGCAAGCGCCTGCTCAAGGAGCGCCTGCTCAACCCCATCCAGGAGCGCAGCGAGCTGGAGCGCCGCTACGGGCTGATCGACCGGGTGATGCCGCACGTGCGGATGCTCGGCGATGCCCTTCGGGGGGTCTACGACCTCGAGCGTCTCCACCGCCGGATCGCCCTGGCACGCCTGCACCCCTTCGAGATGAACTATGTCCACGCCTCGCTTGTCGGCATCCGGGAACTGATGGAGTTCGTCAAACGGCACAAGCTCATCAAGACCCCCTTCAGCGAGCAGGAGGTCGACACTTTTATCCGCGAC
Organism: Sulfurimonas sp. HSL1-2; assembly: GCF_039645565.1. Taxonomy (NCBI): domain Bacteria; kingdom Pseudomonadati; phylum Campylobacterota; class Epsilonproteobacteria; order Campylobacterales; family Sulfurimonadaceae; genus Thiomicrolovo; species Thiomicrolovo zhangzhouensis. The sequence goes on from NZ_CP147914.1 coordinate 769,280, forward strand.
ATCGAGCAGAGCATCGACCTGGAGGTGTCGCGCCGTTTTACCGTCAGCACCGTTGACGACAACTTCCTGCGCCGGGGTGTCGACGTGCAGGTGGACGCACTGGTGGACGAAAACGCCCGGATGCTGCAGAATTTCGCGATCATCATGGACGCGATGGAACGGATGCTCGGCGAGCAGGGGGCGGCTGCGGGGAGCGGCGGCTATGTCTCCCTGGGGGTCCTGGACAAGGAGGGGCACTACATCTCCATGAGCCGGACCCGCTGGGCGATGATCGAAAAGGAGTTCGCCTCCGGCAGCGTCGACCTGGGAAACGAGACGGTCTGTTTCAGCGACTTCAGCGTCAAGCGGCTCACCAACAGTGTCAAGATCACCTCGGAGCTGACCGAACAGCTCTCCGACAAGATCATGCGCAACCAGGCGAAGATCGTCGCCCTGGTCAAGGAGCGTTTCATCGCCCTGCAGCGCACCTTCGAGCGGCGCTATACGCTCCTGTTCGAGCGCATCATCGGCTACGTGGCCGACCTCGACGTGGCCGTCGCCTCCGCGCGGGCGGCGCAGCAGTACAACTTTGCCTGCCCGACCATCGTCGATGTCCATGAGGACGAGAACTTCCTGCAGCTCATGGCGCTGCGCCACCCGCTCATCGAGATCCAGGAGCGGCAGGGGATCTACGTGCCCAACGACATTGTCATGGGCAACCGCGCCTACATGGATCTTCCCTATCCCGAAACGGTCATGCTTGATCCCGCCGTGCACGACGGCCATGATGTCAACGGCGTCCTGCTCTACGGTATCAACTCCAGCGGGAAATCCTCGCTGATGAAGAGCGTCGGGCTGGCGGTGCTGATGGCACAAGCCGGTTTTTACGTACCGGCGTCGTCGATGAAGTTCTCGCTCTTTGAGTCGCTCTTTACCCGGATCGTCTCCCGCGACAACCTGCAAAAGGGGCTCTCCACCTTTGCCGTCGAGATGATGGAACTCAAGAACATCTTCAACCGCGCCGGGACACGGTCGCTGATCCTCGGCGACGAAATCTCGCACGGGACGGAGACGCTCTCCGGCGTCGCCATCGTCGCGAGCGCGATCATGAAACTGGCGAAACTGCGCTCCCTTTTCCTCTTCGCCACCCACCTGCACCAGCTGGCCAACATGGAGGAGATGCGGCGGCTGGAGAATGTCGTCGACCTGCACCTGAGCGTGGAGTATGATGCGGTCAAAGACAAGCTTGTCTTTAACCGCGTGCTGCAGTCGGGCAGCGGTTCGAGCGTCTACGGCCTGGAGTTCGCCCGCTCCCTGCACATGGACTCGGAGTTTCTGGAGGCGGCGAACCGGATCCGCAAGCGCCTCTCCAACGACTTTGACGAACTGGAGCTGCTGGTGAAAAAGCGCACCAGCAAGTACAACAAGGACCTCTACGTCACCACCTGTGTCATCTGCGGGGCGAAGGCGGAAGATGTGCACCATATCGCGCACCAGTCCAGTGCGGATGCCCGCGGGTTCATCGGCCATGTGCCCGTCAACCACCGCCACAATCTCGTTCCCCTCTGCCGTGACCATCACCGGGAGATCCATGAGGGCAAGCTCGTTGTCAAAGGCTTCGTGATGACCTCCAGCGGGCTGGAGCTTGACGTCGAGGAGCAGCTGGCCAGAGTGCAGGTCGTCAAAGAGGAGGTCCCGGAGATCAACACGGTCGACCTGCCAGAGCACGAGCCCGAAGCGCCGCGGAAAGCCTCCATCGACATGGACGATTTCTAGCAGGAGGACGACCGATGTTCAAACCCCATTCGCAGGAGCAGCTCAAAGTCCTCAGAGTGACGGCGGGGGAGCGCTATACGATCGAGTACCGCAACAAAGACTACTTCAACGGTGAAGAGACCGTTGAACGGGGGACGGGGACGGCCGTGGTCACGGAACAGGGGATCTTTTTCAACGTTGAGGACCCCTACGGGATGGAGAAGCTTATAATGCAGGCACGGGTCATCGCCCGCGGTTGAATCGTAAGGGGCGCTTGAAACGAAGACGTTATAATCCGGTAATTGATTTGCCGGAGAAGGAGACCAGGATGAAAAAAGTATGGATTGTTTTGACCGTCACGTTGCTGATGCTCGGCGGCTGTACCCAGGAGACGCAGAACAAGCTCGGCCACGGGCTGCAGAACTGGACGGGGACGAACGGGGTGCTCGATATCTACAGCGGCGGCAAGCTCGTGATGCGCTTCATCAAGATCGGCAAGATGAGTACGGCAAAGGGGACCGACGACAGTTCCCCGAGACCCTACCGCTACAGCTACGGCGTACTTGACAGCAACTTCAACTACGAGGTGGACAGCGGCGAGAAGAAGCTCTATTTCGAGATCAGCGACTATTCGACCGAATATGTCTTCTATGAGAACCCGAAAGGCTGAGTTTGGACGTCGTTGAACTCTTCAAACACCTGATCGAACGCAAAAGCGAGACGCCGGACGACGGCGGCATCCTTGACTTCGTCGAAGGCTACCTGGACGGCTATACCGCCGTGCGCATCGACGTGGACGAGGTGAAGAACCTCTTTATCTATAAACGTTTCGGCAGCGGGAACCATCTCTGTTTTGCCGGGCACGTTGACGTCGTCCCGGCCGGGGAGGGGTGGGAGACCGACCCCTACACGGCCGTCGAAAAAGAGGGGAAGATCTACGGCCGCGGCGCTCAGGATATGAAAGCCGGCGTCTCGGCGTTCCTGCAGGCGGTCAAAGAGACGGAGACCTTCGGGGGCACCCTTTCACTGCTGCTCACATCCGACGAGGAGGGGCCGGCGAAACACGGTACGGTGGAGCTTCTGAAATGGCTCAAAGCGGAGGGGATGCTCCCCGATGCCTGTATCGTCGCCGAACCGACCTGCGAAGAGCGCTTCGGCGATGCCATCAAGGTCGGCCGCCGCGGTTCCATCAACGGGGTGATCGAAAAGCGGGGCAAACAGGGGCATGCCGCCTACCCGGAAAAGGCGAAGAACCCCATCCATAAAGTCGCCCAGGTGCTGCACTATATGGCAGGGGTCAACCTGGACGAGGGGGACGAATATTTCAGCCCAAGCCAGTTCGTCGTGACCGATATCCGTGCGGGGATGGAAGTGACCAACGTGACGCCGGGCAAGCTGAAGATGATGTTCAATGTCCGCAACTCCACGAAAACCTCGAAGGAGGACATCGCCGAATTCGTTCACCACTATTTCAAAGAGATGGATTACACCCTGACCCTCGACCAGAGCGCCAAGCCCTTTGTCACCGACGCGAACACCCACATCGTCCGGACGATCGACGCGGCGATCGCATCGGTAACGGGGATGCGGCCCAAACACTCCACGGCGGGCGGCACTTCCGATGCCCGTTTCATCGCCGAATACGGCATCGACGTCATCGAGTTCGGGGTGCGAAACGACACGATTCACGCCCCCAACGAATGCACGACCCCGGAGCAGGTCCGCGGGCTCTGCGACGTCTTCAAGCAGGTGATCGCCACCTACTGAGCCTCCGCTCCCGCGGAAGCCACCCTCGCTTCATCCTCCTGGATATACTCCAGCATCGCCTTGGCGTTCTGCGAGTAGCACACCAGCTGCTCTTCGTCGACAAAACGGCTGTTTTTACGCTGCAGGCGCAGATAATCCTCATTATGATAGAAACTGAAGAACACCCCGCTGTAGAAGAAGTGGCGGCGGTTCAGCATGGTGACGACCTCGTCGATCTCCTCGATGTGGTGCAGGTTTAGATCGGCGTAGACCATTTCGCAGTGGTCGGTGTGCATCAGGTCGATCAGCTCATCCAGCGCTTCGGGGTCGGGCAGCCCTTCGATGATGATGAAACCGACATTGATGTGGGGGTTGAAGTGGTGGGTGAGGACCTGCCGGTTGGGGTTGGCCGGGCGGCTGACGGAGGCTTCCACCCTGGCACAGCGGTAGGTGGCCTCGATCTGCTCCGCATAGCGGCCGGGCAGGAAGCGGTAGCGTTTGTGGGTGTCAAAGACGAGGAAGCTGATCATCGCCCCGCTGCGCAGGGATGCCTTGATCTGGCGTTCGATCTCCGTCTGGGAAGGGACCTCGCCGAGCACGATCGCCGTTTCGCACATCCCGTGGGAGAGGTTGGCCTTCTGGCTGTAGGGGTGCAGCATCAGGGCTTCCCCGTAGATGGCATTGAGGTGCATCTGTGCGGCGGTGGCGATGATCGTATCGAACATCCGGTTCATGATCCCCATTTTCTTGAACTCGGGATCGACGGCGGCAATGGCAATCTCGGCGATCTCGGCATGGCGGGAGAGGACCAGGGCGAAGTGGCCGACGACGCGGACCCCGTAGACGGCGACGATGGAGACGACTTCACGGTCCTCGTTGAGCTGGCGGATCTTGACGGGGTCGTAGAACTGGCTCTTGTAGTAGGTGTAGTGGTAGTTCTTGTAGATGAGCTGGGCAATCCCCTCGGCGTCGGAGGCCTCGAAACGGCGGACATCCAGCCGTTCCAGGATCGTCTGCTTGTCGGGCAGGACGGTGGAGGTTTTCCCGGTACGGATGTCGTAGCTGTGCTCGAAGGCCTGGATGACGCTGAACCGTTTTCCCTTGTTCTCGAGCATGGTGAACCAGAAGCGGTCGACAAGATCGTAGATGCGGTAAAAGCCTTTTTCGTGCACCGCCGAACGGTCGACCGCCTCGCTCATGAACGGGGTGAAATCAAACGGCAGACCGCTGTCCTCAACGTCGATCTGCAGTTGGCGGGGGGTGATGGTGAAACGGACCGTGACGTCCATGTTTTCCATCTTGATGTAGGCGTGTTCGACGACGTTTTCCAGCAGCTGGTCGATCGCCTCTGAGAGCTGTTCGGGACGGTGCAGCGGCAGCAGCTGTCTCAGGTGCTTGCAGGTGTAGCGTAGAAGCGAAAAGTGGGTCCGGCTGGTGAGGCGGATTTCGATGAGGTCACGCATCGTCCATCGCCTCCAGGGCGGCGAGCGCCATGATTTTCATGCCGTAGCGCAGGGCGTCGTCATCGACGTCGAAGCGGGCATTGTGCTGCGGAATGCAGGTCCCCTTTTCCGGGTCGCAGGTCCCCAGACGGAAAAAGGCGCCCGGGACGATCTCGAGGTAGCGTCCGAAGTCCTCGCCGCCCATGACCGGGTCGGCAAGGTCGATGACGTTTTCCTCGCCCAGGACGGTTCCCGCGGCACGCCGGACGATGTCGACCATGGCGTCGTCGTTGGTGACCTCGGGGGAACCGAAACGGTAGGCAAAATCGTACGTCGCGTGCATGGAGTCGCAGATCCCTCTGATGGAGACCTCCATCATCTCGGGGATGGCGTGGCGTACCTCGTGGTTGACGGTCCGTACCGTCCCGCACACCTTGACGTGGTCGCAGATGACATTGGGGGCCTTGCCCCCTTCGACGGTCCCCAGCGAGATGACGGCGGGGTGCAGCGGGTCGATCCGCCGGGAGACGATGTGGTTGAGAGAGTTCACCGCCATCGACATGACGAGGATCGCGTCCACCCCCTCGTGGGGGCGTGCCCCGTGCGCGCTTTTGCCGAAGATCTCGATCTCGAAGGTGTCGGCGGAGGCGAGCATCACCCCGTACTTGTAGCCGATCTGCCCGGTCGGAAGGTAGGGGTAGGCGTGCAGGCCGAAGATAGCCTTGACCCCCTCCAGTGCCCCGTGTTCGATCATCTGGGAACTTCCCCCCTCCGTGATCTCCTCGGCCGGCTGGAAGATGAAACGTAGATTCTGTCGGAGCCCGCTTTCGTTCTTCTTTAGGGCCAGGGCGGCGCCCAGCAGGACGGCGGTGTGGGCATCGTGGCCGCAGGCGTGCATAATGCCCGGGGTCTGTGAGGCATAGTCGCGTTCGGTCCGTTCCTCGATCGGGAGGGCATCGATGTCGGCGCGCAGGGCGACGAAGGGGGCGTTTTCGTCGACGATGATCTCCGCGATCAGCCCGTAGTGCTCTTCGAACGAGCGGACCCGTAGCCCCTCCGCTTCGAGAATCCCCTTGAGCATCAGGGTCGTCTGCGCTTCCGCCCCGGAGAGTTCGGGATGGGCATGCAGTTCATGCCGCAGGATCACGATCCGCTCCTGGATGGTGTCGATCGTTTCGAACAGCGTGGTCTGGTCTGTTTCCATACATCACCTCACCTATATGGATTGATTATAGTGCACTCCGATTGAAAGCAATCTTTGATGCGGCAGCCCTCACTTATGCTAAAATGAACCGACACGAGGGGACTTATGCGGTACGGGCTGATACTTATTCTTTTCACGGCACTGTTGACGGCGGCACCGGCGGAGTGGGCCGAGCGTTACGACAAGGCCAGGCAGATCGCGGCACAGGAGGGGAAGATCGTCTATCTCCTTATCACCGCGCCCGGCTGCCGCTGGTGCAAACGCTTCAAACGCACTACGCTCAAAGACAAAGCGGTCCGGAAGCGTCTGGCGGCGTTGGCCGTCGGCGTGGAGGTCGAGCGTGACAGCGGCACTTATCCCGCCAAATTCAAGGCGCCGATGATCCCCATGCACTATTTTTTAAGTGCCGATGAGAGGGTTTTGGTTAAAATGCCGGGCTACTGGAACATAGAGGATTTTATGTCCATACTCGACGATGTGGAAAGGAAACGAAAATAATGCAGTACGTGCAGACAGCAGACGCCCCGGCGGCGATAGGACCCTACTCTCAGGCGGTCAAGGTGAACGGGATGGTGTACACCTCCGGACAGATCGCGCTGACCCCGGCGGGCGAGATGTGTGAGAACGACATTACGGTCCAGACGAAGCAGGTGCTTGCAAACCTGACGGCAGTCCTTGAAGCGGCGGGAAGCGGGCTGGACAAAGTGATCAAGACGACGATCTTCCTCGATAACATGGACGATTTCGCGACCGTGAACGCCCTCTATGCCGAAGCCTTCGGCGACCATAAGCCGGCACGTTCGACGGTGGCGGTCAAAACCCTGCCCAAAAACGCCCTGGTGGAAATCGACGCGATCGCCCTTGCGGATTAAAGCCTTTTTGGCTATAATTCGCCCACTAAAAGAACAGGGACCTCTCTTGAAGACTGAGAGTGTAACCAGAGGATTGCGCTGAAACAGCGGCATGCGTGTCGCTGATGGCTCTCCTCCATCCAGGCGCTAAAAGGCCTGATCGAACTGATTGTCACGTTTTGATGAGGCGGATACACTCTGAGTCTTTAAGTCGAGATTCTTTTCTATACATTACAAGGAAATGCTATGTACGCAATCATCAAAAACGGTGGCAAGCAGTATAAAGTAGAAGAGGGCGATATCCTCCTGCTTGACAAAATGAGCCTCGAGCCGAAAGCAACGCTCGAGATCAAAGAAGTACTCGCGGTCAATGCCGGTGAGCTGAAAGTCGGTGCTCCTTTTGTTGACGGTGCGGTTGTTACTGCAGAAGTCATCAACGAAGGCCGCGACAAGAAAGTCACGATCTACAAAAAGCGCCGTCGTAAGGACAGCAAACTCAAGCGCGGTTTCCGCCGCAGCTTCACACGCGTTCGCATCACGAAGATCGCGGCGTAATCTAGGAGGAGTTCGATATGGCACACAAGAAAGGTCAAGGTAGTACACAGAATAACCGCGATTCCGCGGGACGTAGACTTGGTGTGAAGAAATACGGCGGCGAAACTGTCAAAGCCGGAAACATCATCGTTCGCCAGCGTGGTACGAAAGTACACCCGGGTCAGAACATCGGCATGGGTAAAGACCACACGCTGTACGCGCTGGTTGACGGCATCGTTCAGTTCGAGCGTAAAGACAAGACCCGCAAGCAGGTCTCTATCGTACCGGCTTCCTAAGCTCTCTACCCCTAAATCAGGCGCTGCTTCGGCAGGGCCGCTTTCATCTATTCACCTTTATTTAACAGTATACTTCTAACGGATGTCCAAGTCTTCTGTTGAGTGAAGCCCTACAAGGATTTAATGCATGTTTGTCGATCAGATCGAATTGGAATTATCATCGGGAAAAGGCGGCGCAGGCTGTGTGGCGTTCCGCCGCGAGAAATTTGTGACCAACGGCGGTCCGAACGGCGGTGACGGCGGACGGGGCGGGGACGTCTGGTTCCGCGTCGACAACAATACCCACACCCTGGCACACTACCACGGCAAGCATAAGCTCGTGGCGGAAAACGGCCGTCCGGGTCTGGGCTCCAACATGACGGGCAAGTCGGCACCGAAACTCTTCGTCATCGTACCGCCCGGCACCCAGGTCTTCGACGCCGAGAGCGGCGAGCTGCTGATGGACCTCGTCCGTGAGGGCCAGGAACAACAGCTGCTGCAGGGCGGCAAGGGCGGCCTGGGCAATACCCACTTCAAATCCTCGACGAACCAGCGCCCGACCTATGCGCAGCCGGGTGAACCCGGTGAGACCCGCCGGGTCCGTCTGGAGCTGAAGCTCATCGCGGACGTCGGCCTCGTCGGCTTCCCCAACGTCGGGAAATCGACGCTCATTTCGACCGTCTCCAACGCGACGCCGGAGATCGCCAACTACGAATTTACGACCCTGACACCGAAACTGGGACAGGTCCGCGTCAGCGATTTTGAATCCTTCGTCATGGCGGATATCCCGGGGATCATCGACGGCGCCAGCGAAGGGCGCGGCCTGGGACTGCAGTTCCTGCGCCACATCGAGCGGACGAAGACGCTGCTTTTCATGATCGACCTGGCGTCGTACATGACGATGACCTACCAGTACGAAACGCTGCAGCAGGAGCTGGAACGCTTCAGCGAACTGCTCGCCACGCGTGCCTTTGCAATCGCGCTGACCCGCGTCGACGCCCTCTCCAAAGAGGAGGCCGAGGAGAAGATCGCGGAGATGATGAAGCTGGTGGGCGTCAAGCCGTCTCAGCACAGCCGTTTCGGTTTCGATGATTCCCTGCCGTTTTACGAGCAGGACCTCTCCGACGAGACGCAGCAGTTTGACCGCGAGAAACCCTTCTTCATGGCAGCGATCTCCTCCGTTGCCCATGAAAATATCAAACCGCTCAATTTCGCGCTGCATACCCTGATAGGAATGGAGCAAGCTTGAAACGCATCGTCCTCAAGGTCGGCAGTGCCGTCCTGACCGAGAACAACCGCATTGCCCGCGACCGGATGCAGAACCTTGTCGACCTGATCGCCCGCCTCAAAGCGCGCTACGAAGTGATTCTCGTCTCCAGCGGCGCCGTCGCGGCGGGATATACGGAGCTCAAGCTCGATAAAAGCGTCCTGGCGAACAAGCAGGCACTCGCCTCCATCGGGCAGCCGCTGCTGATGAACCGCTACAAGAAGAAGTTTGAAAAGCACGGCATCCTGCCGGCACAGGTCCTGGTGACGGCGGCGAACTTCTACACGGAGAGCCAGGCGGAAAAGGCCCGCAACACCATCGATACTCTGATTGGGAACGGGGTACTGCCGATCATCAACGAGAACGACGCCACCGCCGTCGAAGAACTGGTCCTGGGCGACAATGACCAGCTCTCCGCCTATACGGCGTACCATTTCAACGCCGACCTGCTGGTGATCCTCTCCGATATCAACGCCTATTACGACAAGGACCCGCACTGCCACGACGATGCCTGCGTCCGGCCGCTTGTACACGCTATCAAGGCCGAGGAGCTCTCCAAAGAGGTGACACCGCACAACAGCTTTGCCACGGGGGGCATCGTCACCAAGCTCAAAGCGGCGCACTTCCTCCTTGAACGCGGCCGCAGCATGTTCCTGGCCAGCGGGTTTGACCTGGAAGATATTGAAAACTTCCTCCTGAATGATACGCAGAGCGGCGGCACGCTCTTCACCCCGGAAAGTGTCGCATGAAAGTGATCTTTATGGGGACGCCGGATTACGCTTCGCAGATCCTGGAAACACTGATCGCGCAGAGTGATATCGAGGTCGTTGCGGCCTACACCCAGCCGGATAAACCCGTGGGGCGGAAAAAAGTGCTGACGCCGCCACCGGTGAAAACCGTCGCACTGGAAGCGGGCATTCCCGTCTACCAGCCCGAGCGTCTGCGCGACGATGCGACGGTCGAGACGCTGCAAACGATCCCTTGCGACTATATCGTCGTCGCCGCCTACGGGCAGATCCTGCCCAAAGCGGTGCTCGATCACGCCCCCTGTATCAACCTGCACGCCTCCATCCTGCCGCAGTACCGGGGCGCCAGCCCCATTCAGCAGAGCCTGCTGAACGGGGACAAAGAGACCGGCGTGACGGCAATGCTGATGGAGGAGGGGCTCGACACCGGGCCTATTCTCACAATCGAACGGATAACGATCGGTGATGATGAAACCGTTGGCAGCCTGTTCGACCGCTTGACCGACCTCGCGGCCAAGATGACGCCGGACGTGCTGCGGGCTTACCCGACCCTGACAGCGGTGCCGCAGAATGACGCCGAGGCAAGCCTCTGCAAGAAGATCAGCAAGGCCGACGGCGAGGTCGCCTTTGATGACGCCGTGAAACTCTACAATAAGTACCGTGCATTCACCCCCTGGCCTGGGGTCTACCTGGAAAGCGGCCTGAAGCTGACGAAGATGACACTGGCGGCATCAACGGGGGCAAACACCCCGGGCCGTATTTTCGCTGTCGAAAAGATGCGGGTGAAAGTAGGCTGCAGCAAAGGGGCACTCTGGGTCGAAACGGTCCAGCCGCCGTCGAAAAAAGCGATGGCGGTGAATGATTACCTCAACGGGAAACGGCTCGGCCTTGACGATACGCTGGCTTGAGCAGGTCGATTCGACCCAGCGCTACCTCATTGACGCCCTGAAAACGGGGGAGACGCCCCCTTTGGCGGTGGTCGCGGATCTCCAGGAGGCCGGGCGCGGGAGCCGGGGAAACAGCTGGACAGGTTTGGAAGGCAACCTCTTTTTCTCATTTGCCGTGGCGCGCAGCGCATTGCCCCCGGACCTGCAGCTTGAATCCTCCTCCATCTATTTCGCTTTTCTGCTCAAAATGGCCCTTGAGGATGCCGGATCGGAAGTGTGGCTGAAATGGCCGAACGATTTTTACATCGGCGGGCAGAAAATCGGCGGAACGATCACGACAATGCGGCAAAATACCCTGGTGTGCGGCATCGGGCTCAACCTGAAAAATGCCCCGGAGGGTTTCGGCGTTCTAGATATCGATGTTTCACGAGAAATGTTATTAAATGATTATTTTTCAAGGGTGGAAGGATTTCCGAAATGGAAGGAAATCTTCAGACTATACGCGCTAGAATTTGACAAAAGCAGACGGTTCCAAACGCATAATAATCATCATAACTTTTCCTTAGAAAACGCGGTGTTGTGTGACGATGGATCGGTTATGTGTGACGGGCAAAGGATATACAGCCAGCGATGAGTGAAGTAATTGTAATTGCCAATCAAAAAGGCGGGGTAGGTAAGACGACGACTGCGGTTAATCTCGCGGCATCCCTTGCCGTTGAAGGGAAAAAGGTCCTGCTGATCGATGCCGATCCGCAGGCCAACGCCACGACATCGCTGGGATATACCCGTAATGATTACGAGTTCAATATCTATCATGTGCTGATCGGGGCGAAAAAGCTCGGTGACATCATTCTGACGACCGAACTGCCGATGCTGGATCTTGCACCGTCGAATATCGGCCTCGTCGGGGTGGAAAAAGAGTATTACGACTCCAGCCAGAGCAAAGGGCGCGAGCTGATCATGAAAAAAGCGATCGCGCAGGTCAAAGAGCATTATGACTATGTCATCATCGATTCGCCGCCGGCCCTGGGGCCGATGACGATCAATGCCCTGAGCGCATCGAATTCGGTCATCATCCCGATCCAGTGCGAATTTTTCGCCCTCGAGGGGTTGGCGCAGCTGCTCAATACCGTGCGCCTGATCCGCAAAACGATCAACCCCTCCCTGGCCATCAAAGGGTTCCTGCCGACGATGTACAGTTCGCAGAACAACCTCTCCAAACAGGTACTGGCGGATCTGCGCCAGCACTTCAAAGAGAAGCTCTTTACCGATGAAACGGATGACTGCATCGTGATCCCGCGCAACGTCAAGCTGGCGGAGAGCCCGAGTTTCGGAAAACCGGCCGTGCTTTACGACGGGCGCTCCAGCGGTTCCGTCGCGTATCAGAACCTTGCCCAGGCCATCCTGGCGTAACGGATGGGTATGGCAAAAACGAAATCCCTCGGACGCGGACTGGGTGAACTCCTCGGCGAAATCGAAGAGGCCTACGACCACGAGATTCCGAAAAATGCCCAGGTCGTAGAGGTTCCTGTCTCACAGATCCGACCGAATCCCTTCCAGCCGCGCAAACATTTTGACGAAAAAGCCCTCGGGGAGCTGGCCGCTTCCATCAAGACCCACGGCCTGATCCAGCCCATCGTCCTTGTCGAAGACGTCGACGGCTACATTCTCGTTGCCGGCGAGCGCCGCTGGCGTGCGAGCAAGCTGGCGAAGATTAAAACGATCCGTGCGGTGATCGCCTCCCTGGATGAAGCGCAGATGCGCCAGCACGCTCTCATCGAGAATATCCAGCGCGAGCAGCTCAATGTCGTCGAACTGGCCCAGGCTTACGAAGAGCTGATCAATCTGCACGGGCTCACCCAGGAGGAGCTCTCATCGGTGGTGCACAAGAGCCGCAGCCATATTACCAATACCCTCCGTCTTCTGCAGCTCTCCAAGAAAACCCTCTCCTCATTGATCGACAGTACGATCAGTGCCGGGCATGCCAAGGTTCTGGTGGGGCTGACGGACAAAGAGCAGAAAGTGATGGTCGATTCCATCCACGGCCAGAAACTGAGCGTCCGCGAAACCGAGCAGATGGTCAAACGGATGAAAAGCCGCGGGGAAACGGAAACCCAGGAGAAGCCGAAAGCCCCTGAATACGACCTCGGGGCCGTACGGAGCGCACTCTCGGACGGCGGTTTTGCCGTGGCCGCCGGCACGAACAAAATCACCATCACCTTCCGCGATGAGCAGGAGGTTGCCCGTTTTCTGGACATCCTCGGCTGACCGCTGCATTATTTTGTAACCAAAAAAATTCCCCCCTTTGTAATTTTTCTCCTTTTTCGCTTTTTCCCCTCCCAACTTAACAGGGTTTTTAATTTATAAATTGTATAATCACGCAACTTTTAGGAGGTGATATGTTAGATATTAGTCCACTGCTGCTCATCAGTACAGCTGTTGTCTTCCTTATCCTTATCGCCGTTCTAAACGGTATGCTCTACAAACCTCTCTTTGCTTTCATGGAAAAACGTGACCAAGACATTCAGAATGATCTGACAGCTATCGGCTCTAACGACGCCGAAGTCAGTGCACTGAACGAAACCGCGGACTCCATTATCAGCGAAGCACGTTTGCAAGCGGCTGGGGAACGGGAAAAAGTGATTGCGGATGCAAAAAATGCGGCGGAAGCCGCCATCGGTGCCAAGCGTGCTGAGCTGGCCAAAGCTTATGAAGCCTTTGAGGCGGAACTTGCGACAGAGCGCGAGAACCTCCGGAATGCGCTTTCTGCTGAGGTCCCGGCTTACGTCGAGGCTGTTAACGCCAAGATCAGCAAGATATAAGGAGACATGATGAAAAAACTGTTGGTTATGACCCTGTTCGTTTCAGCATCGCTCTTCGCTTCGTCCGGTGCCGAGCACGGTGCGACAGATATCCTTCCGCGTACGGTCAACTTCCTGATCTTCGCCGGGATCCTGTGGTATTTGCTGGCGAAGCCGGTCAAAGGTTTCTTTACCGGCCGTGCCGGTGAAATCGCCGACCGTCTGAACAGCATTCAGGACAAACTGCGTGCTTCTGAAGCGGAAAAAGTCGCTGCGGAAGCCCGTGTCGAAGAGGCGAAGACCTTTGCGAGCGAACTGGCTGCGACAACGGAAAAAGAGAAAGACGTTCTCAAGAAACAGATTGAAGCCCAGTCTGCGAACGAGATCGCCGTTCTCGAAAAACAGATGAAAGACAAAGAGAGCCTCGCGGAGCGCCAGATGGTGCGCAGTGTCGTTGAAACTGTCCTTTCAGATGTGACAGCACAGAGCACAGCCTCCCTCGACAAAGAGAAGATGGCTGACATCATTGTGAAGAAGGTGGCGTAATGGAAGCGATGATCGCACAACGTTATGTAAAAGCCCTGACTTCGCTGATGGATGCCGAGGCTCTGGCGAATACGAAAACACTCTTTGATGCACTCGCGGAGGCCTTCGGCGAGAAGGCGTTTGCCGATATCATCAATGACCCCAATGTCGCCGACGCTGCGAAACAGGAACTCCTGCTCGCGATCGTCGCCGGCGCAAACAGTAACGCTGTTAACAACCTGGTCAAACTCCTGGTTGAGAAGAAGCGCCTGGCGATTATCCCGGCAATTGCCGAGTCACTCCGCCTGACACTGGCAGGGATGCACAGAACCTATGAAGGCAAGGTCTACAGCAATACGGCCGTCGAAGCATCGACACTCGCCGCACTGAGCAGCGACCTTGGTAAAAAGATGGATGCGACGATCACGCTCGCGTTCGTCGCGTCGGATTATGACGGTATCAAAGTCGAAGTGGAGGACCTCGGTGTCGAAGTCAGCCTCTCGAAGAGCCGCATGAACGCTCAACTCGTTGAGCACATCTTAAAAGCAATTTGATCTTGGAAAGGAGATAGCATAGTGGTAGCAAAAGTACAAGCAGATGAAATCAGTTCAATCATCAAAGAACGTATCGAGAACTTTGAACTGAACGTCGATATTAATGAAACAGGGAAGATCGTCTCTTACGGAGACGGTGTTGCTCAGGTCTATGGCCTGTCCAATGCAATGGCCGGTGAAATGGTCGAATTCGAAGACGGGACTCAGGGTCTTGTCCTCAACCTCGAAGAGAGCAGCGTCGGTGTTGTTATCCTCGGTAAAAGCGGTGCACTGCGCGAAGGCATGAGCGTCAAGCGCCTGGGCAAACTGCTGCGCGTACCGGTCGGCGACGCACTGCTGGGTCGCGTTGTCAACGCCCTCGGTGAGCCTATTGACGGCAAAGGCCCGATCGAAGCAACGGAAAACCGTTTCGTCGAAGAGAAAGCACCGGGCATCATGGCACGTAAATCCGTCCATGAACCGATGGCAACCGGTATCAAGTCTATCGACGCCCTCGTGCCGATCGGCCGCGGTCAGCGCGAGCTGATCATCGGTGACCGCCAGACAGGTAAAACGACGGTTGCACTCGACACGATCATCAACCAGAAAGGCAACGGCGTTGTCTGTATCTATGTTGCTGTCGGTCAGAAAGAGTCTACGGTCGCTCAGGTCGTCCGCCGCCTCGAAGAGCACGGTGCCCTCGAGTACACTATCATCGTTTCCGCGACAGCGTCCGAAGCGGCTGCACTGCAGTTCCTCGCGCCGTACACCGGTGTCACGATGGGTGAATACTTCCGTGACAACGCGCGCCACGGTCTGATCGTTTACGATGACCTTTCCAAGCATGCGGTCGCTTACCGTGAAATGTCCCTGATTCTCCGCCGCCCTCCGGGCCGCGAAGCGTTCCCGGGTGACGTATTCTACCTCCACTCCCGCCTCCTCGAGCGTGCTGCGAAGCTCAACGATGAGAAAGGTGCAGGTTCACTGACGGCACTGCCGATCATCGAAACGCAGGCGGGTGACGTTGCGGCATATATCCCGACAAACGTCATCTCCATTACCGACGGTCAGATCTTCCTCGAGACAGACCTGTTCAACTCCGGTATCCGCCCGGCGATCAACGTCGGTCTCTCTGTATCACGTGTCGGTGGTGCAGCACAGATCAAAGCAACCAAACAGGTTGCCGGTACACTGCGCCTCGACCTGGCACAGTACCGCGAACTCCAGGCGTTCGCCCAGTTCGCTTCCGACCTCGACGAAGTCAGCCGCAAGCAGCTCGAACGCGGTCAGCGCATGGTCGAAGTTCTGAAGCAGCCGCCGTACTCTCCGCTCACTGCAGAGAAGCAGGCGCTGGTGATCTTCGCGGGTAACGAAGGTTACCTCGACGACCTGCCGGCAAGCAGCGTTGTCAAGTTCGAAGCAGAACTGTATCCGTTCGTAGAGGCTTCTTATCCTCAGATTTTCGAGAACATCCGTTCTACATCCAAAATCGACGATGAGACGAGTGCCCTGATGAAAAAAGCGATCGAAGAGTTCAAAGCGTCTTTCGTCGCTGAGTAAGGACCATCATGGCCAACTTAAAAGATATTCAACGGAAGATCAAGAGTGTCTCTAGCACGCAGAAAACCACGCGTGCGATGAAGCTCGTCTCCACGGCGAAACTCCGCCGTGCGGAAGAGCTCGCGAAGCGCTCACGTCTTTTTGCCGAAAAAACGAATGCCATGATCTCTGAACTGGCCAGCCAGATCGAATGTATGAAGATCGGCGGTATTGAAAACCGTGCTTTCTCCGAGATTGAAGCGCCGAAAATGGTCGATATCATTTTCGTCACGGCCGACAAAGGCCTCTGCGGCGGTTTCAACATGCAGACGATCAAAGCGGTTCGCAAACTGATGGCCGAGTTCAAAGACGAGAAGGTGAAAGTACGCCTTCGCGGTGTCGGCAAGAAAGGGATTGAGTTCTTCAGCTACAACCAGGTGGAGATGCTCGACCAGGAGATCGGTCTGAGCTCTACGCCGGACATGGATCGTGCCGCCGAATTCATGGATGCATCCATCCAGGACTTCAAAGACGGTAAGATCGACGGTGTCTACGTCGTTTACAACGGCTACAAGAACGTCATTACACAGGAACTCCATGTCAACCGCATCATGCCGGTCGACACCAACGAGTTTGACTGCCAGGACGTCAGCAAAGGTTCCCTGCTGGAACTGGAAGCCGAAGACAGCGAAAAGATGCTTGACGCACTCTTGACGAAGTATGCACAGTACAACATGTACTACGCACTGATCGACTCAGTCGCAGCGGAGCACTCCGCGCGGATGCAGGCGATGGATGCGGCTACGAACAACGCCAAAGAGATGGTGAAGAAACTGACGGTCCAATACAACAAGGCACGTCAGGAAGCAATTACGACCGAGCTGATCGAAATCATCAGCGGCGTCGAATCGATGAAATAGGAGGAATCGAATGGTTGGAAAAATTATCCAGGTCATGGGACCGGTTGTCGACGTTGAGTTCGACGGAAATCTTCCTGCGATCAATGAAGCGATCGAGGTAAAAGCAAGTGTGGAAGGCAACGAGTACCGTCTGGTCCTCGAAGTCGCTTCCCACCTCGGTGACGGTCGTGTCCGTACGATCGCCATGGATATGACTGAAGGACTGGTCCGCGGTACAGAAGCGGTCGCAACAGGCGCACCGATCAGAGTGCCGGTCGGTGAAAAAGTCCTCGGACGTATCTTCAACGTTATCGGTGAAACGATCGACGACGGCGATCAGGTTACTGACGCTGAAATGTGGTCCATCCACCGCGATCCTCCGCCGCTCGTCGAGCAGAGCACGAAGACTGAGATGTTCGAAACGGGTATCAAAGTCGTCGACCTCCTCGCACCGTATGCAAAGGGTGGTAAAGTCGGTCTGTTCGGTGGTGCCGGTGTCGGTAAAACCGTCATTATCATGGAGCTGATCCACAACGTTGCACACGCACACAGCGGTTACTCCGTTTTTGCCGGTGTCGGTGAGCGTACCCGTGAAGGTAACGACCTTTACCACGAGATGAAAGACTCGAACGTTCTGGACAAAGTTGCCCTCTGCTACGGCCAGATGAGCGAGCCTCCGGGAGCACGTAACCGTATCGCCCTCACTGGTCTGACCATGGCGGAATACTTCCGTGATGAAAAAGGCCTCGACGTCCTGATGTTCATCGACAACATCTTCCGTTTCGCGCAGTCCGGTTCCGAGATGTCTGCACTTCTCGGCCGTATCCCGTCTGCCGTCGGTTACCAGCCGACACTGGCACGCGAGATGGGTGCGCTGCAGGATCGTATTACGTCTACGACGAAGGGTTCAATCACTTCTGTCCAGGCGGTTTACGTCCCGGCGGACGACCTGACTGACCCGGCTCCGGCGTCTGTCTTCGCCCACCTCGATGCAACGACGGTTCTGAACCGTAAGATCGCTGAAAAAGGTATCTACCCGGCCGTCGACCCGCTTGACTCTACGTCTCGCCTGCTCGACCCGCAGATCATCGGTGAAGAACACTACAACGTCGCTCGCGGCGTTCAGAAAACACTTCAGAAGTACAAAGACCTGCAGGATATCATCGCGATCCTCGGTATGGACGAACTTTCTGAAGAAGACAAAGCGACTGTCGAACGTGCACGTAAGATCGAGAAGTTCCTTTCTCAGCCGTTCTTCGTTGCAGAAGTCTTTACAGGTGCACCGGGTAAATACGTTACGCTTGAAGACACTATCAAAGGCTTCAAAGGTATTCTCGAGGGTGAATACGACCATATGCCGGAAAACGCATTCTATATGGTCGGTGACATGAAAGAGGCGATCGAAAAAGCTGAAAAAGCAAAATCGTAATCTTTTTCAGTGCAAAAGGAATAAGTAATGGATACTTTTAAACTGGAAGTGATCACGCCTAACGGTCTCATTTTTGATAATGAAGCCGTTGAAGTCACGCTGCCGGGTGAAGAGGGTGAGTTCGGTGTTCTGCCGCGCCACGCTTCACTGACGACGCTGCTCAAAGCCGGCGTTATCGATATCGTCACTGCAGACAAGCGCACCGAGTCCATCGTCGTTAACTGGGGTGTAGTCCAGGTGACGGAAGACAAGGTGACGGTACTGGTTGACGGTGCCGTCGCGATCCGCGGCGAAGGCGAAAGCGAAGTCGCCAAAGTGCTCGAAGATGCGAAGAAACTGCTTGCTGACGTTTCCGACTCCAAGATGGCACTGGCTTCGGTCTCAGCCAAGATCGAATCGGCTGCACACAAACTGCTCTAAGCGATCATCATGTTTGAATCGCTCAGCGACTACTACCTCAAAAGCAACAGTGTCACCCTCGCGGTACTGGCACTGCTTGCGGTCTACTTCATCGTTATCAACTGGACGTTCTTCTACCGCTTCCTCGCATTGAACCGCTGGGTCGACAAAGAGACGGATTCACTCGAATCGCTTCTGATGGGTGCACAGGGGATTGCAGCGAACTCCTACCTGAACCACTTTATCAAAAGCAGCAAACGCCTTTCGAATGAACTGTTTGACCTGGGGCTTTTCGCCGGGACGAAAGAAGCGACGAAGGGACTGGCTATTCTCTCCGTTGTTGCTTCGACTGCACCCTTTATCGGTCTGTTCGGAACGGTTGTCTCGATTCTCGATACCTTCAACAATATCGGAAGTTCCAGCGGAACCATGGCGGTCATCGCCGCCGGTGTCTCCGACGCGCTTGTGGCGACGGCAGCCGGTATCTTCGTGGCGATTTTCGCCTATACCTACCATCAGATCCTCAAACGCCGGGCGTATGAACTGACCGGTCTGCTGCAGATGCAGCGTGATGCCCTGATGGCCAAAGTGACGGACGCGGCGTGAGTGTCTTCGACTGGGAAGAGCGGCCGGAGCTGAACATCACACCTCTGGTGGATGTCATGCTCGTACTGCTGGCGATCCTGATGGTGATTGCACCGAACATCGTCTACGAAGAGCTGATCAATCTCCCCCAGGGCTCGGCGCAGAAGCAGCTTGAGAAGAAGCCGCCGGTCCATATCGTCATCACGAAAGAGGGCGAGATCCTCGTCAACAAAGAGAAATTCGATCGTCTCGGCTTTATCGACAACTTCTACCGCTTTGCGCAGGAGAACCTCGATGCCAAGTCGACGGTCACGATCAGTGCCGACCGTTCCCTGGACTACGGGATGGTCATGTCGGTGCTTGCAGCGGTAAAACAGGCAGGTTTTAGTGAAGTCTCTCTCGCTACCAACGGTTGACGATCCCCGGGACTTTTACCTGGGCGGTCTCTATGCCGTTGTCCTGTTCCTCCTCATTGTATTGCTTTTTTTCCAGCTCCTGCGGGGATTGGACAAAATGCATAGCTATGCGCTGACCAAAAGTGCGACGGTTTCTGTCTCGCTGGTCGACGTACCGCTCATTACCTCCAAGCAGAACAATACGCCTACGCCTGTTCCCAAGCAGGAAGCGGCGCCTGAGCCGACGCCCGAACCCGAAGAGTCGCCGACGCCGGTAGAGGATATCTCGTCACTCTTTTCGGATATCCAGACCCAGAAGATTGTTCATACCAAGCGGCCCGAACCGCAGCAGAAAATCGATACGAAACGGCTGGCCAACCTTCAGAAACGTATCAAGACGACGAAAAAGCGTGATGCGACGGCGACCGCGGAACAGGTGAAGAACCTCAACCTGGTGCGCCCTTCACAGGAGGCCGGCGGGCAGAGTGCTTCGGGCGGCGCGGAAGTCAATGCGTATTACGCTAAAATACAGGCCACTATCTATGAGAACTTCTTCCCGCCGGTCAATTCCGAAGGTTCCGTTTCCCTGATTCGGATCTGGATCTCGGCCGGCGGGAAGATGACACGTTTCAAAGTCCTCCGCGCTTCGGGCGAATCGTTTTTCGACCGGGAGGTCGGGCAGCTTGAAAAGCGGCTGGCGCGTGTCACGTTCGAAAGAAACCCAAAAGGAAACGAGGCCGTTCTGGATGTCAGTCTGGTCTCCAAGGAGTAACGATGCGTTTTTTCATTGCGTTGATGATGAGTGTGACGTTGATGTTCGCCGCCGATGCGACCATCGAAGTAGTAAAAGAGGCCGACAGCCTTCCATCCATTGCGGTTGAGGATGCCTCTGTCGATTTTACCGGTACGCCGGCCAAGCGCTTTTACAACCTGCTCTCCAGCGACCTGAACGTGCTGACACTGTTCAATGTCGATCACCATTATGCAACGACCCATTTCGACAACGCTTCCGTGCTCAACCGGGCCATGGATTACACGCTGCGTTTCCGTCTTCGCGACGATGACGCCGCTTTTGTTGCGGACATCCGCCTTTTCCAGGAAGACAAGGTCGTCCTTCAGAAAAGCTACCGCGTTGCGAATACGGCTATGAGCCCGTTCGTCTCCCATGCGATCGCCTATGACATCAACGAATTTTTCGGCCAGGCTCCGCTGGACTGGCTCAAACGCAAGATTATCTTTGCCCGTGTAAAAGGGCGTATGGAGAGTGAAATCGTCATCGCCGACTATACGCTCTCCTATCAGCATGTCATGATCAAAGGGGGGCTCAACGTCTTCCCGAAATGGGCCGACGAAGCGCACTCGGCGTTCTATTACACGTCGCTCAGCGGCGACAAGCCGACCCTGTTCAAAATAGATGTCCGTACCGGTGCGCGTACGGCAATGCTGAGTTCGGACGGCATGCTGGTCTGCTCCGACGTCAGCCGGGACGGCCGTGAACTGCTCCTGACCATGGCGCCGAAAGGGCAGCCCGATATCTATCAGTACGATACCGTGACGAAAACCGCGAAACGCGTCACGACCTACGGCGGCATCGATGTCAACGGACAGTTCATGAATGACGGCCGGATCGTTTTCATCTCCAACCGCCTTGGCTATCCGAATGTCTTCGCCAAGCGCTCGGGGGAAGCCAAAATCGAGCAGCTGGTCTTCTACGGCAAGGACAACTCCGCGTGCAGCGCCCATAACGAATACGTGGTCTACAAAGCCCGTGAAACCAGTGATGCGTTCGGGACCAATACGTTCAACCTGCACCTGATCTCGATGAAGACGGACTTCATCCGCCGTCTGACAGCGACGGGTGTCAACGAATTCCCGCGTTTCTCCAATGACGGGGATGCGATCATCTACATCAAGAACTATAAGCAGCAGAGTGCCATCGGGGTGATCCGTCTGGCGCAGAACAAGAACTTCCTGTTCCCGCTGGCCAGCGGAAAAATCCAGTCACTCGACTGGTAAATTGGTTACTTAAAGCAAAATGCTATATTCTGTTAAGTTTTTTTTGCTAAAATCATCAGGATTATTTTAGGACATCCTGCAAAAGGCTCTGTTCGGTCTCCCCAAAGGATTGTGATGAAAAAAGTGTTGGTTTACAGCAGTGTAGTTCTGATGTTGTTGGCTGGTTGTAGCTCTAAAACACCGGCGATCGATGAGACGCAAACAGGTGCGGATAGCAGCCAGATGGAGAGTGCGGCAGATGCCGATACTGTCGTTGTTGATGAAAATGCAGGTGTCAGTGACAGCACGATCGAACTCGGCGAAGAGACGATGAGTGCCCTGGAGAGCCAGATGCAGTCCATCTATTTTGCGTTCGACAAATTTGACATCAGCATGGAAGCGTCTACTAAACTGCAGACGAACGCCGCACTGATGCAGAACAAAGCAGCTGCCTTCAACATCAAAATCGAAGGTAACTGTGACGAATGGGGTAGCGACGAGTACAACTTCGCGCTGGGTCTGAAACGTGCAAAAGCCGCCAAAGACGCGCTGGTTGCCGAAGGTGTCAATGCTGAGCGTATCAGCATGGTAAGCTACGGCGAAAGCAACCCTGTCTGTGTTGAAAAGACGCAGGAGTGCTGGGCCAAGAACCGCCGCGACGACTTCAAACTGCTTCCGTAATCGGGACCGATGAAACGTCTTTCCCTCCTTTTGGCGGGCGCGCTGCTCTTTCAGCTGCAGGCGTCCGAACCCTCCGTATTCGGTGCCGGCAACCTTGACAGCGACTCGCCATACGGGTTGACGGAGTCCGAAAAAAAGATTGTCGAGAACCGGCAAAACCTTCAAAACGCCAAACGCAAATCCCAAGAGAACAGTGCCCAGTTGCAAAGCCTGCGCGAACGCATCGACGGGTTGCAGACGATTATTGAAGGCCTGGCGGAAAAAACCCAGGAAAACAGGCTCAAAGTCGGCGAACTGACCTCGGGTCAGGATGTGGCGGCGGACCGTGACGCCAAGGTCGCGGCGCTGGAAGAGGCCGTGCGTGCCAACGAGGCGAATATCGCTTCGCTCAAAACGGTACTGGAGAAGATGGCGGCCCAGGTTGATGCCATCAATGCCAATTATGTCTCCAAAGATGAGTTCAATGGGCTTGTCGGAGAGATCAACGCCTTCAAACGTGACCTCGGCAAAACGCTCAAAAGCGTCAGTGCACCTGCTGCGACGGACTCCTTGCAGTCGAAATCGAGCAAGGAACTTGCCGCCGAGGCGAAGGCGAACTACAACAAGCTCTTCTTCAAAGAGGCTATCCCGATGTACGAGGAGCTGATCCGCCGTAACTACAAGCCGGCCTATTCGCACTTCATGATCGGGGAGATGTGGCACTACCGCAAAGAGTGGTCCAAAGCGCTCTCCTACTATAAAGAGAGTGCTGCACGTTCTTCGAAAACGTCATTCATGCCGGCTCTGATGCTTCACAGTGCGGAATGTATGATGCATACCGGTGATTCGGCAAACGCGAAAAAGTTTCTCCGGTCTCTGATCGCTAAATACCCTGCCTCCAGTGAAGCAGCGGAAGCTGAACGGCTTCTGAATACTTTGTAGGCAGCTATAGCGCTACTTTTTCAGCCGCACTATAGTTAGATCGGGTTAGAATCCCTAAATTTTTGTAAAGGTAATATTATGGCTATTGAAACGAATCAAGTCGTATCCATCCAGTATGAAGTTCAGGCCGACGGCAAAGTCGTTGACTCCAACATCGGCGGTCAGCCGCTCGTGTTCATGTTCGGCAAGGGACAGATCATTCCGGGCCTCGAAGCGGGTATCCAGGAGATGGCAGCAGGCGAGAAAGGTGACGTCCTTGTCAAAGCATCCGACGCCTACGGCGACTACAATCCTGAAGCGACTCAGGATGTGCCGAAAGAGCAGTTCGCAGGCATCGATCTTCAAGAAGGCATGACACTCTACGGCCAGGGTGAAGACGGCGGTACCGTTCAGGTCGTCGTCAAAGAGATCAAAGACGAGAGCGTCGTCGTTGACTTCAACCACCCGATGGCGGGCAAAGATCTGATGTTCAGCGTCACGATCAACGAGGTTCGCGACGCGACGGCTGACGAGATCGCCAGCGGCGTGCCGGCAGAGAACAAGGTCGATGACGGCTGCTGCGGAAGCGGCGGCGGACATAGCTGTGGCTGTCACTGAGTTTCTCGCAGCCTCACACGCTTCGACCGAAGCGCTGCGGACGGCGACGCTGCTCAAAACCCTTCAGGTCAATGCGCTGATCAGCGGACCGAAAGGGACCGGCAAACAGACACTCGCACGGGTAATCCTGCCCGGCGCCGTCGTGCTCGACGCACGCGACTTTGACAATGTGCTCAATGCGCTTGAAAGCAATGATGAAGTTGTTTTGACGCATATTGAACACTGTCCGAACATTACCCTGCTTTTCGAGCGGGTCAAGACGGACAAGGTGCGCATGATCGCGACGGCCTCGTCCGAGTACCTCTCCGATGCTATCT
Source organism: Sulfurimonas sp. HSL1-2 (assembly GCF_039645565.1). Lineage (NCBI taxonomy): Bacteria > Pseudomonadati > Campylobacterota > Epsilonproteobacteria > Campylobacterales > Sulfurimonadaceae > Thiomicrolovo > Thiomicrolovo zhangzhouensis. Next base: position 793,582 of record NZ_CP147914.1, read on the forward strand.
GGGAGTTTTTCAGCGTCAAGATCGCGCTGCCTCCGCTTGTCGACCGCCCCGAAGACGTGGAACTGCTGATCAGCCATTTCAATGCCGAAGCGGACCGGATCTTCGACCTGGTGCGCGAGACATCCGCTGCAGGCAAAAAGCCGGATCTGAGCGACAACGCTTACTCCCTGCGCAAGCAGATCTATTTCGAGCGCCTGATGGGCGGGGTGAACGAAGCGGAAGTGATGCAGGTGATGGAGCGTTACCTGCAGGCGCAGATGGGGTCGCACAACGACTACCGCAAATTCCTGCACCTTTACGAGGTCCCGTTGATCCGAACGGGGCTGCGCAAGTTCAAATCGCAGCTGCAGCTGGCGGAGCGCCTTGGGCTGAACCGCAACACCTTGCGCAAGAAGATTGCGGAAAACGAGCAGTTCGGTCTGCTTGAACCATGACACAGGAGGAGAAATGAGTCAGAAAATCGCGATGGTGTTCCCGGGACAGGGGAGCCAGAGTGTCGGTATGGGCAAGGCGTTCTACGAAGCGTCCGATTATGCAAAAGAGATGGTCGAGAAGGCCAGTGACCGCATTGGGGTCGATTTCAAAGCGTTGATGTTCGAGGAGAACGAGAAACTCGATCAGACTGCCTATACCCAGCCGGCGATCCTGCTGGTGTCGATGATGGCTTACAAGCTCTTCCAGGAAGCGCGCCCGACGGCGCCGACACTGCTGCTGGGGCACTCCCTCGGCGAAGTCTCCGCAGTCTGCGCGAGCGGGGCGATCGATTACCTCGACGCCGTCGAACTGGTGCACAAACGCGGCCAGCTGATGCAGAGCGCCTGCGAAGGCGTCGAAGCGGGCATGATGGTTATCGTCGGCCTTGACGACGCGGCGGTCGAGACGATCTGTACTGACGCCCGCAACAAAGAGAACAAGCAGGTGTGGCCTGCGAACTACAACCAGGACGGCCAGCTGGTCGTGGCGGGTCTCAAGCCGGACCTCCAGAGCCTCGAAGCGACCTTCAAAGCGGCGGGGGCCAAGCGTGCCCTGCTGCTGAACATGTCGGTTGCCAGCCACTGCCCGCTGCTCTCTGCGGCGCAGGACCCGCTGCGCGCAGAGCTGGAAAAAGTGCTGCACGATCCGTTTGACGCCCCGATCATCTCCAATGTTACGGCCAAACCGTACCATACGAAACAGCAGGCGGTGGAGCTGCTCAGCGAGCAGCTGATCTACCCGGTCCGCTACAAGCAGTCCGTTGCTGCGATCGCCCCGGACGTGGACCTCGCCATCGAGTTCGGCAACGGCAAAGTCCTTGCGGGACTGAACAAACGTATTGCCAAAGAGATGAATACGCTCAACGTCTTCGACATGGATTCGCTCCAGGCTACCCTCGACGCGCTGCAATGACCGTCACCCTCGTCCAGAACGCGCCCCGGCTGAACCGTACGAACCTCGAGTCGTGCGAAACGCTGGTGGCCGCCTATGCCGGACGCAACGATGTCATCGTCTTCCCCGAACTGGCCCTCAACGGCTACCTGCTTCAGGACAAGGTCTATGAAGACGCCTGGACGCTCCCCGAACTTGAACCCCTTGCCAAGGCGAGCCTCGCCTGCGATATTGTCGTCGGTGCGGCGCTCAAAGAGAACGGACGGACCTACAACACGGCGTGCTATTTCAGCGGCGGCGAACTGCGTCATGTTCACCGAAAGCTGCACCTGCCCAATTACGGGATGTTCGAAGAAGCGCGCTACTTTTTCAAAGGCAGCCGTATCGAGGCTTTCGATACGACGTTCGGCCGAAGCGTCATGCTCGTCTGCGAGGATCTCTGGCGCGCCCAGACGATGGCCGACGTTGCGGCACTGAAACCGGAGTTCGTCTATGTCATCGCCAACTCCCCGGCACGCGGATTCGAAGATGAGGGGCTGGCCATCGAAGGGCAGTGGGACGCACTGCTCAAATCACTGGCACAGCTCGCCAACGCCTATGTCGTCTTCGTCAACCGTGTCGGGTTCGAGGACGGCCTGGGCTTTTGGGGCGGCAGCCGCGTTATCACGCCCCGCGGCGGCATTGAACGCCGTCTCCCGCTCTTCGACGAGGCTGTCGAGACGGTGACCCCCGATCATCGGCTCCACGACGTTGAAAAGTGGCTCGCAAAGATCGACTGACCCCTTTCCCTACCGCGGCGGCCTTTTCAGACCGCCCTTCACGTTAATCAGATCAATTTTCTATTGTTTCTCTCTCGTGTATTCCACACGCGCTTATGCTTTGGCGTGCTCGGTCAGAAAGCGGTGCAGGGCATTGGCGAAGGCGTGCGCATCTTTGGGGCCGAAGGGCTTCGGTCCTCCGGTAACGACGCCGCTGTCGCGGACCGTCTCCATCAGGTTGCGCATGGCGAGATACTGCTTGATATTGTCCGGCGTGTAGCGCTCCCCGCGGTGGTCGATGGCATGGGCTGCTTTTGAAAGCACCCGGTCGGCCAGGGGGATGTCCGCCGTGATGACAAGATCGCCGGGGGAGAGCATTTGGACGATCCGGTCATCCGCGGCGTCGGCACCCGCTTCCACGATGACCGTCTCGATCAGGGCGGAGTCCCCCAGCCGGACGGGTTTGTTCGAGACCAGCACCAGCGGTATCTGCACCCGTTCGACAGCGCGGACGACAATGGGCTTGAGCAGGTTCGGGAAGGCGTCACCGTCGACGAAGATCGTCACGGCGTGATCCTGGCGCGGAACTTTTTGCCTTTGATCTTGCCGCGGTTCAGCTGCTGCAGCGCACTGTCGGCAACACCCTGTTCGACGGCAACGTAGGCAAGGGTGTCATGGATGGCGATGCTCCCTACCGACTGGCCGTCGATGTCGCCGGAGGCGCAGAGGGCGCCGAGCAGGTCCCCGGGACGCAGCTTCTGTTTCCGGCCGCCGTCAATCCGCAGGACGGCGAAACGGGGAAGCAGCAGTGCGGGATCGGCCGGCGCGAAACCGGAAGCGTCTTCAGGGACGAAGGGAATGTCGCCGACTGCGGCCAGCCGTTCGGCGGCACTCTGCTGCTTCGGGGTGAAGAGCGTCAGCGCCATCCCGGTGCTGCCCGCCCGGGCCGTACGCCCGATGCGGTGGAGGTAGGTTTCGGGTTTTTCGGGCAGGTCGAAATTGATGACGGCGCCCAGCTCCTTGATATCGAGCCCCCTTGCGGCGACGTCCGTTGCGATGAGCAGCCGAATCCCTCCGAGGGCGAAACGCGTCAGCACCTCGGTGCGTTCGCCCTGGCGCAGGTCGCCGTGCAGGACGGCCGCATCGTAGCCCTGCTCGGCAAGTTCGAGCGCCAACGCATCGCAGCCCGCCTTCGTATTGCAGAACACGACGGCGGATTCGGGAGTGTAGTGCCCGAGGAGACGCAGAAACGTAGCGCTCTTTTCCCCTTTAACCCTGACGAAGTGCTGTGTGAGCGTCACCTCCGTAGCACTGTTCTCGACCTCCACCGTCACAGGATCGCGCAGCAGCGCGGAAGCGATCGCGGCGATCGTCCCGGGGAAGGTGGCCGAAAAGAGCAAGCTTTGACGGGAGGAGGGGAGGTGCGAGGCGATCTGCATGATGGCGTCATGAAAACCGAGGTCCAGCATCCTGTCGGCCTCGTCGAGCACCAGGGTATGCACTTTCGAAAGCGAGAGCGTCTTTTTGCCCAGGTGGTCGAGGATCCGCCCCGGGGTGCCTACGACGATGTGTGCGCCGTACGTGAGCGAGTCGCGCTGCGGCGCCAGCGGCACCCCGCCGCAGAGCGTCAGTACCTTGACGTTCGGCCGGTGGCGCGCGAGGCGGCGCAGCTCCCCGGCGACCTGTTCGGCCAGTTCCCGCGTCGGACAGAGGACAAGTCCCTGAACATCCGTTTCGTTCTCTGCGAGCTTCATGATCATGCCGATCCCGAAGGCCAGGGTTTTGCCGCTGCCGGTCTGCGCGCGGACGATGGCGTCTTTGCCCTCGAGCAGCGCCGGAAGGCTTTGTTCCTGTACCGGGGTCATACGGCGGTAGCCGAGGGTGTCCAGGTTTTCGAGCAGCGGGGCGGGAAGGGGAAGGGTGGTAAAAGGTTTGGAAGTCACGGCGGCTCTTTGTGGCAGAATGCTCCGGAAGCGGGTTCCGAAGAGATGCGCCATTGTAGCGTATTCCGCCCCGGGCCCCGATATAGGCGCTCTCAAGCTCTTTGGCTATAATTGCAACAATTTTACGATGCAGGGATGAATGATGAAAATTGCCATTATGGGGGCCATGGTCGAAGAGGTGGAGCCGTTCCTCGATGCGGGTGAGCACGAGCCGCTGCTCAAATATTTCAAGAAGCACAACGACGTCGAATATGCCGGAAACCTCTACCACGAGGCGCGTTTCAAAGGGCTTGATATCGTGCTGGGCTACAGCAAGATCGGCAAGGTGAACGCGGCACTGACCGCCGCGACAATGCTCGAAAAGTTCGGCTGCGAGATGCTTCTTTTCACCGGGGTCGCGGGCGCGGTGAACCCCGAACTGAAAATCGGCGACCTGATTGCCGCGACGCAGCTCTGCCAGCACGACCTCGATATCACGGCTTTCGGTCACCCGCACGGTTATGTGCCTGAAGGCAAGGTCTATGTCGAACCGTCCCGCGAACTCCTGCATATGGCCAAGAGCGTTGCCGAGGAGAAAGGGATCGATCTCAAAGGGGGGATCATCGCGACCGGAGACCAGTTCATCGCGGATACGGAGCGTAAAGCGTGGATCGAAAAGACGTTTGAGGCGGATGCCATCGAAATGGAAGGGGCGGCCGTCGCCGTCGTTTGCGATGCGATGCAGGTCCCCTTCTTCGTCCTGCGTGCGATCAGCGACGCCGCGGACATGGATGCAACCTTCGATTTCGACGAATTCCTGAAACACTCATCGCAGGTCAGCAGCAGTTTCGTCATGGGGATGCTGGAGAAGATCGCCGCCGCCCATGGTCAGTAAAAAAATCATGCGGCAGCTCGGCCGCACCAACGCCGCGTTCAACCTGGTCGAGGAGGGGGACCGCATCCTTGTCGGCCTCTCGGGCGGGAAAGACTCCCTGACCCTCGTGCATGCCATGAAAGAGCAGCAGCGCCGCGCCCCTTTCAACTTCGAGTTGGTCGCCGTCACCGTCGCTTACGGCATGGGGGAGGATTTTTCCGCGCTGATTGAACACTGCAAAGAGCACGGCATCGAGCACCATATCCACGATACGAACATCTACGATACGGCCAAAGAGAAGATCCGCAAGAACTCCTCGTACTGCAGTTTCTTCTCCCGGATGCGCCGCGGCTCCCTCTACAGCGCCGCAGAGAAGTTCGGGTGCAACAAGGTGGCCCTGGGCCACCACCTCGACGATGCGGCCGAGAGCTTTTTCATGAACCTGATCTATAACGGGCATCTGCGTTCGCTCGCCCCGAAATACCGCGCGGACAACGGGCTTGTCGTCATCCGCCCCCTGATCCAGATGCGCGAACGCCAGCTCGCGGCCGCCGCGCACGACAACGGCTGGCCGACGATCGGGGACGAGGCGTGCCCCTCGATGCGCTTTGATGTCAAGATGCCCTACGCGCGTGCCGAGATGAAAACGATGCTCTCGGAGATGGAGGGCAAGTACCCCGACCTCTTTACGTCGATCAACGCGGCGTTCGGCCACATCTCCGACGACAGCTTTTTCGACCCGGAGCGTTTTTTGCTCTAGCGCCGCCTCCGGGAGCGGTGGCGGTGCACGGAGACGATCCAGAGCCGCTGGACAAGGTAATAGCCAGCAGCGGCAAAAAGGGTCGAGTAGAAGAGGGCTCCCGTATACAGCGGCACAACGATCGCATCGAAGTTCTGCTCAAACCACGCCAGGCTCATGGCGACGTGTGGCAGGTCGTGCATGCCGAGCAGGAAGCCGCCGGTTTTGTACTCGACATAGTAGATGAAGGGCATCGTCGCGGGGTTGGTGATCCAGACCAGGGCGATGGAGAGCGGCAGATTGAAGCGGAAAAGCGGCTGCAGCAGGACGATGGCGACCATCTGTGCCGGCATCGGGATGAAGGCGACGAAGAGCCCGACGAGAACGCCTTTTGCAACTGCATGCCTGTTCACACTCAAAAAAGCACGCGGAATTTTGTAGCGGGTGATGAGGTCGGCGTATTTCTCGTTGAAGCGGCTGCGTTTGAAAAACCGTCGGATCATGCCGTCACCCCGTGAAAAAGTCGCAGTATTATAACTGCTTTAATGGAATCGCCTATTAAGGAACAGATAAAATTTGTTTAAATGATAGACGATATAATTTTACCTAATTTTTATAACCGAATGATTTCAAAGGAAGAGAATGTCAAGTCTTAACGTATATCCGGACAAAGAGATGCTGGAAAACTCCGATATGGTCGTCGTCGATATCCGCACCGAGATGGAGTGGATGCAGACGGGTGTCGTTCCGGGATGCAAAACAGTCACCTTTTTCCAGATGGACGGCAGTTACGATGCCGAGGGGTTTATGAAAGCGATGGATGAACTCGGCGGCAAAGAGAAAGAGATCGGTTTTATCTGCCGTACCGGTTCCCGCACGGCGCAGGTCGCCATGTTCATGAAACAGCAGGGCTACAACGTCAAGAACCTCGCCGGCGGCGTCATGAAGCTGATGAGCGAGGGCTACGAGCTCGTCCCTTACAAAGGCTGATCGCCCTCCCGCGCCGCGACGAATTCGCTGCGCAGCTCCCCGAAGAGCCGCAGTATACTCTGCTGATAGGCGGTGATGTCGGGATCATCCTGGCACGCGAGCAGCGGCTCCAGCTGGGCCAGATCGATCTTCAGCGCGTAGCGCGGCACGGAACGGAGGTCGCGGATGATATCCTCGACCAGCGCATCGATGTCGAGCCCGTTGTTCTTGAGAACCTTCTCCACCATCTCCCGCGTCGTCAGTACCAGCGTATTTGAACGGTCCTCATCGTTGTAGATCTTCATCCCCGCCTCTTTGACGACATCGAATTCACACTCGTTCGCTTCGTTGTCGGCAGAGATGAGCGCGGCAAAAAGTTTGGCACGGAATTCAAGCGAGCTGTGGTGGTAGAGGAAAAGCTCCCTGAACGCGTTGAACAGGAAGTGTTTGAAGCTGAAGCGGACCGCCATCGTGTCGTCACCCCTTAAGGCATTTGGGATATTATACTGCATGCAATATTTCAGCGTACTTTTCCCCGCCGTTGTGCTGACATTTTTCCTGGGCTGCAGCCGGCCCGACGCCCCGCTGCAGCATACCTTTCCGCAGCCGTGCCGTCTCTATGATATGAAGCAGGCAGCCTGTATCAGCGATGCGTCGCTGGTGTCGCGCCTTGCCCCGTACCAGGTGCTTTTTGTCGGTGACCATCACGCCTCGACGGCCATGCATGCACGTTTTGCCGAACTGCTGACAACCCTGGCAGGGGAGGGGCGCCATCTCCTGCTGGCCAACGAATGGTTCGTGCCCGAGGATGATGCACTGCTGGCGCGCTATGCCGGCGGCGGCTTTGAGGGGAACTTTACCGAAGCGGTCGGATGGTCGGCGAAGGCGGGCTATCCTTTCGCATCGTACGAACCCATCTACGGGAGCATCCGCAATGCGAAGGGAAGGCTCTACGGCATCAATATGACGAAAGCGTTCCAAAAAGCGGTCTCCGACAACAACCTCACCGCCATGAACGACGCGCAGCGTACCTTCTTTGAGCAGCTTGATCTGAACCTCAGCGCGCACCGCAGCATGCTCGCACCCTTCTTCGCCCACTGCCATGCAAAACAGACGGGCGAGGATGCGCAGCAGTGCCGGGAGCGGATGTACCGGGTGCAGGTGGCATGGGACAGCTATATGGGCGAGCAGAGCGCACGCCTCGCCGCTACGGCACTGCAGACCCCGGATGATCTGCTGGTCGTCTTTGCGGGGGCATTCCATATGGCCTACGGTCTGGGCGTCAATGCCCGTTTCGCACGCCGCAGCGATAGGCCCTATGTCACGATCCTCCCCGTCCCGGAAGGGACAGCGGCGGCCGATGTCGGCGAAGCGGACTACCTGCTGTTTTATACCCCCGAAGCACCCTCCAAGGAGAGAGAATGACGCGCGAAGCGAAGAGCATCTACGGCTGGGCGCTGTATGACTGGGCGAATTCCGCCTATGCCACCACGGTGATGGCGGGATTCTTCCCGCTCTTTTTCAAAGCCTTCTACAGCGCCGAAGCCGATGCGACGGTCTCGACGGCACAGCTGGGGGTCGCCAATGCGGTCTCGAGCATCATCGTCGTGCTGCTCGCCCCCCTGCTCGGCGCCATTGCCGACGCCGGCGGCATCCGCAAGCGTTTTTTGCTCCTCTTTGCCTTCCTCGGCATCCTGATGAGCGCGTCGCTTGCGCTGGTCGGCAAAGGGCAGTGGGAGCTGGCCGCGTTCGTCTATGTGCTGGGCAATATCGGGTTTATGGGGTCGAACATCTTCTACGACGCCTTCCTCCCCTCGGTGACGACGGAGGAGCGTTTCGACAAGGTCTCCGGGCTCGGGTATGCCCTGGGGTACCTCGGCGGCGGTATTCTCTTTGCGGTGAACGTGGCGATGGTGCAGCAGCCGGAATGGTTCGGCCTGGCCGACGCGGCGGCGGGCGTGAAGGCCTCCTTCGTCACCGTCGCGCTCTGGTGGGCCCTTTTCGCGCTGCCGTTCGTCTTCTGGGTCAAAGAGAAGCGCAATACCCGCAAAATCGGTACGGTGACGCTCACCGTGCTCGGGTACCGCCGCCTGATGCGCACCTTCCACAAGATCAAGCATCTCAAAGGGCTGTTCCTCTTCCTCGTCGCCTACTGGTTCTACATCGACGGGGTCGATACGATCATCCGGATGGCCGTCGATTACGGCATGGCGATAGGCTTCGAGGCCGGGGACCTGATCAAGGCGCTGCTGCTGGTGCAGTTCGTCGGTTTCCCGGCGACGATCCTTGTCGCGAAGCTGGCACAGATGTGGGACACGAAAAAAGCGATTTACCTGACGCTGGGCTTCTATGTGCTCATTGCCGTGCTGGCGGCTTTCATGCACGACGTGAGCTCCTTCTACCTGCTGGCGGCGATGATCGCGCTGGTGCAGGGCGGCATCCAGGCGATGAGCCGTTCGTACTATTCGAAAATGATCCCCGCCGAGTATGCGGCGGAGTTTTTCGGCTTTTACAACTTCCTCGGAAAGTTCGCGACGGTCCTGGGACCGCTGCTGATCGGCGGGGTTGCCCTGGTGACGCACAGCTCACGGGCAGGGATCGCATCGGTCGCTGTTTTCTTCATCATAGGGGCACTGTTGCTGATGCTGGTCGATGAAAAGGCGGTGGCCAAGGAGGTCAGGGGCGCGATGCGCTAAGCTGCTTCAGCACCTTGTGGTCGGCCCCGCTCAGGGCCAGGGTGTCGATCTCTTTCCTCCCGAAATAGGTGAGCTCTTCGCGGTGCGCTTCACAGAGCCAGACCTGCGCTTCGAGCCGGAAGTGCGAATAGACCTGCACGATGCTATCGAGTGCTCTCCCCTGTTCGGGCGGCGCTGTCTGTTCATGGAACCCCCAAAGACCGTGCAGAAAACGTCCTTCGCGCTGTTTTAACCCGTACTGTCCGTTGTGCCGGTAGACGACGATATGCCGTTCACGTACCGGTATGCTTTTGCGTGTTTTCGGTGCGGGGTAACGCAGCGGGTCGCCGGCGGCACCTTTGCAGGCCTTTTGAAAAGGGCACGCTTCGCACTTGGCGCTTTTCGGAAGGCAGAGCGTGGCCCCGATGTCCATCATCGCCTGGTTGAATTCATAGGGGTGTTCAGGGTCGAAGAGCTTTTCGGCCAGGCTCCAGAGTGTTTTCTCATCGGCTTCCCTGCGGCCGTAGAAACGGTAGAGGATACGTTTGACGTTGGCATCAAGGATAGGCACCGGCACGGCGTATGCGAAGGCGGCGATGGCATGGGCGGTGCTTTTGCCGATACCCGGGAGGCCCAGCAGCCCGTCGACGCTCTTTGGCATGAACGGTGCCGCCAGCTGAGCCGCCTTGTGAAGGTTCTTCGCACGGGTGTAGTACCCCAGCCCTTCCCACTGTTTCAGTACGTCGTCAAGGGGCGCGGCGGCGAGGGAGGGGAGGGTAGGAAAACGTTCGAGAAAAGGGAAATAAAAGCGTTCCAATACGGTCTTGACCTGGGTCTGCTGCAGCATGATCTCACTGACCCAGATACGGTAGGGGTCATCGGTGTTGCGCCACGGAAGGGCATGCCGGCCGTGGGTTTCATACCACTGCAGCAGTCGGTTGTGCAGATCATCTTTCATAGGGCGGATTATAGCAGACGCCTGTCGCCGGATGCAATTGTGGGTGCAGGATTTATGTCTGCGATCAAATTGATTTTTCTTATATGAAATTAATTTATGCCGCTCTATACTGGGAGGTAATGAATAGCTGTTTTTCTCACGGTTTTGTGCCAAAAGAGGAGAGGGGGGCTGTTCAAAGTTGTTTGATATTTTGTACTGCAAGAAAAGCCTAACCCGGTGCGAACCGGGGGCGGAAAGCTACGGATCTTCTCGAAGATGGCCGGGTTGCCAAAAGTAGGGTAACTCGGTTGAATATTTTTCACCATGGTTTCGTTACCCACTTTTTGATTTGAGTACTTCGCTGCCCGAACGTGTCATGCGGTCGGGTCTGGAACGTTCTTGAAAGAGACGTTCTTTGCAACAGGAGACTCTACAAATGAAAGCTTCATTTCGAGAAAAATGGGGGCTGACCAAGCGCATGCTGGGAGCGGGAGCACTGCTCTTTGCCGTGGCGGCGTCGGCCAACATCGGCTATACGCTGGAAGGATGCCGCTCCACGTCTATCCCTGACGGATACGACCTGGCTGCGAACGATTATGTCTGCCCTGACGGGGCCTATACGACCGGTAACCTGAAAGGGTGGGCGGAACTCGACCTTGTGCCGCACCGGGTGACGATCGAAAACAAGGGGAGTGATCCCCAGAAATTCACCTTCACCGTCGGTGGTGACTACCTCTACGCGGAAGGCGGTGACCTGCGTGGATGGGACTATATCTCCGTTTTGGTCCTGGATGAGGACCTTTCCAATCAGATCTGTAAAGATTGGGCCTTTGCGAACCAGGATCAGCTGGTTGTCCAGGATCTTCTGATTACCCCTGATAATGAAGGTGCCGGCGGTGTCTTTACGACGATTTACCGTCAAATCGCTGTTGCAGGCGGCGGTCCGAGGGACGGTGCGTATGCGGCCAACGGTCTTCCCGGTGGTTCAGTGTGTGTGGCGAACTACTATCAGCGTCTCGCCCTTGGTTCGCACCTTTACTCGGGTTCATCTCTTCAGTCAAACCTCTGGGATGCGAATCTCAGCTCTTCGGGCGGTCAGAAACGTGTCCAGCTCCCCGACGTCAGAGCGATTGAAACCAGCAAAGACATGACGGCACGCCAGGCACAGTCATATGGCTGGGCCATCTCCAAAAGCGGCCCGGCGACGGTTGATTTCGGCGACACCTGTGCACCGAGTGCCGTTACCAATAAACTGGTTGATGTCAACGTGACCTGGACGAGACTCCCTTCAACACCGGTCGGGACCGTCGGTGTACATACGAAGATCTATGTGACGAACACCTCTTCGCGTGAAATCTACGCCAATGTCTCCGATATTGTCTACTTCAGCGGCGGTATGACCAGTGTGCAGCCGGATGCGTGTCCTCCCTACCTGATGCCATCGAACTTTTCCGGGGTGGTCTGTGAACATGATATTATCGTCCCTGAAGGAGAGAGCGGCGGACTGAACGACATCGCGACGATCAGCTTCGATGACCCGTTCCTTCCGGATGTGCCGATTACGGTCACGCTGGAAGCCAGCGCATCTGCTTCGGTCCAACCGGGCGATACCCTGAACGCCACGGCAACGGTCAGAGACCATGAGTGGATCGAAAGTACGAACGGGCTGATGAGTTTTGCGAGCGGGGACTTCACCCCTGCGGGCATCGGTAGCTACGATGCGCCGTACGTCGCGGGTACGCAGACGGTCGGTGACGTCAACTGGACCTCTTACACCGTCGAAGACAGCGGTGTGCTTGTCTTCCACAAGACCGTTTATATTACCGGACCGATGATCGCAACCGGTACACTGAGCGATACGGCAACACTGGTTGCGGATGGCGGTTTCACACCGGACGCGGCAACCCATGAAGTCGCGCTTTCTGCCGATGCGACGGTGTCACTCACGATCAATAAAACCATGCCGGATATTCTTGACGGCAACGACAGTGTCGATGTCCTTTTCACTGTCTCCAAAGAGGGGATGGATGACATCAACAGGACCCTGACCTTCACGGCGCTGACTTCATTGACACAATCTGTGAAGATCGAGGGGCTGGAACCGGGTTCGTATACCGTGACGGAAACGGCTCCGACCGGGTTTGAGCCGGAAGTCAGTGCGATCAAGCCGGTCACCATCACGCTGCCGTCCTGCGGCGAGTCCGTCACCTTTAACAACCAGCTGGCCGGCCAACCGGCGGTCAAAGTCATCAAAGTAACCAAACCGGCCGAGATTGCGGGCGTACCACAAAAAGGCGACTGGAACATGACGCTTTACAAAGAGACTGCTCCGGATGTCTGGACAGCTGTGACATCGCTGCTGACCGATCCGAACAGCGCAACAAACGTGCTCGTGCCGGAAGGTGAACTGGCCGAAGGGCATTACAAAGTCGTCGAAATCATGAAAGACGGCTGGTATATGTCCGATCAGTCCGGCGATTGCGACTTCACCGTCGACTATCCGGAAGACCTCTATCGTGCGGACTACGAGTGCCAGTTTGAAAATACCAAATATGCCACGGTGATCATCAACAAGCTGACCGTGCCTGCGGGTATGCCGGATTATTTCCACTTTACCCAGGACCTCAACGGTTCGTATGATCTCAACCTGACCCATCTGGGATCGCACACCTTCATGGATGTCATTCCGAAAACCTATACGGTGACGGAAGACGATCCGACACCGGAGTATGACCTGATCGGTCTCACCTGCGTCGAGCTTGACGGTGTGGAAAACAGTTCCACTTCCCTGAGTCAGCGCGAAGCAACGATCGTCGTCGATCCGGGTGAAACGGTCCAATGTACCTATACCAACCGCAAACGCGGCAAGATCGAACTGATCAAGCATGAAAACGGCGGTACGGTCTATACGATGGATTGGACCTTCAAGCTCAGCGGAAACGGTCTGAACTTTACGGATACACCTGACGCAAACGGACTGGTGGACTTCAATAATGTCTGGCTGATCCCGGGTGCACAATACACTGTATGTGAAATGGGGATCCCGGTCGCCTGGGAAAACCTCTGGTACGTCGAAGGCTCGCCGGTCTCCTACGACAATCCTGACTCCGGGGAGGCATCGAACGAAAACCACTGTTATGACTTTACGGTTGAAGCGAATCAAACGATCCACTTTGTCGTAGAGAACAACTATACGCCTCCGGGCGGTGAACCGCGTACGATCGGCTACTGGAAAAACTGGACGACATGTGACGGCCACGGCAACCAGCAGGAAAAAGCCGAAGCGGCGAACCTCCTGGCAGGTCAAACGGAGGTCTGGCTGGTCGATTATGTCCTGCCGATCACCCTCGGCAGCTATGTCGTCGATAACTGTGAAGACGCGGTATCCATCCTGGATAAACGCGATGTCTCCAGCGGTAAGAAACGTGCCGGGGATGCGGCCTATGGGCTGGCGGCGCAGTTGATGGCGGCCAAGGCCAACTATGCCGCCGGCGCGACACAGTGTAGTGCTGCGACCGATGCCATCAATGCCGGGGATGCACTGCTGACATCCATCGGCTTCGACGGTACGGGCGGCTACCTCAAAGGCGGCAAGAACGCCGCTGCCCAGAAATCGGAAGCGACCTCGATCGCAGGTACGCTTGACAGCTACAACAACGGTGCGCTCTGTCCGTAACCGTCAGGCAAAGGCTCCGCGCCTTTGCCCATTTTTTGCCTCAATCATCACATTTCAATCACGTGACTTCCTATCTTCGCTTTTTGACGTTCGAAATAGAAAACTGTTTATCAACATTTATTATGATATGCCCGCTATTTAAAGGAGAAGTATGAAAAAGATAACGATTCTCGCGGCAGCCGTCCTGGCATCGGCACTCTATGCGGCCCCCGCAGCCGATCAGCAGACCGAAGCGATGCAGGCGCGCCAGACGGAGATGCTCAAGCAGATCCAGACGGAACTGGGCCTCAGCGACAAGCAGACGCAGGAGTGGGGGGAGATCCACGAACGCTATCTCAAGGCGCATATGAAACTGCGTGTCGAGCAGACCCATGAGATCGAAGCGCTGCTCAACGACGAACAGCAGAAAAAGTTCGAGGCGATGCAGCACCGTTTCCGCGAACGTCTGAACCAGCGGATGGGCGCGCAGCAGTAAGCGCGTCCCCCGCTCCCGCTATAATGGCGTCATGCAAACCCTCAAGACGCCCGTTTCCGCCACCGTTGAAATCAAACAATCAAAATTCATCGCCCACCTTGTCCCCTACGGCGTATTCGATACAACGCTGCAACGTCTGAAAGAGGAGCATCCAAAGGGGCGCCATTTCGTGACGGCTTTCCGCTACCTGAATGAGCATATGCAGGTCGTCGAGGGGAGCAGCGACGACGGCGAACCGAAGGGGACGTCGGGTAAACCGAGCCTTGCCGTTTTGGCAGGGCATGACCTGATCGACGTCGCTGTCATTACGGTGCGCTATTTCGGCGGCACGAAGCTGGGGACGGGGGGACTGGTCCGTGCCTATACGCAGGCGGTTTCCGATGCCGCGGCCCTGGCGGAACTGACCGAGTACATCCCCCAGGTGGAAGCAGCGTTCAGCTGCGGTTACAGCGCAGTGTCGCAGATGGAGTATCTTCTTGGAGAGTGCGGTGTTGCCGATGTCGAGAAGTCGTTCGGTACCGCGGAGGTCCGCTGGCATGTGCGGGCGGGAAGGGAAGTCCTGGACGTCTTTTTCGAGCGTGCGGGACGGCGGCTGGAACGACTGTACTGAGGGCCCGGCCTAGGTGAAAAGGCGAAGTCGCAGCTGTTTCTCCGCTTCGATGATGCCAAACAGCGCCATTCCCATCCCCAGCATTAGGAGCAGATCCGTCGGCGGCACGGCTTCGGTTCCGAAGATCCCCTGCAGGGCGGGCAGGTAGGTGATGCAAAGCTGCCCCAGCAGCACAACGCCGATGGCGCCCCAGACGATAGGGGTGCCCCGGAGCGCACTCCAGGAGAGGGCGGTTTCACGGAAGTTCCGGATGAA
The DNA here is from genome assembly GCF_039645565.1 of Sulfurimonas sp. HSL1-2. Taxonomy (NCBI): domain Bacteria; kingdom Pseudomonadati; phylum Campylobacterota; class Epsilonproteobacteria; order Campylobacterales; family Sulfurimonadaceae; genus Thiomicrolovo; species Thiomicrolovo zhangzhouensis. The sequence goes on from NZ_CP147914.1 coordinate 808,837, forward strand.
AAGCAGATGGAAGATTTCCAGTGTGACGAGCGTGTTCATCGCAAGGGTACGTGCCAGGGCTTCGGAGTCGCCGCGGGTGACGGCGTAGTCGTAGATGCCGAAAACGCCCGCGAGAAAGAGTGCCGCGACGAGGACAATGTGCCACAGCAGCCCTCCGCCGAGCAGCGATTCGTCCCGGGAGCGCGGCGGACGCCGCATCGTATGGCGCTCGGTCGGCTCAAATGCGAGGGCGATCCCCAGTGTCACTGCGGTGATCATGTTGACCCAGAGAATCTGGACGGGGGTGATGGGCAGCGCCATCTGCAGCAAGAGGGCGGCAATGATGGTCAGCGCCTCGCCTGCGTTGGTCGGCAGCGTCCAGCTGATGACCTTCTTGATGTTGTCGTAGACTGTCCGTCCTTCGCGGACAGCGGCGACGATCGAGGCGAAATTGTCATCGGCGAGCACGATTTCCGCCGCTTCCTTCGCCGCTTCGCTACCTGTTTTTCCCATCGCGATGCCGGCGCCGGCCCGCTTGAGCGCCGGGGCGTCGTTGACGCCGTCGCCCGTCATGGCTACGGTCATGCCGTTGGCCTGGAGTGCCATAACCAGCCGGAGTTTGTGTTCGGGGCTTGTACGCGCAAAGATCCCCGTCGTGGTGACAGCTTTTTTGAGTGCGGCATCGTCGAGGGTATCCAGTTCCGGTCCGGTCAAAACCGCATCGGCATGCTCCAGGCCGAGCGCTTTGCCGATGGCCAGTGCCGTAGTGGCATGGTCTCCGGTGATCATTTTTACCCCGATACCGGCGCGGCGGCATTCGGCCACGGCGTCGACGGCTTCGGGGCGCGGGGGATCGATGAAGCCTGCCAGCCCTAGGAAGATGAGAGCGCCTTCCAGATCGGAACGTTCCAGTACGGAGTGCTCCGGTGGCACGGGCCTAAGGGCAAAGGCCAGCACCCGCTGCCCCTGCGATGCGACCGCTTCGGCCTGTTCTTGCCAGTATTCCCGATCCAGCGGAGCGGTGCCGTTGTCTCTCTCCCTTTGCCTGTCGCAAAGTCCGAGGAGCGCTTCCGGCGCACCCTTGACGAAGATAACGGCTCGGTTTTCATGATCATGGTTGAGGGTTGCCATGAATTTGTGGGCGCTGTCGAAGGGGATGGCGTCGCTCCTGACCCAGCGGCCGCGGGTCTGTGCAAGGTCGCCGCCCGCCTTGCCGTAAAAGGCGAGCAGTGCCCCTTCCATCGGGTCGCCCTCGATCTCCCAAGCCTCTTCGTTATTCAGCAGTTCCGCGTCGTTGCACAATACGGCAGCTTCCCCCAGCTCCAGCAGTTCGGGGAAGCTGCCGGCGCCAATCTTTTCCCCCTCCGTTTCGATCTCCCCGGCGGGTTCGTAACCGGTACCGCCGACGGTGAAACGATTGCCGGCGGTGACGACCGTGGCGACGTTCATCTCGTTGCGCGTGAGCGTGCCGGTCTTGTCGGAGCAGATGACGGAGACCGCACCCAGTGTCTCGATGGCCGGCAGGCGGCGGACGATGGCGTTTCGCCTGGCCATTGCCTGGACACCGACGGCCAGGGTGATCGTCAACACGGCAGGCAGCCCTTCGGGGATGGCGGCGACAAAGATGCCGACGACGGCCATAAACAGTTCGTCGAAAGGATGCTCGAGAAGGCTATGGCCGACGGCGAGGATCAGGGCGGAGACGACAAGAATGAAGAGTGTCAGCACCTTGGCGAAGCGGGCCATCTGCAGGACCAGCGGCGTATTGAGGGTCTGCACTTCCGAGAGCAGGCTGCTGATACGCCCGATCTCGGTCCGGCCGCCGGTGGCGATAACGACGCCGGTGCCCTGGCCGCGGGTGACCGTCGTGCCGCTGTAGGCCATGCAGATACGGTCGCCGAGCGGGGCTGAGGCATCAACGTGCTCAGGCCGTTTTTCCACCGGGACCGATTCTCCGGTGAGAATAGCCTCCTGGACCTGGAGGCTGTTGGCCTTGAGCAGCCGCAGGTCTGCCGGGACCTTGTCTCCGGCCTCGAGGATGACGATGTCGCCGGGAACCAGCGTTTCTCCTGCGACGGTGCTGCGCCGTCCGCTGCGTACGACGGAGGAGTGCAGCGCGAGCATGTGGCGGATCGCCTCGAGCGCTTTTTCGGCTTTGCCCTCCTGTAAAAAGCCGATCAGGGCGTTGATGAGAACGACGGCGAGGATGACTGCGGTATCGACGAGGTGTCCGAGCAGTGCCGTGATGAAGGCGGCGCCGAGCAGAACGTAGATGAGGATATTATGAAATTGTGCCAGGAAACGCAGCAGCGGATGGGGTTTCGGCGGTTCGGGCAGCCGGTTGGGGCCGTAGGTTTCAAGTCGTGCGGCCGCTTCATCCTCACTGAGGCCGTCGGGTGAGGTTTCCAGCGCCTCCAGAACTTTTTCGGCCTCTTCGGCATGCCAGTTCGGTACGTTTTCCATAGCGTTCCTCCTGAGAGTGCACGGGGATAAACGATTGTAGCAAAAAATGAGAAGGGTGCGGTGAGGTGAAGGTGCCGCCCGGACGGCGGCGTGGCGTGTAGATCAGTGCTGGGCCAGAACGGTGTCGAACATCGTATAGGCTTTGCGCAGCCAGACTTTGGTACGCTGGCGCTCCATCAGATTCAGGTGGACCGTGCCGTTCTCTTTGGCGTTGGCGGCGGCCCAGAAGCTGAAGGTGTTTTTGTCGATCTTCTGCATCGTCGGCGTGTGCAGGGCGGGCAGGACGACCTCTTTGAGCGTCCCGTTCGCCGAACTCGTCACGGACGCGATGACGTCATCCACTTCGGAGAAGTCGCTGCCGCGCCCCTCGTTCTTGACGACGGCGCAGGTCATGACGACGCTGTACTTGGGCAGGAACTTCTTGAGAAGCTGTACGGAATCCTTACCGCCGTCGACGAGGTACCAGTAGACGATCTCGATCCCCGTCTCTTCGCACATGCCGAGGACGTCATTCTCCTCGATCCAGCGGTCTAGGAAGCGCTCGGACTGCGCGGGCAGGTCGACCAGGACGTTGGTGTCCTGTTCCAGCGCGAGCTCCATGATCTTGTCGGTGCTTTCGAAGGTGTCAAGGTTGATCGCATCGGTGAACTGTTCGTAGAAACGGGTGAGCGATGCGTGGGAACGGTCCGCGTCCAGGCCGACGAACGGAACGTCGTTGTCGATAAAATACTGCGAAAGCAGACGCGCGAAGACGGACTTCCCGACACCGCCTTTTTCCCCGCCGATAAAGTGAATCATACTCATGGGGTCTCTCTCCAATTCAAAAAATATATGCGTGGCATAGTATGCGCGTATAGTAGCCATGACGATCTAAAGACGGGCTGTAAAACAGCGGCCGGTGCGGAAAGTTTCTGAAGAATTACAGACGCACACTCTCCCGACGCGTCAGGCCGGCAGGGCTTTGCTTTGGTGGCGGAATATTTTGTATGCCGACACCATCAGCACGACGGCCAGCAGCAGGATCAGCATGTCGCTGGAAACAGCGCCGAGCAGTGCCGACCCCGCGGCGGCACCGATGATCGAACCGAGGGCCAGCGCGATGAAGAGAGGCTGCTCTTCACGCAAAACGACAAAAGCCTGGCTCCTGGTATAGCGGGCGAAGCCGACGAGCATGGTCGGCAGGCTGATGGCCAGCGAGAGACTGCCCGCCAGTTTCACGTCGATGCCGTAGAGCAGGACAATAACGGGAATAAGCAGCTCGCCGCCCGCGACGCCCAGCATCGACGCCACGACACCGATGCCGAACCCCGCCGCGATGCCCGCGGCAATTTCCACCGGCAGGGAGTCGAAAAGGGCGCCGTTCTGCGTCGGGAGGAACCAGTGCTCCAGCAGCAGTACCGCCGCAAGAAACAGCAGCAGCACGAGCACAATACGGTCGAGTGTCTGTTCACTGATCTTCATCGCGATCCCTGCCGCGATCCACGCGCCCGCCAAGGAGCCCAAAAGCAGGTTGAAAATGATGCTTTTGTATTCCCATATCTGTTCGAAAGGAATCTCATGGGATCGGAAAATCAAGGCAAAGAAAACGACGATCAGCGAGGTCGCTTTATTGAGGATAACCGCCTGGAGGGTCGCCAGCCGAAAAAGCCCCTTGAGAATCGGCAGCCGGAACTCTGCGCCGCCCAGGCCGATAAGCCCGGCCAGCGTCGCAACGGCACCCCCGGCACCAAATCCCTGGAGAAAACGTTTCATATAGCTTCGAACCCGATTTGTTTTGCAGACATCAAAAACCTTTTTGGCGATAGGATAAGTTCAGTAGATCCCTGGAAACAGGTGATAGCGTACACGCTCTGCATAATCAGGGTAGCCCGGCAACTCTTCCTGGAGCGTTCTGTCTTCAAGCGCAGTTCGGATCACGGCGATGACCAGTGCCGCTGCGGCCGGGATAAGGGTCCACAGGGAGTCCAGTGCGACGATGATGCCGGCAAGGGCCAGGAGGTTCCCGGCATAGCCCGGATGCCGGACGAAGGTGTAAGGGCCGCTGTCGCAGACCGTATGCCCGCGCTCCGTCTGGATACGCACCGTCGTGGCAAAAAAGCGGTTCTCGACGATGGCCCAGGCGGCAAATGCGTACCCGAGCACGATGAGGACAAGCCCAAGAATATTAAGCCATACCGGCATCAGCGGCGTCCACCCATAGCGGTGGTCAAGTCCCGCAACGATGACAAGAGGAAACGAGAGGCTCAGGGCCATCAGCGGTGCGAGAATTTTGTCCCACGGTTTCGCACTTTTGGCCTTCTCCATGCTGGCCCGTTCTGCGAGAATCCCGGGATGCCGCTTTTCTGCAAAGTAACGCCCGCCGATACCGGCGGCAAATATGAGCACGGAATAGACCCAGCCCTGCCACCAGCCCCAATCGCCTCCGCAGAGCAGCAGTACCAGCGGGATGATGAGGTAGAGGAGAACCAGGTTAAGCCACAGTCGGCGGTTCGTAGCCTGATTTGTGTTTGGATCTATGGTATTCGTGCTCATCGTTTTACTCCGAAACAAAACATCTCTACTCCCTTGTCATGAAATAGACCGGTTTTGTGCTCTACTTCCCTCTGCTTTCAAATCTCGTGAGAGTGTCGCTGAGATATTTCCGTATCTCCTTTAACGACTCATGCGCCTGGACATATTTTTCTCTTATTTCCGGTTCATCAAAATAAAAATCGTCGCGATCGTACGTTCCGATCTGTTTGAGGTTTTCAAAAGCCATATCGATGTGCTGAATGCGCTGTTCGATGCTTCTGATCAGTATCTTTTGATGATGTTGTGACATTAATTTTCCTTGTTTGGGTTGACTCTTTTAGGCTGTTCGACTGCATATTCGGCATGATGATTCTTCAGCGCTATAGAGTCTATATGCATGATCCGCTCTTTTGCTTTTACTCATCTCTTTTCGTCATAGAACACGTGAAATGAGTAACTGGGAAACCATTATATCAGGCCCAGAAGTTTCAAACTCGCTTTTGCCAGTTTGACGCGCTCCTTTGCATCAGAGGGTTTTTTGATGTCAATATTCAGGGCAAACACGTAAAAGTGCCCTTTTTTCTCCAGCCATCCCACCAGCCAGCCGACGCCGTTGTTCGGAGCGTTCTGCCATCCGGTTTTACCGTAGAGCTTCCAGTCTGCCCCCTCTTCGAGCAAGAGGATCTCCCGCACGCTTTCTTGCACCTGTTTCGGAAGCGGCAGTCTGTTCTGAACGAGTCCGGTAAGGAACTCCACCTGTTCGAGTGCGCTGATCTTGAGCGGCCCGTCGAGCCAGAATCTGTCAACAACTTTTCCCGTCTCCTCGTTGCCGTAATGGAGTTTGACGAGGCCGGCACGCATACGTTCAAGACCGATGCGCCGTGCAAGTTCCTGGTAGATCGGTACGTTGGAGATGGCGATGGCCCTGCACAACCCCATATCATGTCCCCACTCCGGAATAAAAGGCTTGGCTGGGCCTTTGTAGGGCAGGGGCTCATCCACGCTTTTGACGACACCCGACGAGAGCCCGATGAGCGCGTTGGCAATTTTAAAAGTCGATGCGGGGATATAGCGTGTTTCAGTGCGGGTTTGGTTGTATCCAATGAACGCATTCCCAGTCATATCGTAGAGTATGAACGTTCCGTCGACATTCGCATTGTGAAAGAGCTCGGCAATCTTGGCATTTTCTTCCCAGCCGAAACCTACCGTCGGAAAGAGCAGAAGGGCTACTATGATGAGCCTGAATCTTTTCCTACGTACGGGGTGCATGTACATTTATGTGACCTTTAACGTTTAAAATGAGCAATCAAAAAGCAACCCGCGGGTTTTTGATTGGTCCCCTGTTTTGTTAGGTTCTATAAAGCAATAGAGACCCTGTGCCGATCATTACACTCCCGGCAATTTCATTCATCTGCTTTTGCGTCCGTTCGTTTTTGAAAAGTTGTCTCGCACGGGATGCCGAATAGGCATAAAACGACATGACCGCACCCAGAATGGAAGAGACGATAAAGGCTATGGAGAAAACATCCAAACTGCTCAGTGCATTCAAGTCTACAAATGTGGGTAGAAATCCCAGATAGAACAAGATGACCTTTGGATTGCCGAGCGTTATGGAGAGGCCGCTTAAAAAGCGGTGCTTTTTTGAAGCGGTGATTTCCATTTTTTCCGGATGCGACCGCCACAATTTAATCCCCAGCCAAATCAGGTACCCCGCGCCCAGATACTTGATAATAAGAAACATTGTTTCAAATGTTTCTGAGATGGCCGCAAGACCGAAAATCGCGAACAGAAGAAATATCAAATCACCCGTAACAATCCCTGCGATAACAGGCAACGTATTTCTGAATCCCGAAGCCAAAGCTTTGGATACGGTAATAAACACTCCGGGCCCCGGTGTCACGGCTAAAACAAACATGGCGGCAGATAAACCTGCAATACTGTAAAAAGTCATGGTTCTACTCTAATTTGTGGTACATTTTCTCGATCACCATGGCTTGGTGGTGTGGATACCACTAAAAATTCCAAATCTTTTTCATGTTCATTGCTCAAGGTGTGTGCAATACCGGCAGGAATATGAAAGCCTTCATGCGGATGGAGGATGTGTATTTCGCCTGCCACTTCAAGCGTTGCAATACCGGAAAGAACGTAGAAGAATTGTTCCGCCTTCTTATGAAAGTGGCGAGTCTCACAGGAACCTTTGGGCACGCGTTCCTGAATCACGCTTAGGTTTTTAGAAGCAGCAAGGTGCCAACCTTCGCAGTTGGTAGCCCATACATAATGATCAGCATTTTTTACAGAAACGATTGGCATTTGATACTCCCATGTCTAACGTTTAAAATGACAATCAAAAAGCCGCTCGCGGGTTTTTGATTGGTCTCCACTGATTTGTTATGCATCTTATTCAAAGGTGACGTATTTATTTTTTACCAAATATTCTAACGACGATAAGTTCTTTACTTTTGTTGTCAGTTCTGGAACTCTCGCGCAAATTCCCCATCCTTCTTTTGGTTTGAGAATTTTATCTTCTGAGTATTCATGATATCCGGATTGTGAAATATCTGTGCTAAAACCGGGTTTGAAAACAGCTATATCCCATTCGACCTTTGTAACAACACTATCGCTAGCATTGCCAATAATTATATGAAGCGGATAAGGTTCCTTACATTCATCCGGTGAAAATTTAATTATCACTGCTACTTTTTCTATTTCCTTTTCTTTTGTCCAATCTTGATAATAGAAATACGCTCCCAAAACTGCCACAATTGCTACTACAACTCCTGAGAGAATAAGCATCTTCCTAGTAAAGTATATAAATAATGCCAAAACTATTGCTGCAGCAACCCATTCCACTGTTTATTCCTTTTTTATGCATAACTATTTATTCATTTCCAAAATATGTCATATTGCTTGAATATCGATAGATACCTGGAAACGAAGAGTGTCCTAGTGTCAGCTAAATAATCGCAATATTAAACAAATTGAAATATATCTGTTAATACTACGCTTTTTTTCTTAAAGCTGCAGAGACGTATATAATCTACACGCACGACGTGGTGGAGCTGAACAAGGAGAGCATCAAAAGCCCGCTGGACTTTTGAAATAGGAGGGAAGCTAGGAAGGCAGCACGTCTTGCGAACCGTTCGGGACTTTCTCTGTGGCGCTTTTTGCGGCAGATACGCTTTCGTGGTGCGCTTCGACTTCGACCGTCTTGCGGAACATGGAGTGCGTGAGGACGATGACGTTGAACACCGGGGTGATGTAGGCGGCGAAGGGGACCAGCGAGAGCAGGTAGAGCCCCAGCGTCGTCATCCTCACCTGCCCGCCGTGGAAGGCCATGATGAGCTTGAAGCGCTCCTTGGTCGTCGTTTCCGAGGCGACGTCGAGCAGGTAGAGCTTGTGGAACAGGTAGTAAAAGGGGAGATTGAAGGCCACGAGGTTCAGCAGCGGGACAAAATAGAAGGGCGTCAGCACCAAAAAGAGCAGAAGCATGATGAACACATGCTTCAGCGAGGCCAGGATGATGCCCGCGATGGAACCGTGGTGCTCCAGCGGCAGGTGGCTGTAGTGGCGCCGGTGTATCTCTTTGACGATGTAGGGGGTAAGGAAGCCGATGATGATCAGCGCGATGAACATGGCAAAGATGAATGTGATAAACCCGCCGACGGTAAAGACGATGAAGCTGACCAGCCAAGAGGTGACGGTATGCTCCATCAAGAAGCGCAGGATGGCCGAGCCCCCTTCGACCGTCGTCGTTTCGTGCTGCGTCTCGACCACGCCGTTCTGCTGTGTCTGCTGGTGCTGCTCTATCTGAAGCGTACTCTCGCGCAGCGAGTCGATGCCAGCGTCGGCAATGCCGAAAAAGAGCGTGTACATGAGCAGGATGGTACCCAGGAAGGGGATCAGCGCGAACTGGAGCATCCGTTTGGAAAAGAAGTCGCGGATGCTGATGGAGAGGAGTGTTTCGTTCACATATGTTCCTTGATCAGTGAGATGATCTCGGCGAAGCTGCTTTCGGGGACCTGCCCCTCATGGAGATAGAGGACGTTGCCGCTTTTGTCCGTGATGATGATGTCGGAATTGTCGTCGGCGACCTTCCAGGCGGCGACCCCCTTCTTATGCATATCTTTGACGTAGATCGTATCGGGGAATTTCTCCTGCTTCGCCTTGAGCGATTTGGCGATGGCGAAATTGGGCAGCCAGGTTGCCTCCATGTTGATGACGGCGACGGAGGCGAAACGGCTTCGGTCGAAGTCTTCGGCCTTCAGGGCGTCGGAGAAGGGGTTGTTGAGGTCTTTCTCGTCCGGGTCGACGTAGAAGATGACGTGGACCTTCTCTTTGAGCTCGTCACTGCTCCAGGCGGTGCCGTCGACTTTGCCGCCTTCATCGCCGTTGAGCGAGAGCGGGGGCAGGGGCTGGCCCGTCTGCAGGGCCATCAGGCTGAGCGTGAGTGCGAAAAGGGTCAGGATGATTTTCATAGGGATCCTTTGCGTGGTTTGGACGATTCTAGCATGGAAAGGCTTGGTTCCAGATGGCCCGGTCAGACTTTGCTCCAGAGCTTTTCATTGAGCTTCAGCTCCTCGACGATGCCGATGGAGGAGCGCAGGGTGCGGATGTAGCCCATGGCCTGTTCGATGGAGAGCAGGGAGGCAAAGACCGTCGGTTCGAAGAGGTCCTTGTCGTAGTCGACGGCGATCATGATCTTCTCGCCGTTAAAGGAGACGTAGATCTTGCTGCCCGTATCGTTTTTCAGTTTGAGCAGCCGCTGCATCATCGTGTGCGTCAGGATATAGCGCGCTTCGATCTGGTCGGTGCCGTAGACGACGAAGGCCTTCTCGAAAGCGGGGTCGTCCATCTTGACGAGCTGGTCTTTGGTAAAGTTGCGCGACTGCAGCATCCCGCCGATATAGGAGCCGAAAAGGTTTTCGGCGAGGTCGGGAAGGATGAGGGTGCGCCCCTTGAAGTGTTTGTTGAAGTCCGCGACGATGAAGAGCCCCTGGAAGATCGTCGACCAGTGGGTCCTGCCCTTGGAGTCGCGGCTGCGGTGTTCGGCATGAATGTCGGAGAACTGCAGTGAGATACCGTCGATCTGCCCCCGCACGAGGTCGTTGCCCCGGAAACGGTCGACACGCTTATCGAAGAGGTGGGAGAACTGGAAGAGCGACTGGGGGATGAAAGCGTCCGGGGCATAATGGAGCTCTTTTTCGATCGCCTCGATCAGCGGCCGGATGATCTTCTCCTTGAACCCGCTGCGATAACCGCTGACGAGCATCCGGTAGCCGAAGCCGCCGATGGTCGTCGCCCCGACACCGATCCAGATGAATGATTCGTTAAAGCAGTGGCAGCTGTTGTAGATGAAAGCGATGATCAGCAGCGACAGCGCCCCCAGGATGCCGAAGAGGGTCAGGACCTTCTTGCGGACCGCGTGGCGCTCCTGCTCCAGCTCCTGCAGGGAGTCGTAGAGTTCCGTATAGTAATAATCAGTAAGTTCAGAGGCGCTCTTCATCAGGGGTTACTGTTTGAAAAGGGCTCCGACATCGACGTTTTTACGTTCGTCCTCCGTGATCTCGAAGACCTGTTTGCGGGTATAGTGCATCATATTGGCGAGAATGTTCGTCGGGATCATCTCGATGGCGTTGTTGTAGTCCGTCACGGCCTGGTTGTAGGCGCGGCGGGCCGCGGCGATCTGGGCTTCGATCTCGGAGAGGCTGCGCTGCAGGTGCATGACGTTTTCGTTGGCCTTGAGGTCCGGGTAGTTCTCCACCGCGACCATGATGCTGCCGAGCGCAGAGGTGATCTGCTTGTCCAGGACGATCTTCTGTTCATCGGAGATCCCCGGTTTCATCGCCTGGGAACGCAGTTCGGTGACCTTCTCCAGAATGCCGCGCTCGTGCTGCATATACTGCTGGACGGAGCTGACAAGGTTCGGGATGAGGTTGTAGCGTTTTTTGAGCACGGCATCGATGCCGGCGAAGATGTTGTCGACCTGGTTCTTTTTGGCAACGAGGCTGTTGTACATCAGGACGATGATGACGACGATGACGGCAAGGATGATGAGTGCGGTCATGGGGATACTCCGGGGAAATGATATGGTTTATTGTACTGAAAAAGGGTACGAATCCGTAAACGAGGGGGATAAGTAAAAAGCAACGCAAGGGCCGCTACAATTGGACATCAAGCACAAAGGGGCAGTATGCAGAGCAGACGATATTCGGTCCGTGGCCGGGTGCAGGGGGTATGGTTCCGCGCGACCATCCAGCAGCATGCCCGGGAAATGGGGTTGTGCGGCTATATCCGCAACTGTTCCGACGGCAGCGTCGAAGCCGCCGTCAGCTGTCCCAATGACGACTGTTTCGACCAGTTCGAACGGCTGCTGTGGGAAGGATCGCCGCTCAGCGTCGTCGACAATGTCTCCTACGACATCATCGAAGAAATTTTTGAAGGGGATTTCGAGCAGCGCTAGACAGCGGGGGCTTTGGCGGCGTGCAGCCCTGCCAGGTAGCCGCTGCCCCAGGCAAAATGGAAGTTGAAGCCGCCGCGGTGCCCGGTAATGTCGATGACCTCCCCGGCAAAAAAGAGCCCCTCGACGATCTGTGACGCCATTGTTTTGGGGTCGATCGCCTCCGTCGCCACGCCGCCGCCGGCGACTTCGGCATGCTGGTAGCCGTGGGTGTCGGTGACCGTGAAGGACCACTGCTTGATGATATAGGCCACCTTCTTTGCCGTCTTGGCATTAAGGGCGCTGCAGGGCAGGTCGGCCGCAATTTTCTGTGCCTGCAGCAGCGGACGGATCAGTTTGCGCGGCAGCAGCCCGCAGAGCAGATCGTAGAGCGTATCATCGGGAATCGTTTTGGCCATCTGTTCGATCTGGGATGCGAGCGACTGCACGGTAAAGCGGGGAAGCAGGTCGATCTTCACGGTGACGTAGGCATAGGCCTGCAGGGCACGCGACGTGGCATGGGAGAGGTCCAGGACGGCAAAACCCGAGACGCCGTAGCGTGTGAACAGCAGATCGCCTTCCTCCTCCTGTACAGTCGCGTTGTCAACGAGCAGCGTCACCCGCGCGGTCGTCTTGGTCCCGGCCATCTTCTCCAGCTCCGCCGCATCGAGATGCAGCCCGACCAGCGAAGGGAAGGGGGGCACGATGCGGTGGCCGAGCGCTTCGGCCATCGCCATCCCGCTGTCGTTGCCGCCGAGCTGCGGTGCGGCGGGCGAGCCCGTCGCGATGATCAGCCGTTCATAGCGGCGTGTCTCCTCACCGGCCGCGACGGCAAAAATGTTTCCCTCCCCCGTGACTCCCGTGACATAGGCGCCGTTCTCAAAACGGACTCCCCGGTGCTGCGCGGCACGCAGCAGGACGCTCTGCACGCTGCGCGCCTCCTGGCTCATGGGGTAGCATTTGCCGTCCTCCCTGATCTCCAGCAGCAGGCCGAGACGTTTGCAGAAGCGCTCGAACGCGGTGAAGTTCATCGTCTCCAGCGCAAAAGCGGCGAAGTCCGTGGCTTCCCCTTCGAAATCATCCAGGTCCGAGGTCGTGTTGATAATGTTGCAGTGCCCGTTGCCCGAGGCAAGGATCTTTTTGCCGGGTTCGGCATTCTGCTCGTAAACGGTGACGCCGGCACCCGCTTCCGCTGCCGTGATGGCGGCCATAAGCCCTGCGGCACCGCCGCCGATAATTGCGATCGTACTCATAATGGGATTGTAGTGGCTGTCGGGTTAGTTTCGGGTTAGTTTCGGAAAAGAATAGGGGGAGAAAAAAAGAAAAGGCACCCGGGGGTGCCCGAAGGCGGCGGAATTAATTCCAGCCGTCTTTGACGATCTGAGTCGATTTATCGTACGGATACTTCTCGACCAGTTCTTTGACAGAGAGTTTCTGATCGCCGCTTCTCATGAAGTGCGCCAGAGTAACGGATGCCCAGTAGTCGTCAGCATATGCTGTGCCTTCGAGCTGAACCGGAACACCTTTCTTGTTGACCGTGTGACATGCGGAACATGTGACCGGGCCTGCGTATTCGCCGTCCGGGCTGTACTGCAGCGCCTGCTCATGCGTCGTAATGTCAACCGTGCGGTTCGGTCCGTCATAGCGTGTCGTGTAGAGGCCGTGTGTGGACTCGTGACATGTCTGACAAGCCAGGTCGCCGTGCGCTTTGGAGTAGCGGAACAGAGACAGTTTGTTGTTCTGGTCGATCGGGAAGTACTGACCGCCTTCACTTTCAACAAACGGAGCGATGTGACAGTCTGCACAATGCGGTTCTGCCGCTGCCAGCCACCAGTCGTTACCGCCGGATGCCGCTGCATACGGTACTGCACCGCCAGTCGGGTGGTTCCACGGTTTCAGGTCAAGACCGTCTTTCGCGACGTTTTTGACGAGGACAGCAGATTCGTGCTCAGAGTAGTACTTCAGTACTTCGTTCCCGCCGGTCGTTTTCGGGTCGGCAATCGCTACGAATTTCTTCATGTCGCCGCCGGTAACCGCATTGACGATGTCTTTGAGAGACTTGTTACGGATGGATTTACCTTCGAGGGTCTGAACCGTTTTGAGGTCATCCAGTGCCTGCATTTTCTGTGCGACTTTCGTGTGACAGTTCGTACAGTACAGACCGCGCATTTTGGAAACACGCTCACCGTTCTCATCTTTGTGTGCGACTTCGTTGAGCTGGAACTTACCGTATTCGTTCAGGAAGAACGGCGGTTTGGCATCCGGGTTGGAGTGCGCGTCACGGCGGACATAACAACCACCACCGCTTGTACGGACATCACCTTCGCTGAAACGGCCTTCACCGTAACGGTCAGCAACACGGTACGGGTTCGTATCGTCGTTCATGCTCGGGTTCTGGAAGTGTGTCGGGTGACAGGACTGACATGCTTGTGAGCGGCCAGCGGCATCCGGCATCGGAACCATAGAGAGGTGGAAGCTGTGGATCGCTTCGGTCAGCGTTTTAGCCTTGACAGTCTTGTAGCCTGTCGCACCCGGACGCGGTTCTTCGAGGTTACCGGAGACGTTGTCGCCGTGACAGTCGGCACAGTTGACCTCACCGGTCTGACCCAGACGGTTGGAAGACGCTTTGTCGTTGTAGTGCTTCAGGAACGTCGTGCCGTGGTGGGCGTCGTGGAGCGAGAGAATGTTGATGGATGCTTCACTGAGGCGTGCCATGTATTCACTCTCATCCGGGTAGGTTTTCCAGTAGGCGTACTCTTTGTCAGACTGCGTCAGACCTTCGTCGCGTGCCATCTGGGCTGCTTTACCCTGGCGGGAGTGACATGCATAACAGTTCGGAATGTCGACCGGGTTGGTACCGAAGTATTCAACGATCTGACCGTTTTCATCCATGATCGGGCGACCGTTCTGGTCGTGTACCTGAACCGCGGATTTCTGGAACGGCTGGAAATCTTTCTCCGTGACGGAACGGATTGTCCCTCTACGTGTAGAGTCGTTGAACGCCGTCAGCGGCAGACCCAGTGCGTCCCAGAGGTGTGACGCCGTCAGAACGAGCGGGATGTTCTGGACCGGCGGAACCAGTGTGTTTGTGAAGACGACGTTGCTACCGTCTTTACCGGAATACTCGAGGTAACCGCCGGCGATGTGCTTGCCTGTCGGGCCGGAGTCGATCGGTACCTTGATGTCTTTACCGACAAAGAGGCGGTCTTTCGCCGTGGCACCTGCAGGAATAGTACCTTCAAGGTCTTTATAGATAAAGAGGTGCTTCCAAACATAGTTGGCTACGTTGTCGCCCGGGTCGTCCATACGGCCGTTGCCGTCGACGTCTTTGGCGACAGACCAGTACTTCATCTTGTTGCCTTCACTGTACGAGTTGTCTTTCGTATAGTAGTAGAGCTTGACTTTGTCATCCGGTGTCAGCAGTTTCGGCAGTGCGCCGTCCGTACCGGATTTTACAGCCTGGGACTGAATTGAGTTGTAAGGCGGAATGACACAGCAGTAGCTCATCTCAAAACCGACACAGTGCATCCCCAACTCATAGTTGACGAACGCATTGATCTCGTTTTTGGGATTGTAAGCTTTTACTTTCTTTCCACCGATTTTCATTTCAGTCGGCTTGAGCAAAGTCATACTAAACGGCGGGTTCTTGTCATACTCTTTGACAGAAGCCGATGCAGTACTGGACAGTGCAGCCAGGGTGAGCGCCGCTGCCGTCATAACAGAAACGCCACGAAGTTTTCGATTCATCATGTACTCCTCAGTGATAGAAATCCCGTTAGTTTTGCATTTGTTTTTTTAATCTATCTTTAAAGGGAAAAAACTTAAATGGGACTGTGATGAACGTGTGATAAAAATAAGAAAATTCTATACTTGCAGCTTATGGTTCCGTTACGAAAAAATAATACGTGATGATAGTGTGATAATTATTGCCTATTTTTAAATAGGTATTTTTAAAAAATATTGATAAGTTTTGTTAAAAAAAAGTAAAGGTTGGCGCGTCAGCGCCCGGGGAAAAGAAGGGAACCGAGGCGAACCATCGTGGAGCCGCAGGCGATCGCCAGCTCGAAATCGCCGCTCATGCCCATGGAGCAGATCTGGGCTCCTTTGAGCCCGTCGAAGATCCTGCGGGTCGTCTCGAAGCTCTGCTTGATGTGGTCGTTGTTCTCGGTGTGGGCCCCGATGCTCATGACGCCGCGCAGGTCGATTCGGGGGCAGGTCTCCGCGATCTGCGCGTAGATATCGTGGGCTTCTTCGGGCATGACGCCGGACTTCGTATCCTCTTTGGCGCTGTTGATCTGCAGCAGGCACTCCATCGTTTTGCCCTTGGCTTCCAGGCGCTTGTCGAGGGCCTCGGCCAGCTCCAAGGAGTGCAGCGACTGCATCAGAAAGGGGTCGAGGTCGATCAGCTGGTTGATCTTGTTCTTCTGAAGGCTCCCGATAAAGTGCCACTCCAGCGGGAGCTCTTCCAGCGTTTCCATCTTCGATTTGAGGTCCTGGACCTTGTTCTCGCCGAAGGCACGCTGCCCGATCTCGTAGAGGGAGTGGACGGCATCGGCGTCGACATATTTGCTGACGGCGACCACTTTGACGATGTGGTGTTCGCTCACCAGAATGCGCGCCCGTTCGATCCGTTCGACGATCTTGTCGATGTAGATTTTATACTCTGTCTGTGTCATTGCATCAACCTGTTGATATCGTTATAGAGTCCGAGGCTCATCAGCCCGAGCAGAATCCCCCAGCCCGCGATGGTGAGCTTGAACAGGATCGCTTCGCTCGGGGCGCGCCGCATCACCATCTCGTAGAGGTTGAACATGATGTGGCCGCCGTCGAGGGCCGGGATCGGCAGCAGGTTCAGGACGCCGAGGTTGACCGAAATGAGCGCTGCAAAGAAAAAGACGGCCATCCAGCCGCTCTCGCTGGCGTCGGCGGTGATCTTGACGATGGTGACGACGCCGCCGAGTTCGGAGGTCGGCACGGCGCCGGTGATGAGTTTCTCCAGGCTGATGAAAATAAGCTTCGAGGCCTCCCAGGTCTCATCGACGGCGTAGCCGACGGCGCCGAGCAGACCGAGATCAAGCGC
The DNA here is from genome assembly GCF_039645565.1 of Sulfurimonas sp. HSL1-2. Classification (NCBI taxonomy): domain Bacteria; kingdom Pseudomonadati; phylum Campylobacterota; class Epsilonproteobacteria; order Campylobacterales; family Sulfurimonadaceae; genus Thiomicrolovo; species Thiomicrolovo zhangzhouensis. The sequence goes on from NZ_CP147914.1 coordinate 825,306, forward strand.
GTGGGTCTCCCCGGCGGAACCGATGCCGACCATCGGGCGGTAGACGGTCTCGCGGAACATGTTCTGGGTCTCGGTCATTTTCGGCGTAACGGCGATGTTCTCGACCATGCCGTCGCGCTCGATCTGCAGCGCAATCGTGCGTTCGGCCCGCTTGACGACATCGGACATCTCATCCCAGGTGGTGACGGTTTTGCCGTCGATGGCCAGGATGCGGTCGCCTTCTTTGAGGCCCGCCGCCGCTGCCGGGGAATCCTCCACGACACTGCCGATGACGGGGGAGAGGACCTGCGGCCCGCCGAGGGCGATGAGGAAGTAGAGGACGAAGGCCAGTCCGAAGTTGGCCGCGGGGCCTGCCAGCAGGATCGCGATGCGCTGCAGGGGCGTTTTACTGTTGTAGCTGTCCGGGTCGGGACTGGTCTTGGTCGGGTCGCTGTCATCCTGCCCCTTCATGCGGACGTAGCCGCCCAGGGGGATCGCCGCGATGCGCCACTCGGTGTTGAACGCCCGGAAGCTGGCCAGTTTTTTGCCGAAGCCGATGCTGAAGACCTCGACATAGACGCCGAGGCGGCGGGCCACGGCGAAGTGTCCGAGCTCATGGAAGAAGATCAGCGCCGAGAGGACGAGGAGGGAGATAAGCCAGCTCATGCCGCGTGGTGCCTTGCGTAGGTGCGGGCGAAGCCGACGACGTATTCGGCCCCGGAGTAGACGGTGAGGACGACGGCGATCCAGAGCAGGATGTCCCCGCCGGGCCAGTGCATCAGCAGGAAGCCGACGGCGAACATCTGCGCGACCGTCTTGACCTTGCCGGCCCAGGAGGCGGCAATGTCGATCCCCTCGGAGATGGAGACGGTGCGCAGCCCGGTGATGAAGAGTTCCCTGACGATAATAATATAGATGGCCCACGGCGAGGCGGCATCGGTCATCATCAGCCCCAGGAAGGCAGCGAGAATAAGCATCTTGTCCGCCAGCGGGTCGAGGATCTTGCCCGTCATGGTGATCTGGTCGAGCTCGCGTGCAATGTAGCCGTCAAAGAAGTCCGTGGCGCTGGCGAGGACGAAAAGGAGGGACGCAACATAGTAGTTCCAGGTGATATCGATCCCCCGGTCCGTAAAGGTCTCCGGGTTCAGGATGATCCAGAACATCAGCGGCGCGATGATGATGCGCGACAGTGCCAGGGAGTTGGGCAGGTTAAACATTATTTAAAGGTCGTCCCGCCGTCGACGACAATGGTCTGGCCGGTAATCCAGCTTGCCTCTTCCGTACAGAGGAAGTAGACGGCGCCGGCGATATCTTCGGGCTGTCCCATACGGCCGATCGCGGAGCGTCTGACCGTCTCTGCCTTGACCTCTTCGTAGTTGGTGAAGGCTTTGAGGGCGTCGGTGTCGATGGGGCCGCCGGAGACGGCATTGACACGGATGTTCATTTCACCCAGCTCCACGGCGGCGTAGCGGCTCATCGCCTCGACGGCAGCCTTGTTCGTGCCGTGGCCGGCATAGTTCTCGATGTAGACGAGGTTCCCGGTACTGGACATCGTGACGACGGCACCGCCGCCGATCTTTTCCATCCGCTTTGCCGCTTCCTGGGTGCCCATGACGAAGGCGTTGACCGTCGCGGTGTAGATGTTGTTCAGACCGCGGGGCTTGAGGCGCATGAACTTGCCGTAGCCGCCGACGACCGGGCGGCCGTAGATCATGGCGTTGGAGACAAAAAAGTCAATACGGTCGAAATCCTCGTCGATCTTGAGGAAGAGGGGCTTGAACTCGTCGGGTTCGAGAATGTTCAGCGCATAGGCGCGCGCCTTGATACCGTATTCAGCTTCCCAGGAGGCCGCCAGCTCGTTTGCGACGGCTTCGTTGCTGTTATAGGTAAAGGCGATATTGACGCCGTTGGCGGCAAACTTCTCGGCGATCGCTTTTCCGATCCCCTTGGTTGCCCCGGTGATGACCAGTGTTTTGCCTTTCATCTCTGACATTTAGTTGACTCCTACGATGGTATAGTTTTTCATGACTTCTTCGATGCGCTTCATATTCGCCGCCGACGGCGGAACGAGCGGCAGGCGGTATTCGAGGGTGTCGATGAGCCCGGCGATATACATGGCCGCCTTGATCGGGATGGGGTTGGCCTCGCAGAAGAGGACCTGGTTGATCGGCAGCAGCTGCTCGTTGAGGGCGCGCGCCGTGGCGTAATCGCCTTCGAGCGCACTGCGGACGAGGGCACTTTTCATATCGGGCAGCAGGTTTGCCGTGACCGAGGTGATCCCCGCACCGCCGGCGGCGAGGATGGGGTAGTCGATGGCGTCGTCGCCGCTGAAGACCTTGAGCTCCGGACGGCGTGAAAGCAGGTCGACGGTGCGCTCCAGGCTGCCGGTGGCCTCTTTGATGCCGAAGATGTTCGGCAGGTCGTCAAAGAGTCGGATGACGGTGTCCGCGGAGATGTCGGACATGGTGCGTCCCGGGACGTTGTAGAGCATGAACGGCAGTTCCGGAACGGCTTCGGCGATCGCCTTGTAGTGCTGGTACAGTCCCTCCTGGGAGGGTTTGTTGTAGTAAGGCGCGACGGAGAAGATCGCGTCGACGCCGCACTCCCGGGCACGGATGGCTGTGGTGATGGCTTCGGCCGTGGCGTTGCTGCCGGCGCCGGCGAGGACTTTGGTCTGTGTCCCCTTGCAGACTTCGACGGCGATCTCCATACAGCGGATATCTTCGTCCGGTGTCAGCGTCGCACTCTCCCCGGTCGTGCCGACGGGACAGACGGCATCGATCCCGTTGTCGATCTGCCGCTGGATCAGCGCCGCGTAGGACTGTTCGTCGAGTTTGCCGTTTTTGAACGGGGTGATCAGCGCGGTACTTGAACCGGTGATAATGTTCATTGGTCTGCCTTTCTCAAAATGATGGTCGTAGAGTGTTTGTCGTCAAAATAGGTCTGTGCCGTCTTCCGGATCTGCTCGGCCGTCAGCGCCGCGATGTTCTCCTCGTAGGTCTCCAGCGGTTTCAGGTCGCCGCGGGCGAGGTAGCCGCCGAAGAGGTCGGCGACGGAGCTGGCGCTCTCCAGGGAGAAGATGAAGTCGGCTCTTGTGTTGATCTTGACCTTTTCAAGCTCCGCCTTGGAGACGGGCTCGGCCTTGATACGGTTGATCTGCGCCTGCAGCTCCGCCTCGACGGTTTCGGCCTTGACGCCCGGGTTGCACGCCGCCAGGAAGATGAAGACGCCCGGGTCGATATTTTCCATGTTGTAGGCGTAGATCTGGTTGACCAGGCGTTTTTTGTCGACGAGCTCGCTGTAGAGCCGGCTGCTCTTGCCGGAGCTCAGCATCTCGGAGATGGCGGAGAGGGCCGGCTGGTCCGGGTGGCGGAAGTCGGGAATGTGGTAGACGATCGCGATCATCTCCACTTCGCTCTCTTTTTCGATGAAGACGCGCTTGGCGCCGTCCTGTACCGGCTCTTTCGCCAGGACCTTGGGGATGTCGCGGCTGTTCTTGACCGGTCCGAAGTGCTTCTTCGCGAGGGCGAAAACGGTCTCTGGCTCGATGTCGCCCGTGACGATGAGAATAGCGTTGCCCGGCTGGTAGTAGGTCGCATGGAAGTTGCGGATATCGTCGATGGTCCAGGTCTGGATGTCGTTCATGAAGCCGATCGGCGTCCAGTGGTAGGGGTGGTAGAGGTAGGCGTTGTTGAAGAGCCGGAAATAGAGGTAGCCCAGGGGGTTGTTGTCCGTGCGCCAGCGGCGCTCTTCGGCGACGACGTCACGCTCGGGCTGGAACTCCTCGTCCTTGAGGCTGAGGTTGGCCATCAGCTCCGCGAAAAGGGAGATGGATTTTTCCGCATTCCCCGTGGAGCTTTTGATGAAGTAGTGGGTGTAGTCGAAGCCGGTGGAGGCGTTGTTGACGCCGCCGACGCTCTTGACCTCTTCGTCGAACTGGCCCGCTTTGAGGTGCTCGGAGGATTTGAAGTTCATGTGTTCGAGCATGTGCGCGATGCCGCTTTTGCCCATTACTTCGTTGCGGCTTCCCACTTTGTAAAAGACATCGGTCGAGATGACCCCCGTGCCGTTGTGCATCGGGATGACAACGACCTGCATCCCGTTTTCCAGTGTCTGCGTTTCATAAGGCGGCAGTGAATTTGCCATAAGCGTTCCTAAGGTGAAAAATAGTGCGACAACCGTTCTGATCATCGTCTGTCGGCTCCGATAGCCTCGGTGATATTGCTGTAACCGTCGCGCTTCAGCAGGTCGACGAGCCCGCGGTTGATCTCACCGATGAGCTCTGGTCCTTTGAAGATCAGGGCCGAATAGACCTGGACGAGGGAGGCACCCGCCTTGATACGGCGGTAGGCCTCTTCGGCGCTGTCGATCCCCCCGACGGAAATGAGCACCGTTTTACCGAAGAGTTCCTTCGCCACGGCTTCGAAGATCGTGAAACTCTTCTCCTTTAAGACTTTGCCGGAGAGCCCGCCGATTTCTTTGGGGTGGGCGACCAGGGAGTAGTCGACGGTCGTATTGGTCGCGATAATCCCGTCGGCCCCTTTTTCGACGGCCAGGGTCGCCAGCGCCACGGCCTGTTCGGGGGTCATGTCCGGGGCGATCTTGAGCAGGATCGGCTTGTCGGTGAGCGCCTTGGCCTCGGCGAAGAGTTCGGCGATGAAGGTTTCGTTCTGCAGGTCGCGCAGGCCCGGGGTGTTCGGCGACGAGATATTGATGACGAGGTAGTCCCCCAGGTCGTGCAGGCCGCGGATGAGCTGGGTGTAGTCGCTGATCGCGTCCTGCTCGGGCGTGACCTTGTTCTTGCCGATGTTGACGCCGATGGGGGTCGTGAAGGGGTAGCGCGCTTTCAGACGCTGCTGCACTTTGTACATCCCCTCGTTGTTGAAGCCCATGGCGTTCTGGATCGTCTCTTCCTCCACGTGGCGGAACATCCGAGGTTTCGGATTGCCCGGCTGCGGCTGGGGCGTGACGGTGCCGATCTCGGTGTAGCCGAACCCGAGCGCCTGGATGCCGCGGATCATCGTCGCATTCTTGTCGAAGCCCGCGCCCAGGCCGACGGGGTTGGGGAAGGTACGCCCGAACAGCTCCTGGTTCAGGATCGGGTCGGCGACAAAGTGCTTTTCCAGCCAGCGGTTGAAGAGCGAAGGGCAGACGTTGGCCATGCGCAGCAGGGTTGCCACGACGTGGTGGGCCGTCTCCGGCTGCAGTTTGAAAAGCCACGGTTTGAGGGATTCGTAAGCGATCATCACGTACCTGTTTTTGGCAGGATTATACTTAATAATGATTTACGGTCAGTTAAAGCAGGAAGGTTTGTGCCAGGAACAGGAAGATAAAAAAGCCGAAAACATCGGTTGTCGTCGTCAGGAAAATCGATGAAGCCAGGGCAGGGTCGATCCCCAGTCTATGCAGTCCCAGGGGGATGAGGGTCCCGGCCGTCCCGGCGACAAGCAGGTTGGAGAAGAGGGCCGCTGCGACGATGGTGCCCAGGCGGAGATCGCCGAACCAGAGGTAGACCACGAGCGCGGCGACGACGGCAACGGAGAGCCCGTTGGCGAGGACGATGAGCGCCTCCCGTCGCACGGCGGCGGAGACCCCCTCATACTCGATCTCCCCCAGGGCGATCTTGCGGATGGTGACGGTCAGCGCCTGCATTCCGGCATTGCCGCCGAGGGCGGCGATAACGGGCAGCAGGGCGGCAAGGGCGATGTAAGAGGCTATTGTCGCATCAAAGAGGTTGATGACGGCGGAGGCCGCGAGGATGGCAACGAGGTTGAACAGCAGCCAGATCAGCCGCTGGTGCGCCGCGCGGGAGACGGAACTCTCTTCGGCCTCGTCGTCGACCCCGGCCAGACCGTAGGCCTGGTCCGTTTCGATCTGGCGGATCATGTCGTAGATGTCGTCGTACACGATCCGGCCGATCAGTTTGCCTTCGCTGTTGACGACGGCGATGATGTTGAGGTCGTACTCCTCGAAAAGACGGACGACATCCGCAATCGGCGAGGCGGGACGGATGGAGAGGGGAGCTTTGCGGTCGCCGCGCTGCAGGATCTCCCCGATGGTCGTCGTGTCGTCAAAGAGGATGAGGTCGGTGAAGTGCAGGGTCCCGAGCAGCAGCCCCTCCGCATTGGTGACAAAGAGCTTGATGATCGGTGCGGCCGGTTCGTTCTGGCGGAAAAGACGGATGAGCGTTTTGACGTCGCCGACGGTGTCTTCGGGGTGGGCGGCCAGGAATTCGCGCTCCATGTAGGCACCCGCCTGGTCCTCTTCGTACTTGGAGAGTTCCAGGACCTCCCGCCGCTCCTCATGGGCCATCAGCGAAAGGATCCGTTCGGCCAGCGTGGCATCGAGCTGGCGGATATCCTGGATGAGGTCGGTCGCCTCGTCACTCTCGATCGCTTCGGCGGCCCGGGCGAGCCGGTGCGGCGGGAGGCGTTCGGCGGCGGCAGCGAAGGCTTCGGCGGGGAGTTCGAGCAGCACTTCACCCAGGTGCTGATGGCTGAGTTTGCTCAGATTCGAAAAGAAGAGCCCGATGTCGTAGGCATGCAGCTTGACGAGGCTTTTGGCCATGTCGGTGGGGTTGAACCGTTCGTGCCCCCCGGCAACGGCATGGATAAGGTCGACATGCTTTTTGATCTTCGGCTTCATATGTTAATCGTAGCAAGCGTTCCTGAAAAACAGGGCGGGTCGTGCCGGAAACTCAGGGGACTCTGCTGAAAAAGACCGAAATGTTGCGCATGTAATGCCCCCGTAATGGGGGTGGGGAATAATCAGACGTTCACGACGAAGGAGTGACCATGCCGCACGCATCGAAAGAGAACCTCTTTTTTGCCACCCTTCTGGGCGCCGCCACCCTCTGGTTCGTCATCTGGGGGATGGACTATACCTACCAACACCATACGCTGACGTTTCTGCTCGCGACCCTCTTTATGATCTTTATGGCGTTCAATATCGGCGGGAACGATGTCGCCAACTCGTTCGGGACCAGTGTCGGCGCCGGCACGCTGTCGATGAAACAGGCGCTGATCGTCGCGGGGATTTTCGAAGTAAGCGGCGCGATGATCGCCGGGGGGCAGGTCACCGACACGATCCGCAAGGGGATCGTCGACCTGGGCGGGATCGATGTCTCGCCGATGGAGTTCGTCTATATCATGATGTCGGCGCTGCTCGCGGCGGCGGGGTGGCTGCTGATCGCGACGCGGAAGGGGTGGCCCGTTTCGACGACCCATTCCATCGTCGGCGGGATCGTCGGCAGCTCCATCGCGCTGGGGATCGTCATCGACGGCGCGGATACGGCGCTTGGCATGGTACACTGGCACAAGATCGGCCTGATCGCGTCGTCGTGGGTGATCTCGCCGCTGCTCGGCGGCCTGCTCGCCTACCTGCTCTACGGCGCAATCAAAAAATTCATTCTCGGCTATAACGAGCGGGCGGCGGAGAAGCTCAAAGCGCTCAAACAGGAGAAGAGAGCACTACGCCGTGAGTATGAGCAGCAGTACATGGCGATGGCACCGGAAGCGCGGATGGCCGAGGATCTGAAGGTCGTCGAGGATTCCGAGGCGGAGCATGAGGATGACTTCTGCAGTGCGGACATCGAATCGATCTACTACAAGAAGATGTATGCGCACCGAAAGCGCAAAGAGGAGATCAAAGCCTATCACGCCCTCCAGAACTGGGTACCGCTGATCGCCGCCTTCGGTTCCATGATCATTACCGGCATGGTCATCTTCAAAGGCCTCAAACACATTGAGCTCGATTTTTCCACTCTCAACAAGTACCTGATCATGTTCATGATCGCGGCCCTGGTCTGGATGGCGGTCTTCATCTATGCCAAAACGATCAGGGGAAAAAACCTGGAAAAGTCCACCTTCCTGCTTTTCAGCTGGCTGCAGGTCTTTACGGCGTCGGGGTTTGCCTTCAGCCACGGGTCCAATGACATCGCCAACGCCATCGGGCCTTTTGCGGCGGTTTTGGATGTTCTGCGTTCGGGTTCGGTGGCCGGGCAGGCGGCCGTCCCGCCGCTGGCGATGCTGACGGCGGGGATCGCCATGGTGGGCGGGCTCTGGTTTGTCGGGCGCTTTGTCATCCAGACTGTCGGGCATGATCTGACCACAATGCACCCCGCATCGGGCTTTGCCGCCGAACTCAGTGCGAGTGCCGTCATCCTGTTGGCGACGACCTTCGGGATCCCGGTATCGAGTACGCATATCCTGATCGGTGCGGTTTTGGGCATTGGCATCGTCAATCGGCAGACGAACTGGGCAATGATGAAGCCTATCGGCCTGGCGTGGGTCATAACGCTTCCCGTTGCGGCGCTGCTTTCAGCCCTGGTTTATGTTGTTCTGCGCAATGTATTGTAGACCGGGAGACGGCATCTTTGAATAGTGTGGGGAGGCGGATAGGGTGTAAAGCTCGCGCCGGGCGTCGTTGAGGGCGCCTGCGTGTGTGGACAGTCCGGTTACCCGAAAAGTTTTTTCATCGTCGTAAAGAAGATTTTGAAGAGGCCTTTGTTCCCGACCAGGTCATTGATAAATTCGTCGTAGCTTTTCCCTTTCTCTTCGAGGTAGCCGCGCAGGTATTTTTCCGAGCCTTCGATGCCGCTCTCGTTCTCGATTTCGACCAGTTTCTTATAGATCGGTTCGATGGCGTTGATGACGTTGTCAGGTGCTGCTTTGCGGTAAGCGGTGTAGTTGACGATCTCGTTGGTGATCTTGTCCGTTTTCGGCTCGAAATCGGTAATGACCCAGTAGTGACGGCCGTCTTTGGCACGGTTTTTAACAACGGCTAAAATGTTGTGCTTACTTTTGATACGGTCCCACATCATTTTGAAGATGACCTTCGGCATATCAGGATGACGGATCATGTTGTGCGGATGCCCGATCAGCTCGCTCTCTTTGTAACCAGAAATTTCAACAAAATAATCATTGCCGTATTCGATGATCCCCTTGGGATCTGTTTTACTGACAATATATTTTTTTGGGTCCAGATCTATACGATCTTTAACAGAACCTGACATAAATAAACCTTTTTGTTAATTTGTACCGTTATTTGCGGTTACTAAATTAGTTTAACAATCGTTAAATAAATTCAACGTTAAGCTAGTATAATTGTTTCTAATTTGAAACAGATGCTAAAGCGAGATGAGAAACATGAAAAAAAATGATGCACTTCAAGTGGTCGCCAAGGCGAAAAAACTGCAGAACGGCGAAATGCAAAAAGTACTGTTGATGGTCAAAAAAATCCCGCTTGACGGGGACGCGATTGCGACGAGTTATCTGGAGTGCGGCGTCGACAAGGCGCTGCGCGAAGATGAAGAGGGGCTGAAAAAACTGGTGGGCGCTTCACTCATCGAAGAGATCGAGGAACTGCATAAACAGTGGCATGAGGAGTACTACAAGATTTATGAACTCTACCAGAAGGAGAAGGGGCTGGTCTCGAAGCTTTTCGGCAGCCAGCCGAAACTGACCGAACTGGACCAGGAGAAGGTGATGAATTACAGCAACGACCTCAAAGAGATGACGCGCAAGATCATCTACAAGCTCGAAGCGGCCGAGGGGCGTCTGAAACTGCTGCGGGGGTGAGTAGCGCCGTGTCGGGCCGTTATTCCGTTTTTTCCCAGAAGGTCCCCTGCGGGGTGTCCATCAGCTGAACCCCCAGGGCAGTGATCTCGCTGCGCAGCGCGTCAGAACGTTCAAAGTCCTTTGCCTGCTTGGCTTCGTTGCGTGCCGCGATCAGCCCCTCGATTTTTGCTTTCGTCTCCTCATCGATCCCGTGCTGGAAATACGCGTAGGGGTTCATCGTCCCGAAACCGAGCAGCGATTCGACATAGGCGAGGTCGGCCAGCACTTTGCGTTTGAAGCCTTTGTCTTTCGGGTTGGCGTCGAGCCCCTCGTTGGCCGCGGCCATCATCTCATCGAGCAGCGCCAGGGCTTTTGAGATGTTCAGGTCATCCCCCAGCGCTTCGAGCAGTGCCGCCTGGAACGGGGTCTTCTCCTCGACCGCTTTCATGCCGAAGAGGCGTTTTTTCAGGCGGTAGAGACGGTCGAGCCGTTTTTTTGCGGCCAGCAGGTCCTCTTCGTTGAAATTGAAGTCGCTGCGGTAGTGGGTGCCGAGCAGGAAGAAGCGGAGCACTTCGCCGCTGTAAGCCTTCAGCGCATCCTTGATGAAGAAGCTGTTGCCGAGGCTTTTGCTCATCTTCTCGCCGCCCACGGTGACAAAGCCGTTGTGCATCCAGTAGCGTGCCAGTTCGTGTCCCGTGGCGCAGCGGGTCTGTGCCGCCTCGTTCTCGTGGTGGGGGAAGAGCAGGTCGGCCCCGCCGCCGTGGATGTCAATGGCGTACTCCATGTGGGTGCTGAGGTGTTTTTCGATCATCGCCGAGCACTCGGTGTGCCACCCCGGGCGCCCCTTGCCGAAAGGCGAATCGAAGGCGACGGCATCGCCCTGCACCCCTTTCCACAGCGCGAAATCCGCCGGATGGCGTTTCTCACCGAAGCTCTCGACGCGCTGCTGGGTATCGGCCTCGTCCTGGCGGCGGTTGGAGATGCTGAGATACCCGTTGTCGCTCCCCGTATCGAAATAGACGTCGCCATTGCTCGTCTGGTAGGCGTGGCCGGTGTCGAGCAGTTTCTGGATGAGGTCGAACATCGCCTCGAGGGATTCGGTCGCCTTGGGTTCCAGGGTGGGGCGCTGTACGCCCAGCGCGCTCATATCGCGGTGGTAGGCCTCGGTATAGGTGTCGGTCAGTTCCGTGATGGAGATGCCCGCTTCGCGGGATTTGTTGATGATCTTGTCGTCGATGTCGGTGATGTTGCGGGCATAGGTGACATCGTAGCCTTCGGCTTCAAGCACGCGGCGCAGCAGGTCGAAGACGAGGGCGCTCTTGGCGTGGCCCAGGTGGGCGTCGTCGTAGACGGTCGGTCCGCAGACATAGAGCGATACTTTGCCCGGGATCAGCGGCTCGAAGCGGCGTTTGGTCTTGGTGACACTGTCAAATATATGCATGGAGCAGCTCCTTGAATGCGAGGACGGCCAGGGTGAAGAGTGCGACGGCAAACAGCCACCGGAGCCCGTTTTTCGGGCGAATTATAGCAGATACGTGTGCCCGTCCCACGGCCCGCAGCGTGGCCGCGAGGGCGACGGTGCCGCCGAGCGACGAGGCCAGGGCCAGCCCCGCGCCGCCGAGGGGGGCGATAAGCGCCAGAGAGAGCAGCACGTTCGTCCCCAGGCTCCAGGTCGCGATCTTCGCCGCTTCACCCTGCCGGCGCTGGGCGTAAAGCCACAGGGAAAAGAGCTTGCCGAGGCCGAAGGGGATGAGGCCGATGAGGTACATCTGCAGGATCAGGGCCGTGGCAGCCGTGTTGTCGGCCGTGAACGCCCCGCGTTCGAAGAGCAGCTGCGTGATCTCTGCGGCCAGGACGATCCCGCCGACCGCCGAAAAGCTGAGCAGGTAGAGCAGGAACCAGAACGCCTTGGCAAGCATGGCGTGCGCCTGCGCCTCGTTGTCGTGCTTGAGGTGGCGGGAGATCCTGGGGAAGAGGGCGATCGAGGTGGCGATGGCAAAGAGTGCCAGCGGCAGCTGGAAGACGCGGTTGGCGTAGTAGAGGTAGCTGATGACCCCGGCGCTGAGGAAACTGGCGAGCCAGGTGTCCAGGAAAGCGGCAATCTGCGCCGTCGAGTTTCCCCAGACCGCGGGGAAGAACTCCCGGGTGAAGCGGCGGGTCTCCTCCCTGATCCTGGCGGCTTTGCGGCCGTAGTAGCGGATGCCGCCGCTGAGGAGGCGGTGGAGGTTCAGGCCGCGGATGGCCAGCAGATGGACAAAGAGCTGGGCAAAGCCGCCGAGGACGACCCCGTAGCTCAGATAGAGCACCACGGTCTCATCGCTGCCGTCGCGGGCGAGCAGGAGGGCGATGATCAGGGCAATATTGAGCAGGCCGGTCGCAAAGGCCGTGGTGGCAAAGTGGTTTTTGTACTGCAAAAAGGTGCTCAGAAAGGTGACGGCAAAGATGAGCGGCAGGTAGAAGAAGTTGATGGCGACGTAGGGGGCGGCCATCTGCACCGTCTGCGCGTCAAACCCCAGGGCGATCACCTTGGCCGCAAGGGCGGGAAAGAGGTTGACCGCGAGGGTCATCAGCAAGATGATGCCCAGGAAGACAAGGAAGACGTGGACCGAAAAGACCGCCTTGTGCTTCGAACGGGTAAAGGCGGGAAGGAAGGACTGGGTGAAGGCCCCCTCCGCAAAGATACGCCGGAAAAGGTTTGGGAGTTTGAAGGCGATAAAGAAGATGTCACTGTAGATGTTCGCGCCCAGTATCGACGCAGTGAGCAGGTCGCGGGCAAACCCGAGGATGCGCGAAAAGAGGATGCCGAAGCTGTTGGTAAAGATGGATTTAAACATCCCGTTCCCCCCGGCAGGTCTTAAGCGCGTATCGTCTGTTCATCATGGCTGGAACTCCCTTATAAGCAGGGATTCTAGCACAGGGGAACCCAAAAATATCTCCAGAGGAGCGGAAGGATCACACAAATATCACATTAAACGGATTAACACAGAAGTAACACTTTTTTCTTAACATACGCTTCAATTTTGATATTAGGAGATGTTAGTGAATGTTATTTTAAGAAAGAGCCTGCTTTTGCTGGGGCTGCTGGTCACCCTTGCAGAGGCGGAAGATACCTATTTTACGTCCTATCACTTTATGGGTTCGGGCAACTGTATACGCTGCCATAACGGTATGACGGACAGTTACGGAAACGATATGTCGATCGAGACGGCGTGGTCCTCCACGATGATGGCCAACTCCTCCAAAGACCCGATGTGGCGCGCGAAAGTACGCAGCGAGATCAACCGCAACCCGCATCTCGAGGGGGTGATCAACGATAAATGTACGCGCTGCCACGCCCCGATGGCGAACGTCGAGGCGCACAGCTCCGGCGACGAAATCGCGATCTTCGGCGACGGCTTCCTGAACCCAAGCAATGCGCACCACGACGAGGCCCTGAACGGGGTAAGCTGTACACTCTGCCACCAGGTCAAGGAGAGCAGCAAGCTTGGAACGCTTGCCGGCATGTCAGGCGGTTACGAAGTCGACGACAGCCGCAGCATCTACGGGCAGTACGGCGACGTCTTTGCCGGGCCGATGATGAACAACCTCAACTACACGATCCGCCAGAGCGACCACATCAGTGCTTCGAAGATGTGTGCAAGCTGCCACAACCTGAAAACGCCCTACGTCGACGAGAACGGCAACGTGCTCAGCACGACGTCCGAGAGCGAGTTCCCGGAGCAGATGCCCTACAGCGAGTGGGAACACAGCAGCTATGCCCAGAGCAAAAGCTGCCAGGATTGCCACATGAAGCGGGTCGACGGCGTGCGTATCTCGATGCGCCCGAACTGGGCGAATACACCGCGCGACGGCTTCGCGCAGCATATGTTCGTCGGCGGAAACGTGCTGCTGCTGGACATTCTGAAAAACAACAAAAGCGCGCTGGAGGTGACGGCGGACAATTTTGATACGACGATCGCCAAGGCGGGCGAAATGCTTCAAAGCGCCGCCGCCATCGAGGTACTCCAGTCGTCACTGCAGCAGGGCACCCTGGACGTGGCGCTCAGGATCAGCAGCACGACGGGGCACAAGCTCCCGACCAGCTTCCCCTCCCGACGGGCGTTTGTACATTTCAAAGTGACGAATGCGGCGGGCAGTGTTGTCTTCGAATCGGGCCGGGTCAACGCCGACGGCAGCATCGAGGGCGCGGACGCGGACAGCGACGCTGCGGCCTATGAGCCGCATTACGATCTCATTGACTCGGCGGACCAGGTCCAGATCTACGAGACGATCATGCAGAACAACCTTGGTGACGTGACCTATACGCTGCTGCGCGGCATGGGGTATAAAAAAGACAACCGTATCCTGCCGGCAGGCTTTGACAAAGCGACGGCTTCTGCGGATATCCGCGTGCACGGCGGTGCCGAAAACGACACCGATTTCATCGGCGGGAGCGACACGCTCTCCTACCGTGTCAGCGGGCTGCCGGAGGGTAGCTACCGCGTGGAGGCGGAACTGCTCTACCAGCCGGTCTCCTATGCCTTTGCCCAGGATATGTTCAGCGACAGCTCCGCGGAAGCGTCGGCATTCCGGTCGATGTACGATGCGTCGGCGATGAAAACGGCGCAGATCGCGGCGGCGACGTTCGATGTAGAGGGGAGCGGCGGCGCGCCGCTTCCGGCCTGCAGCGACGGTATCGACAACGACGGCGACGGCCTGGCGGACCTGGCCGACCCGGGGTGCGCCGACAGCGCGGACGATGACGAGACCGACGCGGTCACAACGGCGACGCCCGAACCGCTCCCGGAGTGCAGCGACGGCATCGACAACGACGGTGACGGCAAAACCGACCTGCAGGACCCCAGCTGTTCGGATGCCTCCGACAACGACGAAACCTATCCGCTCAAACGCCGCGGCGGGAAATAGCGGCAGCGCAGCCTGACAAAGGGCGCCGCAGGGGCGCCCGCAGACCCAGCGCATCCCTTGCGCGCTTTTACACAACTTTAACCCCCTTTGCATTACAATAACAACCAAATTGGCTGCAGGAGCGGGGATGATCGTCGGGATTGAAGGCGCGGTAGAACACAAAGAACCAACACTGGTGCATCTGAATGTTTCGGGCCTGATCTACGAGGTTTTTATTTCACTTCAGACCTACGGCGCCATCCGCGAACCCCGGGTCAAACTCCACACCTCCCACATTATCCGCGAAGACGCCCAGCTGCTGTTCGGTTTTTTCGAGAAGAGCGAAAAGGTGCTTTTCGAACGGCTCATCAAGATCAACGGCGTCGGCCCCAAGGTCGCGCAGGCGATCTGTTCGACCTTCACGCCGGCGCAGTTCGGGCAGGTGATCGCGGCCGGCGACATCACCCAGCTCAAGCGCGTGCCCGGTATCGGTCCCAAGAGTGCGGGGCGGATTCTCGTGGAGCTGGCCGGTTTCGACATCGAACTGACCGCCGGACATGCGGCCGTCCCGGCCGCCTCCGGCGAAGCGGCACAGGCCCTGGAGTCCCTGGGCTTCAAGAAAGAGGAAGTGGCCAGAGCCCTGGCCAAATGCGAAAGCACCGAGACCTCCGCCCTCGTCAAAGAGGCGCTCAAACTACTTCAGAAACTGTAAGGATCACCTTGAAATTAGCGATTGTATTCGGCGGCGCGAGTTACGAGCACGAGATCAGCATCGTCAGCGCCATCACCGTGATGGAGAAACTTTCCGGCTATGAGCTGACGTTCGTGTTCTGCGACCAGGACCACACCTTCTACATGATCGACCGCGGTAACATGAAGGCGAAGTATTTTGCTTCCGGCGACTATAAAAAGGCCCCCGTGCTGACCCTGACCAAAGGGGCGTTCGTCCAGAAACGGCGCCTGGGCTCCACCGAGCATGCGATGCCGGTGCTGAACCTGATCCACGGCGCGGACGGCGAGGACGGGACGGTCGCGTCGCTGCTGTCGTTCTTCGATATCTCCTTCATCGGCCCGCGCACGGATGCCTCGGTACTCAGTTTCGACAAGCGCATGACCAAGTGGTTCGCCGCGGGCCGCGGCGTCAAGACGGTGGCGTACGAGGAGCTGCATACGGCGGGGGCACGCAAGGTGTCTACGCCGATGCCCTGCATCGTCAAGCCTTCGCGCCTGGGGAGCTCCATCGGGGTCAGCGTCGTCAAAAGCGCATCGGAACTCGATTATGCCCTCGACGTCGCCTTCGAGTTCGATGACAGCGTTATCGTCGAGCCTTTTATCAACGGGGTCAAAGAGTACAACCTGGCCGGCTACCGTGGTGCAGAGGGGATCGTCTACTCCATCATCGAAGAGCCGCAGAAGAACGAGTTCCTCGATTTCGACAAGAAGTACCTTGACTTCGCCCGCAGCGGTGAGATCGGCAGCGCCGTTATCGAGGACGTTCTGGCCGTGAAGCTCAAAATGGCATTCGCCTCCATCTACGAAGGGCTCTTCGAAGGGGCCCTGATCCGCTGTGACTTCTTCGTCATCGACGGCGAGGTCTACCTCAACGAGATCAACCCCATCCCGGGCTCGATGGCGAACTACCTCTTCGCGGATTTCCCCGCGGCCATCAATGACCTGCTTTCAAACCTGCCGCAGTCGCGCCGTCCGCAGGTCGATTACAAATACATCCACTCCATCAACGCAGCCAAAGGAAAATAGTGGCCCTTAAGACCCTCCAATATGCACAGCACACCTTCTCGATCAGCTACGAGATCATCAACCCCGGGGCGAGGCACACGATCGTTTTCCTGCACGGGTGGGGATCGAACAAAGAGCTGATGAAGCAGGCGTTCGGCCAAACGCTCGACACCTTCCGCCACGTCTACGTCGACCTGCCGGGCTTCGGGAACTCGACCGCGCCGATCGCGCTCGACAGCGAGAACTATGCCGACATCATGGAGCTTTTCCTGGCGCAGATCAACGCCAATGACAAAGAGGTGATCGTCGGTCACTCCTTCGGCGGGAAGGTCGCAACCCTGCTGCGCCCCCGCCTTCTGGTGCTGCTCTCCTCGGCGGGGATCGTCTGGCCGAAACCGCTGAAAGTGCGGGTAAAGATCGCCGCGTTCAAACTGCTCAAGACCCTGGGGCTGGCCAAACTGCGGTCGCGCTTCGTCGCCGAGGATGCCAAGAGCCTCAACAAGGTGATGTACGAGACGTTCAAACGCGTCGTCAACGAAGATTTTTCCGGTACCTTCCGCCACTTCGGCGGGCGGGCGCTGCTGTGCTGGGGCCGTGACGATACGGCAACGCCGATGAAAAGCGCGGAGAAGATCAGCACGCTCATCGAAAACAGCCGGCTTGTCGCGATGGAGGGGGACCACTACTTCTTCCTCAAACAGCCTGACGCGGTAGCGGCCGAGATCGCCGCCGAGATTACGCGGAGCGTGAAGTGACCCCGGCGGCTCTGCAGACACTGGCGGTCGTAACCAACCTCGCGCTGGTGCTGGCGCTGGGGTGGTATCTCATCCTCAACCTGCAGTGGTACAGCTACAAGCTCGAGCGCGTCGTCCTCAACCACCACAAACGCAGCTGGCACCTTTTTTACTTCGTTACCCCTTTTCTCGCCTATTTCATCCTGGGCGAATTTTTCCCGCCCTTTTTCCTCCTCTACCTGGGAGCCTTCATCTGGTGGTACCGTCGTCTGGACAAGAAACTGGTCCTGACCTGGCGGGTCAAACGTTTTCTCATCCTGCTCGGCGCGCTGGCGCTCTTCGGTGATTTCCTCTGCCTCATCAAGAGCTGCGGCATGCTGCCCCTTTTCCTCCCGCTGCTGCTGGCGTGGCTGCTCTCGACAGGCATAGAGAAGTTCCTTTTCCTTGCCTATAAGCGGGAGGCGCAGCGCAAACTGGCCCGGCTGGAAAACCTGACGGTCGTCGCCGTGACGGGGAGCTATGGCAAAACGAGCATGAAGAACTTTATCGCCCAGCTGCTCGGGACGCAGTTCGAGGTCTACATGACGCCGCGCAGCGTCAATACCCTGGGCGGAATCATCAAAGATATCAACGAAGCCCTTCCCGAAACGGCCCGGGTTTACGTCTGCGAGGCGGGCGCGCGCCGTCCCGGGGACATCCTCGAGATCGCGCAGCTCGTTGCACCGCACTATGCCGTCGTCGGCAAGGTCGGCCCGCAGCACCTGGAGTATTTCGGCGACCTGGAGACGATCGTGCGCACCAAGCTGGAACTGATCCAGTCACCCCGCCTGAAAGCGGCGTTCGTCCACTATGAAGCGACCGAAGAACCGCATGAGAAAGTGCGTTTCTTCGGGGCGGAGATCGAAAACATCGCCGCCGACCTTGAAGGGACGGCATTCGACCTCGCCCTCGGCGGGGCGCATCTGCACCTGCACGCCCCGGTGCTCGGAGGCTTCAATGCCGTCAATATCGAGGCCGCCGTGCTGATCGGACGGGCGATGGGGATGCAAGATGATGCCATCATCAGGGGCGTGGAAGCCCTGAAACCGGTCGAACACCGTCTGCAGCGCATCGATGCCGGCGGCAAGATCATCCTCGACGACGGCTACAACGGCAATATCGACGGGATGAAAGAGGGGATCCGCCTCTGTGCTTTGCACCCGGGGCGCAAAGTGATCGTCACCCCGGGCCTCGTGGAGAGCACGGAAGCCCTCAACCGCGAACTGATCGAGGCGATCAACGGGGTGTTCAACCTCGTCATCGTGACCGGGAAGCTCAACGCGGCGCAGTTCAAGGCGGAACTCACCATCGCCGACGCTGTCTATCTCGAAGAGAAAAGCACCCTGACATCCGTCCTGGCCGAGAAGACCCGCCCCGGCGATATCATCTACTTCGCCAACGACGCTCCGAACTTTATCTAGGGCGTCTCCGCGGCGAAACCGACGGCTAATCATTTTGTAATATAATACAGCCAAAGGAGCCTCCATGCAATTTCTTCTCAAGCTTTTCAAAGCCCTGAACTCCGCCCAAAGCCCCTGGCAGGTGACGCTGGCGATCACGCTCGGGATGATCGCGGGGCTGACGCCCATCAGCGGCCTGCAGAATGCGGTGATCCTTCTGATTGCCTTTCTGCTCAATATCCACCTGGGGCTCTTCTTCGTCTCGGCGGCGCTTTTCGCAGGAGTAGGCTACCTCTTCGACCCCTGGTTCGAACAGCTCGGCTACGCTATTCTCAGCAGCGAAGGGCTTCAGGGGCTCTGGACGGGCTTCTACAACAACGGTTTTGTCCGCCTGACGCACTTCAACAACACCCTGGTCATGGGGGCGACGGTCGTCTCGCTGCTGCTGGCCGTACCGCTCTACCTGCTGCTGGGCTTTCTGATCGGGCGTTACCGTACGGTACTGGCGAGGTTCCTCGAACGCCGACCCGTCCTGGGAACCTTCGGTTTCCTCAAAGCGACGACGCACCTGGACCCGACGGTGCGCTGGTGGGGTGCGGGCCTCTACGTCGCCGGAGGGGGGATCGTCACCGCCGTCGCGCTGCTGGTCATCGACCCGCTGCTCAAATGGACGGTGGAAACGGGCGGCAGCCTGGCGCTGCAGCGTGATGTCCGTGTCGGCGCCGTCGATACCGATTTCAGCAAGGGCGCCGTCACGCTTCACCGCCTCGAAGTCGCGGGCAAAAAAGAGGGGGTCGATGCCGTTTCGGCGGACCTGATCAGTTTCGATGCGGATCTGACGGCACTGCTGATGGACAAAGTGCATATCGAGAAGATGATCATCAGCGGCGTCGGTTTCGACACCCCGGCGACACTGAAAAAATCCCCGGCGGAAGCAAAAGCGGCGACGTCGGCGGAGGGAGAAGGCAGCACATTCGCGCTCCCGACCTTTGAGTTCCCCGACCCCAAGACTCTGCTAGCCAAAGCAGACCTGCAGTCGGTCAAGGTCTACAACGATGCGCAAAAAGAGATCGGCGAGATCAAGGCGCGCTGGGAGAAGGCCTCGAAGGAGGAGCTGAACGCTGACGGCCTCGCGGACCTGCAGGCGGACCTGGACAAGCTTAAGACGATGAGCCAGTCGAAGGACCCGCAGTCGATGATCAAACTGGCCCAGGAGGCCAAGGCGTTCAAAGCGAAAGTAGAGGCACGTAAAAAGGCGCTCGAGAAGCTCAAGGCGGACTTCGACAACGACCGCAAACGCATTGCCGCGCTGATGCAGCAGGTCAAAGACGCCCCGATGGCAGATTACAACCGCCTCAAATCGACCTATACCCTCGACGGAAACGGCGCGCTGAATGTTATCGGCGGACTCTTCGGCGAGAAGATCAAAGGCTACCTGGCGCTGGCGCGCGAATACTACGCGATGGTCTCTCCCTACCTCGGCAGTGCCGGGGGTGAAAACCCGCCGGAGGAGGCGGTACCGCCGCGGGGTGAAGGGCGCTGGATGCGCTACCCGCAGACCGTGCCGAGCCCGGACATGCTGGTGGCCCTGACCCAGATCGACGGCCTCTTCAAAAGCCAGGCCTTCTCCGGCACCGTTAACGACATCTCCGACAACCAGAAGGCGCTGGGGCGCCCGCTGACGTTCAAGGCGACGAGTGACGGCCCGACGGTCAAGGGGCTCGTGCTTTCCGGTGAAGACAACCGCCTGGGCGACACGGTAAAGGACAGCGTCAACTTCAAAGCGCTGCAAATTCCGCTGGATGCGCTCGATATGAAACCGGTCATGCTGGACAAGAGCAACCTGGCCATGACGGGGACGCTCAGCCTCAGCGATGCCTCTGCGCTTGCCGGGAGCGGCAGCTTCGCGTTCAGCGATGCGGCCATTACGGCCGAGGGGCTCGGCGGCAAAACGGGTGAGATCGTCTCAGGCATTCTCAGCGGGATTTCCGCGTTCAAGCTGGAGACGACCCTGGGCGGGACACTGACGGCACCGACCATCGGCGTCACGTCCGACCTGGACCGCCAGATCTCCCAGGGGCTCGGCAAAGCGATGGGCAAGGAGCTTGAAAAGTACCAGGGCGAGCTCAAGTCGCTGCTGGGCGGGGATACCGCGGCGCAGCTGGCGGATCTGAAATCGTCGGAGTCCGGCATTGCCGACGTCGACAAGCTCGTCGGCGACCAGAACACGATGCTAGGCAAGCTCGCCGAGGAAGCAGCCAAACTGGCCGGCGGCGGCGCGGTCAGCGACAAACTCAAAGGCGCGCTCCCGTTCTAGGAGTGCAGCCCGGGTAGACTACAGGAAAATAGGAGAACAATGAAAAGAGTAATCATGATGGCGGCGGCGCTGCTGCTGATGTTCGGGGCGGCGGATGCCGCGGAGATGTTTACGCTCAAAGCGGCGGGCGAGAAGACGATCGTCGCGACGGAACTGCCCAACGGCATGCGTTTCAAAGGCTACGAGGGCAAACCGGTGCTGGTAAACTTTTTCGGGAAACAGTGCCGCTACTGCAAGAAGGAGATCCCGCATCTCGTTGCGATGGAAAAACGCTACGGAGATAAAGTCGGTATTTTCGGTATCCATATGCAGGGGCGCATGATGCCGCAGGACCGCACGCATCTGGCAGGGGCCGCGGGGTTCAACTACCCCGTATTCGAATACGAGGACAATATGGCGATCGTCCGGCATATCGGTTCCCGGGCACAATTCAACGGCAGCATCCCATTCAATATCATCTTTAACGGCAAAGGCGAGGTTTCCGAGATTATCCCGGGCTATCTGAGCGATAAGGACCTTGAGATGATCTTCGACGAACTGCTCAAGAAGTGATCTGCCGGACATGACAGAGCAGGGGAAGTTTGCCTTTATCCGGCTGCTGATCCGTTCGGTAGGCGCCCTGAGCGCGGCCGTCCTGGGCATGCTGGTGCTCCTGATCGTCTTTGACGCCACCCGCCGCTACCTCTTCCATGAGGGCTCCGTCGCGCTGCAGGAGCTGGAGTGGCACCTCTTCGACGTGGTCATCATGCTCGGCGTCGCCTATGCCATGCACCGGGGGGCGCATGTGCGCGTCGATATCTTCTACGACCGCTTCTCCGAACGGACCAAGCATCTCGTCAACGTGGTGACGATGCTCTTTTTCGTGCTGCCGGTTTCCGTGCTGATCCTCTTTGTCAGTTTCGACTTCGTGATGATGAGTTTTACGCAGATGGAGGCCTCTTCCGACCCGGGCGGGCTTCCCTACCGTTTCCTCGTCAAGGCGCTGATCCCGCTGGCGTTCGCACTGCTGATCCTGCAGGCGCTGCGCGAACTGGCACATGCCTGGCAGGCGCTGAAGGAGAACGTGTGATCGCACTGGCCATGTTCGTGATCGCGCTGGCGCTGCTGCTTTCGGGCATCCCCGTTGCCTTCGTCTTCGGCGGGGTCGCACTGCTTTTTGCGCTGCTGATCCCCGAGCTGGGGCTGCAGGTCTTCAGCCTGCTGCCGTTCCGCATCTACGGCATCATGGGCAATACGACCCTGATGGCCGTCCCGCTCTTCATCGCCATGGGGCTCATTCTGGAGAAGTCGAAAATGGCCGAGAAGCTTCTTGAGACCATGAGCGGCCTTTTCGGCGGCTTGCGCGGCGGGCTGGCCGTCAGCGTCGTGCTCGTCGGGACGATCCTTGCCGCCTCGACGGGCATCGTCAGCGCTTCGGTCGTGATGATGAGCATTATCGCCCTGCCGCTGATGCTGCAGGCCGGTTACAACAAGGGGCTGGCGTCGGGGACGGTCGCGGCCAGCGGCACGCTCGGACAGATCATTCCGCCCTCTATCATCCTCATCATTCTCGGCGACGTCATGAACGTCAGCGTCGGGGAGCTCTTCATGGGGGCGGTGCTTCCGGGGCTGGTGCTTGTCGGCCTCTATATCGTCTATATCCTGGTGTACGCGGCGCTGAAACCCGAAGCGGCCCCGGCGGCGTCGCAGGGCGAACGTGTCGGCATTTTCAAAGCCCTCGCGGCGATCGCACCGCCGCTGCTGCTGATGGTCGCGGTCCTCGGCTCCATCTTCGCCGGGATCGCGTCGCCGACGGAGTCGGCGGCATTCGGCGTCGTCGGTGCGCTGCTGCTCAGCGCCTTCAACGGCACGTTCGGCCGCTCCATGGTCAGCTACGCACTGCTGGAGACGGTCAAGCTCAGCGGGATGATTTTTATGATCCTGATCGGGGCAACGGCCTTCAGCCTCGTATTCAACGAGCTCGGCGGCAGCGACCTCGTGCTGGAGTTTTTCAGTCATGATATCGGGAACGTATGGGTCTTTATCGGGGTGGCGATGCTGGCCATCTTTATCCTTGGCTTCTTCATCGACTTCATCGAGATCTCCTTTATCGTCGTACCGATCCTCGTACCCGTCATGCACGCGTTCGGGATCGACCCCGTCTGGTTCGCGATCCTGATCGCGCTTAACCTGCAGGCCTCTTTCCTTACCCCGCCGTTCGGACTGGCGCTCTTTTTCCTCAAGGGGGCCGCCGGGACGATGGTGACGACGCTGCAGATCTACCGGGGAATCATCCCCTTTATCCTGCTGCAGCTGCTGGCGATCGTTATCGTCATCCTCTTTCCCGACCTCGTCTTCGCGTTCATATAGGCGGCATAGGTTGATGTCTGCCAGAATCACAGCGCAAAGACGGTTCGGGAGATCAATACCGTCCATTGCTGGAGCAGGAACGCTGCTGTTCATTCTGTTGTCGGTTGTGCTGTTCCAGGGCTGTGCGAATGTCGTGCGTTTCGAGAAGCCCTCTCTGGTAGCGCATGCCGAAAAGCTTGACGGTTCGGACGACGTCCTTTATTATTCCATCGGAATCGACTTCACCGAGACGGTAGCACCCGACATTGCAAAAGTGCGCCTGAAATTTACTCCCGAAACAGCGTCGTATGCGTTGTACGAACTGACGCCGGCAGTGGCGTCGCGCTATCTCGAACGATATCAGCCGCCGCCGCAATGGCCCGAAGCGTGGAAGCAGAGGGCGGCAAAAGACGATGCTTACGAAGGCAAAGGGATTTACATGAAATTTGCAGCGGGGCGGCTGGAGCGTCTCGGGCTCTGTTCGCACTGTGCCGGAGGGAGGGCAGCACCCATTGTCGGCACAGCGGACGGCGGTGCCTTTTACGCGCTGCCGCTGACGGAGCGGCAGATGGTCGAACTTTTCGGCGCACCTCTCAAACGTATGAAGGTACGTGAAGTCTATTACTAAGTCTGGGGAACAGTGATGTCACATATTTTTTCAAGAACGTTCCGGGTCGACTGGTCCGATGCCAATGCCAACGGAGAGGTGCACCTGCCCACCTATTTCCGCTACCTGATCGAAACGGCCTGGTCCTGGGGGGCGGCGGTCGGACTCGGGATCGAGGACAGCCGGAAGCTCGGGCTGGTCTGGGTGGTCCGTGAAACGCAGATCACCCTGCTGCGGCCGCTCCTCCCCGACGACGAATTCGAACTGACCATCTGGCTGGCCCACTGGCGCAGGGTCCACGGGACGCGCTTTTTCGAAATTGTGCATAAGGCGAGCGGGGAGGTTGTCGCGCAGGGGGCACAGGAGGTCGTCACGCTCAACCCGGCGAACATGCGCCCCAAAGCGGTTCCCGATACCATTGTGGAACGTCTGACGGCGCCGGCACCCCGGACGGTTCCGCACCGTCCCTTTCCGACGCTTACCATAGAGGGGAACCGGACGATTCAGCGCCGGCGGACCGTGGAGTGGCAGGACCTGGATTCGCTTGAGCATGTCAACAACACCCGTTACGTCGCCTTTGCCGAAGATGCCGTCGTCGCGGCATTGGCCGGTTTCGGGTGGGGCCCCGCGGAGCTCAAAGCACAGGGATTGGCGCTGCGGAACCGTCATGTCCATATCCAGTACCTGGTACCGGCGGTCTGGGGAGAGACACTGGAGTTGACGATGGCGCTGACGGCATTGGGCCCGGAGGGGGGTGAGTGGGCCGTCGCGATTGCGCGCGCATCCGATCATACCCCTGTTGCCCGGTGCGTCATCGCCTGGGAGATTTTCCAGACAGCCGAGGGGTCAATACGGCCGATGCCGGAGGCACTGTACCGGCAGCTGACGGCGTACGTAGCCGTGCCTGCAACAGCACCGCAGGCATAGGAGCGCTTGCGGGAAACCTTCCCTGGACGCTCTTCCATCTGCCGATGAGAATGCGCTATACTCCCCACATGAAAGAGATTCTTTATGCGCCGTGGCGCACGGACTATATCAGCGGGCAGACTATAGAAGGGTGCGTTTTCTGCCACATCAGCGAACATGCCGAAGCCGACGCCGAACTGCATGTCCTCTATCGCGACGAACACTGTTTTGTCGTCATGAACCGCTACCCCTACACGCCCGGCCATTTCATGATCATCCCCCACGTCCATACGGATGCGCTTGAAACGCTGGAGCCCGAAGCGTGGCTGCGGATCAGCGCCCTGACGCAGCAGGGGGTACGCATGCTCAAAGAAGGGTTCGGCGCACAGGGCGTCAATATCGGCATGAACCTCGGAAAGGCCGGCGGAGCGGGGATTGCAGAGCATATCCACCTGCACCTCGTACCGCGCTGGGAGCGGGATACGAACTTTATTACCGCCGTGGCCGGGACCCGGGTCTATTCGACCGATTTCGAACGGATCTACCGCCGTCTGCTGGAACTGGCTCCGCGCTATTTCGTGTGACATCCGGCGTGGCCATTTTTGTGAGATAAAAAAAGTTTGATTTCTTGTTTAATTTTATGTTCAATAGATATCAGATAGCATAGTGCAATCTATAATGTGAAAGTGGGTATATCCATGAAAGCAGTAATCGCAGCCCTGACACTTCTGATGTGGACGGCGCTCTTCGCGGCCGAAGGGGAAGCGTCGACGAAGACGAGCACGGTCAACTGGTACAAAATGGCCGCCTCGCAGGGAAATGCGGAAGCGCAGTTCTACCTCGGCGTAATGTACAGCCGGGGTGCCGGCGTGACCAAGAACGATGACCTTGCGGTCTACTGGTATAAAAAAGCAGCGTCGCAGGAACATGCGGAGGCGCAGCTGAACCTGGGCTACATGTATGAAACCGGCAAAGGGGTCAAAAAGAATTACGGCGAAGCGGTGCAGTGGTACCAGCGTGCGGCGGACAACGGCAGCACGGTGGCGATGAACAACCTGGGGATCATGCATATGATGGGTCTCGGGGTCAAAAAAGACAGTACCAAAGCCTACCGCTACTGGCGCAAGGCAGCCCAGAAAGGCAACAACAACGCCTGGGACAACATTGAAAAACTGCGCCGCCTCGACCCCCAGGCCTGCCTGGATTGAGGCTTGAAGGAGTAACGCTTGACATCCGTATTGCTTGAATTTTCCATGTTTCCCACCAGCGGTGACTGCCGGGACGGCGCTTCCGTCTCTGCCTATGTCAGCCGCATCATCGATATGATCGACCGCAGTGGTCTGCCCTATCAGCTGACGCCGATGGGGACCATTGTTGAGACGGGAAGCGTCAAAGAGGCGCTTGCCGTCGTAGAGAAAGCCTACGATGTCCTGGGCGAGGACTGCGAACGGGTCTACTCGTCGCTGAAACTTGATATACGAAAAGGCAAGGCGGGGCGGTTAAAAGGGAAGATCGACTCCGTACAGCGGGAGTTGGGCCGGGACGTCAGCCACTGATTGCTGCCGAAGCGCACCGGGTGCGAGTTCAGGTAGACGGGCTTTACCCGTATACCGTAACGTTCAAGGAAATCAGCCGTTACCGTCGTGGTCGTGTTCGGCGTGGTGCGCGTGAAGCTCCATCGTGATACCCGAATGGATAAAGAGTGCGAAAGCGATCACCGTATAGACCAGTTTACCGGTTGTGTCTCCCATCATGCTCCAGACAATCCCGAAAACGAATGCGACTGAAAAGATGATAAACCAGTTGCGGTCGCGCTGAAACTGCGTTAAATCCTTCATGTGAAAACCCTCCTCAGTGTGAAAGAAAAATAAGTATAACCTATTTTTTCTTGCGGGTCAGCACGTAGAGGAAGATCGCGCCGATGACGAGAAAAATGACGAGTTTGATCTGGGTCTCTTCCATCGTCTGCATGGCCGGACCTCAGTGCGTTTTGACGTAGAGGTTGGCGATGTATTCGGAGAGGGCTTCGACCTGGACCGGGGTCAGCTCTTTGACCTGGTTTTGCATCAGGGTCTTCATGGCACCGCCGTAGGTGCCTTTCTGGTAGCCGATGATGGCGTCGGCGATGCGCTTGCTCTCCCATTCGCCGATGACGGCGGACTGGTTCAGTGCCATTTTTTCGGCGTGGTTGCCGTGGCAGGCGGCGCACTTCTGGAAGAGTTCAGCCGGAGCCGTTTCGGCGACGGGTGCGCTCTCCGCTGCCGGGGCCGCGGCAGGTGCCGTTTCGGCAACAGGCGTCGCCGGCGCGACAGAGGTGTTGTCCGCAACTTCCGCTACCGGCGCCGGTGTCGGTTCAGCTGCCGGTGCAGGAGTTTCAACGGGGGCTGCGGCTTGGGATGTGGCCTCGGGCTGTGTCTTCGGTGAATCGTTACAGCCGGCGAGCAGGAGCAGGGCGGCTGTAAAAGCAAGGGTTCTCATCAAAGGGAGCCTTTTTAAAAAGATGCCGCCATTGTACACTGTTAGAGCATTTGGGTCAAAGGTGCGGAAGAAGTTTGTTCCTCCATATAAATTCACTTTAAGTAAAGTGCGTAGCTTCGGGGCATTGGAGCAGTTCGATCATGCCCCGGTGAAGCGTGACGACCCCGTTGTGTTCGAACTCTTTGAGCAGGCGGCTGATCACCTCCCTTGAAGAGCCGAGGTGCGCGGCGAGTTTTTCGTGGGTGATGGGGATGCAGCGCGCATTCTGGGCCTGCAGCCACTCCAGGAGGCGGTCGTCGAGTTTCTTGAAACGCACATCCTCGACCAGCCCCGCCATGCATTCGAGCCGCTTGGCAAAGAGAGCGAAAATATAGTCCTGGTAGACGGGTTCGGTTGTATAGAGCTGTTTGACGACGCCGGCGGGGAAAAGATAACCGCTGATCGGCCCGTCGGCGACGGCGGTTCCGATTGCGGGAGTGTCGGTAAAGGCGCTGTTGAGATTCACGTTGCACTGTTCGCCGGCGCCGAGGAAATAGAGGGTGATCTCCTGTCCCGACTCATGCTGCCGGAAGACGCGGACGTTCCCCTCCGTGAGAAAAAGGATCTCCCTGCAGCGGTCCCCCTGGCGGAAGAGCTCCATGCCTCCCTCAAGCCGGATTCCCCCGGCGTGGGCGTCGATCAGTTTTCTGGAATCACGTCCGAGGCGGCGGTAGCAGGGGAAGCATTCCATCTCGTTCCTTTCGGGGGTTCGGGCCCCCCGGTGCTGCAAAAGTATAGCAGATTCTAATGGGCCGCAAAGTATAATAGAGCAAAAAAAATCAGGACGAGAATGCAGTTTGAATCCTACCCGTTCGAAAAACTGAGTGCCCTGCTCGATCCCATCGAGCCCAACAGTGCCTACGCCCCGCTGACACTGACCATCGGGGAGCCGCAGTTCGAGACCCCCGCCTTTATCCGCAACGCGCTGTGCGGCAGTGCCGATACGCTGCGCCGTTACCCGAAAACGGCGGGCGAAGAGACCCTCAACGGCGCCATGCGCGATTTCGTCGCCCGCCGTTTCGGGGTGACGCTGGCCAACGATCAGCTCGTCTCCAGCTTCGGCACCCGGGAAGTCCTTTTCAATTTCCCGCAGTACCTGCTGTTCGACAAGCCCGATCCGGTCATGACGTTTACGAACCCCTTCTACCAGATCTATGAGGGGGCCGCGATCGCGAGCCGTGCGAAGGTGAACTACCTCAACCTCGATGCTTCCAACGGGTTCAGACCGCAGGTCGACCCGGCGGTGCTGCGGGCCAGCGACCTGGTGATCCTCAATTTCCCGAACAACCCCACCAGCAGCTGTCTCTCCGTCGAAGAGCTCGGCGAATGGGTCAAACTGGCGCTGGAGTACGATTTCGTCCTCCTCAACGACGAGTGCTACAGCGAGATCTATCCGCATGAAGCCCCGGCAGGCATCCTCGAGGCGAGCGCGGCCGTCGGCAATACGGCGTTCAAGAATGTGCTCGCGCTCAACTCCATCTCCAAACGCTCAAGCGCACCGGGGCTGCGCAGCGGCTTCCTTGCCGGGGATGCGACGATCCTTGAAGGGTACCGCCAGTACCGCACCTATATCGGCTGCGCTTCGCCGCTGCCGCTGCAGACGGCCGCGGCGGCGGCCTGGGCGGACGAAGCCCATGTCGCAGAGGCCCGGGCCGTCTACCGCGAGAACTTCGAGATGGCACGG
This sequence comes from Sulfurimonas sp. HSL1-2, assembly GCF_039645565.1. NCBI lineage: Bacteria > Pseudomonadati > Campylobacterota > Epsilonproteobacteria > Campylobacterales > Sulfurimonadaceae > Thiomicrolovo > Thiomicrolovo zhangzhouensis. Next base: position 853,995 of record NZ_CP147914.1, read on the forward strand.
GAGATCCTCGGCACGGAGGTGCCGGAGGCGACCTTCTACCTCTGGCTGGAGGTGGACGATGCCATTGCCTTTACCGAAAAGCTCTACCGCGACTACAACCTGAAGGTTCTGCCGGGCGAATACCTGGCGCGCACCGACATCAACGGCAACAACCCGGGCAAAGGGCGTATCCGCATCGCCCTCGTCGAGAGCCCGGAACGCACGCGCATGGCGCTCGAACGCATCAAGGAGGCGATGAATGGATAAGGCCGAAGCCCTGAAAGAAAAAATCCTCAAGGCGCAGGAGGCGGCGGATATCGCCGGCCTCTACGTACTGGAGCAGGAAGCGAACGAGTGTTTTGACGAGCAGACGCTGATCGCCTATTACGCCAACATCCTCGACCTGGCCCTGGAAAACCTGACCGACGCACTGGGGACTGCTCGCCGTATGCAGATGACCGAGGTTAAGGACTTTGCCACGCTGCGGGCCCTTTACGAGTATGCCGTCGAACACTACAGCGCCGGCAAAGCGTCCGATGCGGCGGCGCTCTTCGAGATCCTCGCGGGCCTCAGCGACGACGCGCGTTTTTCCGAGGCGATGACGCAGCACCAGAGCTTTGCAGAACGGCTCCCCGATTTCGGGCAGTTCCTGGATGACGCGGCCGACCTGGAAGCAACCCAGCGCAACGGGACCTTCTACATCAGTGCGTTCCGCATGGACGGGAACGGGACGGACGAATCGTGAAGATCCATTTTATCGGCATCGGGGGGATCGGCATCTCCGGTCTCGCACAGTACATGGACCACAAGGGCAACACGGTCAGCGGCAGCGACATCGCCGACAACCGGATCGTCAAACAGCTCCGCTCCAAAGGGATCGCCATTACCATTCCCCACGACGCGAGCGCGATCACGGACCAGGACCTTGTGGTGCATTCGGCGATCATCAAACCGACCAATGTCGAAGTGGTGGCGGCGCAGGAGAAAGGGATCGAGGTGCTGCCGCGCCGTGAAGCGCTGCTGCGCATTCTCCAGGACAAAGAGGTCTACGCCGTCGCCGGTGCGCACGGCAAAAGTACGACCTCGGCGATTCTCGCGGCGATTATGGAAGGCTCCGCCATCATCGGGGCCGAGTCCAAGGCTTTCGGCTCCAACGTCCGGTACGACGATACGAACGAACGGCTCATTTTCGAAGCGGATGAAAGTGACGGCAGTTTCCTCAACTCCAACCCCTACTGTGCCATCGTGACCAATGCCGAACCGGAGCACATGGAGTATTACGAGTACGATTACGAACGCTTCTATGACGCCTACCGCCGCTTTATCGCGTCGGCCGCGATCCGTGTCATCAACGCGGAAGACGAATTTCTCGGGACGATTGAGGGGGATGCGATCCGGCTTTATCCCAGCCGCGACATCTCCGAGGTCGAATACGTCCTGCACGACGGGGAGCCGCATACGCGTTTCCGCCTGAAAGAGCTGGGGACGTTCGACGTCTGGGGCTTCGGCGAGCATATCGCCCTGGATGCGGCGCTGGCGATCCTCGCCGCGGCAGAGACGATGCCGGTCGAGACGGTGCGTGAGCGCATTCTCGGATACCGGGGGATCAAAAAGCGCTTCGATATCATCGAGAGTGCTAATGGCTGCGTGCTGATCGACGATTACGGCCACCATCCCACGGAGATCGCGGCGACGATGGCATCGGCACGGACCTACGCCCGCATGTTGGGCCTGGAGACGGTGACGGCCGTCTGGCAGCCGCACAAATACTCCCGCACCATCGATAACCTCGAGGCGTTCTCGCACTGCTTCGAAGGGGTGGACCGCCTGATCATCCTGCCGGTATGGGCGGCGGGCGAAGAGCCCCGCATCATCGATTTCGAAGGGGTGTTCGCCGCGTACAGCCCGCTGCTGGCCGACCGGGTCAAACGCCGGGGCTGCGGCTTGGAGGTCCTGAAAGAGGATACAATGGTGCAGCAGCTCGAATCGGGCCTGATCATCGGGTTCGGTGCCGGCGATATCACCTACCAGCTCCGGGGAGAAAAATGAGTTACCTCTATATCGTCGCCGTCATCGCGCTGCTGTATGCGGGGATGCACTTCTTTACCGAGCTCTCCCACCGGCAGAAGCTCTCAATGGCGGGTGTGCTGCTGCTGATCATCGCGGGGGCCGTGGCCTGGAACCAGTCGGTCGATGCGCAGCAGGAGCATGTCCGTGCCGTCATTTTGAAGTTCAACCAGCACCAGACACTTGAGTGTAGGGGGGTGGAAGTCAATGACCGTACCTTTACCCTCAGCGTCGGGACCCAGAGCTTTATCGCCCATGCAGGGACGCCCCATGCCGGGCAGATCTTCGACGCCGCAGGGTGCCGATGAGCGCATTCGGCCATCTGCTCGATCAGCTTGATCTGCAGGCCCACGTGGCCGAGATCGAGAGCTTTCTCAGCCGGAAAAAACCCCTCTATATCGAAGGCGACCAGGGACGCCACTACCAGTTCATCCGTGCCCTCGACGCCCTCGAGTTTCCCGCCCCTCCCAAAACGACCGCTTTCGACACGATCCTGATCCACCTGAAAAAGCAGGGGGTGCTCAGCTTCGAACAGATCTTCGAACTCATCAAGGTCGTGCGCTACTTCCGTACCCTGCGAAACCGCGGCTTCGAGGGGATCATCGGCGAATGGATGGCCTCCGTCGTCGTCCCGGATACGTTCAAAGAGGTCGAACGCCACTTTGACGAAAAGGGCCACTTCAAAGAGGAACTCGATGAGGAACTCTATGCCATCGCCGAGCGGATCAGGGCGCAGAAGAGCGATATCGCGGCACAGATGAAACGGCTGCTCTATGCGGACAATCTGCGTACATACCTCGTCGACACCCAGGTGCACTATGTCAACGACGAGGAGTGCCTCCTGGTGCGCGGCGGTTTCGGCGCCGTGTTCAAAGGGAGCGTCGTAGGCCGGACGGGGGCGGGCTTTTTCTATGTCACCCCCGACAGCCTGCTCAAAAGCAAAGAGCAGATCCGTGCCCTGTCCCAACAGCGCGATGCACGCTACTACGAGTACGCCAAAGGCTTCTCGGCACAGCTGCGCGAGCTGCAGCCCTTTATCGGTTTTATCGACAAGGAGTTCGACCGCCTGGACCACTACCAGGCCCGGGTGCTTTTCGCCCGAGCCAAAGGGCTGCATATCGTCGCGGCACAGCAGGGCGATGCCATCGTCCTGGAGTCGTTCGAGCATCCCGCCCTCTCCAACCCCAAACCCGTCAGCCTCGACTTCAGTGCCTCGGTGCTGATGATCACCGGGGTCAACGCAGGGGGGAAAACGATGCTGCTCAAATCGATCCTCTCCGCCGCGCTGATGGCCAAGTACCTGCTGCCGATGAAGCTCAATCCCCACCGTTCCCGCATCGGCTCCTTCAAACAGATCGAGGCGGTCATCGACGACCCCCAGAACGTCCGAAACGACATCTCCACCTTCGCCGGGCGGATACAGCAGTTCTCCCGGCTCTTCGAACGGAAATCGGCGCTGGTCGGGGTCGATGAGATCGAACTGGGAACGGACAGCGACGAGGCGGCGGCGCTGTTCAAGGTGATCCTCGACGACCTGATCCGGCGCGGGCAGAAGATCGTCGTCACCACCCACCACAAGCGGCTCGCCTCCCTGATGGCCGACCGCGACGACGTCGAACTGGTCGCGGCCGTCTACGACGAGGAGCGCCGGGTCCCCACCTACGATTTCCTCCAGGGGATCATCGGCAAGAGCTACGCCTTTGAGACGGCCCTGCGCTACGGGATCGCCCAGGGGATCGTCAACAGGGCCAAAGAGGTCTACGGCGAGCAGCACGAGAAGCTCAATCTTCTCATCGAACGCGGGAGCGAACTGGAGCGGGAACTGCGACGCAAGCATGCCGAGGTGGACGAGCGTCTGGAACAGCTTGACGAACGGGAACGTTCACTCAAAGAGGAGCGCGAAACGCTGCGGCGCGAGTATGAAGGACTGGAGCGCCGGCTGCGGGGCGAGTTCCAGCAGGCGATCGAGAGCGCCAAGCAGGCGGCCAAGGCGGGGGATACGGCGGCGATCCACCGCGCGATGAACGAAGCGAACCGGCAGCTGCCGCAAAAGCAGGAGCCGCCGCAGAAGAGCACCCCGGTCGCGTTCAGCGTCGGGGACGCCGTCAAGTACCGCAAGCAGCGCGGCGTTATCGTGGCACTGAAAGAGAAGGAGGCGACGATCGAAGTCGAGGGGATGCGGCTGCGCGTGAGACGCAACGAGCTCAAGCCCGCCGGAAAGGCGGCGGTTCCCAAACCGAAAGTGCAGGTGAGCAACAAGGTCGAAAAACGCGGCGGCCTCAAACTCGACCTGCACGGCATGCGGGCCGAACAGGCCCGTGAGAAGATGGACGTCTTCATCTCCGACGCGCTGATCCAGGGGTGGGACGAGGTGATCATCTACCACGGCATCGGCACGGGCAAACTCTCCTACGCCGTCAAAGAGTTCCTCAAAGAGCACCCCAGCGTCAAAAGCTTCGAGGACGCCCCCCCGCAGCTGGGCGGTTTCGGGGCAAAAATCGTTCACCTCTGATATAATATCCTCTAATATTCTTGGCCCGGGAACGCCTTGCTGCCGGGCCGGATGGAGAGGTGACGTCTACCGTGAACCGTCTTGTTGCCGTGATGCTGACCTTGGGAGTGATAGGGGGGTGCACACTGCTGGACGGAAAAGAGATTTCCTCTTCGGCGACCGGCCTGCCCGGAAGCCTTACCCTCAAACAATCCTTTATCGTGCGGCAGCTCGACAACGGCGCTACCTACCCGGATACCCCCTATATCCTGACACTGAGCGAAGGGAATTACGAGGAGGGATCGTACCGCATCGACGGCGGGCTTCTGCTCTACAAAGGGCATGACGGCAGCGGCGTGACTCTCAACCAGGCGGCCCTGGTCTACTGGGGGGACGATTTCGACGTCAGAATCGGCAAATTCGTATCCAAAACGGGGGTACTGGACTATCTGAGCGGGTTGGATACCCTCAACCCGGTACGGGTGGACTTTTTCGACGACACGAATATCAATCTCCGCAGGATACCCCAGTGGATGGCGGAGCTCTCCTACTTCGTCGGGAATGCCTCCCTGGTCAGGGTGACCGTCCAGCCCTACGACGGGCGCACACAGAGCTACCTCTCGACCTATGTGGGGTTTCTGCTTGACAGCTATCTCCCCGCCTATTTCGAAGAACTCAGCCGTAACAGCGCAGAAGGGGCAGCGGTCTACCAGGAGGTTTTCCTCCCGTTGTACCGTGACAGTATCAGTCCTGCGCTCAAAAGTGATATCGATTCACAATACAATGAACGTGCCCTGGCCATCGGGAAAAGCACGTTTCAGGCACTTTTTGAGCGCAGCAGCGATGGGGCGACGTTCGGTGCCGCTTGGACGAACCGCTATTCGGAAGTGCCCTATATCCGGGTTGACGAGCAGCTGCTGGCGGTGATCGACGCGCTTGCGGACGGCGAAAGTACCGGGGAAGCACTCAGAGCCTACCTGGATCAGCCGGACCTCAATCCCATCAAGGGGGTCAGAGGCTTTCGGTATAACCAGTTTGCCCTGTATGCCGAGGGGACGGTCAATAGTTACGGCGTTCGCGCCGAAGCGAGCGTACGCGACAGGGTACCGGTACTCAACAGCTTTACACCGCTTACCATGCTCGGTTTCGGATTGGATCGCCAGGCCGGGGATGCCTACTTCGACCTGGAAGTACAGTGGGGCTATCTCAAACAGTACCGCGAGAGTGTGTTGGCGACGATGCTGCTGAACAGGTTTGATCTGGCCGTGTACCGGGGCGTGGCCGTACGCTTCGACCATTACCTGATCACGGGGTGGTATGCGGGCAATGCCACCGCCGTGATGCTCCCGAACCTTGTGTTGAGCCGGGGTGCCTTTGAGGTCGACCTTCACGCCCTTTACCACTCGGACGACAAAGCGTACAACACCCTCGGGTTCACGCTAAGGGCGACCTTTTGAAGCTCGCGCAGAAAACGGGTGTGCTGCTGATACTGCTGCTGTTCGGCGCTGTCCTGATGCGGCAGGTTGAGGTCCGTACGGTGGATTGGAGCCGTTTTTTTCCAGGTACGCCTGCTTCTGCGGTGCAGCAGCAGTGGTTCACGCCGGACCGGCAGTATCTTTTTACGGCACTCCCAGAGGAGTCGCCCCTACCCGTATGGCGTTCGGATGGGCTGATCACGGATTATTACCGCCTTGACGCCCAGGGACTCTACCTGATCACATTCAGCCGGGAAAACCAGAATACCATCCTCGAAAGGGTTGGGGCCTATCCGCACAGCGGCACCGCCGTCGTCGGCGCGCTGCTGTTGCAGGGCTTTTTCGATGACATGGTGTTTTATGTCTCTGCGATAGCCCCGTTCCTGCTTCTGCTGCTTTGGCTGTTGACATCGCTGGAATACCTGCTGAACATTCTGATCGAGATCGGGGCGTTTACGGTATCGCTGCTTGCTGTTTTGGTGGCCGTCGGAGTCGCCGTCGATCCCGCGGCACTGTTGGCGGTCGTTTTTCTCGTCATTTATGCGTTGACCCTTTTCAACTATCTTCATTCGGGGGAGATCAGCAAACATCAGCTGGCATTCGGCATTACCCTTTCGGTCGCCACGACCGCATTGAGCAGTCTCTTCCTCTATGGGTCTGAGTTTGGGCTCATCAGCACTTTCGGGAAGATGATGCTGCTCGGGCTCGGGGTGCTTTACGGCTATCTCATCGGCCGGATCTATCTGTTTGGGCCGGTGCGTTTCGTGTTCGGCTGGCGCAGGCGGTGGCAGGCAGAGGGTGCCTGGTTGAAAAAGGGGATGCTGCTTCTCGGCACTGCTGCCGTCGCCTGCGGTTTCGTCTGCGCAAAAACACCTTCGATAGATCTGAACCCTCTGAATCTTATGCAGCCGACAATGGCGATGTACAAGCGCATTGCGGCATTTGAGTCCGACTATCTGCCGACGCTGCCTTTTGTCGTCCGTTTACATGCGAAGCAGGGCGACTTTTCCGATGTCGAAAAGGCCCGGGCACTCGCCGGAGTGATGCAGCGCATTACCGAAGCGGTCCCCGGGAGGCTGCTTGGGAGCCTTCCGATGGGGTATGAGCGTTTTGCAGACGCACCGCTCGTTGATGCGACGCCCGATGCCTATGCCCAGTACCTGCTCGCCATGGAGTGGCTCGACGGCGGCCTGCCGCTGCTGAGCCCGGATCAGCGCGACACCTACATGACGCTGAGCATTCCGATCACGACCCCTTCGTATGCCATCACCGCCATGGTCAAACGGCTCCGGGCGATCGGTGAGGCCTCGGACGATTTCTCGGTCAGTGTTCTGGGCAAGATCGCCGACTTTGAACATTTTTTGAAACGGTTCGCCGGGGAGTTCTTTGCCGGTGTCGGCATCTCACTCGGTTTTGTCGTGCTCTTTTTTCTTTTTTACTGCCGGACATGGAAGAGTGTCATCGTCCTTGTGTCCCCGCTGCTTTCGCTCCTTCTGCTTGTGGGTGTGCACCGTCTTTTTGGGATGGACCTCACCATGATCACCCTGCTTGGCACCGTGTTGTTCGTCGGGCTGGTCACCGATTCGGTCATCCATCTCTTCATCTGTATCAAGCAGCAGGGACATGCGTGCATCGGCAGCGTCCTCCATCCGATCATCGTTTCGAATATGACGATGCTGATCGGGCTGGCCGGGATGCTGTTCGGCGGCACGATGATTCGTCAGTTCGGCTTGGAGCTGGGGAGCCTGCTCGCGGCAAACCTTGCCGTCGTGGTCTACCTGCTGCCCATACTGCTGAAGCGCTACTTCACCCGCTGCGGGTGAAGTCAGAAGGCGCAGCGGTGAAGACGGTTGTGATAAAAAAGCCCCTGTTGGATATCGCGCGAGACGCTTTGGGTGTCAACCCTGTAGGTCAGTGTCCGCGACTTGATGAGGTCGTTGACCTGCCAGCGGGTAATGAGCAGCTGTTCATCAAAGCGGTCTACTTCGTCGATATTGACGATCCGCTGCAGCTGAGCGCCTTTGAAAATCTCGACTTTTCTGATCACGGAGGTCACGGGGTCGATGTAGTAGACCGAGCGGTTCCCGTTTCGCTTCAGCGTCACCTTGTAACAGGCGCTGCCGTCAAACAGCGTTTCCTCCAGCGGTTCGAAGGTCCCTTTTTTCGCATCCAGTTCGGCGTAGGAGATCCCCATGCCGACGGCTTCGCTCTCCTCCTCCTGTTCGGGGATGATCCGCACGCGCTTCAGGGCTGGGAAATAGATGGCGTTGCTGCTGCTCTCCTCCTCCCGTTCGATGAGTATGGCCGTGCACTTGATGTTTTGCGGGGAGCGGAAGCGGATCAGGAGTGACGATGCGTCGCCCGTCTGCCGTTCGGCGACCATGAAAGAGCGTTCCTGACGGTTGCCCTCGTTTTCGACGGTCATCGCAACGTCGAAACGCAGGTTGCCGAACGAGAAGATTTTGGCGCTTTTCGCATAGATGGCTTCGGCGCTCTCCGAAGCGAACAGGCTGATTCCGGCCCAGGTCAGCAGGGCGGCTGTACGGTGCCACTGCATGTCACACCGTCGCATTGGTATCTGCCGTCTGGCCGGTATGGCTGCCGACCCACTCCAGCGCGCTGAGGGTGATCTCGCGCAGGAGGCTCTGGTTCTCCAGCACCGCAAGGGCATACGCCTGCATGTTCGCCATCATCTGCTCCATCGTGCCCGCGACGACGGTGACGATCTGGTCCTCTGCCGCTGGCGTGTACCATTCGCGGTCGAGGATGAGCGCCATCCCCGTCAGCATCAGGTTGGTGATCGTCTTCATCCCGTCATAGATCAGCAGCCCGAAATCGAGGATCAACATCTCCGTATAGACGATCAGCTGTTCGGTGTAGACGATCCGGTCCGCCATCTCGCCGATCCGGTCGGCCATCTGGCCGATCTGCACGGCCATCCAGAGGATCCGGTCGGCCATGACCCCCACCTCCTCGCCGCGGGAGGCGAAAAGGTAGCCGTACTCCATCCCTTTCATCGCGAACTGGTAGGCATCCTCCTCGATATCCATCGTAAAGCTGTAGGCGAGGTCGGCCATATGGGTGGCAAAGTCGTAGGCGTCGCTTGCCGTCTGGGCGGTAAAGCTGTAGGCGAGGTCCGCCAGGTGCGATGCAAAGGCAAAGGCATCGGTTTCCGTCTGGGAGGCGAAATCGGCCGCCTGGGTCGAAAAGGTGACGGACATCGTGGCGATAAGGTCGAAGATGTCGCGCCAGGAGGCATTGCCGTCCAGAAGGTCACGGAGCTGATCGAAATAACCGGCGTTGTCCGTTGCAGAGAGGGTGCCTGTCGTCAACGCCCCCTGCATCTCACGGGTATAGACCGTGAAGGCATCCGTCTGCGGCAGGCCATCGGAACCGAAGAGGGTGACGAAGGTCTGGGCATCGCTCCCCACGGCAAACCCCTCCTGCACGACCCCCTCCGGCGTGACCGCGTGCGCGCTCAGCATCGTGAAGAGCTGTCGTACTACGACGGAGATGACCGAGAGGGAAACGGAACGTTTTTTGAGGGTATCGATCGACGCCAGCTGCTCGGTGCTCAGCTTGTAGTGCTCGGTCGTAGGGTCATAGCCGTCCTGAAGCGACGCCAGCAGCACTTCGGTGTGCGTCTTTGTCGTACCGATGATCTCTCCGACGGCGCCGCCGACGGCCTTGAACATCAGCGTCACCAGGGCGCTTTGCACGGAAACCGATCCGAGGAACGCTTCCATCTGCAGGGTCTCATCGGGTGTCATCGTGCCGGTAGACGCAGGGGATGCCGCCGCCGCACCGGCTGAAGCCAGTTTATCGAGGGAAAAAAGCCCCATGAGGGCCACCGCCGCGATCGCCATCTTTGCAAAGCTCAACAGGGTGTCGCTATTGCTTTCGAAGCTCAGATCGGCTGCCGTTTTTTCCGCAATGATCTTGAGCAGTTTGTCAATGGCGAAGTAGGTCAGGGTGGCGTAAAGGAGGGCTCGGGCGTCGTTGCTGTCAAAGAGGCTTTTGAGGTAGTTGAAAAAGCCGTTCATGGCGATCCGGATGGCATCGAAGATATATTGGAGCGCATCGCCGGCCGCCGCTTTCAGTTTGGCGAGGAGGTTGTCGAAATCGCTGAATTCCGAGGGGGTGTCCGCCGCGGTACGATAATGCGCTGAAGCGACGGCAGCTGCCGGGGTACTCTGTGACGGTTCCTGCAGGCGGTTATTGTAGTCAAAAAGACGCATGGTCGCCAGCAGTTTGACATACTGGTGGCCGAACTGCTGGTGGGCGAGGCTGCCGTAGGTTTCGTATTTTCGCCACATCGATTCCGTCTCGTCGCTCTGGAAAAACAGCGCATTGAGCGGGGAGGAGGCCGGCAGGGTGGGAGCTGCCGCGGCGAAGAAACTGCTGATGTCGGCCGGGATGGGCTGGGCCGTTGTCAGTAATGGGGGGGTGTAGGTTCCCGTCAGGCTGCCCAGAAGGTTTTCGAACTCGGCCACGGTGCTGTCGTTCTGCATTTTGGCCGTTTGCAGCAGTGTGACACGCTCATCGATGGGGGAGAGCGCGGTGCCGCCGCCGGAACCGCCGCAGCCCGATAGGAGATTGATTGCAGGGAGCGAATAGAGCGCGATCGCGCTTGTAGAGAGAAACTTTCGTCTGTTCATGAGTCACCTTTCAGTTCCAGTAGGCCGCAGATCCGTGCAAAGCGTATGCGAATCTGCGACACGCAAGTACACTCTTCATCCAAGGAAAAACGTCAAGGGGGGGGTCGAACTCCCGCCCCGTGCCATGGAAACGAAGAGAACTAGGATGCCGAGCACGGGAACAGCATAAAAGAAGATTACTTAATTTCCATTGGTAAAATAATAAAAAATAATTATATTTAATGCCGTGGTATCGGCGCTGTGGTACGCGATATCGCAAAAGTGAATACCGTCATCTTGACGAAAGAGACCGGAAGCTGGGGAGATGTCAGAGGAGGGTGGCTATGAATGTACCCCGGATGATATCGGGGTACGGGGAGCTGTCGGGCTCAGCCGGCTTCGTTCGCCGCCAGGAACTTCGCCAGGTCGAGGTCGTAGAACATCGTATGGCGGCGGAATTTGTCGTAGGCGTAGCCCTCGACAAAGGAGCGTGCCATCGGCGGCATCGTCGTGATCATGGCAAAAAAGGACTCCATCTCGTCCACGAGCTGTTCATGGTCGCCGGTATGGGTTTCGCGTTCGGGGTAGAGGTGCTTCATCATCAGCTTCTCCTCTTCGGCGAAGTGGCGTTTCGTTTCGTCGATCCATTCCCTGAAAAGCGCCGTGTCGATCCCGCCCTCCGTCTTTTGAAGCTGCTCGAGCATCTCCAGGAAACGCTCGTGCGCCGTATCCATCTCTTCAACATTCAGGCGAAGATCGTGTGTCATACCGCCTCCTTTGTAAACTTGCGTATCTCAATGCATATTGTATTCTTTTCGGCCTGCCTGTGACCCCTTTTCTCTCAACAACCTTCGTTATAATCCTGTAAAAAAAAGAGCAACACGATATGACGGCTGAAACCTACCGCGACAGTGTGGCGCTGCTGAACCGCTACGCCTACCACTATTATGTCCTCGACAACCCCATTGCCAGCGACGAAGAGTACGACAGACTCTACCACGACGTCCTGTCGTATGAAACGGCGCATCCGGAGCAGACGTTGGCCGATTCGCCGACGCAGCGGGTCGGAGGCGTAGCGCTGGAGGGGTTCGAGAAAGCCGCCCACCGCAGCCGCATGTGGAGCCTGGAGGACATCTTCGACGCCGAGGGACTGCAGAAGTGGCTGGAGCGGGTCGCCAAACTCGCGGACAATGTTACTTTCTACTGCGAGCCGAAGTTCGACGGGGCGAGTCTCAACCTGATCTACGAGGAGGGCCGGCTGGTCCAGGCGATTACCCGCGGCGACGGCAGCATCGGCGAAGAGGTGACGCAGAATGTCAAAACGATCCGCAGCGTCCCGCTCGCCATCGACTACGACGGGCGTATCGAGATCCGCGGCGAGGTCGTCATCTTCAAAGAGGAGTTCGACGCCATCAACAGGGAGCGGGAGGCGCAGGGCGAAGCGCTCTTCGCCAATCCCCGCAACGCCGCCGCCGGCAGCCTGCGCCAGCTCGACCCGAAGATCACCGCGGCGCGGAACCTCGTCTTCCTCCCCTACGGTATCGGCGAGAACACCCTCGACATCCCGCTGCTGAGCAAGCGGATGGAGTGGATCTACGCCCTGGGTTTCCGCAAGCCGCCGCTGCACCGCGTCTGTACGGGCTACGACGAGATCGAGGCGATTTACGAGGAGATGAAAGCGACCCGGGACAATTTCGCGATGATGCTCGACGGCATGGTCATCAAGGTCGACCAGGTCGAGGCCCAGGAGGATATGGGGTATACGGTCAAGAACCCGCGCTGGTCTGTGGCCTACAAGTTTCCGGCAGTCGAGAAGATGACCCGGGTCCGTGACGTCATCCTGCAGGTAGGGCGATCGGGCGTCGTCACCCCGGTGGCCGTCGTCGAACCCGTCGACATCGAGGGGGTCGTCGTCGAACGCGCGACCCTGCACAACTTCGACGAGATCGCACGCAAAGATATCCATATCGGCGACCACGTCATCATCCTGCGCAGCGGCGACGTCATCCCGAAGATCATCAAGGTCATTCCCGAGCGTCGCGACGGGACGGAAAAGGCACTGGCCCGCCCGACGCACTGCCCGGTCTGCGGCAGCGAACTGCTGGATGAAGGGGCGCTGATCAAGTGCCAGAACCTCTCGTGTGAAGCGCGGGTCGTCAATGCCATCATCTACTTTGCCTCCAAGCAGTGCCTGAACATCGACGGGCTCGGCGACAAGATCGTTGAAGCGCTCTTTAAAGCCGGGCTGGTCAAGGGGGTGATCGACCTTTACAGTCTCTCCCTGGACGCGTTGCTGGCACTCGACGGGTTCAAAGAGAAGAAGAGCCAGAACCTGCTCGACGCCATCGAAAAGAGCAAAGGAACCGCGTGTTGGCGCTTCGTGAACGGGTTGGGAATAGAGCATATCGGGGAGGTCGCTTCGAAGCAGCTCTGCGACACCTTCGGTCTGGATTTTCCCGATGCGACGGAGGAGGCACTGCTCGCCATCGACGGTTTCGGCGGGGAGATGGCGGCGTCGGTGCTGGAGTTCGTCCGGGTCAACCGGGAGCAGATTGAAGCGCTGCGCAGCGTCGTCCAGCCGGCGGCCCCGGCGCAGAAAACCGAAGCGGCGGAGAACCCTTTCAAGGGGAAGACGGTCGTACTCACCGGCACGATGAGCCGCCCCCGGCCGGAGATCAAAAACGACCTGGAAGCCCTGGGGGCGAAAGTCGCGGGAAGCGTGTCGAAAAAGACGGATTATCTCATCTACGGCGAGGATGCCGGCAGCAAGTACGACAAGGCGGTTGCGCTCGGTGTGACGGCGCTTACGGAAGATGCGATGAAACAGATGCTACAATAGACGCATGAAAAGCCCCACAGAAAATATTATCGTCGGTGATTACCAGGAGATCCTGGAACTCCAGAATGTCATCCTGGAAAAGGTGGCCGAAGATGCAAGCAAGGAGGCCGTGCTCGAGGAGCTCTGCCGGCTGCAGGAGAAGATGGTCCCCGGCAGCGTCGCGTCGATCATGCTGCTGAATGCCGATGACGGAAAGCTCTACGTCGAGGCGGCACCGTCGCTCCCGAAGGGGGCGATCAATACGCTCGACGGGCTGCTTCCCGGCCCGCGAAACGGCTCCTGTGCGAATGTCGTCTTACAAAACGAACCGCAGTTCGTCTGCGACATCAGCAGCGACGAGCGCTGGCAGAACGTGCTGGAGTTTGCCCAGAAGTTCGGGCTCAACGCCTGCTGGTCCATGCCGGTCGTCCTGGAGGGAAAGACCGTCGGGACGTTTGCCCTGACCTCTTTTGAAGAGCGTGCACCGTCCCTGTTTCATAAAATGCTGCTCACCGTGGGTGCCCGGATCGTCAGTATCGTCCTCAAACGGGAGCAGAACCGCGAAAAACTGAGCTACCTTGCCTTTCACGACCCGTTGACGGGACTGGTGAACCGGGTAATGCTCGAGGAGCGGCTCAAACACATGATCGCCCGTTCCGAACGTACCGGAAAGGGGGCGGCGCTCTTTTTCATCGACCTGGACCGCTTCAAGTTCCTCAACGATACCTACGGGCACGCGACCGGGGACCGTCTGCTGGTGGAGGTGGCCAAGCGCCTCGGCGAAAACGTGCGCAACGAGGATACGGTGGCGCGCTTCGGCGGAGACGAATTCGTCCTCCTGTTCGAAGAGGATGAGGACAGGGACGAGGTCCTGGAGAAGGCCCAGCGTCTGATCGATGCTTTCAGCGAGCCGTTCCAGCTGGCCGAGCAGCGTTTCCATATCTACGGCAGCATCGGCATCGCCATGTTCCCGGCCGACGGGAAGGATGCCCAGTGCCTGCTCAAACATGCCGACACGGCGATGTACCAGGCGAAGCAGGCCCAGGACCATATCCGTTTCTACACCCCGCAGATGAGCGAGCAGAGCTTCAAGAGCCTGGTACTGGAAAAGGAGCTGCGTGAAGCGATCAGCAACAACGAGTTCGTTGTCTATTACCAGCCCGTTTTCGAAGGCAGCGGCACGAGCATCCGCGCGGCGGAGGCTCTGGTGCGCTGGCAACACCCCGAACGCGGACTCCTTCTGCCCAGCGAATTCATCCCCTTCGCCGAGGAGACGGGGCTGATTTCGCGGATCGACGAGATGGTGCTTACCCAGGTCATTGCCGACCTGCGGCGCTGGCATGCGATGGCGATCAACCGGATCATTCCGCTCTCGGTCAATATCTCCGGCCGCCACATCAACGAAAAAGATGTGACCCGCCTGACGGAGATCCTCAACCGGAGCGCACTGGCGCGGGACTACATCGGCCTGGAACTGACGGAGACCTACCTGATGCAGTTTGCCGAGGAGACCGTCGTACAGCTCGAACGGCTCAAACATGCCGGGGTCAGACTGGCGATGGATGATTTCGGCAGCGGCTACTCGTCGCTGGGGTACCTCAAACGTTTCAAGATCGACACCCTCAAGATCGACCAGCTCCTCGTACGCGACATCGTGGAAAATCCCGATGACCGCTCCATCGCCGAAGCGATCATCAAGATGGGGCACAGCCTAGGGCTGCAGATCGTCGCGGAAGGGGTCGAGACGCTGGAACAGCTGGAACTGCTCAAGACGATGGAGTGCGATGCCCTGCAGGGCTTTTACTTCGACCGTGCCCTGCCGCCGGAGCTTTTTGAAACCAAGTACCTGCGGAGGCGGGGGTGAGAGGCGTAGGCATGCTGCTCGCGGCGACCCTGCTGTGCGCTGCCGAGCGCAGCGGTCCCTACCTGGAAGCGGGGGCGGGCCTGGGCAGCTACAACGACGACAGCCGCCGCGCGGAGGTCACGACCGATAGCGTCACACAGTACCGTTTCGGGGCGGGGGCATTTATCAATGACTACCTCTCCGTCTCGCTTGATTATGCCCAGTTTGGGGATTTCGACGGGCGTACGGGAACAGGCGAAACCTCCCGGGAGACCTTCAAAGCGCTGTCGGCCGCCGTGACGGGGCACTACCCCGTCTTTAACGAGCGGATCGACCTCTATGCGCGTTTCGGCGCCGGGGAGCTCTACTGGGACCAGAGCCGCCCCGAGCGCAAGAGCAGTTCGGCCGGGACGGTCGTCTACGGCATCGGCATCGGTGTAAGGGCACTGGAGTGGCTCACGGTCAACGCAGGGTATGATCTCTACCAGTTCGGGATGGACGAGAACGGGACCTCCTATGACATGAATCTCGGCAGTGCCTATGTCGGCATCCAGGTGCTTTTTTAGTGCGTCTCGACCACTACCTCGTCGAAGCGGGCCTGGCACCGACGCGTTCGAAAGCGCAGCAGCTCGTCAAAGCGGGAAGCGTCACCGTTGAGGGCAGCGTCGTGACGAAACCGGCCTTCGACGTCACGTCGCAGCAGGTGGCGGTGACCGAAGCGATGCCCTATGTCAGCCGCGCGGCGCTGAAGCTCAAGGGATTTCTGCCATCCTTGCCGTTCGACGTGACGGGGATGCATGCACTCGATATCGGCGCTTCGACGGGGGGATTCACCCAGGTGCTCCTCGAAGCGGGCGCGGCAGAGGTCGATGCCGTCGATGTCGGCAGGGACCAGCTCCACCCGGAGGTGAAGGCGGACCCGCGCGTCCGGAGTTTCGAACAGACCGATATCCGCCGTTTCACGCCGGGCCGGACCTACGACGTCGTCACCAGCGACGTCTCGTTCATTTCGCTGCACCATATCCTCGATGACGTGGAGCGGCTCGCAGCACGCTGGATCGTACTGCTCTTCAAACCGCAGTTCGAGGTCGGCCGCGACGCGGCGCGGGACAGGAAGGGGGTCGTCACGGACAAGGCGGCCGTCGCGAAAGCGATGGAGGAGTTCGAAGCGGCCTGCGCGGCGCGGGGCTGGCGGCTGCGTGCAAAGGAAGAGGCTGCAATCACGGGCAAGGAGGGGAACAGTGAAACATGCTACTGCTTTGAAAGAGGTTGAGGCCGTCGCCATCGGAGGCTTTGACGGGATGCACGAAGGGCATCAGCACCTTTTCAACGCCCTGGGCGAAGCGGGGGCGATCGTCGTGATCGAGACGGGATACGCCAACCTGACCCCGGGGCGCGAGCGGGAGCATTTTACGTCACACCCCATTGTCTACCTTCCCCTTGACGACATCCGTATGCTCGACGACCGGGGTTTCGTCGATTATCTTCTGGAACGTTTCCCGGCGCTTGCGAAAATTGTCGTGGGGTATGATTTCCGGTTCGGCCGCGACCGCAGGTTCTCCCATGCGGACCTCACGAAGGCTTTCGGGGGCGAGGTGCAGGTGATTGACGAAGTGACCGTCGGCGGCGAATCGGTGCATTCGCACAAGATCCGGGCGAAGCTGATCATCGGCGACGTGACCGGGGCGAACCGCTTTCTCGGTCACAATTACACCGTCCGTGGCAGGGTCGTCCAGGGGCAGGGGATAGGCAAAAAGGAGCTTGTGCCGACGGTCAACATGCTCACTGACGGTTTTCTGCTTCCCAAAGAGGGGGTCTACGCGAGCCTCGCCCGCCTTGACGGCGAGGAGCACTACCATCCCGCCGTCACGTTTGTCGGCCACCGTGTCACCACCGACGGCAGCTTTGCCGTGGAAACGCACGTCCTTGACGGGGAGATCGCCTGCCGGGAACAGATCGATGTCAGTTTCGTCCGGCGGCTGCGCGGCAACGAAAAGTTCCCGTCGCTCGAGGCACTGAAGGCACAGATCGCACAGGACATCGCGGCAGCGCGTAAAGCGGTGGTACGGCTGGAACTCTGAACGCTTTTTATGCATCACCGCAGCCAAAATGGCGCAATAGTGCCCATTCCGGGGCTCTTTTTCCGGTGACAGCCCGCCGCATCCGGCATTGGCTTAGGCTCTTTTAATGCGAAGAGGGCTATAATCGCACAACTATTTTGATCGAAGGAATTCTCGTGGGTGAACTCTTTACTTTCTTCGGTGTGATCAGCGAAAATCACGCCTACCTCTTTATGTCGCATATGCTGCTGACAGCACTGATCGTTATCATGCTTGCCAAAATGGCGACCAAGAACCTCAAAGTCGTCCCGGGGGGCACACAGAACCTGATGGAAGCGTACCTCCAGGGCGTTGTTGCAATGGGTTCGGACGTTATGGGCCGCGAAAAAGCGATGCGCTACCTGCCGCTCGTCGCGACACTGGGTCTCTTTATCGGTATTGCCAACCTGATCGGGGTTATCCCGGGCTTTGAAGCACCGTCCGCATTCCTGGACTTTACGCTGGCGCTGGCGCTGATCGTCTTCATCTACTATAACTTCGAAGGGATCCGCCGTAACGGTGTCGTCGAGTACTTCAAGCACTTCATGGGGCCGGTATGGTGGCTCGCATGGCTGATGTTCCCGATCGAGATCGTTTCACACATCTCCCGTATCGTTTCACTCAGCTTCCGTCTTTTCGGTAACGTCAAAGGGGACGACATGTTCCTCATGGTCATGCTGATGCTCGCACCGTGGCTGCTGCCGATGATCCCGTTCGCGCTGCTCTCGTTCATGGCGCTTCTGCAGGCGTTCATCTTTATGATGCTGACCTACGTTTACCTCGGCGGAGCCGTCACCCTTCACGAAGAATCCCTCTAATCTTTTCTGGGACGCCGGATGAAACGCAGCACGTTTGATACGCTTCTGAGTTTCCTGCTCGGCTTTGCCTGGGCCCTGCTGGTGCTGGGCTCCTGGCTTGTCTTCAATATTACCGCCATCTTCGGTTTCTCCATCGCGCTTCTCGCGACCATCCTTTTTGTCTTTCTGATACTCTGTGCCGTTTTGATGCTCGAAGGGCTCAACCTCTATAAAGACCGTGTCGAAAACCAGCGCCGCCAGACCGAACTGCTGCAGCGGATCGCGGAGCTGCTTGAAAAGGAGGCGTGATCCAATGCCTTTTTTCGCCTACCTGATTACCGACGGCTGCTACGGAGCCGCGACGCCGGGCGCCTTCGCCAAACGGCTTGAAACGCTCTTTGAGGCCCATAGCGTCGATTATGCACTCTACCGGGACAAAGCGAACCCGGACTATGCGCGGTTTGCCGCCGTATTTGTCGATGCGTGCCGGGCGCACGGGGTCAAAGCGATCATCCACCGCGACACGGCCCTGGCGCTCTTGCTGGGGGCGGACGGCGTGCACCTGACGTCGACGCAGTTCGAAGCGATCAAAGGGGCGAAAGCCGAGGGGCTCTTTACCGTGATTTCAGCGCACAGCCCCGTCGAACTGGCGCATGCGGCGGCCGAGGGGGCCGATGCCGCGACCTACAGCCCGATCTTCGAGAGCCCGGGCAAAGGGGAGCCCAAAGGTTTAGACGATTTAAATGAAACAGCGGGTAAAATTGACCTACCTGTTATCGCGCTGGGGGGCATCGTCAGCCCCGATCAGATCAGCGCGGTCCGCGCCGCCGGTGCCGCCGGTTTTGCATCGATCAGATACTTTATAAATTCAGCCAAGGAATCCTTTTGTTCGAAGTGATTATCGGACTCGAAGTCCACGTCCAGCTCAATACGAAAACCAAACTTTTTTGTTCGTGTCCCACCAGTTTCAACGACCGCCCGAACGTCAACACCTGCCCGACCTGTCTGGCTCTCCCGGGTGCGCTCCCGGTCTTCAACAGAGGCGCGCTTCACAAGGCGGTAATGTTCGGTACCGCGATTGACGCGACGATCAACCGCACCAGCTTCTTCGACCGCAAAAGCTACTTCTACCCGGACAGCCCGAGCGCGTACCAGATTACGCAGCTCTATACGCCCGTCGTCGAGCACGGAAAGCTGGAGATCGATTTCGAGGACGGTACGCACAAGACGATCCGCATCAACCGCGCCCATATCGAGGCAGATGCCGGCAAGAACATCCACGACGGTGCCGTCTCGAAAGTCGACCTCAACCGTGCGGGCACCCCGCTGGTCGAGATCGTTTCCGAGCCGGACATGCGATCGGCGGACGAGGCGATCCTCTACCTCAAAAAGCTGCACTCCATCGTACGCTACCTCGATATCTCGGACGCGAACATGCAGGAGGGCTCCTTCCGCGTCGACGTAAACGTCTCCATCCGCCCCAAAGGGGACGAGAAGCTCTACACCCGTGTCGAGATCAAGAACATCAACAGCTTCCGCTTCATCCAGAAGGCGATCGAGATGGAGGTCCAGCGCCAGATCGACGCCTGGGAAGACGGGGTCTATGACGAGGAGATCGTCCAGGAGACCCGCCTGTTCGACCAGGCGAAGCAGGAGACCCGCTCCATGCGCGGGAAGGAAGAGGCGGCGGATTACCGCTACTTCCCCGAACCCGACCTTCTCAAGGTCGTCGTTGACGACGCGATGTACGAGAGCGCGACACAGATCCCCGAACTGCCGGACGAGAAGCGCGAGCGCCTTGTCAAAGAGCACGGGCTGCGCGAGTATGATGCGAGTGTCATTACCGCCGAGCTGGAGATGGCGCACTTCTTCGAGAAGATGCTCTCCCAGGGCATCAGCGCCAAGAATGCCGTCACCTGGCTCACCGTAGAACTCCTGGGACGTCTCAAGGGCGGCATGACGGTTGCCACCTCGCCGGTCGATGCCGACAAACTGGGCCTCATCGTCAAGCGTATCGAAGACAACACCATCAGCGGCAAAGCGGCCAAAGAGGTGCTTGACTACCTGATGGAAAACGACGAGAGCGTCGATGCGACGATCGAAAAACTGGGCCTCAAACAGGTCAGCGACACGGGGGCCATCGAAGCGATGGTCGACGAGATCCTCGCGGCGAACCCGGCCAAGGTCGAGGAGTACCGCGGCGGTAAAGACAAGCTCTTCGGCTTCTTCGTCGGTCAGGTAATGAAAGCCAGCAAAGGCAGTGCGAATCCTCAGGCGGTAAACGATATCCTCAAGCAGAAGCTGGGCTGATTCCGTGAACCTTTTCTCCAGGGCGCTTGTCGACAGTGCCTATGCTCTGGAGTCCTCCGAAGGCCTGCGCCGGACGCGCCACCATGTCGACAACCTGATGAACAACGCCGGCTACCGCTACAAGCGCTACTTCGACCTCTTTATGATGGTGCTGATCCTCTCAAGCGTTTTCATCCTTATCCGCGACGTCAAGTTCCAACAGAACGATTTCCTGGCCGTTTTCAACAACTACATCATCTCCTTTATCTTCCTGATCGAATACCTGATGCGCTTCTGGGTCAGCAGCGACAGTGCGCGCATCATGATTGACCAGTATGAGAAGGATGTGCTGCTGCAGCGGAATTTCCGTGTCGGCAGGGCCGTGATGAAGGTACTCTACGCCAAGTGGCGCTACATGAGCTCCCTGGCGGCCATCATCGACCTGCTTGCAATCATGCCGTTTTTCCACGAACTGCGGCTGCTGCGCCTCTTTATCATCTTCAGGGTCTTCAAGCTTTTCCGCTACGCCCAGAACATGCACCATTTCGGGGCGATTCTGGCCAGCAAGAAGTTCGAACTCCTGACGCTCTTTACCTTCGTCGGCCTCATCATTTTCGTTGCGTCGGTGATGATCTACGTCATGGAGGCGCTCAACCCCGACTCCAAGGTCAATACGCTCTTTGATGCACTCTACTGGTCGGTCGTGACGATCTCGACCGTGGGATACGGCGATGTCGTTCCCGTCAGCGGCGAAGGGAAGATCGTTGCATTGATTGTCATCGTCTCCGGGGTGGCTGTCCTCGCTTTCGCGACCTCGATCGTCGTTTCGGCCTTCACCGAGAAACTTGATGATATCCGCGACGGGAAGCTGATCCAGGAGCTGCAGAAACTGAAGCATATCTACCTGATCTGCGGCTACGGCACGGTGGCGCAGCAGACGGCCTCCAAACTCCGCCGGATGGGCCGGGAGGTGGTCATCCTCGATGCCGATGCATCAAAGATCGCCGAAGCGCGCCGTCATCATGACCTGGCCCTGGCGTTCGACCCCGCCAGCCTTGAGTCGATCGGGCAGCTCGGCATCGACCCCGTACGGCAGATCCGGGCCGTCATCCTGCTCGGCGATACCGATGTCGAAAACGTCTATACGGCGCTCACACTGCGTTCGATGAACAAAGAGCTGCGGATCCTCTCCCTGCTGCATGACAAAAAACACCGCCGCAAACTGGAGAGTGCCGGGGTGAACGACATCGTCTACGCCCAGGAGCTGATCGGGCAGCTGTCACGCGAATACAGCGATCAGCCCATTGCGTTCGAGGCGCTGCATGCATTGCGTGCCGAGCACTCCGGTGTCGTGATCGACGAGATCCTCGTCGACGAACGGATGGCCCGTTTTATACAGAGCGTGCAGGATCTGAAAATCAGGGGAGGGCGCATTATCCTGCTCGGTGTCGAGTCGCGCCGCGAACAGCGTTTCGTTTTCAATCCTGCATCCGATTTCGTCCTCGCGGAGGGGGACCTCCTGGTCGTCATCGGGGAGAATGCGATGCTGCATGAGTACCGCATCGATCTTCACAAGGCGGTGCGCTCATGACCATCGAAGCCATCATCCTTTTCGGGTACAACGAATTTGCGCGGGAGATTGCGCAGCAGCTCCGCTACACCTGCCCGCGCATCGTCGTTTATGCGCTCAATAACAGTGATGTCGAGCAGGCGCAGGCCGCGGGGCTCGAGGCGCATCTCGCGGATCTGGAGGACAACTGGGACGACCTGCTCTCCTTTGACTTCTCTGTGACACGGATCATCTGTGCCCTTGAGAGCGAGGCGGAAAACGTCTTCCTGACCCTCTCGCTGCGCGACCGCTTCCCCGAGGCGGTGATCGTCGCCCTGGCCACGACGCAGGAGAATGCATCCAAGCTCCGTCTGGCCGGTGCCAACAAGGTCATTGCCGAACTGCAGACAACGGCGAACCTGATCATCGAGCGGCTGGAAAAACCGGTGATCACGCGGCTGCTTGAAGCACTCATGGATAGGCAGATGGATCTCAAGGTCGCGCAGATTGTTCTCTCGGAGCAGTCATCCGCGGTCGGCAGACATATCAACGAACTGCTTGAATCAACGCAGCGGGACATCATCGTCCTGGCCGTCGTTGACCAGCGCATGAGCGAGTCGTTTATTTTTACGGCCAAAGGCTACAACCACCTGCTGAATGCGGGGGATGTTTTAGTCGTGATAGGCTACGATAAGGAGATCAAGGCATTTGAAGAGGAAGTCGGAGGGGTATGTGAAACGGATCGCAGTCATCGGAGCGGGTAAATGGGGCTCGGCCCTGGCGTTCGCACTGGGGGAGAATGGGGAAAACGACGTGGTCATCACGTCTCGGCACTCAAGGGATGTTCCCAATTTCGTCGACCTGGAGACGGCGCTGCAGCGCGAGTACCTCGTCATGGCGATCCCGGCACAGCAGGTCGGCGCATGGCTGAAGGAGCACTTCCGCTATAACGACCAGAAGGTGCTGGTCGCCGCGAAGGGGATCGAAGCACAGAGCGGCCGTTTCCTCAATGAAATCTTCGCGCCCTATGTCCCCGACCAGAACATTGCATTCCTCTCCGGCCCCTCTTTCGCGGCGGAGGTGATTCAGGGGCTGCCGACCGCACTGGTCGTCAGCAGCACGGATGCCCAGACGGCCATGGGGTTCGCCGAGGCGTTCCCGGAATTCATCCGCACCTATACCGACGACGACATCGCCGGGGCGGAAGTGTGCGGCAGCTATAAAAACGTCATCGCGATCGCCGCGGGGATCTGCGCGGGGCTGAAGCTCGGCAACAACGCCGCGGCGGCACTCATTTCCCGGGGCCTGATCGAAATGCGGCGCTTCGGACTCTCCTACGGGGCGAGGGATGAGACCTTCCTCGGCCTCAGTGGCGCCGGGGACCTTTTCCTCACCGCCAGCTCCGTGCTGTCGCGCAACTACCGTGTCGGCCTGGGGCTGGCCGAAGGCAAAGCGAAAGAGCAGATCGTCGAGGACCTCGGCGAAGTGGCCGAGGGGATCGGGACGGCCTACGCCCTGCACGGCATCGCGCAGCGCAGCGGGGTCTACCTGCCGATCGCGACGGAGGTGTATGAAATCCTGGAGGGCAAAGCCCCCCGGGAGAGCCTCAACGATCTGCTGACGAGGTAGCGCATGGAAGCGTCGGCGGTCAAGATTGTCTGGGCCGTAGGTACGGCACTGCTCTTTTACACCGCTGCGCTTCTGCTGCTTTCACCGGTGCAGGCGGCCCTGGTCGGGGTGGTGACGCTGCTGGTGGTGCTCTGGACGAACGAGGGACTGCCGCTCGGCGTCGTTTCCCTCCTGCCCATCGTCCTTTTCCCGGCCCTTCACATTCTGCCGACAAAGGCAACGACCGTCAACTACGCCCACCCCATCATCTACCTCTTCCTGGGGGGCTTTATGCTTGCCATCGCCGTGGAAAAGAGCGGCCTGCACATCTGGATCGCACGCAAAATGCTGGGGATCTTCCCGGCGACGGGGCGGGGGATCATCATCTCCCTGGCGCTGACCTCGGGGGTGATGAGCTCCATCCTCTCGAACACGACGACGGCCCTGCTGCTGATGACCATTGCGCTTTTCCTCTCCGACGATCCGCGGCTGAAGATGCGCTTCACGCTGGCCATCGCCTACGGCGCCAGCATCGGGGGGATACTGACGCCCATCGGCACCCCGCCGAACCTGATCCTGCTGGGCGTCATGGAAGAACACGGCATGGCGATGATCCCCTTCGTACAGTGGATGTGGATGGTCGCCCCTCTGGCCCTCGTGATGGTCATCATCATCTCCCTGGTCCTGGCACTGGGGATACGTGATGTGCGCCTGGAACTCCCGGAGGTGGAGAAGCCGCTGACGCCGGAGCAGAAAAAGGTCCTCGCGCTGCTGGGCGGGCTCGTGGTACTGCTGCTCGTGAACGCCCCCATCCGTCCCTGGTGGGAGGGGCTCGGCATGAGCGAACCGGTGATTCTGCTCAGCGCGGGTCTGCTGCTCTTCGCGCCCCCGTTCAACCTGCTGGTCTGGCAGGAGGACAAGGCGAAGATCCCCTACCGCATCATGTTCCTGTTCGGGGCGGGGTTCGCCATCGCCAAGGCCTTTTCCGAGACAGGCCTGGCGGGAAGGGTAGCAGAGTACCTTGTCGACTACAGCTACCTGGCACCGCTCTACCTCATGCTGATCGTTGCGGCGCTGATCACCTTTACGACGGAGATCACCTCCAATACGGCATTGATCTCCATCATGCTGCCGGTCATCTACGCGGTGACACAGCAGACGGGGCTGGATGCAACCCTTTTCATGATGGTCGCGACGATCTGTTCGAGTTACGCGTTCATGTTGCCCATCGCGACCCCGCCCAATGCCATTGCGATGTCCAGCGGGGTGATCCCGATACGGACGATGGCCCTGTACGGGCTTCTGTTCAACCTTGTCGGCATCATCCTGATCGTGCTGATCGCCTATCTCTTCTGGCGTCCGGTACTGGGGGTAGTAGGCTAGCGCTTGAAGGTAGCCAGAATGGGGTTGTGGTCCGAGACCCGGCCCGTATCCACGGCTTCGGCGGCCAAAAGCGTCACATCTCGGTAGTAGAGATGGTCCAGGGGTTTGGAAAAACGCTGCTTGATATGATGGCCGTTGAGGTAGGCGGCGGGCAGGAGACCGACGGCCGCGGCAAAGTGCTCAAGGTACTCCATCCGTTTGCGGCTCCAGGTATTGAAATCGCCCGTGACGATCAGCGCTCCCGTTCGCTGTAGCAGTGCGACGCGCAGCCGCTCGATCTCTTCGACGAAGACGGCGGCGGAGACGAAATTGATGGCGTGAAGGTTGACGGCCGTGAGTTCGCTCCCGTCTTCAAACGGGTGGGTCGTAATGAGCATACTTTTGCGGGTGGCAATGTGCATCTCGCGGCGGTTGGTTTTGAGGCCGACGGTATCGTGAATGGGACACCGGGCCGCGGTCAGAACACCGTATTGGCGGTGGCGGAGGTCGATGTTGATGGCGGCAGAGACGTTGTAGCCCGGAAAATGGTCTGAAGTATGCGCATCGAGGACCGCCTCCTGGAAGAGGATCAGTTCGGGACTGCCGGTGGCCAGGAGTGACTGGAGCGTTTTGTCGAAGGGGGAACGCCCCATCTCTTTGTGGACGTTCCAGCTCAGTAGTGAAAAGGTATACGGCAGGGGGCTGCCCGCCGCTTCCGATCGGTAGTGTCGCATAATTCAATCATAACCTACATAGGTTAAAATGGCATCAAAAATATGCCCGTCTCGGCGGGAAAAACAGAGGAGAAAAGAGATGATTGTCCATATTGTCATGTTTGCATTCAAAGCGGAGAACAAAGCGGAGAACGTCGCCAAAGCCAAGGCGATGCTCGAAGCGCTTACGGAGAAGATCGATCCGCTGATCAGTATGGAAGTCGGCGTGGACTTCAGCGGCAGCGAGCGGTCGATGGACCTGGTGCTGACGTCGACGTTTGAAACGAAAGAGGGGCTCTCTACCTATGCGACGCATCCGGCGCATCTGGAGGTCGTGGCGTTTATCAAGGAAGTGACGGAGCTGTCAAAGGTGGTCGATTACGTCCGTTAAGGGGAGGTGAATGCAGCGGGCCGGAGCAGCTCCGGCCTGTGCGTCAGTTACACTCGTTCAGAGACGGGTTCTGGAAGAGCTGGTTGATGTTCTCTTCGATAAAGCGGTAATCGACACCGTCGATGTGGAACGCTGCTTTCTTGATCTCGATGCACTTGACGTTTGTTTTGGACCATTTGCCGCCCAGAACGCCTTTCTGGCTGCTTTTGTCGGGGGCAACGCGCTCATAGTCATCCGCCCAGAGGGTCACGGTCTTGCCGTCCTCTGTCATGCCCTCGACGTAGAACGTAGCCATGTCCACCGGCTTGGGTGACGCATTGACGAAGTAGACGACCGGCCGGCTGTCGCCCTTGTCATCGGTTTCGACATCAACATCGTAGATGACGACCGGCATATTCATCTTTTTCGCGCTTTCCAAATCCACATGGCTCGGTACCAGCACATTCGTCAACGTGTTCAGTTTGGCACAGCCGGTCATAAGGGCTGCAGCCGCAACTGAAGAAATAAGAAACGCAAATCCTCTTCGCATAAAGCTATCCTCCTAAAGATATTAGGATTGATTATATCGGATGGCTGCCTTAAATGACCATGAAGATATAATAATTTATTAAATTGGCTTTTGGATGTGATAGTTTTATGATGCCCGCTTACGGGCGTTTCGAGAGCAGTACCGTTTTCTTGTTATCGTGGAAAATGAGCTCCATGTCCAGCCGTTCCGCGGCCGTTTCGAAGCTTCTTGGTGTGAAAAAAACAAGGTGTGTCGGATCGCGTCGGTACCACCAGTTCTGATAGAACGCCTCGCTGCTCTGGTGGAACTGCGTCATCAGCGCCAGGGTGCCGCCCGGCACCAGGCGCGCTTTGAGCTCTGCCAGGGTCTGCATCGGGTCGGCGATGTGCTCGATCACCTCGGTCGCGGTGATCAGGTCGAAACGCGCCTCCGGCGCCGGGGCTTCCGGCGCGAAAAATTTATCGTAGATCGTCACCTCGAAGCCGCGGCGGCGCAGCAGTTCGGCCAGTACCGGTGTCGGGCCGGAGCCGAAATCGAGCACGTTTTCAACACGATGGCCGGTGTGCGCAAGGGTGGCATCGATGAACTGCTCGAACATCGCGACATACCCCTCGTTCTCGAGCGAGTTGTGATGCTCGTTGTACTTTTTCAGCTCCTGTTCCGCGGAAGGGTGGGCCGCTTCCTCTTTGAAGATCAGTTCGCAGCGGGGGCAGTGGTACGTGAGGCAGCCCAGCTGCCGGTCGCGGAAGGAAGGGGAGGGGGTCTGGCAGAGGGGACACGCTCTCATTGTCCTTCGATCTGCTCCGCTTTTTCCTCGATGGTGAGAAGCGCGTCGACTTTCGTTTCGTAGTCGGCTTCGAGGGCTTCGAGCTCCTTGGCCAGGACCGAGATCCCCTTCTCGGCGTAGCACTTCGGGTCGGCGAGACAGGCATTGAGCTCTTCCATCTTCGCCTCCAGCGCTTCGATCTCGCCGGGCAGTGACTCGAGGGCCATCTTCTCTTTGTAGGTGAGGCGCAGCGGCTTATCCTTCTTCGGTTTCTCCTGCACGGCCGGTTTGGCGGTTGCTGTTTCGGCATCGCGCTCCATCGCCTCCATTTCGCGGAACTCTTTCTCCTGCTCGAGGTACTCGCTGTAGAGCTGGTAGCGCTCCTCGACATCGCCGTCGCCTTTGAAGACGAAGAGCTTCTTGGCGATCTTGTCGACGAAGTAGCGGTCGTGGCTGACGAGGATGACGGCACCCGGGAAGGATTGCAGCTTCTCTTCGAGGATGTTGATGGTCGGGATGTCGAGGTCGTTGGTTGGTTCGTCGAGGATGAGGCAGTCGACCTGCTTCGTAAAGAGCAGGGCGAGGGCCACGCGGTTCTTCTCGCCGCCGCTGAGGATACCGATCTTCTTGTCGAGGAATTCGCGCGGGAAGAGGAAGTTCTTGAGGTAGCCGTAGACGTGCATGTTCCTGCCCTGGACCTCAACCCGGTCGCCGCCGTGGGGGCAGAAGGTCTCTATGAGGTTCTTGTCGTCATCGAGCATCTCGCGGTGCTGGTCGAAGTAGCCGATGGAGAACTCCCCCTGCTTGATCTTGCCCGCCGTCGGCTTGAGGCGTCCCAGCAGCGCTTTGAGCAGGGTCGACTTTCCGCTGCCGTTGGGGCCGACGACGGCGATGACGTCTTTTTGAAGGATGCGCGTCGAGAAGTCTTTGATGAGCATTTTGCTGCCCAGGGTGATGTCGAGGTGTTCGATCTCGAAGAGCATCTTCTGTTTGTTGATGCTCTTGTCGCGGTTGAAGTGCTTCGCTTCGCGGTCGAGTTCGACTTTCATCTTGCGGATCTGCGCCGGGTTCGTCTTTGCCTGCTCGCGCAGGTTCATCAGCCGCTCCTTGCGCCCCTCGTTGCGCTTGAGGCGGGCACGCACGCCGCGCGAATACCACTCGTTCTCGGAGCGCAGCAGGCGCAGGAGGTTGTCGTGCTGCTTCTGCATCGTGCGCAGCAGCTCCTCCTTTTGCGTCAGGTAGCTGCTGTAGCCCCCTTTGAACTCCCGCAATGAGGCATCTTCCACCTCGACGGTCTTCGTCGCGATCTGGTCGATGAAGTAGCGGTCGTGCGAGATGAAGACGAGGGTGAACTTCTCTTTGAGGATAAGCTCTTCGAGGAACTCGACCATGTAGACGTCGAGGTGGTTGGTCGGTTCGTCGAGCAGCAGGACGTCGGGCTTCTGCAGCAGCAGGGATGCCAGCGCGACCCGGCGCTGTTCGCCCCCGCTGAGCAGGTTGACGTTCTTGGTCTCGTACATCTTGAGCTGGAAGTGCTGCAGGACCCGCTCGATCTTGTCGTCGAGGTTCCAGGCGCTGTGGTGGTCGAGGTAGGCGGAGAGCTCCGTGTGCTCCTTGATGAGCTGCGGGTCGTCGAACTTCTCGGCCATCTGCGCCGAAAGGACGTCGAAACGCGCCAGCGCCTGCTTGAGTTCGACGAGGCCGTGTTCGATCGCCTCGCGCACGCTGTGCCCCTGCTCGAAATGCGGCACCTGGGCGAGCATCCTGACCTGCAGGTTCTGGCGGATGATGCGCTCGCCCTCGTCGTACTCCAGCGTGCCGCCGACGATCTTCATCAGCGTCGATTTGCCGCTTCCGTTCTTGCCGACGATAACGACGCGCTCCCCTTCGTCGACATGGAAATCGACGTTCTCGAGGATTTTTTGCGCTTCGTAGTTTTTGGAGATGCCGTGCAGATCGATGAGGGCCATAATGCTCTTTTTTTCTTCGTATTTTACTATAACGGGTTGAAAGTCAGGTGTCGGGGGATAATGCTTTCGCGTATGGTGACATGAAAGTGGATAGGGCTTGAAGGGAAATGCCCTTATTCGGTGCCGGTACGCCGCCTGATGCGGGCGTTACCGGAAAGCCTAGAGGCACTGGTCGACAACGTTCTCCTGTGTCTGGTAGAGGAAGATCTCGACGCGGCGGTTTTGCGCCATATTGGCTTCGCTGTTGTTGGGGACGAGCGGTTTGTCGAAGGAGCAGCCGCGGGCATAGACGGCGTTGGAGAGCCCCTGGTTGACCATCGCCGTGGCGACGGTGCGTGCACGGCGCTCGGAGAGCTGCAGGTTGTAGTCATAGGAACCGCGCGGGTCGGTATGGCCGACGACCTGGACGATGGAGCTGGGGTATTTTTTCAGCGCCGTCGTCAGCTGGTCGATCTTCGTGAGTGCCATCGGCGTCGGGTTGTCAGAGTTTGTCGGGAACATCATAGCGCTCTTGAAGGTAACTTTGACAAATTTCTCATGCTGGGTGACAATGATATTTTCCGCACCGACGTCACTCTGGCTGACGGTGGTGTTGAGGGACTTGGCGACGTCTTTGGCCTGCTGGTCCATCGCATAGCCGATCCCCCCGCCGGCGGCGGCGCCGACCGCGGCACCGATGAGCGCGCCCTGGCCTTTGTTCTTGCCGCCGAGAAGCAGGCCGCCGACCGCGCCGACCGCCGCGCCGATCAGTGCTCCTTTTTTCGTCTTGTCGTATTCATCCGTCTGCGTGCCGTCTGCATTGGGCTGGGTGCTGGCACAGCCGCCGATCAGTACAGCAGCGAGGACGAGTGAAAGTGATTTGGTTTGAAAGGTCATGATTGATACTCCTAAACTAGATGGCTTATTGTATCAAGAAATTGTCTCTATTTCGTGATATTAGCCGACGGGCGTTTCTGTCTGCAGGTAGTCGCCGTGCACCCACCCCTCGCGGCAGATACGGACCTTCTGCCATACGCCGTTGCGTTCAACCAGTTCGACCCGGGTCCCTTTCTCGATCGGATCACCCGCGAGCGGGGCGCTTCCCGAGGGCTGGGACCGGACGTTGAGGAGGCTGGCGGTGACCGTCGCGTTTGCCGCTCCGGCCTCCTTCTCCTCCGCCGTTTCCGCGTCGGCATGGCGCCCCGTCAGGATCCTGTCGCGCAGACGCTCCAGCGGGAAGGCCGGGCCGGGGTCGATCTTACGGCCGGGGGCGATCTCCTCGTGGCCGAGGATCGTCTGGATACCGTAGCTGCTTTTGAGCACCCGGCACACCTCGAAACAGGCTTCGATCTGTTCGGCCGTATAGGTGTGCCAGTAGGAGGGCGACGTCTGGTTCCGGTGAATGGCCTGGATGACCTCCGCCTCTTCGTATCGTCTGCCGAACCAGGCGAGGTAGCCCCCGCCGGAGGGGGTGAGTTCCCCGGCGTTGACGAGCTCGATGCCGATGGCATAGCGGTTGAGGCTGCTGCGCTCCTGCCAGCGGCTCGTCCCTGCATGCCAGGCGATACGGTCGAAACCGACCATCTGGACAACACTGCCGTCCCGGTCGATGATGAGGTGGGCCGAGGCTTCGACGTCGGGGTTTTTAAAGGTATTGACGGCGGAGGCGAGGGTGGGGCCGGCGGTAAAGTGGATGACGACGGTATCGGGCAGACCCGCCTCGTAAGGGCCGCTGTCTTTGTTTTCGCAGGGATCAAAAACGACTTCCCGGCCGAACAGGTCGCCGGCCAGCTGGTGGGTATCGATACGCAGTGCCATCGTCACTCCTTTTTAAATCACATAAACCCATTATTATTCATGGTTTATTAATAAAGGATAAACCCGCGTGCAGCGGATTCGACGGCAGGATGCTGTTGTGAGGCTAAAAGTCCAGGGTTTGGAAGGTCAGAGATCGCAGAGCATGCGGCGGACGATGAACCATTTGGCAATGGCCTGGTCGGTGTACTGATACTCCTGCTGGGCAGGGGGGATGGAGATGTTCCGGATCTTGGCACGGAGGATGCCGAACGCGACGAAGCCGAACAGCAGCGCCGCAATGGCGTAGAACCAGTCATAATAGAACCAGGCCGCCACGGCGAGGAGGTAGGTGCCGTAGGAGAAAAGCCACCCCAGCAGGAGTACCGCGGCGCGGCAGAAGGGTTTGATCGGTTCGGGCGTCGGTTCGAGCAGCGGGATATCGGTTTTCATGGCATGATTATAGCAATT
The DNA here is from genome assembly GCF_039645565.1 of Sulfurimonas sp. HSL1-2. Lineage (NCBI taxonomy): Bacteria > Pseudomonadati > Campylobacterota > Epsilonproteobacteria > Campylobacterales > Sulfurimonadaceae > Thiomicrolovo > Thiomicrolovo zhangzhouensis. The sequence goes on from NZ_CP147914.1 coordinate 885,601, forward strand.
TGGGCAGGGAAGATAAACTGACGAAAAAATAAATAAAAAAATAGACTTAAATCGTCAGATTAATCTGGAAACCGGTTGGCGGCGTCATGAAGAATAAGTATGATTTTGACAAATAAAAATTAAAAGGATAGATTATGAGTGAGCCGACACTGCAGAGCATTGGCGATTACAATGGCCTCAAAGGTGAGAAAAAATGGGTGGTCCGGGGGGTACTGCTTACGGGTCTGCTGCTGGGGGCGCTCTATGTCATCGTGTCGAACAGCTATATCGGGGATGTGCATGACCGGCTGCCGGTCAGTGACGGCATTACCGCCGTTCCCTTCAACCGCTGAACTTCTTTGCCCTTCGCTGACCCGTTTTAGGGTCGCGATGCTACAATTACCGACATACTCTCATAAGGTTTCTTCATGGTGACAGCACTGATGGTTATGATCAGCCTCTATTTTATCGTCAAGCTCTATATCAGCGTGATGCAGGTCGGTTTCATCAACCGCGCCAAGCGGATGGCCCCGGTGATGATGGGGAGCGCGGATTATCTTAAAGCCGGCAATTACGCCGTGGCCAAAGAGAAGCTGCAGATGACGGGGATGCTGATCGAATATATCCTGTTCCTTGTCTGGCTCGACGGCGGTATCCGCTGGCTCGAGAGCGTGACGGGTGGGATAGACGAACCGATGAAGAGCATCAGTATGGTGCTGGCATTTCTGCTGATCAATACGCTGGTGGAGCTGCCGCTGTCGCTCTATGAGAAATTCGTGCTCGATGCGAAATTCGGGTTCAACCGTACGTCAGTCGGTCTCTACATCAAAGATACGCTGATTACGATGACACTGGTCGCACTGCTGGGCGGTGCGGTCATCTGGGGGGTGACGGCGATCATCGCGTCGGCGGCGCTGTGGTGGTTCTGGACCTTCCTTTTCCTCTTTGCCGTCGTCGTCGCACTCAATATGCTCTTCCCGACGCTTCGGGCGCTCTTTTTCGACAAGCTGACGCCCCTGGAGGATGCAACACTGGCGGGCGAGATCGATACGCTGATGCAGAAGACCGGCTTTGTCAGCAGCGGGGTCTTCGTCAGCGACGCCAGCAAACGGGACACCCGGCTCAACGCCTATTTCGGCGGGCTGGGCAAGAGCAAGCGTGTCGTCCTCTATGATACGCTGCTCGAAAAGCTCGAAGACCGCGAACTCCTGGCCGTTCTCGGACATGAACTGGGGCACTTCGCCCACGGCGACCTCTACAAGAACATCGGGATCGTCGGGGGAGTCCTCTTTTTCATGCTCGCACTCTTCGGGAATCTGCCCGAGTCGCTCTTTATGCATCTTGGGGTCGGCAACACACCGGCAGTAACGGTTATCCTGTTCCTGCTTTTCATGCCGCTGGTCAGTTTCTTCATCATGCCGCTCATGGGACTCATCAGCCGCCACAACGAGTACGAGGCGGATCGCAGCGGGGGTGAACTCGTCGGCAAGCTCTACCTGGCCAACGCCCTGCGCAAACTGGTGACGGAGAACCGCTCCTTCCCCCTTTCGCACCCGCTCTATATCTTTTTCTACTACACCCATCCGCCGGTGATCGAACGCCTGCGGGCCCTCGGATTCGAGGAGCGGGGAAGCGGAAAGGGCGCGATGCGCTCGGAGTGCGACGCCGACAGCGTCGAGCGTGAGCTTGATGACGAAGGGGTACGCTCCTGATGGGTGAACATGTCCGTCCGCTGCGCGAATGCCTCGATATCATCGCCGCCGAAATCGCCGTGAGCGCGGAGCGCCCGCGGCGGGAGGCGGAACGGATGCTGATGGAGTATCTGGAGCGTGACGGCCTCTGGCTGATCACCCACCAGGACGAACCGCTCTCCTGCGACGAGCGGCTCTGGGAGTGGGTGGCACGGCGCAAAGCGCATGAGCCGCTGGAATATATCTTCAACCGTGTCAGTTTCTATTCGCAGCTCTTCTATATCGCACCGGGGGCCCTGATCCCGCGCCCGGAGACGGAACTCCTGATCGACCGTGTCCTCGAAGCGGTGGATCACGACGGAAATTTCACGCTCTGTGAGGTCGGGGTCGGCAGCGGTGCGGTCAGCGTGACCCTAGCGCTCCACCTGGAGAAGGCGACGATGATCGGCGTCGATATCAGCGAGGATGCCCTGGGGGTTGCGGGAAAGAACATCGCGGATTTCGGGCTCGAAGCGCGGATCGACCTGCGGCAGAGCGACCTGCTTGCGAACGTTCCGGAAACGATCGACGTCCTCGTTTCCAATCCCCCCTACGTCGCCGCCGATGCGGCACTCGAACGCAATCTCGATTATGAACCCGACCTGGCCCTTTTCGGCGGCGTAACGGGGATGGACATCATCGTCCGCCTGATCGACGCGGTCGCCGAGAGGCAGATCCCGCTCTTTTGCTGCGAAATGGGTTACGACCAGCGCGAGGCCGTCTCGGCCATCGTCCCGGAGGGGTATGGGGTTAAATTCTACAAGGACCTTGCGGGGCTTGACCGCGGGTTTGTCATGACACGAAAGGATGATAGATGAATACAAAACAGTTAAGCGTCACGCTTTACCTGCTCGCAGTCGCAGCAACGCTCGGTGCGGTGTTGATCCTGGGCATCGTGGTCGCCCCGGTGATCTTCCACTCGGCGGCGGTCCTGCCGAACGATCTGCTGAGCCGCTATGAAGAGGGGATGCTGATGGGGGAGATCTTCCGTCGTTTCAGTTACTGGGCCTACGTGATGGCCGTCATTATGCTCGTCTTCGAAGGAAACGAGTACCGCCGCCAGCGCCGTGACAAGTGGGCCATCATGAGCGCGCTGCTCGGGGTGGCGACCCTGCTGATGTTCGCCGCGGTCTATGTGCCGATGATCCTTGCCATGCAGGCAGAGGGGGCCGATGCCACAGCCAGCGAAGCCTTCGCATCCCTGCACAGCGCCAGCGAATTCGATTTCAAACTGCTGGCGGTCGCACTCATCGTGCTGTTCGTCCGCCGCATGCAGCTGATGTTTCTGCCCGCTGCCGGGCGCTAATTTAAGAGGATACCGCCCCGTTAGGAGCGGTTGATGCTGTAACGCCCCGGCCCGGAGAAGAAGAGGGCCAGTGCGGCAAAAAGATAGAGCAGGGCCATTTCGCTGACCGGACCGCCTGTTTTGGTGAGCTGCAGCGGGAAGAGACCGCCGAGAAGGGCCACGGCCACCATCATATTGACGGCCATCAGCGCCGCGCCGATCCGCGCATAGAATCCCAGAATGATCATCACCGGGGCGACCACTTCGCCGACAAAGACGCCGTATCCGAGCCAGCCGGGCAGTCCGTGCGCCTGCATCATCCCCTGGATGTGGGAGATGCCGTGCAGCAGTTTGTGGACACCGTGGAACAGCATCAGAATGCCGACAGAGAGGCGCAGCAGCAATCGGGCAAGATCATCGTTTCTTAACATAGAGTCTCCTTAGCGTCCGCCGAACTTCTGCTCCCACCACTCCTGGGGGGTGAGGCAGGTCTCTTTGAGGTAGGGCTCGTCCAGGCGGTATTCGTAATGTTTGACAAATTCGAGCAGCGTTTTGTAGGCGTCGTTGATCCGTGCGCTCATGGCGTTGGCCGTGTCCGGGTCGTCGGCGTGCTTGTCAGGGTGCCAGCGGTGCATCATGTTCTTATAGCGTGTTTTGATTTCGGACAGGGTCGCTTTGTCGTGAAGGCCAAGCAGGGTCTTGGCCTTCAGAACGCTCTCATAAGGGGGCATTGGGAAGGGCGTCAGTCTTTCTGCTGGCGCATATAGGTCGGTACGTCGAGGTAATCGTCACTCAGGTCACCGCCGACGACCATTCTCGGGCGTGTCACGGTACGGCCGGCAGCAGGGGCCTCCTGTGCCGGTGTTTCATAAGTGTCGTTATTGACGGAAGGCGCTTTTTTCGCCGTCTCTTCATGGTCGAAGCCGGTGGCAACGAGGGTGATTTTGATGTAGTCGATCGCCAGGGTCGCATCCGTCGTGGTTCCGAAGATGACATCGGCATTCTCGTCCGCGCTCTCCTCGACGACACCCATCGCTTCGCCGATGGCGACCATCGGAAAGTCGGGGTGCATCGTAAAGTGGACGAGGACGCCCATGGCGCCGTTGATGCTCATGTTATCAAGCAGCGGTGACTCGATCGCCGCACGGATCGCTTCATAGGCGGCGTTATCACCCTGATACTCCCCGACACCCATCAGGGCCATACCATGGTGGCACATGACGGTTTTGAGGTCGGCGAAGTCGAGGTTGATGTCGTTGTCACCGGAGGAGAGGATGACCCCGGACGTCCCGCTGACGGCCTGCGCGAGAATGCTGTCGACGATCTTGAAGGACTCCTTGAGGCCCAGGTTCTTGTCGATGATGGAGAGGAGCTTGTCATTGGGGATGACGACGATGGAATCGCTCTCTTTTTTCAGTTCGGCCAGCCCCTGCTCGGCGAGCTTGAGACGTTTGCGCCCCTCGAACGCGAATGGTTTGGTGACGACGGAGATCGTCAGGGCACCGATATCGCGTGCGATCTGGGCAATGACCGGAGCCGCACCCGTTCCGGTGCCCCCGCCGAGACCGGCAGCGATAAAGACGATGTCGGCCCCCTCGATGGCAGCGCGGATATCGTCATAATTCTCGATAGCGGAATCTTTGCCGACGCTCGGCTTCATCCCGGCGCCGAGCCCCTTCGTCAGACGGCTTCCCATCTGGATTTTGACCGGTGCAAAAGAGGTTTGAAGCACCTGGGCATCCGTATTGGCGACGACCATCTCGATGCCCTCAACCCCCTCGTTGATCATATGACCGATCATATTGCCGCCGCCGCCGCCGACGCCGATGGCAACGATGCGCGCACCGTTGTTGGCCGTCGTCTCTTCGATTTTGAACATATTGTCAGATCCCATCTGTCACTCCCCTGTTAAAATAACTGTGTAATCCAGTTCCAAAACTTGCTGCCGATGCCGGCCGCTTTTTCCGCACCCTTCTTCGTATCGAAGGATTTGATCCTGATCGTACCGGCTTCCTCGGAGGGGGGCAGCGGAATCTCTTCCTCTGCCGGCTCCTGAACGGAAGGTTCGGTCAGATCCGGTTTCTCCAGCGGCTCCTCGCTGCGGTAGCGCACCTGCCGGTTGACGTCGATTTCGTAAGGCGCGTAGCCTCCCGCCGCGTATTTGACAAGACCGACCGCCGTGGCGGTTGCCGGGTCTTTGAGGGCTTCAAAGAGTCCGTCGACATTGCTCGGCTTGGCCAGGCGTACCGGGACGTTGTCAAAGATCGCGACGGCAAGGTCGCGGAGACCGTCGAGCTTGGTAAAGCCGCCGGTGAGAACAACCCCGGCCCCCAGCTGATCCTTGAGGTTGCTTTTGTCAATGGACTGGGCGAGGATCATCAGTGTCTCTTCGACCCGGGCGTAGATGACGTTGTGCACGACCCCCAGGGAGACTTCATGGGTGGACTCCTCGTCCCCGATAATGGGGAGCTCGATCAGGTCGTCGCTCGGGGAGCTCAGCGAGCCGAATTTAATCTTTACATTTTCGGCGACGTTGAGGGGCGTATGCAGCGCCATGGAGAGGTCGCTGGTAATGTGGTGCGAACCTACTCCCAGAAAATCGTTGTAGCGGATGGCGGTACCTGAATGGATCACGGTGTCGCAGGTATGGCCACCCATGTCGATGACGGCTGCGCCGAGCTCTTTCTCATCCTCGTTGAGCACGGCGATGGCGGAGGCATAGCCGCTGAGGACGACGGTATCGACTTCGACCCCTGCGCCGCGAACGGCTTTTTTGAGGTTGTTCAGGTTGGACTTCTGCGTCGTGATGATGTGCGTTTCGACCTCGAGGCGCGACGCATTCATCCCCAGCGGGTCCTCGATGAAATCCTGGTCGTCGACGATGAAGTTGTACGGCAGCGTATGCAGTACCTCGTACTCGTTGGGAATGTTGGCGTTGTAGAGCGACGTGTGCATGACACGACTGATCTCTTTGAAGGTGATCTCGCGGTTGGGGATATTGACGATCCCGCTGGAGTTCAGGCTCTTGGTGTAGGCGCCTGAAATGGAGACGATGGCCCGTTTGATTTCGGTACCGGCGACGCGTCTTGCATCTGCCAGGGCGGCCTTGATCGCTTTGGAAGCGAGCTCGATATTGGTGATGGAGCCCTTTTTGATCCCCTGGGAGCGGACGATACCGGCCCCCGAGATCTGGATCGCCCCGTCAGGGGAGATGTCCGCGATGATGGCGCAGATCTTGCTGGAGCCGATATCGATCGCGAGGACGCTTTTTTTCACTGCCCGAATCCTTTGAGGAAGATCTGTGTTTCATACCGCTCGGCAAGGTCGGCGATCAGGGACTGGCTGAGGAGGGTCTCTTTGACCTGGGCAACGGCCTCGGTCTCATTGGGCGCGCTTGCAGGGTCGATCTTCTGGTCGACGATGCGGTAGAGCACGATTTTGCCAGAAGAGAGCTGCGCCATGTTTTCGGCTTTGCCTGAACGGAAGAGGCTGGCGAGCAGTGCCTGTGTCTCCTGTTCGTTCAGTCCTTCGACACCGGCTGTCGCATCACGTTTGAGGTAGCCTTCCGTCGTCGTGCCGCGGAAAGACGTGAGCGAGGACTGTGCCAGTTCCATCAGTTTCTGGCCGCGCATCTGGCTGGTGTAGGCAGCAAGGAGGTCTGCTTTGGCTGCTTCGAAGCTTTTCGGCATCGGCGCGATGGTCTCGAGGCGCTTGATGACCACGTAGGCCCCGTGCTCTTTTTTCGGTTTGAGGTAGGGACTGGCCGCATCGGCGGTTGCGATGGCCTGCATCGTCTCGGCGCTGAAGCTGCCGTCGCCTTCGCGGACGGTCGTCTCGACGATCTTGGCGCCCTCGTCGAGTTTCTCTTTTTTGAAGGCGATGTAGGTTTTCAGGGCCTCTTTGTTGGTCGCTTTGTCGTTGACGGCGGCGGTGACGGCGCTCTTGGCGTTTTCAAAGGCCATGATCTTGCCGTCCGGTCCTACGAAGTCGTATTTGTGTGCGTCGTAGTATGCCTGCAGCTCTTCGTCGCCGGCACCGGCATCAACCGCTTCCTGGGTGATGTAGGCGATCTTGAATGCCTGCGGTGTCATGTAGTCGTTTTTGTGGCTCTCCCAGAACGCTTTGAGTGCTGCGTCGGAGGTGTCAATGTTGACCATGGCACCGTCAAGCACTTTGTACTCGAACTTGTCGGCAATGCCGAGGGCGGTTTCGAACGCCGTCTTTTCGACACTGTTCGCCGTGGCAGGGAAAAGAGCAAAAAGCTTCTGGATCAGCAGCGCGCGGCGGATATCCGCTTCGTAGTCGACCGGGGTCAAACGGTTCTGTTTGAGCACTTTCTGGTAGAGCTCTTTGCTGAAGACACCGTTCTCAGTGAAGGCCTGCTGGGACTGCAGTACTGAGGCCACCTCTTTGTCGGTCGCTTCGAGGTTATAGCTGTTAGCCAGGTTGACGAGCAGGGCCTGGTTGACGAGCTGTTGTAACGCCTGTTTGTCCAGGCCGAGTTTTTTAGCTTGCTCTTCGTCGAACTGGCCCTGGAAGATCTGGCTGTAGCGGTTGAAAAGCTGTGCGTAGGTCTTCTGGAGTTCCCGGCTGGTGATGCTGACGTCACCGACTTTGGCCACGGCCCCCGATTTGTCGCCGTAGCTGTACTGTCCCCATCCGACAAATCCGGCCCCGATAAACGCGATCGTTGAGATCCAGATCGTTATGACGAGGTATTTTCGGTGTCGTTGCATCCATGTAATCATCTGTGTCGTTTGCCTTCTTGCGTCGTAGTTGTCAATTTTATAAGTTTAAAGCTTAAGAATTGCCTTAAACTCCCTGTTTTCCGCACGTTTTTTCACTGTGAGTTCAATATTTTTCGATAAGATTTTCAAAATTCTACCGTAGGAAGGGTACAAGATGAACAACCGCGAAATTTCCGAGAGGGACCTGCGCCATATCTGGCATCCGTGTACGCAGATGAAAGATCACGAATTTCTGCCGCTCACGCCGATCAAAAAGGGGAACGGTGTCTATCTCGAGGATTTCGACGGCAACTGCTATATCGACGCGGTGAGCAGCTGGTGGGTCAACCTTTTCGGCCATGCGAACCCGATCATCTCCTCGGCGGTCAAAACCCAGGCCGAAACGTTAGAGCACGTTATTTTGGCCGGCTTCACCCACGAGCCGGTTGTTCGTCTTTCCGAACGCCTGGCGGCGCTGACACCGGAGGGGCTAACGCGCTGTTTTTACGCGGACAACGGCTCGAGCGCCATTGAAGTTGCCCTGAAAATGGCCTATCACTATTATAAGAATATCGGAAAAGAGCGGCCGCTTTTCATCTCGCTGACGAACAGTTACCACGGCGAGACGATCGGGGCCCTTTCCGTCGGGGACGTGTCGCTCTACAAAGAGACCTACGGACCGCTCCTGCTGCACACGATCCAGACACCGGTACCGGCCGATCAGAGCGAGGAGGCCGCGTTAGCTGCCGCGGTGGAGTTGGAAGCCCTGCTCAAGGCCCGCGGGGAGGAGGTCGCAGCCCTCATCGTCGAGCCGCTGATCCAGGGGGCGGGGAACATGCATATGTACCATCCGCGCTACCTGAAAGAGGCGCGAAAACTGTGCGATGACTATGACATTATGTTGATCGCCGATGAAATTATGACGGGATTCGGACGAACCGGAACGATGTTTGCCTGCGAACAGGCGGGAATTACCCCGGATCTGATGACCCTTTCCAAGGGGTTGACCGGTGGTTATCTGCCGCTTTCTGTTACGATGACCACGGAAAAAGTATACGAGGCGTTCTACTGCGACTACAACCTCTATAAAGCATTTTTGCATTCGCACAGCTATACGGGCAATGCGCTTGCCTGCGCCGCGGCCAATGCCACGCTCGATATCTTTGAACTCGACAATGTCATCGAAGCCAACCGCAAACTCTCTGCGATGATGGCGGAGGGACTCAAACGTTTTGAAAGCCTGCCGAACGTCAAGTCGGTGCGGCAGACGGGGATGGTCGCCGCGGTGGAACTGCAGGGGTACGCTCCCGAGGAGCGTATCGGGTTGAAGGTCTTTGATTTCGCACTGACCAGAGGGGTGCTGCTGCGCCCCCTGGGGCCGGTCGTCTACTTCATGCCGCCCTACATTATTACTGAAGAGGAGCTCACCTACGTGATGGATACGGCCTACGAGGCAATTACGTCACTGTTGTAGTATTGAAATAAAAGTGCAGAATATCTGCGTGCGAGCGCTCCAAGAGCACTTCTTTCAGGGCGCACTCTGCTGATGTAGTGAAGCGGAATTCCGCAATGAAGTGAGGACAACGAGAACACAGCGTTAGCGTAGGTATCTGGGCTTTCGAGGAAACATCGCTTCGCGAGCAGTACCCTTGTTTTGCTCAGATGCCGTATAAAAGTTAGGAGAGCATACTCTGCCGGAGCATCAGGATCCGGCAGCTCTTCTCCAAAACGGCCAGCTGCTTCGCCATCTCATGCAGGTCACGGTTGTAGGCGTAGATGCCGTAGCCGCGGATGACGACCAGCTCCAGGTCGGAATTCAGCAGCCGTTTGGGGATCTCGGTGGAAGCACGCTCGTACCACTGGTCGAAGGAGCGGGGGTCATAGACTTCCACACGGGGCATCTCCTTGATCCCGAAGTAGTCCATGGGCTCGATGATGGGGTGCAGCAGGCTGTAGGCCATCGTATTGGGCGGCATCGAGAAGGTGATGAACTTCGCATCGCTGATCTGACGGTAGATGCTGTGGTGGATGGCCGCGTCGATACTGGCCTCGTTCCAGCGGTAGTCTTTCTGGAAATAGAGTTCGATCAGCTGCTGCTCGTTCATATGGTCGAAGATGGTGTCTTTCGTATTGATAATGAAACGGCTGTTGTCCGATTTGGCCGAGACGCTGCCGTGGTAGATGCTGAAGAACTCTTTGCGGAACATCGAGAGGGAAAAAGAGACGAGCTGTTCTTTGAGATGCTGTTTGTTCATAGCGCTATTGTAACGGAAGATAGGTGAATTTTTGTGTGAACGAGAAGGGGGTGGGGCCGGCCTTACGGCTGGCCGTTTCCGTACTGCTCGGCGAGATAGTCAGTGATGAGGGTCTGGTCCTCTTCGGTGATGGGCGCTTTGAACGCGTCGACCATCTTTTCGACTTTCTCTTTCCAGAAGCTGCGGGACTGTTTGCCCTGGTTCAGGATGTAGCCGAAAGAGTGGCAGGTCAGACAGTTGGCCTGGACCAGGTCGAAGTGTTTGCCCATCTTGATCTCAAACGGGACATATGGGACTTCGACATCCTCGTTCAGGACGGCGTGGAGATTAAGGGCGCCCAGGCTCAGCAGGGCGGCAAAGATTGTTTTTTTCATAAAGGCTCTCCTTAGACTACTTCGACGGTAACGACGTCGATTCCGTTAAATTTGTAACCGCCGTGGTTCCACTTGATGTCCTTGGCAAACGGCTGCTCTTCGCCGGCGCGGTTGATCGCCTTGGCCATGATGGTCTGCTTGCCGTACTTCTTCGGTTTGAAGTCGAAGGTGAAGGCGCGGAAGGCGTAGCGGCCCAGATCGTCGCCCAGCGTCGCCTCCTGCCACGTTTTGCCGTCGTCGAAGGAGAGCATGACCGCCTTGATTCCCGCACCGTAATCGAAGGCAACCCCGCGGATTGTCGCGTAGGAGTTGTGGTAGAGCGTTTCGCCGTTTGTCGGATAGCCGATGAAGGATTTGACGTTCATCTTCGTGATCGGTTTCGTCGGAACGTGCTCTCCCGGCTTCTGACATTCGCACTCGTTGTCCGGTACGCGGTACGCCTTGTCCATGAAGAAGAGGTGCTGATAGTCACTGGTGACGGTCAGGTTGCTCAGCATTTTGACCCAGCTGTCGGAGTAGGTGCCCGGGATGACGAGGCGGACAGGGTAGCCGTTGAGGTACGGCAGGTCCTCGCCGTTCATCTCATAGGCGACGATGACGTGGTCACCGATCTCCTCAAGGTGCAGTTCGCGGACAAAGTTCGGCGTTTCGTAGTAGGCAGCCGTTTCGGAGCCGTTGAAGCCGACCCACTCCGCCTCTTTTTTCAGCCCGGCACGTTCGAGGATGTCGCGCAGACGCACGCCTTTCCAGCGTGCGCACCCCATGGCGCCGCTGCCCCACTGGATACCGCCGGCCGTCGGTTTGAACGCGGAGCGGCTGTTACCGCCGCACTGCAGGACGGCATAGACCTCGACCGGCTCGAAGTCATGCTTCAGCTGGTCGACGGAGAGGGAGAGCTCGCGCTCGACGAGGCCGTTGACCTTGATACGGAAGGTTCCCAGGTCGATATGCGTCGGGATATCCGGCATGTGCCAGCGTACGAAGAACATGTCGTTCGGTGTCACCGGGTGGGCAAAGACGTAGCGCGGAGATTCGAGCAGCGGCGGACGGTCGGAGTAGGTGATCATCGGCCGTTTCTGCGGGAACGGAATGGAGGAGATTTTGCGGTTATCGACGGGCTGGCCCGCGGCAAAGGCATCGGGGCCCAGCGCGGTCACGCCGGCACCGGCCAGCGCGCCTTTAAGGAAAGATCTGCGTTTCATGATTTGAGGACCTTGAGACGATATAAAATCGTTTGATAAAAATTATGTCCGTATTTTATCAAAAATATATGGTTCAGAAAAATAAAACAAAAATGATACAATGTGCAATAAAACTGTACTTAAATGGGTGCCCTCCATCCCTGCTGGCAGGGGCTTTGAAGGTACAGGGGGAGGCAGAATGTATACGTTGAAACAGCTGGAACTTTTCCTCGATCTGGGACGGAGTGAAAAGATCATCGATACGGCCAAAAAATTCGGGCTGAGCCAGTCGGCCGTATCGATGGCGATCAAGGAGCTCGAGCGGCTGCTCGACGGACCGCTTTTCGAACGGATCGGCAAGCGGCTGGTGCTCAACGGGCGGGGGGCGATGCTGATGCGCAGTGCCTCCCCCCATGTCGATGCCCTGCATGCCCTCTACGACCAGATGCGCAGCGATTCGCTGCGCGGCGAGCTCCGCCTGGCGGCCAGCGTGACGATCGCGGAGTACTTCATCCCGACGCTGGTCTGCAACTACATGGAACAGAACGAACATGTCACGATCTCCCTCAAAAGCGCCAATACCGCCGACGTCATCCGGAAAGTCACCTCGGGCGAGGTGGACATCGGCTTCATTGAGGGGGAGGGGATCCTCGAAGAGGTCGAGAGCCGGGTGCTGATGCGCGACGAACTGGTCGTCCTCAGCAGCGACAAAAAATTGGCAAAGCAGGGCCCGTGGTTCATCGACCAGCTGGCGTCGCGGCCGTGGATCATGCGCGAAAAGGGCTCCGGGACCCGGGCCGTCTTTCTCAACGCCATCAGCCCCGTCGACCAGGAGCTCAACATGGTGATGGAGCTGGAGCATATCGAGTCGATCAAGAACTTCCTGCTGGCCAAGCCCGATTACCTCAGTGTCCTGCCGCGCATTTCCGTCAAAAGGGAGCTCGAAGAGGGGCACCTGTTCGAGGTACCCGTCAAGGCGCACCATTTCGAGCGCGACTTTACGATGATCGCCCGCAGCCAGCAGACCCTGCTGCCCCTGCAGGCGCATTTTCAGGAGTACCTCTTAAGTTCCATCGGGTTACAATAGCGCATGCAGAATATCCCCCATATCCCGGTGCTTTACCGCGAAGTTACCGATGCTTTTTCCGGATGCGACGCCGGTATTGTCGTCGACTGTACCATGGGGTACGGCGGGCACAGCAGCCTGCTGCTCGAAGCGAACCCCAACATCCGCCTGATCGGCATCGACCAGGACGAAACGGCGATCCGTTTCTCCACGGAACGGCTCGTCCCGTTCGGCGACCGTGTCGAGATCCGTAAGGGGCGCTTTTCCAAAGTCCTGGAAACCATCGTACAGGATTACGGTGCTGAGCAGATCCGCGGGGTGCTCGCGGATATCGGCGTCTCTTCGCTGCAGCTCGACGAAAAGGATCGCGGCTTCTCTTTTGAGAGCGAGACCCTCGACATGCGGATGGACCCTTCGGCGCCGCTCGATGCCGCGACGGTCGTCAACACCTATGCCGAGGCGGAGCTTGAACGCATTTTGCGCGACTACGGCGAAATCCCCAACGCAAGGAAAGTCGCCCAGGTGATCGCTGCGCAGCGCCCTTTCACCTCCGCCAAAGCGCTTGCCGACGCGGTCCGCCCCTACGCCCCGCGCGGCAAGAAAATCCATCCGGCGACACTGGTGATGCAGGCGATCCGCATCGAGGTGAACGACGAACTGGGGGAGCTGAACCGTCTGCTCGACGTCTGCGAACGCGCCTGTTTCCCCGACGCGGTCATCGGGATCATCTCGTTTCATTCGCTCGAGGACCGGATCGTCAAACAGCGTTTCGCGCAGTGGAGCCGCAACTGTATCTGCCCCAGCGACGCGATGCGCTGCACCTGCGGCAACAACCACGCCCTGGGGCGTCCCCGGCCGAAAAAGCCGATCACGGCCCTCCCCGATGAACTCAAACAGAACCCCCGCAGCCGCAGTGCGAAGCTGAGGCTCTTCGAGATGAACTGCCATGGACGCTAAAGCGAACCTCCTGGAGGAGACCGGCAGCGCCATTGTGACCCGCAAGGGAATAGGCCTGCGTTTCCTGCTCAGTATGCTGATGGTCTTCGGGATCGGCTGGATGCTGCTTTTCCCCAAGATCTACCTCCAAAACAGCATCTACTACAAGAGCCGTGACATCGCGACGCTGCAGCGCGAATACGAGACCCTCAAAGAGGAGAACCTCGTCATCAAACGGCGGGTGGAGGCGATGAAGTTTAAAAACCAGGTGCTTGACACCCTCTTTGCCGAGGAGCAGCCGTGATCGCACGTCTGATCGAGTTCGCGCTGAACAAGCCGCTGCTCAACCACATGCTCCTGCTCTTCATCCTGCTCCTCTCCGTTTTCGCCTACATCAACATCCCCAAAGAGATCTTCCCGCCGATCCAGATGGACAAGATCACGATCACCGGCGGTTACGCCGGGGCGAGTGCGGATGTCCTCGACAAGATGGTCGTCACGACCATCGAGGATGAGCTGGGCAATATCAGCGAGCTGGAGACGGTGACGACGACGATCAAGAACGGCGCCTTCACCATTACGGGCGATATCAAGCCGGGGTCGCAGAATATCAACGTGCTCAACGACGTCAAGGATATCATTGCCCAGACGAAGCGGGACCTCCCCTCCGATATGGACGAACCCGTCGCGCAGATCCATGAAGAGACGATCCCGCTGGTGCTGGTCGCCATCGCGGGAGATGTCCCCATGACGGTACTGCTTGAACGTGCCGATGAACTCAAAAGCACGCTGTCGCGCTTCAAGGAGCTCAGCGACATTACGATCCGCGGCGACTCCGACGACGAGCTCGTCTTCCGCATCGACCCGGACAAACTGGACGCCTACGGCCTCTCCACCGATGCCGTCGTCGCGGCGCTGCAGAACCTCAGCTCCATCTTCCCCGTCGGAACCATCAAACGCCGGGGGGAACACCTCTACATCAGCACCTACAACGGCGAAAAGGATACGGCGGCGATCGAGAACACGGTCATCGGCGTCGGCGGCAAGCGGGTAAAAATCGGTCAGATCGCCACCGCCAGCTTCGAGCTGGGGGACGCGACGGAGCTGTCGCACTACAACGGAGTACGCAACGTCTCCGTCAACATCACGAAGTCGAAATCGGGCAACGCCATCGCGCTGGCCAAACAGATCCGTGAAACCCTGAAGGAATTCGAGGCGCGCTACCCGGACCTGAAGTTCGCCGTCTACACCGATACCTCCGTCTGGATCAAGAACCGTCTCAACACCGTCGTTTCCAACATCATCGTCGGGCTGATCCTCGTCTTCAGTGCCATGCTCATCTTCGTCAACCGCGGCATCGCGCTGGTTGTGGCGATGGGGATCCCGATGAGTTTCATGATCGGGCTGATCGCGACGGAGATGATCGGCTATTCACTCAACATGCTCTCCCTGCTCGGCGCCCTGATCGCCCTGGGGATGCTCGTCGACGAGGCGATCGTCGTGGCGGAGAACATCTACCGCCATATGGAGGAGGGGATGCCGCGCCGTCAGGCAGCAGTCCAGGGGGCGGTGGAAATGTTCCCCGCCGTGCTGACGGCGACGCTGACGACCGTCTTCGCCTTTTTGCCGATGCTGCTCATCAGCGGGGAGATGGGGACCTTTATCAAGATCCTGCCGGTGATGATCACGATCCTGCTGCTCAGCTCCCTTTTCGAAGCCTTCTTCTTCCTGCCGCTGCATTCGCACGAACTGCTGCGCCTGCGCCGGGAGAGCCATGTCAGCCACAGCATCTGGGAACACCTCTACCGCTGGTACGACAAAACACTTCACCGGCTCTTCCGACGCCGTAAGCTCTCCTTGATGCTGATCGTCGTTTCCATCGCAGCGTTGACGGCGGTGATGGTATCGCAGAGCCGTTTCCAGCTCTTCCCCGCGTTCGACGTCACCCAGGTCTATGTAACGGGGAAAGTCAATATCAACAACGAACTCGAAGATACGGAGGAGCGGGTCGCGGCCATCGAGCGGGTGCTGCTCTCGAAGCTTGACCCGGAAGAGTACTCCTCGGTGACGGCGGTCATCGGGATGCGCCTGGACGCGAAGAACAAGGCGGAGATCGGGGAGAACCTTTTCCAGGTCTTCATCGACCTGCACGAGCGCGCCCCCGACAACTGGTACAACCGCTACATCAACCCCATCTTCTCCATCGAATACAATGCGGAGGTGCTCAAACGGCAGCGCGACGCCAAGCGGATCAGCGAGGATGTCAAGCAGTGGCTCGAACCGCTTGCACAGCGCAAGGAGGCGGACGGGACGAAAACGTTCGAGAACTTTAATGTCACCGTCCCGGGAACGGGGGTCGTCGCGCACGATATCGAGCTCGCACTCAGCGGCAAGGACGACGCGCAACTGGCCACGGCCGTCACTGCGCTGGAGAAGGCACTGGCCGGGGTGACGGGGGTCTATAACATCTCCGATGATGCCGACCTTGGCGAACGGGAGCTGAAACTGCGTATCAACGACTACGGCTACGACCTGGGGCTGAGCGAAGCGGAAATCAGCCGCCAGCTTCGCGCCCACTACCTCAAAGGCGAATACGGCAAGATGTTCAGTGAGAGCGGCCTGGTGCGCATCCGTATCGAGAGCGTGCAAAAAGACGACCCCGAGAGTCTGGAAAGCTTCCGCATCCAGCTCCCGGGCAGTACGCAGACGGTCGCACTCCGCGATATCGCCGACTTTATCTATACCCAGGGGTATGTGACAATAGAGAAGGAGGACGGTGTGCGTATCCGCAGCGTCTACGCCTCGTTGGACAAGGATCTCCGGACGTCATCGGAGGTGATGACGGCGATCGCCCCGGTCATCGCACAGCTGGGTACCGAAGGGTTCCATATCGAGGTCAAGGGTGAGGAGAAAGAGAACGCCAAAACGGTGCGGGAGATGTCCCAGGCGGCCGCCGTGGCGATCTTCCTCATCTTTATCACGCTCGTATGGCTCTTCGATTCGCTTGTCCTGGCCCTGATCGTGCTCAGTACGATCCCGCTGGTGCTCGTCGGGGTCTATGTCGGCCACTGGATCATGGGACTGACGATCACGATGCCGAGTCTCATCGGTGCGGTCGGTCTGGCAGGGGTCGTCGTCAACGACGGGCTGATCATGGTGAGTTTTATCCGAAAAGCGAAGGACAGCGAAGTCCTGATGCAGCGTGCGCGGACCCGTCTGCGTCCGATCCTGATGACGTCGATTACCACGGTACTCGGGCTGATGACGCTGATCTTCTTCGCTTCCGGTCAGGCGCAGATTCTTCAGCCGATGGCGGTATCGCTGGGGTACGGGATTTTATGGGCAACGGTACTGAACTTGTTCTATGTACCGCTGCTTTATGCCGTCGTCTACCGCATCAAGCGGTAAAGACGTGCTTTGAAATGAGAGGAGAAAAGGAAGTGCGGTTGGGAGGGAAGCCGACACTTCCCTCCCTCTGTTTGAATTCGGTTACTCGTTTGATTACAGACGCCCAGTCCGCACAGACGTCAGCGCCTGCAAGTTGGCATCAGGTTGAGTAGTAAGGAGTGAACCGAATTCACCTTATGTTGAACCGAGAAAAAATGTGTGCTAATTAGTAGAGCGTGTGCAAGACACTCGAGGAGTAGAAGACCTTATTTTTATGTTTAGGCAACCCGGCCGTCTCAGTGAGACCCGTAGGCTTTCCGTCCCCGTTTCGCAACGAGTTTGGCATTATCTACATAATTAAGCAACAACAGATTGTTATAAGTTACAGCTTACAGTTTCATTAAAATTTGATTTTTTTCTAGCTTTATTTTTTTATCGGATCGTAAAGTAGCGATGGGCAAAGTCCGGACGGTGATTATGAGTTGAGGAGATGCACTTAAGCCCAAAAGGGGTATAATCACGAATTATTTTCAAGGTAATGCAAAATGTACGAAGCACTTTTTGAAGACGAAGGCGATATCTTCGGCGGTTCGCCCCGCAGCAAATTCATGGACGTGATCTTCAACGCCAACCGTTCCGTCGCCGAAGGGGAGCTCCAGCGCCTCATCGAGCGCCTGGCGGCGATGGAGAAACTGCTCGGCCAGACCATGGACGATGCGACGATTGACCGGACGATCAAACAGCTTCAGTTCGAAGAAGCGGATGCCGTCAATGACATGGCGAAGGAACTCTATATCGAGTCGATGGGCAACGTCCTCAGTCAAAGCGAATAGGGGGAAGGCGCCGAGATGGTCGAAGCGGTAGCGCGCAGAATGCAGGAGATGGTCGCAGCGGTGGGATACCCGTACGCGACCGGGCTTTTTGAAACACTGTCCGGCGGTAAGCGCCTCCGTGCCCGGCTGATCATGATGATCGCGGGCGAGAGCGACGCTTCCGTGACACTGGCCGCGGTGATCGAGCTGATCCACGCCGCCAGCCTGCTGCACGACGACGTCATCGACGAGGCCCAGCTGCGCCGCGGCACCCCTTCGGTCAATGCGACCGAGGGGAGCAAGCAGGCGGTGATGCTCGGCGATATCCTCTACTCCAAGGCGTTCAGCGAACTGACACAGTTCGACGCGCAGATCGCAAAGACCGTTGCAGATGCCGTTACGTCGCTCTCGGTCGGCGAGATGATGGATGTGCAGATGGCGAAAGCATTCAACGAGGATGATACCCGCTATCTGCAGATGCTCTATCTCAAAACGGGGGTCCTGATCGAAGCCGCGGCAAAAAGTGCCGCCATGCTGGTCGGCAAGAATGCCGGGGCGTATGCGCTCTACGGCAAAAACCTCGGGGTCGCCTTCCAGATCATCGACGACATCCTCGATATCGTTTCCGATGAAGCGACGCTGGGCAAACCGGCGATGAACGACTTTGTCGAGGGCAAATGCACCCTGCCGTATATCCACCTCTACCGCACCCTCGAAGGGGAGGCGAGAGAACGCCTCATTGCCCTTCACGGCAAAAGTGCGACGGCGGAGGAGACCCGCTGGCTCAAGGAGCAGCTGGAGGCAAGCGGTGCGGTCAAAGCCGCCTACGCACAGGCCCGCCGTCTCAGTGACGAGGCAAAACAGGCGGTCAGCGGCGACGCGCCGCTCGAAGCGGTCATTGAATCCATGATGCAAAGAACCTTCTGATGCACTACCTCATTCTCAGTTTTACGCACAAAAACACGACGCTCCCCATCCGGGACAAGCTGGCGTTCAACGATGATAAAACCAAAGAGACGTTTCTCGCCCGTACCCTGGAAGCCCCCTACCTGAACGAAGCCTTCGTCCTCTCCACCTGCAACCGTATCGAGCTCATCAGCAGCTGCAACAATCCCGGCGAAGCGGCCAAACACCTCTTTATGCTGCTGCACCAGCACTCGGGCATCAGCCTCAACGAGCTGGAAGGGCGCGCAGAGCTCTTCGAAGACCAGGGGGCGATCCACCACCTCTTCAGCGTCGCCAGTTCGCTGGATTCGCTTATCGTCGGCGAGACCCAGATCTCCGGCCAGCTCAAAGACGCCTACCGTTTCGCCCTGGAACGCGGCTACTGCGGCGACAAACTGACCCGGGCGGTCAACTACGCGTTCAAGTGCGCGGCCGAAGTCCGCAACCGTACCGACATCTCCTCCAAGCCGGTCTCCGTCGCCAGCGTCGCCGTGGCTGCGGCCCGCCGGGCGTTCGGGACGCTTGCGGGCAAACGGGCGCTGGTCATCGGTTCGGGTGAAATGTCCGTGATCGCGGCGCGGACCCTGAAAAACCACGGGGCGGAGGTCAGCCTGATGAACCGCACGATGGCGAAGGTGGAAGCGCTGGCCGAAGAGGTCAACGGGACGCTGGTCCCCTTTACGCGCCTCAAGGATGTGCTGGCCGAATACGACATGATCTTTACGGCCACGAGCGCGGAAGAGCCCATTATCGACGGCAAGCTCGGCCTGAAAAAGGAACGGGAGTGCCACTGGTTCGACATGGCGGTCCCGCGGGACATCGGTGACATCGACCACGCGATGGTGACGGTGCACCGGGTCGACGACCTGAAAAACACGGTTGATGAGAACATCATGCTGCGCGAAGAGGAGGCGAAGGCCTCCTTCGCCATCGTCGGCCGCTACACGGCGGAGTTCTACGCCTGGCTGAAATCGCTCAACATCGAACCGCTGATCAAGGAGCTCTACCGCCGTGCGGATACGGCGGCGGCGACGGAGGCGGCCCGTGTAGTGGGCAAGGGGTATCTGCCCGAAACGTATGAAGCCCAGGCGCAGAAGATGGCCCTGCAGGCGATCAAGCGTTTCCTGCACCCGCAGGTACAGCAGCTGCGGAAAGCAGCTGACGAAGGCGACATCGACGCCATGATCGATTCGATGGCATTTATTTTAGACATGAGTGAGGAGTAACCGACAATGCGTATGTCCCAGGCTTTTATCCCGACGGAGAAGGAGGCGCCCAAAGACGCGGTGCTCCCGAGCCACATCTATCTGACCCGGGCCGGGTTTATCGCCCAGGTCGCCAGCGGGCTGTACAACCTGATGCCGTTGGGCAAACGGGTGCTGAAAAAGATCGAAACGATCATCAACGAAGAGATGGCGCGTGCCGGTGCACAGGAGGTGGAACTCAGTTTCGTCACCCCGGCCGAGCTGTGGGAAGAGAGCGGCCGGATCGAGAAGTTCGGCAAGGAACTCCTGCGCTTCCGCGACCGTAAAGAGAACCTTTTCGTCCTGGGGCCGACCCACGAGGAGATGATGGTCAACCTCGTACGTAACCGCGTCAACAGCTACAAGCAGCTGCCGCTGAACCTCTACCAGATCAAGACGAAGTTCCGCGACGAGGCACGTCCGCGTTTCGGCCTGATGCGCGCCCGCGAGTTCGTCATGAAAGACGGCTACAGTTTCCACACCTCCTACGAGGACCTCGACCGCGAGTTCGATGCGATGGAAGCGGCCTACAAGCGCGTCCTGGAGCGCCTGGGACTTGACTTCCGCATCGTCGAGGCCGACAGCGGCGCGATCGGCGGCTCGGGCTCGAAAGAGCTGATGGTGCTCGCCGACAGCGGCGAAGATACCCTGGCGGTCTGCGACCGCTGTGAATACGGCGCGAACATCGAGGCGGCCCGACGTTCGGAACGCAGGGCGATTCCCGAAGCGCCGGAAGCGGACTTCAACAAGTTTGCGACACCGGGCATCAAGAGCATCGAGGATCTCGGCGGCTTTTTCCACGTCGACCCCTACTACACGCTCAAGGCCGTGGCCAAGCGGGCGATCTACGAAGAGGGCGATGAGGTCGTCGTCTTCTTCCTGCGCGGCTGCGACGACCTGCAGGAGGTCAAAGCGGTGAACGCCTGCGGTGCGCTCGACCTGGTCGATGTCAGCGAAGAGGAGCTCTCCGCACTGGGGCTGGTGCCGGGCTTCATCGGGCCGCTGGACCTCGACAGCGTACGCACGATCTTTGATGCGGACGTCAAAGGGGCATCCAACATGATCTGCGGTGCTAACGAAGCGGACTACCACTATGTCGGCGTCGATCTTTCCGTGCTGCCCGAAGCGGCGCAGTATGCCGCGCTGTACGAGGTCAAAGAGGGCGACGGCTGTCCGGTCTGCGACGGGACGCTCTCCTATACGAAAGGGATCGAGGTCGGGCACATCTTCAAGCTCGGCACGGTCTACTCGGCACCGCTGGGGGCACAGTTCCTTAACGAAAACGGCAAAGCGGAGCCCTTTGTCATGGGCACCTACGGGATGGGCGTGAGCCGTCTCATCGCCGCCGTGATCGAGCAGCACCATGATGAGAAAGGGTGCGTCTGGACAAAGGCGACGGCACCGTACCTGGTCAACCTGATGATCTCCAACATCAAAGACGAGGAGCAGGTGGCCCTGGCGGAGAGCCTTTACGCTTCACTGCAGGCGGCAGGTGTTGACGTCATCATGGATGACCGCAAGGAGCGTTTCGGCTTCAAGGCGAAAGATGCGGAGCTGGTCGGTTACCCGCTTACCGTCATTATCGGCAAGGAGCTGGCGAACGGGATCGTGCAGTTCTTTGACCGTGCCGAAGATACGAAAACCGATGTGCCTTCTTCCGAGGCCTTCGCGCGCATCATGGAGTGGATCGGATGATCTACTTTCTCCTCTATCTTTTCCTGGAAGTGGTCGTTTCCGTCAATATCGCTTCGGCGATCGGCGGCATCTGGACCTTCGTCGAGCTGATCGCGAGCGCCCTGGCGGGCATCGTGATTTTGGCAAACTTCCGGGGAACGCTGGCGGAGAATATCAACGCGCTGAACCAGGCGCGTATTGACCCCTTCGAGTTCCAACAGCTCAACCTCTTCACCATTCTGGGGGCTTTTTTGCTGATCGCCCCCGGTTTTCTGACCGATATCCTCGGCGTGCTGCTGCAGTTCAGCGTGATTACGAAGATGTTGGTTAACCGATTTGTGTCACAATCCAAGCACGATTCATCAACTCACTTCACACAAAAGGATGACCATGTCATTGATGTCGAAATTGTCAGCGACGATGCTGATAAGCGCTAGCGTTTTTGCCGCGACCAACAGCGAAGTCGAAACCTTCCTTACAAACAATCTCTCCAAAAATCCGGCGATTTCGTCACTGACCGTCAAAGTGATTGAACGCAACCCGATTGATGGCATGAAAGGATGGGACAGTTTCATCGTGGCGCTGGATGCCAAAGTCAAGCAGGGCAAAGAGGAGCGCGAGGTCAAGCAGCGCGTGATCTATTTTGCCAATGACACGGTAATCACCGGCGAACTGACGAATATGAAGACGGGCAAAAGCCTGCGCGACAGTGTAGCGCCGCAGTTCAAAGCCGACTACTACACCCAAGAGAACCTGATTTACGGAAATGCGGACGCCAAGCACAAAGTCGCGATCTTCTCCGATCCGCTCTGCCCCTTCTGCCGCAGCTACGTCCCCAAAGCACTGGAGTATATGAAGCAGTATCCGGAGACCTTTGCCGTCTACTACTACCACTTCCCGCTGGAGCGGCTGCACCCGGCAGCCTCGACGCTGACGCGTGCGGCGGTGGCCGCGGAACTGCAGGGACGCAAGGATGTAACGCTGGCGCTCTACAGCGTACCGACGACCATTACGCGTGAAACGGACGAGCAGAAGATTCTCGATGCCTTCAATAAAGCCGTCAATACGAACCTCAAAGTCAGCGACCTGCACGCGGCGGCCGTCAACGCCCATGTGGATGCGGACAATGACATTATCGAATCCCTGATGGTCAGCGGGACGCCGACAGTCTATTTCGACGGCGAGAAAGATGCGACCAAAAACCGTTATAAGGAAGTCAACGTTAAATGAAGAAACTCGTCATCGCAACCCGCGGAAGCAAGCTGGCACTCTGGCAGTCCGAACACATCAAGGCCGTTCTTGAAGAGCAGAACCCGGGACTGGAAGTGTCGCTAAAAATCGTCGTAACGAGCGGCGACAAGATCCTCGATGTACCGCTCGCAAAGATCGGCGGCAAGGGGCTCTTTCTCAAGGAGATCGAAGAGACGATGCTGGCGGGCGAAGCCCAGCTCGCCGTCCACTCGCTCAAAGACGTTCCGACACAGATGCCCGACGGGCTCCTGCTCGCGGCGATCACGGAACGCGAAGACGACCGTGACGCGATGCTGAGCGAAAAGTATGCCAGCATCGACGCCCTGCCGCAGGGGGCCGTCGTCGGTACCTCCTCGCTGCGCCGCCGGATGCAGATCCTCGCCCTGCGCCCCGACCTGACCATCAAGGACCTCCGCGGGAACGTCGATACCCGTATCCGCAAGCTCAAAGAGGGCGAATTCGACGCGATCATTCTCGCTTCTGCGGGTATCAACCGCCTGGGGCTGCTCGACAGCGTCGAGTACGTCTACCCGATCGCACTGACCGACATGGTCCCGGCAATGGGGCAGGGAGCGCTCGGGATTGAGGCGGTCGATGACCCGGAGGTGCTCGCCATCGCACGCGGACTCGAAGACGAAAACACGCGCATCGAGACGACGATCGAGCGCGAATTCGTCGATACGCTGCAGGGCGGTTGCCAGGTGCCGATCGGTGTCAATGCCACGGTCCTCGAGAACGGCCAGGTGCTCACCCAGGCGATTGTCGGGCTCCCGGACGGAACCGAAGTGATCGCCGAAACGGTTGAAGTACCGAAAGCATCCGTCGGCAATCTCGGCCGGCAGATGGCGGAGACGTTTATCGAACAGGGTGCCCGGGAACTGCTTGCCAGGGCCGAAGAGATGGCCTTCAAATAGAATGTGACAATATTGTCACAGTTAAGGCTCGCATAATAATATATAATGTATTCTTGTGTGACACCTCCCATGGAGAAAGGATGCGGATGAAGAAGGTCGTTTTCCCTGTTCTTTTAGCGGCACTGATGACCGGTGTTGTCAGCGAGGCCGCCGTTTACAAAGGGCAGCGCGAGTTTCACAAGCAGTGTAAGGCTTGTCATGATGACGGGCAGGATATCGCCTCCACCTTCAAAAGAAGGACATGGAAGAAGATGATGGAGAAAAACGGCGAAGGGTTGGCCGAACTGCATCTTAACAACGAGAAAGCGAAGAAATCCTGGAAATACTTCAAGAGCAAGAAGTTCCAGAAGAATTCGAAACATCTCAAGGACTTCATGGTCGAATACGCCAAGGACAGCGGGAACGTTCCCGCCTGTAACTAAAACCTCCGGGCCCGAGGGCCCTTTCTGCACTTTAAACCCTATTCGCTAAAATACCGTAATTTATTTTGGAGACAGAGCTATGGAAAAAATGTGGTCCGGCCGTTTCAGCGCCTCAGCCTCTTCGCTTCTAGACCAGTTTAACGCCTCGATCATGTTCGACCGCGAACTGTACCGCGAAGACATCGAAGGTTCATTGGCACACGCCGCCATGCTGCAGAGCCGCGGCATCCTCAGTGCAGAAGAACTTGAAGCGATCCGCGGGGGACTGGCACAGGTACGTCAGGAGATCGAATCGGGCGAATTCGAGTGGAATATCAGCGACGAAGACCTGCACATGGCGATTGAAAAACGCCTCACCGCGCTCATCGGCGACGCCGGCAAGAAACTGCATACGGCCCGCAGCCGCAACGACCAGGTGGCCGTCGACTTCCGTCGCTACGTTCTGCGCAAGGACCTCGAGATCGCCGGTCAGCTTAAAACCCTGATGCAGACCCTCATTGACATTGCCGGCAGGCATACGGAGACACTGCTGCCGGGGATGACGCACCTGCAGCATGCCCAGCCGATCAACTTCGGTTTCCACCTGCTGGCGTACGCGAGCATGTTCAAACGCGATATCGACCGTCTCCTTTCCAGCCGCGAGCGCAACAATGTCTCCCCGCTGGGCTGTGCCGCACTGGCCGGTACCCCGCACAATATCGACCGCAGCTTTACCGCGCATGAACTGGGCTTTGACAGTGTCAGTGTCAACTGCCTGGATACGGTCAGCGACCGTGATTTCGCCCTGGAGATCCTCTTTAACATCTCGACGATGATGATGCACGTCTCCCGCCTGAGCGAAGAGCTGATCCTCTGGTCGAGCTATGAATTCGGTTTTGTCGAACTCTCCGACGAATACTCGACGGGCTCCTCGATTATGCCCCAGAAGAAGAACCCGGACGTCCCGGAACTGCTGCGGGGAAAAACGGGCCGTGTCTACGGCGCGCTGATGGGACTGCTGACGGTGATGAAGGGGCTGCCGCTCGCCTACAACAAAGATACCCAGGAGGACAAAGAGGGGGTCTTCGATGCCGTGGCAACAGCGCACATCTCCCTCGAGATCCTTAACGAAGCCCTCAAGACGATGACGGTCAAACCGGAGAACATGCTGGCAGCTTCGAAGAAAGGGCATCTGAGCGCCACCGACCTGGCCGACTACCTCGTCGAGCGCTGCGGGGTGCCGTTCCGCGAAGCGCACTTCATTACGGGTAAGGCCGTCGCCCGCGCCGAAGTCCTCGGAATAGACCTGAGCGAGATCGCCTTCGGCGAGCTCAAGGCCATTGACGAGCGTATCGGCGAAGATGTGATCCCGCATCTTCAGCTGGCACACTCCATGAACGCCCGTACCTCCTCCGGCGGGACGGCGACGGTACGCACGCTCGAACAGATCGTGCACTTCGAAAACTACCTCAAGGAGCTTGATTTATGAAAGTAACGATTTCCCACCTGGATGAGATGCGTTTCGAAGCAAAAACGGACCGCGGACAGAGCTTTGTCATTGACTGCCCGGTGATCTCGCCGATCGAATATTTCCTCTCCGGCCTTGTCGCCTGTACGACCAGCGACCTCATTGCCATCCCGAAAAAGCAGGGCAAGACGGTCACGAACCTCAGTGTCGAGGGTGAGGTCGTACGCAACGAAACACCGCCGTGCAAGTTCAACACCCTTCACCTCGACTACCGCTTTGACTCCGATGCCGACGATATGACGGCGCTGCGCTGGGTCATGGGCAGCATCGAGACCTACTGCTCGACGATCAACACCGTCCGTGATACGACGAAGATCAGCTACTCCGTCACGCACAACGGTAACGTACTGCGTGAAAACGAAGAGATTATCAGTGGGCAGGGTGGCAATATCGACTTCGGTGAAATCGAAGCCTGCCCTAGCTAAGCCGAAACTCCTCTACACGCCGCAAACCCTTTTCTAGGTCCTTTGTTCCCCTTCTTTTTTGCTTGTCCAAAAAAGAAGCCGAACCGGGAAGAAAAAAGGACAAAGCGGCTGCCGCACGAAACACGCTTTTAACGCACTTCATATTCACTATTACGTGGACATTCCAAGCCGGAATTTTTTAAAAGTATTTGTTTGTATGGGGAGATAAAGCGCAGTGCAGCTGCGCGTGAGCTCTCTGCTGAAGAGAACCCAGTGTTAACGTAGTCGCAGGAGCTTGGCCCCTGCGGCGTATGGTTTATAAAAAGTCTTTCGGGTCCGCGTCTGCGAAGTGGCCCCAGCGGAGTCTGGCACCGCCGAGAATGTGGAAATGGAGGTGCTTGACCTCCTGGCCGCCGTTTTCCCCGATATTGGTAATGACACGGTAGCCGCTCTCTTTCACATCAACCTTTTCGACTACTTCCTGGATAAATGCAGTCATAGCGGCCATCATCTCCGGCGTCACGTCGTTGAAGCTGTCAACGTGGGTTTTGGGAATGGCGAGCACATGGACCGGGGCCTTGGGATTGATGTCGTGGAAGGCGATAAAATCGTCGTTTTCATGCACCGTGTTGGCACTCAGTTCATTGTTGGCGATTTTGCAGAAAAGACACATGAATGTTCCTTGAAAGAGCGTTTTTGTGATTGTAGCATAGAAGCCTTTGAGGCTAACCTGCTTTGAATCGGAGGGGTTTCGGTATTGATTTTAAAGCAGGTGATTTCAGAGACAAAGCGCCGACGGCGCGCGAGCCCGCTGCTGAAGCGAACTTAGCGTTAGCGTAGCTGTAGGGGCTTTGCTCCTGCAGTGTAATTGATTAATAATACTGCCCTTTAAATCTCTTTGGATACAATACGCGCAAGATAAATGGGGGAGACGTCCCCGGGAAGGAGCCACGGTTGCAGGAGTGGTATGACGCCATTGCGTCGGCGCAGAGTGTCGACAAGCTTGAAGAGATCCGTATTGCGGTGTTCGGGAAAAAAGGGGTGCTCGCGGCTGAGTTCGCGAAGATGAAGTCCGTTCCCAGCGAGGAGAAGGGGGCTTTTGCCAAGGAGCTGAACGAGCATAAGGCCGGTCTGACCGAGGCCTTCAATGCCCGCAAAGAGATCCTGGCTCTCGAGGCGCTCGAGGCGGGCATGAAAGCGGAAGCGATCGACGTCACGCTGTTCGGACGCGGGAGCGAACGCGGTGCGCTGCACCCGGTGATGCAGACGATGGACCGCATCGTCGAATATTTCGTCGCCATGAACTTCTCGGTCAAAACCGGGCCGATGGTCGAAGATGATTTCCACAATTTCGAGGCGCTGAACCTGCCCAAGTACCACCCGGCACGCGACATGCAGGATACGTTTTATTTCAAAGACGAGATGCTGCTGCGCACGCATACCTCCCCGGTACAGATCCGCACGATGAAGCGGGAGAAGCCGCCGATCCGTATGATCGCGCCGGGCGCCGTGTTCCGCCGCGACTACGACCTGACGCACACCCCGATGTTCCACCAGGTCGAGGGGCTCCTTGTCGACGAAGAGGGGAAGGTCTCCTTCGCGAACCTGAAGTTCATCCTCGAGGACTTCCTCAAGTACATGTTCGGCGATGTTGAAGTCCGCTTCCGCCCGAGCTTCTTTCCGTTCACGGAACCGTCCGCGGAAGTTGACATCAGCTGTATCTTCTGCGGCGGCGACGGCTGCCGCGTCTGTTCGAAGACCGGGTGGCTGGAAGTCCTGGGGTGCGGGATCGTCGATCCCAACGTCTTCAAGGCGGTCGGCTATGAAAACGTCAGCGGCTACGCCTTCGGCCTCGGCGTGGAGCGTTTTGCGATGCTGATCCACCGTATCGGGGATCTGCGGTCGCTGTTTGAGGGCGATATCAGACTTCTGGAGCAGTTCAAATGATTGTCACACGCCACTGGCTGAACGAATGGATCGACCTTTCCGACATTACGACGGAGCAACTGGCCAAGACCTTCAATGCGATCGGTCTGGAAGTCGACAGAGTCGAATCTTTCCGGATCCCCGAAAAGATCGTCGTCGGCAAGGTCGCGGCATGCGAAAGACACCCGGACGCGGACAAGCTCAACGTCTGCCAGGTCGATCTGGGCGGTGAAACGCGCCAGATCGTCTGCGGGGCGCCCAACGTTGCTGCGGGGCAGTATGTTCCCGTCGCCGTCGTCGGCGCGGTGATGCCCGGCGGCCTGGAGATCAAACCGGTCAAACTGCGCGGTGTCGATTCCGCGGGGATGATCTGTTCCGCGACCGAACTGGGACTGCCGAAAGTGAACGACGGCATCCTCGTGCTTGACGAGAGTATCGGGGCCCTCGAGCTCGGCAAACCGCTCTCCGAGTACCCGCTGCTCAACGACGACCTGATCGAGATCGAACTGACGGCGAACCGCGGGGACTGTCTGAGCATCCGCGGGGTCGCCCGCGACCTCTGTGCAGCCCTGGACAAGAGCCTGAAGCCGCGGACCGCCGGCCGTGAAGATGAGAACCGCCTGGGCATCGGGCGTCTGCTGAAACTCGATGTCGACGGTGACGTCACCGGCAGTGTCCGCTACCATGCGGTCTCGGTCGAGTTCTTCGACGACTCGCTGCTGATGATGCTGCGCCTGGCCATGATCGACGAAAGCCGCGCCAACGCCGTCGAAGGGTGCCTCGAGTATGCGATGCACAGCACCGGCGTCATTCTCCGCGCCTACCCGGTCGATTTCTTCCGCGCCAACGACGAGAAGCTTGCCGGGATCGTCATCAAGCGCGATGAACACGGTCTGAGCGCCGTTTACGGACGCGAGTGCGCGTCCATCATCGGGATCCGCCAGGAAGATGCTTCCCGGCTCCAGGATGTCCGCGGCGTCATCGTGATCGAGGCGAGCTACATCGCGCCGGACGTCATCTCGCAGAAGATGGCGGAGACGAAACTGCAGAGCGGGCCGCTGTACTACCGCACGTCGCGCGGCAGCGAACCCGAACTCGCGCTCGGAAGCGACTTCCTGTTCAGCTGCATCGAGGCCAAAGGCGAAGGTAAAATCTACGGCGGTACCCTGGAACACGCCGAAGCCTTCGAACCGAAAAACATCAGTATCGATATGGGGTATGTCAGCCGCATTATCGGTACGGAAATCGATAAGAGCCGTGTGGCGAACATCCTGAAAAACCTCGGGTTCGACATTTCGAAGTCGAGCGAGGAACAGATCGTCGTCAGCGTACCGCGTTTCCGCCACGACATCGTCAACCGCCAGGACCTGATCGAAGAGGTCGTCCGTATCGTCGGTATCGACAATATCCCGGCGAAACCGTTTGTGCTGACCGAAGCGGACCGGATCGACGACGACTATTTCGCCTTCCGGAAAAAGCAGACCTACCGCCAGCGCGCGGCACAGAGCGGCTTCTACGAGAGTGTCCACTTCGTTTTCAACGAACGCGAGCAGCTCGATGCTCTCGGCCTTCCAAGCGTCGCGAAAGAACTGGCGCTGCTCAACCCGATCGCGGGGACCCTCGATACGCTGCGGCCGACACTGCTGGCAGGACTGCTTAATGCGGCCAGCAGCAACGCCAAGAACGGGCGCAAGCGCATCCCGCTCTTCGAGATCGGTTCGGTCTTTGACGTCCAGCGCCGTGAATCGGTCAAGATGGCGCTGCTCTTTGCGGGAACCCTTAATGAGGACAGCCTCGACAACAGCGGAAAACCCGAAACGGTCAGCTTTGAGTCCTTCACCAAGCTGGCAGCGGACGTCCTGGGGGATTTCACCCTGAAGCCCGTCACACCGGCGCACAAGATGGCCCACCCCTACCAGGCAGCGGCCGTTTACCAGCACGGCGTGAAAATAGGGGAGATGTTTACCCTGCATCCGACACTGCAAGCTGAGATGGACCTGCCGCGCACCGTCATGTTCGAAGGGACGTTTGACGCGCTGGCCTTTGAGCGGGTCGAAGCGAAAGCGTATTCAAAATACCAGGCGTCACACCGCGACCTCAGTATCCTGATGCCGCAGGCGATGCCGTACGAGAAGGTTTCGGGCGTTATCGAAAGCAGCCGCAGCGGCGAGATCGTCCGCTTCTACCCCGTCGACCGTTACACGGACGAGAGCCTGGGCGACCAGATGAGCCTGACGCTGCGTTTCGTGCTGCAGTCGCAGGAGAAGACCCTGGAAGAAGAGGAGATTACGGCGGCGATGGAAGGGATTCTTACCGCCCTCCAGAACGATCTCGGGGTAGCACTGCGATGAGCCGGGTCCGTATCGCGCCGGCGGAGACGTTTGCGTTCCGCAGCGACAGGATCGCGGCGGATAAATCGATTTCGCACCGCAGCGCGATGTTCGCGACCCTTGCCGAGGGCAAGAGCGTCGTCCGCAATTTCCTGCGCGGCGAAGATACGATGAACACCCTGCGCATCGTCGAAGCACTGGGGGCCGAGGTCGAGGATGACGGTGATGTCATTACCATCGTCTCGCGCGGTATTCAGGAGCCCGGCGACGTTCTGGACTGCGGCAACTCCGGTACGGGGATGCGGCTTTTCTGCGGCCTGCTCGCCTCGGCCGAGGGGCATTTCGTCCTTACAGGCGATGAATACCTCCGCCGCCGCCCGATGAAACGGGTGACGGCACCGCTGCGCAGCATCGGCGCGATGCTCGACGGCCGCAATAACGGCGACCTGGCGCCGCTGAGCGTGCGCGGCGGTTCGCTCAAAGCCTTCGATTACAAAAGCCCCGTTGCTTCGGCGCAGGTGAAGAGTGCGATGATCCTTGCCGCGCTGCGGGCCGACGGCCCCTGTTATTTCGAAGAGCCCGAGCTCAGCCGAGACCATACGGAGCGTATGCTAAGCGGGATGGGAGCACAGATCAAAACGGAGAACCTCCGTACGGAAGTGCAGCCCCTTACCGGCCTGCTGCAGCCCCTCGATATCCGGGTGCCGGCCGACCCGTCCAGCGCCTTCTTTTTTGCCGTTGCCGCGGCGATCACCCCCGGCAGCAGTGCCGTGATCGAGGGCGTCACCCTCAACCCGACCCGCATCGAGGCCTTCAAGGCGCTGGAGCGCATGGGGGCGGACATCCGCTACGAGGTGACTGACGAACGGTATGAACCCATCGGTAATATCGAGGTACGCTATCGGCCGCTCAAAGCGATCGTCGTCGAGGAGAACATTGCCTGGCTCATTGATGAACTCCCGGCGCTTGCCATTGCTATGGCGACGGCGGAGGGGACGAGCGAAGTGCGAAATGCCGAAGAGCTCCGGGTCAAGGAGAGCGACCGCATTACGACGGTGATGACGAACCTGCAAAAATGCGGCATTGCCTGTGAAGAGTTCAAAGACGGTTACCGCATTACCGGCGGCGAGCTGCAGATGGCCGGCGTCGACAGTTTCGGGGACCACCGTATTGCGATGAGCTTCATTGTCGCCGGGTTGCGCTGTGGGATGGAGGTGGAGGATGTCGACTGTATCCAGACCTCCTTTCCGAACTTTTTCGAGCTGATCAATGCGATTGGGGAAGTGCATCATGAAGATTGAACTGGCTGAGAATTACGGCTTCTGTTTCGGGGTCAAACGCGCGATCAAGATCGCCGAGGAGAACCGCAGTTCCGCGACCTACGGGCCGCTGATCCATAACGCCAAGGAGATCGACCGCCTCAAGAAGGATTTCCAGGTTGCATTGACGGAGAACCTGGACGATTTCAAAGCGGGTGACACGGCGGTCATCCGGACGCACGGCATTCCGAAGCAGGAGCTAGAGATGCTCTATGCGCGTGATGTCAACGTCGTCGACGCCACCTGCCCCTATGTGACCAAACCGCAGCAGATCTGCGAGGAGATGAGCGAGCAGGGGTATGACATCGTCATTTTCGGCGACGAAGCCCACCCGGAGATCCGGGGGGTAAAGAGCTATGCCAAGCACGGCGCCTATGTCGTCATGAGTGTCGAGGAGCTCGAACAGATCCGCTTCAAAGAGAAGATCGCCGTTGTGGCCCAGACGACGCGCAAGGTCGAAGAGTTTCTCAAGATCGTCAACTACCTGATCCCGCGCTACAAGGAGGTCAGGGTCTTCAACACGATCTGCAACGCAACCTTCGAAAACCAGGACGCGGTGCGGGACCTCTCAAAAAGGGCCGATGTGATGATCATCATCGGCGGGAAAAACTCCTCCAACACGAAACAGCTGCAGAGCATCGCCCAGGAGTACTGCCCGGATAGCTACCATATCGAAGGGCCCGACGATATAGACGACAGCTGGTTCATAGGCAAAGAGTATTGCGGTATCAGCGCCGGTGCCTCCACCCCGGATTGGATCATTCAGCAGGTGATCGAACGGATCAAAAAAAGGCACTAGAACGTACGGGACTCCCGCTGCGTTTCGGGGAGATGCTTCTAACCGTAAAAAATCAACCCTCCCACAATATTTCTGCTTCATAAAAGCTTTCTTTCGCTATACTCACGAGATTTTATTACGTAATAAGGGTACAGGTATGGCTTTCGATAACGAAGCATTTGAAGAAGAAAATTTCGCCGAGATGCTGGAGGCTTCTTTCCAGGAGCAAGAATCAAATCGCATCACTGAAGGTGAAATTGTCGCAATCCAGGAAGACGATAATCGCGCGCTCGTCGGAGTGGGAGAAAAACTGGAAGGTATCATCAGTCTTGATGAGATCAGGGATGAAGCGGGTAATCTGCTTTTCAACGTCGGTGACAAAATCACGGTTATGGTAACGGGACACTACAACGAGCGTCCGAAAATCTCCTACCGCAAAGTCCTCGAGCAGCAGAAAACGATGGAGTTCGTCGAAGCGCACAAAGAGGATTTCGAAGATGTGATCATCGAAGGAACCGTGACCAAGAAGAACCGCGGCGGCTATGTTATCGAAGCGGACGGCGTCAGCTTCTTTATGCCGCGTTCACTCGCAGCCTTCAAAGAGAGCGACAACGTTCTCGGCCGCAAAGTCAAAGCACAGGTCATCAAGCTTGATCCGGAAGACAACTCCATCGTCGTTTCCCGCCGCAAACTCTTCAACGAAGAGCGCAAGCGCAAGAAAGAGATCATCGACCAGCTGATGGAAGAGGGTACGGTCGTTGAAGGTGTCATCAAGAAGATCACCAGCTACGGTATGTTTGTAGACGTCGGCGGTGTCGACGGTCTGGTCCACTACAACGAGATCAGCTACAAAGGGCCGGTCAACCCGTCCAAACTCTACAGCGAAGGCGACAAAGTCAACGTTAAAGCCATTGCCTACGATAAAGACAAGCGCCACCTCTCCCTCTCCATCAAAGCGGTCCAGCCGGATCCGTGGAAAGAGATCGAGGATGAACTCGAAGCGGGCGATACCATCACCGTTACTGTCAGCAACATCGAGCCGTACGGTGCCTTTGTTGACCTTGGAAACGATATCGAAGGCTTCCTCCATATCTCCGAGATCACCTGGGACAAGAACATCAAGAACCCGAAAGACTACCTGACCGTCGGCAGCGATATCGATGTTGAAGTGATCGACGTTGATCCGGACAAGCACAAACTGCGTGTCTCCCTTAAACGCCTCCTTCCGAAGCCGTTTGACGAGTTCGCGAAGAAATTCAAAGAGGGTGACATCGTTACCGGTACAGTCACATCCCTGACTGACTTCGGTGCGTTCGTCAAGATTGCCGGCGTCGAAGGCCTCCTGCACAACCAGGATACGACGTGGGAAAAAGGTGTCAAAGCCAAAGACCTCTTCAAAGCCGGCGAGGAAGTGGAAGTCAAGATCGCGAAGATCAACCGTGACGATCAGAAGATCTCCCTCAACCGCAAGATGCTCGAAGAGAGCCCGGTCGAGAAGTTCGCATCTTCCCACCGCGTCAACGACATCGTCAAAGGTACGGTCCGTGACGTGAAAGATTTCGGTGTCTTCATCTCCCTCGTTGACGGTGTCGATGCATTGATCCGCAACGAAGACCTCGAGCCGCTCAAGGCCGAAGAACTGGAAAAAGGGCAGGAGATCGAAGCGGCTATCGTTGCGATCGATGCCAAGCGTGATCGTATCCGCCTCTCTGTCCGCAAACTCGACAGACTGCACGATCAGAAAATCCTCGACAAGCTCAACGAAGAGGACGGATCCAACAGCCTCGGCGATCTGATCAAAGACCAACTCAAAAAATAACCCCTTTCCGCTGCTGCGGAGGGGCTTCCCAAATTTATCAGCAATGCCCTGCGTGGCAGGTACTTGTTGATAACATTTTCAATTTCACTGTAGGATTTTAAGATGGAAAAATATAAAGTAGTCGTATGTGACCACATTCACGAAGCCGGGCTCGAGATGCTTCAGAACGATCCGCAGATCGATTACGTGTTTGCTGCCGATGTCGACAAAACGGCGCTGCTTGATGTGATTGCGGACGCCGACGTTACGATTACACGTTCCTCAACCGATGTTGACGACAAATTCATCGCTGCCGCCAAGAAGATGAAAGCGATCGTGCGCGCCGGCGTCGGGGTTGACAACGTCGATATTGAAGGCTGCTCCAAAGAGGGTATTATCGTTATGAACGTCCCGACGGCCAACACGATTGCCGCGGTTGAGCTGACGATGGCCCATATGCTCTCCTGTATGCGTATGTTCCCCTACTCACACGACCATCTTAAAAACCAGCGTATCTGGAAACGCGAGAAGTGGTACGGCTACGAACTCAAAGGCAAAAAGCTCGGTGTCATCGGCTTCGGTAACATCGGCAGCCGCGTCGGGACGCGCTGTAAGGCATTCGAGATGGACGTCATCGCATACGACCCGTATATCCCGGCGTCAAAAGCGACAGACCTCGGCGTGAAATACACCGAGAACTTCGACGATATCCTTGCCTGTGACGTCATTACGATCCACACGCCGAAAAACCAGGAGACGATCGACATCATCGGTGCCGAGGAGATCGCCAAGATGAAAGACGGCGTTGTGCTCATCAACTGTGCACGCGGCGGTCTGTACAATGAAGAAGCACTCTACGACGGCCTGAAGTCCGGCAAGGTCCGTTTCGCCGGCATCGACGTCTTCAAAAAAGAGCCTGCGACTGACCACCCGCTGCTTGACCTCGACAACATCGTCGTCTCCCCGCACCTGGGTGCGAATACCTTCGAATCCCAGTACAACATCGGAACGCAGGCAGCGCAGCAGGCGATCGAGGCAGCGAAGGGCATTGCCTACCCGAACGCCTTCAACCTGCCGATCGACGAAACGAAGATCCCGGCATTCGTCAAACCGTTCCTGGAACTCGGACAGAAGATCGGTTTCATGGCCAGCGAGCTCAACCGCGCGCCGATCGTTTCCATCAAGGTCAGCGCCCAGGGCGATATCGCCGAGTATCTTGACTCACTGAGCACCTTCGTCACCGTCGGTGCCCTGGCGGACAAGACGGGTGACACCATCAACTACGTCAACGCCTCGTTCATTGCGGAGCAGAAGGGGATCAAGATCGAGACCTCTGCGGAACTCTCCAGCAGCGCCTACAAGAACCTTATTTCCGTCAAGGTGACGACGGACAAGCGTGTCGTCGACATCGACGCGACGATCTTCGAAGAGGGCGTACAGCGCATCGTCGAGGTCAACGGTTTCGACCTCGACGTCGAGCCGAAGGGGAACTTCATCCTCTTTAAAAATACCGATGTCCCGGGCGTTATCGGTAAAGTCGGTACACTTCTGGCGGAAAACAGCGTCAACATCGCGGACTTCCGTCTGGGCCGCAATAACAGCGGCGAAGCCCTGGCCGTCATTATCACGGACACCCCGGTCAAAGATACGGCACTCGCCAAGCTGGCTGCCCTCGAAGAGTGCATCAGCGTCGACGCCGTCCGCCTCTAAAGCGTACATCGGAGCCTTCCGGTGTTCTCGCACTTTCCCGCAGGAACCCTCCCTTTTTTAGCCGAACTCCAGCGCAATAACACCAAAGCATGGTTTGACGCCAACAAGATGCTCTACCATGAACTCGTCCTCGAGCCCAGCCGTGCCTTCGTCGAAGAGATGGGCGAACACCTTATGGCCCTCGTGCCGACGATCAATGCCGTACCGAAAGTCAACGGCTCGCTCTTCCGCATCTACCGCGACCAGCGTTTTCATTTCGACGAGCCGCCGCTCAAGGACCACATCGGGATTGTCTTCTGGCAGGGGAGCGGGAAGCGGATGCAGAGCAGCGCTTTTTACCTCCATTTCGATCCGAGGACGCTCTTCGTCGCGACGGGACTGCGCCGTTTCAAACCGGCGATGCTCTCAGCCTACCGCGCCTACCTCAAATCCGAAACGCGTCGCCGAGAACTGCAGCAGATCCTTGACGGTTTGACGGAGAAGGGGTATCGGCTTCCCGAGAAGCGCTATAAACGTTTCCCGCCCGGTTTCGACAAGCAGATACCGTTTGCGGAGCTTGCCCTTTACGATTCACTGTACGCCTATACGGAGACTGATGCCGCGCTGATCACATCAGACAAACTGCTCGATACCCTCTATGCCCATTACGAAGCGATGCTCCCGCTGCAGCAATGGGTGTACGAACTGACGCTCTACGCGGCGGAAAACGGCTGATACTACCATTTTTTCCCCGCCATCAGCGCAGGGTACTCTATCCGGTTCCTCAGACGGTACTCCTTCGGACAGATCCCTTCATGGTTTTTGAAAAAGCGTCCCAGCTGTGAGGGGCTTTCGAAGTTGAGGGCGTAGGCAATCTGCTTGATGGACATGTTGCCGAAACAGAGCAGGTACTGGATCTCCTTGATGATACGCAGGTGGATGTAGGAGAGCGCTGTGTGTTTCAGGGTCGCCTTGACGGTTTCACTGAGATGCTTTGGCGTGATCCCCATGAGCTCGGCATAGGACTGCACGCTTTTGCGCTGCCAGAAGTGCTCTTCGATCAGCACCAGGAATTCGGCACTGAGCTGTTCGGCCCGGGTCAGGTTCTGGGGCAGGCCCGCGTTCTGCTTCTCACGCCTTAGCAGGAAGAGCAGCTGGGTGATGAGCATCTTGGCCATACTTTTATAATCCTCTTTTTTCTGTCGCAGTTCGTAACTGAGCTGTTCGAAGAGTGAAAGGACCTGTGCGTAGCTTGAGGTGTCGAGCACGACGTCATTCTGGTGGATACGGTGAAAAACGAAGAGGGGTTCAAGGGTCTCTTGGGAGAGGTTCTCCTCTTCAATGAACGCCTTGTCGAACAGCAGCACATAGGTTTTCGACTCTTCCGAGATGTCCCTGAAGGCGTAGATGGAGCCGGGGGAGACAAGCTGCAGCGCCTGCGGCCGGATGGTATAGTCGAAGTGGTTGACGGTCCGGATCGTCTCCCCTTTCAGCCGGAGAAAGAGCGCGTAGTAGTCGAAACGCAGCGGGATGCCGTGGCTCGGGGCGATGTCATCGAGCAGCAGCACGACATCCTTGGCTTCGAAGTCCTCGGCGTAGAAATCCATGCCGAAGGTCGGGTTGGGTTTGAAAAGGTATTTGTAGGTATTGATCGTCTGTTCGATCGTATAAAGCGGAAGCGGGGCTCCCATCGTGTCACCTTTCGTCTTTTGCCTATTATAGTGTCATGTCAAGTATAGAAAAATCAAATATTCCGACAAATCGTATTGTTAAGCGAAGATTGGCTCTTTTCAACGACGGGGCGTAGTGTTAAGATGCTCGTGTGGTACTGCAAATACTAAAAGTAAGCACTGTCTTACGCCAAAGGAATCATTATGGTGACATCTATGCGAACGGTGACGGCGATGCTGCTGGTATCTGCCGTAACGGGCCTCTTTTCGGCAGCGACGGCCGGAGAACCGGCATTGGCTTATAAATATGACGACAAACAGCTGCAATGGGGTCCCTGTCCCGCATTTTTGGGAGAGGGGTGCGGCATCGCGGTCCTGCACGGTGATCCGGCGACACCGCGGACCGACGTCTTTTTCAAAGTACCGGGCGATTACAAGATCCCGCACCACTGGCATACGTCGGCGGAACGGATGATCCTCGTTTCGGGCAATATGACTGTCCAGTATGACGGCCAGAAACCCGTGCTGATTGAAACCGGCATGTACGCATTCGGTCCTGAGAAACATCCTCATGTCGCCTACTGTGAAAAAGGGGACCCCTGTGTGCTCTTTATCGCGTTCAACGAACCGATTGATGCGTTTGAGATTATGAAGGCCTCTGAATAGGAGGTGTGCTTCGGCTACTTCCGGCGGCGCTGCCGCCAGAGGCGCATCAGGACGTTTTCGCCCAGCGGGAGCTTATGCTTGACCCGGAAGCTGTGCATCCACTCCCGGCCGAAATCCTTCTGCAGGGCGGCGTTGATGGCCGCGGTGAGGAGCATGGCCAGGAGGGCGCCGATGGTCGCGAACAGCATATCCTTGTGGGCATCCCAGACATCCCCCTGCGTGCCGAGGTAGGCCATACCGAGCTCCCCGCCGAAATAGACGGCAGCGCCCCATTCAACCAGCTCGTACAGCATGGAACTTGCCATTGTGACCAGGAGTGGGAAAAAGTAACCCCAGAACCCTTTGACGTCGACTACCCGCAAAAAAAACTCCCGCAGCGGATAGGCCAGCAGCAGCCCGTAGAGAAAATGGACGACCCGGTCAAAGTTGTTGCGTTCCCAGCCGAAGAGCCCGTTCAGCGAAATACCGAAGAGGGATTGTCCCCACGCCTCGTAGGGGACCTCTGCATAGGTGTAGTGGGCACCGACTTCGTGCAGGTAGAGAAATAGAAAAATCAGGGTCAGTGAGATGCGCGAGAGGGGGAACGTTTTGTAGGTCGTGGCAAAAAAGAGCACGGCCAGCAGGACCAGCACGTTTTCCAGCAGCCAGTCGTGACGGTCGTAGGGGGAAAATGCCAGGAGGGTGAA
The DNA here is from genome assembly GCF_039645565.1 of Sulfurimonas sp. HSL1-2. Taxonomy (NCBI): domain Bacteria; kingdom Pseudomonadati; phylum Campylobacterota; class Epsilonproteobacteria; order Campylobacterales; family Sulfurimonadaceae; genus Thiomicrolovo; species Thiomicrolovo zhangzhouensis. The sequence continues at coordinate 924,556 of NZ_CP147914.1, forward strand.
CTCCAGTGCGAAGAGCAGGGAGAGAAGCAGAAGGTAGCGGTTATGGGCGTAGCTGTACTCCTCATCCCGTGGCATTCAGGCTCCTTTCGTTCCGATCAGCTCTTCTTTTCGGCAGGTTTTTCGGCGGCGGCTTCCTGGAGGGGTTTGGCCGCGGTTTCGGTCGTTTTACGATGGCTTTCGCCTTCGAAGATCCCTTTGGATTCGATGACCATCTCTTTGGAAGAGATGATCCCTCCGACATAGCCGTTCTCTTTGATCTCGACACGGTCGACGTCGACGGTCCCTTCGATACGGCCGCGTACGATCAGGTGGGGTGCCTTGACTTCGCCGACGATCACGCCGTTTTGTCCGACGGTGATGACCCCCTTGGAATGCATCGTTCCTTCCAGGCGGCCGTCAAAAAAGACGTCGCACTCCAGTGTCATTTCGCCTTTGAGTAAAGCGCCAGCTGTGATGATGGTGGTACTGGTGTTGGTGACGGGAGCTTTTGCAGGTTTTGATTCCGTGTTATTGTTGCTACCAAAGATTGCCATGGTACTTTTTTCTCCTTTTCAAATATGGTGGCATAGTGTTCGAGATCCCACTTGATAAACCAGTAGGGGTTGAGTTTGCGCTGGATAAAACGCACTTCGTAATGCAGGTGCGGACCGTTGCTCATACCCGTATTACCGCTGTAACCGATAAGATCGCCTTTTTTGACGTACTGGCCGGACTTGACGCTGATCTTGTTGAGATGGCCGAAATAGGTTTTGAAGCCATAGTTGTTGTCGACGATGATCAGGCGCCCGTAACCGCTGTTGCTGTGCATCCCGGCGTACTCGATGACACCGTCCGCCGTGGCATGGACAGGGGTGTTCATCGGGGCACGGAGGTCGCTGCCGGGGTGGAACTCTTTACGGTTCAGGGTGGGGTGGGTGCGGTAGCCGAACTTACTCGTAATGCCGCGGTACTCTACGGGTGAACCGTTGGGAATGTGCTGCAGAAGTGCCGCCCGCTGTACGGAGTTCATCTGGGCGATTTCCACCCGTTCAAGCAGGCTGCTTTCCGTTTCCGTATCCGGCGCCAGACCGATCAGCGTCTCGATACCGTCAAGCCGGTCGGAGACCGTGGTGAGTTCGGCCTGTTTGTCGGCGAGCTCTTTTTCTGCCGTGGTGATGGATGTCAGCAGCTCGGCGTTGTGCGCTTCGAGTTGGGCTTTTTTCTCGTCGATCTCGTTGAGAGAGGCGTTGAGGAAGAGAATAAAGGCGAGCCCGGCGGCGATAAGCGTAACGAGACCGGCCCCTGCGTAGAGAAGGACTTTTTTGACGATATTGTGCAGGCTGTACTGCCGCACGCCGTCAAGGTCATGGATCGTAACAGTGAAGCGTTGATGCATCCGTTCGCGTCTCCTCGGTACTGCCGGAACAGTCCTCCGTTATTTACGTCTTAAAAAGGAATTATTATCTAGATTTAATAGAATGTTTATATACCATTATACCTTTTCGGTATTCGTCCTGTTCGGAAAAACAGATCATATTTTAGGCCATCACACAATTTACATAATTTTTTTAAATATCGCGCCCATTGTACATTGCTAAACTTAAGAAATTTATAAAGTGTCTGTTGGTTGTTTATATCTGTTTTATTGAGTATTAAACTGATTTATCATGCCTCGTATATGTAGCACTTTTGGCCAATGGGAACAGGGAAAGGGCTCTATCATATCACATTCTCAATATCACTTTTCAGTTTCCGGCCGCCGGAAATTTCGAAAGCATTGCGTTCATAAAATACGAGTGTTCTATCAAACTGAGGCAGGGGAGGTGTCGTGACTTCCAGCCGTTTCCACCCTTTGGCGACGGCAAAATCCCTTGCCCGCTGCAGCAGTTGCCTTCCGATCCCCTCCGAGCGGTAGGGCGGGCGGACATAGAGTTCCGGGATCGTGCCGTAGGCGCCTTCGGCGTAGAGCGCATAACTTTCGTAGAGCGAAAGGAACCCGACCTTTTCCCCGGTACCAGGTTCTTTGGCGAGAAAGACGTAATAAACTCCCCTGGAGAGCAGCTCCCCGGCCCTCTCCTCCGTCTCTTCCCGGTTAAAACGGAATGCCTTGACGTCGATACGTTCCATGATCTCGTGCAGCAGTTCGCCGGTCAGGACGGAGATGGACCGGGCATCTTCGGATGTCGCCTGGATGATGACGGGTGTCACTGATCTTCTCCCTTCTCTTCGCGTTGGAACGGTTTCTCTATCCCGCTGTTATAGAGGTTGATATAGCCGTTGACGCCGTGGCAGACGGCATCGGTCCGGACTTCCTCCCACTTATAACTCCTGATAAGGCCGCCGATCGCTTTATCGGGCGCTTTCAAAAAGTAGGTGTTAGCTTCGGAGTAGGTGTTCTGCATCAGCCATCGCGTCATTTTCAGCATAGGCTCCCTGTAGGTCATGCAGCCCGTCCAGTGCTCTTTTTGGCACGTCAGGTACACTTCCGAGGTGACCTCGTTGATCCATCCGTTGCCGCTTGTATTTTGACCGGTACCGATCCTGCCGTAATTTTTCATATCGTCGGGATCGTTTTTCTGCCGTTTCAAAATCTCGCCGAGACAGATGCGCAGCACCTTTTTATAGAGGTCGTTGCCGCTGATCTTGTAAAAATCAAGCAGGCTCATCACGCCCCAGCTTGTCGGCACGGCATCCGTCGGCGAACGATAGTCGTCCGTCAGAAAACAGGCATTACGCTCGGCCCTTTCGCGAAAATTGTCCGCCAGAATTTCAGCGGCGTCGTAGTAGCGGCGGTCTGAAGTGGCTGCGTACATCCTGGAGAGGGCTGAGAGTACTTCGCCCGTATAGAGGTTCGAGTACCGTCTGTCAAAAACCGGCCGGCCGTTTTCGATTTTCACCTGGTTGATCACGCTGCCGTCGGGATTGCGCATGCTAAGCAGCCAGTCGGCGGCCGACCTGGCGGCATCCAGGTACCTGACGTCGTTTGTCCTTCTATGGAGTTCCAGCAGGGTGAAGATGGTTTTCGAAGCCGTTCCGACGACGAGCCGGCCGTCTTTTTCGCCGCTTTCGAGGGAGAGAGAGTAGTGAAACGCACCCTTGTAGGGACCTTCGTGAAGTTGCATCGAGAGGATGAAATCGGCGATAAGGGGGATCAGTCTGACAATGTCCCCATCCTGCTTCAGATCATTGAGTTTTAGAAGGCTGTAAAGTGCGGAGGAGGAGTAGGTGGTGAGGACGCGGCGGTCAAAGGTGCCGCTCGTGGCCGTATAGAGCTTATGAAACCCGTGCGTCTTTTCATCCATTGCACGCAGGAGGTACGCTTTGGCCGCCATAATCTTGGTGTAGATCATCTCCCTGTCCACGTTCCGAACGGCCACGACGTCGCCAATCAGCTCTTCGGCTTTCCCCCTGTACTCGATCAGTGCATTATCTTCCGCGCCGGGCCGGGAAAAAGCGATCATAAAACGTGCATTCCTGATAGCCTCTTCATCTGGATGTCGATCGCCGGACGTTGAAAGCAGCCCACCGACGGCATCGATAACGGCCCCGTAGAGCGGGTGGCTTTGCCCGGTACCGGTGCCGAGGGGCTCGCCGTGGAGATAGGGGGTGACCGAGACGGTCCAGTTGCCATCGAGCGCGATCGATGCCGGCAGCGCTACCGGTGTGCCTGAAAAATGCGATTGCGTAAGCGAACGCGCAAAATGAAGCAGATCGTTTCTGAGACGATCATCGGCGGTGCGGTCGGTGGCAGCGTATGCCGCCCCGATCATCCAAAGCAGTACGATGAGGTAACGGTAGATTCTGATCATTGTTCTTGTATGAACCTCTCTGGCAATGTTGGAAATGGACACGCAAAAAACTGTTTATCGCTCCAGTTTCGTTTTTACAGTTGCGATCGCCCGGGCGAGGACCGACTTGATGTCACTGAAGTGCGTCTCTTGATTCGTGTTGAAGTCGATAAGCCTGTGTTTGCTCCACCGCTCCCGGTACAGATCATCGATCGCAAACCGCACCTCCTGAATGGCAGGCTGACGGTGGACATACCTGCCCGTGACGGTGACGGAAGCCTGCTTCAGTGCACAGTAAAGGTCCAGCCTTTGGGAGAGGGAACAGTCCGAAAGGTGCTCTTTCCGCCATGAACCCTCATCTGCCAGCAGCGTATCTGCCCTGACCAGGATCTCCAGATCGACCGGGGAAACATGAATGCTTCTTTTCTCATAATCTGGAAGTCCCAGCACGATACCGTTTTCGGTTTTATAAACACCTATGACTCCAAAAACGATAAAGGCGCCCAGTGACAGCAGCGCCAACAGTATATAGACTATTTTTTGCTTCACAGCGTGATCCTAAAAATCTCCGTGCGGCTTCACTCCACCTGCCGGGTGACAAGGTCCCGCGCATATGCGGCGATGAAGGTCAGGTTGGTGAGCAGGAGCGTCAATAGTACCATAAGGAAGAGAAACACGGCTGCACCGTGTTTGGTGTGGAGATACTTAAGGGACCACACGATGACCGCAAGGCTGACCAGAATGGCCGTAATCCCGGTAGCGAGAAAGTTGGGGATGACGGTAAAAGCCCCCTCCGTTCCGTAGCGCCAGAACCGGTGTGATTCGCCTATGGCTTCAATAAAAAAGCCCTGGATGGGGGTATTGCCCTGAAGGATTTCAAACAGCCCGTGATTGATCATGCCGCCCAGGGCGAGAAGGACGCCCAGTATGGAAGCGGTGACCCTGGTGTGCCGATTGATTCGTTCAGGCATCTACTATTTTGTATACCTTTTCGTCAATCGGCAGAAATCGTAAAAATCGCTCAGCATCAGGTAGCGGATCTCTATGTCTTCAAACTTCTTCTGCAGGATCGGGTGGCCCTGCAGATAGAGTTTGACATCGTTCTGGAACTCTTTGGGATACTCTAGCTTTTCCGCCTGCAGGGAAGAGAAACAGTCCAAAAAATCAAAAAAAAGTTTTGTCACGATCTTCTCTTTCTCCTGCGATCGGTTCGAAAGAAAATCCGTTGTCTCCTCAAACGTTTTGCATATATTCAACAAACACTCGTTCATCTTACTCTCTTTACTCCGGTGGGTTTGACGGCGATATACAAAAATTATACCTGCAACCTGCCTACGTCACGTTTCGTCTAACGTATGGAACGTCCGGGATATCCCTGGACATCGCCGTACGCAGGTCAGTATGAAAATTTCTCCCGAATGGTGTCGGCGATTTCTACCGGCGTTTTCAACTGTGCGAAACAGCTCTGTATCCCGCAGAGCATATAGTTTTTGTTATGGGTGGCTTTGACGCGAACGTAGGGGTAGGTGACCTCGGCCAGGGAAGGGGCGGCCATAGCCAGTTTGTCGGCATTGGCCTTGACGAGCAGGTCTTCGAAGCGGTAGCGGATCGCCTGGTTGAAGAGGTGGGGGTAGCTGATAGGCGCTTTCGCCAGTTTGGCAGAGTAGAACTGCAGGGTTGTGAAGGCGAACTGCCGGTAGCTGTCATCCTGGAGCATGCCGAGGCTCAGGAGCAGATCGACAATCACGCCGATGGAACCGGGGTACAGCGCGTCTGCCGGGTCCGCCTCCGTCGTGAACTCCCCGCGACTCAGATACCAGCGTCCGTTCTCATAGAACTCCTCCAGCGCGAAGTCGGCCATCCGCTGCGCCTGCATGAGCCAGACGTTTTCATAAGTGGCTTCATACGCTTTGATGAACGCGGTGCCGAGGTAGGCGTAATCTTCCAAAAAGGCGCCGACCTTCGGGGTGCTGTGAATGAGGCCCGAGTGGAAGAGTGCTCCCTGGGGCATCACAAAATCCATAAGCGCCTCCAGTGCATCGACGGCCTTTTGCGTGTAGAGGGGGTCGGATTTCCCCAGCTCGAAGAGGCCGCGGATCATCATCGCGCTCCACGAGGTCTGCACTTTTTTGTCGATAAAGGGGTATTCGCGCGCTTGTCTCAGGGAGAGGAAGACCTCCCGTACGGCGTCGAACCACTCCGGGCGGTCGGCGGGCGCTTCGAGCCAGACGATGTTGCGGCCCATGAAGTTGCCCTCCGGCGTCACATGCAACGTGGCGAGGATCGTTTCCGTATCGTCTGCGCCGAAGCCGTGTTCGAGCAGTGCGGTTTTGGCCGTGTCGTATTCAAAAGTGTAGTAGATGCCCTGCTTGCCTTCGGTGTCGGCATCGCTGGCGGAGTAGAAGAGGCCGTCTTCTTGCATTTTCCCGGTCATGAAGTCGGCGATCTCTTTGGCAATGAGGGTATAGCTCGCGTCATTCAGCATACGTCCGGCACGGGCGTAGAGCTCGCAATGCAGCCCGTTGTCGAAGGTCATCTTCTCAAAACGGGGTACCAGCCAATTCACGTCGGTACTGTAGCGGCAGAAGCCGCCGTCGATGAGGTCGTACATGCCGCCCCGGTGCATTGTAGAGAGGGTCTGCGTCAGCATCTTCTCGGCATCGGGATTGTCTTGCAGCAGCACGATGTCCAGCAGCGCGTTAAGGGTGTAGATCTGAGGGAATTTCAGATCATTCGAAAAGCCGCCGCTGTTCGGCTCGAAAATGCGAAGCGCCTGTTTGACGAAGCGCTGTATCAGGGTGGCATTGAGCTGTTTTACCTCTACTGCCTGCGGGGCAGGTTTGTCCAGATAGGCCTGAATCTCGTCGGCACTTTTGAACAGGCTCTCATCTTTTTGCGCCACTTTGGCCGCAATGAGTTTAGAGAGCTCCGTGAAACCGATCTTCTCTCCGCGGGAGTCCGGCGTGATGTAGGTACCGGCAAAGATGGGCCGGTTGTCCGGGGTGCAGAAGACGGAAGTGGGCCATCCGCTCGGTTTGCGGTTCAGCAGGTGGTGTACCTCCTGGTAGTATTTGTCGATATCCGGGCGCTCTTCGCGGTCAACTTTGATGCAGATATAGTGCTCGTTCAGGATCGCGGCGATCTTTTCATTGCTGAACACATCGTGCTCCATGGCGTGGCACCAGTGGCAGGTGCTGTAGCCGACCGAGATGAAAAGGGGGCGCTCTTCCGTGCGGGCGCGTTCGAACGCTTCGTCGCACCAGGGGTACCACTCTATGGGGTTGTCTTTGTGTTGCTGCAGATAGGGCGAGTCTTCGAGGGCGAGTCTGTTGGGCATGGGTTTCCGATCTGTTTTGGAAAGGACTTTAACAAACGAATCTATGTTCGCGCCGAGCGTATTGCGAATTCAGCGATAGTCCTTTGTTTTTGTTCGATATGCAAGATCCGCTCTTTTGGTCTTAACGTCCTTTTTTTGATTCGGCTACATATGCGTAAGACACTAATCAGTGCGATAAGTGATGTTCTTCTATGATCTCGGTAAAGGCCGCCTGGAGCACGGCTTCGTCCGGGAGCTCGCCGCGCGCTGCTTTGCCCCGAAGATCGTAGAGCTCGAAAAGACGTGCAACATCTTCTTGCTTCAGTTCGAAGCCTTTTGCTTCGATTGACCGCAGGAGTCCTTCGCTGACAGCAATTTGGTGCTCTTTATTTGCCACTGTCCACGCCTCACCCATGTACCAGTAGACCACCATGTCAGTGACTGGGTAATGTCCTTTTTTGATGTAGGTGTAGTCATTGAAATATCGTTCCAGTCTGTCCAATTGCATCAGCATCCTCCTGGCTTACATAACAGGAGGTGTGCAAATGTCGGTCCCGACTGCTTTGTCAGCGACTATCTGCATCCTGACGGTAGGCGTTACATTTGGCGATGTACTTCCCGGTCCACTTTTGGAGCTCTTCCACGCTCATCGCCCTGGCCCTGCGGTTGATCTCATACCCGTTTTTAAAGAGAATCAGCGTCGGTACGGAGCGGATGTTATAACGTGCTGCAAGCAGCTTTTGCGTATCGGTATCGACTTTGAGGAAACGGGCCTTCATCGGCAGGGCTGCGGCCGCCTCTTCGAATGCCGGGGCCATCGTGCGGCAGGGACCGCACCAGGGCGCCCAGAAATCGACGACCACCACGATGTCGCTGTTCCAGATATGCTTCATAAAGGCCGCATCATCCACGCCGACCGGTTTCGTCTCCAGCAGCGAAGCCTTGCAGTGCGTGCAGTCGGCTTCGCTGTAATGCTCCTGTACGGGAATGGTGTTGATCTCACTGCAATGGGGACAGACCACTTTTTGTGTATCCATAACGCTATGCCTCCGGGTCTAGATCTCTTTCCGCCCCGGGCGCGGTGTGATTTTACGCTGTCATACAGCATGGAAAATCAGCGCTGACCCATGGAGCTATAATCTATCCCTTGCAAGTTTCAAACTATGAAAGATGAAACAGTACATCTTGGAGTGCCAAGCATAACGTTTAGGATGAGCAATCAAAAAGCCGCCTGCGGGCTTTTGACAGGTCGCCTCTGATTTGTTAAATACTTCAGCATGGCACGACGCTGAATGCACTCCCGACGGCACTGGCCATAGCGTTGATGATCTCTGTCGTGATTCTGGCCCTGTTGAAAGCGATATCGCAAAGCATGGCGAAGACCGCCAGCAGGTAAACCAGATAGCCGAAACCTGTGTAGTCGTTATAGAGGATCGTGTAGAACCAGTTTTGTTCAAAAAGGTAGAAGTAGGAGCATATGGCGCTCGATAACAGCAGAAGAACTCCGGGAAAAAACAGGTGTTCCGTCGCTTCCGGTTTGAGGAAAGAGACCGTCAGCAAGAGGATGAAGACGAGCGCGTTGATCCCTAGAAATATCCTGACGTCCAGGGTCAGTTTCGCCACGATCGCCATGTACTTTGCCTGCATAAAATCGGCGAGCTTCTCTTTGGCCTTTTCCGCTGTAGCGATTTCAAACGCGATGTAGTTCGTCAAACGTTCTTCCCACTTTTTTCGGCATTCGCAATCCAGATTCCGGAGTTTGAAAAGCTGTTCCGCCAGGATGGCCGGTACATCGTTTTTCAGCATCTGTTTGTAGGCTGCCAGTTTTGCATCGGCCTGGAGGTTGAACGCTTCGGCTTTCGTGCCCAACAGCGTTTTCAGAGTTTGCGATTGTGGCCACCGGATGGCATCGATCTTTGTATCGACATCGTTTTTGAGTTTCCACTCGATGAACCCGCTTGCCGATTTTTCAATAGTGTGAGGATCGGAAAACGTCAATAAGAAGAGGGGAACAAAAAGAATGACGCCAAGTAGGCCAAAAGCACGGAGCAGCTGTTTTTTCAATGGATTCCTTTGTGTGTTGGAGGTTTGAATTGCGTAACCCAAAAGCCGCCCGAGGGTTTTTGATTGGTCTCCTCTGATTTGTTAGGCACTTCCTTGTTTTGTTTGTAGTTTTTTGAATAAATACACTGCAAGTGATCCAATCGCAACGACACTGACACCTGCCCAAAAAACTTGCCTACTTGTCTTCACTCCTTCAGTCACATACCTAGCAAAGTGTTCGCAATTATTTCCAAACAAATCGTATTCTGGGTTCTCTAAAGCTTCTTTAATTCGTTGTATAGCTTTTTGAGTATCAGTTACCTTGCCAATAATATCCCAATTTCCTGTATGTCCAAGCCAATCTGCTCTAATACTTGGCGGTGTCTGGTGAATGACAATTGGATGAGAACCATCCGACTCAGGATGTTCTAATATATTTCCTATGTCTATTACACCATAGTGAGAAATTGGGATTCCATTTTTTTCTGATGGTTGAACAGCTAAATACAAACCATCTTGGTGACTTTGGTATGGCATATTATTTACTCCTAATTGCCTAACGTTTAAAATGAGCAATCAAAAAGCCGCCCGCGGGTTTTTGATTGGTCTCCTTTGGTTTGTTAGGTATTGTCATGTCTTAACTCGCCTGTAACTTTTGTAATACGAAGTGCCAATGCAAATAGCAACAAGAATGGTGCTAAAGCAAATAAACTTTTTTCAAAATCATTTTTTTGAGAAAGCTCTTTCATGTCGAGCAAAATGAAGCGTTGTTTATTGTAATCATTAATAGTTTGCTTCAAATGCTCATAAATATCTGGATACATAGGCTTGAAAGACATAGGAGGTAGATTTTCAAAGTTGATTACTGGATGATCATTTACATCATATTGTGAAATAGATTTATTTGCATCTTTAATCCATTTGCATTCTAACTTTCTATTTCTCTCTATTTCATCAAAATTATCCGGTGAATATTCAGTCCTTATAGAATCTGTACAGTAATATGAATGTGCTGAAGGGTCTAAATCATACTTTATCTGACTAAATAAAAATTTCAATCGATGTTCTTCTATTTCGAACCAACGTTTTGCTGTATCCATACGTTGTTCCGATGTAAGAGAAATGATGCCTATTAATGCTGCAAACAGCCAAAGATAATCAATTTTTTTCCATGTTTTTTTTGATAAATTTTTATGCCACAAAAATGGAGCATGCATTATCAGAAGAATAGTTAAAAAAAATAAAAGCATGTACCATACATTGCTAATCATTACATTTATAATAAAATCATTCATATATTTTCTTTCATTCTATTGTGATACCTAACGTTTAAAATGAGCAATCAAAAAGCCGCGCGCGGGTTTTTGATTGGTCTCCTCTGATTTGTTATATGCTTTCATTATTGAAATGGGTCATAATAATCCTGCTGTAAAATTTGAGGAAATCGCTTTTCTATCAAACTTATTAAATGCTCAATAGTTTGTAAATATCTGAAAACTAGATTCTCTCCATGTATGCTGTGTGGCCAAATACATATTAAATTTTCTTCATTTACATTGACAGGGGTTTGTAAATTTAAATATTGTGCTAATTTCTGTTGTGATTGCTCAAATAAATAAAAGACTCTTTTTAATATGGGGTCTTTTAGTGGAAGATGCCCTGGATTGTCCTGACGAAAAAGAACGCATGCCTCGCCAACATCAAAAAAATCTAAATGGATTGTTGGAAAGGATGCTACACAAGAATAAAGCTTGTGTATATTAATAAAATAAAATATGGTGCTTAAAACACTATAGTCATGAATAGATTGAGGAGTTCCATAATATGGATAACGACCAGTTATAATTCTACTTTCATGACGTTTTTTCATTTCCCGAAGAACATCTACCGTAAAAACTTCAAGATTTTCATGATGATCAATTATTTTGTGATGGTCTCGGCATAACCAAATGAGATTGTCATAACTATTTTTATTTCCATTACAAGGTTCGTTGGCTCTTGGACCGTTAACCCCTACAATATGTGCTCTTTCACCCAAATTTACCCGGCCGTCAGAAAGTACCTTATTACAAAATTCATTTTCATGATTAAAACTGCACCGGCCTCCTGCATTGGTAATTAACAGTGTTGTATCGTTAATGCTGATCGATCGGTTTTTACTCTTATTAATCATTAATTGGCTCCTCTGATTTGTTATGTTTAAATATCATCAAATGCCAATTCAAACTTACCATTAATTTTTTTTGCTTTTTTGAAATTCAAATGTGTAAACCCATTATCTAGACATAGTTTTTTAAATTCTTCAATTTGTTTAGTAGTTGTATCTAGACCAAAAAATATACTTTTTAATTCATCTTTATGAAACTTTTTTTCACCTTGGAACCCTATGTCTATACATCTATACTCATTCTCATACTTCCAATCAATGTGTTTGGTAAGCATCAGTTTTACAAGTTCACTTCCATCATCACTTTCCAAATAAGAAAGCAACTCATATTTTTCATCATAATCAACTTTTATAGGATGATATAAACAGTCATAACCATCATAGTTAAGTGGTTCAAATTCAAAAACTAAACCGTTATGACTGTTGGAGTAATGCGACCACATTAAAATATTATCATGGGTGGCAGATAAAGATAAAACACCAATATTATCAATAAGTTCGTTGTTTGATTTTTTGATCATTTTTATGAGTTTTTCGTTTGTATAAAAAGCCATCATTTCTTTAATGTCTTGTTTCCCAAATTGAGGGTTTCGAAGCGATGCTTTGATTAGCCATAATTTACGTTCTTTATTACTATATTTTTCTCTGAAAGATAATCTGCAATCAAAAGGATCATTAAAATATTTTATTGGAGAATAATACAAAGATGAATTGATGATTATGTTATTTAAAAATTGATCATTGAAGCTTCTATACTTATAAAGTTTTGTACTCATAAAAAATATTTTCCTATGTAGATATAACGTTTAAAATGAGCAATCAAAAAGCCGCCTGCGGGTTTTTGATTGGTCTCCTCTGATTTGTTAGCTTCTAAATAATGTCCTTAACGTAAAAACATGGAGTCACAGCAGCAATTTTACCGCCAGTTGTATCTGAGATTGTGCCGTGCATGATACCGTGACACACAGTTGGTCCAGTAGTTGTTGTCATGTTCCCAACGATCACATAACCTAAGTCAAATACGGGTCCACCACTATATCCACCAATACTGGGATTCTCAAGGGTAAAAAAGTCAGATGGGATCTGAGTGTCAAATCTTGGAAGTGTTATTAGTGATGAAGATGCATGTGAACGAAAAGTAAAAGGACTAAATTTTCCCACTCCACCTAAGCCATTTGGAAAGCCAACAGCAGTTAAGTAATCATCACGAGATGGTGGTGTTTGAGTGAATTTCAATTGATCTACAGGAAAGAAGCGTCCTTGAAGAATGGGTATGATTGATGTTTCAAGGATAATAGGTAAAACAGAAACATCTGCAATAGAATGGTGAGTCCAATTTAGAGTCTTATTAAGTTGAGATAGTAAAAAAGTTTGACAGTTTCCATTATTATCGCTAATCACTACTTGAGTAGATGGATTACAGTCATGTGCTACATGCGAAGCTGTCAGTAAGTATGGTGATTTTTCATCTTTTAGAATAAACATACCTGAACCTACTACCGTACCCTTTGCTGTTGGTGTTCGTAGGTTACATACAACTTGGAATGTTTGGTCTCTTGTTAATCTTATACTCATTGTATTCCTTGTAGCTAACTATTAATTAGTTTACATTTTAGTGTACTATAGAACTTTTTTGGTTAGAAAAAACTGCAAAAATAATAACAATATGCAATATATTAAACCTTTTGGTGTGCTGTAGTGTAAAAATGAATGTATGACTATTATCGATATCCGGTGATAGATTAACAAAATGTAGGTCTATCGACGGATTTTGATGTTAAGGATAGATCATGGGTAAAAAGCTTTTAGACAAGGTTCGGGATCAGATTAGTATTAGGCTAGAGTGTTGAGAAGAAAGCCTGCTTATGTAGGTTCTTGAGTGCGCTGTTGAGCCCGTTGGCGTTGAACATGACGAGTTCGCGGTAGTAGCGCTGCAGTTGTTCAGTTAAGAGGACGGACTTTCCGCCTTTGAGGATCATGCCGGTGGTGACTATACGCTGGACGAGTTCGAAAAGCTCTACGCGGAGTGCGTCGAGTTCCGCGCCGTCTTTCTCAGAGAGGAAGGCGTTTTTCACCGCTTCCAGTCTCTTTTCGGCGGCGCGGCGGACCTCCTTGTCCTCCAGGGCATCCACGGCGCCGATGCCGATGCCGTGGAGGGCGTAGTGGATCGTTTTGGAGACGGATTTGTTCTTTGTGTAGGTGCCGAGGGGGTGCGAGGCGACGATGTGTTCCTCGGGCACATCGTAATTGTCGAGGATGATATCGACAGTCTGCATAGCGTTGCCAACGAAAGTTTCAGTTACTTCACCCACGGTGAAACCGGGTTCGGGTTTGAAGGGCACCACCGCCTGAAACTCCTGCCCTTCGCAGTGGAAACCGACGACGAGGGTGTCGAAGATGCCGTAGCCGCTCGCCCATGTCAGGCGGCCGCTGAGGCGGTAGGTGCCGCACCGCCGCGTGGCGGAAACGACGGTTACCGGGGCGCGCAGGTGGTTGATGGCGATCCCGCAGCGTCTGTTCAGGTAGGTTGCCATCAGCACAAAACGGTTGGCGTGCATAATCTTGTTCGCCGCGAGGATCTGGATGGCCAGAAAGGCGAGGCTGCCCGAACGGGGTGCCAGGGTCGTGAAGAGCCGGAATTTCATCTGCTCATGCAGCTCGGCGGCGTAGTGATGAAAGGCGAAGACGCCTGTATCGTAGACGAGTCCGAAGGCCTCTTTGAGCAGAGCCGTCTCCGTGTCGAGGCGGTACAGGGGGAGGGCGTCCAGCCGGCCGGCTGCCGCGTCGAGCTGCTCGTTATAGTGCTCAAGCCCCAGTGTCGCCTCTGTCATGCTTCTCCCTTGCCGATGCTTTTGGTAGCGATGACCCGTAGCGGTTCGAACCCCAGGCGTTCCCAGGCGCTGCGGGCGCTGCGGGCGCTTTCGTTCGCCGCCATATAGCTCAGTTCGATCGTACTGATGGACTTCGACGCGAACCACTCCTCCATCGCCCTGTACATCAACGTACACTGCTCGCCGCCCCGGTGGGCTTCGTCCACGTAGCACAGGCCGATCCACCCCACGAGCCCGATATCGGCCGCGCCGATCTGCGACGGGGCGATCTTGCCCATGATACAGCCGATAGCTTCGCCGTTGCGCTGCAGAATGAGGGTTTTCGCCTTCCGTGTGTCGAGGTACTCGAGGGCATAGGTTCCCATCGCATCGACGGAGAGGGCGGAGAACCCTTCGTAATAGGGTCCCTCTGCGCACTTGGAGAGGAAGAGAAAAGTCTTATGGAGGGCTTCAACCAGAAAAAGGAGGTCCTCTTCACCCGCGGCACGCAGTTCGGTGTCCATATCGCTCCTTTCCGTTTGTATGCTGCATTCTACAGTCTGTCGGGTTAAAGCGGGTGAAGGGGGAGCGCCCGCGGCGTGCCGGGCGCGGAGTCTCAGATACGTTCGATCTGTCGATGCTTATGGTGCCAGCCCGATCTGCTGCATGAAGGCGCCGTTGTCCCAGAAAAGGAACTCTTCGAACATGATGCCGTCCTTGTTCCAGTGGCCTATGGTTGCCATTGGAATGCGGTAGGCCTTGCCTGTAGGCTGGATGACCGTGCCGTCGGCGAGCACCATGGGTTTGGTGAAGGTGCCTTCGAGCCAGCCGGTCACGGCGCTCCACTGGCCGTCAGCTGTACCGAAGCGGACCGGGTGCTCCTTGATCCGGTTGTCGGGCGCGAAGGTGAACATGTACTTCAGGTCTTCGATGTGCTTCTCAATGCCTTTGGTTACATGGCCGTCCGGCCAGTGGACGATGACATCCTTGGTATGGCTCTTGTGCAGATCCTGCCATTCCTGGCCGGTGTAGACGCGGAAATCCAGGTCATCAAAGTTCGCAAGGTTCTGGGAAAGGACCGGCGGTACGCCTTTCATTTTCGGTGCGGGCTCACCTGCCACGGTCCCGGGCCACATCTCTTTTTCTGCGGCAGCGGCAGGGACGGTGCCTATGAGCACGGCGCCGAGCATGGCGCCGAAGGCAGCAGGGACGATCCGGCGCTGCATCGAGGCCAACGTTCTTGTCCATTTGGTAAGGGTTTCTGTGTTCATGGGTCTCTCCTCATGATGGTTACATAGCAATCAGGCCGTGCCGTGCACAACCACACTTAGTCTCTTAGTTATCCATCATATTTGGTTTGAACTTTTGTCTGTATTTCCGTTGAGTATTAATTAAAAAAAGTTATGTAATGAAGTATGGGTATCACAGTCGGGATGCATTGATGATTGCAGGGTGTGTGCCGCAGGGGCACACGGCATGAGGCCTACGGTTCGTAGACGGAGACGGCTTTGCGCTCTTTGAAGCCGAAGTGGCGGTCGAGGTCGGCGTTGTGCAGCAGGACCGGCACGACGAGCAGCGACGCGGCGACGGCGGCGATGGTGCCGAAGATGAGTGCGACACCGAGCCCGCCGAAGACGGCGTCGCTGGCGAGCAGGGTCGAGGCGAGGATGATCGCCGTCGCGGTCAGGAAGATCGGCTTGGCGCGGGTGGCGGCGGCGTAGGCGAGCGCTTCCGTCTTGTGCATCCCTTTCTCGTGCATCAATGACTTGGTGAAGTCGATGAGCAGCAGCGAGTTGCGCGAGCTGATCCCGATCAGGGCGATGAAGCCGATGAGCGACGTCGCCGTCAGGAAGAAGGTGTCGGCACTGAAGAGGTCCATAATGAAGTGGCCCACGATGACCCCGATGATGGAGAGGAAGCTGCCCAGCAGGACGATGCCGCTGAGGGTGAAGCTCTTGTAGTAGACGACCATCAGCAGGAAAATGAGCACGAGCGCGGCGATGAAGGCCCCGCCCAGGTCCCGGAAGGTGTCGAGGGTGACTTCCATCTCGCCGTCCCAGTGCAGCTCGTAATGGCTCCCCGTATTCCTGTCGGTGAGAGAGAGGTCGAAGAGGCCGCTCTTCTCGATGTCATACTGCTCAGAGAGGGTATCGAGGATCATATGGCGCGCGTCCATCAGCGGGTAGACCTGGGAGACCATGTCCGTTTCGGCGACGACGTTGACCATCTGGTGCAGGTCTTTGCTCATGATCATCGGGTTGGCGCGCGTCGGGATGATGTCGACGACCTCGGTCAGCGGCACGAGCAGGCCGTTGCTGTTCATCAGGCGCAGCCCCGAGAGCTTCTGTTCGAGGGCGAGCTTGTCCTTGCGGCTGAAGACCTTCGACTCCGGGCTCAGCGTCAGGAAGATCGGGATCTGCTCGTTGATCGTTTCGCTGTTCTTGACGGCGATGTCCATCCCCTCGAAGGCGAGGTAGATGATGTCGTTGACCTGCTTGATGGAGAGGCCCGAACGGGTGATCTTCGTGCTGTTGACCTTGAGGTCGAAACTGTCGTAGATCTCGTCGGCCATGACGTCGATGTCGACGAGCCCCGCCGTCTGGTGGAAGATCGCGGCGACCTTGCCGGCGAGGTCGCGAATGCCTGCGGTGTCGCTGCCGTAGATCTCGGCGACGATGGCGGCCAGGGTCGGCGGTCCTGCCGGCGGTTCGACGAACTTGATGTTCGTGCCGGCGACGACGGGCTGGCACGCCTCCTGGATCAGGGGACGCATCCGCTGAACCATCAGGTAGGAGGGCTCGCCGCGGTCATGTTTCTTGGTGAGGTTGACGACGATCTCGGAGACGTTTTCCGCGTTTTTGAAGTGGCTGCCTTTGATGAGGCCGGCGAAATCGAGCGGCGCACCCATGCCGAGGAAAGTCTCGGTGTCGAGCACCTCCTGCTCCTTCTGGATAAAGGAGGTGACGCACTGGCTTACCGCCGTCGTCTGGCGCAGGGAAGAGCCGTTGGGCAGGTCGACGTAGACGGTGAAGGTGTCATTGTTCTTGCCCGGCAGCATCTTGGCCTTGACGATCTCGGTCGGCGCGATCATCAGCACCGAGATGATGAAGGCGACGAGGGTCACGATCAGGATCATTTTCTTCTGGCTTCTGCTCTGCAGCAGCGCCGCGATGAAGGCTTCGAACTTCTGGAAGATCATTTATGGCCTCCTTGGTGTTTCGCATGGTCGGGACGGTGCATCATCCGCTTGGCGAAATAGGGGGTGAAGATATAGGCGACGAAGAGCGACGCGATCAGCGCCACCGGGACGTTGGCCGGGATCGGTTTCATGAACTGCCCCATCATGCCGCCGACAAAGGCCATGGGGACCATGGTGAGAATGATGGCGAAGGTCGCGATGTTCGTCGGCGGCCCGATCTCGTCGGTCGCCTCGACGAGCAGGTCGTCTTTTGGCATGTCCGCCGACTCTACCGAGTGGAAGTGGCGGTGAATGTTCTCGATGACGATGATGGCCGCATCGACCAGGAGCCCCAGCGAGAGCAGGAACGCAAAGAGGGTGATCCGGTTGATCGTCTGCCCGGTGATATAGGCGATAAAGAGGGTGATCGCCAGGATGGCCGGGACGGTGAAGGTAACGATGAGCGACTCGCGCCACCCCAGGACGAAGACGAGCAGGATCGCGATGATGACGATGGAGATAATGAGGTGGAAGACCAGCTCGTTGACCGCCTCGTTGGCGCGTTCGCCGTCGTTGCGGGTGATGGAATATTTGATCCCCGCTTTTTCGAGAACCGGCTTGTAGTTTTCAAGGGCCTCTCTGACCTCGTCGGCGATGACGACGGCATTGGTGCCCTTGAGCTTGGAGATCGTCAGGGTGACCTGCTCCTGAAGCGGGGAGAAGGCGTCGTCGTCGCGGACGCTGATGCTGGCGGAACGGAAGTTCTGGATGTCGTAGCCGTCCTCGACCTTGGCGACGTCGCGCAGGTGGATCGGTGCCCCCATGTACTGGGCGACGATGATGTCCTCGACGTCCTGGACGCTTTCGATGGCGTTCTTGACGCCCATGATGACGATCTCGCCCTCTTTGGTGCGGTTCTTGACCGCCGGGACGTTGTAGGCGAGGGCCTGCACCGCCTGGGTGATCTGCCCCAGGGAGAGGTTGTAGCCGGAGAGCTTGTTCAGGTCGACGAGGATGTTGTACTGGTGTTTATGCCCCCCTTTGAGCGCCGTGACGGCGACGTTGGGCAGGCCGTTGATGGCGTGCTGGAGATTCTTGACCGCGTCGTAGAGCTGGGTGTCGTCCATCTTGGCCGGGTCTTTGGCGTAGAAGGCGACGGAGACGATCGGGATGTCGACGTCGATATCGAGGGGCTTGATGACCGGCTGCATGGCGTTTTCGGGGAAGATGTCGGCGTTCTGCATGATCTTGTCGTAGACCTTCAGGTTCGAATCCTCTTTCTCCTCGCCGATGTAGAAGGCGGCGTTGACGATGCCGACGTTGTCCATCGCCATCCCCATGATGTGCTCGATGCCGAGCACCTCTTTCATCTTGCGCTCGAGGGGGCGGACGATGACGTTCTCGACCTCTTTGGCCGTGGCGCCGGGCAGCGCGATGATGACAGTAGAACCGCTGACGACCATCTGGGGGTTTTCCTCGCGGGGCATGATCATCAGCGAGAGGTAGCCGATGGCGAGCAGGGTGATCCCCAGGATCATCGTCAGGGGGCTGTTGATGAAGTAGCGGGCGAGTTTACCCGCGTAGTCCTTGGGGGTGTAGGGTTTGTGTGTCTGCATCTGCGCTCCTTACGGGATCGTGACCGTCGCGTACATTCCCGGGTAGATCGGGGCCTTGGAGGTCGTTTTGAAGGCGATCTTGACGCGGAAGGTGTGCGTCATCGGGTTGGAGCTGGGGATGATGGCACTGACGGTGCCGGTTGTCAGCAGCCCCACGGAAGGGATCTCGACGGCGACCTTGGTGCCGTAGGGAACCTTGGAGAGGTCGCTTTCGGCAACTTCGATGGCGATCTTGAGGTCGCTCAGGTCGGCCAGGACGAACGCCGGCATCCCCGGCATCGCCATCTCGCCGACTTTGATGTTCTTGGCGATGATGACGCCGTTGTTCGGGGCCTTGATACGGAGGTATTTGTACTGGTTGTAGACTTCGGAGAGCTGCGCCTGGGCCTGCTCCACCTGTTTCTTGCTGATGGAAACCATGTCCTCCATATTTTTGGCGGCGAGTTCAAGGTTCTCGACTTCGTACTGGCTGACCATGTTCTTTTCCAGGAGGCGCTTGTAGCGGGCCAGGTTGAGACGGACGTTGCTCAGCTGGTTCTGGTTCATCTGCAGGGCGAGTTCGGCCTGGGAGATCCCCAGTTCGACGCGCGCTTTCGCGCTGTCGACCTCTTTGGAGTCGATGGTGTAGAGCAGCTGCCCCTTCTTGACGCGTTCGCCCTCAGCGGCACCGACTTCGGTGACGAAGCCCATGTAGCGGCTCGTGATCATCTTCTGGTTGTCGGAGATGACGCTCCCGGCGACGGTCAGGCCGTCGGCGTAGAGGGCCGCAGCACCGAGGATAAAAGTGAGAAGCAGTTTTTTCATTGTGTGACTCCGTTGGCAAGTTTTTCAAGGGCAAAAACCCGTTCGGTCCGTTTGTTTTTGACTTCCAGCAGCGCAAGGACCTTCTCAAGCTGCTGGGACTGTTTGATGACGACGTCGCTCATGGAAGCGATCTGCTCGCGGTAGCGCGCTTCGTAGCTGGCGTAGATCTCGTTGGCCAGGGCCAGCTCTTTGGAGAGGGCGTCGATCTCGTAGTCGAGCGATTTGATCTCCGTGTGGATCTTGTCGACCTGAAGGGCGATCCCTTTTTTGGCGAGGTCGATCTGGGTTTTGGTCTTGAGGGTCTCGATACGGGCCTCTTCATAGGCGGCATAGTCGCTGCCGCCGGCGAAGAGGTTCCATTTGAGCTGGATACCGACGGTGTAGGAGCCTTTGTCGGCGGCATAATGCTCGAAACTGTCGGCGGCCGTCTGGACATCGGCCTGGAGTCCGACCATCGGCAGGTAATCCGACAGGGCGACATCCTGCATGCTTTCACGGATTTCCAGGCCCGTCTGCGCCCGTTTGACGTCGATGTTGGCGGCGATGACGTCCGCCGTTTCGAGCGGCGGCATGGGGACGTCGGAAGCGGGCAGGGTGATGGCGCTTACCGGCTGGTCGAGCAGGAAGCTGAGGTAGTGGTAGAGCAGCGCCTCGTTCGCCTCCATCTGGTGGATGGAGCGTGCGACGTTGGACTTCTTCGCCTGGACCTCAAGCAGGTCGGTGCGTTTGGCGTACCCCTCCTTGATCATCGACTCCGTCATCGCCTCAAGGGTGCCGATGTTGTCGTAGATCGTCTTCAGGTTGGAGAGCGCCTCGTCAAGCAGGCGCATATCGTAGAAGGCTTTGCGGGTTTCGTAGATCTTCTCGTTGAGCAGCTTCGTTTTGTCCAGGCGTTTGAGGCGCTCCATCCCCTCGGCCGCTTCGACGTAGGCGCTGATCTTCCCGCCGACGTAAAGGGGCAGGGTGTACTGCAGTTTGCTCTGGAAGAAGTTGCGGTCGGCGGGGTAGTTCAGCGCTTCGGGCTGACGGTCGAGTAGTGTTCCGTCCGTACAGTAGGCCGGCGGTGTGGCTCCTTGACAGGCAATAAAGTCACTGAAACCGAAATCACCGAAATTCGCTTCGCGCCCGGTCAGTTTGAAACCGAAGACGTTGCCGGCATCGTCGGAGCGGGCGATGTTCTGGATGAAGTCGAGGGAACCCCAGTGCTGTCCCCCGGCCTGTGAAGCACGCTCGTGCGCGCTTTGTACGTCGTAGGTCGCGGCTTTGATCTCGAGGTTCTGTGCCTTGAGCAGGTCGATGGCTTGGTCCAGAGCCAGGCCCCCGTTTTGGGC
Source organism: Sulfurimonas sp. HSL1-2 (assembly GCF_039645565.1). NCBI lineage: Bacteria > Pseudomonadati > Campylobacterota > Epsilonproteobacteria > Campylobacterales > Sulfurimonadaceae > Thiomicrolovo > Thiomicrolovo zhangzhouensis. Next base: position 945,588 of record NZ_CP147914.1, read on the forward strand.
CGTCGCAGCCGCGAGGCTGAGGGCCGTAGCGCAGAGCAGAGTTGCCAGTTTCATGATAGCGGTCTCCTTGTTGAATGCGAATGTTATAAAAAAGTTATAAAAATTATGAGCTTGCATTATACACTACACGATCTTAATAATTGTAAACACGCCAGCAGAGTATTGCAGCTGAGAGCATAGGAAAATCTTATCACAATATTCACAAGCTTTCCATTGAAACGACCCGCCCCCATGCCCGTTACCGTCTTTTTACTCTATTTAAGCTACACTTGCACCATCTTACGGAAACGCCCTTTGGGGCGGTGTATCAGAGGAGTACGGGTGAGTCTCAAAGAGAATATCTCGATGGTCAAGGAGGAGCTGAGCACGGAGGAGCAGTTCTTCGAGCAGGCAGTGAAGACCGAACGGTTCGTCAAAAAGTACAAGAAACCGCTGATCGCGGCAGTCGCGGCGGTGGCCCTTGCCGTCATCGGTACGGCGGCGTATGATGCGTATGCCGCGTCCAAACGCGATGCGGCGAATGCTGCTTATATGACCCTGCAGTCCGACCCGGCCAATGCGGCGGCACAGCAGACCCTCAAGGCGAACGCGCCGATGCTGTATGACGCGTGGAGCATGTCAGAGGCGATCAAAAACGGCGACGTCAAGGCGCTGCAGGCGCTTACGTCCTCACCTGCGGTGGAAGTCTCCGACGTCAGCAGCTACGAAGCGGCGGCGATTGCCGGCGACGTCAAGGCCCTGGGAAGCTACGGCTACCGCCAGGGTGCGCTCTACAAAGAGATGGCGCTGATCGATGAGGCCGTCTTGCTGATGCAGTCGGGCAAAACGGACGAAGCGCACCGCCGCCTGCAGATGATCGGGGATCAGTCCCCGCTCGCCCCGCTGGCGGAAGCGCTCTCGCACTACGGCGTGAAATGATCAAGCAGGCTTCCTTCCTTCTCATCGGTGCGCTGCTCGCGTTTTCGGGCTGCAGCAACAAGGAGTACTACACGCCGGAGCAGACGGTCAACGACTGGCCGGTCTGTAAAGCACCGAACAATTCGGCGGAAGCCATTGTCGGCGAACGGCCGAAAGTCGACGACGTCCCGGCCTGGCCGACCTGTAAGCGCGCCGGGGTGCAGCTTGTCACCAAAGGGGCCCAGGGGGCGGTAGCACGCCGGGGCCTGGTCGTCGAAAAGAGCGGTGTCAGCGGCTACAAGATCCCCGACGGCGAGCGTTTCCTCGGCAGCAGCGGCGGCTGGTTCCTCTCGACCGGCATAGACGGCAACGTCACGCTGCACAGCGCTGAGGGCAACGAGACGAAACGTCTGTCGCTGGAGAAGACCGTGGCCGCGGCCGCGGTGGAGGGCGACTACCTGGCCGTGCTCTTCTCCAGCAACGATCTTGGGATCTACCGCCTCTCGACCGGCAAGAGCTACTACAAGCTGCCGGGGACGCCGGCGACGGCGGTTGACGTCCGTATCGCCAACCCCTATTTCCTCGGTAACCTTGTCGTCTTCCCGACGCTTGACGGGCGCCTGGTCGTCGTCAACTACGAGGAGAAGGAGCTGCTGCGCTCGACGGTGGTGAGCACCGAGACCTATTTTGACAATATCTTCTATTTCAAGGTTATCGGTGACACGATGGTCGCGGCGACGCCGAACCGCCTTTTCTGTCTCAGCGACAAAGAGCGGCGCGAAAAGCTCGACCTCCGAGACGTCGTTTTCGACGAATCGGGCATCTGGGCGGCGACGAAAGAGGGCGAAGTGATTCACCTCACGACGGCACTGCAGCCGGTCGCCAAGCAGAAATTCCCGTTTGCGCACTTTCTGGGAATGATCGTGGGCAAAGAGAAGCTCTACCTCCTGGAAAAAGAGGGCTACCTGATCGTCATGGACAAGGCGATGACGCAGACGGAGGTCTACAGCATCGCGCTGGATGACGGCATCAGCTTCACCGGCGAGAAAGCCTTCTACGTGCGCGACAAGATCATCTCCGTCGAGGAGTAGCGTCGGCGTGTCCGGTCCGCTCGAAGCCTTTATCGAATACATCACCGTTACAAAGGCCCTCAGCAAGCGGACGGTCGAGGCTTACCGCTCCGACCTCGAACAGCTCGAGAAGGCGGCGGAACGTCCGCTGCTCTCCCTGGAGACCGCCGACGTGCTGAAACTGCTCGGCGGGATCGCCAACAAACGCACCCTCAACCGCAAACTCTCCTCCCTCAACGCCTTTTTCGCTTTCTGCCATTCGCGCCGCTTTACGGCGGAGGCGGAGAAGTTCGCGCTGGCGAAGATCCCCAAGCAGCTGCCGAAGTTTCTCAGTTACGATGCGATCGATCAGGGGGTCGCGGCCATCGGGACGGAGAAGTGGACGGACCTGCGCGACCGGGCGCTGATCCTGTTCCTTTACGCGACGGGGGTGCGCATCAGCGAGGCACTGGCCGTCGAGCCCAGCGATTTCGAAGGGGAGTGGCTGCGGGTACGCCACGGCAAAGGGGAGAAAGAGCGGCTGGTCCCCGTCGCCGAGGCGGCACGCCGCCTGATCGACCGTTACCTCGATGCGGTGCCCTTTGAGCGCAACCAACTCTGGCTGAACCACAGGGGCAAGCCGCTCAGCCGCGTTTCCGCCTATAAGATCACCCAGAAGTACCTCGGCGTCTCGCCCCATGTCCTGCGCCACTCCTATGCGACGGCACTGATCCTCGGCGGGGCGGACCTGCGGGTCGTCCAGGAGCTGCTGGGGCACGCTTCGCTGCTGACGACGCAGGTCTATACCCATGTACAGAAACAGAACCTCAAAGAGACCGTCCTGCGTTACCACCCCTACAGCAAATCCTGACGGTCACGCCCGCACTAGCGGACGGGAAAATCGAAATAGCGTTCCGGGAAGGGTTCATCTTCCAGCGTAAAGTGCCACCACTCCTCTTGAAGCGGCCGGAACCCGGCGCGGGTCATCACACTGCGCAGCAGCAGACGGTTTGCACGCTGCTGCGCCGTCACCGCCATACTACTGGGCCACGACTCCGGCCCGAAAAAATCGAACCCCGTGCCCATGTCCAGTTCACTGCCGCTTTCACGGTCGATCAGGGTCAGGTCGACCGTGCTGCCGCGCGAATGCCCCGAACGGGCCGCGATATATCCCTCTTTGAAGAGCACGTTTTTGGCGACACGGGGATAGTAGCGCGCCTTCATTTTCGTATCACCGAGATCCTTGGCCCAACGTACGAAGTGGTCGACGGCGCGCTGGGGACGGTAGCAGTCGAACACTTTAAGGCCGAGGCCGAAGGGGGCAAGGGCGGCGTCGGCCTTTGAGAGGGCCGCTGCCGCCGGGCGGGTCAGGTAGCAGCGGGGGGCTTCGTAGCCGTCGATCCGGGCACCGACGAAATTATCGGTCGTGAAGTAGCGCGCCTCGACGGCGATTCCGGGGGCGGTGTCATCGATCGCGACGAACGCCTCGGGCATCTCGTCCGCCCGCAGGGGGAGGGTGAGAAACGCCGCCAGGAACAGTCGGGGGAGGGGTGCCATGCGTCAAACCTTTTTCGGCCATTATAACAGCACTTTTGCATGCTTGAAGCAGCCTTCGTGGTGCCATTATGAATAATTCAAACTAATATCGACTTCCCGCACTGATTAAGAAACGCGGGAATATAATGGATACTTATCACATTTTTGTAAGGAATTTCCATGCGCTGCTCAGGATTGAAACATGGGGCTGTCTTCGCCGTCTCCATACTGGTATTGGGTGCCTGGCCGCTCGCTGCAGAAGGGGGAAAAGCCGACATCGAACGCGGACGCTACGTGGCAACGATGATGGGGTGCAATGACTGCCATACCCCCAATTACATCATGGCCGAGGGGAAGGTGCCCGAAGCCCTCTGGCTGACGGGGAGCCCGTTCGGGTGGCGGGGCCCCTGGGGAACGACCTACGCGACGAACCTCCGCATGCGCCTGGCGGGGATGACGGAGGATGAGTGGGTGATGAAAGCGAAACAGCTCAAAGCGCGCCCGCCGATGCCTTGGTTCAACCTGAACCAGATGAAAGAGGAGGATATGCGGGCGTTTTACCGCTATGTCAGGCACCTGGGCGTCGCCGGCGCGGATGCACCGGCCTACGTGCCGCCGAATGAAGAACCGAACCCGCCTTACGCGACCTTCCCGTCACCGCCACCGGCAAAGTGAGTGTTGCAGATAAGCGAACAGAAAATGCATACGAGCGTGCGGAAAAATTGGGGAGACGGAGGCAATGAATCCGGGGCTCCCCGGTTCCCAATATTATCAAAGAAGAGGGTCGTAATGTCTCAGAAAGTGCAAATCACAATCGCTGGTCTTCCGGAGGGTGCCGTCAGCGCCGAAACCATGCAGAAAAAGATCTTGAAAAACATCGTTGCCGAGATCAAGTCTGCCAATATGGACGGTCTGAACCCCTTTGACCTGGATATCGATGCCGGTCTGGATGTCGCAGTCGAAATGACAGCGGGCGCCTGAAAACGCTTGCTGCAGCCTCCCGCGGGAGGCGAGAGACGCCATGATCGCCACGCTTGTACTCAAACTGACCGAAACGTGCAATCTCGACTGCACCTACTGCTACATGTTCAACTCCGAAGACAAGACCTATACACGTGTCCCGAAGTATCTGCCGCTCGAGACAGGTCTGCAGGTCCTTGATCATATCGGCGCCTACCTCTGGCGTCACCCCGGACACCGGATCCGCCTGGTACTGCACGGCGGCGAACCCTCTTTGTGGCCGGAGACGTCCATGACGCCTTTCCTTGAAGCCGTCGCCGCGCTGCGCAATGAGACGCAGCGGCTCAGCCTCGGCTTTCAGACCAATCTGTACGACTACGATGCCGGGCTGCTCTCACGCGTCGCGGCGGCGGGCGGTTCCATCGGCGTGAGTCTCGACGGACCGGGCGCCTACAACGACCGGCGGCGGGTAACAAAGGGCGGGAATGGGAGCTATGCACGGGTCGCGGAAAACCTGCGCCGCCTCGAAGCCGACGGCTTGCTGGACGCTTTCGGGGGTGTGCTCAGCGTGGCGGACCCGGAGATCCCGCCCGAAACTTACCTGGAGTGGGTCGGGACGCTGCCGAAAAAGCGGGTCAGCGTACTCTGGCCCATCCACTATAACCACGACGCGCCGCCGCAGCATGACTACGGTGCCTGGTACGCCGAACTGTTCCGGCTCTGGAGCGCGGCGGACGACCCGTCGATCGATATCCGGATCTTCCGGGACGCCATCAAACGGATGCTGGGCTCCGCACACCACGGCGACGGCGTCGGCGGCGACCGACTCAACAGCATCGTCGTCAACACCGACGGGCAGTATGAGCGCCATGACTACCTGCGCTATTTTGCCGACGGGGCGGTGCGGACGGCGTACAACGTCCGGGAACACGGCCTGGAAACGGCCGCAAACGATGCGGTCATCCGCCGCTGCGCCGACCTGCGCGATACGCTGCCGGAGGAGTGCAGGATCTGTGAGCACTCCGAGGTGTGCGGTGGCGGGTTCGTCGCCAACCGGCTCGGGGGCGCGGGGGTCGATTTTTCACGCAAATCGGTGATGTGCGGCGACCATCGCCGTTTTTTCGACGCGGTGCGCTCCTATCTCGGGTAAGCTCAGGCGGCAGCAGTAGAGGGATACACCGGGTTTGTGCTGTATAATGCATGACGACTATACCACTGTCAAAGGAGTCATCATGAAAGTACTGACGGGTCTATTGCTGTTGGCCGCGACATGGCTGTATGCTGGGAATTTCACGCTCAAAAGCAGCGATCTGCAGGGGCAGCTGACCATGAAAGAGGTCTTTAACGGTTTCGGGTGCAGCGGGCAGAACGTTTCACCGTCCCTGAACTGGGAAGGCGCCCCCGAAGGCACGAAGAGTTTCGCCGTGACCGTTTACGACCCGGACGCCCCGACGGGCAGCGGCTGGTGGCACTGGGTCGTTTTCAACCTTCCCGCTACCGTCACCTCCCTGCCTTCCGGGGCCGGGAACGACGCCAAAGGGCTGCCAAAAGGTGCCGTGCAGAGCATGACGAGCTTCGGGCAGGCCGGCTTCGGCGGCGCCTGCCCGCCGGTCGGCGACCGGCCGCACCGCTACGTTTTCACGGTCTATGCCCTCGACGTCGCCGAGCTTGACCTTGACGCTTCGGCGATGCCGGCGCTGGTCGGCTACATGCTCAATGCCCATGCGGTTGCCAAGGCATCGCTGATGGCTTACTACGGCCGATAATATGGGGCGCAGTGCGGGGTTGGTATGGATTGCGGTGTTTGCCGCGGTCCTGCTCTGGTCCGGGATCGCACCGAAAGACCGCCTGACCTGGGGGCTGGAAGTGGCCCCCGCCGTCATCGGCGCCGTCGTGCTGGCGGCAACCTACCGCCGCTTCCCGCTGACGCCGCTGCTCTACTGGCTGATCCTCGTACACTGCATCATCCTCATGGTCGGCGGCCACTACACCTATGCGGAAGTCCCGTATTTCGACGGCTTTTTGCAGAGCGCACGCAACAACTACGACAAGCTCGGCCATTTTGCGCAGGGATTCGTTCCGGCGCTGATCGCGCGGGAAGTGATCGTCCGCCTGGAGGTGATCCGGGGTGAGGGATGGCGCTTTTTCTTCATTATCGCCTTCTGCCTGGGACTGAGCGCATTTTATGAACTCATCGAATGGTGGGTCGCGCTGCTCAGCGACGAGGCTGCCGATGCCTTCCTGGGGACGCAGGGCTATATCTGGGATACGCAATCGGATATGGGGTATGCACTCTTCGGCGCGCTCTCTGCGCTGCTGTTCATGCGACGCTGGCACGACCGTCAGCTGCAGCAATACGTTTTCGGCGGAGGGGTGAAAGGTGGTTGACAAAGCGCAGCTTCATACGCAGGTTTTCCACTCCCTCAACGAGCAAATCGCGGTGATCGACAGCCGTGGGACGATCCTGGAGGTCAACGCCGCCTGGAAGCGCTTCGGAACGGATAACGGCCTGGCGGAGACCTTTGCCTCCGTCGGGTGCAGCTATCTCTCGGTGCTGGAGGCTGCAATCCTTTCGGGCGATACGCTGGCCATCGAGGCTTCCGCGGGGATCATGGATGTCGTGAAGGGGCGGCGCAAGGAGTTCCGGTACGAATACCCCTGCCACAGCCCGGAGAAGAAGCGCTGGTTTATGATGCACGTCTCCCCGCTGTACGGAAGCGATATGACGATGTTCGTGGTCGCGCATTACGATATCACGCAGCGCTACCTGGCCGAGGAACATGCCGCGTTTCTTTCGCAGCACGATCCGCTGACGGGGTTGGCGAACCGGAGGCGTTTCGGCGAATTTGTGCAGGAGGCCATCAGGCGCGACGCGCGCAGCGGGCAGTCGGTCACGCTGCTTGAGCTGGACCTGGACAATTTCAAATCCTTCAACGATGCGCTGGGGCACCCCGCCGGTGACGACTGCCTGATGCAGGTCGCCGCGGTACTCCAGGAACACACTCGCCGACCGGATGACCTGGCGGTGCGTCTGGGCGGGGACGAGTTCGCCATTGTCCTGGGCGGGGACAACACCGATGCCCACCGGGAAATCGCCGAGACGATCCGTAGTGAGATCGAGGCGCTGGAGCTGGCATTTGACAACGGCAAAAGAAGCGTCACGGCGAGCATCGGGGGCGTTGCATCATATCCGGCGCCGGACGAGCGGGTCGAAACCCTGTTGGCAGCGGCCGACCGGATGCTCTACCGGGCCAAAACACAGGGGCGGAACCGGGTCGTCTTCGAACGGCTGCCGCAATGGCATGCCGACAGCTGATACGTTTTTGCAACGCTTCATGCGCTATAATGGCGCTATGAAAATGCTCCATTTCGAAGAGACACGCACCATGTTCAAACCCATCATCGACCGCCTCAACGCCAAAGGACTCATCTATAAAAAACTGGATGAAGTGCCGCCCAAAGCGCTGGGGATACGTAACAAGATCCGTCTCTTCAACGCCACGGACCGCCAGGGGTATTACACCGCGATCTTTGTAGTCGCCCAGAAGAGCCGGGTCGTGATGAAAGATGTCGAGAAGTTCGAAATGATCCTGCGCAAGCTGGAACTCTACGTCGACCATGCCTTCAAACAGCGGGTTCTGATGCTCGACGCACCGCTCTGCTCCAAAGCCGAAGCCGCCTTCAAGCAGCAGGGGTGGAAGCTTATCTGATGCTGCTGTGCGACATCGGCAACACCTCTTTGCATTTTTACGACGAAGAAAGCGGGCGTGACTATAGAGAACCGGCCGCCACGTTTGACCCCGCCGAAGTGACCGTTCCCGTCTATTACATCAACGTCAATGCCGCGTTGCAGCCCCGCCTCGATAGCCTGGAAAACTGGACCGACCTGCGCCCCTTCATTGCGTGGGAGGATTACTATGCGACGATGGGCATCGACCGCGTCGCGGCCTGCGAAGCGGTGGAAGAGGGGGTCATCGTCGATGCGGGCAGTGCCATCACCGTGGACGTCGTACGCGGCGGCCGTTTCGAGGGGGGATTCATCTACCCGGGCGTTTCGGCGCTTTCTGAGACCTACCGCCGCATCTCCCCGCGCCTGGACAGCTCATTCAATTTTGATATGCAATTGGATAAAATGCCGAAAAATACGAAAGATGCGATCAGTTACGGCGCACTGGGGCTGCTGGCCCGCGAAGTGCGCGCATACGGTCTGCCGGTCTACCTCACCGGCGGGAACGCATTGGAGCTCATGCCGCTGTTCGGCGCGCCGAACCATGAACCGCTGCTGCTGTTTTCGGGCATGAAAAAGATCATTCAAAAGGCTGGACTATGTTGACCGTCGCGCTGCCCAAGGGCAGAATCGCCAAAGAGACCCTCGAGATTTTCGAGACGATTTTCGGAGAGAAGTTCGCCTTCGATGACCGCAAGCTGATTCTCGATACGCCGAACTTCCGTTTCCTGCTGGTACGCAACCAGGATGTGGCGACGTATGTCTACCACCAGGCCGCCGATATCGGCGTCGTGGGGCTCGATACGCTTGAAGAGCAGGGGCTCGATGTCATCCGCCTGCTGGACCTCGGGCGCGGCTACTGCCGGGTCGCCATCGGCATGAAACAGGGCGAAAAGCTCGACCTCACCAAGCCCGAGATCAAAGTCGCGACCAAGATGGTCAACATCACCAAGCGCTACTTCGCCGAACGCGCCGTTGCCGCCGATGTCATCAAACTCTACGGCTCCATCGAACTGGCCCCGCTGGTCGGGCTGGCGGATATGATCGTCGATATCGTCGAAACGGGAACGACGATGAAGCAGAACGGCCTGGAGGTCGTCGAGGAGATCATGGAGTCGACGACGCATCTGATCGCGAACAAGAACAGCTACTTCGAGAAAAAAGCGGAGATCCTCGACATCTACGAGAAGATCAACAAGGTGATCAGTGAGTCTTGACCTCTACGCGAAAGCGGAACACCTGCTCGGCATTGAGGAGTCGACCGAGCGGCTGCACGATCTCTATATTCAGACCCTGAAAAACTACCCGGTCAAAACACTGCTCGACATCGGCTGCGGCCGGGGCTTCCTGATGGAAAAAGCGCAGGAGCTCGGCATGGTCTGCACCGGCATCGACCAGAGTGCGGTGATGGTCGAGGCCGCGGCGGCCAAAGGATTGACGGCCGCAAAAAAAGGGATCTGCGAAGTCGAGGGGAGCTACGACGCGGCGGTGGCCGTTTTTGACGTGCTCAACTTCCTCGACAAGGACGGACTCTTCATCTTTTTGCAGTGCGTGGCGCAGCGGCTCAACCCCGGCGGGATCTTCATTGCCGACATCAACACCCTGCACGGCTTCACGGATGTCGCCGAGGGGACGATGACCAACGAGGATGAAAACCATTTCCTGGCCGTCGATGCCTATTTCGAATCCGAAGAACTGCACACCGAATTCACCCTCTTTACGAAAACGTCGCCGGAGTGCTACATGAAGGAGCAGTCGGAGATCGTGCAGTGGTTCCACCCGCTCAAACGTTTCCGCAACGTGCCGAACCTCAAACTGACCCACTATAAAAATATCTCGCTTTACGACACGAACGACAAAATGCTGCTGGTGTTTCAGGCGGTCTGAATCCCCCCTGCGTGAAAACGGCGCCGTAATGTTATACTCTTGGCATGAAAATGCCGGGGCACGTTAACCTTTTTCTGTTTCTCATCGTGGCGCTGTTCCTGTCTGCAGAGGAGGAGCCGTCCTCTTTTCCATCCGTCTTCGACGCCCCTGTTCCCGAATGCGACTGCAGCGCCCTCGTCAATGAAGTCAATGTCCACAGGGCGATCAGCATCTATGAGTGGCAGACGCGCCTGGATGAGAAAAAGGGGTGGCTGGAGAGCGGCATGGAGTATGTTGACGCGTTCCATGCGGATGTGACCCAGAAGGTGCATGTGCTCTCGGCCAATGCAGATGTGCAGATTCTCAGCTGGAGCGGCGGCGAAACGAAAAAAAAGCGCCATAGAGTCCCCCGGGACGGTAATGCCAGTGAAGGGATCTCGGGCTACTTCAACCGGCTCTTTCATGATGACACTTTCCTCTACAGCAATGAAGGAAGCTATCTCATATTGCGCGCAGGGGTTGAGTACAACGAGAAGGCGGGCGAATCGTTTCTCAATAATGTCCGGTTCGCGATGAAACTGCCCCGCACCCAGGACCGGCTGCAGATCTTTATCGGGGACCCTTTGGCGGACAAGGACAAAGATGTCGTCTCCGAAAACGGGCAGATCGATGAGACGACCGGGGTGGGGGCGCGCTACTACATCCCGGATGCCGTCAAGAATCTGAAATCAAGCGTTTCCATCGGTTTCCGGGGAATGACCAACCCTTTCACGCAGTGGCGCGTCGAATATCCCATGAACTTTTATGACTGGCTCATTCGGCCGGTACAGTATGTGGACTACTCCGTCAAACGAAAGTTTTACGAAGAGAGCGACCTCTATTTCGACCGGCGAATCTCACGAGAAGAGATGGTGCGTCTGCAGCTGCAGCGCTCCACCGAGACCGACAAGGTCGGCATGGGGTATATGGGGGCGATCTCCTACTTCAAGACCCGGCGCTTCGGCGCGGGGTTCCGGACCTATGTGTCCGCATCGGGGCGTACCGAGGTCGATGCTGTCCAGAGCAGTGACACGAACAGCACCGCCGCCCAGATGACACCGGGCATTTACCGGTACAGCGTCGGCGTCGGCTGGAAACAGTCGTTCCTGCGGTCATGGCTCTTTTATGAGATCAACCCCCGGATCGATTATGACATGCAGTACAACTGGGGACCGAACTACGTCTGCCGGTTCTGGCTGGAGATCTATTTCGGCGATACCTGAGCCAGCAGTTTTTTCATCAGTTCGATATGGTAGCTCTCCTGGAAGTTGATGAAATCGAAGAAGGCGGAGAGCTCCTCGTCCCTGACCGCTTCGGCGAGGGAACGGCACTGCTCCTTGGCATTCTCCTCTTCACTGATGCCGTTTCGGATAAACGCCTCGATGTCGGTGATCTTGTAGGTCTGCTCATGCAGGGGACGGGGCAGGGCAAGGATCCCCATCTTCGCCATCATGTTCCCGAACGATTTAAGATGGAACTGGGACTCGTCGATGAGGTCCTGGTAGATGTCGCGCTCCAGAAGATCACGGCTTTCATTCTGCATATAGGCGTAAATGAGGATCAGTTCGTACTCTTTATAGGACTCCTCGAACAGGAAAAGGGTGAGGGCATCGGTCTGAGCGGTATCAAGCGTTTTGCCCGGCAGGGTACGGTGGCGGTCGAAGGCCGTAATAGGCGCATTGCTGTCGGGACGCGCACGCAGTGTCTCCAGCCTGGCGATGAGGTACTGGTCGTCGGTGATCATCCGTGCCGAGAGCGCCGAATCGGGATAGGCGGCCATGGTCGCTTTGACGGCCGCGCCCAGGGCGTGCAGGGCTTCGGCATTGTCGGCTGGGCGACCCAGATCGATGTCGCGGTCATAGGTGTAGGCGGTACCGTTCTCTGCCAGTTCCCGTGCGATCCAGCGCAGATGCCTGAAGGCGATCTGGGCGTGGTCGTAGAGCTCGGATTTGACCGCTTCGTCTTCAATCATGAAGGAGGTGAAAAGCACGTTGAGCCAGAGGGCGTGTTTGCGTTCGAAGATCGCCGGGGTCATTCTTCTTCCTCCGTCGCACAGCTGCTGGCGATGGGGAGTTTGTGAAGCTCCTCTTCTCCCCCGGCCGCACGGTGGGCGAGGTTCTGCAGGGCGGCTTTGAACGCGGTGAGCACGAGCTCGGAGCAGGCCCGCTGTTTTTCGGGGGCCCCGGCGACCTGTTGCTCCATGCTGTGCATGATACGGATCGCTTCGTCGACGCTCGCGCCCTTGACCATTTCGGTGAAGACGGAACCGAGCACGACGGTGTCCTGGCAGCCGTTGGTCGCGAAGGCGATCTCGCCGACGGCTTTGGGATCCTGCCCGAGGTAGAGGATGACGTACTCGCCGCTGCGGTCATCATAGCCGAGGCCGACCCCGCCGGGTGCCTCCAGTTTGCCGTAGTTTTTCGGCTGCATCATATGTTCGATAATCTCTTCGCTGAGTTCCATCCGCGCCCCCTGTGTACACTTCTTGTGCTATTATTCTAACCTTAAATACTTAGAGGGAGCGCCGTGCAGGTCGCTTCTGCCAAGGAGATGCCCTGAGCCGCCGCAAACCCGTCCAAGACAACGGTTTTACTGCCAAAGATTTTCTGGTGACGACCCCCGAGGAGATGCAACGCCGCGGATGGGAACAGCTGGACGTCATCCTGGTCAGCGGGGATGCCTATATCGACTCGCCCTTTATCGGCGTGGCGATGGTGGGGCGTATCCTGGAGCGCGAGGGGTACCGGGTCGGGATCATCGGCCAGCCCGACATTGAAAGCGGCGACGACATCGCGCGTCTCGGCGAGCCCAGGCTCTTCTGGGGCGTGAGCGGCGGCAGCGTCGACTCGATGGTTTCCAACTACACCGCGACGAAGAAGTTCCGCAACAGCGACGATTACACTCCCGGCGGCAAAAACGACAGGCGTCCCGACCGCGCGACCCTGGTCTATACGAACCTGATCCGCCGCCATTTCAAAAACACGGCCCCGATCGTCCTTGGGGGCATCGAAGCAAGCCTGCGCCGCATCACGCACTACGATTACTGGAGCAACAAGCTGCGCAAACCGATTCTCTTTGATGCCAAAGCGGATTACCTGATCTACGGGATGGGGGAGATCGCGCTGCTGGACCTGGTCCACACCCTGGAAAAGGGGGAAGAGCCGATGAAGGTGCGCGGGGTCTGCTACGTTTCCAAAACGCCGGAGCCCGATTACATTCAGCTCCCCTCCCACGCCGAGTGTCTGAAGGAGAAGGAACGCTATATCGATATGTTCCAGTACTTCTACGACAACAACGATCCCATCTCCGCCAAAGGGCTCTGCGAGGAGGTCGACGGGCGTTACCTGATCCAGAACCCGCCCTGCGACTACCTCAGCGAGCCTGAGATGGACGGCCTCTCCGCCATGCCTTTTACGCGGGAACTGCACCCCTTTCACCGGAAAGCGGGGGAGGTGAAGTGCCTCGAGACGATCAAGTTCTCCATCATGACGCACCAGGGGTGCTGGGGCGAATGCAACTTCTGCGCCATCGGCGTGCACCAGGGACGCACCATCCGCACCCGTTCGGAAGCCTCCATCGTCGGCGAGGCGAAGGCCTTCACCGAGTACAAGGATTTCAAAGGGATCATCTCCGATGTCGGCGGGCCGACGGCGAATATGTACGGCTACGAGTGCAACAAGAAGCTCAAACTCGGCACCTGCGACCACCAGCGCTGTGTCGATTCGCGCCACCTCTGCTCGTCGATGAAGGTGGACCACTCCCGCAACATCAATCTGCTGCGCCAGGTGCGGGAAGTGCCGGGGATCAAAAAGGCTTTTGTCGCTTCGGGGATCCGCTACGACCTGATCAACGAGGACAAACGTTACGGCTATGACTACCTCAAGGAGCTCGTCCGCCACCATATTTCCGGGCAGATGAAAGTGGCACCGGAGCACACCCAGCAGCATGTTCTGGACCTCATGGGCAAGCCGGGAAAACAGACGCTGATCGATTTTAAAAAGCTTTATGATAAACTTAACGCAGATGAGGGGAAAAAGCAGTTTTTAACGTACTATCTTATTGCGGCACATCCTGGCTGTACGGAAGCGGACATGCATGAGCTGAAACGCTTTACGTCCGAAGAGCTCAAGATGAATCCGGAACAGGCACAGGTGTTTACGCCGACGCCGGGGACGTGGTCGTCGGTGATGTATTACACGGAGCTGGATCCGGTAACGCGCAAACGTATCTTTGTTGAGAAAGATACGCGCCGCAAAGAGAAGCAAAAAGAGATAGTCGTCAAAAAACAGCAGTTTAGGAGCGGTTTCGCCAGTTAAAGGAGTCCAATTGGCACTATTTGGAAAGCTATTCAAGAAAAAAGAGACGTCGAGGCCCCAGGAGACCGCCTCGGTCGAGGAGATTGAACTTCAAGACGCTCCGTTCAACCTCAATGATACCTTGCGCGATGTCGCGAATATCCTCTCCCTCGATGCGCAGGAGAAGCGCATCTCCATTGTCTACCGCATGAAGAAAAATGTCCCTTCCGCCGTGATCGGTGACCGTTACAAGCTTTCCCGTCTTTTGACCGACATTATCGGGAATGCCATCGATTTCACCGACAAACGCGAAGACGTCGTTGTCCAGATCAGCCGGAATGAAAACAATGAAGAGGCACTGGAACTCCATTTCGAGGTTATCGACTACGGTGTGGGCATGGACGAAACGGTGGTGGAAAAACGGCTGATGCCGATGCTGACCAGCGACAGCCCGGCGGGCGCGTTTGAGATTCGCGGCAGCGGGCTGCAGCGCGCCCGTGATATCGTGCACGCCATGCAGGGGAGTATCCGCCTGACCAGCCGGCCGAAAAAAGGGACGCGCGTCAATTTCCACCTGCTGCTTTCCGCCGAAGACCTCACGGAGAAACGCCACTACCGCCTGCCCAACAAAGAGGGAGTCGGGCGCAAAACTCTGGTCGTTGATAACGATATCGGCAGTGCAAAGGCGGTGGTCCCGATGCTCGAGTATTTCCGTCATGACGTCACTGTCGGCAAAACCGCCGACCTGGCGTTCATGGAGTCGTACGACATCGTCATGGTCTCCTCCGAGTATTGGAGTGACGAACTCTACGCGGACATCCAGAAGCTGGGAGAAGCGTGCCCCAAAATCGTTATGATCGAAAGCATGATCAAACACCAGGATGTCGAAGACCGCGCCCTCGAGTACGTCGACTGGTTGATCTACAAGCCTTTCACCCAGCAGTTCGTCTTTGAGATGCTTGTCGCGCTCTATTCCGATGCGCTCGGCACCGAAGCCGAAGCGGAAATGGAAACGGCGGAACCCGCTGCGGAAGTAACGGTACCGGAAGTGTCCGTTGAAGAGACGGTGCCTGCAGCAGCCGAACCGGTTAAAGCAAAGGTCGTATCAACCGTGGAAGCCTTCCTCAGCGGAAGGGCGCTTGAGAGCCGGGGCGCCGGGGAGAAAAACGACCATGGCGTCTTCTGCAAATCGTCCCATCAGTTCTTCGTTGCCGCGGACGGCCTGGCCAACTGCGGCAACGATTACGCCGCCTTTGTCGAGAAGCTCAAAGAGGCGATCTGGAAATATGTCAAGGCCGACCGTGTGCTCATGGGGATGATCGACCAGGGACAGCTCGGGGAGGCTGCGGAGTACTGTTCCAAGATGAAACAGCCCCTCGCCGAACTCGGTGTCTACAAACTCGCCTGCCTGGCCGATCTGCTCGAAACCGCGTGCCGGGAGCGGAACGCGGAAGATATTGACGCCCTGACGAATGCCGTAGGCTTTATTCTCAAACAAACGATTGCGTCTCTCGATCAGTTCATCGAGCAATCGAAATACAAAATCCGTTAGGGGGTGGCGGATGAATATTGTACGTTTGATTACGGTGGTGATGATCGCCGCCGCATCGCTCGCCGTCATGGCGGCGGAACCCTACATGAACATCGTTGTTGCCGCGGGCAACAGCAAATCGGAAATGGATATCCATGTCCATACCCTGCAACGGAAATTTGCCGAAGACCCCTACATCGTCAAAGCACAGGCCCGTGAGCATTTCGAGGTCGTCAGCCGCCGTTCGGGGCGCTACTACATTGCCAGTATCGAGCCGATCCGCGACAGCGAAGTCGTCTCCAGGATGCTGGAGAAGGTACAGCGTTACTTCCCGGACGCCTATGTTTACACCCACCGCGGGGACGAAGCGGCGGCATCCGAACCGGAACCGAAGGTGGAGGTGCGGACGGTCTACGTTCCCGCCGAACCCGAGATCAAGACCGTCTATATCCCGGCCGAACCGGAGGTGAAGACCGTCTATGTTGACAGGCCGGCCAAAGGGATTGCGTCTGAAAAGATCTTGATGGCACTGGCAGTGATGGCGCTGCTCCTGCTGCTGCTCGTCGCCTACAGTCTCTATCAGAGGCGGAAGCTCTCAAAGATAAGCCACGTGCTCAAAAAAGAGCATGAAGAGCTTGAGCAGATGCTCGAGCATCAAGAAGACATTATGGTCAACGTCGGCGAGAAGATACGGCAGCCTGCCAAGGAGATCGGCAGCAGCAGCGAAAAGATTCTGCAGACGAAACTCGACCCGGTGCAGAGCCGCGAACTGGAAAAGATCAAAAATTCCGATGAACTGCTCCTGGACATCACCAACGACCTGATCGACTTTCTGAACCTCAAGTCCAACAAGGTCAAACTGCGCCATGAGCTGTTCAACATCAACAACGTCCTCGACGAGATGGCGGGGACGGTCAGTAACCGTGCGCGCGGCAGCAACATCGAATTTATCTTTGATATCGAGAAGGGGGTCCCGGCCAAATTCATCGGTGACTCGCTACGGCTGGGGCAGGTGCTCACCAACCTGATGAGCAACGCCATGAAATTCACCGTGGACGGGGAGGTGCGGCTGCATATCCGCCGCCTGGAGGACAAAGGCGGGAAAGTGATGCTGGAGTTCGTCATCTCCGACACGGGGGTCGGGATCGATCCGAACCGTTTCAACGATATCTTCGAGCCCTTCTCTTCGGCCAACGATCTCAAAGAGACGGGCCTGGGGCTCTATATCTCCCGGGCACTGATCGACATGATGGGCGGTACCATCGAGATCAAAAGCGTCATGAACAAAGGAAGCGACTTTATCCTGACGATCCCGTTCGATGTGCCTGACGTCAATGAAAAACGCCACTACCGTCTCCCGGCCAAGGCCTTCACGGGGCACAGCTTCGTGATCGTCGAGGTTCAGCCGACGGCGGCGGACGCGCTCAAAAAAATGCTGGAGTACTTCAAAAACGACGTCAGCGTTCGCTCACTGGGGGCGATCCGGAACAAAAGCGACATCCTCTTTGAAAGCGAAGTTGTCATCATTGCCGAGGATGCTTTCACGCCGGACGTTCAGGCCCTGATCAAGAGGGTCAAGAGTGAAACCAATAACAAGGTCGTCCTGGCGGGGAGCATGATCAACGAACCGCATGACGTTTCGTCGCTCAAAACGCTCATCGATGCGCGCATCATGAAACCGCTGAACCTGCAGCGTATCTACGACCTGATCGTCGACCTTTTCGAAGACAGTATCAAAGAGGTCGACACCGAGGGCGTGACGCCGAGGCATACGTCGCCGAAGGCGTTTACGGAACCGCAGCACTATGAGGACGTTCCGGAAACACCGAACATTTCGAAACAGAGCTTCGGCGTCTTTGCCGGGGCATCCGTTCTGATCGTCGAAGACAACCTGATCAACCAGAAGGTACTGCTGAGCCTCTTCAACGGCAGCGGCATCAAGGTGACTATCGCCGGCGACGGCGTGGAAGCGCTCGAAGCGGTGCAGGATCCGAAGAACCGTTTCGACCTGGTCCTTATGGATATCAACATGCCGGTCATGGACGGGTACGAGGCGACACGCCATATCCGTGCCGATGCGCAGTACGATGAGATGCCGATCGTCTCGCTGACCGGGCTCGGGCTGCCCGAGGAGATTGCGAAGATGTACGCGATCGGCATGAACGCCCACCTGACCAAACCGGTGCAGGTCGGACGGCTCTACACCGTGTTCAGCCGCTTTATCAAGACGGTTACTCCTACCGTCAAGAAGGCGCAGTCGCCGCTCAAGGAGACGCCGTTCGTCAACACGGAAGTCCTGGCGGCGAAGGATGGCCTGATGCGTGCCAGCGGGGATGCGGAGCTTTACGGCGAAATCCTCGAAGAGTACGTCAAGCTCTACGCCAGTGCGGACCAGACATTGGAGATCTTCATGAAGACGGGGAATACGGACGCCGCCAAAAAACTGGCACACGATATCAAAGGCGTCAGCGCGAACATCGGTGCGAACCACATGGTGCAGGTGTGCGAGGCCCTGAACGTCGGCCTGTCGCGGAACTTGGAGAACAGCAAGCTGCAGGCGTTGAAGCATGAATTCGACCGCCACCTGCATGATGTCCTGAAAGAGGCGAGAAAGTATCTGCCGTAACGGCGGATTTAGTAATCATTCCCTACAATTACCGCATGAGAATAGACAAATTTCTGAATGCGGTCAATATCACCAAGCGCCGCACCGTGGCGCAGGACATGCTCGCCAACGGGGTCGTCAGCATCAACGGCCAGAGCGTCAAGCCGAGCAAGAACGTCGCGGTGGGGGATGTCATCGCCATTGCTTACCTCAAGGGGGAGAAGCGCTACGAAGTGCTGCAGATCCCGACGACGAAATCCACACCCAAATCGATGCAAAGCGAATACGTAAAGGAACTGAATTGACCTACAGTGAAGCCAAAGCCGCGTTTGAACGCCTTTTCCGGCATGAAATGGACGACGCGCAGATGCGCGATTTCCTGCTTTCGATGAAACTGGACGAGACGATGCCGGTCGAGGTGCTGGCCGCTGCTGCGTCCGTGATGCGCGCCAATGCCATCGCCCTGCCCGTGGACGAAACACTGCGCCCGGAGCTGATCGATATCGTCGGTACCGGCGGGGACAAGATCGGCAGTTTCAATATCTCGTCGACGGTGGCGCTGCTCTGCGCCTCGATGGGCTCCTATGTCGCCAAGCACGGCAGCCGCTCTGTCACCTCCAAGTCCGGCAGTGCCGATATGTTCGAAGCCCTCGGCGTACGCCTGGACCTGGGCATCGAACAAAGCGCGCGCCTGCTCGAGGAGACGGGCTTCACCTTTATGTTCGCCCAGAACCACCACCCGGCCATGAAGTTCATCATGCCGGTGCGCAAAAGCATCCCGGAAAAAACGATCTTTAACGTCCTGGGCCCCCTGACGAACCCCGCCGGCGTCGGGAAGATCATGCTCGGCGTCTTCGATAAAAGCTTCGTGCCGAAGATCGCGGAGGCGCTGATGATCAACGAGGTGAAGTCGGCGATCGTCGTCAGTTCGAAAGAGCGGATGGACGAGATCAGTATCTCCGACATCACCTACGCGGCCCGCGTCGATGCCGGCGGCATGACCGAGTATGAGATCGATCCGGCTCGCTACGGCATCGCGCGCCAGCCTCTCGAAGCGATCGTCGGCGGCGACGGGGAAGCGAATGCCGCGATCCTGCGGAACATCTTCGATAACCGCGCCACCGACGCGCAGCGCGATATTGTCCGCATCAATGCGGCCAACGCCTTCATCGTCGACGGGAAGGCGCGGGATATCCAGGAGGGGCTTGAGATGGCCGACGAGGGGCTGCAGAGCGGCCGGGCGAAAGCCAAGCTGGCGCAGATCATCGAGGTCTCCGCGAAACTGTGAGACAGCTCAAATGCGGCCGGGAGGATCTGGACCGGGTGGTCGGTGCCATGATGGACGCGCTGCCGCGGGGCGGGGTCGTCATACTGCAGGGCGACCTTGCCAGTGGCAAGACGACGCTGACCCAGGCCGCGGCGCGCCATCTCGACATCGACGAGCCGGTGACGTCGCCGACCTTTTCGCTGCAGCAGTGCTACGGCGACCAGATGTTCCACTATGACATCTATAACCACGGTATCGAGCATTTCCTCGCCCTGGGGCTGCTTGAAGAGCTGGAAAAACCGGGGTATCATTTCATCGAGTGGGGGGACGAGACCCTCATAGAGATGCTGAAGATGGCGGAGATCCCCGCCATTGTGATTGAAATCGAAAAATGTGCGCCCGACGCACGCTGTTACAAGGTGTACCATGCATAAACTGAGTGCCCAGGAGTTGGTCAAAACGATCAAACAGACCGAAATCGTCCGTGGGGTCTCCCTGGAGGTCAATACCGGGGAGGTCGTCGGCCTGCTCGGCCCCAACGGCGCCGGCAAAACGACGACCTTCTACATGATCTGCGGTCTCGTCGAAGCGACGGGGGGCGAGGTCTTCATCGACGAGAAGAATATTTCCGGCTACCCGATGCATGCCCGCGCCCGGTCGGGAATAGGCTACCTGCCGCAGGAAGCTTCCATCTTCAAGGACCTCACGGTTGAAGAGAACCTGATGGTCGCGGCGCAGGCGGTCATCAGCAACAAAAAAGAGCAGCTCGACCGCATCGAGGAGATGCTCGATATCTTCAACATCGAACCGATCCGCTACCGCAAGGGGATCAGCCTCTCGGGCGGGGAGCGCCGCCGCGCCGAGATCGCCCGCGCCCTGGTGGCCCGTCCGCGCTTCTTACTGCTGGACGAACCTTTTGCCGGGGTCGACCCGCTCGCCGTCCTCGATATCCAGAAAGTCGTCGAACAGCTGGTCAAACATGACATCGGCGTACTGATCACCGACCACAACGTCCGCGAGACCCTCGACGTCTGCGACCGCGCCTACGTCATCAAGAGCGGCACGCTGCTCGCGTCGGGTTCGAGCGCCGAGATCATGGTCAACGAGGATGTCCGGCGGCACTACCTTGGCGAGTCGTTCAAATTCTGATCTGAAGGCGCTGCTGGATAGGGAGATGCGGCAGCGCAACCATGCGCTGGAGATTTCCTACGAGCGGCCTGACCCCATCCTTGTCGCACAGCGCTACAGGGAGCCCTACAGCGCACTCGCATGTGCGCTTTTCGCCTACGGGCGCGCCGACCTGATCGTCCGTTTCCTCGACCGCCTCGATTTTTCCCTGCTCGATGCGGACGAAGCCGTGATTCGGAGCGCTTTCGAGGGCTATTACTACCGTTTCCAGAACCGTAAGGATATTACCGAGTTCTTTATCACCCTGCGGCGTCTGAGGCTCGATGCGGATATGGAAGCACTCTTTACGGAAGCGTACGGGAGGAACCGTTCCGTGATCGACGGTCTGAATGCTTTGATCTCGGCCATGCGGGAGCTGAACGATTATGAAAGCCGCGGCTACCGGTTCCTTGTCGGCAGCGAAGTGACGAAGTACAGGGGCGGAGCACCGATGAAACGGTGGCTGATGTTCCTGCGCTGGATGGTGCGCAGCGATGCTATCGATTTCGGGCTCTGGGAAGGCGTCGACAAGGCCGACCTGCTGATGCCTCTGGATACCCACACTTTCAACGTCTCCCGCCGCCTGGGGCTGCTGCAACGGAAAACCTATGACCTTCAATCTGTCGTGGAGCTGACCCGGACCCTCAAAACCTTCGACCCTGCCGATCCGGTCAAGTACGATTTCGCCCTCTACAGGCTCGGTCAGGAAAAAGTACTCTGACACTGGGACGATAGCCGGATTTAGCACAGGAGTGCGTCTGAAATAAAAAAACGCTACTATGCGCAGGTAGAACACCAAACGGAGAGTCCCATGTTGGAAAAACAGTATCTCTACGCCATCTCGGTCGTGGCGATGAAAAACCAGTCCGTCAACAACCAGCTGGTCAGCGGATTGGCGGACAAACGCCATATACTCGCGGATGCCAATGCGATTGTGTGGCAGTTCGATGCCGCGTACAGCGATGCTGTCGTCCTGATCAGCTGCAATGTCAGCGATGCGGGGCCCGGCGGGATGGGGTATCAGTTCACGCTCAAATATACGCAGGGGCGTCTGGAACAGTGTGTCGGCGATCTTGTGAACAAATTGGAAGAGCTGTTGGATTGATGCCGCCGCAGCGCTGCGGCAGAGGGGGGTCAGGCCGCTTTTTTGACCGCTTTTTTCGCCGCTTTTTTCGCGACTTTGACCTTTGAAGGTTTCTCTTTCAGGACGATCTTCGTCACTTTCTTCGCCACTTTTTTTGCGGCTTTTTTCTTCAGTACGTTGTTCGCAACGGCCTTTTTTATCGCCTTTTTCGCCACTTTTGCTACCGCTTTTTTCTTCAGGACTTTTGCCATTCTTTCTCCCTGTAGGTGGTTTTTATTACTGCAAAATAGTAATAAATTATTACCATAGTACATGTTTAATAGATTTATGTCAATGATATAAGGAGAAAAGAAATAAAATAATACAAAATAAGGAACCGGGAGGGTGCGTAATGACCTTTATCGAGTTCAAAAAACTTCTTCTGGATGCGGAGATCACGCTGCCGAAATTCAGCAAGTTGATCAAAGTGAGCGAAAAGAACCTGCAGTCGTACAAGAAGAAGGGCGAAGTGCCCAATACGATCGCCGTCATCGCCGCCTGTTTTGCCGAGATGAAGAAAAATGGGATGGCGTACACACCCGTGGTGGAAGCGCTGGCGCTGCAGGCCAAAACAAAAAAAGGGGCGGGGTTCGCCAAAAAGAAAAAAGGGGATGAACCGGCGCCGAAAACGACGGAGTGACGCTGTACTGCGGCAGGGGAGCACCCCTTTACCGAAGGGGGCGGGAGAAAGTGCTATAATTCCCGAAAAAAAGGAACGATATGGAGTGCGAATTTCCGACGGTCAATGCCAACAGCGATGAGATCAAGGCGATGTTTGAAGCGACCAAGACGATCGCCGTTCTGGGCCTCTCCCCGGACGAGAGCAAGGACAGCCACCGTGTAGCGAAATACCTCAAAGAGGCGGGCTTCAAGATCGTCCCGGTCTACCCGAAAGAGGATGAGATCCTCGGCGAAAAGGTCTACCGCTCCCTGGCCGAGATCCCCTTCCCGGTCGATATGGTCGATATCTTCCGCAAACCGGCGGCCCTGGATGCCGTCGCAGATGCCTGCATCGCGCGCGGCGACGTGAAGTTTTTCTGGGCGCAGAAGGGGATCGTCAACAACGCTGCAGCCGAAAAAGCGGAGCAGGCGGGTATGAAAGTTGTCCAGAACCACTGTACGATGGTCGAACACCGCCATCTTCTGGGATAACGCCGTTGTTCCCCTTCAGCAAGATCGAACAGGCCGCCGAACGCATCGGCGGCGTCGTGACGAAAACCCCCTACGCCTTTGCACCGTATCTCAGCGAAATGAGCGGCTGCGAGGTCTACCTCAAGAAGGAGAACCTCCAGATT
The DNA here is from genome assembly GCF_039645565.1 of Sulfurimonas sp. HSL1-2. Classification (NCBI taxonomy): domain Bacteria; kingdom Pseudomonadati; phylum Campylobacterota; class Epsilonproteobacteria; order Campylobacterales; family Sulfurimonadaceae; genus Thiomicrolovo; species Thiomicrolovo zhangzhouensis. The sequence continues at coordinate 968,945 of NZ_CP147914.1, forward strand.
ACCGGTGCGTTCAAGATCCGCGGGGCCTACAACAAGATCGCATCACTGAGCGACACGGAACGCGCACGCGGCGTTGTCGCAGCGAGCGCGGGCAACCATGCCCAAGGGGTCGCCTACTCCGCGGCGCAGTTCGGGATCCGGGCCGTGATCGTGATGCCGGAATCGACACCGCTCACGAAGGTGGACGGTGTGCGCTATTACGGGGCGGAAGTTATCCTGCACGGCAACAACTATGATGAAGCCTATGCCCATGCCGTTGCGTACGGCACGGAGCACGGACTGGAGTTCGTCCACCCGTTCGAAGATGACGAAGTCATTGCGGGGCAGGGAACAATAGGCATGGAGCTGTTGGCAGCAGGTGAACGCCCCGATGCGGTGGTCGTCCCTGTCGGGGGCGGCGGGCTCATCAGCGGTGTCGCAGCGGCTGTCAAGCATCTTGACCCCTCCATCGAGGTCATCGGCGTCAGTGCGACCGGTGCCCCCGCGATGCGCCAGTCCTTTGAAGCAAAACGGCCGATCGATACGACCTCCGTGCGCACCATCGCCGACGGGATCGCTGTGCGCGACACGTCGCCGAAAACGCTGGAGTACATCCTGGAGAGCGTCGACCGCTTTATCGGTGTCGATGACGAGGAGATTGCCAACGCGATCCTCTTCCTGCTGGAGAAACAGAAGCTCTCGGTCGAAGGGGCGGGGGCGGTCGGTGTTGCGGCACTGCTGCACAAAAAGCTGCCGCACCTCGTCGGCAAAAAAGTGGCCGTGGTGCTTTCCGGCGGGAATGTGGACGTCACGCTGCTCTCCGTTATTATCGAGAAGGGTCTGCTCAAATCCTTCCGGAAAATGAAGCTGACGGTCACCCTGGTCGACCGTCCGGGCTCTTTGATGCAGCTGACGGAACTGCTCAAATCGCTCAACGCGAACATCGTCCACATCGCCTACGACCGCACCTCGACGGACCTTGACTACGGGGATGCCAACGTGACGATCCACCTGGAGACGAAAGGCGAGGCACACCAGAACCAGATCCGCGATCTCCTGCACCGTCACGGTTACCTGAGCCAGGAAGGGCACTGACTTTATGGCCAACGTCGTTGCGATCGATCTGGGCTCGAATACCTGCCGCGCCATCGAGTATGACTGCGCGACGGGCACCTTCGGCCGCCAAAGCGAACGGATCGTCAAGACCGCCGACCGGATGCACGAGACGGGACGCATCGACGAGGGGGCGGTCGCGCGGGTGATCGACGCGCTCAAGGAAACGGATGCGCTGTTCGACCTCGAAAAGACACCCTACCGCGCCGTGACGACCGCAGCCATGCGTATGGCGAAGAACAGCGATGAAGTGCTTGAACGGATTGCGGATGAGACCGGGGTCCGGTTTGAGATTATCGACGGCGACCGGGAGGCTTTTTATGCATTGAAGGCTGCCCGTGCACGTCTGGCGCAGCTCGGCATCCCCTCGGAGTCGCTCTGTATGATCGATATCGGCGGCGGTTCGACCGAGGTGATCTTCTACCAAAACGGGGAGACGGTTTCCAAGAGTTTTCCCATCGGCATCGTCACCGTGGCCCAGCAGTGCGAAGCCCCCGAGGAGATCAGAACCTTTGTGCAGCTGCAACTGCTGCGGGAGGTGTACATCTTCGTCGATACCTACATCATCACCAAAGGGCGTCCGCTCACCTTCGTGATGACGGCCGGGACCCCGACGACGATTGCCGCATTCCTGCAGGGGATGACCTATGACAGCTACGATCCGGCCAAGATCAACGGCTACAGACTCAGCAGGCCCGATTGCGAGAAGGCGCTGCAGGAGCTGCTGGCACTGGATGAAATGACGCGTACGCTTTATGTCGGTGTCGGACGCGAAGCGCTGATCGTGGCCGGGATCGTCATCGTCGAACTTTTCTATGAAGTGCTCGACTACAATAATGCGGTCGTGATCGACGACGGGGTCCGCGAAGGGGTTGCGATCGCCTTTTGCGAAGAGGCGCGCGGCTAAATCCCAGATTCCCCCTGTTTTAAGCGAAAAACTTACCCCTGTTTAACGATTAATCGACTATAATTACCCCATTTTTATCTGATTTAGATAGAGTCTCGGAACCGATAGAACACTGTGCTATCTACGGGACGTTTTTACGAGGAGAAAGCCATGCAGATGAGTGGCGCACAGATGGTCATTGAGGCACTGAAACACGAAGGGGTCGATACCGTATTCGGCTACCCTGGTGGTGCCATCATGAACGTCTATGACGAGATATACAAACAAAATGATTTCCAACACATCCTGACCCGGCACGAGCAGGCGGCCGTGCATGCGGCAGAAGGGTATGCGAAGGTCACCGGCAAGGTCGGCGTGGCGATGGTCACCTCCGGTCCGGGCTTCACCAACGCCGTGACGGGAATCGCCGATGCGTATATGGACTCCATCCCCCTCGTCGTTATCAGCGGGCAGGTCCCGATGTCCCTGATCGGGACGGATGCCTTCCAGGAGATCGATTCCGTCGGGATCAGCCGCTCCTGTACGAAGCATAACTACCTGGTTACCGACGCGGCTGACCTGCCGCGTGTCCTGAAAGAGGCATTTTACCTCGCCGCGACGGGGCGCCCCGGCCCGGTCCACGTCGATATCCCCAAGGATGTTACGGCCCAGATCGCCGAGTTTGACTACAGCCGTCCGGTGGAGATGGAGACCTACAAACCGACTACCAAGGGCAATGCCCGCCAGATCAAGAAAGCGATCGATGCGATCGCCGCGGCCAAACGTCCGCTGCTTTACCTGGGCGGCGGGGTTATCAATGCCAATGCTGCAGACGAAGTCCGCGCGTTCGCGAAACTGACGGGGATACCGGCAGTTGAAACCTTCATGGCCCGCGGCACGATGGGCGCAGACAACCCGCTGGTGATCTCCATGCTGGGCATGCACGGCTCCTATGCCGCGAATATGGCGATGAGCGAGACCGACCTCATTATCGGGCTGGGCGCACGTTTCGATGACCGCGTTACCGGGAAACTGAGCGAGTTCGCGAAAAACGCCGACGTTATCCATGTCGATATCGACCCCGCGAGCATCTCCAAGCTGGTCAATGCGGAGTACCCGATCGTCGGTGATGTCAAGTACGTCGTCGAGGAGATGAGCGCCCTGGCAAAAGGGAAGATCGATGCGGAACGCTACGCCCCGTGGCTGGAGACGATCGAACACTTCAACAAGCTGCATCCGCTGGGATACGAAGAGGAACCCGGTGTCATCAAGCCGCAGTGGGTCATCGAGCGCATCGGTCAGCTGCTGGGCGAAAAGGCGAACATCAGTACCGACGTCGGCCAGCACCAGATGTGGACGGCCCAATTCTATCCCTTCTCGCGTCCGCGCCAGTTCATCAGCTCCGGCGGTCTGGGGACGATGGGCTTCGGCTTCCCGGCGGCGATGGGGGTCAAGCGCGGTGATATGGAGCGTGTCAGCATCAACGTCACGGGCGACGGCTCGATCCTGATGAACATCCAGGAGCTGATGACGTCGGTCGAGTACAAACTGCCGGTCATCAACGTTATTTTGAATAACCACTTCCTGGGGATGGTCCGCCAGTGGCAGACACTGTTCTATGACAAGCGCTACTCGGAAACGGACCTCTCCATGCAGCCCAACTGGGTCGGGCTCGTCGAGAGCTTCGGCGGGGTCGGCTACAACGTCGAGACGAAAGAGGAGTTCGACGCCGCGCTCAAAGACGCCGTCGAAAAGAACGTCGTTGCGATGATCAACGTCAACGTCTCGCGTTTCGAAAACGTACTGCCGATGGTCCCGGCCGGCGGTTCGCTGTTCAATATGATGTTGGAATACAAGGATAAATGATGGAGAATGAAAGAAGAGTCGTTTCGGTCATCTTACAGAACGAGGCGAGCGCGCTCTCGCGGATCACAGACCTCTTTTCGGCCCGTGGCTACAATATCGAGTCGCTGACCGTTGCACCGATCCCGGAATCGAAATATTCGCGCCTCACAATCGCGACCTCCGGCTCTGTCCGGGTGATCGAACAGATCATCAAGCAGCTGCACAAGCTCATCCCGGTCCTGCGGGTTTACGAGCATGCCGATCTCGTCGAGAAGGAGATGGCGATGGTCAAGTTCCCGATCACCGAGAACCTTTCCGACATCGAGACACTGAGCAAAGCCTATAACGGCAAGATCGTCAACGTCGGCAACGACATGCTCATTGCGATGGTCGCCGATGAGCCCAAGCGCGTTTCGCACTACCTCGAGGCCGTCAAGCGTTTCAACCCCAAAGAGATTGTCCGCAGCGGTACCGTGGCACTGGAGCGCTAGGTGCGACTCTCTCTCATCGCGGAAACACTCGGTACGCCGCTGCCGGGTGAAGAGCGCGAGATCCGTGCCATGAATACGCTGGCGGATGCGTCGGCGGACGAACTCTCCTACCTTTCAGATAACCGTTACCTCAACTCCCTGGAAACGACAAAGGCCGCAGCGGTTCTGGTCAAAGCGAATGCCGTAGATGCCGTTCCGGAGCACTGCATCGCGCTCGTGTGCGAGGACGTCTCGCTCAGTATGGCAAAGGCGACATCCCTTTTTACCCCGCCGCTGATCGACCATGATGCCGCCGAACCGCTTATCGGGGAAAAGAGCTTTATCGATCCGCGCGCCAATATCGAGAAGGGGGCCGTGATCGGTAATGGTGTCACGGTCATGGCCGGTGCCTATGTCGGTTCGGGCGCCGTGATCGGCGACGATACGGTTATTTTTCCCAATGTGACGATCTACCGTGACTGCCGAATCGGGGCACGCTGCCGCATCCACGGCGGGACGACCATCGGTGCGGACGGATTTGGTTATGCGCATACGGCGCAGGGAGAGCACGTCAAGATCTATCAAAACGGCAATGTCGTCATCGAGGACGACGTCGAAATCGGCGCGAACTGTTCGATCGACCGGGCACTCTTCAACTCCACCTTCATCCGTCGCGGTGCGAAGATCGACAACAATGTGCATGTGGGGCACAACTGCGATATCGGGGAACACTGTATCTTCGTCGCACAGGTCGGTGTCGGCGGTTCGACGCGTCTGGGTCGCAACTGTGTCGTCAGCGGCCAGACGGCATTCTCGGATCACCTGGAGATTGCCCCGTTTACAACGTTTACGGCACGTTCCGGCGTGACGAAATCCATCAAGGAGAGCGGCAAAATTTTCAGCGGCTACCCGTTGATGGAACACCGCCTCTGGAGCCGGCTGCAAAGCCGGCTGTCGAAGCTGGCCAAAGAGGGGATCAGCACAAAAAAGCGAGTCAAAACCCATGAAGTTGAGTGAAATCTGCCAAAAACTGGGCATTACGTACAACGGTGAGGATCGTGAGATTGCGGGCCTCAATGCGCTGCAGGATGCGGGACAGAATGAAGTGAGTTTTCTGGAAAACCCGAAATACGCTTCACAGCTCTCCGCTACGAATGCCGCGGCCGTACTGGTGACAGCGTCCATGGCGCAGCAGTTGCCGGCACACTCCATCCCCCTGATCGTCGACGAGCCCTATATTGCATTGGCGAAAGCCTCCGCCTTTTTCGCGCCCCAGCGCCTTGAACACGATCTGCCCGAAGCCGCCGTAGGTGCAGGGACGGTGATCGAAGCGGGTGCCTTTGTCGCCAAGGGGAGTACTATCGGCCAAAACTGCCACATTATGCCCGGTGTCTTTATCGGAAACAACGTCACCGTCGGCGACAATACGATCCTCTACCCCAATGTCACGGTCTACCGTGACTGCAGGATCGGCAGCGACTGTATCATCCATGCAGGGACGGTGATCGGCAGCGACGGCTTCGGCTTTGCAACGACGAAACTGGGCGAGCACGTCAAGATCTATCAAAACGGGAATGCCGTCATCGAAGATGATGTCGAGATCGGCTCCAACACGACCATTGACCGTGCCGTCTTCAAGAGCACCGTGATCAAAAAAGGGGCGCGGATCGACAACCTGGTGCAGGTCGGGCACAACTGCGTCATCGGCGAATACAGCGTCCTGGTCTCGCAGGTGGGGCTTGCCGGCTCCTCCCGCCTGGGACGCAACGTCGTCATGGGCGGCCAGAGCGCGACGGCCGGCCACCTTTCCATTGCACCGTTTACGACGATCGCCGCGCGCGGCGGGGTGACGAAGAACGTCGACAAAGCCGGTGTCTACGGCGGGTTCCCGCTGATGGAACACAAGCTCTGGCTGAAACTCCAGGGCAAGCTCGCGCGTCTGCTCAAAGCCTGAATCAAGGCCTCTTTTCTGCACGGCGGTGCAGTACAATCTCTTCTTCTTTTTATGTAAATTGGCGGTGTGGAATAGATGAGGGCGGCGCAAAGCGCCATCCCCGTAAGAATCAGTAGGTTTTGACGAAGTCGGCGATCCGCGCGATGCCTTCGCGGATGTTTTCGATATCGGTGGCAAAACTGAAGCGGAAGTAGCCGTCCATCCCGAAGCCGAGACCCGGGACGACCGCGACCTCTTTTTCTGCGAGCAGGCGTTTACAGAAGGTCATGGAGTCTTCGGTGATCTCTTTGATGTTGACAAAGAGGTAGAAGGCACCGTCCGGCGAGAGCACGGAGAGGCCGTCGATGGCGTTGAAGCGTTCGACCGCTTCGTCGCGGCGTGCCATGAAGGCCTGGCGCATCATCTCGATCTCATCATCCGCGGAGCCGTCGAGGCCCTTGATGGCGGCGTACTGGGTGATGGAATTGATGTTGGACGTGCTCTGGCTCTGCAGGTCTTTGGTCGCTTTGATCATTTTGGCATCCGCGGAAGCCATGTAACCGAAACGCCACCCCGTCATCGCGACGGATTTGCTCAGCCCGTTGATGGTGACGGTACGCTTGAACATGTCGTCGCTGATCGATGCGGCGGAAGTAAACTCCCCTTTGTAGACGAGTTTTTCGTACATCTCATCGCTCGCGACGATGATGTCGGTGCCTTTGAGGACTTCTGCCAGCCCTTCGAGCTCCGCTTTGGAGTAGACGGCGCCTGTCGGGTTCGACGGCGTGGTAAGAATCAGCATCTTCGTTTTCGGCGTGATGGCATTACGCAGCTGCTGCGGCGTGATCTTGAAGCCACTGGCATCGTCGGTCATGATCTCGACGGGGGTACCGCCGCAGTATTTGACCAGTTCCGGGTAGGTGACCCAGTAAGGTGCGGGGATGATGACCTCGTCACCCTCCTGGACCGTTGCCGAAAAGAGGTTAAAGAGCGAATGCTTGGCGCCGTTGTTGACGATGACCTGGTTCATCTCGTAATGCAGGCCGTTGTCGCGCTTCAGTTTCTCGATGACGGCACGTTTCAGTTCGGGGATGCCGTCAACGGCCGTATAGCGGGTTTTGTCGCTTTCGATAGCGGCGATTGCGGCATCTTTAATGACACGGGGCGTACCGAAGTCCGGTTCGCCGGCGGAGAAACTCAGCACGTCTTTACCCTGCGCGCGCAACTCCTGCGCGAGTGCGGTGACGGCGATCGTGATCGATTCGGAGAGAACGTTTACTCTATCGGTCAGTTGCATTCTAGGCCTTTAGGCGGGAAATATCCCTAGTGTTAAATCCTGAAATTATACCACTATAAGCATAAGGGCAGTGTTGAAAAGGAGCGTCGGGAGAAAATTTAGGTGCAGCGTGTTCTCAAACGGCAGGCAACACGGTGAAGCAGCATCGCGGCGGCCACCGCAGCGGCATCGACGGCAATATCCGAAAACGATGCGTGACGGTTCGGCAGGAAGGCCTGAACGATCTCGATGAGGAGCCCGTAGCCGAGCAGGGCGGCGCTACGAATTCGCCAGGAAAGTGCGGGGTAGGCAAAAAGGTGGAGCATATAGAGGGTGAAAAAGGCGGCAAAATGGTTGAGGATATCGCTGAAGGAAGCGAGTTTCGGCAGCGGTTCGTAGCTGGGGATAAAGGCGAGGATCGAAATGGCGAGGAGTGCGGCGGCGAAGAGAAGCCTCGCGGCGGTCATTTCATCGCTTTGAGGAAGGAGTCGTAGATATTCTCCAGTTCGAGATCCTGCTCGAGGATTTCGGCATTATCCTGCATGAGGATGTGTTCAAGGACGGCCACACGCTTCAGGAGGTATTCGAAGAGCTCCTTGTCGATGTCGGGAAGCTTGTTGTGGCTGAGCGGGTCCTTGTCGCGCCCTTTTTCGATGATGCGTGCCGGGATACCGACGGCGGTGGAGTTGTCCGGGACCGGTTTGACGACGACCGAGTTGGAGCCGATCTTGGCATTTTCACCGATGATGATATCGCCGAGCACTTTGGCGCCCGCGCCGATAACGGCATGGTTCTTGATCGTCGGGTGGCGTTTGCCCGGGGTCAGGCTGACGCCGCCAAGCGTCACACCCTGGTAGACGAGGACGTCATCTTCGATGATACAGGTCTCGCCGATGACGACCCCGATGCCGTGGTCGATAAAGAAGCGGCGCCCGATCGTGGCTCCCGGGTGGATGTCGATATTGGTCAGGATCTGGTTGATCGCCATGATGAAGCGTGCGGTGCGGCGGAAACCGTTGCGGTAGAAACGGTTGGCGATCCGGTACCAGGTGACCGCCCAGATACCGGGGTAGTTGAAAAAGAGTTCGAAGCGGCTTCGGATGGCAGGGTCGTTATGGTAGACGTTGACAAAATCTTCTTTGATTTCAGCAAATAGGCCCACCGGTAACCCCTTTATTTTGTCGTACGCAAATAGCCGTTTTGCGCCAGGAAGTGTTTGAGTGTGGAAAGTGTATCACGGTTTCCTTCCTTTGTCCTAAATTCGGATTCGGCAATCCGCGTTTCAAGTTGTTTTAATACGGTGGCCGGATCGTACTCGAGGTTGTCGAGGATCTCGAGGATGTCCTCGGCTTCGTCGAGGTTCGTGAAGCGGTAGCCGTCATCGTCGATCAGCACCGTCGCCTCGCTGGGGTGGCTGAAAAGGTTGTGATGCATGCCGAGGGTCTCCTGGTAGGCACCGACGTTGAAAAAGCCCAGGAAGTACTCTTCGACGTCGAGGTCCACGTCGTGCAGGTAGAGCGGCGCTTTGGGATCGAAACCGATCTCCCCGTCGCTGTCGCAGGTGATATCCCACAGGGATGCCGCCCGGATGGCCGGCTGTTCCAGACGGTCCAGCGGCATCACGGGGAAGTGCTGTTTGAGGCCCCAGTAATCCGGCATGCTCTGGAAGAAGGAGCTGTTGACGAGGTAGCGCTCCTGCAGCCTCTCTTGCAGCCGTTCGATCTCGGGGAGCTGGTTGCTCTGTTTGAGGTAGAGGGCCTTCTTGATAATGAGGTGCACCAGGGTCTCCGCGTTGGAACGGTCCTGCAGGTCGATATAACCCAGCTCGAACAGCTTGAGCAGGGATTCGAGGTGGTCAAGCGCATCGTGCAGGTACTCGATACTGTTGCCGGAGGTGAGCATGTTGTTGAGTTCGAGCAGCTCCTCGATCAGGGGCGGATTCACCTCTTTGAGCTTGAGGGAGCGCTCCTGGTAGTCGTGGGAGAAGAGCTCCAGTACCGGTGTGACGAGGACGGCGTGCGACGCGGTAATGAAGCGGCCCGATTCGGTGACGATGTTGGGATGTTCGACCCCCTTGTCATTCATGATCCCGCCGAGCAGGAAGACAACGTCGTTGGCGAACTCTTTGAGACTGTAGTTGCGGACCCGCTGTGAGGGGTGCTGGGCATATTCGACGGAGAGGCCGCCGCCGATGTTGATGGCGCGCAGCGTATCGGCCCCCATCCGTTTGAGCTCGGCGTAGATATTCCCCGCTTCGCGCAGGGCACGTTTGAGCGGGGCGATCTCGTCCATCTGCGAACCGATATGGAAGTGCAGCATCGTAAAACGGTCGAGCAGGTCATAGCGCTTGAGCAGTTCGAAGGCTTCGAGCAGCTCGGTCGAGGTAAGGCCGAACTTCGCCTGCATCCCGCCGCTTTTGGCCCAGATCCCGCTGCCGCCGCTGTGCAGGCGGATCCGGATGCCGATGTTCGGGACGCGGTAGGGGGTGCTTTCGGCGACTTCAATGATCGATTCGAGTTCGCCGATCCCTTCGATGGTCAGGGTGATGTTATGGCCCATCTGGGCCGCGAGGAAGCCCATGGTGATCATCTCGACGTCTTTGAAGCCGTTAACGGTAATCGGTGAGCCAGTCGGCGTATTGGCCATGGCGAGGATCAGTTCCGCCTTGGAACCGGCCTCCAGGCCGTATTGGTGATCCTTGCCCGCTTCCACGATGGACTTGACGACCTCCGGGTACTGGTTGACTTTCAGCGGATAGACGGCTTTGAAGCGCCCATGATAGTGGTTTTCCTCGATGGCGCGGTTAAAGTGGCCGTAGAGGGCATCGATCTGTTTGGAAATGAGGTGGGGGAACCGGAGAATTACGGGTCCGCTAATCTCTTCCGAACGGATTTGCTTGATAATATCGATCAGCGCGGGTGAGCTCTTGTAGTTGATGTGGGCTCTGCCGTCGCGGATGATGAAGTTGTGGTCACCCCAGATATCGAGTCCGTAGGGCTGTTGCATGTTTTTGCTTCCTGAATTAGAGTTGATCGGCCGCAATTACCGATTCGGTTTTGGTGTCGAGATCTTTGATCCAGACGTTCCCCGCCGCACGTTCGTTCTCGCCGATGACGACACAGTAGCGCGCATTGATACGGTCGGCCCCTTTGAGGTGGGCCTTGAGGCCTTTGGGCGCGTATTCGACGACGACAGTGTTGTCAGTGCGTTTCGCCCGGGCCAGTTGCATGATCGGGGGGAGGGACTCCGCATCCATTGCCCCCATGTAATAACCGTCGCGGACCGCCTCGGGCATTTTGACCAGTTCGAGCAGACGTTCGATTCCGATGGCGAAGCCGACGGCCGGGGTCGCGCGGCCGTCCAGGAACTCGACGAGGCGGTCGTAGCGCCCCCCGCCGGCCACGGCGCTCTGCGCGCCGATCTCGTCGCTGACGAATTCGAAGGCGGTCTTGGAGTAGTAGTCCAGGCCGCGCACCAGGTGGGTGTCGACTTCGTAGGCGATCCCGCCTTCGTCGAGCAGCTGTTTGAGCGTTGCGAAGTCGCTGTCACACGCTTCGCAGAGGTTGTCCATCAGCTTCGGGGCCTCTTTGTAGAGGATCTGGCACTGTTCGTTCTTACAGTCGAGTACACGGATGGGGTTGGTCGCCTTGCGGCGTGCGCAATCCTCGCAGATATGTTCCTCGTGCTTGTCGAGAAAACCGACGAGCTTTTCGCGGTACTGCGGCATACAGTGCTGGTCGCCGAGGGAGTTGATCTTGAGGCGGAAGGAGATCCCCAGCGCGGCGAGAATGTCGGCGACCATCGTAATGATCGTGACGTCTTCGTAAACCGAATCGACGCCGAAGCTTTCGCACCCGAACTGGTGGAATTCGCGCAGGCGTCCCTTCTGGGGGCGTTCGTACCGGAACATCGGCCCGTGGTAGAAGTAGCGCTGGATCCCCCCGGCGCGGTCGAGCTTGTTCTGCACAAAAGCGCGGACCACCCCGGCGGTCCCCTCGGGACGGAGGCAGACGTCGTTGTCGCCCTTGTCGATGAACTGGTACATCTCCTTGCCGACGATATCGCTGGACTCGCCGACGGAGCGTTTGAAGAGCGCCGTCTCCTCGAGCAGCGGCGTTTCGACATAGCTGAAGCCGTAGCGGCGGGCGATGGCCGTCGCTGTTTGTAAAAAGTATTCAAACCGCACGTTGTCCGGCGGCAGAATGTCATTCATACCACGCAGGGAACGAATCATGACTCTCCTTTGGTGATGATAATTTCTTGAATCTGTTCGGTGATCGTGTCGACGTCCAGACCGGCATCGATGACGAGGGTCGGGATGCCCAGCAGCCGGGCAGCCCGTTCGAGCTCGTCCTGTATGGCCAGCAGGTACTCGGTGCCCCGGGACTCGATGGTGTCGTGGGCCTTCCGGGCGAGGCGGCGCATCAGCTCCGTCTCCTCCAGCTTCAGGATCACGGCGAAATCGGGCAGGACTCCGCCCGTGGCGAAGCGGTTCAGGCGCAGCAGTTCGTCGGGCTCGAAGGCCTGCTTGACCATGGCGTAGGCCATCCCCGAAATGACGGAACGGTCCGAGATGATCAGCTCGGAGCGGTGCGGGAGGATAACCTCCTCGATATGCTCGCTGCGGTCGGCCAGGAAGAGCAGCATCTCTGCGCGTTCGGAGCGCACACCCGTCTCCAGGATCAGCTCCCTGATCCGTTCTCCGGCAGCGGTGCCGCCGGGCTCCTTGGTGAAGCAGGCGTCGGGGAAGAGCGCCCGCAGGGCCTGCATCTGGGTCGATTTGCCGGCGGTATCGATCCCCTCTAGGACAAGGTACATGAGTCCATTCCCCGGATGATGGCTTCGACCTCGGCGGGCAGAAGATGCTCCGTCTTGCCGTTGAAGGTGAGCAGGTTGCGCACGATGGACGAACTGACGAAAGCGTTGCGCAGGCTGGGCATCAGGTAGACCGTTTCGACGTTCGCGTCGAGCGAATGGTTCAGGTAGCCCAACTGCAATTCGTATTCGAAATCGCTGACGGCGCGCAGGCCGCGGATGAGGATGTCTGCACCGTATTCGCGGGCCAGGTCGATGGTGAGGTTGTCAAAACCGATCACTTCCACGTGCTGCAGCCCCCCGACGGCGGCATTGGCCATGCTGACGCGCTCGTCGAGGGTGAACATCGGCTTTTTGGTGTGCGACTCGGCCACGGCGACGATGACGCGGTCGAAGAGTTTGAGCGCCCGTGCGATGATGTCGTAGTGCCCGTTGGTGATGGGGTCGAAGGTCCCCGGATAGAGTGCTGTTTTAATCATCGCTCCCCCAGCGCTTGTAAAGATTGTTTTCGATCCCGACCAGGTCGAACCATTTGCCGATCATGAAGTCCTCCATGGCATCGAGGCTCTCCTGCTGCGAATAGTAGGCCAGGACCGGCGGGGCGATAAAAACGCCCAGGGTGGCCAGTTTGTGCATGTTCTCCAGGGCAATGGCCGAGAAGGGCATCTCCCGCGGGGCGAGCAGCAGGGTCTTGTGCTCTTTGATCATCACCGCAGCTGCCCGCGTGGTGAGGTTGTCCGCAATGCCGACGGCCACCTTGGCCAGGGTATTCATGCTGCAGGGGATGATCATCATCGCGTCCGCGCCGAAGGAACCGGAGGCCAAAGGTGCGGCGATGTCATCCGCATCGTGGAGCGTGACATCCTGCTCGTGGCGGAACACCGTTCTGGCGTTTTCGGAGACGATAAGGTGCTTCTGGACATGGTCCGGAAGGGCACGGAGGGTTTTGAGTCCCAGGGAGGCCCCGCTTGCACCGCTGATGGCTATGATGATCTTCATGCACGCTCGCAAATTGAAATGGGTGCTATTTTACCACGTGGGGACTTAGGTTGCGTAGGGTGTCGGAAATATGGGGAAGAAAGAGGGAAGAAGGACCGAAGTCTCCTTCCGTCTCTGAACGAAACTTTAACATGCGGACCGGCGCGGTCCGCGACGTGGTTGAAACCAAGGTAAAACATTTACCCTGCCTCCACTCTAGCAGAGCAAACTTGGCGTTATCCTTAAAGTGCCCGCAATACAGGGGCAGAAAGGCGAAAGTGCTCCGCAGCGTTGCGATAACGTTTGTTAGCGAAGCGGCGCCTACTTCTCTTTGGCGATCAGGTCGTGGTACTGCTTGATGACGGTTTTGAGCTTGTCGCGGTCCGGCATCTTACGCGAAGCGATGTATCCGATGATATTGCCCGCCTCATCTTTTTTCGGCACGATCGTCACGACGACCCAGTAGTACTTTCCATCTTTGCGGAGGTTTTTGACATACCCTTCCCAGGTCTTGCCCTCTTTGATCAGTTTCCACATCCCCTCGAACGCCGCTTTGGGCATATCGGGATGGCGCAGAATGCTGTGAGGCTGCCCCACGGCCTCCTCTTTGGAATAGCCTGTCATCTCTACAAATTTACGGTTGACGAAGGTGATAACCCCTTTGAGATCGGTCTCGGAGATCAGGCTTCTGCCGTCGAAAAGTACTTCTTCATCGATAGGTTTCGGTCGTTTGATCATATAGTGTCTCTTTGAATGATGGCGCAGTCCGTCCATCAGTTTTTCACATTATAGCGTGCTCTTTATTTGAGAACCATATGCGGGAAATAAAGTTGCAGCATGCTTACTCCTTCCGCCCCGAGGGTACGGAAAAAACGCTCCATTTCACTCTCCGCATTCCAGACGGGCTCGGTGACCCCGGTGCGGTTTTCGAGCAGCCGCTGTGCATCATATTCGACGCCGACGCTGTCAATGAGGCCGACGGCCTCGGCCTGCCGGGCCGTGAAGATGTGGGCATCGGCGAACTCGGCGCTTTTGGCGGGGTCCAGGCCGCGCGCTTCGGCGACATCGCGTACGAACATCGCATAGGTGTCCTGGATGACTTTGTCGATTTCGGCCCGTTCGTAGGGCGTCCACTGGCGGTCCGGCGTGCCGGCCTGCTTGTACTTGCCCGCTTTGACGACCTGGGTCCCGATGCCGAGCTTCTCCATCAGCCCCTCCAGGTTCGCGCCCTGCATGATTACACCGATGGAACCGACCATGGCGCCGGGGTTGGCGACGATTTCATCCGCCCAGATCGAGGCGTAGTAGCTGCCGCTGGCGAGAACCCCCTTGGCGTAGACGACAACGGGCTTGGCGTCATGCAGCCGCTTGAGCGCGTAGGCGACCTCGACGGAGGGGGCCACCGCACCGCCGGGGGAGTCGGCGACGAGCAGGACCCCTTTGATCTGCGGGTTGGCACAGGCTTCATCCAGCTCGCGTACGACGTCGGTCGTGTCAAAGATCGGACCGCTCAGTTCGATCCGTTGGAGGTTGACCGTCTCGAAGCCGTCGTCGGGCATCGGGAAGAAGATGATGAAGAGCAGCAGCAAAAACAGCAGCGCTTTGAAGTGGTTCTGGATGTAGTCGATCAATGCGCCCAGGGGAGCGAACAGCGTTTTGAGAAAATGCATGGTCAGCCTTTGCGTGAGATACCGTCGATGAAGATCTGGCGGAGCGGGTAGCGCTGCAGCAGCAGGTGCAGCGGCGTATCGTCGCTGGGGGTGTGGTCGAGTTCAACCCAGAGCATGTCGGCGGCCTTGCCCTCGGCGATTTCGCCGCAGTTGAGGCGCAGGGCCCTGGCGGCGTCGACGGTGACGCTGTTGAGCAGGCGCCGGGCCAGGGGGAGCAGCGGGGTCTCCGAATGCAGGAAGAGCGCGATTTTCATCTCCTCGAAGAGGTCGAGGGCGTAGTTCGAGCTGAGCCCGTCGGTGCCCGTCAGCCAGGGGAGTTCATGCGCCTCGAGGGCGTCAAGGTCGATGGCCCCGTTGCCCAGCAGCCGGTTGGAGACGGGGCAGTGGATAACGGTATGGCCCCCCTGCGAGAGGGCTTCGAGCTCCTGCGGCTGTGCCTGGACGACATGGGTCATCAGCGTCGGCGTCTCGGCAAAGAGTTCGAGGAAACCTGCGGCGTCATTGACGGCATACTCCTGTTTGAGCAGCTCCTGAAAGAAGGGTTTGAACTCCCCTTCGTTGCGGTCGAGCCACTCCCGTTCGGCCGGGCTTTCAAGGTAGTGGGCCGTCGTGACCAGATGCTCGTCACGTGCGACGCGAAGGGCACGCTTGATAAGGGCGGGGTGGACGGAGTAGGGGGAGTGGATGGCGACGGCGGGGAAGAAGCCGGGGCGTTCGACGGTCTTGGAGTTGTCGAGGCGCTGCAGAAAGTCCGTGTACAGCGCGTCGGCCATCGCGGCTTGCGAACCGATCACTTCGTTGAAGAAGACGACCTTCTGCGGGGCCGCGGCTGCGGCTTCGAGGTCCAGGCCGTGGGAACTGATGGCCCCGAAAGCGGTAATGCCGTTGTCGAGCATCATGGCGATGGTGCGATCGAGACACTCCCGTCCGCAGGCATTGATGAGCGTATCGCGCTCCTCGATCACGCTGTAGAGCCAGGTGAGGAAGTTGCCGTATTTCAGGGTCGTTTTGTTGGCGCTGAACTCAAGGTGGACGTGGGCGTTGATCAGTCCCGGCATCAGAAGCGTCGGCTTTTCCGCTTCGAGGATTTCGGCGTCCGGGAAACGCGCCTTTAGTTCATCGGCGGGCGCGACGGCGACGATGGTCTCTTCGAAGGCGACGGCGTGTTCGGTCGTGATGCCGGTCGGTGTCAGGATTGCGGAGGGAATGAGGATCGTCATCGGTTGCCCCTAGAAGTACGCTTTAATATAGTCAGGCGTATAATACCCACTCGATTTTAAAACGAGATAAGGAAGATTAATGAAAATTGCAGTCATTCAGGGACCGAACCTCAATATGCTCGGCGTCCGTGAACAGCAGATTTACGGGCCGATGAAACTTGAACAGATCCACCAGCAGATGAAAGAGTTCGCAGAGCAGAACGGGGTGGAAGTCGAGTTTTTCCAGAGCAACCTCGAGGGCGAGATCGTTGACCGCATTCAGGAGTGTTACGGCGACGCGAACGGTATCATCCTCAATGCCGCGGCCTACACCCATACTTCCGTCGCGATCCGCGATGCCATCTCCGCCGTCAGCCTGCCGACGATCGAAGTGCATATCAGCAATATCGCACGCCGCGAAGAGTTCAGACAGAAGAACATGATCGCACCGGTATGTACCTCCTCCATCGTCGGCTTCGGGCCGTTCGGTTACCACCTCGCCATGGTCGGCATGCTGCAGATCTTCAACGAAATCCGTGTGGCACAACAGGCGGCGCAGCAGGCAGCGCAGCAGGCCTAAGCCAATGGTCGAGCGGCGGCTCCCCTCGGGCCTGGCCCTGATCCGTACAGGGAACTTTCCCGGGCTTTTCCCCATGCGCAGGCTGCCGCACAGAGCGGTGATCGGGATCGGCGGCAACGTGGGAGACGTCGTCAGGCGCTTCGAACGGCTGCTCGTCTTCCTTCGCCGGGACCCCTTTATCAATGTACTTTCCGCATCGCCGCTGCTTCAGAACCCCCCGTTCGGTTACACGGACCAGCCCGATTTTATCAACGGGGTGCTCCTCGTCGAGACGACGCTCCCGCCGCGCGCACTGATGCACCACCTTCTGCGTATCGAACGCCGTTTCCGGCGGGTACGCACCTTTTCCAATGCCCCGCGGACCCTGGACCTCGACATACTTTTCTATGACCGCAGGACGCTCGACTACCCCGACCTGACCGTGCCCCATCCGCACTGGCGGGAGCGCGACAGCGTCGTCATACCGCTCTCCCTGCTGCCCGGGAGGACGCGTTGATGCGCCGGGCCAAGCGGACCCGCTTCATTGCCGTAACCAGCGGCAAAGGGGGCGTCGGCAAAAGTACGATCACCTCCAACCTGGCGCTGCTGCTCTCCATCAGCGGCCTGAAGGTGGCGGTGTTCGACGCCGATATCGGCCTGGCGAACCTGGATGTCATGTTCAACGTGACGGCCGGGAAGAATATCCTGCACGTGCTCAAGGGGGAGGCGGCGCTGCGCGATGTCGTCATTCCCGTCGCGGAGAACCTGCTGCTGATCCCCGGAGAGAGCGGGGAGGAGATCTTCCGCTACTGCGATGCGGGGATGTTTGAACGGCTCATCGGCGAGACGGGCGTGCTCGACGACATCGATATCATGCTCATCGACACCGGGGCGGGCATCGGCGAACATACCCAGCTCTTTTTGCAGTCGGCCGACGACGTCATCGTCGTGACGGTACCCGATCCCGCCGCCATCACGGACGCCTATGCCACGATCAAAGTGACCGCGCGCCGCCGCAAGGATATCAAGATGATCCTCAACCAGGTGCACAGCCCCAAAGAGGCCCACAATATCTTTGCGAAGATCAGCACGGTCGCCAAAACGCATATCGGGCCGGACCTCCGCCTCGAGCTGCTCGGGGAGATGACCCGGGATGACAAGGTCGCCTATGCCGTCAAACGGCGTTCGAGCTTTGTCCGCGAATTCCCGACCGCCCGGCCGACCCGGGAGTTGCAGGCGATTGCGCAGAACATCATGGCCGACATCGACCGCAGCGTCACGGTGCAGGCGAGCGAAAGCGGTATTGCCGGGCTCTTCAAACGCCTGCTGGAGCAGTTCTGATGGCGCGCGGTATCCTGAACCAGGCCGAGGTCGATGCGCTGATGGAGCTCTTTGGAACGGCGCCGAAGGCCGAACAGCCGGTCAAACGTGGCGAGGGAGCGGCACCGGAAGTCAGTGCGCTCCGCAGCGCGCTGGAGGCAACGGCACGGCAGTGGGCGGAGGCGCTCGGGGCATTGACGGGCGCCCCGGCGACGGTGACGCTCAAGAGCATCGTCCGGCGAGGCCGCGCGACGGAAGAGACCGGAAATGTGCTGCTGCAGTATGCGGAAGCGCCCCGTTATCTGGTCGTCCCCGAGCCGCTTGTCAACCTGGTCAATGAAAAGAGCCTGGGCGCGCTGGAGATCGATCCGTTGCTGGAGCACCCGCTCACTACGATTGACAGGGAACTTTTTGCATCGACGGGGACGCTTTTTTCCGGAGGCAGCCGTATGGTGCAGGCCGCGCAGATCCCGGGAGGAAAACACCTCCTCGAAGCACGGTTCGACATCGCCGTCGGATTGCTGCTGCAGACGACGGTGCGCATGGTGCTGCATGACGAATCTCTATGAGTTCACCCTCCCGGAGGAGGGCGAAGAGCGGCTGGATATCCTGCTGCGCAATGACGCGGTCCGGATCGAGCGGATCGCTTCGAACCGTGCGCGGACGGAATGGTACGACCAGGATGAGGATGAGTGGGCCGTTCTGCTCGAGGGCAGAGCGGAGCTGGAGATCGGGGCGCGCCGTGTGACGCTCTTGCGCGGCGATACGCTGCACCTGCCGGCGCATTGCCGGCACCGGGTGCTCTCGACCTCGGATGACGCCCTTTGGCTGGCGGTTTTTATCAAAGATATATCAGCGGTTAGTTAGGATAACCGGAAGGAACGCAGATGGCAAAGAATATTATTTTAATCGGATTCATGGGAGTCGGCAAGGGCAGTATCGCCCGCGAGATCGTCAAACAGCACCCCATGGTGGCCTTGGATACTGACGATGTGATCGAGAGTATGGAGAACCGGAAGATCAAGAAGATCTTTGAAGAGGAGGGCGAAGCGCATTTCCGCAAGATCGAACAGCAGGTCGCCGACTGGCTCGAATCGGACGTACGGCATACGCTCATCTCCACGGGCGGCGGTTTTTTCAAGGTCAAGAACCTGCACAAGATCGGCACCGTCGTCCTGCTGCACGCGGATTTCGACACGATCCACCGCCGTATCCTTGCCCACCCCAATGCGGAAAAGAAGCTGAAAAAACGTCCCCTTTTCCAGGATGAGGCCCGCGCCCGCACCCTCTACGACGAGCGGGAAAAACACTATATGAAAGCGGCCGATATCGTTATCGATGTCGCCGGCAAAAGCCCCGAGAAGATCGCGAAAGAGATCATCAAGAAGGTGCTCAAAAAATGAAAAGGCTCTTTTCCCTGCTGGTGCTGACGACCACACTGTTATCCGGGGCGGGAATCCAGTGGGAAAAAGACTTTGACACTGCCCTTGCGAAGGCGAAGGCACTGGACAGACCGCTCTTCTTCGTCTTCTCCCGTCACAGCTGCAAATGGTGCCGCCACCTGGAGGCGACGACCTTTCAAAACGCCGAGGTGATTGAACGCCTCAACGGTAAGTTCGTCAACGTGATCGCTTATACGGACGACGGCGATTACGTCCCGCAGGAGCTCTGGAGCCCCGGGACACCGGCACTCTGGTTCCTTGAAGGCAGCGGCGAAGCGATGTTCCCGGCGATTCCGGGTGCCGTCGGTGCCGCCGATTTTCTGAAGGCCACGGATATTGTTCTGCAGGCATACGAAGAACAGCGAAGGCAGTAGCGGCCGGAGTGATAAAAAAACCCGTAGAACCGCCGCGACAAGCGCCTGCCGGGTGACATTCAAGAAACAAACAGGCTATAATTGCGCCAAAGAAGTATAGAAAAGAGACACATTATGGTATTTACATCGACGACCGCCGCCGACTTCGACACGATTTTCTCGAACCTGCTTGAACGCGGGAAAATGGATATCGAGCATGTCACCGCTATCGTCGGCGGGATCATCAAGGAGATCCGCAGCGAGCAGAACACGGCGCTGAAGCGCCACATCGCGAAATTCGACCAGTGGACGCCCGTCAAGGACGAAGAGCTCAAAATCGATACGGACGTGATGGCGCGGGCCTACGCAGGGCTGGAGCCCAAACTGAAATCGGCGCTGCACCTCGCCTACGACCGCATCAAGTCCTACCATGAGAAGCAGTTGCCCAAATCCTGGTTCGATACCGAAAGCAACGGGACGATTCTGGGGCAGAAGGTGACGCCGGTCGACCGCGCGGGCCTCTATATCCCCGGCGGGAAAGCGGCCTATCCGAGTTCGCTGCTGATGAACGTCATCCCGGCGCAGGTCGCGGGCGTCGAGGAGATCGTCGTCTGTACGCCGACACCGGAGAACGAACCCAATGCCCTGCTGCTGGCGGCCTGCCACCTCTGCGGCGTGACGCAGGTCTACAAGGTCGGCGGTGCCTCCGCGATCGCGGCGATGGCCTACGGGACGGAGACGATTCCCAAGGTGGACGTCATCACGGGACCGGGCAACATCTTCGTCGCGACGGCGAAGAAACTCGTCTTCGGCGACGTCAACATCGATATGATCGCCGGTCCGAGCGAGATCGGTGTCCTGGCCGATGCGAGCGCGAATGCGCACCACATCGCGATCGACCTGCTGTCGCAGGCGGAACATGACGAGATGGCGAGCTCCATCCTGATCACCCCCTCGGCCGAACTGGCAGAGCAGGTGAACCTCGAGATCGAAGCCTGGCTGCAGAAGCTGCCGCGCGAACAGATCGCCCGCAAGTCCATTGTCGAACGGGGAGCCATCATCGTCGCGCGTGACATGGCCGAGGCGGTATCGCTGATGAACGAGGTCGCACCGGAACACCTCGAGGTGGCGACGGACAACCCCTTTGAACTGCTCGCTTCCATCAAGCACGCCGGCGCCATCTTCCTGGGCCACTATACCCCCGAGGCGATAGGGGATTACGTCGCCGGGCCGAACCACACGCTGCCGACCGGCGGCACGGCCCGTTTCTACTCGCCGCTGGGCGTGGAGAACTTCATGAAGAAGTCCTCCGTCATCGCATTCTCGCGCGGGGCCATCAACGAAATCGGCGAGGCGTGCGCCCTGATTGCGCATACGGAAGGGCTGACGGCACATGAACAGTCCGTCCGCGTCCGCATGGAAAACGCCGAGTAAGATAACCGCTGCTTATCCAGCAAAGATGTTCACTTTAGTTGAACATCTTCTTCAATTCTTTTTTATATTATTAAAAATAATTTTACCAACTCCGCATTTTTTACACATATCAGTCCATTTTTGATAAGTGTGTGCCACAAATTTAGTTTCAGTTAAAGTTAAATCCGATAGCATCCATGTAGCGTAAATGCCTTGTAATCCCCCTATTTGCGGGGGTTTTAAATATTATAAGGCATGATAATCGTACTGACGCTTTTGCATTTTCCGTTCCGAAACGGAGGATACAAAAGCGTCTGTGCCGCTTAAAACTGGTGTAAGGAGAACACATGCAATTAGGCTTCCTGGTTGATCTGCATCTGTGTATGGGATGTAAGGGTTGTGAGATCGCCTGTAAAGTGGAAAACCAAGTTCCGCTTTCGACATGGCGTCTTCGTGTTAAATATGTGGACGTGGGTACGTTCCCGGAGACAAAACGGACGTTTACTCCGCTGCGCTGTAACCACTGTCACAATGCGCCTTGTGAGCGCATCTGTCCGGTCAGCGCGCTGCACTACATCGACAACGGTATCGTGAACATCGACAAAGAGCGCTGTATCGGTTGTGCGGGTTGTGTCATGGCGTGTCCGTACGGTGCGATCTACATTGATCCGGAGACACAGACGGCGGATAAATGTACGTACTGTGCCCACCGTATCGCTTCGAGCCTTATGCCGGCGTGTGTTGTTGCCTGTCCGGTTGAAGCGAACATCTTCGGCGACCTGGACGATCCGACGTCCAACATCAGCAAGTACATCCAGAACCATCAGGGCGATGTGCAGGTCCGCAAACCGGAAAAAGGCACGGATCCGCACCACTACTATGTCGGCGGCGGCAACGTCACCCTCAATCCTCTGGCATCGTTCAGAGTCGAAGGTCACCAGCTCTTTAACAAGCTGACGACACACATGCCGGTAGGAGGACACCACTAATGGTACATGAAGCTGTAGCTGCGACAAATGCCGTCGTCACACTCGACGTCGGGCTCCCGGGTATCGTCTGGGGATGGATCATTACAATGAACATGTGGGCGAAAAGCATCGGTACCGGTGTCATTTTCATGCTCTTCTACCTGTTGAAGCGCTACCCGGAAGCGGCTGGAAGCCTGCGTTTCCCGGTGACGGTGGTCTCCATCGTCTTCATCCATATTTTCCTGTTCTTTACGGTCATTGACCTGCACCAGATGTTCCGCTTCTGGCACATCTTCTTCCACCCGCACTGGACGTCGGCGATTACCGTCGGTGCATGGATCGTCACAATCCTCGTCCTCGTGCTGTTCGGTATGGCGTTCGCGACCTTCATCAAAAAGGACAACGCGCTCTTTGACAAGCTCCTGGTGTGGGCGGTCATCCTGGCAGTACCGGTGACACTTTACACTGCGGCTATCATGGCGGAAGCGACGGCACGCGAACTCTGGCAGATGCCGACGGAAGCGGCGCAGATGATCCTGGCGGCGACCCTGACGGGTTCCGCGACGCTCCTGCTGATGGGCGGCAATCTGCCGTACGAAGCGAAGCGCGACCTCGCGGTTGTCCTCGGACTCTCCGCGCTGGCAGCATTCATCCTCTATATGTCCGAGCTGGTTTTCGGCCCGATCAAAGCAGAAGAGGTTGCGGCAACACTTGAAGCGGTCAAAGGCCACGGCGAGTATACGACGATGTTCTGGGTCGGTCAGGTTCTGGCCTTCATCGCACCGTTCGTCCTTGTCATCCTGAGCGTAACAAACCGTTCTGCAGGCCTGCTGAAAGTTGCAGCACTCTCTGCGATCGTGGGACTCTGGATCGTCAAGCACGTCTGGCTTGTCATTCCGCAACTCCTGCCAATGAGCTAAACGAAGGAATCGAAGAATGTATAAAGAAAGCAGAAGAACATTTCTCAAAGGCGCGGCATTTACGGTTGCCGGCGCCGCTGTAGCCAAAGGGGTTTTCACAACGGACGCTATCGCGGATTCCGTTGAAGAAAGCAAATTTACGAACACTCCGGACTCGCTCTCCTTCTACCCGCCGCTCGAGCAGTGGGATGATTTCAAAGAGCTCGACGGCGACGACTGGAAGCGCGGCGGTATCGCCCGCAAAGGCGTCCAGAGCCCAGAGAACCCGGACGGTATCTATGTCAATGATTTCGCGATCGTCCCGACGGCATGTTCCAACTGTGAGGCCTCCTGTGGTCTGACGGCGTGGATCGACAAGAAGTCCTTCACGGTCAAAAAATACATGGGTAACCCGCTGCACCCGGGCTCCCGCGGCCGTAACTGTGCCAAAGGTTACGCGACACAGTCACAGATGTACGATCCGGACCGCCTGGCGTTCCCGATCAAGCGTGCACCGGGTTCCAAGCGCGGTGAAGGTAAATGGATCCGTACGACCTGGGACGAGGCGATGAGCACCATCGGTAAAAAGATGAACGATACGCTCAAAACAGGCGACGAGCTCTCCCGCAAGTCCCTGATGTTCCACGTCGGCCGCCCGAACGAGAACGGCTTCACGGGTCAGGTCTGGACGACGTTCAAGCAGGACGCGTTCAACTCCCACACCAACATCTGTTCTTCCGGCGGTCGTACACCGACGATCCAGTGGGCGAACGATGACCGTACGAGTCCGGACTGGGCGAACGCAAAGCTCGTTTTCCTGAACTCCTCGCACGCAGCGGATGCCGGTCACTACTTCCAGCAGTCCGCCGGTTTCATCGCTGACGCACGTAAAAAAGGCGCACGCCTGGTCGTTATGGACCCGCGTATGTCAAACTCTGCCGGTATGGCGGACCTCTGGATCGCGGCATGGCCTGGTACAGAGCCGGTTGTCTACCTCTACCTTGCCAACCGTATTCTCCAGGAAGGCCAGGTTGACAAGAAATTTGTCAAGAAGTGGTTCAACTGGGAAACCCTGATGAAGAACCGCAACTACCTGCAGTTCATGGTCGACAAGGGCTATATTTCCAAGGTGCCTGCTGACAAGAGCTTCGAAAGCTTCCTGGAAGTCATGAAAGAGATGTATGCGCCGTATACCCTTGAATATGCCGTCAAAGAGACGCATGTTCCGGCATACAAACTCGAGAAACTCTACGAGATGTTCATCTGGGCAGGCGATGCGATCAGCTCCTACTTCTGGCGTGCGGCTGCTTCCGGTAACCGCGGCGGCTGGATGTCCGGTCGTACAGGTTACCTCGCCATCGCACTGCGCGGTGCGATCGGTACCGTCGGCGGTACGTTCTTCCACCACTGGCACGTTATTTCCGTTGCCGGTAAAGGCGGTTCCGCGACTGTCGGCCAGGGCCGCAGCGGTTCAAACGTCCCGAAAGTCGACGTCTGGAACGAACTGACGTGGCCGCCGGAGTGGCCGCTCTCTACGTACGAGATGTCCTACCTTCTGCCGCACCTCCTCAGCGACGTCGAGTGGCAGGAAAAATGGAAGAAACGCGGCCTGAACGTTCCGCAGAAACTGGCGGTCTGGATCCCGCGTATGTACAACCCGGTCTGGATCAACCCGGACGGTTTCCGCTGGCTGGAAGTCCTCAAGGACGAAAGCAAGATGGAACTGACGTTCAACCTGTCACCGACATGGTCCGAAACGAACTGGCACGTCGACTACGTCCTGCCGGTCGGTCTGGCGGGCGAACGCCACGACCAGCACTCCGAAGCGACAATGCCGGCACGCTGGACCTCTTTCCGCCAGCCGGTCATGCGCGTTGCGCTTGAAAAAGCGGGCTGGAAGCCGAAGAACCCGAACCGTGCAACCCTCGAAGCGCACATCAAAGCGGGTCTGGGCGAAGTCTGGGAAGAGAACGAATTCTGGTTCGAAATGGGCTTCAAATACGTTGACCCTGACGGAAGCCTCGGCATCAAGAAGATGTGGGAATCCAAGCGCAACCCGGGCCAGGCGGTTACGATCGCCGAGTGGTACGACGCGGCGTTCGGCGACAACCTGCCGAACCTGTACAAGACGGCCACAACCGATGCACGCTACAAAAACAGCGAGTTCCCGGTCTATAACTTCATGCGTGACCACGGTGCATGGCTCGAAGAGAGCAACATCTACCACGCTCAGGAGCGCGAGATCAAAGAAGAGGGTGACAACCTGATCGCTCACGGTCACAAGTTCAACAAGCACCATGTCGAGAAAGACGAAGAAACCGGTGTCCTTTACGCGGAAGCCCACGGCGACGCCTGGAAGTACAAAGACGGCAAACAGCCGATCGGTATCGAGATCGACGGCAAGCGCATGGACGGTTTCGAAACGCTCGACAAGAAGCTGGACTTCTTCTCCGAGTGGCTTGCAGACGAGTGGAAATGGCCGGAGTACGCGGTACCGTTCTACCCGCGTAACGACGAAGAGAAAGCAGCGATGCCGCATATCGTGTCCCATGTCAACCACATGTACATGAAAGCGGACAACGAGTTTGCGCTCAACACGGTCTTCCGTCTGCCGTACAACATTCACACGCGTTCTGCGAACTCCAAACACCTGATGGAGATCTCCCAGAACCACGACCCGATCTGGATCAACACGCAGGATGCGAAGCGCATGGGCTTCAAGCGCGGTGACGCGATCCGTGTCCGTATTACGGATACCGTCTCCGGTCTGGAGAGCGGTTACTTCGTTGCGATGGCGGTGCCGACCGAAGGTCAGATGCCGGGCGTTCTCGCCTGTTCACACCACGGCGGCCGCTGGAAGCTGAAAAACTCCGTCACGATCCCGAACGGTGTTTCCGACGGTAAAGTCGAAGACATCACCGTCGGTTCCGGCGACCTGAACGATCCGGCATTCCTGCAGGCCTCACCGGAAGGTGCGGGTACGGCTGCCGGTGCGATCAAAGTCGCTGATTATGACGGCACGGCCGGCATGAACAGCTTCGGTGTCCCGACGGCAGAGATGCAGATGGACGGTAAAACGGGTAAACTCAAATATGTCGAGGGTATCCATCCGTTCCACACCAAGCGTTTCGCGGCGTACAACAAAGACAGCGACAACATCTGGTGGGACGGTCTTTCCGGTTCCTGGCAGAATGCCGTCGCTCCGACGCACCCGGACCCGATCTCCGGTATGCACTGCTGGCACCAGAAAGTTATCCTGGAGCCTGCACAGCCGGGTGACAAAATCGGTGATATCGTTGTCAACTACGAGAACAACTTTAAAACCTACCAGGCATGGCGTGACGAACTCACGCGCGGTCTGGACGCCAATTCCGAGTTCCGCCGCCCGCCGCACATCAAGCGTCCGTGGGTGCCGCTCAACGAAAAAGCGTACCGCGTCGATATCAAAGACGTTTGAGTTTAATTCTCCCCACCAAGCAGGCCTTCAGCCTGCGCGGTTACAATCTCACCACATTTTCTACAGTTAGGTAATTAATGGAACAGACACAAGCACGCAGCAATATCTACGCACTTCTTTCAAGAGTGTTGATGCAGGAAGCCGATACGGAACTTATTGACATTATCAACAACGATGACGCCATTTTGGAGATGATGCCGAACTACAAGATCTGGGAAGCACGCATGACTCTTCAAAGCAGTGAACTGATCGAGAAGCATCTGAACCCCGATTTCACCAACGTCTCGCTGCTTCACCTGATCCCCTACGAGACCTTCTATACCCGCGAGGACCAGATGATCGAGACGGGGGGCGCCAACCCGGTGACCGACATCTATTCCGCCTACGATTTTATGGTCGATTTCGAAGCGGCGCGGGTCGTTTCGGCCGATCATATCGGGGTCGAACTGGAGTTCATGCACCATCTCTGCGAAGCACAGATCAAGGCGATGAACGACAACGACGGCGAAGCGGTGGACGAACTGATGGAGGTGGAACGCACCTTCCTCGAGAAGCACCTTGTGCGCTGGGCGCCGATGTACCTGCTCAATATGAAGCACGAGTCCCGCACACCGCTCTATTATGACGCGGCGGACATGACGCTGGAGTTTCTCCTCAGCGACTACCAGTACCTCAGCGAGACAGCGGGAGCCTGATGGCCGGTATTACCCTCAATCCGGGCCGCTGCGTACGGCAGCTGAGCACCTTCAGCACCTGTAACAGCTGTATCACGGCGTGCCCGACCGAAGCGCTCGTGGCGACGGAGAACGTCCCGGCCGTCAACCAGGCGGCCTGCGTCGGCTGCGGCGGCTGCGCGGGCGCCTGCCCGACCGAAGCGATCCGCGTCGACGATTTCAGCGCGACGGAGTTCTTCTTCGCCTTCGCGGGCGACACGGACAACCTCGTCTCCTGCCGCAAAAACGTTCCCTGTATCGCGGCGCTGAGCGTGGATCACCTCTTCTCGCTCGCCTCGCTCAAGGGGGGCATCCGTCTCGATACGGGCCACTGTGAGGGGTGTGAGATCGCCTCAACCTGCCGCCCCCAGTTCGAGGTGCGTGCCGAAGAAGCCTCCTACCTGCTCGAGGCGATGATGAGCAGCGCGGAGATCGTTTTCGAGGATGTCGCCTATGCAGCAGAAACACCCGGGGAGGAGGGCGACCGCCGCGGCTTCCTGCGGGCGTTCAATCTCAAGACACTGGCCGAGGGCAAAGCAAAATTCGAGCGCGAGGTGGAGACGGCGACGGATGAGCTGATCCGCCACCAGCTCGATTCGGCGGCGATCGCCCAGCTGCGAACCAAGACGCTGCCGGACAAGCGCAAACTGCTCTTTACCGCAATGAAACGGGCTGAAAAGCCCTCTGAGTACCACGTCGTCGATGCTTCCGAACTGACGCTGGCCTCCCAGAAGCTGATGGACGGAGACAAATGTACAGCGTGCCAGATGTGCTACCGTGTCTGCCCGACGGGGGCGCTCACCAGCGACATCAAGGGTGCCAAGATCGATTTCGACGCGATGATGTGCGTGCGCTGCCACCTCTGCCATGACGTCTGCGAACCGGACGCCCTGACGCTGTCGCCGTCGTTCAATATGAAAGAGCTTTTCGAACCGACGCAGCAGCGCCTCGTGACCTTCTCCGTGCGCAACTGCGACGAGTGCGGGAACCCCTTTACCTCCCTCGCCGGGGAGCGGGTTTGCCACCGCTGCCGGATCGAGGAGGAGGAAGCGCGCACCCTCTGGGGCATAGGAGATGATGAGTGAACGAAGCGAATCAGATAACACAGGTAACGAAGCTGTATGGTTTTATTGCGGAAGAGGCGCAGCAGAACCGTTTTGCGGTCACCCTGAACAAACGGTTCAAGGCGAGCGGGGACGATGCGATGATGATCCCGATGAACATCCGTCCCGACGACTTCTATTTTACGCTCTCGAACATGAAGCAGTCGCACGTCAACGGGGCGGTCATCGCAACGGAGTACCAGGACCAGGTGCTTGAAATCGCCGATACCGCTTCACCGTTGTGTGAACGTACGGGGATTTGCGATACCGTCGTCGCTGAAAACGGGCAGATGCACGGCGAGCTTCTCCTGCCGTTTGCCCTGAAAGAGATGGCGGAAAAAAGCGGTGTGAAGCGTATCGCCCTGATCGGTGCCACCCCTTTGGCGGGGGCATTGGCGCTGATCTTGGAAAACATGAGCGTCGCGATGTTCGATCCGTGGATCGAGGATCTGATGGCACTGCAGGAACGCCTCGGTGCCGAACTCGACATCAACCGCCTCGCGGAGGGGATGCGCGTCGATCTTTCCGGCTATGACATGCTGATCGACCTTTCCGGGATACAGGATCTCTCGATGGTCACCGCACTCCCGGCGCTCAATGTCGACCTCAAACAGCCCCGGCAGCCGTCGGCACTGCGCCGGCGCTGCGTCGAACTGGACCGCTCTTACAGCGGCTATGAGAGTCTGCTGGACATTATGACCGAGACCGTTTATAATTATTTGACAAAGGAAACCAGATGAACCCACATGATCTCGACGATCTCAAAGCGGAGTTCGACAAGTTCGTCCGCGAAAAATGTTCGACCGATGAAAGCGGCAACCCCGTCGAAAACGAGCGCGATGCCGGTGATGTCGTCGATGACGAGCCCGTCCCGGCTTTTGTCGATGAACTGGAAAACAAGCTGTTGGCACCGGCACTCAGCGGCGTCTATCTCTCGCGT
Source organism: Sulfurimonas sp. HSL1-2 (assembly GCF_039645565.1). Classification (NCBI taxonomy): domain Bacteria; kingdom Pseudomonadati; phylum Campylobacterota; class Epsilonproteobacteria; order Campylobacterales; family Sulfurimonadaceae; genus Thiomicrolovo; species Thiomicrolovo zhangzhouensis. Next base: position 998,276 of record NZ_CP147914.1, read on the forward strand.
ATCGATATCAAACGCATCTCCCAGGCCCTGGACGAATCGCTGCCGATCAAAGAGCGCAAGAAGATGATCAAGGCGCTGTTCCGCCATACGAACTCCAAGGCGTGGCTGCGCGGCGCCTTTGACGAGATCAACAACCACATCAACGGGCGTATCCTTATCTACCGTGAGCTCTCAGAGACCTTCCCGGCGACGGCGCCGATCTTCAACGAGCACATTGCCAAAGCGGAGAAAACGAAAAAGATGTTTGACCAGATCGTCGCGGACTTCGAGGAGATCGAACCGACCGACGAACCGATGATGGTGTGACGCTACGCGTCCGCAGTATGAGTTACTATAAGGTTATGGTATAGTATATGCGCATAAACGGTGCCTTGCACCGAAAGGAGTATTTATGATCAGTAAAGGTCTTCTTGCCCTTGCATGTATCGGAGCACTCTGTGTCTTCCCGGTCCAGGCGAAAAACGACAAACACGGCGATCTGCCCCCGGGGCTGCAGAAAAAAGCGCGCAGCGGCAAGCCGCTGCCTCCGGGCTGGCAGAAAAAGCTCCAGAGAGGGCAACGGATCGACCGTACCGTGTTTGAACAGGAAGCCGTGATTATCGCTCCGCGTGACCGTGACGGTCTGCTGACCGTCCGTATCGATGGCAAGGTGGCACGGGTCGCTGAAAAAACCCTGGAAATCGTCGATATTCTCCAGCGGTAACGATGCGCGGCCTCCGCTTTGCCGTGCCGCTCCCGGCGTGTCGGACGGCGCCGAACCCCTTTTCTTGTCCGAGTAACCCATGAGTTTTGAATTTCCCTGGCTGTTTTTGCTGCTGCCCCCGCTGTGGTACTGCCTTTACCGCTGCCGCGAACGCCTGAGCCCGCGCTATTTCGTCCATCTCGAACTCTTTGCCGTACGGCGGGGATGGTTCAAATGGCTTTGGCTGCTGCGCTACCTGGCGGTGCTGCTGCTCGTCATAGCAATCGCCTCTCCCGTCACGATCGATCAGGATGACCCGCTGAACCGCCAGGGGGTCGACGTCGTGCTGGCGCTCGATGCCAGCGGGTCGATGGGGGCATCGGGTTTTGACCCCAAAAGCCGGGAGAGCCGTTTCGATATTGCCAGAAAGATCGCCAAGCACTTTATCGTTGACCGAATCGGCGATAACGCCGGGGTCGTCCTCTTCGGCGATTTCGCCTTTATCGCCTCGCCGGTAACCTATGAAAAAACCGTTGTCGCGGAGATGATGGATTACCTTGTCTACGGCATGGCGGGGCAGAACACGGCCATCGGCGAGGGGATTGCCATGGGCGTCAGGGCGCTTGAAGATTCCAAGGCGACCTCCAAGGTACTTGTCCTGCTGACCGACGGGGAACACAACAGCGGGCGGGTGTCGCCCAAAGCGGCGACGGAGCTGGCCGTCAAACACGGTATCCGCATCTATACGGTCGGGATGGGACAGAAGGGGGAGTTCGACGAAGCGATGCTACGCCGGATCGCCGACGAGAGCGGCGGCGCCTTCTTCGCCGCCTATGACCCGGAATCCCTGGCTGCGGTCTATGAAGCGATCGATGCCCTGGAGCGCTCCAGAATCAAGTCGGAACGGATCCTGCGGAAAGAGTACTATTACACCTGGCCGTTGGCCGCGGGCGTATTGCTGATCTTCTACCTCTGGCGCAGGGAGGCACTGTGATGACGTTTATGGCCCCGCTGTGGCTCTGGCTGCTGCTCTTCTTCGGACTCTACCTCGTCTACCGCCGTCAGCGCGGCGGTGGTCTCGTCTGGAGCGTGCGGAGCATCTTCCTGGTGTCGGCGATCGTCTTCGGCATTCTCGCACTGGCCCGCCCGGTGGCGATGCAGGAGCCGGTGTCGATCGAGCAGCGCGGCAGCGACGTCATCTTTGCCATCGACATCTCCCGTTCCATGCAGGCGACCGATATCGCCCCGAGCCGCCTGGAGGCGGCGAAGCAGCTGCTCTCGTCGGTGGTGGCAGCCGACGATACGAACCGCTTCGGCGTCCTGGCGTTTACGACGAACCCGGTGATCCTGTCGCCGCTGACCCGCGACGACGAACTGCTGCTGCATCTCTTTTCGGGTCTGGACACGTCGATGGTCATGACCCGGGGGACGGAAATAGGCGGTGCGTTGAAACTGGCACGCAAACTGTCGCGTTCCGAGCATCCCATCGTCGTGCTTCTGACGGATGGCGGCGATAGTCTGGGATACTCCCAGGAGGCGGCGAAGGCGCGCGCAGCGGGGCTGATCGTCAACGTCGTCATGCTGGCGACGTCGTCGGGGGGAACGCTCAAAGCCGAAGACGGAAAACTGCTGCGCAACGAGGAGGGCGGTATCGTCGTGACGGCGCGCAACAGTGCGATCGAGGCGATCGCCGACGCGACCGGCGGCGTTGTGATCGACGGGGCGGATGCCGGGGCGCTTGAGGCGGCCATTCAGGCCCAGGGGATGGAGGATATCCGCGAGAAACGGAAGATTATCCTCTACCGGGAGTATTTTTTCGCTCCGCTTGCGCTGGCACTGCTGTTCGCCATGCTGGGCATGACGGATCTCATCTCCCGTATCGGAGGGCGTCGTGCGTAACCGTCTTAGTCATATCACTTCCACCCCCGCCGTCACTGCATCCCTCCTGGCGCAGGGATGGCGCGTGATCTCCGCCAGCAAAGGGCACCGGGCGCTGCTCCCGCTCCTGCTTGGTTTCTTTGCGGCGCTGTTGTCGGTACTGCTGCTGCTACTGTGGAACGCGACGCTGCCGTACCGGGCGGCAGAGGCCTATCATGCGGCCGACTACAACCGCAGTGCCGCGCTCTATGCACAGATGGAGGGTGCGGCGGCACTGTATGATGCGGGCAATGCCTGGTACCGCACAGGCGAGTATGAACGCGCACTGCAGTACTACAGCGCGCTGAAGCAGCACGAAGGCAGCTTCGGCGCGTCGGTATGGTTCAACCGGGGCAATGCCCTTGTCCGTCTCAAGGAGTTCGCGAAAGCGCGCGAGGCCTTTGCCCGTTCCCTGGCGCTGCACTACGATGAGGAAGCGCTCGCGAACATGATGCACATTCTCGCGGCGGAGGAGCAGGACCATATGCTCACCGGACGGCAGGAGGGCAAGAAGCGCGCCCAGGACCAGGAGACCGAACGCAGCGAAGGCGCTCCCAAGAAAGAGGGCGGTGGCAGCAACCAGCAAAGCAGTGCCGAACGCCGCTCCGGTGCCGGAAGTCAGGGGAAAAAGGTGGAGCGCGAGGAGCAGCTGGAGTTTTCGAACAAAGGCAACAGCCGCCTGAGCTCAAAACAGTATGAACTGATCAATCAAAGGAGCGTACATGAAACGAATCCCTGGTAGAGGAGTGCTCTGGATGGGCATACTGCTTCCGCTGCTCTCCTGGGCCGTGGAGACAACCTACACCTGGAGCGCCGCGGCGACGAAAACGCGTGTAGCGCAACACGAAGCCTTTGCCGTCGAGTATACCTGCCGCTTTGATTCGGAAGCCTATGCCTACATCATCGCTTTCGATCCGGTGAAGGAGACGGAGGCGTACCGCATCGAACCGCAGAACAGCGATGAGCAGATCGTCGATGGGCATCGGGTAAACCGTTACCGTTTCACCGTTTTCCCGAAAACAGCCGGAACACTCTCCCTGGCGTTTCATGCTACGATGGAGCATACGACAAAGGCTTCCATCGAAAACGCGGTGATGGGGCGGGACAACGTCGAAAAGCTCGACTACACGGCCCGTACCGTCTCGCTGCCCGTGATCGACGTGGCGGTGGCACCGCAGCAGACGCCTTATGCCGGGCATTTGACCCTTTCGCTCGTAGTTGACCGCGAAACGGTCGATGCCTTTACGCCGGTACAGGTGGCCGTAAGACTGGACGGCTACGGAAACCTCGACACGATGGCACCATTTGCGCTGAATATCCCGGGTGCCCGGCAGTTTACCGACGGGGACGAAAAAACGCTCCGTCTCGGCGACAACGGCTACGAGGGGAGTATCGGTCAGCAGTTCGCCATCGTTTCGGACCGCAATTTCACAGTACCGGCCCTGGAGCTCTCCTATTACGACACGGAGCAGCAACGGACGGTGACACTGACCACCGAGCCCCATACCGTAGCCGTCCGTTCCGCCGCTGCCGCCGATGCGGACGAAGCGGAGGCTGCGCCGTCCGGCGAAGCGTCAATGCAGTGGAACGCGTCGTGGCTGCACCTGCTGCTGGCGCTGCTGGCGGGTGTCGTTATCGGGCGCTTCCTGCTGCCCGTGCGGGTGGAGACGGAAGCCGCCTCACTCCCGGAGAAGCTCAGACGCTGCAGTGATCCGAAACGCTTCGCCGCCTACCTGGCCATGGTGGATGCCGAGGGGTACCGGGAGATGATCGATACGATCGAGGCGAAGCTGAAGGCGGGGGAGAAGGTCGACCTCTCCGCGTACAAGCGGCAGCTCTGAGGCCGTGCTTTTAATAGAACGTCGGTTGCAATAGTGTGGAAAAACAGAGAGTGCATTTGACAAAGATACTCCGTTTCAAAACTGCGGCGGGCGTGTTCCATGTTGCCCGCGACGGCGGCGGACGTTACCATGTCCTTTTCAACGACGAAAGCATGGGCGACTACAGCGATATGATCGACGCGATCGAGGGGTTTGTCCACGAGAGCGGTTTCTACATCATCCACCCCGAGATGGCCTATCCCCTCGATACCTTCGACCTCGGCATTCCCGACGACATCAGCGGCTGGGAGCCCTGCTGAGCTAGAGCTCAAAAGCCTTTTTCAGATCACGGAGTGCCTGCCTGCGTGTCTCGTAAAGCGTATGGCATTCGTCCGAAGGGTGCTTTTCGCAGAAGTGGTGGAGCCAGTCGAGCTGGTTGGCCGCATCCTGGATGGCACCGAAATGTTCCAGGTGCTTTTTGGCATTCCTGATCTTGCGTTTGGCCTCGATCAGCCCGGCTTCATGGAGGAACTCCAGGACGTAACGTGCCTGTTTGTACCGCAGCCGGATCTCATGGATCTCTTTTTCATTAGACTCTTTCCCGAGGGCCTGGCGTGCACGTTTGGCCTTTTCATACAGGGCTTCGCCCCGGACGACAAGCCGCTTTTTACGCTGGTCGAGTTTCAGGGCTTCGACATCGGCGATCAGCAGGTCGATCGTCTGGCCGAACCGCGCCGCCGTCTCGGGCGGCCACCTTTTTTTGTACTGTTTGGTCCGGTAGCGTGTCAGTGCCCCATGCAGTTGCGGGTAGCTTTCGGGGGAGAGAGCGTCGAGAAAGACATCGGTTTCGCGCAGCGGGTTGGTGACTTTGAGCATCGACTTGGCGATGGTGTCGGGGGCGTAGAGATGCCGGCTGTATGCCGCCAGGACGGAACGGAACCGCCGGAGGGCGACACGGAAACGGTGCAGGGCTTCGATATCGGCGTCCGGCCCGATAAGCGGGAGCTGCTGCTTGGCCGTTTCGAGCTGTTGTACCAGGTAGGATTTCAAAAGCGCGCTTTCCATGATGGACCATTATAGTGCAGCTTTGTTACATCCTCACTTCAAGATGAAATCGGCGTAGATCGGAAGGTGGTCGGAGTAGCCCTTCCCGGTATGGTGCTTGGGGTAGGTACGGCTGCGCTGCCAGCGGTAGGGAGCCCCCTTCTTGCTCAGGAGGTAGTCGGGACGGAAGCGTGCAAAACTTCCCTTAACGTATTCGTTCCCTTTCCCGTCCGCCAGTGCGGGGGAGATGATGATGTGGTCGAGCGCCTCTTGCTGCCCGTAGAAACTGTGGCTCCAGCGCTGCAGGCCGGGAAGATCGTACCAGAGGTCGTAGGCACACGCCGGGCAGCTGCGCAGATCGTCGAGGGTGACGCCTTTTTCACCGCGCATTGTTAACAGCACGTCGTTGATCCCCGTGATGCCGTCGGTGTCGTTGTGCTTGCGTTTGCGCAGGAAAAGGTGCTTTTCGTCGTAGTCCGAATTGAAATCACCCAGCAGGACATACGATACGCTCCCCAGCGCATCCAGACGGCTTTTAAGTGCTTTGGCCGAGAGCATGCGCAAACTCTCCGGTCCCGACTTGCTTTTCCAGTGATTGACGAAGATGTAGAGCGGTTCGCCGCCGGTATCGAGGCGGACTTCGAGAATGTTGCGGATACGGTTGCCGTTGGCGACGGCGATTTCACGTTTGACCTTGACGGGAAAGCGCGAGAGCAGGGCCGTTTTGACGACACTCGGTTTGGCGTCGGCAATGGCGCGGTGGGGGAGGTAGAGCCCCGCACGTTTGATCTCCACCTGCAAATCGCGCAGGGCCCGGTCTGATTCAACCTCCTGCAATCCGATGACGTCGGGTTTCATTTCGGCGATGACGCGGGCGATGTTTCTCAGTTTTTTGCGGTAGTTCTTTTCGTTCCACTGCCAGGGGGTGTTCGGGATGTACTCGGCGTATTCATGCCCGCTGCGTTCGAGGTCGAAGAGGTTTTCAATGTTATAAGTTGCGATGCGCACGGTCTCTCCTGCAAACAGCACCAGCGGCAGCAGCAGCGCCGCGAGGAGTTTGATCACGCCTCAATGCCGCTCAGGCGCAGCAGGCTCTGCGTTTCGGGTTCGCGGTCCATCAGCTTGTAGAAGAGGACGCGCATGCTCTCCGAGCCGCCGCGCCCCAGAACGATGTCAAGGTAGCTGCGGCCCAGGGCGGTATCGAAGACCCCCTGGTCGACGATGGCGAAGAAGGCGTCGGCGCTGAGGACCTCGGCCCATTTGTAGCTGTAGTAGCCTGCCGCATACCCGCCGGCGAAGATGTGCGAAAAGCCGTTTTGGAACTTGTTGTACGACGGGGGCGTCAGCAGGGCGGTCCGTTCGCGCACGGCGTCGAGGACCGCCTGGACGTCCGGTGTCTCCTCCATGTGGAGGGTGAAGTCGAAAATGGCGAATTCGAGCTGGCGGAGCATACCCATTGCCGACTGGAAGTTCTTGGCGCGGACCAGTTTGTCGATCATAAGGTCACTGATGACTTCGCCGCTCTCATGGTGTTTGGCGAAGAGCTTCAGTACCTGCGGCTCGTAGGCGAAATTCTCCAGGAACTGCGACGGGAACTCCACGGCGTCCCATTCGACCCCGTTGACCCCGCTGACCCCGTTTTCGTTGACGGTACTGAGCAGGTGGTGGATGGCGTGGCCCGTTTCATGGAAGAGGGTGACGACGTCGTCGTGGCGTAGCAGGGAAGGAGTCGTAGCGCTTGAAGGCGGGAAGTTACAGACGATAAAGGCGCTTGCCAGCTGCTCCTGCCCGTGTTCGTCGAGGCAGTGGCTCTGCCAGTTGTGCATCCAGGCTCCGCCGCGTTTGCTCGGGCGCGCTTCGAGGTCGAGGTAGAGACGGGCGCGCAGCTGGTCGTCGACGTAGAGGTCGTGGGCCGTCGCCGTGTCGTGCCAGAGCGCGACGTCCTCGGCGGGGCGGATGCTGACGCCGAAGAGGCGGTGCAGGAACTCGAAAAGCCCCTCGACGACGGAGTTCTGCTCGAAGTAGGGGCGGTACTCCTCTTCGTCGATGTCGTAGCGCGCTTTTTTGAGCTGCTCGCCGTAGAAGGCGCTGTCATAGCTCTGCAGCTCCTGCGCACCCGCAAACTCCCGCAGTTCGGCCAGTTCGCGCTGTCCCTGGGCCATGGAGGCGTCGGCCAGTTCGTTGAGGAAGGCCAGTACGGTGTCGGGGTCTTTGGCCATCTTCGTGGCGAGGGAGCGTTCGGCGTAGGTCTCGAAGCCGATCAGGCGTGCCGCCTCTTTGCGCAGGGCGAGGGTCTCTTCGATGATCTCGGCATTCTCGGGGGCGCGGGTCGTGTAGCCCTTGTAGAGCGCTTCGCGGATCTCGCGGTTGGGGCCGTAGGTCATGTAGGCGATGTACGAGGGCATCTGCAGGGTGAACTTCCAGGCGGTTTTTCCCTCTTCGGTTTCAAACGCCGCGCTCTCGATGTCGCTTTTGGGCATCCCCTCCACGTCCGCGGGATCGGTGATGATGTACTCGAAGGCGTTCGTCGCGTCCAGGAGGTTCTGGGAGAAACGGTTCGAAAGCTCGCTGCGGCGGAGGCTGATCTCCGCGAGGCGCTTTTTGCTGGCTTCGTCGAGGTGGGCGCCGCTCAGTTCGAACCCCTGGATGTTGAGATCGATGACGCGCTGCTGTTCGGGGGTGAGGAGGTCATACTCGGAGGCCTTGATGCTTTTGAACGCCGTATAGATATCGAGGTTCTGCCCGACTTCGGTGCCGTACTCGGTGAGCAGGGGGAGGGCCGCGGTGTAGACCTCCTGGGTCTCGTCGCTGTTGTTGACGGCGTGCAGGTGCGACATCGGCGTAAAGAAGTGGTCGAGCCGTTCGTCAAGCATCTCGAAGGGTTTGACAAAGTTGGCATAGGTCTTCGCTTCGATGGCAAGGAGGGCCTGGATCTGGGCACGTCCGTCGTCCAGGGTGCGCTTGAGATCGTCGATAAACGTCTCGAGGTTGACTTCAAAGGGTAGAAAAGGTGCTTTGCTCATACGGGTCCTTGTTGCTTTGCTGAAATATTACCTCAAGATGCTGATACGTGATTAAACAATGGCAGTTATAATAGCCGCAAAACTTTGGTTCACCAGGAGAGTAATGATGAAAAAGATTGCATTATCGGTTCTTGTTGCCGCCGCCGTCGCCATGGCAGACTGCAGCTATGTGCAAGAGGGCGACGTCAGCGTCAACTGGACGGCGTTCAAAACACCGATGAAGGCAGGGGTCAACGGGACATTCCGCTCCGTCGTCTACAAAGGGGCGGACAAAGCGGCGTCGCTGACGGAACTGCTCAAGGGTGCCAAGGTGATGATCCAGACGAACAACGTCGAGTCGGGCAATGCCGGGCGCGACGCGAAGCTGGTGCAGTTCTTCTTCAACCAGATGGACGGCCAGATGCTTGAAGCGCAGGTCCTCGCCGTGGACGAAGCGGCCAAGATCGTGCTGGTCGAGGTGATCATGAACGGCAAAGGGCTCAACGTCCCGATGGCCTATACCCTTGAGAAAGGTGTTTTCAGCGCAAAGGGCGTGATCGACCTCGGTGACTTCAAAGCCCTTGATGCGCTTGCGTCCATCAACCGCGCCTGCTATGATCTGCATGCCGGCAAAACCTGGCAGGATGTCAACATCGGCTTTGTCATGAAGGTCGAGGAGAGCTGTACGAAATGATCGCCGCCGCCGTCAAGAAGATGATCCGCTTCCTTTTTGTGGGAGCGCTCTCCTTTTTTCCGCTGGTGGTGGTCCTTCTTGTTGTCAATTTTCTCAAGAACATCGGCCTCAGCGCCTATCTGCGGCTCAACACCCTGACCGATTCGGCCGACACGACAGTGCTGCTGATGTTCGGGGTGCTGGGGGCGCTGATCCTGCTGGGATGGACCATCGAACGCTACGGCCGCTCCGTCCTGCTTTCGGCGATCGACCGGATGTTCGAGAAGATCCCCGCGGTCAACACGATCTACTCCGTGTCGCGCAAGATCTCCAATATGCTGACCGGCAAGGATGATTCGGGCAAGAAAGAGGTCGTGCTCGTCGAATACCCCAAAGAGGGCGTCTGGGTCCCGGCCTATGTCCTCAACCGCCACAACGGCATCTGCGTCCTCTTCGTCCCGACGTCGCCGAACCCGACCAGCGGCTATACGGTCCTGGTCAAGGATGAGCTCACCGTCCCGGTGTCACTGACGCTGGAGGAGGCCTCCTCTTTCATTATCAGTATGGGGGCGGATTTCACCAAGCGCGACGAGGTGACGGAGAAGATCCACGCCGCGGGGGCTACGCCTCGTCCTTGAAACGGGCGTAGGGCAGGGTGCGCAGGTTGGAGTTGTAGTAGCGTTTGTCCTCGGTGACCTCGCGGGTCACCCAGGGCGGAAGCGCGAACGTCTCCTCGGGAGTCTGCAGCTCGATTTCGGCCAGGAAGAGCCCCGCATTCTCCCCTTCGAAGATATCCACCTCCCATAGATGCCCCTCATACATGATCTCATAGCGGTTTTTTTCGATCAGCGGCGGTGCGCAGAGCTCTTCGAGCATGGAGAGGGCGTCTTCGTAGGGGATGGGGTATTCGAATTCGCTGCGCACGAGCTCATGCCTTTTGCCTTTGAGGGTCAGATAGGCTTTGCCGTTTGTCGTACGGATACGGACCGTGACACCTTCGGACGGAATGTATCCCTGCTTGATGACCAGCGGTGCGGGCAGCTCCGGAAGCCGGGCGGGGTCGATAAGAAATTTGCGTTCGATTTCGATTGCCATGGGGTATTGTAGCGCAGAAAAAAGGGGAAAAAGGCCGGGAGCCTCCCGGCAGAAAAGTTCTTAGTGCTTGCGGTCGCCGGTGTTGTGGTAAAAATACATACCGTAGCCGATTACAGCGACGCTCGGGTAGAAAATGCCAAGCAGTTCGATCATTGTTCACTCCTTCGAAAATAAAGGGGTGTATGCTAGCGAAAAAAGTGGCTCTTTTTCCATTCAAATGAATTGAACAAAAAGATCAGTTTTTTTTCACGACTCCCTGCAGCCTGCCTGCTCAGGGTTCCAGTCCCCTCGCGGGAAAGGCGTCGAGGCTCTCGGCAACCACCTTGTTGATGTACGCCGTCCGCTCCTGGGGCGTATCGAAGTGTTTCAGCCGGTCGGTCGCGACCGCGCGCCAGAAGATCCTGTTCCCGACAGGGTTGAGCATATCGATGATGATCTTGGCCTCGTCGTAATCGTATTCACGCTGCACCGGCACGGTCATTGCGGCGCCGTACCCGTACCCGTAGTAGGGGAAGAATCCGACCATCTGAAAATCGGTCGTCACCTGTTTTCTGGTGGTGACGTCGGTATGGAAGACGATGACGAAATCGGCATGCTCTTTGTCGGCGGAGAGATACCCTTTCTTGGTCATATCGGCGGTAATCGCACTGGCGATCCGGCTCTGCGTCAGGGTTTCGATACCGTCTTTGAGCGGATAGACGACGGCGAAACGTTCAAGGGGTTTGAAATCAAATTCCGGATCGTAGTCGCGCTGCACCTGCATGCCGGAACACCCGGCAAGCAGTATCAGAAGCCCTACGGAAAACAGCCGCGTAAGCATGGTGACTCCTTTCGTGCTTTTTAGCATTGTAGCAGGGCAATGCAAACGGGTTACGGTACACTACACCCAATGAAACCTTTACTTTATGCTTTGACCATCCTCTTGCTTATGTTGGCCGGCTGTGCACCGAAACCCTTCCCCCCTGTCGCCGTCGCCGTATCCGAGCGCGCCATCGACTACACCAAAGAGGTCCGTCCCATTCTCGACCGCCGCTGTGTGGTCTGCCATTCGTGCTACAACGCTCCCTGCCAGCTGAAACTGAGTGCCTACGAGGGGCTGGAACGCGGCGCGTCGAAAACGGCGGTCTATGACTCCGAACGGCTCACTGCCGTCCACCCGACCCGCCTCTTTGTCGATGCGGATTCCGCCGAGCAGTGGCATGAAGACTACGGATTCTTTTCCGTCACGGCCAGCAGCGCATCGGGCCGTTTCAATGATTCGACGCTGATCAGTCTGCTCGAGGCCAAGCGCCGGCTGCCCCATATGGCCGGCGAATACCGGCCGGAGAATGACGAACTAACCTGCCCAAAGGACCATGACGAACTCGAAGAGTACCTGGATGAGTACCCGGACCGCGGGATGCCTTACGGGTTCCCGCCGTTGACAACCGCCGAGTATACGACGCTGTCGCAGTGGATACAGCAGGGTGCCCGGGGACCGGGCAGCGAAGAGCAGGCGGCGACGGAGCGTCCGGTTCGGCCGGACACGGCACTCCTGGAGGCGTGGGAGCGTTTTTTGAACCTGCCCGATGCCAAGCATGCCCTCACGGCACGTTATCTTTACGAGCATCTCTACCTGGCCCACATCCGGTTCGGCACGCCTGAGGGCACCTTTTATGAACTGGTCCGTTCCAAAACGGCCGCGCCTGCTCCGGTCGAGATCATCCCGACACTCAGATCCTACGACGATCCGGGCAAAGCGCCGTTTTATTACCGTTTCCGCCGGATTACCTCGACGCTGGTGCACAAGACGCATATGGTTTTTACCCTTGACGAACATCAGTTGACGAAGGTCATAAGGAGCTTCATCGACACGCCGTGGCTCGAGACCCCGCATGTGATGGGGTACGGTGCAAAGGCATCGGCCAACCCCTTTGTGACCTATGCCCAGATCCCCGCTTCGGTACGCTACGGCTTCTTGCTGGACAACAGCGAATATATCGTACGGACGTTTATCCGCGGTCCGGTCTGCAAGGGGCAGGTGGCGCTGAACGTCATCAACGATCACTTCTGGGTCATGTTCCTCGACCCCAAATATGATCTGAGCCTTCAGTACCCGAACCTGCTGCGTTTCAACGAGAAGGAGCTCTCCGTGCCGGACGAACGGGGCAGCGATTTCCCGGCTTACCGCTTCTTCAGCGACCGGTACATCGAGCGGGCCGTCGATTACTACAAAGCGCGAGCGGATTTTTATTCGCTCATCTATACGGACGGGCTGGGGTATGACGCTATCTGGAAGGGTACCGAGGCCGATGATGCACCGTTGCTGACGGTCTACCGCCACTTCGACAGTGCCTCGGTACACAAGGGTGTGCTCGGGGATCTGCCCAAAACCCTCTGGGTCATCGACTACCCGCTTTTCGAACGCATCTATTATGCACTGGTGGCCGGATTTGACGTCTTCGGCAACGTCGGGCACCAGACCAACGTGCGGCGCTATATGGACCGGCTCCGGGTGGAAGGGGAGAGCAACTACATCGACTTTATGCCGGTAGATGTCCGCGGGAAGCTCTTCGATGCCTGGAACAAAAACCTCAATATCCTGGTGGAGGAAAAGCTGTTCTACCGCCCGGCGCGCATGCCTTCAGCCATTGTCTACCAGACTGATGATCCCAAACGGGAGTTCATCGAACACCTTGTCGATCACGAACTGCCCGCAACGACCGGGATCGGGTTCGACGCGCTGAACTATTTCCGGGCGGGCGAAGCCCATCCGGGCCTGCCGGAGCATTATCGGACCCGTGAAGATTACATCCAGGCCTTCCGCGCCGTCGAAAAACCAGGTACGGCGTTTATCCGTACGGTCAACGGGCAGCAGTCGAATCTGGCCTATGTCCGTGTCCGTATGCCCGAAGGGGAGGAGGATATTGTCTTCTCGGTCATTATCAACCGCTGGCACGATAACGTTGCTTTTCTGTTCGACGAGCAGAGCCAGCTCGATCCCTCCAAAGACCAGGCAAACTTTATTTTCGACTTCGTCGGGTCCTATCCGAACATGCTGCTGGAGCTGGACGTTGACGAGGCGCCGGCTTTCTTCGATATGTTGCAGCATTACGAGGACACGCCGGAATACCGCCGCCGCTTTTTCCATTTCGGGATTACGCGGGACAACCCCCGCTTCTGGGAAGCGTACGACTGGTTCCAGAAACGTTTCGAGGCGATGCACCCCATCGACGCGGGGCTGTTTGACCTGAACCGCTACTACTACCTCTCTTTGCCGCATGGTGCTGCGGCGGCCGGAGAGTAGAAAGGCGCTCTCCGGCACTGAAATGTGCTACAATGGTTTCAAGCCACTTCATACTTAAGGAGAATCGGATGTCAAAATCGATGGTTGAACTCAAAACGCTAAAACTGGCGCATACGCAAAACGGTACGATCAGTATCGCGCACATCGAGGAGCCCTACGGCAAACACAGCAGTCCGGTGGTCAGTATTTCCATCGCATTGGAAGGTGCATCCAGCGACTGGAAAGTCCATATTCCTTACGAAAACATCGATGAGGTGATCAAGGGGCTCCAGGAAGCGAAAGCCTCCAACGAGGGGATGCCGCATCACGACAAACACACCGAAGACCTGAGTGCCGATACCGGCGGCGGCGCCTAGGCACGCTCCTCGCCGAAGACGCGCTGCATCAGTAAGCAGTCGGCTTCGGAATGACCATACAAGAACACTTCACAGTCAAAATCGACTTCCCTCCTGAAAAAACCGCGATAGATCTCCAGCACATGACGTTTGTCCAGTCCGCCCACGCCCGTGCCCATCAGCGGCAGGGTAAGAGTAACCGGTCCAGAGGACGCAGCTGCTTCGTCTGCAAGGAAAAGCTCTATGTTTACGAGTATCGTTCGGATGTCATCGAGGCTCGGCACGGTTTCGGCCGCATTCGGACGGTAGTCCATGACCGCGGCATGCAGCACGTGACGGAACGCTGTACAGCCTCCCGCTCCGGTGAGGACGACATCGCCTTTGGAGAGGGGGGCGCTGCTATCTCTTTTCCGGTTCATCTCCTCCTGCAGCGCAGGCCCGCAGGCCGCAGCAAACGCCCCCGAAACCCCCGAGCCCAATGCCAGGATCGTATTGGAGGGGTTGACGATGAAGTCCGATGCCGGTGCGTCCAGAAGGTTTCCCTCTTTTATCGTGATACGGTATGCCATAAACACATTGTAGCATCATCGCGGCGGGGCAGGGTAGCGCCTACATGTTGATCCTGTTGAATATAAATAACAGGGATAGGCCTGAGCGGTGCGGACCGCCGTTGCTGCAATTTTGTAGTAACTTTAACAAATTACTACAATTTCCTTGACATGATCGTAGTAATTATGCTAGCATGAAAAATTGTGTGAAACCGTCGTCGCCGTGACGACGGTGTCAAAGCGGCCTGCGGGGCCACCAAAAGGATGAACGACCGGACGGAGGGCATGATGCCGATTCGGACAATTCAAGATAAACACTACAAAGGGATCAGCGAACTCTACCGCAAGTCCGACGGTACGGTAACGGGTTACTACGTTACCTACCGCGACGAGGAGGGCAAGCCGGTCAAGCGGAGGGTCGCCGCCGACGACAAGGACGAGGCGCTTCGCAAACTGGTCGACATCAGAGATGAAGTCGACCGACTGAAACAGGAGAAGGCGATGAGCGCGCTCCCCCACACTGCCGAACACCCGGTGAAGAAAAACTCTGCTGCAGGCCAAGGTACAGACGTATCGCATGAGGTCCATTCCATGCACGATTGTCAGAAGCGGATCTCGGCATACGGCGGCAAAGCCGTCGTGCTGCTGATCGACATCGTCGCTTTTGATGACATCCGCATCCTTTATGGGTACGAGAAGGCGGAACAGATGGTGGCAGAGCTTGAAGTGCTGGTGGCTTCGGCGCTCGGCCGGCTCAAAAATGACGGGCATTTCCGCACCCTCGGTTTCGCAGCGTTCGATTTCGAACTCTACCATCTTTATGCCGACCGGCTCTGCCTTTTTGTCAAAAATGACTTCTCGCACCGGCTGCTCGATTTTATTGCCGAAAAACTCCACGCCTCTGTGTCGGAGTACGCTTTCAGTGTTGTACCCGGGAACAGCATTCATATCAACGTTTCGATCGGTGCGAGCAAGGCGGACGGCGCCGTGAGCCTGATGTACGCGGAAAAAGCCCTGCAGGAGGCCAAACGGCTGCACAACAGCTATATCTTCTATGACAGCGGCTCCGCCGAGCGCAATGCCCATTTTTCCAACAAAACCTACGAACTGCTTCAGGAGAACATTGAGCGCAGGATGGTGACCCCCTATTTTCAGGGAATCTTCCGCAACGATGCGCTGACGAAACCGGCAAAATTCGAGAGCCTGATGCGGCTGGTGGACCGTCAGGGACGGGTGCTTTCGCCGGCGGCTTTCCTGGAAAAGTCCAAAGAGTACCGCCTCTATACCCAGCTGATGCTCCAGATGATCGATAAGGTTTTTGACGTTCTGGCGCACTATGACGTCTCGGTGACGCTCAACCTCTCCTATGTCGATATCAACAACGTGCTGCTGAGAGAGTCCCTGCTGGAGCGGCTTGCCAAAGAGGGCGTCGGCCGGAGGCTGACGGTTGAAATCCTCGAGAGCGACCAGATCCGGGACCTGGAGACCGTCAACGAGTTCATCTTCAGGCTGAAAAAGCGCGGCGTGAAGATTGCCATCGACGATTTCGGCAGCGGCTACTCCAACTATGACAACCTGCTGAACCTCGAGATCGACTACGTCAAGCTCGACGGATCGCTGATCTCGAAGATCCACGACCGCAAACACCGTATCATCCTCGGGAACATGGTCAATATCTGCCATGAACTGGGGATCGAGACCGTGGCGGAGTATATCAGTGACACGGGCGTGCTGCGTATGGCGCAAAGCATCGGCGTCGACTATTTCCAGGGGCACCATCTGCACAAGCCCCAGCAGTGGGACGATGTCCTGCAGACCTTCGGTTATACGGAGGCGGCCTATGCATCATGACGACAAGCACCTCTCGGAGGTGACGGAGCGGACGATGCGGCGGCTCATCAACGAAGCGGTTGTCCTTCCTTCGAAATACCAGGAAACGTTTGCGGAAGAGGAGCAAAAAAGCCTGAACATGGCTGCGGAAAAAGCGGATGGTGATATGGTGCACCGTGAGATCGATCTGCTGCGCACGCACCTCTTTTCCGACGATGTCACGCCGGCGAAAAACCGTCTCTGGCTCTACAAACAGAAGCTCAATGCACGCCAGGGCTTCAGCGATGAGGGCTACCTGGTCAGCCTCCGTATCCCGGATTACAAAACAATCGTCGCTGAATACGACAGCATCATCGGCAACCGGGTCCTGATGCTGGTCTGCAGCTATGTGATCGAGTTCCTGAAAATGCAGCGGGTACATTTTGAAATTGCCCGCTATACCGAAGGGGATTTCCTGCTCTTTATGCACCGGATCGACGAGGCTGAAGTCGAATCGCTTCTGATGAATATGCAAAACGGTGCCGCCAACCATACGTTCAAGCACCGCAGCAGAATTTTCGGGCTGACGTTCGATGCCGTTGCAGTCCGCTACCTTGAAAATGAACCGTTCGCGACCGTCATGGATCAGCTCGAAGAAAAAAGGTTTGAAAAAAAGTTGAAGAGGGTGGTACCGCTGGCCGGACTTGAAGAAGACTAAAAGTGCCTGAAATAGGCAAATAGCAAGCTTTTCTAACTTTCACAGTAGTCATAAAAAGACATTTCTAGGCGCACACCGGGCACAAAAAATAAACATAGTGATATTGGTTTTCGGTACCAGGTGTCAGGGGTTCGAATCCCTTCGGGCGTGCCACTTTTACTTTCAACAGTTCCTAAAAATACGATATCACTACACTTTTTCAAAGTGTGACTCACTTGCTGCTGATTTATGGATTTTGTACCAGGTGTCAGGTAGATTTGGCCCGGTTTTGGCATTAATATCTTTATATCCATTACCCTACCCCCGTCAAGAAACTCATAAGAAGTAGACTTAACTCAGTCTATGATAAAGTATTTTCAAATTTAAAGTCATTTGGAGAACTGCTTTGATTAATGAAGAAGATGCTTTCATTGAGTATGACAATCAATCTGAATCTGAAGAAGACATAACGGAGCTTGATCAAAGTTTTTTTTCTCAAGCCGTTGTTAGTGCAACTGACTGGACAACAGAAACAATCATCAATCAAATTAATAAGGGCAATATCCAATTAAACCCAGATTTTCAAAGACGCGATGCATGGGATAAAAAACGAAAAAGTCGTTTCATTGAATCATTAATTCTTGGACTACCTGTACCTCAGATTGTCTTGGCTGAGTCGATAGATAGAAGAGGTTCGTATATTGTCTTAGACGGTAAACAAAGGCTATTGAGCATTCGCCAGTTTGCAGCTGAAAGAGATGATAACGTGTACGTCCAGTTGAAGTTATCTTCGCTCGACATTAGAAATGATTTGAAAGGTAAAAGCTTAGTAGCTTTACGCGAAGACCTGGACCTATTTGATGACCTTTCAGCATTTGAAAATCAGCCAATAAGAACTGTGGTCATCAAAAATTGGCCAAATGAGAACTTTTTATATCATGTCTTTCTGAGACTAAATACTGGAAGTGTACCATTGTCTCCACAGGAGTTGAGACAAGCGTTACATCCAGGGCCATTTATATCATTTTTGGATGAAGCATCATCAGGAAGTGCGGCGTTACAAGACATTCTAAAGCTGAAGAAGCCAGACTTCAGAATGCGCGATGCGGAGCTATTACTAAGGTATTTTTCTTTTAAAAACTATCTGTCCATGTATTCCGGCACATTAAAGTCTTTTTTAGACTACTGTTGCTCGACTATGAATCAAGAGTGGGGGGAACTAGAAGAGAATACATTTCAGCAAATGGCTGAGTTTGAAGAAGCTCACTTGTCCATCAAGAGGATTTTTGCGAATAATGCCTATAAGAAGTGGATTGGTGACACCTATGAAAGTAGATTCAACCGCTCTATTTTCGATGTCTTAATCCTATCCTTTTCTGAGTCGACAGTCCGCGAATTGAGCGATGGAAAAGAATTAGCGATTGAAGAAGCTTTCAAGGAGCTGTGTATAAATCCAGACTTTAAAGCATCTATCGAAAGCACAACCAAGAGTCTAACAGCAACACACACTCGCATATCTTTGTGGAACACAAAGTTAAATGAAATACTAGGTTCAAGTTTACATGTTCCCAAATTAGTAGAACACCGTATTATATAGGACGTTGTATGCCTATATCAAAGAGATTTAAAGAGTTGCGTTCGAGACTCATTGAGTTAAAAACTCATATGCTTCCAGGAAGTTTTTCTGCTACTGGGAACTATACAGACAGACAATTGGATCGTACACGAGGATACCGCTTATTGGTTCATGCTGAAATCGAGTCATATCTCGAAGATGTCTCCAAAGAGATTGTCACAGATGCCATACGAGAATGGAAACGAAATGGTAAAGCATCCAACTTGCTCATCGCATTTTTAGCATCATATCATTCTAGCTGGAGTGTTAATGATGAATGCTCAAATGAAGAAATAATCCAGTTAGCAAGATCTCGCAAGAAGCCAAATGACTCTATAGAAGAAGTAATTGATTTAGCACAAAAGCAATTTGTTCAAATTGTAAAAGACAACCATGGTGTTAAAGAAAACAACTTTAAATCACTTATCCTACCTACAGGAATTGACATTGCCGGACTTGATAATACCTGGATGACTACCTTAGACAACTTCGGTAGTTTACGAGGTGAAATTGCGCACAAAACAAAAAGAGCGACAACACAACTGAATCCAGAAGACGAGTATAAAAGAGTAAAAGATTTACTAGAAGGATTGAAAGATCTTGATAAAAAAATCATGAATATAAAAAGTGAATTAATATAGTTCAAGGGGTCACTTCAAAAGAGTAACTGGATTATTAGTCCAGGAGTCACAACCCAAGAAACATAGTCTATGAGGGCCTTACAATACCTTTTCAAAAACCAGAGTGTCGGATATGCGCCGTTTTGGATGTTTTGTTTGATAGAATGCAGTGTTTTAGAGAGGATTGAAGGCTTTTTTTTATGTTAAACCTTGAACAAATATTGATTAAAGCAGCTCAATATCTAGATTTGGATTTAAACAGACTGGCTATCAAACAGACCCCACAAAAACGACGCTTTATTGCAAGAGACAATCTCAAAGAAAAATATGATGAAGTGCTCCAAAACCTTCTCCAGGAAATATACTATTTCAATGCGCATCCAGTTTTAAAAGACATTGTTTATGAATTTCTGGAGGACTATGAGTATGTGCAGAGGGAACTCTATTCAACCTATAATCAATCCCTCGAAAAAAAATATGACTGGCTACTGTTAAAGCATTTTGTTGTGCCCTATTTTGCATATCTGCTGGGTCGTTATTTTTCCCAATATGCTGACAGAATCGATAAAGGCCTACCGGGTGGAGAGTTCTGGTATTTGCCAAAGATCAAGAATAAGAAAATAATTTTTCCTCTCAATATGGTCCTGAATTGGTGGATAGACTTATACGGCGGAACCAATGAAGATTTTTATGCTGCAATGCCACTCGAGAATAGCCGACAGGAGACAAGTTCAGAAAACTTCGCGTCCGACTTTAAAGAGATGGATCAACGTCGAAACGTCTTGAAAAGTTGGCACGATAAATTTGTAATTCCAGATATGTCAAGCATTCACAAGTACGCAAGTGAGAAGTTAAATTATCAAGGTCTTTTCATACGTCATACAGACAAATCCCTGGAGGAGCAGTTTGAAGATGCCTGTACGTTTGTCAAAGATGTTAAAACACTGACTCTGGATGATTTGAAAAGAGAGTTTCCAAATCCCAACAACCTATTAGGTCGACTTGAAGAGAATCTAGAGGCTCCAGAAAAAGAGAAATTCGTTTCCTACGTTCACGATAGATGGCAAGAGCCAATGTCAAAACAACTTTCATCCATATTGACATCGGTACGTGTGATTCAATCTGCCTACAAATATCTGAGCAACTACTTTGAATCCGATATGAAGAGTCCTGATATTGAGCAAAACAGGATATTGCAACTTTGCGGGTTATTCTCGAAAGTTCATAACCTAACTAGTGAATACTACTATGGTGATTCAATAGAAAACCTAAACCCTTACGCACTGTATTACAAAGATTATGTGGCATGCTTTTTTGAAAATGAAAATAAAAAGGAAATGCTCGATCGAATTATTTCCTACATCAGCAAGGAAGTCGGCCAAGATAACTTTCATTATTCAGTCGATGAACTTTTATTATTTGGGCCGGAAATTGCCAATGTAAATCTGCAGGCCGCACAAAGATTGTCTGAAAAAAAAGCGCGTATCGAAAGCGAAAAAGCTGATGAAAAAAGGCTGCTGGAAGTACTATTTGCGATTCAGGGTAGTCAAGATGGAGCCTTCATAGATCTCCAGCTTAAATCACTGGAAAATTTTCACAGTGTAGTAAACCTTGGAGAATGTTTTGAAGGGAATAATTTTCTAACCAATGAATTCGTATTCCCAAATCTACATCTTGCAATGAAAGCATACTATCATGCTTTTGCAATCGCTCAATCAGATTTTGAACGGACCTATGCTGCCATAGCAATCATAAATCTTGCAACTAGCCCTTTCCATCCCCGTTTGTTGAAAAAAGAAGAAGTTGACTATTGGTTTGAACAATGCACAGGATGTGACGATATGGGAATGGAAAGAGACTATTTGATCCACTTAACCCAGAAGGCTTTTCATGAGATTCTTCAAAAAAAGCACCAGAATGCCGTTCCCATGATTGTAGAATTCATGAATAAAACCAGGCGCTTAAAAGATAATGAATACCGCCCTGAGCTGTTGTGTGTAGGTGAAAAAGTAGCAAAGCTACTGAAGAACAGGAAGCTCGAACAAGAACTCAAAAAAAGAAACGCACACCATAAACCTTGCAAAGTCTACATCTACGCTTCAATCAACTACTACTGAAAAAATTGTACGACTTACTATCCACCGCCGTTTATCCCTCCCCAATAAAATTTTCGCATCGGTTCATCTTTGAATCGAAATAAACGTGAAAGGATCTGGCATGTCCAAATCAAGTGGATGCACGCCTCCGAAGGGACCAAGTACTACTGGTAACCCATCTGGCGGTGGTAGGGGTAACTGCCCTTCAAAAAAATAGGTCGTTTATCACAACAACACAAAGAGCCCAGTTGGGCTCTTTTGATAGAAAAGGATTAAAACATGGCATATTATCATTACCAGTGCCGGCATTGCCTGGTCACTACGTATCTATATGATGATGGAGAAGATGACGGCATAATCGTACAAAATGCGTACGATGACTGTGGGTGTCAAGATGATGAGGACGACTTTTATGATGATGACGATGATTAGGAATCGAGATGAGAATAACAAAACATGCTAAAAGGAGAATGAAAGAACGTCTTGGATTGCCAAAACGTGCACAGCTCAAGCACCTTACTAAAGCCATAAACGATGGAAGATTGATCTATCGAAAGGGGTTTGATGTTTTCCAAATCATCTATAAGGATTTCATCTATATATTTGCTCTTGATGAGTATTTATCACCTAAGTTGATTACAACTTATAACTATGAGTCTCGGAAAGTCCCTGTACAAGGGCTAAAGAGGTGGTACCGCTGGCCGGACTTGAACCGGCACACCCGAAGGTAACGGATTTTGAATCCGTCGTGTCTACCATTCCACCACAGCGGCATTTTGCAGAGCCGAATTGTAATGGATGCATCCTTAAAATAGGCCCGGAGCCATCCCAATGGGCGGGCAAAGCAGTTTTTGTTATAATCCCTAACACTACTTGAAAAGAGGATTGTTTTTGCGGCAGGCATTTTTCATCACTGTTTTGGCCATTTTGGTATATGCGGGGATCTCGACGATCATCGCGGATGCGGCCGTCATCGGGACGATCGGGGAGATTATCGCCAAGGCGAACCGGGCACTTTTCGGTTACGTGGCATTTGCCTACCTCTTCGCCCTGTTGTACCCGCTCTATCGTTATTACCGGAACAGTGAGATCGATGTTGAACGTACCGAGAAGGTCCTGGCGGGGATTCTCCTCTTTTTCTCCCTGCTGATCCTGCAGGCCCTCGTGACCGAGGGGCCGCTGCGCGGTGCGCTCGGTGCCGGTTTCGTCGATTTCCTCGAGCCCTATATCGGGACGTTCGGGCTCTGGGTCTTCTGGCTGATGACGGTGACGATTGCCGCCGTGATTCTGATCGATGCCGAAAAGTTCCCCTCGATGCCGAAACCGAAACTCCCTTTTTCGTTCCGCAAAGCGGAAGAGGAGGATGATGACGAGGAGCCAGAATACTCCTCTTACACCCCGGCAGCCGGGAAACGGACGGTCGCGGCCGAGCAGCCGGGCCTGTTCGACGACGACCCTTTCGATACCCCGGCCTACGAACGGATGAAGATGCCGCTGGATTCGGAAGAGGCTCCTATCCGGCTCGTCTCGAAAGGCCCTAAAGAAGCATTGCCCGATGAGGGGGATGATGAAGAGGACCTGCCGGTGAGCACGCCGGCAGCGAAAGCGGGAACGATTCTCGCGATGGCAGAGGGGGTCCGGCAGAAAAAGAGCGCCGTGATCGTCGAGGAGCTCGATGAGAACAAGAAGCTGCTCGAACAGATCGAGAAGGGTAAGTCGGAGAAGCCCAAGAACTTCAAGCTGCCCTCCCTCGACTTTTTTCAAAAGCCGCCGAAGCAGGGCAACAGTATCGACGAACGCGAGCTCGATGACAAGATCCGCGACCTGATCGAGAAACTGGCCCAGTTCAAGATCGACGGGGACGTTATCCGCACCTACGCGGGCCCGGTCGTTTCGACCTTTGAGTTCAAACCGGCCGCGCACATCAAAGTATCGAAGATTATGAACCTCCAGGACGACCTCGCAATGGCGCTGCGTGCCGAGACGATCCGTATCCAGGCGCCGATTCCGGGCAAGGACGTCGTCGGTATCGAGATCCCGAACCATACCGTCGAGACGATCTACCTGCGCGAGATCTTCGAAAGCAAGCTGTTCCAGGAGGCCAAGTCCCCGCTGACGATCGCGCTGGGCAAGGATATCGTCGGCAAGCCCTTCATCACGGACCTGAAAAAACTCCCCCACCTCCTGATCGCCGGAACGACGGGGTCGGGTAAATCGGTAGGGATCAACGCGATGATCCTCAGCCTGCTGTACAAAAACTCCCCCGACCAGCTGCGGCTGCTGATGATCGACCCGAAAATGCTGGAGTTCTCCATCTATAACGACATCCCGCACCTGCTCACCCCGGTTATCACCAAGGCCAAGCAGGCGATCGCGGCGCTGAACAACATGGTCGGGGAGATGGAGCGGCGCTACCAGCTGATGAGCGAATCGCGTACGAAGAACATCGAGAACTATAACGAGAAGATGAAGCGCGAAGGCGGCCAGCCCTTCCCCTACATCGTCGTCATCATCGACGAACTCGCCGACCTGATGATGACCTCGGGCAAGGACGTGGAGTACTCCATCGCCCGCCTGGCGCAGATGGCCCGGGCCTCGGGGATCCACCTGATCGTGGCGACCCAGCGCCCTTCAGTCGATGTCGTGACGGGCCTCATCAAGGCCAACCTGCCTTCGCGCATCAGTTACCGTGTCGGCCAGCGTGTCGACAGCAAGATCATTCTCGATGCCCAGGGTGCGGAGTCGCTGCTGGGGCGGGGCGATATGCTCTTTACCCCTCCGGGTGCCACCGGGCTGATCCGTCTGCATGCGCCGTGGAGTACCGAGGAGGAGATCGATCACATCGTCGAGTTCCTCAAATCCCAGCGCGAACCGCAGTATGACGACTCCTTCCTGGCCGAAAGCGGCAGCAACGGGAGCAGCGGTTCGGACGAGGGGAGCATCGAGGATATGGACGAACTTTACGAAGAGGCCAAGGAGATCGTCCTGGCCGACCGGAAAACGTCCATCAGCTACCTGCAGCGCAAACTCCAGATCGGCTACAACCGTGCCGCGCGTATCATCGAACAGATGGAGCAGCGCGGTCTGCTGTCACCTCCGAACGCAAAAGGAAACCGCGATATTCTCGCTTGAGGATGCCTGCCCATATCCGCGCTGAGAAAAGTGTTTCGAAACTAAACAGTTTGGAAACAAAATTTCAGAATTATGTTTCCTTTTGTAACATATGAAATCTACTTGATTCTTTCCTTCGCTATAATCTCTCGAAATCTTCTTTACAGGATATAACGATGGCTTTTATGGACGAATACAAAGCGCATGTAGCAGAGCGTGAAGCTCTGGGCGTACCTCCACTTCCTTTGTCTGCAGCGCAGACGGCTGACCTGATCGAAATGATCAAGGCCGGCGAAGGCGATATGGCCGAAAATATCGATCTTCTGAAAAACCGTGTCTCTCCGGGTGTTGACGATGCAGCGTATGTCAAAGCGGCATTCCTCAACGACGTGGCACAGGAAAAAGTAAGCGTCTCCGGCATCGCACCGGAAGCTGCGGTCGAAATGCTCGGGATGATGCTCGGCGGTTACAACGTCAAGCCGATCATTGATGCCCTCACATCTTCCAATGCCGCCGTTGTCGAAGCCGCCGTCAAGGCACTGAGCCATACCCTGCTCGTCTATGACGCGTTCAACGATGTCGAAGAGCTCCACAAAGCGGGCAACGCTGCCGCGACAAAGGTCCTTGAATCATGGGCAAATGCAGAGTGGTTCACGTCCAAAGCCGACCTTCCTGAAAAAATGACCGTCACGGTCTTCAAGGTCCCGGGCGAAACGAATACGGACGACCTCTCCCCGGCATCCGAAGCGTTTACACGCTCCGACATCCCGCTGCACGCCAACTCCATGCTGACGGCAAAGATGGATGACCCGATCGGTACGATCAACGCCCTGAAAGAAAAAGGCCACCCGGTCGCATACGTCGGTGACGTTGTCGGTACGGGTTCTTCACGCAAGTCCGGTATCAACTCCGTGCAGTGGCACATGGGTGAAGATATTCCGGGCGTTCCGAACAAGCGCACCGGCGGTGTCGTTATCGGCGGCATCATCGCACCGATTTTCTTCGCAACTTCCGAAGACTCCGGTGCCCTTCCGCTTGAGATGGACGTCACGCAGATGGAAACAGGCGATGTCATCGATATCTACCCGTTCGAAGGCAAAGCAGAGAAGAACGGCGAAGTGATCGCGACGTTCGACCTGCGCCCGAACACGATCACGGACGAGGTCCGCGCCGGCGGCCGTATCCCGCTGATCATCGGCCGCGGTCTGACCAAGAAAGCGCGTGAAGTACTGGGACAGGGCGATATCGATCTCTTCCTCAAACCGGAACAGCCTGCCGATACGGGCAAAGGCTATACGCTGGCACAGAAGATGGTCGGTAAAGCCTGCGGCCTCGAAGGTGTCCGCCCGGGCATGTACGTCGAGCCGGTCATGACGACGGTCGGTTCCCAGGATACGACAGGTCCGATGACACGCGACGAGATCAAAGAGCTTGCAGCCCTGGGCTTCAACGCGGACTTCGTTCTGCAGTCTTTCTGTCACACGGCGGCCTATCCGAAGCCTTCCGACATCAAGATGTACCACACGCTGCCGGACTTCATCTCCAACCGTTCCGGTGTTGCACTGCGCCCGGGCGACGGCGTTATCCACTCCTGGCTCAACCGTATGTGTCTGCCGGACACGGTCGGTACGGGTGCGGACTCGCACACGCGTTTCCCGATCGGTATCTCCTTCCCGGGCGGTTCGGGTATCGTTGCATTCGCGGGCGTTACCGGTTCCATGCCGCTGACGATGCCGGAATCCGTACTGGTCCGCTTCAAAGGCGAACTCCAGCCGGGCGTCACGCTGCGTGACCTCGTCAACGTGATCCCGTACGTGGCGATCAAAGCGGGTGACCTGACGGTTGAGAAGAAAGGCAAGAAGAACATCTTTGCCGGCCGTATCCTCGAGATCGAAGGTCTGCCGGACCTGAAAGTCGAGCAGGCGTTCGAGCTCTCCGATGCTTCTGCAGAGCGTTCTGCGGCGGCGTGTACGGTTCACCTGAACAAAGAACCGGTCATCGAGTACATCAAATCCAACATCGTTCTGCTCCAGGGGATGATCGATGCGGGCTACCAGGATGCGCGCACCCTGGCACGCCGCAAAGCGAAGATGGAAGAGTGGCTCAAAAACCCGGAACTGATGGAAGCGGACAAAGACGCCGAGTACGCAGCGGTTTACGAGATCGACCTTAACGAGATTACGGAGCCTATTCTCGCGTGCCCGAACGATCCGGATGACGTTGCAACCCTCTCCGAGGTTCTTGCAGACGAAAACCGCCCGCACAACATTGACGAAGTCTTCGTCGGTTCCTGTATGACCAACATCGGTCACTACCGCGCCCTGGGCGAAGTCCTGAAGGGTGAAGGCCAGGTGCCGACGCGTCTGTGGGTTGTCCCGCCGACCCGTATGGACGAAAAGCAGCTCCAGGAAGAGGGCTACTACGCGATGTACGGTGCTGCAGGCGCACGTACGGAAATCCCGGGTTGTTCACTCTGTATGGGTAACCAGGCGCGTGTTGCGGACAACGCCATCGTCTTCTCTACCTCGACGCGTAACTTCGACAACCGTATGGGGAAAGGCGCGCAGGTCTATCTCGGTTCTGCGGAACTGGCAGCCGTCTGTGCGATGCTCGGACGTCTCCCGACAAAAGAGGAGTACCTCGAGATCGTACCGAAGAAGATCTCCGGCAAAGAGGCCGATATCTACAAGTACCTCAACTTCAACCTGCTCGAAGAGTTCGCACTCTAAGCAGCACTCCCCGTTTCGGGGAGTGTCTTTTTTTTCTCCTGATTTTTCTACCGCATTTCTACTAACTCAAAACGCCCGTCCGTTGTTGCACTCTAAGCCGTGTGGATAGTCACGTGCCGTCAATAGAGGCTACGCTTCTTTCAGCGGCCACTGCTCCCACGGTTCGACGTCATAGTCCATTTCCAATATCCACGGGTGATAGGTGCCCGGAGCGTTTTTGTGGCGTTCAAGCACGCTGGCGTGCACGACAGGTTTGCCGTGGGTGGCTGCGTCCCAACGGCGGGGCTCGCGGCGGTAGAGGCTGGTCAGCCTTGTGCCGCGCGAATCGTGCATCACCCCCTGGGCATCTTCATGGGGGTCGACCGTGTGTTTCGGATAGATCAGAAGCCCGTGGCCGATCGCCTGCCGGGTGAGCCAGACCAGGGGGATGTCCGAGAGATCCTGCTCTTTGTACCCCCCGCCGACGTCGGTATGCATCCCGCTGAACCATACCTGTTTGACGGTCTGCCACGCTTCGGTCTGCCTCTCCCACAGCACCGGGTGGAAGGTCTTGCGTTCATCGTCGATGGCCAGGGCATGGTAGGCGTGTTTGATCGTTTCGCTGAGCCTGAAATTGTGGAAACGGTGTCGGAATCCCGGGATGCCGTCGAGCAGGACGCTGAGGCCCTTGATGGGAAGGCCTAGAGCGGCGACGGTGTCGTAGCAGCCGATAAATTCCACCTTTGTCCACATGTTGTGATGGTCTTTGAGGAAAGCGGCGGCTTTTTCCTTGCGTTTGCCCTCATCCTTGATCATATAGATGCCGTAGGCTTTGGCGATCAGTTCCGGGCGGGATTTCGGCAGGATGCCGAAGTAGTGCAGAAACCCTGAAAGGCTCCGCACCGTCGCCGCGCCCCGGCTGAAGCCGAACAGAAAGATCTTGTCGCCCGCCTCGTAATGCTCGAAAAGAAAACGGTAGCACTGCTGGATATTGCGGGAGATCCCGAAGCCCCCGACGTTGCCGGTCAGCCGGTGTAACCCTGTCCCCAGGCCGGGGTCGTAAAAGGCGATCTGCCGTGGTGTCCGGTCTTCGATCATGTTGAAAAGCTTGTAGATGTTGGTGTTGTGCCCCTTGCCGCCCTCCTGGCCGGTGCCGTCGGAGAAGATTACGATGTTTTTAGCCATATTATCCCTTTTTGATTTGATCCCGCACAAAGTATTTGGCGACCAGTGCGCCGGCCGTCATGGGTCTGTCGAAATAGAAACCCTGGAAAATGTCGCACTGCATCTGATTGAGCAGCTCGACCTGCCGTGCGTTCTCCACGCCTTCGATCACGACTTTCATCCCCAGGGAGTGTCCCAGTGCCGTCATGGTTTTGACGATGACAGCCGTTTTCGGGTTGAACTCGATCTCGTCGATGAAGCTTTTGTCGATTTTAATGGTATCGACCTGGAAGGATTGGAGATAGGTAAACGTTGAATAGCCGGTCCCGAAGTCGTCGATGGCGATTTTGATCCCTGCATCGCACAGCGCCTTGATCTTCTGGATGTTGTCGGTGGAACTTTCGACGATGATCCGTTCGGTCAGTTCGAGCTCCAGCAGGTCGGGGGTGAGATTATATTCGGTAAAGAGATCCAGCAGGTCCCGGATGAAATAGGGGTCGTTGATATCGACGGCGGTGACGTTGACGGCGGCATAGATGCCGTCCCATCCCATCCGTTGCCACTGCTTGAGTGCTTTGCAGGACTCTTCCAGCACCCAGCGTGTCATACGGAGGATCAGGCCGTTCTGCTCAGCGATGCCGATGAAGATATCCGGCGTGAGAATACCGCGCTGGGGGTGGCGCCAGCGGATGAGGACTTCCACACCGGAAAGCGTACCGTCCACAGCGCTGACCTTCGGCTGAAAGAGGAGAAAAAATTCGTTCTTTTCCAGGGCTTCGAAGAGGTCGTTGTGGAGTTTCAGGCGTTCGAGGGCCATATTGTCCAGGACGGGGTTGAAAAAATAGAAGCGGTTCTTTCCCAGCTCTTTGGCCTTGTGCAGTGCCGAGTCGCTGTTCTTGATGAGGGTGTCGTAGTCCTCCCCGTCATTGGGATAGAGGGCGATACCGACGCTGGCCGTAATATGCACGATCCGGTTATCGAGGTTGAAGGGTTTACGGATCTGGACAAGGATCTGCTCGGCGACATGTGTCAGCGTTTCCGTAGACTCGATGCGTTCGAGAATAATCAGGAATTCGTCCTGCCCCATACGCAAAATGGTGTCGTAACGGCGAATGTGGGCTTTGAGCCTGGAGCTGAGCAGCATCAGCAGCTGGTCTCCGACCCGGTGTGTCATGGAGTCGTTGATGGTTTTGAAATCATCGATGTCGATCAGGAGTACGGCGAAGGGAAGCTTGTCTTTTTTGGCGTAGTGCATGGCGGAGGAAAAAATCCGCTGCATCGAGTGGCGGTTCCCCATTCCTGTCAGCTGATCGATATAGAGCAGTGACTGCAGCTGGTCTCCCAGGGCGTAGGAGAGGACGACGATTTTGAGCAGAACGCCGATCTGTTGGGAGTGCAGGATGATCCAGGTGGAGGGGATCAGTCCGAATTTATGGAGTGCCAGCAGGGTGGAACCTGCAAAGAAGAGGCTCCAGGCACCGAGGTAGAAGCGGGCCCGTCTTTTGTTGAATTGCAGGACGACAAATGCGGCCGAGAGCAGGATGAGCGGCGTTACGGCTGCCAGGAGGGTGGTGAGTTTGACCGTGAGGTAGTAGAGGTCGAAAAAACTCATGCCCATCGGAAGCAGGTTGATCATGATGACGACGTTCAGTACCGAGTGCAGTCTGGGGGTATAGAGCGCCGTTTCCAGGAAGCGCTGGCCGAACAGTACGGCAGACCAGATGGTGAGGTTGACAAAGAAAGGGACCCCCGCGTTATAGAACCACGGATGATCGGGCAGAAGCAGCACGGGTGTGAAACCGTCGAAAGAGAGCTGCATCATCGTATAGAAGACGATGAAACCGACATAGTAGAGGTAGATGATTTTTTTGAAAATCAGGAAAAAGATGAAGTTGTACAGCGACAGGATGATGAGGATCCCGTAAAAGATGCCGTAGAAGAGGTAGCTTCTGAGGTCGGCGTCCTGCATTGCCTCGGGGTCGTTGAGGGTGATGGGAAGGTCGATCGCCGATTCGGAACGGATTTTCCAGACCAGTGTGGTCGTCTTCCCCGGTACGAGGGTGATCGGAAAACGGAAGTCCAGACTGGAAATAGGACGGGAAGCGACAGGACGTCTGTCCCCGCTGGGAAAGTAGGCGAGGATCTGGCCGTTTTCGATGACATAGAGGTCGACGTAATCGAGCAGCGGACTGGCCAGTTCCACCACCCAGGCATTCTCTGTCACGGAAGTATTTCTGATCATGGAACGCAGCCAGATGGTGTCATCGGTATATCCGAAGGGCAGCTCTGTCTTGTCGACCGTATTGCAGATCGGCGGGACCCTGTTCTCGAGGAACATGTCGATGTTCAGTGTGTTAAGGTGATCCATGCAGAGCAGTACGGAGGAGGTGAGGTCGTATTTTTTCCCGCTGGAGGTGACATCGACTACCGTCTCGGCATAGAGAGCATGGAGAAAGATATTAAATAAAATAAAAATATGAAAAACTGTTTTCATGGGTTCATTATACAAGAATGGTCTCTTATTTGTGTTAACCCCGGCAATTTATGATTTTGTGCTCGTTGCCTGAACTGGTACAATTAGCATTTTGAAAAGGATGAAAATGGAACAATTGCCGAAATGCCCCCAGTGCGGCAGCGAATACACCTATGAGGACGGCGATCTTTACGTCTGCCCGGAGTGTGCCCATGAGTGGTCGAAAGATGCTGCTGCAGCGTCTGAAGAGGCGTTTGTCGTTCGCGATGCCAATGGCAACATTCTGCAAGACGGCGATACCGTCACGGTGATCAAAGACCTGAAGGTCAAAGGCGCTTCTTCCGATATCAAGGTCGGTACCAAGGTCAAGAACATCAAGCTGAACCCTGACAGCGACCACAACATCGACTGCAAGATCCCCGGTGTCGGCGCGATGGGACTCAAATCCGAGTTCGTTAAAAAAGTCTGATCCCCCTCTTTACGGCCGGCGTGCTTCTGCCGGCCGCCCTTCCTATCATTCTACGTCTTCCTATCGTTCTTCAACCGGGCGGAACCGTGCCGTTCTGATCCATTGGCCACCCGTGTATGCCGTCGTCAGCGGCGAGCCGTAGTTGTACCAGATGAAGCGGTCGTTGAACATCCCTTTGGGGTGGTAGTTCGGGAGGGTGGCGGCGAAGGGAAAACTGCGTTTAGGCTGCTTGTCCGTCGCCTCGAGCAGGTAGGTATTCCCCGCTTCAAAGACAACGACCCAGGCGTGCCCCTCGTTTTTGTACGTCCCGAAAACGACACGGGCATCATAACCCATACCGCAAAGCCAGTCGGCGAGCAAAATGGCATGGTCCTCGCAGTCACCGCGGCCGCTGAGATAGGCCTCTTCGGAA
Organism: Sulfurimonas sp. HSL1-2; assembly: GCF_039645565.1. Lineage (NCBI taxonomy): Bacteria > Pseudomonadati > Campylobacterota > Epsilonproteobacteria > Campylobacterales > Sulfurimonadaceae > Thiomicrolovo > Thiomicrolovo zhangzhouensis. The sequence continues at coordinate 1,029,852 of NZ_CP147914.1, forward strand.
CTGAGCCAGATCTCGGTGAAGCCCTTGAACTGCTGTTCGTCGCGCAAGTAGCGCATATGCCTTGAAACATGGTGCATCGCGCTCCATTTCGAATCGACCGTGAACGGGACGAAGTGTTTGAAAAACCCGTTGGCATAGTAGGCTTTCAGATCGCGTCCGTAGGCGAAATAGGCGACGGGCTTCTGGTTGATGCTCTGAGAGCCGGACCCTTTGCCGCGCGACTTGTTTGCCGGTCGGTCGAGCCATGCCGGGATCCGGGCGCTTTGTTTGACCGGAAGCGAGAGCAGCTGCATTTCACCCGCCCTGGGCCCCGGACGGCGGAGGGGAGGCGTCTCTTCCGGGGCGGTGACGCTTTTCGGCGCCGGTGGAAGCGGCAGGGCTGCTTCGTCGTGCCGCTGTTTCAGCGCCGTGATGAAGAAGAGGGGGACATAGAGCAGGATAAGGACCCGAAGCAGGGTGAAAAAAGCCTGTTTGAACCGTGTGATCATGTCATCGAGGAAGCGACGATGATGGCAATGAATATCAGGATGGTCGAAGCAAAGATAGCAGCGGCAATGTTGCCATTTTTGATCTCCTCCTCAAGCGCGATCGATTTGAGCAGTTTGCTGTCGATGTATTTGAGGGCAATGACGGCGATAACGAGTACGGCGACCGTATAGACGAGGTTGACGGAGAGGTTGATCAGGGTGGAGATGAAAAAGTCGCTTTCGGGCACAGACGCTTCCTTCAATGAAAATATTGAGGTAGTGTATCGCAGCTCATCTTTGTCCGTCGTAGGGAACTCTGTACCACGATGCTTTTGCAACAGAGTGATGCAATACGCTCATCCGTGCAAAAACATTTGAGGCCGCAGGTACGGGCCAGGCCCGCCGGGCACTACTTAACCTCTTTGATGATGACGCTGTCCGTACTCCAGCAACCCGTATCATATTGAACACCTGTCGCCCCGCCGGATGTTGCTCTTGCATACATACTGACCGTGTGTGGTCCGGCAGTTAAACCTGAGAAAAAACCTTCCATCGTAACAGGGACACCGCTGATACCAATTTCAGCTGATTTGACGCTGCCTCTGATACGGCCGAGGGTGGTGGCTGCATCGTCGATTCTCAGTTCGAAAATCACCCCGGTACCTGTCATTGTAGCGACGGCAAGCCGTCCGCTAAAGACGATATTCAGCTTCGTGTCATCTTGGACTTTAGCAAATGAACCGATTGTAGCGATTTTTGTATAGGCTGTCGTGACACTGACCGATGAAGGACAGCTGACGTTGAGGACCGTCACTTTCATCCCCGTTTCGGCGATCGCGGTAGTATTGTTCTGGATCGCCGTTGCATTGGCCGTGATACGGGTGTCATTGTCGTTGATCTGTGTAGTCTGTTCGCTGAAGTTGTCATTGACTTCGGAGGCATACGCAGTCGTACCCGGGGTGAATGTTGTCATCCCGCTGACCTGCCCGGCGTAAAGACTCCCTGACACCATCAACGCCGAAACACCCAGAAGGCGCAATCCAAATTGTCTGATTTTCATGATGAATCCTTTTGAGTTTGTGTTCTGCCGAAACGGCAGTTATCCCCAGTTGTCCTGATCCCAGGTCATGGTGTCCCAGTCACTGGAACCGGACGATGAACCGCCTCCGCCTCCGCCGCATCCGTAAATCGCGATGGCTGTCACCGCGAGAATTGCCAGGAACCAACGTTTCATGTCATCTCCTTTTGCTCGTATTTTCATGTGATAATGCGTATACGAGAGCAGATATTTACATCATAGCTCCCTTATACTTAAAATAAGAGATTAGAATCAATATATAAAAAAGAAGTCGGGGGCGTGAAACGGTACAGTCAGTGAAAAACTCTGATTTTTTTTAGGGCACCCTGGGATTGATTTGATGTGTTGTTTCGCCTCTATCAGATATAAAATGTGATGTTATTTTGATAATTTGTGGAGAGAATAAGACGCTTTGAATTAGAATGAATGATTGCGATGACGAAGGGGAAAAATGCAACTGCTGATCGTACTGCTGGGCGCGCTGCTCGGTTTCACTTACGGCTATAACACCGACGGGTTTATCTTCAGTTCGAATATCTGTCTTTTCGCGGGATTGACAATGATCATGCCTTCACTCTTCAAAGTGAAGCTGATGGACGTCAAGCTGCTCTGGCACCACCGTACGGTCGTTATCAAAAGCCTCTTTCTCAACTTTGTACTGCTGCCGATCTTCGCCGTCATTATCGGCCTGCTGAGCCACGACTACGGCATCGCTGCAGGGCTCTTTCTGCTGTCGGTGCTGAGCGGCGGCGGGATGGTCATGTACTGGATCAAGAAATCCGGCGGCGACACGTCTCTGGGCTTTCTCATCCTCTTCATCAACCTGCTGCTGATCTCGCTGTCGTTTTTAATGCTGCACCTTTTCGGCGTCTACACCGAGCGCTATTTCGATACCCTCTATACGGACGACAATAACAATATGGAGAGCTATGCGCGGCTGGTCATCGAACTGCTCATCGTCATCCCGTTTATCGCGAGCCGCTTTGTGGTGCTGTTCAAGCCGCTGGAGAAGTTCATTGAGACCTACCGCCCCTACATCAGCAATATCAGTATGTTCATCATCCTCTTCTACCTCTTTGGTCTCCAGAGCACGCAGAACCTCGTCGATCTGTACGATTTCGAACCCGAACTGATCGTGATTGCACTGGTTGCCGTTATCGCGTTTTATGTCCTGGACCTTACGAGTGCCTGGTTCATCTTCAAGATGGACTCTCCCCAGGAGCGTGCGGCTTTCTGGCACAGCGTGACGCGCTATATCACGCTGGCGCTGGTCCTCTCCACCTTCTCCATGAAGGCGTTCGGCGTCTCGATGCTGCTGCCCATCATGATCGCTTATATGATCCAGATCCCCTTTGCGATCCTTACCGACCGGAAGCTGGTCGAGAAAGAGAAGGCGTAAGCGGCCGCTAGACAGCCTGCTGCGGATCGTTGAAATAGATTCGTCGTTTGCCGCCGGGGTTTTTGAGGTTGGTGATCCAGTCGCTCGTTGAGAGCGCATAGCGGTCGCCGACGGCGGAAAAGTGCATGTAGCTTTTGTCAGGAGATGCCGGGGCTTCGTAGAGGCTGTGACCGGCAGCCGTCTGCCCCAGGAGCTCCAGCCCTGCAAGGGCGGGTATCTGTTCAGAAGCCTTCGTATACATCAGCTGCAGGGCGCTGTTGCCAAGACCGTAGGCGACCGGTGCATGTTCGATGAAACAGGCATCCAGGGCCCAGTCGGAGAGGGCGGGGAGCTGGGTGAGCGTATAGAGCAGTTTATAGCCTTTCCCCTCGGCCTCCTGCTGCAAGGCATTAACCTGCTGCTCTGCCTGGCCTTTCTTGTGTTTCGGATAGACCTGGTAAAACTCCGACCCTTTGACGAGAACATCCTGGCGGTCGTCAAGCTCTCCGTATCCGCCGCCGATATCGGCATGAACCCCCAGCAGGGCGATCTCTTCCGTATTGGGCTCCGTCGTACCGTCCGCACGCTTGAGTGACTCCAGCGGGAAGTTGTGGCGGTGTTCGTCTTTGGCGGTCAGGTGAACGATCTTTTGGGCCGAGTCGTTCGAGAGATTCAGGTCAAAGCCGATGTTGACATCGTTGGCAAGGCCTATTGTCGCCACTGTATCGAAGAGGCCGACAAACCCGACGCGGACGTTTGCATCGTGTTTGTAAACGGCATTGACGCGGTTGATGAAGTCGCGCGCCTCGGCAGAACCCCGGCTGAAACCGAAGACATCGATGATGACGGTCTCACCGCCGTTTTGCCGTACAGCCGAACGGACCTTTTTGAGTTTGCGTTTGACGAAGCTTTTGGCATCACCCCCGAAGGCCATGTGGAGGGCGTCGTAATAGTCGTTTTTGGCCTTTTTCCGCTGCCGTATCGCCTCGACGGCCTTGGGAGAGAGGGTTTGCCCCTGTTTGTATTTTCCCGTGCCGACCCCCTGGGAATAGTAGGCGGTGTAGCCGCTGGCACGGTAGACTTTGTAGAGTTTGGCGACGTTGCTCAGCGACCCGTCGCCGATGAGGTCATCGTTGTAGAGATTGTTACCCGTCCCGTCAAAAAATACGCCAAGCCGCATCATCGCCTCTCCTTGTAGAAACTCTTTATAACACCATAAAATATTTTACATTTAATAATGCTTCACGGGAGATCGACGACGGTATGGAGCGCCGTCGGAGGGGAAAAAAGGAGCGTGGCCCTGGTGCGTTATCCGAGTGTCGGGTAATCCAGGTAGCCCTTTTCATCCTGGGTGTAGAAGGTGTCGGGGTCCGGTTCGTTCAGCGGTGCATCGGTCTTGAAGCGTTCCGGCAGGTCGGGGTTGGCGATGTAGAGCATCCCGTAAGCAACGGCGTCGGCGAGTCCGTCGGCGATGGCGGCATTGCCTCTGGCTTTGTCATAGCCGCCGCAGGTAATAAGCACTCCCTTGTAGGCGTCGCGCAGAGCGGCAAGTTCGACGACGTTCGCCCCGTGGCGGATATCGCCTTCCAGGGCATCGACAATATGCACGTACGCCAGCTGATGGTCACTCAGGCGGTTGAGCACGTAGGTAAAAAGCGTCTGGGGATCGGAATCGCTCATGTCGTTAAAGGTCCCGCTGGGGGAGAGCCGCACACCAGTACGGTCGGCGCCGATGGCGGCGCTGACGCCTTCAACGATTTCGAGCAGGAAGCGGCTGCGGTTTTCGACGGAACCGCCGTAAGCATCTTCGCGCTTGTTCGTGCCGTCGCGCAGGAACTGGTCGATAAGGTAGCCGTTGGCACCGTGGATCTCGACGCCGTCACACCCGGCGGCAATGGCGTTTTTCGCCCCGGCGACAAACTGGGCGACGATCTCCGGGATCTCCGTTGTTTCGAGGGGGCGCGGGGTGACAAACTCCTGCATCCCTTCGAAGGTGTAGGTCTCTCCTGCCGGTTTGACCGGCGAAGGGGCGAGGGGAAGTTCGCCGCCCAGGAATGAGGGGTGGGAGATCCGGCCCACATGCCACAGCTGCATATAGAGCTTCCCGCCTTTTGCATGCACGGCCTGTGTCACCTGTTTCCATGACTCCGTCTGTTCAGGCGTATAGATGCCCGGTGTCGCGGGGTAGCCTATTCCCATCGGGGAGACCATGGTCGCTTCGCTGATGATCAGCCCGGCAGAGGCCCGCTGGGCATAGTAGTCGGCCATCATGGCGTTGGCCCGGTGATCTTCTACACTGCGGCAGCGGGTCAACGGCGCCATAACAATGCGGTTTTGAAGGGTGATGCTCCCGACGTTCAGCGGTGAAAAGAGATCCATTGTAGTGCTCCTGTGTGGTGATGGGCCATTATTTCATGACGGGTGTAACAGCTCTATTAAAAACCGGCGGCAATTCGGGGTATTAAAGATGCGAAGCTAGAGACGGTGGTGATGATGAATTGCCTTGACAGCCTCGCGTGCGAAATTGAGCGCATTGATGCTGTAGGTCAGATCGTTGAAGGTCCATGAAAAAGGCTGGAAAAAACCGCCGTTTAGGACGGCGATATAGATAGTGTCCCCGACGAAAGCGATGCGGGGAAAAACGCGGTATTTCTTGATAAGCGCTTCGAGCTTTTCCATCACGGTATGCGAGAGCAGAAAGTTGGCCTCGATGGGATCGCTTCCGTGGACGACATACTCTTTTTCAAAGCCGCTGCTGTCAAGACGTATTTGTTCCAGTCCGCGGTACATCCGCTTTGGCTGCAGCCCGTGACCGAGAAAACCGAGGTGCTTTTCCGCCAGGTCGAAGGAGACGATCGTTGTTCCCGCTACCGGTCGGCGGGCCGCCGTCACGACGAACAGGCCACCGAGTACCGGAACTTTTTCCCCCTTTTCGTGATGCTCGAGCATGACGTGCGACATGCTGACCGGGAGGCCGTCATTGTCATAGGTAAGCAGGTTGTTGGCTTCATAGGTCTTGGCGGGAAAATCATCCACCAGTTTCGATGCGAGGATGTCGCGATAGGAGATGCCCCTGTAGGGGTTGTACTTCAGTCCGGGATCAAATGCACGGAGCAGCGGAGCGGCGACGAGACGCTGAAAGCTCTTAAGGGTCCGTCGGCTTCTTCCCGGTTTCCGCCTGGTAGCAAGGATGCTGTATATCAGTACGAAAAAAAGCAGTACGAGGAGGGCGATCTTGGGTTTTCCCGCGAGGAGCAGGACGGCCGTCACCGCAAAAAGGGTGGTAAAGAGGGCGGCTTTGAGCGTGCCATTGACAGGTACAGTGCCTTCGGAGGGGATGTTCGGCCGGATCTCCTGCTCGAAGACGCGTTCCAGTTCTGCCAATGTCTTCAAATCGCCGCTCCTTTGTACCGATCTAAACAAGATCTTTTATAGGAGATTATATCGAAGGTCCGCCGCACCGCTCTGCGGAACATACTGCTTTGGCGGAATCGCTATTATGACGCCATACGAACGGGCGGTGCCGAAGACGACGGGTTATAATAGGGCAGAACAGATGTAAGGGGAGGAAAGAGCCTATGAAGCTCGACAAACTCAAAACGGCCGAAGCGGAATTCTTCGCGATGTACCCCGGCGGTTTCAGGGATGAAGCCCTTCTCCCCGTTGTCAAACGGCATCACAGCGAGGAGATCGGCCGACAGGTCGAAACACTTTTTGCCGAAAACGCCTTTGGGCAGCCTGACGAAGTGTGCGACAATTTCGCAAAGATCGTCTCCAAATCCTCCATGATCTCCTTTTTCGAGAAACCGCGCGTGCGCGACATGGTCAAACAGATGAGCCCGGAGCAGAAAGATATGCTCTCCATCGCGCTGTACGAACTGCTGCACGGTAACGAAGAAGAGGGTTTTGAGGGGCTTGTTGAGGTGTTGTCGTATTACAAGCTGGCGAAATGGTCGCTGGTTTCCATGCTGCCGTACTATTACAACCGCCGCAAGGCGTTCTTCATCAAGCCGACGACGACCAAGAACATTCTCAAACACTTCGAAATAGGCGGACTGGTGTACAAGCCGCGCCCGGCGTACGCCTTTTATAAAGGCTATTCAAAAGTGCTCAACGAGATGAAAAAACGCGTGGACCCTTCGCTGGGAAAAGACAACGCTGCGTTTACCGGTTTTTTGATGATGACGATGGGGGAGTAGGGCGCAGCCGCCCTGTTAAAGGCAATAGCTCAATTGCCCAGCACGTTTGCTTCGGAATCGTCGAGGTTGTACCAATCGACGTTACGGGTGATGTACATGACCGTCCCCAGGACGCCTAGAAGTCCGAGGCTGCCCATCAGAAGGGCATAGTCTTCAAGCTGTAGCACGATATAGAGATAGGCGTAAAGCACGACGAGAATACCGAAAACGATGCGTGTGAAGAATCTGTTCCTGACGATGCCATGGGAGTAGGCCGTAATCATGAGGGTGATCGACGCGGCAGAGAGAATATAGGCCAGATCGAAGTTCAGCTGTTCGGAGACAGAGAGCAATAGGACGTAGAACAGGACAATGGCCAGGCCGATGAGCAGGTACTGGATCGGGTGGATGCGTTTTTTGCTCAGGACGTCAGAGAAAAAGAATGCCGCGAAGGTAAAGACGATGAACATCAGGGCGTATTTGGACATACGGGTAGCCCTTTGGTATACGTCGGCGGTGATAAGGAGGCTGACGCCCGAAGAAGCGTCTTCGAGGGTGTAGGCGTTCCCTAGCCAAACCTGTGGGAAGTTTCGGTTCAAATGAAGTAGTTTCCAGTGTGCGGAGAAGCCGTCGTCCGTCACCTTCCTTGACACGGGCAGGAATGCGCCGTCGAAACTCGGAGAAGGCCAGCCGGATTTCAGGTTGATCTCGGTGAGCTCGCCTACGGGGACGAAGTGCAGCTGCTCGCTTCCGTTGAGGTTGAGTTTCAGGCTGAAAGCGTTATCCGTGTCCGCGGGGGAGAGCGGGATGATCCTGCTGACGCCGGATGCGGCGAGATCGGTTGTTTTCAGACCGGGATCGAGCGCGTAGTGTTTGGTGTCAAACGTGACGTCGATGACATCCTGTATCCCTTTCATATCGGTGATTCCGACGGAAAGAATGGCGTTTTCCCAAAGGATGTCTTTTGTGTTGATGTTCAGCATTTCCAGATCGGGGAGCGAAAAGTTGCCCGTCAGTGTAATTTGGGCGTTGTACAAGACGGCTTCATAGATGCTCCGGTACCGGATATGCGAGTCGATGTTGCCTGAAATTTTCAGCCGTTTGGGAAGCAGGTGGATGTACCGGATCACACGTTCCGTTTTCCCGTTTTCACCTTTGACCAACGTGTTGTAAGGGACAGTGAAGTAGGGACCGGTGATGGTCTGATCGCTGCCCCATTTCTGATTGATCTCCTGAACGACGGCGTCACGCCGCGTTTCGCGTTCGTCAATGACGGAAGAGACCATCAGCAGCGGGATCAGCAGTACCAGGATTATGACGCCGATCGTAATAATCTTGAGCGTTGCGGAATTGCTGAAATTGATGCCGGGCTTCGGGGGAGTGTCTTTGGCTTCGATGCGCTCTCCTTCACAGGTAGGTTGTGCCTCTGGGGTAGGATGATTCTATAGAAGACAACCTTAAACTTGTGGCAACGAAACCGGTGCAGCTTGCACGCCACTTGCATATGACGCACAAAGGAGTCAACGTGATCATTAAAGCCAACGTTCTCTACGACGGCCGCACGCGCCGGGAAGCATGTTATGTCCATATCGAGGGCAACCACATCAAAGCCGTGACGGAGAGGGCGGAGCGGTACGATTTCGAAGGGATCGTCACTCCTGCCTTTGTCGATCCGCACTCCCATATCGGGATGTTCCGGGAAGGCGAACCCTCCTCAGAGGCCGAAGGTAACGACATGACTGACCAGATCCAGCCGTTGAACGAGCCGCTGCAGAGCATTTATATGGATGATCCGGCTTTGACATATGCCATTGATTTCGGCGTGCTCTACAGCTGCATCGTCCCAGGCAGCGGCAACGTCATCGGCGGGAAGACGACCGTCATACGCCATTTTGCGTCAAACGTCGATGGTGCGCTGGTTAAATACCTGGGATACAAGATGGCGCTGGGCTACAACCCGACATCGACGCGGCAGTGGAAAGGAACGCGTCCCAATACGCGCATGGGGGTCAATGCACTCCTTGAAGAGCGTTTTGATACGCTGCTGGCCCGGGAAAAAAAAGTGCGTACTGCCCGCGATATCGCCCTGCTCGAGCTGGACGAAAGCGCTGATGGAGAGCTCCTTGCCCTCAAACATGAGCAGATCGAGGCGGACTACCATGCCGCCTTCACTGCGACGGAACATGCGCTGCTGGACCTGCTGCAGGGGAACAAACTCGTCAAGATCCACGTCCACAAAGAGGACGATGCACTTTATCTGATCGAGTTGGTCAAAAAGTACGGATTGCGCGCCAGCGCGGAGCATTGCATGGATATTCATCACCGCCATATCTTCGAAGCCCTCGATGCGGCGGGAATCCCGGTTGTCTTTGGACCGTTGGGAAGCGTCGGGTATAAAACCGAGCTCAAACACGCCTCGTATAAGAACGTCTCCGAGCTGGTCGGGGCAAAGGTGCCGATGGCGGTCATGAGCGATCATCCCGTCATCCATGCACACACCCTTCGTGATGCGTCGCAATACTTTATGATCGCCGGTCTCGATGCGACGGATGCGATCAACCTTCTTACCCGGGAAAATGCCCGTGCCATCGATATGGACGCGGAGCTCGGCACCATCGAGCCGGGCAAATGGGCCTCGCTGTTGTTATGGGACCGTGAGCCGATGATGCTCGGCGCCATCCCCCGCGTCGTTATCGGCGAAGGGCGTGTACTGCGGCAATAAGTGCTCGGCAAAACCTATCGACGTACCGTTAGCAAAACGCGGATGGATAATGTTCACACAGAGAGGCTGGTGCTAATGTCGGACGGAAGATATGGGGGATCAACCCGTTCCCACACGAGGATTCGGGAACGGGTCTGGAGGGTTATTCGCAGGGGCCGAGGTATTTGCCGATCATCGTCGTTGTCATGGACATGGCACCCATGCCCGTATCGGTGTGCATGTTCATTTTTCCCTGGAAGTTTTCGCCCGTATAGGTGATGGAGCCGTCGCCTTTGGAATTTTCGCATTCGAAACGCCAGGAAACGGTGTCGCCGTCAACCTTCTGCTCCATCACTTTACAGCCGTCATTGTCGTTCTTCTGCATCGGAACGCGGTCCTGCGCGCTCAGGCACTGCTCGAAAGTCGTGGCCGGAATCTGCATCGGCATCCCCTGCATCTCCGTTTTACTGGTGATGGACCATTTTCCCTCTTTGAAGTCCGGTCCTGCCGGTTCCGAAGAACAGGCGCTGAAGAGGAATCCGGAACAGATTAAGGCGGTAAGTACCGATCGCATATAACATCCTTGTGCATTAATTTTCGGGCCATTGTAATATATTTTTGTGACAATCGCAAACCGAACATTGAACGGTGTGACGATGTGTAATGTTGTTAAGGTTACTTGCGTTAGGGTTACTTTATACAGACGGTTTGGTACGGCACCGTACCCGCCTGTCAACCAACGTTTAAAGGATTCCTATGCTGAAAATGAAATGGGCGCTGATAGCCGTGATGCTGCTGGCGGTCGCCAACACGGCCGGAGCAGCCGGAAATGAAAATGGCGGGCTTTTCCATAAAAAAGTCCAGTTATACAACGGAAAGCGCAGTGATCCCTACACGGTCTTTTACCCCATAGAGGTTACCGAACCGGGGCGGGTGACGTTCGACATCAAGATAACGAACTACACCCATGAGCAGGTCGACCAGCAAAAACGGAACTCCCCTTTCCGCTGGGTGTTTGTCGATTCGCGTTTTCTTAACGGCAAAGAGCCGATGAAAAAGAGCACCTTTCAGGAGTGGGCGCAAAAAGCGAATAAATATAATCCGGTCGAGTACATTGCCGGTGACGAGATCCGGGGCGTCTACAAAAGCCTTAAAACGCTCTCAGACTCCATCTTCGGCAAAAAGAAAAAGAAAAAGCTTCCGGCGTATTACCGCCGCGGAAATGCCCATGTCACGCTTGCCGACGGCCGTTCGACGCCGCCGCACTACGACATCGACCAGATGGAGCTGATGGAGACGCAGGGGATGTACTTCATCGTCCTGCACAACTACGATACGCAGCTGGCACCGGAGTTCGAGGTCAAGATCTCCTACCCCGGCAAACAGCAGTTTGTCGACGAGGAGCTTCAGCCCAAACCGATGGACCTCGGCATCCTGCAGATGGGACAGCGCAAGGGAAGCGGAAAACTCTTTGTGACGCTTCAGAATTTCGGTGAGGGCACCATCGCCGATGAGGTCTATGCGCGCAAAGGAAAGGATGCCCTGACACTGATGCTGACGATCGACGGCAAATCATGGGGCGGGGTGACGCTGGCCGGTCTTGATGAGCGCAAACGCCTGGCGAAACCGGGCGGGAAGGTGACGTATACGTTCGAGAACCTTGCATTGAAAGACGGCATGAAAATCACTGCGTCGCTGAATATGCCGCGTTTCGAGGATACGAACCGCCGTAACAACCGTATGAATACGACGGTCTCCGTCGAACAGACGCTCAAGCCGGTGACGCAGCCGCGCCCGATGCAGGCGCAGTAAACAGAAAAGCGTACGCGCTTAAAGCGGCGCGCGGTCTATTTTGCTCAGAACATCATTGGTCCGGAAGATAACGGAGCGGATGTTCTGAATGCCGAACGAGGTCAGGCGCGCCTCGTGTTTTTCAAGATAGCGGCGGGCATCCGCTTCGTTGTCGAAGAGGTAGATTCCCCCTGCGATTTTTTCGCTTTCGGATTCGGTCCAGATCTTCCAGACCATTCCTTCCTCCTGCGCAATGTCTTCCGCGAGAGGGCGCATCGCTTCGCTCATCTCCGCTCCGAACGGTCCCTCATAGGGAAAATCGACTTGAAGAAGAAAATTCATAGTACTTCCTTTTTGATTGTTGAAGCCTGCTGACAGGTTGGCGGAAGTATAATCAACCCATCAATTTTTGTCAACTAGGTTTACAATGTCTTTCTGTTTCAGTGCACTGAGATCCAGCACCATATTCAACCGTATTATCCTTGCAGCCGTAGACCGTGAGGGATTTACGGAACTTACACCCGCATTGCTCGGCATATTTGCCCATTTGGCAGAGGCAGAACCGATGAGTGTCAGCGCACTGGCAGGCGCACTTGGGAGCACGCGCCAGGCGGCGCATAAGCATGTCGGGAAACTGGCGGTGTCGGGGTACATCGAACTGCAGACGCGTCCGGACAACCGGAAGGAGAAGGTCGTCGTACTGACGCCGCGGGGTGAAGCACTGGTGGGAGTAGCGTTAGATGTGATTGCCCGGACGGAGTCGAAAATGTCTGCGTACCTCGGAACGGCAGCCTTTGAAACGTTTATGCGAAACCAGGAGGCGCTTCTGCATTTTCTGGAGGATCTGGAGCGCGGGGAGTATGGGAACGATCGCAGAGGTTGACGGGTTCTCTACGGCAATGTAAGCCGGATCGTCCCGGTATGGTGGAGCGGACAGCGAAACCGGCCGAAAAATATTTGTTTTTATTCTTAACCATTCTTTTACATTACGGCCAATATCATAGTAAAAAACGGGGAGAAGAAACGATGAAAAAGGTGGAGAGAGAAGCACTTGAATCGCAACTGCTGGCAATGAAAGCGGAGCTGGAATCGAACATCGCGCGTCTGTTGGAAGAGAACGATGCGATTACGACGACGGATGATTCGGTGGATATGGAAGACGGGGTGATGTTGCAGAATGAGAGCCGTCATGAGACGGCCCTGCTGAAACAGCAGCGGCATGAACTCGACGAGGTCAACCATGCCCTATCCAAAATCAAAGAAGGGACCTACGGCATCTGTGAAGCGAGCGGGAAGAAGATCCCCCTCGAACGGCTCAAAGCGCTGCCCCATGCACGTTATGTCATCAAAGCGCAACGAGAGGCCGAAGCGTAGGGTTTCCGTCCGTTGCTTCAGCCCTGTATGAGCGAGAGCACGACGAAAAAGTGGAAGATGCTGCCCCCAAGGACAAAGAGGTGCCAGATGGCATGATTGAGATGCAGGGAGTCCCAGACATAAAAGAGGATGCCCAGCGTGTAGGTAAGTCCGCCGGCAAGCAGCAAGAAGAGCGTCAGCGAATCAACATGGGCGAACATCGGCCCTGCAGCGATCACGATCAGCCACCCCATCAGTGCGTACATGACGAGCGAAAGCTTCTCGTACCGGCCGTAGAATGCCACTTTGAGCGCGATGCCGAATGCAGCTGCCGCCCATTCGACGCCGAAGATGACCCAGCCGAAGGCTCCCTGGACGCCGATCAGGGCGACGGGCGTATAGGTTCCGGCAATGAGCAGATAGATGGCCGAGTGGTCCAGCTGCTGCAGAATACGTTTGAACGCTGGGGCGGTGACGGCATGGTAGAGCGTTGAGATGCCGTACATGATAATCAGTGCGATACCGAAGACCAGTGCACCGGCAAGACGGATGCCGCTGCCGCTCTGCGCAGCCAGGAGGGTCAGGATGCCCAGTGCCGCGGAACTGAGCAGCAGACCGACCCCGTGGGTGACGGCATGCCATATCTCTTCGGCAATGGAAAAAGCGTTGATATCGGTACGGATGGGTGCGCCTTGTTCAAGGGATATCGACCATTATACTGCAATGTCGGCCGCATTGGCAGCGAGAATGCTACACAGTTCAGGTCGTCTTGAAACGGATCGGCAGATGCTTCGCATCGCAGAACGGTTTGTTGGACGATGCACCGCAGCGGCAGAGCGTGACGCGGTTCCTGATCTCGTAGGGGAAGCCGTCCGCACCGATCACGGGGATGCCGCCGCGCACCCAGATAGGACCGCTGCACTTCATTTTCGGATCTTCTATCAGAACGATGGAGGGTTCGAAATGCGGTTCGACGGGTTGGCCCGTCTGTTTGTCCCATGCCACGAGCCGCCCGGCCGGGCAGTCCCACACCTCCTGCAGAAATACCGCCCTGATTTCCGGATCGTCCGACATTTTTACCTGGTTCCAGACCCCGCCGTGCGGGTCGCAGAAGCGGGCGAGGGCGCAGAAACATTTGGCGTCGGTCAGGTACATGTCAGGGCCGTCGTAGCGCTTTGAAAGTTCGAGTATGGGCAGACGTTCGGCCGTTTCCGTGCCGTTGAAACCGCTCTTTGCATGGCTGCCGTCGCAGAAGGGGTGCTTTTGGGACCGGCCGCAGCGGCAGAGGCTATAAACGGCCTGGCGCGGATACTGTTTGTCTTCGATCCATTTGACGGCTTCGCCTTCGTTGTTTACGCCGATACTCTGCACGGAAAGCGGTACACTGCCCCGTACGATGTATGGTCCGTTTTTGACGATGGTGATACTCTGTTCTGTTTCCGTCATACCAAGCCTTCTGCAGACACTTTAGCATATTTTGGAGGTTCCCGGTGTTTTCGCGGATGATTCTGCAGCGACAGGTGTGGCAAAGATGAGGAGTCGGCTGATTGATTGTTGGGGATAAAGATCGCTTATAGCATAATGGGGAACGATGCCTGACGCACTATGATACAATCGTATGACATAGACCCCGTCATCAAGGAGAACAAAGATATGGCCGCTGTCTCTGAAGAACTGCTCAACTTTATCCGGGAGGCCTTGCAAAAAGGGCTGGCGCGCACGGAGATCGAAAAGGTCCTGCTTGAAGCCGGGTGGATGCAGGAGGAGGTGACACACGGCCTGGGCAAGTTCGCCGACGTCGATTTCCCGATCCCGGTGCCGAAACCGAAGCCCTACCTCTCGGCGATGGAAGCCTTTCTCTATCTGCTGCTCTTTGCCGCACTCTATATGAGCGCCTATAACCTGGGGAGCCTGCTGTTCAACATCATTACGCTGGTGCTGCCTGATCCCGCATTGACGGGCGGTATGGATATGCAGGAGTGGATCGAGCGTAGCATTCGCTGGGATATCTCCATGCTGCTGATCGCTTTTCCGCTCTACCTCTATATGAGTTATCTCATCAGCCGCTCCTACCGGCGCGATCCTCTGGGTCGGGGGTCAAAGATACGGAAATGGCTCACCTATGTGACGCTGTTCATCGTATCGGGCTTTATCGTCGGCGACCTGGCCGTCCTGGTGTTCAACCTGCTGGGCGGCGAGATGACGCTGCGCTTCTTCCTGAAGTTTCTCGTCGTCGCCGTGATCGCCGGGACGATCTTCGGCTATTACCTGTGGGATCTCCGCAAAGAGGAGAAGGAGCAATGAGAAGCGGCGACGTGACGGGGAAGTCTCTTATATTCTTGTCGATGACCATCGTAATCGGCGCAATCGTCGCGGGGATGGTGATGATCGACTCCCCCGCAAAGGAACGGGCGCAGAAACTCGATAAACGGCGCATCGCGGATCTGGCGGAGATCGCCATGAGCATCGACCGCTACTGGGAACGGTACAAAAAGCTTCCGGCGGACCTCAATGTCCTCCAGGAAGGCGTGGTCAGCGACCTGGATATTGCAGACCCCAAAACCCTGAAAAGCTACCGTTACCGTACCACGGCGTCATCATCGTATGAACTGTGTGCCGAATTTGATACGAAACAGAGCAAAGAAACGTGGATAAACCGATACGGAAGGGACAGGAACTGGTCCCACACTGCAGGGGAGTACTGTTTCGCACTGGAGCCTTATAAAAAGTAGCTCAATATTTTCGGAATTGCTCTGGATGAAGGCGAAGCTTAGGGGGCATCAGGACGCGTGTGTGTGCCGGTACAGTCTCATAGGGCGAAGGGGCGTCAGCTCTCCTCTTCGCCTACCTCTTCAGACTGTGTCGTGACCAGCGCTTTTGTATGGTCACCGTAGACCGGCTTCTCGTTGCGCAGAAGATCCGTGATGATTGCGAAACTTTCGGCGTTGACGGAGATGCTCTTCGAACGCACGCCGTCAAAATAGGTAAACCAGAAAAATCCGGAGTTTGTGCTGGCGTCCCACCACGCCTGGTATTTGTTGATCAGCTTAATGGCCATTTCTCTCTCCTTGTTACCGATTGTTGTATCGTGATTGATCGATTCCCCAAAACTTCCGGAATCATTATAGCCGTAAAAATAAATAATTAAAAACATAAAAACGTAAATATTAGAAATACTATGTTGATTCTGGTCTGTGTAGTCAGAAGCTTGTGTTTCGACAGACATAACAATAATGGAGGGTGGAAGGAAAACGGAGGATGCGGGGGTAAAGCGCCATGACGGCGCCTTACACTTTAAGCCATTTCAGGCACGTTTTAAAACGACGGCAAACTCATCGCATGTGCCATGAAACGGATCGCCGGCGACATTGGCGAAACATTCCGAGATGGCGAGTCCGTTTGCCTCTACCTCCGTTGTCAGGGTCTCATAGCTGTAATGTTGAAACCAGTTATACACCTCTTTCTGCTGCCCGTCTTTTACGTAGATGTGATACCGGTCCAATACAACGTTTACCTCGTCGTACTTGAACGTATTGACAAAAGCAAAATAGTTCTGTTCGGACCAGAACCCGTTCAGTTGATTGCGCTCGTAAATCGCCTGCTCCGTGCGTTTGTCATAGGCGTTCAGCGAGTAGACATCAAGCAGCACGCTGCCGCCGTCGGCCAGGAGCGTGCGAAATTTCTGAAGCAGCCGTGCGCGCTGTTCCGGGCTCAGTGCGCAGAAATCGCACATGATCATCGTGATGAGGTCGAACGGCATACTGCTTTCGAAATCGAGATAGTTTCCCTGGACATAATTGACTTCAGGGGTATGCGCTTTGGCGTATGCAAGAGAAGAGACCGAAAAGTCAAGCCCGGTCACATGCCCGCTCAGCGCGGCAAACTGTGAGGTGTACAGCCCGGGACCGCAGCCGAAATCACAGATGCGGCTGGCACGGTGAAGCCCAAAATGTCTTGCTATCCACGTGACGGATCGGTCGATAAAAGCTTGCGAGCGGGAGGCGGCATTGATATCGGGATTGAGATGGTATTCCAGCATCTTCTTCGAGGTATGCGGGTCATTCCAAAGTGTTTCCGCCGTATAGGCACTATAGGGTTGGGGACGCGTATTGATGCGTTTGAGTGTTTGGTACATAATGTTTCCGAAATACGGCGACAGTCGTTGAAATCAGCGTGTTGTCACCGTGTGAAAATTTTGAATAGGTTGAAGCGTTTGTTTAATAGACATCATGCACCTCCTGTATGGAAATCGTAGGCACTATTTTAGCAGATGATAGAGGAGTAGGAAAAGAAAGGTGGAAAAGGATGAGGGGCGCCTTACAGCGCCTTGCTCATGATGCGGTTCATACGTGCGATGAAGCTGGCGGTGTCGTCGAGTTCGGCACCCTCGAAGAGCTTCGCCTGATCCAGCAGGACGAAGGCGGCGTCGTTGACGAGGTTGACGTCTGACGTGCCGTTGAGCTTCTCGAGCAGCTCGTGTTTCGGGTTGATCTGCAGGATCGGCTTGATCTCCGGCACTTCCATGCCCATGCCGCCGCCGAATTGTTTCATCATTTGGGCCATCTGGTAGTTCGGGTCCTCTTTGTCGATCTTGAGGCAGACCGGCGAGTCCGTGAGGTCCGTGGTGATCTCGACCTTGGATACCTTGTCGCCCAGGGCCTCTTTCATGGCACCGACGAGGCCTTCGAACGCCTTTGCGGTCTCCTCATCGGCTTTTTTCTCCTCTTCGCTCTCTTCGAACTGGGCATCGGTGACGTTGACGAATTTGTACTCTTTGTACTCCGTGACCATCGGGAAGACGATGGTGTCGATCTCCTCGTTGAGGATCAGCACGTCGATGCCCTTGGCCTTGAAGCGCTCGAGCTGCGGCGAGTTCTTGAGCATCTGAAGGCTCATTTTGCCGGTGATGTAGTAGATCTCTTTTTTCGTCTCGTCGACCTTGGTGACATACGACTCGATGTCCGTCTTTACTTCGCTGTTGAGGGTGTTGAACTTCAGCAACTCCAGGATCTTCTCGCGGTTGCCGAAGTCGCTGTAGAGCCCCTCTTTGATGACGTTGCCGAACTCCGCGTAGAAGGCGTCGTACTTTTCGGCGTCTTTCTTCTTGAGCTTGGCGAGCTCGCTGAGCACCTTCTTGACCGAGGCGTTCTGGATCTTGTTCATGACCGGGTTGGACTGCAGGATCTCGCGGCTGACGTTGAGTGGGAGGTCCTTGGAGTCGATGACCCCGCGCAGGAAGCGCAGGTAGGTCGGCATCAGCTCTTTGTCGTCGTCGGTGATGAAGACGCGGTTGATGTAGAGCTTCACGCCCGGCTGGTAGTCGACGCGGTAGAGGTCCATCGGCGCCTTGGACGGGATGTAGAAGAGGGTCGTATACTCAATGGCCCCCTCGGCCTTGTGGTGCAGCCAGGTGATCGGTTCGCCGGAGTCGTGCGACAGCGAGCTGTAGAACTCTTTGTACTCGTCGTCGCTGATGTCGGATTTGGAAAGGGTCCAGAGCGCGGAGGCCTTGTTGATCTGCTCATTCTTGATCTCCGTGCTGGACGGTTTCGTTTCGTTGCCTTCGTCGTCGCGCTCGGCCGGGATGAAGTTCTCCTTGTCCATGAAAATAGGGAAAGGGATATGGTTGGAGTACTTTTTGATGATGCTTTCGATACGGTAGGTCTCGAGGAACTCCTCGTCTTCGTCCTTGAGGAAGAGGGTAATGCTGGTGCCGTTCCCCTCTTTTTCCGCCGGTTCGATGTCGAACTCGCCGTCGCCGGCAGAGATCCACTTATACGCCTGCTCCTCGCCTGCTTTCTTGGTGACGACCTCGATCTTGTCGGCGACCATGAAGGCGGCGTAGAAGCCGACCCCGAACTGGCCGATAAGCTGACTGTCTTTTTTCGCGTCGCCGGAGAGGTTCTCCAGGAAGGCTTTGGTACCGGATTTGGCGATGGTCCCGAGATGGGCGACGAGGTCCTCGTCGTTCATCCCGATCCCCGTGTCGCTGACGGTCAGGGTCTTCGCCTCTTTATCAATCGTGAGGTCGACACGCGGCGTGAAGGCGATCCCCTTATAGGCATCGTCGGTCAGGTGCAGCATGTTGAGCTTGTCGAGGGCATCGGATGCGTTGGAGACAAGCTCGCGCAGAAAAATCTCTTTGTTGGAATAGAGCGAGTGGATCATCAGCTGGAGCAGCTGGTTGATCTCGGTCTGGAACTGATGTTTGGCCATCGTAAAAACTCCTCAATAGTTAGTCGAATTTTCAAATGTGATTTTAGCAAAAAAATATTAATGGCCGCAAGTAATATCAATATAGTTTAGTGTAAATGACTAAATTTACTATATGGTGAAAGCGAAAAGTTTTTTTGCTGCAGAACGGACCTGTCAGTAGATGATCTTCGAGAGGTAGAGCCCGGCGGCGGGGGCGAGGTCCGTACTGTGGCGGGCTGTGAGGCCGATCTGCTCCTGCAGCTGCGGCAGGCTCATCTCGCCGCTGTTGACCTTCAGGACCGCGTCGGCCATCATCCGGATCTGCGAACGGAGGTAGCCGTTGGCCTCGAAGTAGAGGATGGTGTAGTCCTTGCGGCGGTAGGCGAAGGCCTTGTAGACGGTGCGCACGTAGTGTTTAACGTCTGAACCCGTCTTTTTGAAGTACTCGAAATCGTGCTCCCCCTCGAAAAGACGCATGGCACTGTTGAGGCGCTCCAGGTCCAGCGGCGGGGTAAAGGTGACGAGTTCCGCTTCGAAGGGGTTCGGTTCGCGGTCGCTCATGATGTAGCGGTAGACCCGGCGGCGTGCGCTGAAACGGGCGTGGAAGTCATCCTCGGCCGCTTCCAGGCGTCGGATACCGATGGATGCCGGCAGCTGGTGGGCGAGGGCGCGGCGGAGTTTGACGAGGTCGCTCCAGTGCGGCGGCAGGTCGAGATGCACCACCTGGCGGAAGGCGTGGACGCCGGCGTCGGTGCGGCCCGAAGCGATGGGTTTGGCGGTGATGCCGAGGCGAGTGAGCGCCTGGTGCAGGACGCCCATGACGGTGTTGCCCGTCTCCGTCTGGCTCTGGGAGCCGGAAAAGCGGCTGCCGTTATAGCTTAGGGTCAGTTTGATGCGCATGGATCAGAACCGCGCCCGGATACGTCTGCGGTAGATGATGTAGGTGACAAAGAGCCAGCTGAAGAAGACGGCCGGGATCGTATAGAATCCGAGCGCTTTCTGCAGTCCCGTTGTCCCTGCGTAGTAGAAGAGCATTGAGACGAAGAGCCAGAGGTAGACGTACCCTTTCTGATGGCGGACGTGGGCGATGCCGATGGAGAGGGCTGCAAAGAGGCCCGCGACGGGGAAGAGAGAGAGCAGAATGTCGGTGATGAACATCCGGATCTTGCTCTTGCGCCGCTCGGGGTCGAGCCAGAACTCGATGGGGCTGTTGTAGGGGCGCAGCTCCGTCTGCATGACGTTGTTGATCATCATCGCCTCGAACTGCATCTGGGTCATTTTCTCATCGGTATAGCTGTACCCCTGGCCGTTGGTCAGCTTCAGGCGGAGAATGCCCTTGTTGTTGAGGACTTCGGCTTTTTCCGCCTGGATCAGGATCTCCTCTTTCGCCTCCTTGTGGAACAGCACGACATCTCCGTAGCTGCGGTCCTTGTGCGCCTTGCCGATGTAGAGCAGCCAGTCGCCGAAGTTGTGCCCGAATTCGGAGGCCTGCAGGTTGAAGTTCGCTTCGCTCTGCTTGTAGCGGACGAAGTTCGTCGAGAGGACCGTCGTATGGGGAAAGAGGACGAAAAAGTCGAACATCAGCAGCAGGCTCAGCAGTGCCGCCGGCTTCATGAGCGTCGTGAGGATAAAGGTGGGCTTAATCCCCAGGGCAAAGACGACGACCATTTCGTTGTCGGTCGAGAGGCGGAAGAGGGAGAGGGCCGCGGAGACAAAGAAGGTGATCGGCAGGGTGTAAAAGAGGATCTCGGGGAGGATGAACAGGTAGAGCTTGAACATCTCCCAGAGGTTGAGCTGAATGACCGCGGTATAGCTGGCGAGCTTGATCAGGAAGATCACCGACGCAATCGAGAAGAGCGGCAGGAAGATCGAGAAAAAGAGCAGGCCGAAGGTGCTCAGGATATAGCGGCGCAGTCTATGCATAGAAGGTTTCCATCCAGCGCGCGATCGGCGTATCGAAGATATAGACGATCCAGGTCGCCATTGCCAGGAACGGGATAAAAGGCAGCTGCTTGCTGGCGTCGGTCTCGTTGCGTGTCAGCAGCATCGCCGGCAGGGCGAGCAGGGCGGAGAGGAAGACAGCAGCCAGGCCGAGCTGAACCCCCAGCAGCGCGCCCATTGTCGCCCCGATCATGATGTCGCCTTCCCCCATCGCCTCGACGACGGCGGGAATCGTGTTGTAGTTCCGGACCCATGAGGCCTGTTTGAGGTTGGGGCTCATGCGCTTGATCTTGACAAAGAGGTAGTAGGAGACGTAAAAACGCAGGAGCGCAAACCCCCCGGCGAAGAGCAGGGCGTTTTTCAGGTTCTCTGCCAGCATCTGCGGCGACCAGACACTGATCACGGCGAGGGTCAGGGCCAGCAGGTTCAGGCTGTCGGGGACCATTTTGTAATAGAAGTCGATCACCAGCAGTGCCAGCAGGGTCAGGAAGACCCCGGTGATCCCGATCATGGCAGCGGAAAGCCCGAGCTTGAGGTAGAGCGAGGCGGCGATGGCGGCGCTGAGCAGCTCGATCAGCGGGTACTGCGCACTGATGGGGACCCCGCAGAAAGCGCAGCGGCCGCGCAGCATGAGCCAGGAGAGGACGGGAATGTTGTGCCACGGCTTCAGGTTGGTCCCGCAGTGCGGGCAGTGCGACGCGGGGAAGACGACGCTCTCGCCGCGGGGGATGCGGTAGATGACGACGTTGAGAAAGGAGCCGAAGAGGGCTCCGAACAAGGCGACAAGTGCGAGGGTGGTCCAGAACATCATAATCCTCCGAAACGGCGCTCGACCGACTTGAACCGGTCGATAATGCTTTGCAGCTCATTGGGCGTGAAATCGGGCCAGAGCGTGCGGGTAAAGAAGAGCTCAGCATAGGCCGCCTGCCACAGCAGAAAATTGGAGAGACGCTGGTCGCCGCCGGTGCGGATAAGCAGGTCGACGGGTTCGGGGGCGTCCAGCGCACCGTTTAGCGCCTCTTCAGTCAGTTCGAGCTCGTTTTCCTGCAGCGTTTTGACGGCACGAATGATCTCATCCTTTGCCCCGTAGTTGAGGGCGAGATGGTGATGCAGCCCTGTGCAGTGCGCGGTCTTCTCCTCCGTCTGGCGGATCAGCTTCTGCAGGGAGGCGGAGAAGCGTGAAAGGTCGCCGATGGCATGGAAACGGACGTTGTTTTCCAGGTAGATATGCTGCTCCTTTTTCAGGTAGCGCGACAGCAGCTTCATCAGGAACTCCACTTCGGCCTTGGGGCGTTTCCAGTTCTCCGTACTGAACGCATAGAGGGTCAGGATCTCGATCTCGTCGTGGCGGGAGGCGAAGGTCATGATGTCGCGGACGACTTCCGCCCCTTTTTCGTGCCCCTTGACGCGCGGTTGCTCCTGCTGCTGTGCCCAGCGGCCGTTGCCGTCCATAATGATCGCGACGTGGCGGGGCAGGTTGCTCATAGGCCCTCCGCCTCGTCAAGCAGCTGCAGGGAGAGGGTGAGCTTGCCGCTGCGCGGCAGGACCTTCTCGCCCTGGCCGGAGATGAAAGTGATGGCGTTGTCGTCGCTGCCGAAGCCCTGGGAAGCCGTGAGGACGTTGAGGCAGATCGCATCGACGTTTTTGGCTTCCAGCGCTTTTTTGGCGTTTTCAAGGGCGCTGCTTTCGTCGAACTCCGCTTTGAACGCCACGCTCTTGATCCCCTCTTTGTCGACGGAACCGATCAGGTCCCGGTTCTGCACGAGTTCGGGCGACCAGGCCGCGCCGAGGGCCTCTTTTTTCAGTTTCCCCTGCTGGGGGTGGGCCGGGACGTAGTCGCTGACGGCGGCGGCCATAAAGAGGTAGGGGGCCTTCTGGATCAGGTGGATCGGTTCGTCGGTAATGAGCGACGGCTTGCTCATCATCCCTTTCTTCGCGACGCGGATGGAGTCGGTGAGGTACTCGGCCATCTCTTCGCTCCCCTCGACATCGAGGGTGTGCATCGTTTCGGGAAGTCCGTCGTCGAAACGGGTTGCGATCAGGTTGACGTCCGCACCGCGGAGGTAGAGCGCCGTGGCGAGGGCGGAAGCCATCTTCCCGCTGGAGAAGTTGGAGAGGTAGCGGACGTCGTCGAGGCGTTCGACGGTGCCGCCGCCGGTGACGATGACGCGGCGGTGGCTCCAGAAATCGTTTTTGAGCAGCAGGCGTGCGCTCTGCCAGAAAAGCTCCAGCGGTTCGGCCATGGCGCCGTCGCCGGTCGTCTGGCAGGCGAGTTCCTTGGTCTGCGTCCGAACGATCTCATAGTTGGCGACGCCCAGCATCTTCAGGTTGGCCTGGGTGATGGGGTGCTTGATCATGTTGGTGTTGGCCGAAGGGGCCAGCAGCTTGACGCCCGGGAAGGCCAGGGCGCACTGCAGCAGCAGATTGTCCGCGATGGCGTTGGCGAGCTTTGCGATCGTGTTGGCGCTGGCGGGGGCGATGACCATCAGGTCCGCGTCCTCTGCGCTCTGGATATGGTTGTGGCGCGATGCCCAGGACTCATTGGCGCTGTGCAGCACTTCGTTGCGGCTGAGGGTCTCGAAACTGAGCGGCGTAACAAACCGCTTCGCCGCATCGGTCATGACGACCTTGACCTCCGCACCGGCCTTGACGTAGAGGCGCACGAGTTCCAGTGCCTTGTAGGCGGCGATGGAGCCGCTGACGCCGAGAAGGATACGTTTGCCCGCGAGGAGGTCGGAGGGGATGGTCATGATTTAGCCTTGCCGAAGAACTTGTGGTAGAAGTTTTTGACGATCTTCATCGGGGTGCGGCTGACGACGAGGACGCCCGAGTCGATCTTCGTCCCCGTGACCGTCGTACCCGCGGCGATCATGACGTTGTCTTCGATCTCGCAGGGTGCGACGATCTGCGTGTCGGAGCCGACGAAGACGTTTTTGCCGATTTTCGTTTTGTATTTCGATTTGCCGTCGTAGTTACAGGTGATGGTGCCCGCGCCGATATTGGTACCTTCGTCGATTTCCGCGTCGCCGAGGTAGCTCAGATGCCCCGCTTTGACGCCGCGCAGGGTCGCTTTTTTCGTTTCGACGAAGTTGCCGATGTGCGTGCCGTAAAGTTCGCTGCCCGGACGCAGGTGCGCCATCGGTCCGCAGTCGGAGTCGATCATGACCGAATCTTCGACGACGGAATGCGCCTTGATGTGGGAGTTCTCGATGCTGCTCGTCCCCGTGACACGGACGCCGTTCTCGACGGTACACTCCCCTTTGAAAACGACGCCCTCCTCGATGTAGATCGTGTCGGCGAGCTGCATCGTGACCCCCGCTTTCATCCACGCGGTCTTGATGCGGCGCTGCATGATGACGTCGGCGGCTTCGAGGTCGGCCCGGGAGTTGACCCCCTTGAAGTGCTCCTCGTCGATCAGCAGCGGCAGTACCTTGCGGTGCTCGTCCCGCGCCATCTCGATAATGTCGGTGAGGTAGTACTCCTCCTGGGCGTTGTGGTTGTTCAGGCGTGGCAGGCACTCGGCCAGGACGTCGCGCTTGAAGCAGTAGACCCCGGCGTTGACGTGGGTGATGGCGAGCTCTTCGGGGGTGGCGTCTTTTTCCTCGACGATCCGCTCGACCCCGGCATCGGAGAGGACGACGCGGCCGTAACCGCTGGGGTCCTCCAGATCGAAAATCGACATGATGATGTCCGCGTCGGCTTCGAGGAAGCCCTTCAGCGCCTCGGCCGTGACAAGGGGCATGTCGCCGTTGAGCACGAGTACCTTCTCGTGTTTCGGTTTGATCCCCATCAGGGCCCCGCCGGTCCCGGGAAACTGCGCGATATCCTGGACGGCGAAGGTGATCTCGTCGAAGAGTGCGCCGATGGCCTCGATCACATCCTCTTTCTGGTGGGCGACGACGATGGTGACGTCGTCACTGATCGCCTTGGCGGCCTTGATGCTGTGGTAGAGCATCGGGCGTCCGCTGACGGGGTGCAGGACCTTGGCCGTCTGCGATTTCATCCGGCTCCCTTTGCCGGCGGCGAGAATGATAACGGAAAGAGGGTGTGTATGCATGAAAAATAACCTGCTTAATGTCGTTTGAACGTAATTTTATCGAAATTATAGAGCAGCAGGGTGGTGATCGTTCCGAGCATCGCCCCGGCGACGACGTCGCTGGGGTAGTGGAAGAGCACGCCGATGCGTGAAAGGCCCACCATCAGGGCCCCGACAAAGAAGGCCGGGGCGAAGCGAGGGGCGATCAGTGAAAGGGCCGTCGCGACGGCAAACGCTGTCGTCGTATGCCCCGAGGGGAAGCCGTGCAGCCCGTAGGCGTTGGGAGCGGCAAACCACTCGAACCCGTAGCGGTTCTCGTCATAGAGCATCCAGGGGCGCGCCTTGCCAAAGAGCAGCTTCAGGGGGATGACGGCCAGGCCGCTGGCGGCGACGGCGGCGAAAAAGAAGCGCACCCGGTCCGCCCAGTAACGGTTGCCGGATCTGTAGCGCAGGTAGAACCAGAGCAGCAGGGCGCCGACGAGCCACCAGGTGATGACGCCCAGTTCGCTGACAGTGGCGCAGAGCGGTTTGAGCCAGGTATCGCGGCGTGCGTACGCCCATTGTGAAGCCGCGATGTCCAGCGGACCGTAAAAGAGGATGATCAGGGCGGTCCCGACGCCGAAAATGGCATAACTAAGCGTTTTGGGGTTCATTGGGCTCCTTTGAAACCGCGGCACCAGGTGAGCGTGACGGTGTTGACCTTGCGGCCGTTCAGATTAAGATCGAAGATGGCCGCCTGCTCGGTGGAATCGCACCGCATGGCGGGGGTGATCCCTTTTTTGAAATCGTGCGTCGTGATAAAGAGCAGATCCCTGCCCTCGGGGGTCTCCGGCTGCCAGAGGTCGAACTGGTCGAAGCGGTTGTCGACGAGGTAGGTGTCGATCCCGTAGGAACGGCCGTAGTAGAGTGCGCGCGATGCAAGCGACCAGTTGGTGACGGCCGCCGCCTGGCGTGCCGGGTCCGTGATCTGTCCGGCGGCCCGGCGCATGATGGTGTCCCATCCGTAGAGGTCGCGGTGCAGGGACTTGTAATCGGGCAGGGGGATGAACGGTGAACGCAGCTCGGCATAGAGAACGAGTACGAGAAGGCCGGAGACGGCGACGGCACTTTTGGCGTAGCGCTGCCATCCCCGGCTCTTTTGCAGCAGCATAACGGTCCCGATGGGAACGAAGAGCATGTAAAAGAGCGCCGTCCAGTGTGGGAGTGCGCGGGCGAAGAAGCTGTTATAGGTGAAAAAGGCCATCAGGGTGAGACCGAAGACGCCCGAGAGGAAAAGCGGGGCGTTCTGCGGCGTTTTCAGTGCGCGATAGAGCCCGTAGAACGCCAGCGGGAAGAGGAATGGGCTGTAGGCGCCGAATTGCGCCCCCAGCGACTGGGCGAAGGCGTTAAGGCTGATCCCGCCGGAACCCGCGACATGCGCGCTCTGGTAGGCGAAGCTGATCCAGCCGTTCTGGATGTTCCAGAGCAGTACCGGACTGACGACGGCCGCGGCGAGCAGCACCGCGGGCAGAAGCTTCGGTGTCAGGAAGAGGTCCCAGCGGCGGCGGTAGGCAAAGTAGAGCAGCAGGGCGGCGACGAAAAGGACGGCCGTGTACTTGGAGAGCCCGGAGAGGCCCAGCAGAAAACCCAGTAGCAGCCAGTCGCCCAGGCGGTTATGCTCCTCGATCTTCAGCGCCGTGATCATCACGGGGATCGCGAAGAGAAAAAGCAGGGTGTCGGGCATCAGCATCATGAAGAGCGCGTTGAAGAGAAAAGAGGCGTTGAGGGCCAGCGCTCCCCACAGTGCGAGCCGCCCGGAATCAAAAATACGCAGCAGCCAGAAATAGAGCAGCGCCGTCGCGGCGGCGCCGATGAGGACGGCCGGGACACGTGCGGCGAACTCGTTGACGCCCAGCAGCGCGGTAAAGAGCCATTCCGTCCACCCCACCAGCGGCGGGTGGTCGAAATAGCTCAGCGCCGGGTAGAGGCCGTAGAGGACGTAGTGCGCCTCGTCGACGCCGAGTCCGAAATGGCCGATCACGGCCAGCCGCAGCAGGGTAAAAAGGGCGATGAGGGCCCAAAGGGGGCTATGTGCGCGCAGAAGCTTCACCGGGACCGTCCGTCTCAGGCGAGGGCGTCCAGTTTCGGCTTGAGGGTCTCAAAGACCCACTCGGGGGTGATCACCTTGATACACTGGTTGTCGCTGCAGGGGGTCTTGCGGTGGTTGGCGGCGCTGACGCAGGGGCTGCAGGCCATCCCGGCAAAAATCGGGGTCGTCGGTCCGAGGGAGCCGTAGAGCGCCGGGGTCTCCGGGCCGAAGATGACGAAGGTGTGCATGTCGGTAATGGAGGCGAAGTGGGCCGGGCCGGAGTCGTTGGTCAGCATGAAGGCGCAGACGCTGTAGAGGTGCGGCAGCTGCAGGAACTTGACGCCGCCGGCAAAGTTGATACAGCGTGCGTCATTGACACAGTCGGCCAGGGCCTGTGCGCCGTCAAACTCGGCGGGGGCACCGGTCAGCAGGACGATCGCCTTGTCGTTGTAGGCAAGGACCTTCTTGATCACCTCGCAATAGTTCTCGCGGTCCCAGCGGCGCTGCGGCAGCAGGTCAGAGGCGTTGGAGTTGACGAGAATGACGGGGTTCACCTCCGGGTCGAAACCGGCGTACTTCTCGGCGATGATCTCGAGGACTTCGCGCTTCTGCGTCTCCGTCACCTCCGTTTTCGCGATGGCGATCTCGCTGTCGTCGATGATGCGCTTCGTGAAGGGGAGCTGCTGCTCGCTGCTCATGAGCGCGTCGACGAGGGCGACGAAGTTCTTGGCGATGTGCTGGTGCGGGTTGTAGGCGACCTTGTGGGTCAGGAAGTCGCCGCGGTAGAGCCCTTCGTTGTGGAAACTATGGAAACCGACACGGTTCGTCGCCCCGGAAAAACCGGTCATCAGCGCGGTAAAGCGGGAGAAGAGCTCCAGGTCGATGACGGAGTCGATCTGTTTTTCGCGGCACCATTTGAAGAAGCGCAGCGTCGAGAGCGCCAGCGGGACCATGCCGCCTTCGTCGATGGTGAAGATGTTCTCCTCTTTGACGGTGTTCAGCAGCTGCAGGGAGACCTTGTTCTTGCTGAAGATGACGAAGTAGAGTTCGCCGTCGATCTGTGACTGCAGCTTGCGCATCGCCGGGTCGACGAGGATGGCGCTGCCCATCTCCGAGAGTTCTACGAGCAGGACGTTCCGGGGCTTCTGGTAGGGGGCAGAGCGCAAGAGCCCCGCCGTTTTCGTCAGCAGTGTACCCAGAAAGGTAAGAGGGATGCCCGCATAGCGGTCGATGGCACGCATCGTATCGACATTCATGCATTTTCCTTTAGTGAAGTGGTGTGTTTGGCACGGTTCCAGAACCACGCCCCCGGCAATGCCGTGAGAATGAGCAGGATCCCGTAGAGGATGGAGATGGCGAGGATCTTCGCCTTCGCAAGACCCACGAGCATCAGGATCCCGACCATGGCGCCTTCGCGGACCCCCCAGCCGGCGAGGGAGATCGGCACGATGGTGAGCAGGAAGACCGGCGGTACGGCGACGAGGAAGATCCCCAGCCCCGTCCAGACGTCGACGCTGAGTGCGAGGAAATAGATGGCCACCACGGTAAAGAGGTGGACGACGACCGAGATGCCGATATGCTTGAGCAGCAGCAGCCTGGAGTGGTAAAGCCGCGCCATCCGCAGGCCCAGTCGGTGGAAGAGGTCAAGCCCCTTGAGGTTGGCCAGGAAGGTGAACTTGTCGAGGTTGAGCATCAGGATGAAGCCCGCGATCCCGCCGAGGGTGATCAGGTTGATCAGGTTGAAGAGCCACTGTGGGAAGGTGCCGTAAAAGAGCACGTTGGAGACGAGGTTCAGCACGAGGAGCCCGACGAGGCCGACGACCCGGTCGACGAAGATGCCGTAGAAGGCGTCTTTTTTCTCGTACCCTTTCTGGACGAGGTCGATCATCCGCGTCGCGTCGCCGCCGATGCTGCCGGGGAGCACCTGGTTGAAGAAGGTGCCTTTGAAGTAGCTCTGTACGTAGAAAGAGACTTTTTCTTTGAACCCGAGTTCCTTCATGATGAGCCGCCAGCGGTAGGCGGCGAGGAAGGTGCTCGCCATCTGTGCCGCAAAGGCGATCAGGATGTAGCCGCCGTGGGACTTGGCGAGGATCGCAATGAGCTGGCCCACGTCGATGAAGGTGAGCAGAAAGTAGAAAATGACGACGGTAACGACGAGCTTGACGGCGGTTTTGAGGTGTTCCATCGACATCCTTTGCAAAAGTGTGCTAATTTTAACCAAAGAAGCGTAAAGGCCCGTTTAGCGGCTGCCCGAAACCCGGTAGAGGTAGTAGGTCTTGGTGCGTTTCAGGCCCCGCTGGACGGTGAGGGTATCGAGCAGCGCGACATGCTCAAAGCGTTCCGCGAGGACCGCCGCTTTGTCCTCGGGCGCGAGGTAGAGCCCCTCGCCGTAGGGGGCGTTGTCGTCCCACATGTCGTACTGGCTGTAGCGGGTCGGCGTCGGGATGCGTACGGGGGCATGGTCCGGCGTGTAGTAGGTGACGAGGGCCGCGATGGCCAGGTGGTTGGCGTAGAGGGCGTCGTCTGCGTCGCGGTGGCGTTCGAGCATGGCGACGGCCTCCTTGTTGCCGTACATCCTGTCCTGCACGACGGGCAGCCAGAAGAGCAGTCCCGCGCGGGCGACGAGGCTCAGCGTCAGGGCGACGGCGAGCCCGGTGTAGAAGGTCCGTTTCATCCCGCGCACCGAGAGGATGTAGGCGGTCAGCACCGTCGCGCTGATATAGGCGGGCGCGGTATAGTTCAGCTCGATATGCGTATGCAGCGATTTATAGAGGAAAAAGAGCAGGGGGGTTACGGTCATCAGGGCAAGAAAGAAGAGGGCGTCGTTTTGGACGAAGAGCTTCTCTTTGCCCAGGAAGTAGAAGAGCACGCCGGCAAAGACCGGGGTAAAAACGGCGAACTGCGATCCGATCAGTTCACCCGCCCAGTTCCACATGATATGCTCTTTCGCCCCGCCGTGGTGCAGCTGGAAGAGGAAGCTGATCCAGTCGTGGGTGTAGTTCCACCACAGCATTGGGGAGACGACGACCAAGGCGACCCCGATGGCCATCCAGGTGCGCCAGGAGACGAAAAGGTCCCGACGGCGCAGCAGCATAAAGAGCAGCAGCGCCATCAGGTAGAGGACCGAGGTGTATTTGCTCAGCATCATCGCCCCGATGAAGAGCCCCGTCAGGAAAAAGTCGATCGTTAGCCCCCGGGTGATGACCCGGTAGGTCGACCAGAGCGCCAGGGACCAGAAGAGGATCAGCGGCGAGTCGGTCGTCATGATCGTATAGCCCGCATGCACAAGGACGACGGAGGTGAAGATAAGCACACCCCAGAGCCCCGTCCGGGCGTCGCGCAGCTCCTCGAGCAGCCGGAAGATGACCCACCCGGCGACGCTCATCGCCAGGACGTTGCCCAGCCGCACGCCCCATTCGGCTTCGCTGACAAGGTCGGTGAGGGCGATAAGGAAGGCGATCATCGGGGGGTGGTCGTAGTAGCCGGCTTGCAGGTGATGGCTCCAGAGCCAGTAGTAGGCTTCGTCGCCGTGCAGGGGCAGAAAGGCATTGTATACGGTCGCAAAAAGGCCCGAGAACAGTAAAATGAGCAGGGCGGTCTGGCGGTAGGTTCGGATCATCGGGGGACTTTTTGGGTGCCATTATACTCTATGCGCGTGAAACGGCTATAATGCGCTGTATGAATAAAAAGATACTCTGCATTCCGGCGGCCGCGTGGGGAGCGATGGCCGTCACTGCACTGCTCCTTTACCTTTTCCCGCAGGTCGATATTGCCGTGAGCAGCCTCTTTTACAGCCCCGAAACAGGCTTTGAACAGGGCGGCACGCTTTGGGAACGCTTCATCTACCACTCTGTCGGCGTCGTTCTCACTGCCGTCTACGTCGGGGCACTGCTGCTGTGGCTTTATAACCGCGTCAGCGGGCGTGCACTCCTGGCCTTCAACGGCAGGAAGCTGCTCTATATTGCACTGGTTGCGGCGCTGGGCAGCGGGATCTTCGTCAACCTGGTGCTCAAGCAGAACTGGGGACGCCCCCGCCCGGACCAGACGACCCTGTTCGGCAGCGACCGCCAGTTCACCCCGGCCTTCGTCATGAGCGACCAGCGGGGAAAATCTTTCAGCAGCGGCCACACCTCCGGGGCCTTCGCCCCGCTGGCGTTGATCTTCCTCGCCCGGCGGCACCGTAAAAGTGTCGCTTTCGCGGTCCTCGTCTACGGCACGGCGGTATCGGTGGCGCGCATCGCAGCGGGCGGCCACTTCTTCAGCGACGTGCTCGTCTCCATCATGATCATGTACATCGTCTCCGGGGTGCTGTACGCACGTCTCTTCGGCTGCGACGGCGTATCGAACACAAAAGGGTAGCGTGCTCCTGACGGGTTTCGGAGCATAGTTCGGTTGCAGCCCGGTAACGGGCGCGTTCCCCTTCCGCCGTTATAATGCCGCCATGATCAAAGTGGCAGCAGCGATCCCCCTGTGGGGATGGACGGCTATGGCCGTCATTTCTCTTTTTTTTCTCCTCTTCCCACAGGCCGATCTCTCGGTCGCATCCCTTTTTTACGTGCCTTCCGGCGGCTTTCCCGCGGCGAAAAGTTTCTGGGAACAGGTACTCTACTACTCCGTCCCTTACGGCCTGATGGTCCTCTACGGCGCTGCCGCACTCCTCTGGCTCTTTAACGCCGTGTTCAACCGCAATGTTATGCGTTTCACGGGCCGGAAACTGCTCTACGTGCTGCTGGTGCTCGGCATCGGCTCCGGGCTCATCGTAAACGCCCTGCTCAAGGAGCACTGGGGGCGGGCCAGACCGGCGGAGACAATCGTGTTCGGAGGCCACAAAACGTTCTCCCCCGCCTTCGTACCGGTGTCGGGGCAGGTGGGCAACTCGTTCAGCTGCGGGCACGCCTCGGGAGCCTTTGCTCTGCTGGCCTTTGCCCGGCTGGCCCGGCGCCGCAGGCTCTGGAGTATGCTCGTCCTCGGTTACGGCGCCGTCGTCGGCGTGGCGCGTATGGCGGCGGGCGGTCACTTCCTCAGCGACGTGGCCGTCTCGTTTTTCATCATGTATATCGTAACGGAGCTGCTCTACGCCATCCTCTTTCCCCCAAAGGAGACTCCATGAAGAAACGTCCTTTGACATTCGCATTATTTGCACTGCTTGCAGCCGCCGGCAGCGCTTATACCTGGTACGTCTACGGTCATTACCGCTTCGAGACGATCGATCCGGACCGGGTCTACAAATCGGCGCTGATCACCCCTGACCGGCTGGAGGATTTCCTGATCCCGCACCATATCAAGACCGTCGTCGACCTGCTCGATCCCGGGGTACAGGATGCCCTCAACCCGGCCCAGCAGAAGGAGATCGACGCCGAAGCCGCGGCGATCGCACGGATCAACGAAACCTACGGTATGCAGATCCGTCACATCAATATCCCCTCCCGGCAGGTGCCTACCGGGGAGACGCTGGAAAAATTTTTCGCGGTGCTTGACGACAACGCCTCCTACCCGGTGCTGATCCACTGCTACCACGGGATGGGGCGTGCCGTTATCTACAGCGCGCTTTACCGGATCGAGTACCTGAAATGGGACAACGAAAAGGCCCGGGAGTGGACGCGGCTGCTGCCGATTATGGTAGAATCCCGTCTTTATCACAGCAGTTTTGCGCGGGGACACTCCAAAGGGGATTTCCTGATCCATTACGCACCGAGAAGCGAAGGGGAGGCAAGCACGCTGCATCATTTGGAGGGGTAGGCATGGAGTGTAGGCATTTCGGCCGTTGCGGCAGCTGCCGCTGGTATGAAGAGGGGTATGAGGGGCAGCTGAGCAAGAAAACAGAAGAGATCAGAGCCCTGTTCGCGCCGCTCTATACGGGGACGTTCGATATCGCACGCTCCGCACCGGAGGGGTACCGTGCCCGCGCCGAGTTCAAGGTGTGGCACGTCGGCGACACCATGCATTACGCGATGAACTCCATCGACCGCGACGGTGTCGTCCTCCTTGAAGAGTGCCCGATGGTCACGTCTGCTATCCAGGCCCTGATGTGGCCGCTGCTCGATGCGCTCAACGCCGCTCCCGAGATGGGACGCAAACTCTTCGGAATGGATTTCCTCGCCGGCCGCGACGGGGACATCGCCGTCTCCATGCTCTACCACCGCAAACTTGACGAGAGCTGGAAGGCGCAGGCGGCAGAGCTGGCTGAACGTTTCGGTATCAGTATCATCGGCCGCAGCCGGAAGCAGAAAGAGGTCGTCGGGAAGGATCACGTCATCGAGTCTGTCGATATCGGTGAGAGGACCTACCGCTTCAAGCAGATCGAGAACAGCTTTACCCAGCCCAACCCCGGCGTCAATGCCCAGATGATCGGATGGGCGTTGAGACAGTTTGAGGGGCTCGGAGGCGACCTGCTGGAGCTTTACTGCGGGGCGGGGAATTTTACCATTCCCTTCGCTTCCCGGTTCGAGCGTGTCCTGGCGACGGAGATCTCCAAATCCTCCATCCATGCGGCGAAAACGAACATGGAGCTTAACGACGTCCATAACATCGATTTTGTGCGCATGAGCGCCGAGGAGTTCGTCCAGGCCCTTGACGGGGTGAGGGCATTCAACCGGATGACGGGAATCGACCTGCCGAGCTACCGCCTCGACACG
This sequence comes from Sulfurimonas sp. HSL1-2, assembly GCF_039645565.1. Taxonomy (NCBI): domain Bacteria; kingdom Pseudomonadati; phylum Campylobacterota; class Epsilonproteobacteria; order Campylobacterales; family Sulfurimonadaceae; genus Thiomicrolovo; species Thiomicrolovo zhangzhouensis. The sequence continues at coordinate 1,063,673 of NZ_CP147914.1, forward strand.
ATCTTCGTCGACCCGCCCCGTGCCGGTATGGACGAGGCCTCATGCGATTTCGCGGCCCGCCACGAGCACATACTCTACATCTCCTGCAACCCCGAGACGCTCAAACGCGACCTGGAGTACCTGACGCGCACGCACCGTATCGAAGCGATGGCGATGTTCGATCAGTTCCCGTATACGCACCATATGGAGATGGGCGTGCGGTTGAGACGCGCTTAGGATAATCCTTAGTATATAGGTATGGATGATTGACATTGCGTCTGTGCAGGCAGTAGAATGTGATACTTTTATGATAGGAGCCTGTCATAATGGCATCAGGCGGGCACCGAAAAGGTATTGGCATGGCGCAGGCTTGTCCCATTAATTTCACTACGGCTGATAATACGGTCAGTCGGATCGTTTCCCTGCTGGCGACGGGGATGGTGGCACTTTTTTTCGTGACGGGTGCACAGCCGTGGCTCTATGCGCTCGGGGCGGACTTGTTGGTACGTCTTTACGGCAACAAGCAGTACAGTCCGCTCTACCAGCTGGCTGCGGCACTCAAGCGTCTTATGCATCTGGCGACACAGAAAGTTGACGGTGCGGCGAAGAGCGTGGCGGGGCATTTCGGACTCCTGTTCGTCCTGCTGATGATCGCGGCAGCCTCTTTCGGTCTGCAGGCGATGCTGGTCGCAGTGGCCGCTGTCTATGTCGTCTGTCTGCTGATGGACGTGATTTTCAACTTCTGTGTCGGCTGCAAGGTCTACTACCTGTACCGGCTCATCTTCAGGGAGGAATAATGGCGGGAATCTCATCCAAAGGGGTCTACGCCCTTGCTGCGATGCATGTGCTTTCGCATGCACCCCAGCAGCGTGCGATGCAGATACGCGAGATCGCAGCGATGACGTCGATCTCCCACGGTTACCTTGAACAGATTCTTTCCGGTCTGCGCCGGGCGGGGCTTGTCACGAGTATCCGCGGTGCGGCAGGCGGGTACCAGCTCGCCGGACGCGCATCGGAAATCACGGTGCTCGAGATCCTGGAAGCACTTGAAGGCCCCCTGTGCCAGACGGAAGGGAATGTCGGTTCCAGTGTCATCCTTGAGGCCTTTTGGGGCAGCATGAATGAGAAGATCCGGGCACTGTTCGATATGAAACTTGCCGATATCGACCAGCTCTACCAGCCCTATCACTATTCCATTTGATCACAAAGAACGATCGTAACGCTCTCTAATGGTTTCCGTTTAAGCTGAGGCCGATCCCCTTTATATTATGATAGTCGTTGATTATTGCCGCGAGTGCGGCATTCAAGGATTGCTGATGCCCTACCTCTCCATTTTGCTGACCCTCCTCGGTGTCGGATTGATGGTCGGCCTGGTCTCTGTCGTGGTGACCCGGATGCGCAACCGCCGTCATCTTTCGTCCATGCGGGATGAGGTTGAGCTTGCGAAATATGCAGAAAAGAAACCTGCAACGAAACCCAAGGTTATGAAGGGTGCCCAACCGGATGTGGGGATCAGGGTGTTGCGTTCAGAGCATGCAACAACCGATGCACGTGAGGAAGCCCCTTCAACGCAGAGCGGGGCAGCCCTTGAAAAGGCCCCGGCGATCAAGGTGGTATCCGAACATCCCGCAGCCCCATTTGTCCCGCGCCACTACCCGCCTTTCAGCAACGCGCGGGCCATGGCGGAGTTCGGATTGTCGCAGGAGGAGGCTGACGGCTTCACCGGCGAACTGATCGCCCAGATCGAGGCGGAGATCGCAGACCTGGAAGTTGCCGTCACCGCGCGGGACAGCGAACAGCTTGAAGAGGTGCTTCATAAGCTCAAAGGCTCGACGTCCAACCTGGGGGAGGGGGGCATCACCACGCTGCTTTCCGATTTCAACGACTATGTCAAAGAGGGGACGGACCCCGACACCATCGACGACTACGTCGCGAACCTGCACTATTACCTGGCAGAACTCAAAAAAGCCTTCCCCTCCTAGAGACCTTCAAGGAGTGTCGTCCAGAGCGTGTCGATCTCTTCGTCACTCAAAAAGAGGGCGCTCTGGTTTTTGAGCAGTTCGTCCGCGGCATGTTTGTCGACGGCGCTGCGGTGCGCACAGTCGGTATGGGCATACTGGAAGGCCCGGATCAGGCTGACGGAAGGGTCGTGGATACGGTTCTCGCAGAAAAAACAGTGTTTTCGGTCCGGTGTTCGCCCTTCATAGCGGAGCAGGCGGGCGTAGGCTTCGACGGCGACGCGTTTGGGATTCTGCGTTCCCCAGCGCTCCGCGGCATCTTTGAGCAGCGCGAAATAGAAGCCGCCGGTCTCTTCGGATTCGCGCAGATGGGGATAGAAGAGCGAGATGAAGTAGTGCCACAGCCGCGTCCGTGCCGGATCAAGCAGCCAGGGAAAGCCGAGGTGGATGACATCGTAGACCCTGCCGATCGAGGATTTGAGGGAGTGTTCGATCTCGAAATCGATCATATGCCCGAGATTGATCGTCCCGTGGCGTGCCCCGTAAAACCGGTAAAGGGTCTCTAAGCGTTCCTGTGTCAAAATGGCCAATATAAGATCTTCGTCCTTCACGCGTTGAAGTCGAATGATGAATCCTTGCACCCTGCGTTTCTTCCTGTATCATTTATTGTCACTAGTGTATAAAAAAACGGCTTTCAAAATAAAGCTTTAAAGCGTTCTGTAGTATAATATTAGCAATCGGCATTTTTCTAAATACGGGAAATGTGCTTAATATATGCTTAAAAAGGTGAACCGAGTGGAATATTCTGACCTGTTACGATCTTTTAAAGACAACTGCGGTTTCGGCCTGATTGCCAATATCGACAACCGGGCGTCCCATGAGACGCTCGAGCGTGCCATTACGGCACTTGAGCGGATGATGCACCGCGGTGCGATCGCCGCAGACGGCAAAACCGGGGACGGGAGCGGACTGCTCCTCTCCATGCCGACGGCATTCATGCGCAAAGTGGCGATGGAAAACGGGGTGGAACTCCCTGAAATGTACGCGGTCGCGACCGTCTTTACCCGCGTCAAAAAGCACCTGGAAGTCCTCAGCGATACCTGTGCGCAGAACGACCTCAAGGTCATTCTCAAGCGGGAAGTTCCGGTGGACGACAATGCGCTCGGCCAGCAGGCGCTGGATACGAAGCCGTACATCTATCACGTCTTTATCGTCCCGAACTCCATCATGGCGACGCAGCGTTTCGATGCGCTGCTCTACCTGAGCCGCAAAGAGACGGAACACGCCCTGGAACACGACGAGGATTTCTACATCCCCTCCATGTCTTCACGCGTCATCTCCTTCAAGGGCCTGGTGATGCCGACGCACATCAAGGAGTTCTACAAGGATTTCCAGGACCCCGATTTCAAGATCTCCTTCTCCCTGTTCCATCAGCGTTTCTCTACGAATACGCTTCCAAAATGGCGCCTGGCCCAGCCGTTCCGCGCCGTGGCGCACAACGGTGAGATCAACTCCGTCGAGGCGAACCGTTTCAACGTCCGCGTCAAATCCGAATCGATCAAAAGCGAGATCTATACGAAAAAAGAGCTCGACCGCCTGCTGCCGATTCTGCAGCCGGGTGCATCCGACAGTGCGAGTGCCGACAACTTCTTCGAATTCCTTATCGCCAACGGCATGGACTTCTTCAAAGCGGCCCGCGCCGTCATCCCGGCACCGTGGCAGAACGCGCCGCATATGGACCCGGATCTGCGCGCCTTCTACGAGTACCACTCCACCGTCTTTGAAGCCTGGGACGGTCCGGCGGCCTTCTCGCTGACCGACGGGCGCTATATCGGCTGTGTCCTCGACCGTAACGGCCTGCGCCCCTCCAAGTACATCATCACCCATGACGATACCCTGCTCATCACCAGCGAATACGGTGTCATCGACCTGGCTGAAGAGAACATCAAAGAGCGCGGCCGTCTGCAGTCGGGCGAAATGATCGGTCTTGACCTCAAATTCGGTAAGGTTCTCAAGAACGCGGAGATCAATGACTACCTCAAGGCCTCACAGCCCTATATGAAGTGGCTCAACGAGCATATGGTCTACCTGCAGGAGCATGTCGAAGAGCAGTACAGTGCGCACTGCGTTCTTGACAAGGAGAGCCTGGTCAGCCGCCAGCGCTACTTCAATATTACCGAAGAGGTGATCGAGCAGGTGATCGAGCCGATGATCCGCGACGGCAAGGAAGCGGTCGGCTCCATGGGGGATGACACGCCGTTGGCGGCTTTCAGCAACAAGCAGCGCAATTTCAGCGACTACTTCAAGCAGAAGTTCGCCCAGGTCACGAACCCGCCGATCGACCCGATCCGGGAGAAAGTGGTCATGAGCCTCAACACCGGTTTCGGTGAGACGCACAACATCCTCGACGAACTGCCGTCGCATGCGCACCGCCTCAAGGCGATTTCGCCGATCATTACCTTTGAGAAACTCGAGGTCCTCAAATCCTACGGTAATGAAAATTCGCCGCGTTTCCAGCCGTTCTATAAGAATGCAACCTTCTCAACGGCCTTCGAAGGCGAGTTGAAACCGGCCCTCGAGGCGCTGGTGAAAACCGTCACGAAAGCGGTCAAGAAGGATGGGGTACGGATCGTCATCCTTGAAGACAGCGGTCTGGATGCCACCCACCGTACCATTCCGATGCTGATGGCCATCGGGCGCCTCAACAGCGCCCTGCTCGAAGCCGGTGTCCGTCACCTGGTCTCCCTGGTTGCCGTCTCTTCGGAGGTGATCGACTCCCACGGTGCGGCAACGCTGATCGCCTACGGGGCCAGCGCAGTCTTCCCGGAGCTGCTCTTCACCACCGCCGTGAATATGGTCGAGACAAGCAAGCCGCTCTCGGATATCCCCTGCAGTGAAGCGCTCAAGTCCGTTCACGGCGCCCTGAACGCCGGCCTGCTCAAAATCATGTCCAAAATGGGGATCTCTACGATTGCGTCGTATCGCAACTCCGGCCTCTTCGATATCCTGGGGCTGAGCCGCGAGATTGTCGACGACTGTTTCGGCGATTCACACTGCCTTGTACCGGGTCTGGGCTATGAAGATATCGATGCCCGCCTGAAAAAAGCGCATGAAGAGGCGTATGACGATCTCGGTTTCAACAGCATCTTCCCGCTCAAGATCGGGGGCTTCTACAAGTTCTACAACGGGCAGGAGTACCATGACTTCGGTCCGCAGGTCATCCATGCCATCCACGCACTGAGCAAGTCGGGCGATCCGAAGGATTTCGAACGCCTCAAAAACGTCATCAATACCCGCGGCCAGAAATTCATCCGCGACTTCTTCGAACTCAAATCCGACCGCGCGCCTATCGACATCAGCGAGGTCGAATCGGCCGAAGCGATCACAAAGCGCTTCAGCTCCGCGGCGATGAGCCTCGGCTCCATCTCCCCCGAGGCGCACCAGTGTATCGCCGAGGCGATGAACACCATCGGCGGGCAGTCCAACTCCGGGGAAGGCGGGGAGGACGCTGCGCGTTTCAAAACCGTGCTCAACTCCAAGATCAAGCAGGTCGCATCGGGCCGCTTCGGCGTCACGCCGGCCTACCTGCGTTCGGCCGAAGAGATCCAGATCAAGGTTGCCCAGGGGGCGAAACCGGGCGAGGGCGGTCAGCTGCCGGGCCACAAGGTTTCGGCACTTATCGCACGCCTGCGCCACACCGTACCGGGTGTCACCCTGATCTCGCCGCCGCCGCACCACGATATCTACTCTATCGAGGACCTGGCGCAGCTCATCTATGACCTCAAACAGGTCAACCCGGACGCGAAGATCTCCGTCAAGCTCGTCTCTACGGCGGGTGTCGGTACAATCGCCGCGGGCGTTGCCAAGGCCTATGCCGACAAGATCATCATCTCCGGCGGCGACGGCGGTACCGGGGCGGCACCGCTCACCTCGATCAAGTTTGCCGGTAACCCGTGGGAGCTCGGCCTCTCCGAAGCGCACAACGCGCTCAAAGCCAACGACCTGCGCAAGATGGTCCACGTCCAGACGGACGGCGGGCTCAAGACCGGACTCGACGTTATCAAAGCGGCGCTGCTCGGGGCGGAATCCTATGCTTTCGGTACAGGTGTCCTGGCGATTGTCGGCTGTAAAATGCTGCGGATCTGCCACGTCAACAAATGTTCCGTCGGGATCGCGACGCAGAACGAGAAACTGCGCAAAGAGTACTATAAAGGTACCGTGGCGCAGATCGTCAACTACTTCAAACTGCTGGCCGAGGATATCCGCGGATACATGGCGCAGATGGGGTACAAGAAACTCGACGAGCTCATCGGCCGCAGCGACCTGCTCAAAGTGATCGACGACGAGTTCGCGAAGAAGTTCGACTTCGGCAACGTCCTGCACCGCGAACCGGGTGTCGATACCTGCCAGGTGGCATCCAACGAGCCGTTCGACGACAACGCCTTTGAAAAAGAGGTCCTCGAGGAGGTCCGCAGCGCGATCAAGCATCCGGAACACCCGGTCCGCGTCGTCCGCGATATCTGCAACCTCAACCGCAGCTTCGGTGCCCGTGTTTCCGGTGAAGTCGCCCGTTATTACGGCGACGCCGGCCTCGCGGACGGTACGATCGACATCCGCCTCAAAGGGGTGGCGGGACAGGCGTTCGGTGCCTTCCTGATCAACGGCGTCAACCTGACCCTTGAAGGCGTGGCGAACGACTACATCGGTAAAGGGATGCACGGCGGAAAAATCGTCATCAAGTCCGCCCATGAAGGCGGTAACTTCAGCGGCGGCGGTAACACCTGTCTGTACGGTGCGACGGGCGGTAAGCTCTACGTCAATGCCGCCGTCGGCGAACGTTTCGCGGTCCGTAACTCCGGTGCGCTCGCGATCGTCGAAGGGACCGGTGACAGCCCGTGTGAATACATGACCGGCGGTATCGTCGTTATCCTCGGCAAGACCGGTGTCAACTTCGGTGCGGGTATGACGGGCGGGATCGCCTTTGTCTTCGACGAGGACCACAACTTCATCGAGAACGTCAACCGTGAACTCGTCGAAGCGATCCGCATCGATACCGACGACGGCGACGAGGCCCGCCATTACCTGAAGCGCCTCCTCAAAGACTATATCAACGAAACGGGCAGTTCGAAAGCGCGTGTGATCCTGGAGAACTTCCGTACGGAGATCCGCAACTTCTGGCTTGTTCGTCCGAAAAACCTGACCAAGCTGCCGCTCAACCAGGAAAAGGGAGACTAAAAATGAGAGAATTTTTGACCATCGGCCGGATCGATCCCAGTAAACGCCTGGTTGTCGACCGTGTCAAAGACTTTAAAGAGATCTACGAAGTATTTTCCAAAAATGAGGCCGGCGCGCAGAGCGACCGCTGTGTCCAGTGCGGGGACCCCTACTGTCTGAACAAGTGCCCGCTGCACAACTATATTCCGCAGTGGCTCAAAGCCGTCGCGGAAAACGACCTGGAGTTTGCCTTCAAACTCTCCAACGAGCCGTCGCCGTTCCCGGAGGTCATGGGGCGCGTCTGTCCGCAGGACCGCCTGTGCGAAGGTGACTGTACCCTCAATGACGGTCACGGCGCCATTACGATCGGTGCGGTCGAGGCGTTTATCAACGAGGAAGGCTTCAAGGCCGGCCTGAAACCCCAGTTCCCGGGGATTACGACGGACAAGAAAGTGGCGATCATCGGTTCCGGCCCTGCCGGCCTTTCGGCTGCTACCTACCTGCTGCGCTCCGGGATCGCCGTCACGATGTACGAACGTGCCGACCGTGCCGGCGGGCTGATGACCTACGGGATCCCGAACTTCAAGCTTGACAAGAAGATCGTCGACCGCCGCGTGAAGCTGCTCGAAGAGGCGGGGATGACACTCGTCCTGAACTGCGAAGTCGGCAAAGACGTGACCTTCGAAGAGATCGTTGACGGTCACGACGCCATCTTTGTCGGCATCGGCGCGACGAAGGGCAAAACCGCGCGCATCACCGGCGAGAAGGCCCCGAACGTCTATATGGCGATGCAGTACCTCACCGCGATCCAGAAGAAGAACTTCAAACGCGCCTATGACAAACAGTTCGAGTTCAAAGATCTCGACGTCGTTGTCATCGGGGGCGGGGATACGGCGATGGACTGTGTCCGTACGGCCAAGCGCGAGGGCGCACGCAGCGTCAAGTGCCTCTACCGCCGTGACGCCTACAACATGCCGGGCAGCCAGAAAGAGTATAAAAACGCGATGGAAGAGGGGGTGGACTTCCAGTTCCAGGCCTCACCGAAGCAGATCCTCGTGGATGAAAACGGCCGCGCCGTCGGCGTCGAGATGGTGAAAACCGTCCTGGGCGCCAAAGACGAGAGCGGTCGCCAGCGCATGGAAGAGGTCAAAGGCAGCGACTTTACGGTCAACGCCGACGTCGTCATCCTCGCCCTCGGTTTCGATCCGTCGGTTCCCTCTTTCCTGGCGGAGAACGGTATCGAGACCAACGCCTGGGGCGGTATCGTCATCGACGAAAACCACCAGACTTCCACGGCGGGCATTTATGCCGGCGGCGACTGCTACCGCGGGGCAGACCTCGTCGTCAACGCCGTCTACGACGGCCGTGAAGCGGCACGTTCCATCGTCAGAAGCCTGCTGAAATAATTGCGCTTTTCGGCGCCGTTTTCATGCCGCTTCCCCTGAGCGTTTAGGGGAAGTCTGGGCACTTTTTCGCTACAATTCCCCCAATCAATCAAAACTATTTCCGAACCCCGAAGGATACGTGATGAATCTTTTCAACCTTTTCGGCGGCACGTCCCGACAGCAGCCTACCAAGAGCGAGGCACCGGCACACTGGGTCAAATGCCCCTCATGCAACTCCCTGATGTACTACAAAGAGGTTGAGAACCAGAACTACGTCTGTCCCAAATGCGGGCACCACATGCGTATCAACGTCGACAAGCGCATTGCGCTGCTCGCCGACGAGGGGAGCTTCGTCGAGTTCGATGCCGAGCTTTCCCCGATCGACCCGCTGAAGTTCGTCGACAAGAAGAGCTACGTCAAGCGCCTCGAAGAGGGGGAAAAGAAGACGGGCCGCCGCTCCTCCGTCGTCAGCGGCGAGTGCAAGATGAACGGAGTGAACGTGCAGCTCTGCGTTTTCGATTTCGCCTTTATGGGGGGATCGCTGGGCTCCGTCGAGGGGGAGAAGATCACCCGTGCCATTCACCGCGCCATCGAAAAGAAGCAGGGCGTCGTCATCGTCAGCGCTTCGGGCGGGGCGCGTATGCAGGAGAGTACCTATTCCCTGATGCAGATGAGCAAGACCTCCGCGGCCCTGGCGCGCCTGGGCGAACATAAACTCCCCTTTGTCTCCGTACTCACTGACCCGACGATGGGCGGGGTCAGCGCGTCTTTTGCGACCCTTGGCGACATCATCATCGCCGAACCGGGCTCGCTCATCGGTTTTGCCGGCCAGCGCGTCATCAAGCAGACGATCGGTTCGGACCTGCCGGAGGGGTTCCAGCGTTCGGAGTTCCTGCTGGAACACGGCTCCATCGATATGGTCGTCAACCGCAACGAGCTTAAAGAGACGATTGCAGACCTGATCCGCATGATGCTGCCCGCTTCGGCTGACCATGACGCGCAGTGAAATAGCGACTTTTTTTTCCACCCTCCCTTCCAACGCCATCTATGCCCTGTGCGACCAGGCGTTGCTCGACGCCCACACCCTTGCCCTGGAACCCTATGTTGACGCCTGCCTTCGCCTGGATGTCGCCGTGATCCAGTACCGTAACAAGGATGCCGATGCCGAGACGGTCAAAGCGAACCTGGCACAGCTCCGGGGTCTTTGGGACGGGGTGCTGATCATCAACGACCGCTGGCAGCTTCATGCGTTGTGCGACGGGGTCCATGTGGGCCAGGACGATCTGCGCCGTTTCGGGGCGGATGCGGCCGCGGCGTGCGCTGCCCTGCGTAAGGAAGTAGGCGATGCGAGTATCATCGGTCTCTCTACCCATAACGCCGAAGAGATCGCGGCGGCCAACGGGCTCGGGATCGATTACATCGGGCTGGGAGCCTTCAGGGCGACGGGGACCAAGACGGACGCGGCGGTCCTGGGCGAAGACCTGGACATGCTGGCGGCCGCCTCCGTCCACCCGGTAGCAGCCATCGGCGGGGTAGGGCTCGACGACCGCTTTGCCCACGCGCGGATGCGGGTGATGGGCAGCGCGATCGTGCGGGAGGCTTTACGATGGAAGTGACCCTCTACTCCATTGCGAAGAAAGAGCGGTCGATCTACGACCCTTTATACAAAGAACTTATAAAGATGAGCTCGCGTTTTGCCAACGTCAATGACGTCGAAATTTTCGGCAAAAACGTCACCAAAGCACACACTATCGGCGAAGAGGCCGCAAAACAGGCCTATACGGAGAGCCTTGAACCCTTTTTGAACCGAGGATATTCGATTGCGTTGCATCCTGATGGAAAAATAATCGACAGTTTCGAATTCAGTAAGCTCCTTAGTGATAAAATGTCGGTGCAATTTTATATCGGAGGGGCGTTCGGTTTCGAAGACGCGTTTCTTCGGCGTTGCGACAAGGTGATCAGCCTGTCGCCGCTGACGATGAGCCACAAGATCGCCAAGGCGGTTCTGCTGGAACAGATCTACCGCGGATTTACGATCCTGAACAACCACCCCTACCACAAATAAGGACACCCGTGCAAAACAGTGAACTCTCATATTTCGAGGAGATCCTGCGTGCCCGCAAAGCGCAGATCATGAAGAATATTTCCGGCGTCGAGGCGGAACTGAACGGTCTGAGTGAGATTGAGATGAATGATGAGGGCGATTACGCCGCCATCAGTAACGAAAACATGGTCGATACCGCGATCGGGACCCAGCAGGGAACGGAACTGCTCGAGATCGAACTGGCGCTGAGCAAGATCACTGCCGGCACCTACGGTATCTGCGAAATGTGCGAAGAGCCAATCAGTTTTGCGCGTCTCAAAGTAAAGCCGCATGCGCGTTTTTGCATTGACTGCAGGGAGATTGCCGAGAAGAACAACGCAAAGTAAGGGGGACGCATGTATATTAAACGCTACAGTATCGCCGCACTGCTGCTGATCTTCGTGATCGGCTGGTTTGTCTACGGGTTCGTCTCAAAAGAGAGCATCCACATCGAGCTGATGGGCATTATGCTCCCTTCACTCCCGGCCGCCGTCTGGGTGGCGCTGGCGATGCTGCTGCTGTATGCCGGGACCCTCGTCCACATGCTCTTCTACTCCGTCGTCGGAAGCGTGCGCCTGCGCAAGTATGAGAAGGATTATGCCCACCTGCTCGACGCGGTGGCGGATGCCTTCTTGCAGAAAGAGGCGCGCCAGCACGTGTTCAAAACGGAGCGGTATGCACTGATGGGCGAGATCACCGACCATACGCGTATGCTTCCCGAAGCGGAACTTGACGGTATCGACCATCCCAAGCTTGCCGCTATCGTCCAGGCGATCCTTGCGATCGAGAAGGGCGAGAGCGCTGATCTCAAGCGTTTCAACCTGCCCAGCGACAATCCGCTGGTCCGTCAGAATCAGATCAACCAGCTCAGCGAGGGCAAACTCGAGGCCGAATCGGTCCTCTCCAAACCGGAGCGTTACGATGCGGCGATCCATGCGCTGGCCTTCGAGCAGCTCAGCGTCTTTGCGCCGCTGCATGTACTTGAGAAGTACCGCGCCTTCATGACCTTCAAAGCGGCGCTGTCCATCGTCAACCGTATCAATGCGGAGGAGAACACCCTCTCCGTCCCCAATGCGACGGTCGTGGACTTCATTACCCGCATCGAGGGGCTCTCTTCGCTGGATTACCTCTACCTCGGGGTCGTCATGGGCGAGCATATGCTCCCCGAGCAGCGCATCGCCGTCTGCGAGCTGCTCTCCGACAATGACGAGAAAGCGCTCGACGGCTACCTCTTTACGCTCTTCGACCTCGAAATGGTTGACCGCGCCAAAGAGCTGCTGCACATGACCGCTGAGAATGAGTATGTCCTCTTCAAAGCCTACGCCGATCTGAAAGCGTGCAACAAGCATTACGACGTGAAACGTTTCGCGAACATGATGCTGCAGAACTACTCTCCTAAAGCCTGAGAGGCTTTAGGAGACCTACTTTTTATCTATCACGGTGCCCGGGCAAAGCAAGGGTACCGCTCGCGTAGCGATGTTTCCTCGAAAGCCCGGATACCTACGCTGAAGCTGAGTCCTCCTCGGCGGAGAGCCCGCGCACAGGTGAACCGTGCTTAGGGTTGACACCTTCCTCTCCCAGCTCTTCAGTTTTTCGCTAAAATACGCGCATGATTTTAAAAGACATTCTTGATTTTTCCAAACCTTTATATGTCCTCGCGCCCCTGGCGGGCTATACGGACCTGCCGTTTCGCAGCGTCGTGAAAAAGTTCGGCGCGGACCTCACCGTCAGCGAGATGCTCAGCTCCAATGCGCTGGCCTACGGCTCGCAGAAGACCCTCAAGATGCTCGAGCGCAGCCCCAACGAGGATCCCTATTCGGTCCAGATCGCCGGGGCCGACACGGAGATCGTCCGCCGTGCCGTCGAGATCCTTAACGCACAGGATGACATCGACATCATCGACCTCAACTGCGGCTGCCCCGTCCCCAAGGTCGTCAGCCACGGGTCGGGCAGCTCCCTGCTCAAGGACCTGCCGCAGATGGGCCGCATCATCGAGACGATAAAGCAGACGTCGAACAAGCCGCTCACCTCCGTCAAAATCAGGCTGGGCTTCGCGGAGAAGAACCACCTCGAGATCGCGAAACTGGTCGAGGAGAGCGGAGCGGACTTCCTGGCCGTGCATGGCCGCACCCGTGCCGGCAAGTTCAAGGCGGAGGTTGACTACGACGCCATTGCCGAGATCAAGCAGGCCGTCTCCATCCCAGTCATCGCCAACGGGGATATCGACAGCTATGAGAAAGCGCAGTGGGTGCTCGAACACACGAAAGCCGACGGCGTGATGATCGGCCGCGGCGCCGTCGGGGCACCGTGGATCTTCCATCAGCTCAAAACCGGCAGCGCGACGATCGACCCGATGATCCGCTACGAGATCATCATGGAGCATTACGACCGGATGATCGAGTTCTACGGGCCGCGCGGCGTGCCGATGTTTCGAAAGCATATCCACACCTACTCCAAGGGGTATGCCGGTGCCTCCGCCCTGCGCGACGGCGTGAACCGCATCGATGACGTCGCGGCGTTCAGGAGCCTCATCGACGGCTTCTTCAAAGAGAGCCGCTATGTCGGCGAGGCGACGGAGACGGCCCCGATCGCCTGCGCCTACGAATAAGCGGCGCGCTGCCGTCCTTCCCCCTAACATTCCGCTAACACTTGCATGCTACACTCACCGCAAACGTGAGGAGAACCGCCATGCGTATTCTGATGCTCGAAGACGATACCGTCCTGGCCGAACTGGTCGGCGGTTACCTTTCCCGCCATTTCCGTATCGACGTCGTTACCGACCTGGGCGAAGCCGTAGCCTACATAGAGCGCTACCGGTACAGTGTCGTCCTGCTTGACCGCAACATCAACGGCGTCGACGTCGGCATGTCCCTGATCGAAAAGATCAAGCAACGCAGCAGCGAGACGGGGGTGATCGTCATCAGCGCCTACGACACGATCGCGGACAAGATCGCGGGCCTCAACCTCGGCGCGGACGACTACCTCGACAAACCCTTCGACAACGCGGAGCTGCTGGCGCGCATCCACGCCCTGGCCCGCCGCAACCAGGGAGTGCCCAGCGTCGAAGTGAGCGGGCTCACATGCGACACGCTGGGGCGCTCGGTGCGGTGTGCGGAGGAGGAGATCATGCTCAGCCGCAAGGAGAACGATCTCTTCTTCTACCTGCTCTCAAAGCAGGGGCAGATCATCTCCAAGGATGAACTGCTCGACGCTCTCTATATCAATCCGCAGAATATCGCCTCCAACACGATCGACGTGACGGTGAAGAATCTCCGCAAAAAACTGCCCGAAGGGATCATCAAGACCGTCAAAACGCGGGGGTACGTGATTGAAAAGGCCTAAGAGCCTGCAGCAGCTGGTGATCTCCTTTTTCCTGCTCAGCAGCATCGTCACCTTTTCGCTGCTGGGGAGTTATGTCGTCTACCGTTACCATGCGGAGCTCAAAAGCAACCTCCGTCTTTCGCTGAAAGTCCTTGCAGAGGATGTGGTGCGCCACCGGCTCTACGCGAATGATGCCTCATCAATACGGCAGAATTTCCACCTGATCGAAGCGTATCACAGCGCGCCCTTTGTCGCCCTCTTCGATGATCTGACCTTCGACATCGGCGACAGTATGCCGTCGGCAGAAGAGGTGTCTATTATTGCCGTGCTGCCTGACGGGCGCTACCTGAAAGTCCATTCGAATACCCTGCGGATTGAACAGAAGACCCGTGATCTCGCGCTGCACCTTGCCGCCGTGTTCGGGGCGATCCTGCTGCTGTTCGTGCTGGTCTTCTCGCTCTTCCTGACGCGTCTGCTCCATCCGCTGCGCTGCCTGGTGCGTTACTGCCGCATGAGTGCCGTGGATGAGCAGGAGTCCCCGGTCTGCAGCGGTTCGGCGGAAGTGAACGAGCTCAAAAACGCGATCATCGACCTGCAGCATGCGAACCGGTCGCTCTGCCGGGAGAAACAGAATATTTTCAAAGAGGCCGCGCACGAGATCAAAGCCCCCATCGCCGTACTAAAAGCGCGCCTGTCCCTCTTTTCCGAGGATGATACCTACCCCAAAATGCGTTTCGTCGGCGAGAGCGAAGCGGATATCGCAACGATCAGCAGCAAGCTCAAAGAACTTATCTTTCTCAAAGAGATCGAGTGGGATATGCGCGAGGCGAGGGAGGACGTCCCGATGCAGGAGCAGTGTAGAGCGATGCAGCAGGCCTTCCAGCCGATTCTGGAAAAGAAGGGGCTGACCATGGTCTCGAATTTCGAGCAGGATTTCACCCTCCGTATCCACAAAGCGGCGATGCAGAAGGTGATGCAGGCCGTCTTCGAGAACATCTTCATGCATACGAAGAACCACTCCGTGATCCGTACGACCGTCGATCCCGCGCGCCGGCGCCTCGAGATCGTCAACGAGGTCGGTTCCAAGAGCGACGAGACGCTTTTTAGTTCGCACATCGGTTCGAGGATGATCGACCGGCTCTCCGACAAGCTCGGCTACCGCTACGAGACCCGTCTGCACAACGGCACTTTCACGACCGTGATCACCTTTGATGCGCAGGAGGAGCAGTGCCCGCTTGAGCGGGGGTGACCCCGTCTGAAAAAATCATGAAAAAAGCAACGCGATTCCGTCATGTTTTTTTCATCACGGCGTATTAAACTTTTCCCTATATTCGTGAGAGCACGAAATAAGGAGAAGTAATGTTGACCTGTAAAAAATGGCTTGCCCCTGCGGCACTCGGTACCCTGCTGGCGTTGGGTTTTAGCGGCTGCGGTTCGGATGAAAACACTACGGAGACGATCACCCCCTACGAGCGTGTCGCGGTCATCCCCGGCACCTGGGCCGATGTGCTGGCGGTCGCGGATCAGATCGCATCCTACGTCGATACGACGGATGAGAGTGTGGCACTCGGCTATCCGACGAACTGGATCGTCGCCGGGGCCAACCCGAAGCTCGGAGAGGAGTACAATACGACCGACCTGCTGCCCATTCCCGCCATCGGCGGAAAGAGCCGGGTCGTTGAGCTCTGCAACAGTGCCTATGCGACCAAGGCGATGGCGACGGGGCGTTACCACGGGCCTGCACTGCCGTGCGAAGTCTCCGTTCACAGCGACGGCGAAAACATCTACGTCGATATGCTCAACGCCGATGCGATCTTCTCCATCTTCTTTACGGATATCAACGACACGGAGGGGGTACTCGAAGGGGTTGCATCCGATGTCAAAAGCGAGATCCGCGGCATCGTCCTGGCGGCGCTTGCCGACCGTAGCCCGGCGGAGTCAAACCTGAAAATGGGCCCGCTCTTTGACAAGACGGGGATGGAGGAGCTCTCCTTCACGACGCCGTACCTCGTCTACAGATACGAGCGCAAGGACGGCGCCGCATTTGTTCCGGGGGACGACCGCACGCTGGCCTCCGAGATCATCGCCAAACTGGGAACCGACGTCGCCACGGCCGACCTGAACGTCCCTGGCCTCTCCAGCGGCTCCGCCTGGCGCAGCGGCCGTCCGGAACCGCTGGCCATCCCCGGGGTCCAGGTCGTCGAGGCGTGTTCGCCGAAATACGCGACGAAGGCAACGAAGCTCGGCAACGAGTACATCACGGCGCTGCCGTGCGAGATCGCGGCCTATATCGACGAAACGGACGAGTCGAATAAAACGATGGTCATCAGTTTTCTCAACCCCAGCTTTATGTTCGGTACGATGTTCGAAGGGGCGGTGGAACGGGCGTACGCCGCCGGTGACATCACCAAGGCGGAGGTCATCGAGTACAGTACGCTGGCCGAAGTCGTCTTCGGGGACCTCCGCCTCATCGTCGATGCGGCCGTTCAGGCAAGCGACCTCAACCTGACGGTGCAGTAACGCACCCCTTCCGGCGGCACGCTGCCGTCGCTTCACTGCAGATTGGCTCTGCGAACTCCTTTACAGACGTAACCCCCACTTTACCGAGCCTCCTGTATAATCGCGCGAATCAACACACGGGGCGGCAGATGGCAGAGATTATCGAACTTGTTTTTTTGGGTATCGGCGTCGGCGCGCTGTCGGGCTTTTTCGGCATCGGCGGCGGGACGATCCTGGTCCCGGCACTGCTCTTTATCGGCTTTGACATGAAAAGCGCCGTCGGTATCTCCGTCGTCCAGATGGTCTTCAGCTCCATCTACGGCAGCTACCTGAACCTCAAAAAGGGGACCCTGGATGTGAAGATGGTTCTGGCCATCGGCATCGGGGGCGCCGTGGGTGCGCTGGGGAGCTCGTTTATTGTCAGCGCGCTTTCGGGGCGGACGCTCGAGTGGATCTTCATGGGCTTCGTCCTCTTTGCCCTGGGACGCCTCTTCTTCAAGACGGTCGAGCATGAGACGGAGATCAAAAAGGTCCATCCGGTGCTGCTCTTCGTCATCGGTCTGCTGCTGGGGGCCTTTTCCATCTCCATCGGGGTCGGGGGCTCCATCCTGCTCGTCCCCATCCTGGCAGGCTTCTTGCATGTGCCGCTCAAAAATGCCATCTCCGCCGGGCTCTTTTTTGTCGTCTTCTCCTCTATCTCCGGGCTCGTGAGCCTCTCGGCAGGGGGCTACGTCGACTATTACCACGGCGTCATCATCGGGATCGCATCGATGGCGGGTGTCTTCGGCGGGATCTGGCTCAAGCACGTCGTCCCCGTCAAACAGCACAAACTCCTGATGATCGCCTTCTACCTGGTGGTCATCGGCTATTTCTTCTACAGATTGGTGGTAAAGCATGGATAAGATCACGATCACGGGCGCGCGGGAGCACAACCTCAAGAATATCTCGCTCGAGGTACCGAAGAACAAGCTCGTCGTCTGTACGGGCCTTTCGGGTTCGGGCAAATCGACGCTCGCTTTCGATACCCTCTACGCCGAGGGGCAGCGCCGCTACATCGAGAGCCTCTCCAGCTACGCCCGCCAGTTCCTGGACCGCATCGGCAAGCCCGACGTCGACAAGATCGACGGCCTGACCCCCGCCATTGCCATCGACCAGAAGACGACCTCGAAGAACCCCCGTTCGACCGTCGGGACGATCACGGAGATCTACGACTACCTCCGCCTGCTCTTCGCGCGCATCGGCGTGCAGCACTGCCACCTCTGCGGCAAGGAGATCTCGCAGATGTCCGCCGCGGACATCATCGACCAGGTGCAGAAGCTCCCCGAAGGCTCCAAGGCCGTCATCCTCGCCCCGCTGATCCGCGAGAAGAAGGGGACCTTCGCCGACCTGATCGAGGGGCTGCGCCACAAAGGGTTCGTACGGGCGATGGTCGACGGCGTCATGGTGCGCCTTGACGAGGAGATCGAACTCTCCAAGACGAAGAAGCACACCATCAAGGTCGTGATCGACCGCGTCGTCATCAAGGAGGAGAACCGCGACCGCATCGCCCAGGACGTCGAAAAGGCGCTCAAGGAGAGCTACGGCGAGGTCGAGGTCGAGATCATGAACCATACCGAGATGGATCTGACCGCGAACATCATCCACTACAGCGAGCACAACGCCTGTTTCGACTGCAAGGTGAGCTTCGAACCGCTCGAGCCGCTCAGCTTCTCCTTCAACTCCCCCAAGGGGGCCTGTCCCGAGTGCGACGGGCTCGGCATCCGCTACGCCCTGGACCACGACAAGATCATCGACGGGGACCTCTCCATCGAGAAGGGCGCGGTCAAGATCGTCTACGGCTTCAACAAGGGGTACTACTTCACCTTCCTCAAAGGCTTCTGCGAGACCGAGGGGATCGACATCACCGTCCCGTTCCGCGACCTCGAGGAGCACCAGAAAAAGGCTATTTTGCACGGCAGCATCAACGAGGTGACCTTCAAGTGGAAGAACCACCCCGTCACGCGGATCTGGCCGGGGATCATCCGCATCGCCTACGACATGTTCAAGGACGAGAAGGATATCCAGGATTACATGAGCGAGAAGGTGTGCAACGTCTGCGGCGGCCACCGCCTTCGCCGCGAAAGCCTCGCCGTCGACGTGGCGGGCCAGAAGATCAGCGGCGTCATCTCGATGCCCATCGAGGATACCTACCGCTGGTTCACCGCCGAAGACACTTTCGCCTTCCTCGGGGAGCAGGACAGCATGATCGCCCAGCCCATCCTCAACGAGATCAAAGAGCGCCTCTTCTTCCTCTTCGACGTCGGCCTGGGCTATCTTACCCTCAGCCGCGACGCGCGGACCATCAGCGGGGGCGAAGCGCAGCGTATCCGGATCGCCAGCCAGATCGGCAGCGGCCTGACGGGGGTCATGTACGTCCTCGACGAACCCTCCATCGGCCTGCACGAGCGCGACACCCTCAAGCTCATCCGCACCCTGCGCTCCCTGCAGGAGAAGGGCAACACGGTCATCGTCGTCGAACACGACAAAGAGACGATCGAACATGCCGATTACATCATCGACATCGGTCCCGGGGCGGGGCAGTTCGGCGGTGAGGTCGTCTTCTCGGGGACCCTCAGCCAGCTCATGAAGGCAAAGACGGAGACGGCGGCCTACATGACGGGCAAGAAGAAGATCGAGTACTTCTACCGCCGCGAGCAGAAAGAGTGGATCGAGATCAAGAACGTCACCATCAACAACATCGTGGACCTCTCCGCCCGCATCCCGCTGCAGAACCTCGTCTGCGTCACCGGGGTGAGCGGCAGCGGCAAGAGCTCGCTCATCCTGCAGACCCTGCTGCCGACAGCGAGGGAGCTTCTCAACCGCGCGCGCAAGGTCCACACCGTCGCCGGCGTCGAGATCACGGGGCTGGAGCAGCTCGACAAGGTGATCTACCTCGACCAGAGCCCCATCGGCCGTACCCCGCGCTCGAACCCGGCAACCTATACGGGCCTCATGGACGAGATCCGCAACCTCTTTGCGAAAACGAAACTCTCCCAGATCCGCGGCTATACGGCCAGCCGCTACAGCTTCAACGTCAAGGGCGGCCGCTGCGAGAAGTGCCAGGGGGAAGGGGAGCTCAAGATCGAGATGCACTTCCTCCCCGACATCATGGTCAAATGCGACGCCTGTCACGGCAGCCGCTACAACCCGCAGACGCTGGAGATCGAGTACAAGGGCAAGTCCATCGCCGACGTCCTCAACATGAGCGTCCAGGAGGCGCTGACCTTCTTCGACGCCATCCCGAAGATCAAGGCGATCCTCAAGACGCTGCATGACGTGGGGCTGGGCTATATCACCCTGGGGCAGAACGCCGTCACCCTCTCGGGCGGGGAGGCGCAGCGCATCAAGCTCTCCAAGGAGCTCAGCCGCAAAGATACGGGCAACACCCTCTACATCCTCGACGAACCGACGACGGGACTCCACTTTGCCGACGTCGACCGCCTCACGCAGGTGCTGCACCACCTCGTCGAGCTGGGGAACTCCGTGCTCGTCATCGAGCACAACCTCGACATGGTCAAGAACGCCGACTACATCCTCGATATGGGCCCCGAGGGGGGCAGCAAGGGCGGCCGCATCATCGCCGTCGGCGATCCGGAAACGGTGGCAGCAAGGGCCGACGATACCGGAAGCTACACGGGCGAGTACCTGAAAAAGGAACTGGAAGGGACCAAGCGTTAAAGATAACGTGTTACGATAGCCGCAGCATGAAAGCGACGGAGGTGGCAAATGGCAGAGAGTGAAATGCCCTGCAGGAAGATCGCACTCGCGTTATCGGGCGGCGGCGTGCGCGCCGTGGCCCACCTCGGCGTCGTCGAGGTCCTGCAGCAGCAGGGCTATGAAATCGCCGCCATCGCGGGCAGCAGCGGCGGCGCACTCGCCGGGGTATTGCTCTGCGACGGACGTACTCCGCGGGAGGTCCTGGAGATCTACCGCGAACTCCGGCGTATCGACCTTGTGCGCCACTTCCGCCAGGGCGGGGTCTTCGCCCTCAAGGGGATCGAACGGCTGCTTTCCCATCACCTCTCAGTGACCGATCTCGAAGCACTCCAAATTCCCTGCATCATCGCCGCGACGGACCTGACGGCCGGAACGATCCGCTATTTCGACCGCGGCCCCGTTGCCAAACTGGCCGCGGCCTCCTCGTCGCTCATCCCCTTTTTCGCCCCGGTATCTTACGGGGGGATGCGCCTGGGCGACGGCGGCTTCATGGACAATATGCCGGTGCGCGCACTCAAAGATTTGGGTCTGCCCATCCTGGGCATCAACGTCAACGCCATTTTGCCGCAGGAGCCGAAAAACGTCATGCAGACGACCTACCGTGCCCTCATTCTGATGATGGCGGCGAACGTCGAGGCATCAAAGCATTTTGCCGATGCCTATTTGGAAGTACAGGGGTGTGCGGCGATGAACATCTTCGACACCACGAAACTCGACGAGGCCTTTGACGCGGGCCGGCGGGAGGCGGAAGTTGCGCTGGAAAAGGGGTTACTGGATCTTGCGTAGCAGGGCGTCAAGTCCCCGGGTGGGGAGGAGGCGTTTGAACAGGGCCAGCAGCTGTGTCGCCCCGGTAATGTGGTAGCGCGGGGCGGGTCGTTTGGCTTCCAGGGCCCTGATGACTTTTTCGATGACGGCGTCCGCATCGCGGGTGAAGCGGTCCTTCTCCTCTTTTTTCTGCTTGCGCTTGTAGACTTCCTCACCGTACACCTCCGCAAAACGGCTCTGCGCCGTGTCGACATTCTTCTCGAACATCTTGATGGCGTTGTCGCGGAACTTTGAGCGGATCGGCCCCGTGTTGAGAGTGACGACGTGGACGCCCGTACCCTCCAGCTCCAGGCGCAGGGTGTCGCAGAGCCCCTCGATGGCGTATTTGCTGGCGTTGTACGCCCCGCGGAAACGCAGTGAGACGAGCCCCAGTACGGAACTGTGCTGCAGGATGCGCCCGTACCCCTGCTTGAGCATGATGGGGATGACGCGGCGGGTCAGTTCGTGGAGTCCCAGGACGTTCGTCTCGAACTGTTCGCGCAGGGCGAACGTCGGTACGTCCTCGAGGGCGCCGGGCTGGCCGTACCCGGCGTTGTTGAAGAGGGCATAGAGGGTACCGCCCGTCTGCTCCAGCACCCACTTCAGGGCCGCGTCGATACTGTCGGGGTCGGTGACGTCGAGCTGGTGGGCGTTGAGCCCCTCTCCGATAAGCCGGAGGACATCGTCGGGGCGGCGCGCCGTGGCAAAGACGTCGTAACCCGCTCTGAAAAGCGCCAGGGCCGTTTCATGGCCGATGCCGCTGGAACAGCCGGTGATAAGGATCGATTTTTTCATGGCGCCATTATAGCCAGCCTCCGTAAAAGGGAGTGCATGGCGGGAAGGGGAATTAAGATAGAGTCAGGTGTAGTAGATAGAGTGGCAGTCGTAGCACTCGTATTTTCTTTTTTTGAAACGCAGGTATTTTTCGACAAACGTACGTTTGATCCGTTTGGCGTGTTCCGAACCGCATTGGGGGCAGACCCTCTTTTTGAACGCTTTCATCTTTTTCCTCTGGAAGGGATCATTTTCTCATTTTCGATCCATATTGCGGGATTCTAGCGCAGCCGTATTAAAATAATGTTACTATTTGCGCACAAAATTTGTTCAAATTTACGAATATACAAAAAGGTGATAATGCTTATCTGCCACTGTGATCTTCATTTTGAACTCCCCTATGCGCACTCCCTCAAAGGGCGGCGCAGCATCGTAAACGGCATCAAGGAGCGGCTGAAAGCCTTCAACGTCTCCGTGATGGACATCAGCGGCGAATACCCGAAAGAGGCCGACATCGCACTCATTTTCCTCTCGCCGACAGCCCGGACTGCGGCCCAGTACCGCGACGCCATTGAACAGATGCTCGAGCGCCACTTCCCCGAGCTTCACTACACCCTGGAGTATGAAGAGATTTAGAACTGCTATAATGGAAGCTAACAGATCACCAAAGGATACGACATGGCCGACAAACCGCTCTCCGAACTTGACGAACGCGAACCGGAGCTGGATGAATCCAGCGACTATGAAAAACCGCTCTCTTCCAACAAGCGCACCTGGATTCTCAGCGCGTTCGCCATCGCGATCATCGTTTACCTGCTCTACAACATCCTGATGTCTTCGTTCTAGGGAACCATGCTGACCATTTCCAACAACGTGAGCCTGGACGAGGATGAGATCGAGATCGAGTCCATCCGGGCCCAGGGCTCCGGCGGGCAGAAGGTCAACAAAACCTCCGCGGCCATCCACCTGCGCTTTGACATTACAGCATCGTCACTGCCCGAGTTTTACAAAGAGCGTCTGCTGGCCCTCAAGGACAGCCGTATAACGAAGGAGGGGATCGTCGTCATCAAGTCCCAGCAGCACCGCAGCCGTGAACAGAACAAAGAGGAGGCATTGGAGCGGCTCGTAGAGCTGATCAAAAGCGTCAACGTCTCCAAAAAGAAGCGCATTGCGACCAAACCGACGAAGGGCTCTGTCAAAAAAAGATTGCAGTCGAAAAAGAAACAGGGAGAAAAGAAAAAGCTGCGCGGCAAAGTCGCCGACTGAACTTCCATCATCGCGCCAATCGCATTCTATTTAAAAGCGCGGGAACAGGGAGTCTTTGAGTATGCCGCTCCCGCTTCACGCGGCAGCGGTGGGAGCCTAAGCGCTCCCGTGGGCGGTTGCTGGCCCAGGCGGTGCATACGGCGCACCCTTTAGTAAGATGCCGAACTCCCGAAGGGGCATATGACCTCATAGCTTGTCGCGAGCCGATCCAAGCGGCGCGACGGTTCCAATCTCTGGAGCGAGGTTGCCCGGCATCTTGTCTGTGAAAGGTAAAGCGCCCGCGGTCCCATGTGGTGGCGCTGCACTGTCATGCGCGCCGAGCTCTATTGGCTGCTTCGACCCGGCTTCACCTTTTACAGAAAAGCATCTTACTTCGTTTACCCGATCCTTCGTCGCGTTTCAGCCCATACCCCAACTCTGTATTAGGGGCGGCATCCTCTTGCGACGAGGGACCCAAAACCGCCAATAAATTCGTTTGATTCATTGGCTTCCTTTGCGGTACCTTTTTAAAGATCTTTCGTACGTACAAGAGTCATGATAACTCCTAAAAAATAAAAGCAAAATTAAATGGAGAAGGTCGTTTCGGGCGGAGATAAAAAGGTGATACGGGGTGGGAACGGGCACAATGTGCCCGCATAGGTATTACTCGGCGAGCTTGGGAAGCTCGTTGGAGAGGATCTCCAGGTTCGGCAGCATGATGATCTCGATGCGGCGGTTGAGCGCGCGCCCCTCCGGCGTTTCGTTGGTCGCTCGGGGGTGGAATTCGCCGAAGCCGGCGGCAGAGACGTTGTCGGCGGAGACGCCCTCGTCGATCATGAGGTGCACGACGCTGAGTGCGCGCGCGGTGGAGAGCTCCCAGTTGCTCGGGAAGCGCGCGCTCTTGATGGGGACGTTGTCCGTGTGCCCCTCGACCTGGAAGCGGCGGTCGGGGAAGGCGGCGAGGGCCTTGGCGATCTGCGCCAGCGCCTCCCGGCCCGCCTTGTTCACGGTCGCGCTGCCGCTGGCGAAGAGGACTTCATCGGGGAGGTTGATGACGATGCGTCCCTTCTCGATGGAGACGGTCAGCTGCCCGCCGTCGATCATCTTCTGCAGCTCCTTGACGAACTGCGCGTAGATCTCGTTACGCTTCTGCGTCTCGGCCTCGATCTGCTTCATGGTCTCAAGCTGTTCGCGGGAAGCCCCCAGCTCTTTGCGGGCCGCCTCGAGGTCCTGCTGAAGCTGCAGCTTGCGCATCTCCATCTCGCTCAGTTCGACGTTGTTGAACTCGATCTGCGACTTGCCCTTGGCGATCTCCTCGCGGTCCTTGGCGATCTGCGCCTGGTTGCGCACAATCTCGTCGCGCTGCTCCTTGATGGTCTGCTGCGCGGAACCGAGCTGCGTGCGGGTCTGGTTCAGCTCCTGCAGCGTCGCCTCGTGCGTACTCTTCATAACACAGCCGGAACTGAGCAACATTACTGCCGCCATCGCGGCCACCGGAATCAATTTCATAATGGGGACTCCTTTTGATTGGTCGAGGCATTATAACCGAAGAGGGGAAATGGCATCCGCAAATGGAAATGCCCCCTTCCTACGCCGTTCCAGGGTAGGATATGCTGTAAAAAAGGCAAAAAACAGTGCGGAAAATCGACCTTTGATGAAGAGAATACGAACAATGTAGCGTCATGTGGCGACAAAGCTATATATACTCAATAATAGCTTCGGTCCCCGAAGCGCATCAAATCGATAGGCAACCTGTCGTTAAGCGTGCCTTGAAAGCCGTTGCGGAGGCATAAAGCCGGGAGCAAAGAGGGATTCGCGCAACGACGATTTTCTTTGGTTTCGTTTCTTTGTAAAAAGAAAGGAAAAGGAAAAACTCTTTGCCACTTTTTTAGAAAAAGTAGCGTAAAAAGCGGCCTTTCGCAAATCGCTCATCTCTCCCGACTTTAGGCCTTCAGGGCGGCTTTCAAGGAGCGTTCAAGGCCAATTCTTGATTTCATTGAATGCGCTTCGGGTGACCGAAGCTAATAGGAAAGAAAGAGCTTCGACAAGTCGAAGCGCATTAGATAAATTTGAGCCTGTCGTTCTGCGCTCCTTGAAAGCCGTTGCGGAGGCATAAAGCCGGGAGCAGCGTGCGATTCGCAGAACGACGATTTTCTTTGGGTTCGTTTCTTTGTAAAAAGAAAGGAATGAAGGGAAGATTTCCTTGCCACTTTTTTAGAAAAAGTAGCGCAAAAAGCGGCCTTTCGCGAATCGCTCGCCCTTCTCGGCTTTAGGCCTTCAGGGCGGCTTTCAAGGAGCGCTCAAGGCCAAGCCCCAATTGTTTGGACGCGCTTCGACGTGTCGAAGCTAATATGAAAATACAAAGCTTCAGCCCCTGAAGCGCGTTAATCAATAGGCAGAAGCTCGGCTTGGTTTTCCTAAAACTTAATATAACATATGTAGTTATATTACGATAGAATTATTGCATGAAAAAGCTCCAGGAACTCTACAAAAGTGATAAGCCCCGCGAAAAACTGCTGGCAAAAGGTCCCTCTGCCCTCAAAGCGTACGAGCTGATGGCGGTGCTGCTCGGCAGCAGGGTGCCGGGCAAGGATGTGCTGCAGCTCTCCAAAGAGATCGTGGGGCTCTTTGACACCTCGTTCGAGAGGCTGACGCTCGACGATCTGACCTCCGTCCACGGCATGGGTGAAGCAAAAGCCGCGCAGATCCTCGCTGCCGTCGAGCTCTCCCGGCGCTATCTCATCAAGCAGCACGTCAAAATAACGTCGGCCGTGGATGTCTACGAACTGCTGCGCGAATACGGTTCCAAAAAGCAGGAGTATTTCATTGCCCTGGCCCTGGATGGGGCCTCGCATCTTATCGAGAAGCGTGTCGTCTCCATCGGGACCCTCAACCAGTCCCTCGTGCACCCCCGCGAGGTCTTCGCGGATGCCGTCGCGGACAGGGCAGCGGGGATCATCATTGCCCACAACCACCCCGGCGGCCAGCTCGTCCCGAGCAGGGAAGATGTCGCAGTCACCCGGCGTCTCAGGGAGGCGGGAACATTGCTGGGAATAGAGCTGCTGGATCATGTCATTTTGACCAGGGACGGATTTCTCAGTCTGCGGGAGGAGGGGGTGTTGTGATCAATCTAAATATATCCAATAAGATATTTTTTATACCCTATAAGGCATAATTGTGGAATGGAAAGTAGAGTTTTACACGGATGAGAAGGGCGCTAAACCGGTAAAAGAGTGGATGCTGGGATTGGAAGCGAGTGCCCGTTCTGCCCTGATGCGCAATGTGGATTTGCTGGAACGTATGGGCCTGGGCATACGCGAGCCCTATGTGAAGTATTTGGAAGAGAAACTCTACGAAGTCAGGGCGAAAGACCGCAGTGGCATTTACCGGGTTATTTATTTTGCCCACACGGGAAAACGGTTCGTCCTTTTACACGGGTTTGTCAAAAAGACGCAGAAGACACCCCGAAAAGAGATTGAGATTGCGAAGCAACGGATGAGGGAGATGATGAAATGAGTGAATTTCAAGATTTTTTGAAAGAGCAGTTGAAAGATGAAAAGTTCAAAGCAGAGTGGGACAGGCTGGAGCTGCGCTACAGGGTCATTGAGCAGATTCTGAAACTCCGCATCAAGTATGACCTGACGCAGAAGCAGTTTGCGGAAAAGGTCGGAACGACACAGGCCGTCATCTCCCGCATCGAAAACGGCAATGTTAACATCGGGATTGACTTTCTGGATCGTGTGGCCAAGGCGTTTGGGAAAAAAGTCGAAGTGAAGCTGATATGAGCACAATGCCGGACCCCAGACAAAGAAAGAACATACGCTTCGGATTGAGCGTCGCCATCGTGCTGAAACAGGACCAGGACACAGGTAGACTGACAGACGGCATCGTCCGTGACATCCTCACCAAAAGCGCCACGCACCCGCACGGCATCAAAGTGCGCCTGATGAGCGGCGAAGTAGGGCGGGTGAAGGAGATTTATTGATTACCACCAATAAAGTTGGTTCCTGAATATTCTTTTGTTAGCTGCTATTGTAGTTAATGGAAAGAAGCTACTTTTCACAAAATTATCATCGTGATAACGGATAAGAGACAATGGCGATAGGGAAATGCAAGGAACAAATAAACTATGATGGGAACGTAAAACTTCTAAACATGTAGAAAAATTTTTAGAACAAAGAGAATAAGAACAATAAAATATTTTTTATTGTTTTAACACTGTTTAGATATGCTTATTCCACATTATTGAAGAAATTGGACAATCGTAGGAAATTTGATGGAAATCATAGATAATATAAATCAACTATTTGGAGATAATCTCAAAAAAAATATTACGAAAAATTCAAAACTCAAAATTGCAGCATCTTGTTTTTCCATTTACGCCTTTGAAGCCCTTAAAAAAGAACTTGAAAAAATTGATTCATTAGAATTTATCTTTACATCTCCCACTTTTGTTCCTAACGAAGCTATAGACAATATAAAAAAAGAGCGTCGGGAGTTTTTTATCCCAAAATCTGAACGGGAACGAAGCTTCTACGGTAGTGAGTTTGAGATCCAGCTCAAGAATAAGCTGACACAACGTGCAATTGCCAAAGAGTGTGCCGAATGGATCAAACGTAAAGCAACATTTCGATCAAACCATACATCTGCTCCTATGCAACAATTTGCGTGTGTCAGTTCCGAAGCGGCTACTGTTGTCTATAACCCTTTAAATGGGTTTACTGCAGTCGACTTGGGGTACCAACAAGGCAATGCGGTTTCTAATTTTGTCAATCGCTTTGATGAAAGTGCAATGACACAAACCTATCTAAACTTGTTTGAGCAGATATGGAGTGATAGAGAAAAGCTTGATGACGTCACTCAAAGACTGGTCGACCACATTTCGACGGTTTATAAAGAAAATTCTCCTGAACATATCTATTTTTCAATGCTCTACAACATCTTCAACGAGTTTTTGGAGGATCTCAATGAAGATGTACTCCCGAATGATCGAACAGGCTTTAGGGACACATTGGTTTGGAAGAAGCTCTACAACTTTCAAGCTGATGCGGCCACAGGAATTATCAATAAATTGGAGACATACAACGGGTGTATTCTTGCAGATAGTGTTGGCCTTGGTAAAACATTCACCGCATTGGCAGTGATCAAGTATTACGAGCTACGTAATAAGTCTGTTTTGGTGCTATGTCCGAAAAAGCTCGCGGAGAACTGGCTAAACTATAGTACGAATTTAAGAACCAATATCTTTGCCAAAGACCGCTTCAATTATGACGTGCTCAATCACACGGACCTTTCTCGTACATCAGGTTACTCTCATGGAACCGATCTATCACGGATCAATTGGGGGAATTATGACCTTGTCGTCATCGACGAGTCCCACAACTTCCGTAACAGTGAGGTTTTCAAAGGAAAAGAGACCCGATATCAAAAGTTGATGAACTCCATCATCAAATCCGGTGTGAAAACAAAAGTTTTGATGCTCTCTGCAACTCCCGTCAATAACCGTTTTACCGATTTAAAAAATCAGTTGGCTTTGGCATACGAGGGTGAAGAGAATCAGTTGAATGAGAAACTCAATACCAGTAAAGATATAGATGTTATCTTTCGTAGGGCCCAAGAGGTTTTTAACGCCTGGTCAAAATTCCCTGCAGAAAAACGTACCGCAGAAGCCATTCTCAGTGCATTGGATTTCGATTTTTTTGAATTGCTTGACAGTGTCACGATTGCAAGATCACGAAAGCATATTCAGACGTTTTATGACACCTCAGATATTGGGAAGTTCCCTACGCGTCGTAAACCGATCTCTTTTCATCCACAACTGACAAACAGAAGTGACGTTATTGGCTTTAATGGGATTTTCTCTGAACTTTCCTTACTCAAACTCTCCGTTTATGCACCTATTAGCTACATCTTGCCAAGTCGGATTGAAAAGTATGAAGCTATGTATGATACCGAGCTACAAGGAGGCAGGAGTCGCTTCCGTCAAGCAGACCGCGAAAAGAGTTTGGTTGCCTTGATGACGACCAACTTACTTAAACGCCTTGAGAGCTCCGTGCACGCTTTTCGGCTGACCCTTCAAAAGCTAAAAGAAAATCATGCAGAACTACTATCGCAGATCAGTCGTTATGAACGCGGTGACAAGACAACCAGAATTGGGGATATTCCTGCAGGGTTTGAAAATGCAGATATGGATGATGAAGAACAAACTGGAATGAACGATAGCCTCATTGGTAAGAAAATCAAAATCAGTCTAGATGATATGGATGTACCTTCTTGGAAAGCAGACTTAAAAGCCGATCTTTTCATCATTGACCGTTTATTACTAGAGATGGATAAAGTCACGCCGGATGATGATTTCAAGCTCCAGCATCTACAAGAGCACATTGATCAAAAAGTCAAGAACCCTATCAATGCAGGCAATAAGAAAGTCATTATTTTTACCGCATTTGCCGATACGGCGGATTATCTCTATGATCAACTCTCGCCTCACTTTTTGAGAGTGCACAATCTGCATACGGGGAAAGTGACAGGATCAAGTGCACCTGCAACGACGCTTAACAAGCATTACGATTTTCAAGGGATATTGACGCTTTTCTCACCTTTTTCAAAAGAGAAGGCAGTCGTCTTCCCCAATGAAACGAATGAATTGGACATCTTGATCGGTACCGACTGTATATCCGAAGGACAAAATCTTCAAGACTGCGACTATTTGATCAATTACGATATCCACTGGAATCCTGTGCGTATCATCCAACGTTTTGGGCGGGTAGATCGTATCGGCTCGAGAAACAGCTCCATTCAATTGGTCAACTACTGGCCGGATATCACCCTTGATGAGTATATCAATCTCAAAGAGCGTGTGGAAAACCGAATGATGATCGCTGATGTTACGGCAACAGGCGACGATAACGTACTCAGTGCCAAGGCTAATGACATCTCTTATCGCAAAGAGCAACTACGACGACTTCAAGAAGAAGTTATAGAGATGGAAGACCTCAAAACAGGGGTGTCAATTACAGATCTTGGACTCAACGACTTCCGTATGGACCTGCTCAATTACGTCAAAACCCACGGCGATTTGAGAAGCTTGCCAACAGGCCTTCATGCAGTAGTTCCTTCTAATAGAGAACTGGGACTCTTGCCGGGTGTCATCTTTACACTCTATAACCGTAACCAAAACGTCAACATCAATCAACAAAACCGCCTACACCCCTACTACTTAGTCTACATCGGTAATGATGGCGAGATTATCGCGGACCATACGCAAGTCAAACAGCTTCTTGATTTGGCAAGAGCAGCGTGCAAAGGCCAAAGTGAACCGATTCACCAAGCGTATGAAGCCTTTAATGATGTAACGCAGGACGGACGGGATATGAACTACTACTCCGATCTTCTTGATCAGGCGATAAGTTCCATGATCGATGTACAAGAGGAGAAGGATATCGATTCTCTCTTTGGCGGAGGAAAAACATCAGCGTTGACCAGCAGGATTGAAGGTTTGGATGATTTTGAACTAATCAATTTCATCGTTGTCCAGGATGTTGAATAATGCTGTATGAGTACCCCATGCAAGCCTATTTTGGACGGGTGATTCCAAAAAGCAAGATATACGAGCACGGTAGTGTTAATACGGCGATGAGAGAGAAGTTTATTGCACAAATCGACAAGATCATTTGGAGTTATAAACTGGCCCCGGAAACGATCAACTTGGCTGCTTCAGAGAGCGTGCCCGAGATTCAGGTGTTTGATGTTTTTCTGAAAGCCAATGAACTGGGCGAAGATGTTTTAAGAGTCCTTGACAAAGCGATACCGTTCCCCATTATCTACCAAATCCATAGAAATGATCAAGTCAAAGTGAAAGCCGCGTACAAGCGGCCAAGTGAGTCGGATAAAAGAAAATGGGTGATTGAATCGTATTTCGAGAGTGAATGGCTTGACTCAGAAGATCCGAAAATTAAGCTTCCGGTAGCATTGAACTTAATAAAGCTGTATGAGCAGATGATCCAGTTTTTGATGCCGATCGACATTAGAGATCAACCGAATCAGGGGTCTCTCAAAGATCAAGTCGATAAAATTCAGCTCATTAAAGCCAAAGAGCGAGAGTATGAAAAGCTCAAGGCTAAACGTGATAAGGAACAGCAATTCAATCGCAAAGCAGAATTGAACTCCCAACTAAAACTTATCAAAAAAGAACTTGACGAATTAAGACAATAAAAGGATGGATATGTTAAAACCCGATATGAAATCACCAGATTTGACTGCACAAAACATCGAAAAAATCGCCGAACTATTTCCGGACTGCCTAACCGAGATAAAAGACGAACAAGGCAACATTGTCAAAGGTATTGACTTTGACGTTTTAAGGCAAGAACTCAGTTCTTGTATTGTCGAAGGACCAAAGGAACGCTACCAGATAAACTGGCCGGGGAAGAAGGAGGCGCTGGTACAGGCAAACACTCCTATCACCAAAACCCTGCGCCCCTGTCGCGAGGAGAGTGTGGACTTCGACACGACCAAAAACCTCTTCATCGAAGGGGATAATCTCGAAGCGTTGAAACTACTGCAGGAAAGCTACATGGGCAAGGTCAAGATGATCTACATCGACCCGCCCTACAACACGGGTAAAGACTTTGTGTACAAAGATACCTTCACGATGGATAAAGAGGAATATGAACTGGAAAGCGGCCAGAAAGATGAAGAGGGTGGTCGTTTGGTGGCCAATACTGAGGCCAATGGACGTTTCCACTCCGACTGGCTGAGTATGATGTATTCACGTTTAAAATTGGCTCGAAACTTATTGACTGATGATGGAATTGTTGTCATATCAATTGATGAAAATGAACATAGTAATATTGAGAAACTAGGAAAAGATATTTTTGGAGAAGGGAATTTTTGTGGTGACATTGTTTGGAAGAATAGTAGCAAGAATGACCAAAAATACATTTCAATACAACATGAGTACTTTGTTGTTTTTGTAAAAAACAAACAGTTTAATCCTGGCGAGTGGGTTGAGAAAAAAAGTGGTCTTGATCTAATATATCAAGCTTTTAATGGTTTTAAAAAGGAATTTAAAAATGACTGGGATGCAATTCACGCAGCTGCACTAGAATGGTATAAAAAATTTCCTGCGTCCAATCCTATTACGGATAGTAAACATTATAGCTGGATGGATGAGCGTGGCGTTTATTTTCCAGACAATATCTCAGGGCCGAACGATGGCCAATACGTTTATGATGTGCTGCATCCAGTTACAGGTCAACCATGTAAACTTCCTTCAACTGGATGGCGATATCCTGAGAAAAAAATGCTAGAACGAATTGCTGAAAATAGAGTTCATTTTGGTAAAGATCATACGACAGTACCTAACAATAAGACATATTTAAAAGATACGGAATATCAGAGTTTGACTAGTATGAAGTTTGTGGATGGACGTTCTGCTTCAAAAAGGCTACAAAGCCTTTTTGGAGAAAAGGTTTTTACAAATCCAAAAGATGAATTATTGTTAAAAGATCTTTTTAAAGCAATGGGCATTAAAGAAAATGATATTGTTTTGGATTTTTTTGCTGGTTCAGCTTCAACGATGCATGCTATCTTTGAATTAAATCAAGAACAGGAGAGCGCATGTAGTGCCATACTTGTTCAATTACCTGAAGATTTGTATGAAATATTAAGAACAGCACAAGGATCCGCTAAAAAAGTTACAAAAAACGCGATTGATTATTTAAAACGTAAAAAACTGCCAGAAAGTGTCAGTGAAATTGGGAAAGAAAGAATTCGCCTAGTTGGTAAGAAGCTAGAAAATAGATGGACAGGCGATATCGGCTTCCGCGTGCTCAAAATCGACTCATCCAACATGAAAGATGTCTACTACACTCCGAATGAAATGGACAGATCACTGTTGGCCGGACAAGTCGAAAACATCAAAGAAGACCGTACATCCGAAGACCTGCTGTTCCAGGTGCTTTTGGACTGGGGTGTGGACCTGATGCTGCCCATCACGCGCGAAGAGATCCAGGGCAAAACCGTCTACTTCGTCGACGAAGACACCCTCGCCGCCTGTTTTGACGACGGCATCGACGAAGCGTTCGTCAAAGAGTTGGCTAAGCGCAACGCAATGCGGGTGGTGTTCAAAGAGAACGGCTTTAAAGCCGATGACGTCAAAAGCAATGTCGAGCAGATCTTCACCCAGCTGGCACCTGCCACGGAAGTACGAGCGATCTGACTATGGCTGAGATGAAGATCAGATTTAAAAAGCAGCCCTATCAGACCCATGCGGTAGAGTCTGTCGTAGAGTGTTTCAAAGGGCAGCTGAAAAGCGCCGGCCTGCAGTATCGGGTTGACCCGGGCAAGCGAGAGTTGCAAAAAGGGCAGCAGACCAGCCTGGAGGATTTTGCCGAAGAGACTCCCGGTTTCAAAAACAGCGAGCTTTCCATCACCCCGCTGCAATTGCTGCAAAACATCCAGGAAGTTCAGCGGAACCAGAACCTTCCGGCATCCGAACAGCTTGTCAAAACTTCCGTATGTGACGTCAATCTTGACGTAGAGATGGAGACGGGGACGGGTAAAACCTACGTCTACACGAAAACCATGTTTGAACTTCACCGCCGGTATGGCTGGAACAAGTTCATTATCGTCGTGCCCAGTATCGCCATCCGCGAAGGCGTCTACCAGTCTATGGAGCTGACAAAAGAGCATTTCCTACAGGAGTACGGCACCCAGGCGAAGACATTCATCTACAATTCAAAAGACCCGCATGAGCTTGAAAGCTTTGCCACGGATGCGGGGATTAACGTGATGATTATCAATGTCCAGGCCTTTAACGCCACTGGTAAAGACGCGCGCCGCATCTACGAGGAGTTAGATGGTTTCGGTTCTCGTCGTCCTATCGATGTGATCAAAGCCAACCGCCCCATCCTCATCATCGATGAGCCACAGAAGATTGAAGGTGATGCCAAAAAGGAGACGAAGAGCTTCCAGTCGCTAAAAGAGTTTAACCCTCTCTTCATTCTGCGCTACTCGGCGACTTTCAGAAAGACCCACAACAAAGTGCACCGGCTCGATGCGCTGGATGCCTACAACCAGAAACTGGTCAAGAAGATTGCCGTACGCGGCATCTCCGTCAAAGGTCTCAGCGGGACCAATGCCTACCTCTACCTTCAGTCCATCGAGATATCGGCCAGTAAACCGCCGGTTGCACGCCTGGAGCTGGAGGTCAAACGCCAAAGCGGCATCAAGCGTGAAATGCGCAAGATCGCCAAAGGTGACAACCTCTTTGACAAATCCGAAGGGCTGGAGCAGTACCGGGGCTTCGTCGTTTCGGACATCGATGCGGCCAAAGATATCATCTACTTCACCAACGGCGTCGAACTTCAGGCTGGTGAAGC
The DNA here is from genome assembly GCF_039645565.1 of Sulfurimonas sp. HSL1-2. Taxonomy (NCBI): domain Bacteria; kingdom Pseudomonadati; phylum Campylobacterota; class Epsilonproteobacteria; order Campylobacterales; family Sulfurimonadaceae; genus Thiomicrolovo; species Thiomicrolovo zhangzhouensis. The sequence continues at coordinate 1,098,075 of NZ_CP147914.1, forward strand.
GACCGGCGATGTCAATGAAGCGACGCTAAGACGTATCCAGATCAAAGAGACCATCAAAGCACACCTGGAGAAAGAGCAGGAACTCTACTACAAAGGAGTCAAAGTCCTCAGTCTCTTTTTCATCGACGAAGTAGCCAAATACCGGGTTTACGGCGAAGATGGTGAGAAGGAGAGCGGAGAGTACGCCAAGATCTTCGAAGAGGAGTACGCCAACGCTCTCAATGAAATCGGTACGTTGCACCTTCCGGAGTACCGGGAATACCTCGCAAAAATTGATGTGAACAGAACCCATGAAGGGTACTTTTCCATTGACAAAAAGTCCAAACAACTTGTCGATCCGAAGATCCAGGCGCGGGGTGAAGCGGCAGGACAGGCAGACGACGTGGATGCGTACGACCTGATTCTTAAAAACAAAAAGCGTCTGCTTTCTCTCGATGAGCCGGTGCGCTTTATTTTCTCTCACTCGGCACTCCGCGAAGGCTGGGACAACCCGAACGTTTTCGTCATCTGTACACTCAAACACAGCGACAATACCATCTCCCGCCGCCAGGAAGTGGGACGGGGTATGCGCATCAGTGTTGACAAACACGGTGAGCGTATGGACGACCCTGCCACGGTGCACCAGACCAACGTATTGACCGTCATCGCCAATGAAAGCTATAAAGATTTTGTCTCGGGCCTGCAAAAAGATATCAGCGAGTCACTCTCCGAACGACCGAGAGTCGCCGACGAGGAGTACTTTACCGGCAAGGTTCTCAATACCGCCGAAGGGAAAATCAACGTCGACGCCAAAATGGCCAAGCTGATCTACCGCTACCTGGTCAAAAATGACTATACTGACGATAACGACAACATTACCAGCATCTATCACGATGCAAAAAGAGAAGAACAGCTGGCTGCGCTGCCTGACGAGCTGAAGCCTTACGAGCAAGAAGTGTTTGCCCTGATCGATACCGTATTCAGTGATGCGATGCTGCCGGATATCACTGACGGTCGAAAAGAGAAGACAAACCACCGCAACGACAACTTCAAGAAAAAAGAGTTCCAAAAACTTTGGAGCAGGATGAATCGAAAAGCTGTCTACACGGTTCACTTCAAAAGTGACGAGCTGGTTCAGAAGTGCATCAACGCACTCGACAAAGAGCTGCATGTCAAAGCGCTCACCTATGTCATTGAACGGGGTGGTCAGAAAGACGCAGTCACTTACGACGAGATGAAAAGCGGCAGCGGTTTCGAGACGGCCAACCACGACACTGTTAAAGACACTTCTTCCATCCGTTCCGCCGTCAAATACGATCTTATCGGCAAACTGGCAAGCGATACCAAGCTCACCCGGCAGAGTATCGGCAAAATCCTCCAGGGCATCCATGAGGGAACCTTCAACCAGTACCGGACAAATCCCGAAGATTTCATCCACAGTGCCGCCCGGTTGATCAACGAGCAAAAAGCGACCACGGTGATCGAGCATCTTAGCTACGACCCGATTAACCAGCACTACGAAGTCGAAGAGATTTTTACGGAAAATCAGTCCGGTATCGACTTCAGCAGAGCCAAAAAAGTCAATAATCATATTTACGACTTCGTGATAACAGACTCGAAAACGGAGGCTACCTTTGCCGAGCAACTTGACACGAGCAATGAGGTGGTTGTCTACGCCAAACTGCCCAAAAGCTTCTTCATCCCGACTCCGGTCGGGCACTATAACCCGGACTGGGCGATTGCTTTCAAAGAAGGCAGCGTCAAGCACGTCTATTTTATAGCGGAGACGAAAGGTTCAATGTCATCTATGGAACTCAGAAAAGTCGAAGAAGTTCGGATCGAATGTGCCAGGAAGTTCTTTAAAACCATTACCTCCGAGCAGGTTAAATACGATGTCGTTGATAGCTACGAAAAGCTTATGCAGTTAGTTGAATAAGTATTTGAAACAAAATGGGATTCCGATTTGGGGCTGCTCCCGGTTCCCATCATGTCGAGGAACCAGGCAACTCTGATTTTTAATTGTGCAGATAATCGTGATTCAGATGAGTCAGTGCGGCGTCCCATGCGTTGATGGCTTTTGGCGGGGCTTTGCGGTCCAGAACCTGTTTCATGCCTTTGAGCAGCGCTTCGAAGATGAGTTCGAACTGTTCAGGCGTTGCGGTGGGATACATGGCTTTGAATTTTTCTGCGTACGTCTTCATTTTTTCGGGGCGGTCGATAAAGCTGGTCAGTGCAATGACGGCAAAGCTGAATTGCTGGGGCATATTGGCTTTGGCCCCCTGGAACAGTACCTTCAGTTCCGGGTGCTCTGTCAGCAGGATTTTAAACGTCTGCTCGGTAATGGCATGGATGTTCTCGGCCACCTTGGGCGCGCTTTTTTGCAGGTTATCGTAATGCTCTTCCGGGATCATGATGCTCCTTTTAGTTACTGATGAGCAATTCTTATTCCAACCATTGCGTATTTCGATCTTTATGGCATACTGCTAGACAAACGAATTCCTAGGACCAACTATGCATATTTCAAAACTTTTAATGACCTCTTCTTTAGCCATAGTGCTTACGACCCAGACCCTCAATGCCGGGCTGTTTGACTCCATCATCGAAACGGTGACAAAAACGACTTCGGGCGAGACGCAGACGAAGGATGTCTCCGGGCTTTCTGTTACAGACATCGACGGCGGGCTGCGCGAGGCGCTCAACAAGGGTGTCAAACAGGCCATTGAACAGTTGGGGAAGGAGAACGGTTTCCTTGGGAACAACCTGGTGAAGATCCCCGTGCCCGAGAAGCTGATGATGGTCGAGAAGGGGCTGCGCAAGGCGGGGATGGGCAAGTATGCCGACGACTTCGTCACGGCGATGAACCGCGCGGCGGAGAAGGCGGTGCCGGAGACGGCGAAGATCTTTGCCGATACCATCTCCGCAATGAGCATCGAGGATGCGAAAAAGATCCTCACCGGTCCGGACAACGCGGCGACGGAGTATTTCCGCGAGCACTCCGGCCCGGCGCTGCAGGCGGCGATTTTGCCTATCGTCCAGCAGTACACACAGGAGACCGAGGTGACGCAGTACTACAAGACAATGGTCGATACCTACGACAGTTACGGCGCGCCGGTGCTGGAGCAGACGGGGGTAACGAAGCTCCTTGGGTCGCTGTCGGGTGAAACGAATGCGACGACGTACGACCCGCGCGACCTCGACGGCTACATCACGGCCAAGGGAGTAGACGGCCTCTTTACGGTCATTGCCGAAGAGGAGAAAGCGATCCGCACCGACCCCGCGGCGCGGACGACGGAGCTGCTGCAGAAGGTTTTCGGCAACTGAGGGTGGGGGTAGAACGGTTATTGTAATAGGAGAATCAAAAAAAGGTTCTCTACAGTGCAAAACAAAAAGCGCCCCAAAGTCGTTCTACTCAAAGGCAACGGTCCCATCATCATCAACAGCGAAATGATGGAGCTTATTACGATCACACTCTCCCACGGGCTCGTCGGCCTTCCGCTGGAGGAGCTGCGCGCCGAGAAGGTTATCATTGTCAAGGATATGGAGACCTTCTGGGAGGTCCATAAGAAGGTCAAAGAGAAGCCGGCCTGTTTCGTCTACAGTTACGATGAACTGGACGAAGAGGATATCAAACGGATCAAGTCGGAGAGCATCAGTTACCTATAGGAGAAGAAAGAACCAGTGAGTCCCCGCGTCGAGATATTCAGAGGCAACGACCTCACGCTTCCCGCCTCGGAGGTCAACGTCGTCATCGACGTCGTGCGGGCCTTTACCGTGGCACATTACGCCTTTTTGCGGGGTGCGGCCGAAATGCTCCTCGTCCCCGACGTTGACACGGCCTTAACTGTGCGGAATCAAAGGCCGGAGGTACTGCTGGCCGGCGAGATCGGCGGCCTCCCCATCGATGGGTTCGACCTCGACAACTCCCCCGTCCGTTTCGCCTCTGCCGATCTGGAAGGGCGGACGATCGTGCAGAAGACAACGAACGGCGTCAAGGCGGCGCTGCACTCGCTGGGGGCTCCTATGGTGCTGCTGACGGGCTTCTCCAACGCCGAAGCGACGGCGTTGTACCTCAAGGCGCATTACGGCGACAGCGATGCGAAAATAAACCTCGTCGCTTCGCACCCCACGGGGGACGAGGATTTCGCCTGCGCGGAGTATATCCGTTCGCAGCTCCTGGGGGAGACGATGCATGCCGATGAGGTCCGGCGGCGCATCTACGGCTGCGAGACGGTCGTGAAGTTCCTCGATCCCGCCCGCCCCGAGTTCAATGCCGAAGACATCGACTACTGTGCCGCCTGCCTGCCGCCCGAGTTCGTCATGGCCGTCCGGCAGGATGGGCGGTGGCCCGTAGTGCGGAAGGTGATGTTGTAGGCCCCGCCAGGGCAGGGTGTGGCGCCTGGTGACAGGGCCGAACGGATGCTCCGGCCGCTGTGTTCTTACCGTGCCTCCTTTACGATAAAATATCCTATTGTAGAAGGAGATGCATGTTCAATTTTGAAGAGCTTTTCGGCTTGATCGACGTCGGGATCACCGTATTTGAACCGATAGCGCAGGGCGATGACTTCAAGGTCGTCTACATCAATGAAAAAGGGAAGACCCTCTGCCACTTTGAGAAGGGAGAGGCCGTTGCCGAAGCGTTGTCCACACTCTTCCCGGTCAATGCGACCCGCCCCCTGATCGATTTCTTCAAAGAGGTCTACCGCACGGGCAAACCGCAGGAGATCACCCTGGTCCCCTGTTTCGGGCAGACCAGTCTCTGGCAGGAGGGGTATCTCTACCGGCTCTCCAGCGGGCACATCGTTTCGCGCTGCATGGGCGTGCAGGAGGAGCGCGCCAGGGAGATCATGGCCCCGAACGAGCGCCTCACCTTCAGAACGATCCTCGATACGGCGCCCATCGGGATCTGGTCCCAGGATGCGACCGGGCGGCTGCAGTTCGTCAACAAGGCCTTCTGCGACGCCATCGGCATCAGCGAGGAGCGTTTTCTCTCCGTACCCCATTATGAATCGCTCTATCCCCCGGAAGTCGCGCAGAGCTGTATGTGCTCGGATGCCGCGGCCCTAGAGCAGGGCGAACCCCATCTGAGCTATGAGAAGATCCCTTTTACCGACGGCAGAGTGCATGACGTCCTGATCGTCAAAACACGTGTCGAGGATGAATCGCACGGCGTCATGGGCCTGGTCGGTATCAGCCTCGATATGACCGAAAAGCTCGAAGCGGAGCGGAAGCTCGAAGCGATCAACCGGACCCTCGAGGCGCGGATCTCGGAGGAGATCGAGGCGAGCCGCCAGAAGGACAACATGCTCTACCAGCAGAACAAGTTCGCCGCGATGGGGGAGATGATCAGCAACATCGCCCACCAGTGGCGGCAGCCTCTGAACACCCTCGGGCTGCTGATGACCGATATGTCGGTCAAGATGATGATGAACAGAGGCAAAGCGCTTGAGAGCGATTTTGAACTCTTCCAGTCCAACTGCAGCGAGATCATCCAGTACCTCTCCGATACCATCGACGACTTCCGTTTTTACTACCAGGAGAAGAACGGCGACAACACCTTTTGCATGAAAGACCTGGAAACATCGCTGCAGAATCTTGTCAAAAGCTCCATTATGGGCAACCGCATCCGCTATGAGACCGATCTTGAAAATATCCGGATCGGCGGATACCTGAACAACCTCAAACAGGCGCTGATCAACCTCTATTCAAACGCGGCCAACGCCATCAAGAACAACGGGGTCGAAGCGGGTGTCATCCGGTGCCGGGGGGCTATGGAGGGAAGCGACTATGTCATCGAGGTCTGTGACAACGGCGGCGGCATCGGCAACACGATCATCGACAAGGTGTTCGACCCCTATTTTACGACCAGGCACAAAAGCCAGGGGACCGGGCTGGGGCTCTACATGACGAAGCAGATCATCGAGCAGAAGTTCAACGGGTCGATCGCGGTGACAAATGACGAACAGGGTGCCCGCTTTACGATCCGCATCCCCACAGCCGCGGGAGCATGCTGATCTTCTCCTTCTCTTGTCGGTTTACATTCATTTACGCCGCGGATACACGGGTTTGAGAAATCTGACGTATAATGGTCCTATTAAACCGGGAGGGAGAAGATGAAAAACTATTCACTGCAACTGCGCGTCTGGCACTGGGCCAACGCCGTCGTCGTTTTGGGACTGCTGGGGACCTTTTTCCTGCGCAAGACCTTTCTGAGCTGGCATACGAATTCGCAGATCCTGCTGGACAAGCTGGCCGGGTTCGGCATCACGGTGACGACGGACCAGGCGGCCGCCCTTGCCAAGGCGGTCCGCGCGCCGATGTGGGAGTGGCACATCATCCTCGGCTACGTTTTCGCCGGCCTCGTCCTGTGGCGGCTGGTGATGATTGTCAAAGAGGGGTTCGGCTACGCGCCGGAGAATAGCCACATGGCGTGGGTCTATAGAGGCTACAAGGTGATCTATGCCGTGATGGCGTTTATGGCCGTCAGCGGGCTGGTCATCCACTTTTACAAGGATATCGGTCTGGCCAAGGACATTGCGGGGTCCGTCAAAGAGCTGCACGAACTTGTCGCCTGGGCCATTGTCGCCTTTGTCGCCCTGCATATCGTCGGGGTCTTCGTCGCCGACAACCGCGACCAGAAGGGGATCACCTCGAAGATGATCTCGGGCTGAGTCCGGCCCCTAGGCGCAGTGCGTTTCCAAAAAGCGCAGCAGTGCGCTGTTGAACGCCTCGGGGTTCTCGAGGTTGCTCAGGTGCCCCGCACCCTCGATGATGACGAGTTCGGCATGCGGGAGGGCGTTGTGCATGTAGACGGAGGCTTCGGGCGGGGCGATCCTGTCCGCTTCGCCGACGAGGATAAGGACGGGGAGGGTAAGCTGGAAAAGCTTGCTGCAGGTTTCGTCGCGTTCGCGCATGGCGCGCAGGGAGCGGACGAGGGTGTGCGGGGGCGTTGAGATGATCATCTCCCTGACCGCATCCACCGTCCCGGGCTGCTGTTCAAAGGTCTGTTCGGCCAGGAGTTTGCCCAGCAGCCCCTCGGCAAAGGGGGCGACGCCGTCCGTTTCGATGGCATGGATGGCCCCCAGCCGCTTTGCACGTCCCTCGTCCGTATCGGCCGCGCACTGCGTGTCGCAAAGCACGAGGGCGTGGAAACGTTCGGGATGCTCCTGCGCCGCTTTCAGGGCGACGTACCCGCCCATGGAGAGGGCGCAGAGTATCGCCTTGTCGATCCGGAGGGCGTCCATCAGTGAGAGCAGGTCCTGGACGAAAAGGGGGATGGAGAAGGGCTCCTCGCCGCTTTCGCTCTCCCCGTGCCCCCGCAGATCGTAGGCGATGACGCGGCAGTGTTCCCGGCATGCTTCCATCTGCCGTTTCCACATGGAACGGTTGAGGGGAAAACCGTGCAGAAAGATCAGTGCGGGTTTGTCGATGGGCCCCAGGTCGTCATAGCTGATTTCGATACCGTTGACCGTCGTTGTCATAGGAACTCCTTTTCGCACGCCGTTTTCTATATTCTAGCAGAAACTTCGCCTTCTTTCATAATAAATATTTATACTGTATTTGTGCCCGTTGTTGCATCTTTTCTGCTGAGCGCTGCCGGTGGTGTTATAATGGAACAGCGTGTGGAGAGGGGCGAAACGGGAGCGGTTCGTCAAAGGAGAAGAGGATGAAAACGCTGTGCAAGATCAGGCTCGGCCCGGATGAAAAGCCGGATAAAAGTCTCCGGAAACTGCTGGCATCGCCGAAATACTACTGCCGTAAGTGTCTGCGGGCGGCGGCGGAGAAGGGTGCGCTCTGCAAGCCGGAGAAGCTGTGAGCTCCGTTGCTGCGGAGGTGTGCTTCAAAGGTGTGCCGTCAGGCGGTCGATAATGGCGGTGAAGGATTGCGTCAGCAGCGCCGTATTATCGGCGGTCAGGACGGGGACATGGAGAAAGAGACAGTGGTGTGCTCCCGCGGTACCCTGCACCCGCTCCAGGCAGCGGTAGTAGAGGGTGTTGCAGACGAAGTCCCCGGCGTCGTCACTGAGGGCCGTCAGCGCCAGCCCGTCGGCGAGGCGGGAAAGATTGAGGTCGCTGTGCAGGACGCTTCCTTCCAGGAGAGCCTGCGTTTCCAGCTCGAGCCGGCTGCGCGTTTCGGCCATGCCGCAGCAGAGCAGCACCTTCGGCCGCAACCGCTCGAAGGCGTCCAGCACCATCCGGGGAGCAAGCTCAGGGTCGACGGGGAGATGGCGCAGGTAGTCGCAGGCGCCGCCTCTGGCATCGATGAAATGCTGCAGCAGGTCATCCGAGGCGTTGGAGGTATGGTGCGGCAGCCAGGGGGCGAAGGTGGTGATCAGTATGCTTTTTCTCATGGTCTGTTTGCAGCCTGTGTCGTTCTTTGGAACAGTATAGCGGGATTGGCCGCAGCGGGGAACCCCGGTCGTATGCAACTTGCCTTTCCGCTGTTTAATAAACTGTTGGCGTGCCTTTATACGCTTTTAAATGTTGCAGGATTAAGATAATCATATCTTATTTGAGGAGTGTGTAAGATGTATGCAAACGGTACGATTGTCGTCGTGGCGGACCTGGGACGGCTCAAGGCATACCGAGTCGTCGTCACGGAGGGAAATGACCCGCACGAAACGATGCAGGTCAGTCATGCCAATCCGATGGATACGAAAACGACGGCGGTGCACCTGGAACTGCTGACCGAGCGGGACTACGTGGACGCACGTCACCCCGTTTCAGAGTCGATGAGCGACAAACCGGGACGGTTTGACGTTTCCACCGGTGAACCGCATAACATGCTGCTGGAAAAAGATCGCCGGGGACTCGAGGCGGTCGCCGATGATATCAACGCCCTGATCACGGACGCGGCACCTGAAACGTGGTGCCTCGCTTTCCCGAAGGAGACGAACGGCCAGTTGACGGCATTGCTTGATACGCGTATCGTCGACACGCTTGCCTGCAATCTCGCGAAAAACCTTGCGCAGACACCTAAAGAGGAACTGCTCTCCCACTTCGCCTAACGGGGAGCTTCCCCGCCTTCACGAGCGTGATAGATTTCCATCGGCATGCCGATGGCGATGGGGTTGTGCAGCATGACGCTGCGTTTGGCGTCGCCGTCGGTAACGAAGAGATCGTAGGGGACGTAGAGAAGGCGGGCCGATATCTTCTTTTGTACCTGGGCCTTCTCTTCGAGGTGGATGCGGATCCCCTGGGGCGAGGGCGCGTTGTACTGCTCGGGGATGGTGACGCGCGCCACGAGGGCGACGGCGTCGATATCGCCCATCTTCACTTCGCCCCTGAGGCGTTCGAGCAGGGTTTCGTAGCACTGCTTCTCTTCCCCGTCGTCACAGGCCATATCGCGGACGGTGCCGTCCTGGATCAGCAGCTTGGCGAAAGGGACGAGGGGGCAGTCGTTTTCCAGGGCCAGCATGGCGTCGGCGACGCAGCGTTCCACCATCTCGAACAGTTTCTCTTCGTCGGTCATTTTTTTCCTTTCAGGGCCGCGTGCCCCTTGTACCATTTGCAGCGCTTTTTCTGCTTGATGGTATAGACGTTGTACTGAAACTTCTTGCCACAGTCGGAACAGGCAAAGACGGCACGGTTCTTTGCTTTCATATAGCGCACAAACAGGAAGTTGCCGACCTGGTCGCCTTCGCGGTAGACGGTTTTTTCCTTCTGCGAGGCCAGTGCGGCTGCCTGTTCGGCATCTTCGCGCTGCCGGCGCTGCCATAGCGGTTCGTCGTCCTCTTCAAAACGGCTGCTGTCGACACTGTAGTGCTCGGTCATCGGTAGAACGCCTTGGCGGGGGCAGAAAAGACAGGGCTCGGGAAGTATGTAGACATGGAATCATTATATCCTATCCGGCACCACGGTTAAAACCGCCAAAATTTCGTCCGTGACCATACATTTTGTCCGTGGGTGTGTTATGATCTTGTTAATAGAAAAGTACTAACAAAAAGTGTTAACGATGGAATATGAACTCAATATTCGCGAAGTCATCTATGCCCTCTCAGAAGCCCTCGACCTTGTCGGCATCGACGATACGCGCCACGGCAAGCGGGTGGCCTTCATGGCGGCCGCCTGTGCGAAAGAGGCCGGTTTCGACGATGACTTTATCGATGAAATCATCAGTATCGGCATGCTGCATGACTGCGGCGTTTCAAAGACCGAAACGCACCGCAGCCTGGTGACACAGCTGGAGTGGAAGGATGAACAGTTTCACTGCGAACGCGGCGCCATCCTGCTGGGAAAGGTGAAGCTTTTCGCCCGCTTCTCCCAGCCGATCTATTATCACCATACCCATTGGGATATCCTGGAACACCTGCCGGTCGACGCGCGTGTCAAACAGATGGCGAACCTGATCTACCTCGCCGACCGGATCGATGCGCTGCGGGTACAGCTGGAGGGTTCCGACCTGGAGCGGAGTGACGAGATCGAGCGGATCATCCTGGAGCATAAAGGGAACTTTTTCTCCCCGGAACTGGTCGACGCATTTGTGGCCGCCGCACGCCGGAACTCATTCTGGTTCTACCTGGCGGACGAGCCGCTGGAGGAGCAGCTGCTCGAGTGGGTCGGTCGGGGAGAGATCCTGCATCTGCCCTTTACGGAAATAAGAGAGGTGGCCCAGATGTTTGCCGACATCGTCGACGCCAAAAGCCCCTTCACCTTCGAACACTCCTTCGGGGTGGCGGCACTCTCCAACTTCCTGGCCCGGGGGTTTGGGCTGGACGAACATACCCGCGAGACGGTGGAGATAGGGGCTCTGCTGCATGACCTCGGAAAACTGCGGGTCGATGATGACATCCTGAACAAGAAGGGTCGGCTCAACCACGGGGAGAAGATGCTCATGAACCGGCACGGGTTCGATTCGAACATGATCCTTCGGCGCATCCACGGTTTCCGGGAGATCGCCCGTATCGCTTCGCTGCACCACGAGATGCTTGACGGCAAAGGGTACCCCTACAGCCTTGAGAAGGAGGAGATCCCCCTCGAGGCACGGATTGTCACCGTGGCCGACATCTTCCAGGCCTTGGTACAGACACGCCCTTACCGGGAAGCGATGGCGCCGGATGCGGCCTTCGCCATCCTGCAGGAGATGGCCGACGCCGGGAAGATCGACAAAGCCGTCGTGAAAATGATCGGCGCGAACCTCGATCAGGCTTACCGGTTGGCAAAGTACAAGGAAAGGGCAGAAGCCGCCTGAGACACCTTTTAGGTACAGGAAAAGATCCGGGGTTTAGCCGCGAGCGGTCTGCTCCAGGAAATGGAGCATGTTGCGGTAGTGGTCGCCGTGCCAGTAGATGCGGCCGCATTCGGGGCACTGCCTGAAGGTGTCAAAGGTCTCGTAGACCTGTTCTGGCACGGCCTTACGGATGGCGGCGGCGCAGACGCGCACGAGCGGGGCATTGCAGACAAGGCAGCGCCGATGTGCATCATCACCTACTTCCACCCCGAAATGCGCCGCCAGTTCGCATAGCTGGTCATGGAGTTCGACGGTGCCGAGCAGGTAAACCGCGACGTTTTTGCGTTGCGCCATGGCGGCGTCCCGGGTAAGGATGGTGCGAGCCTCATCCCGGGCGATTTTGATCAGTTCGGTGTCAGGGATGGTCGGGAAGAAGAGGGTGTCATACCCCATAAAGCGGAGGTATTTGGCGAGTCTGCCCAGGTGGCAGTCCGCGATAAAACGGAGTGTACCGTCTTGAAGCGCACTGCCCATCAGGCTTCGGGGATGGACTCGCTGACGCTGCTCCAGTCGTCCAGGCTGGCAGGGACGTTGCCGTACTCGTTTTCCAGCCTGTCCCACTCGGGATAGTCGGTGTTGAACGCGGCGACGTCTTCGGCCGCTTTCTCTGGACTCTCGTACTCGCCGAGCATCTCCTCCTCGATCCAGAGCTCGTAGCGCTCGTGGCCGGCCTGGCGGATCTCGAAGGTCCCGATGTCCGTGTTGAAAAGGTAGTTTCGCATCTGCTCCTCCTTGGTGCCTATAATGAAGATTATACCGTCATTACGGCCCAACTGTCATCTTTGAGACACTCCGTGAGCATCTCGCCGGTGTGGGTATTCTCGACCCCCAGCGCCGCAAGGGCATCCGTAACCGCATAATCCTCCGTGCAGACGATGCAGGCGCTCATGGTGACGCCGCTCGCTTTCATCTGCTTCAGGCGTGCCTGAACCTCTTCATCGGCGGCGGCCAGCTTGATGGAGGGCCCCCAGATCATCAGGTGTGCCTCCTCCCAGTAGCCGCGCTCGAGAATGACGGAGCCGTAGAGCAGTGGAAGTTTCATGGCGACCTCTTTGTCGCCGTTCGTCCAGACGATCAGGAGTTTCGTTTTCGACATTGTTTTTGCCTTTTTGGTAAAATTCTATCCTAATGATCCGAGAAAAAATCGCAACCGCCGCTTACCGCCTGAAACACAATCCCGCCCTGCGCCGCAGTCTCGTGCAGATGAAGCCTAAAAAAACGGTGTGGGGCTTTTTGGGAATAGTACTCTTCTTTTTCGTCCCCGAGATCATCGCGTTTGTCTGGGGTGCCGACATCACCGCCTACGCCCACGCGAAGATGCTCGAGGTCCCCGCCGAACCGCTGGCCACCTGGTACGAGCTGCTGGTCATGCTCTTCGAGGAGGGCGGAAGCTGGGTGAACCTTGGTATCGGTTGCGCCTGCCTCGTCTGGCTCTTCCTGTAAAAAATAGCTACCTACATTAGCTTCGGTGCCCGAAGCGCATTAATCAATAGGCTCAGGGTCGTTAAGCGTGCCTTGAAAGCCGCTGCGGAGGCCCAAAGTCGGGAGCAGCGAGCGATTCGCGCAACGACGATTTTCTTTTGTTTCTTTTCTTTGTAAAAAGAAAAGATAGAGAAGAGTATTGTTTTGCCACTTTTTTAGAAAAAGTAGCGCAAAAAGCGGCCTTTCGCGAATCGCTCATCCCTCCCGGCTTTGTGCCTCCGGGATGGCTTACAAGGAGCGCTCAAGGCCAATTCTTGATTTCATTGAATGCGCTTCGGGTGACCGAAGCTAATAGGAAAGAAAGAGCTTCGACAAGTCGAAGCGCATTAGATAAATTTGAACCTGTCGTTCTGCGCTCCTTGAAAGCCGTTGTGGAGGCATAAAGCCGGGAGCAACGTGCGATTCGCAGAACGACGATTTTCTTTGGTTTCGTTTCTTTGTAAAAAGAAAGGAAAAGGAAGACTCTTTACCACTTTTTAAGAGGAACAAGAAAGTTTGAGGTTCTTGTGTTCGTTCGGCGTCGATTTGGCGTAACGCTCGAACTGCGGCAGTTCGTCGAAGGGGTTGCGGGCGATGGTCAGCAGATCGGCGACCCCGCTGTTGTCGAACCTCTCCGCTTTTGCAATCGCCTCCTGGAGCATATAGTTCTTCAGCACGTATTTCGGGTTGATCCGTAACATAGCGGCGTGGCGCTCCTCCATGATGCGATTTTCCTGCAGCAGCCGGGTGTCGTACTCCGCCAGCCATTCGCGGACGGGTTCGCGGTCGACACAGATATCGAGCAGCGCTCTGCCGTCGCCGTCGTAGCGGCTGAGGATGCGGAAAAAGAGGGTGTAGTCCGCCTGCGACTTCTGCAGGGCGGTGAGCATTTTCTTCAGCAGGATGATGTCATCTTCCTGCTGCGTTGCCAGTCCCATCTTGGCGCACATGATCCCGACGTAGGTCTCGGTGTAGACGGGGCCGTAATCTTCGAGCTTCTTCTCCATCCGTTCAACGGAGACGATGGGTGAGAGGGCGCGGGCGAGCATGGAGAGGTTCCAGGAGGCGACATGTGGCTGCTGCCCGAAGCCGTAGCGGCCGTGGGTGTCGGTGTGGTTGCAGATAAAGGAGATGTCGTAGTTGTCGAGCATGGCGTAGGGGCCGTAGTCGATGGTGAGACCGCCCATGGACATGTTGTCCGTGTTCATGACGCCGTGGTTGAAACCGACGCTCTGCCACTGTGCAAGCAGACGGGCGGTACGGTCGACGACCTCGGCGAACATGAGGAAGTAGGCATCCTCTTCGCCCTGTAGGTGCGGGTAGCTCTCGGCGATGACGTAGTCGGCCAGGGATTCGAGCATGTCTTGCTCCTCTTTGTAGTAGAAGTACTCGAAGGTACCGAAACGCACCCAGGTCGGCGACATCCGCAGCACGATCGCCCCGCGCTCCAAGCGTTCGCGCACGACCTTCGTCTCCGAACCGATCAGCGCAAGCGCGCGGGTCGTCGGGATGCCGAGGTGGTGCAGCGCCTCGCTCATGAGGTACTCGCGTACGGAAGAGCGCAGAACGGCCCGCCCGTCGCCCATGCGCGAGTAGAGAGTCTCGCCGCTCCCTTTGAGCTGCAGGTTCCACTCCCCGGTTTTACCGAGGTTGATGGCCCGCCCGTCACCCAGGCGGGGGACGAAATGACCGAACTGGTGGCCGGCGTAACACATGGAGAAGGGACGCGCGCCCTCCGGCAGGAAGGTGCCGTTGAGCAGCCCGACGAGTTTGTCATCCGATGCGGCGTCCGGGGAAAGGCCGATCAGCGCGGCCGCATCGGGGTTGAAACTGATGAGATAGGGGTTTTTCAGCGGGTCCGGTTCGGTGGGGTCGTAAAACAAGGGGTCGAGTGCAAGGTAGGGGGTGTCGAGTGTGAGTGCGTCCAAAGTCATACGGACTTTGTACATTTTATGTTCTAAAAGCGCAGTAACGTGCGGCGATCCGTTTTCGCCGCCTCTTTTTCATCCCTCTTCGCCGACGAGGTAGGGGTTGTTCAGTTCAGCGCGCCGGCGCAGGTCGACGGCGGATTGCACCGCCGTCTCTCCCACTTCCGTCCACGCTTCGATGCCGGCGGGAACCCGCACGGCTTCGCTCTCCAGGTTGTCCCATTCGATATGACCTGTATTGAATGATGCGACGTCTTCCGCCGCATCCCGCGCCGTCGCATATTCGCCGAGTTTCTCATACTCCAGCCAGAGTTCATACATGCGGTGGTGGCGGCTGTTCGTAATCTCGAACGTCCCCAGGTCTGTATTGAAGATATAAGTATGCATCTGTTCTCCTCTCTAAGAACGCATCATCCCTTCTACTTCGCTTTCACTTTTTTGTCGGCACGCTCTTTGACCTTATAGTCCTTGATGTGCTTCTTGACTTCCTGCTTCAGCTCTTTTTTCAGGATATTCTTGAGCTCTTTCTTGACGTACTTGCTGACTTTTTTCTTGTCGATCATCTTAGGCTCCTTCGCTCTTGGAATAACCTATGATAAGGCAGAAAAACTTAAGAAATGCCCTAGGGGGTGTGGGAAAAGCGCGGCTCAGCCGGCGGGAATATCGCCGCGTACCGTGCGGCGGGAGAGGCAGGAGGGGTAGGAACGCGCCACGCAGATGGAGGAGGCCTCGGACTGGATCTGCGCCTCGGACGGGGCCGGGCGCTCCTGAAAACGGCGTATGCCATGCACCGGCGGGGCGACATAGCCGAGTGCCGCGAGCCGGGCGGCAATGGCGTCGCTCATGCTGAGCACCGAGGAGGCTTTGACAACCTCGCAGCGGGCGTAGCGTTCGCCGACGAAGGAGACGTCTGCGGCGCGCAGGGTCGGGTCGTCGCCGGGGATCTGCTGGGCGCCGAAGAGCGGTTTGGACGCGACCTCGGCGCTGATGAAGGCGGGAATGTAGCGGGCCATGTGTTCGATGGCGCGGCGGCTGCGCTTTTCGACGCAGGACCACTCCCACTCCCGGTCGATCATCTCGATGAAGCGCTCGGAGAGCGGCGGCTGTGCACTCGACGGCGTGCTGCCGACGAGCCCCTCGTCAAAGAGGGTGATGTCGTTCGTCATGCCGTGCAGCTGGATCAGCCCGCAGGGGTAGGGGGTGAACTGGGCCATGCCGTTGGGGGTGCCGCGCTCGCCGTGGAAGATCACCTCGGGCCAGACGTCCGCCTCTTTCCACTGGGTGACGTAGGCCGCTTTGAACTCGACCATCCGCTCGCGCTTGAACCCCAGCATGTCGTCGATCTCCCCGGTGCGGAAGCCGGCGGCATTGACGAGGTAGTCGAAGCGCTGCGTCTCGCTCTGTCCGCCGGAAGCGGCGGTAATGAGAAAGCCTCTGCCGTCCCCGGTCTGCTGTACCGCCGTCACGTTTGTTTCGAGCCGGAGGTCGCAGTTGCCGAGGCCCTGCAGCGACAGCGTGGCGCCCGCACCGAGGCGGAAAAGGTTGAGGCCGTACTCCTGGACCATGATGAGCGGGAATTTGACCGTGGAGAGGTCGACCTCGCGGGCGACGGGGATCATCCACTCGTCGGGCGTCCGCGGCATTTCGACCGGTTCGCGTGTGCGGAGCGCTTCGACGCTTTCGCGGTCGTAGACGCGGAAGTAGGTCTCCGGGTCGCCCAGGACGCGGTTGCGTCCGTCCTCGGCGATGAAGCGGCGGTATTCATCCTGGAGTCTGCGCAGCCGGGGATAGAGCGCTTCGGGTGCGCCCGAGTCGGTATGGGGGACGGCGATGACGGTGGGGCGGAAGTCGACGGCGTAGGGGTAGAATCGCAGCAGGTCGATGGACTGGCGCAGCAGGGTGACGCACTGTTCGTCGGAGATCTCGCGGTAGAGATTGCCGCCGGCGTGCAGGTGGCAAAAGGGCGGGCCGGAGACGAGGCTCTCCCCCTTCTCGAAGAGGGTGACGTCCAGGCCGAGACGGCCGAGGGTCAGTGCCGCCGTCGCCCCGGCGATACCGCCGCCGATGATCGCGACCCTAGCCACAGGAGACTCCGAACGGCATGGCGAGGGCGCAGAAGGTTTCGCAGACCAGGTCCGGGTCATAGGCGCTGATGGCTTCGTCGTAGTTGTAGCCGTAGCCGACGCCGATGCTCTGCATCCCCGCCGCTTTGGCGGCGAGGATGTCGTTTTTCGAGTCGCCGACCATGATGCAGTTGTCCGGGGCGACCCCGAGGGTTTCGCAGGCGTGCAGCAGGGGCTGGGGATCGGGTTTCTTCTGCGGCAGCGAGTCGCCGCCGAGGGTGAGTTCGAAAAGCGTGTCCATGCCCATGCTTTGCAAGATGGGTTCTATGAACGCGTAGGGTTTGTTGGTAATGATGGCCAGGCGGTAGCCTTGCGCATGCAGCTGTCGTAGCACTTCGGGCACATGGGGGAAGGCGGCGGTATGGACAGCCAGGTTCTCGGCATAGTGCTGCATGAAAACGTCCAGTGCCGCGTCGACGGCACCAGGGGCAGGGTAATCCTGCTCGCCGTAGGCGGCATGCAGGGCACGCTCGACGAGGGTGCGTGCGCCGTTGCCGACCCAGCCGCGGACAAGTGACTCTTCAAAGGCGGGTTTTCCCAACCCGGAAAGCATGTGGTTGATCGCCGCCGCGAGATCCGGGACACTGTCGATAAGGGTACCGTCAAAATCGAAGAGAATCAGCTCTTTAGTTCTGAACATGGATCAATCATTACCTTATATATAATTTTTGGCGGGATTATAGCGCAGCCCGATTAATCCCGTTTTCGTTAAAATGGCTCCGTTTAAAGCTTAAGGGTACTGCTAATATCACCGTAAGTGCATTTTTAACACCAACGAAAGATTCACCATTATGTCCAAGACCATCACCGTTATCGATACCTTCGGCTTCTTCTTCCGCAGCTTCTATGCGCTGCCGCCGCTCACGAACAAAGAGGGATTCCCGACCGGGCTGCTGACCGGCTTCGTCAATTTCATCGACCGCCTGCACCAGGACCACTCCAGCGACTACATCGTTTTCGCCCTCGACGCGAAGGGGCCGACTTTCAGGAACGAGATCGACCCCGAGTACAAGGCGCACCGTCCGCCGCCGCCCGACGAGCTCAAGGCGCAGCTCCCCATCGCCATCGAGTGGATCGAGAAGATGGGCTTCAAGACCCTGATGCAGAGCGGGTTCGAAGCCGACGACATGATCGCCTCCATCACGAAAAAGGCGGTCGAGGCGGGGATGATCGTGCGGATCGTCTCGCACGACAAGGACCTCTACCAGCTCATCGACGACGACCGCGTCGTCCTCGTCGACGCCATCAAACGCAAGGACGTCAACGAAACGGAGTGCCTGGAGAAGTACGGCATCCGACCCGAGCAGTTCACCGACTACCAGGCGCTGCTCGGCGACAGCGCCGACAACGTGCCGGGGGTCAAGGGGATCGGAAAAGTGACGGCGCAGAAGCTGCTCAACGAGTACGAGACCCTCGAAAACGTCTATGCGAACATCGACGAGGTCAAACCGGCCGGCGTGCAGAAGAAACTGCGCGAAAACGAAGCGAACGCCTGGATGTCCAAAAAGCTTGTCACCCTGCGCGACGACCTCTTCGAGACGGTGGAGTGGCACGAATTCGACATGGATGACCGCAACCCCTTCGTGCCGATCGTGCCGGAGCTGCTGCGCTACGAGATGCACGGGATCATCCGGAAGCTCAAGGCGAAGAAGCTGATCGGCGAGGAGGAGATCGCCGCCGAGAGCGCCGTGCAGACCGAGGAGTGCCCGCTGCCGGCCAATGCGGGTTTCACCGCGAAACTGGTCACCGACGAAGCGGAACTCGCCGCGCTCACCGGCGCGATCACCGCAGAGACCCTTGTCGCTTTCGATACGGAGACGACGGGACTGGATTACCTCGACGATACCCTGGTCGGTTTCAGCTTCTGCCTCAATGACGAGGAGGCCTACTACGTCCCCGTCGCGCACAGCTACCTCGGCGTACCGCAGCAGGTCGGCAAAGCCGCGGCCGAAGCGGCGCTGCGGCAGATCTTTTCGGGGCGGGTTGTCGGGCATAACCTCAAATTCGACCTCCACTTCGTCAACCACTACCTGGAGGGGTTTGAACCCTCACTTTATGCCGATACGATGATCATGGCATGGCTCGCCGCCCCCGAGAGCGCGCTCTCCCTGGACAAGCTGGCGCAGTCGCACCTGAACCATACGATGATCAGCTTCAAGGAGACGGTCAAGAAGGGGGAGAATTTTTCCGGGGTGGATCTCGCCGATGCCTGCGGGTACGCCGCGGAGGATGCCTGGGCGACCTTCAGGCTCTACGCCAAACTCTCGGAACTGCTGAAACTGCAGGGCGGCGAACACCTGCTCGAAGAGGCCGCGGAGGTGGAGTTCCCCTTCTCCCTGACGCTGACCGCGATGGAAGAGGCGGGGATCAAGGTCGATACAAAGGTGCTTGCGACCTTCCTGGAGGAGGCGAAAACGCGCCTTTCCGAGCTGACGCAGAGCATCTACGAGCTGACCGGCAGCGAGTTCAACATCAACTCCACGAAGCAGCTCGGCGAAGTGCTCTTCGAGAAGCTGGAACTGCCGGCCGCCAAGAAGACGAAGACGGGCTATTCGACGGACGAGAAGGTGCTGAGCTCTTTGCTGGAGGCGCACCCGGTTATCGAGAAACTGCTCGAATACCGCGAACTGCACAAGCTCGTTTCCACCTACCTCGACCCGCTTTTGCAGCTGGGCGCGCAGCGTCCCGACGGGCGCATCCACACCTCCTACGTGCAGACGGGGACGGCGACGGGGCGGCTCAGCTCGAAAAACCCGAACCTGCAGAACATCCCGACCCGTACCCCGCTGGGCGCGCGCATCCGCGAGGCCTTCGTCGCCGAACCGGGCAAAAAGCTCATCGGCATCGACTATTCGCAGATCGAGCTGCGGCTGCTGGCGCACTTCAGCGAGGACCCGACCCTCATTGACGCTTTCAAAAATGACAGGGATATCCACCTGAGCACGGCGACGGCGCTGTTCGGTGAGGAGGAGGCGCCGAAGAAGCGCGGCATTGCCAAGACCGTCAACTTCGGGCTGCTCTACGGGATGGGGCAGAAGAAGCTCTCCGACACGCTGAAAATTCCGACGAAGGAGGCGCGCGACATCATCACCCGCTACTTCGAGACCTTCCCGACGGTCAAATCCTACTTCGCCTCCATCGTCGAGCGCTCCAAGGAGCAGGGGTACGTCGAGACCCTGCTGGGGCGTCGCCGCTACTTCGACTACGACAAGGCGACCCCGATGCTCAAGGCCGCCTACGAGCGCGAATCGGTCAATACGGTCTTCCAGGGCTCTGCGGCCGACCTGATCAAGATGGCGATGAATCGCATCGACGATGTGATAAAAAAGGAACGCCTCCCCGCTACCATGCTGCTGCAGATTCACGACGAACTGATCTTCGAGGTGGATGCGGCGCAGGCCGATGCGCTGGGGGCACGTTTCCAGTCCATCATGGAAGAGATCTTCCCCCTCCACATCCCCCTGCGGGCGTCGCTGAACATCGGCGCGCACTGGGGCGAACTGAAATAGGTTCTGAATAAGCAGCACTTATTCAGGCACTCCCTTGTCTTGAAAGCCTTCGTTAACCGAAAATGACTACAATTACGCACTTTGGGGGCTGCGCGCTCCCGACTGCATGAAAAGGAATGAGATGAAATACCTCCTCTCCATTATCGGCTCCATGAAAACCATGGCCGTGCTTATGATGGTCTTTGCCGTCTCGGTCGGATACGCGACCTTTGTCGAAAATGATTTCGGTACACCGACGGCAAAGGCGATGATCTACAACGCCCGCTGGTTCGAGGTGCTGCTGGGCGTCCTGGCATTCAACCTCGTACTCAATATTATCCGCTTCAAGATGTGGAGGAAGGGCAAAGGGCTGGTGTTCCTGTTCCACTTCGCCTTCCTTGTCATCCTCTTCGGTGCGGCGGTCACCCGCTACGTCGGTTACGAGGGGATGATGCACATCCGTGAGGGGGAGACGGAGGACAAGATCACCAGCTCCTCAAGCTACCTCAAGATTGTCTATGACGACAACGGCAACGTCGGCGAGTACAAGCAGCGCCTCTACCTCTCCAAGCTCGGCGGCAACGACGTCGATACGGCTTTTGACGTCGCCGGCAAGCATGTCAGCGTCAAGCTGCTCGAATACATCCCGACGACGCCGTTTACAGCGTCGTAGAAGCCGCGGACGGCAAGCCGATTGCCAACATGATGATCACGGGCGGCGGTGCTCCCGACCAGATCCAGCTCTCCCTGGGCGAACAGTACGAAAACGAGAAACTCATCATCGATTTCGACTCCGGCAAGCCGCTGCATGACGGCAAACCGGTGGTCCGCCTTTATATGGAAGGCGACAGCCTCAAGATGGCGAACGGTTTCCCGATGACCTACCTCAAGATGGATGACCAGAGCAGCGGCGCGGTCGCCCCGTCCCTGGAGAACAACGCGTCGACGCGCACGCTCTATACGACGGAGAACGGCGCGAACTTCGTCGTCCGCAGCTTCCTGGCCAAAGGGAAGAAGACCGTCGTCTCCCAGGAGGCGAAAAAGAGCGGCCCGATGATGCGCAGCGCCACGCAGGACGCGATGCGCCTGCAGTTCAGCGACGGCAGCGAAACCAAAGAGGTCGTGATCATGGGTACGTCCGGCCAGGTCGGCGTCCCGGAGCCGCTGACGCTCTCGGGCATCCCGATGTCGGTCAGCTACGGCGCCGAACTGATCCGCCTGCCGTTCGCCCTGAAACTGACGGACTTCGAACTCGACCGCTACCCGGGGTCACAGTCGCCGATGTCCTATGCGAGCGAGGTCGTCCTGATCGACAAGGAGCAGAACATCGAAATGCCTTACCGCATCTTTATGAACCACGTACTTGACCACCGCAACTACCGTTTCTTCCAGTCCTCGTACGACCGCGACGAGAAGGGAACCGTCCTCTCCGTCAACCATGACCCGGGAACCCTGCCGACCTATATCGGCTACTTCCTGCTGGCCGTGGGGATGTTCGGTGCGCTCTTTGCCAAAGGAGGGCGTTTCCGTCAGCTGGGCAAGATCGCCAAGCGTGCCGCCGAAGCGAAAGAGAAGCTTGCCGCCGCCTTCGTCGCGGCGCTGCTGATCGCGTTCGCCCCGCAAAACGCCAAGGCCGATACGAACCCGATGATCAAGGAGATCACCTCCTTTGACCGTACCCATGCCGATATGTTCGGGGCGCTGGTCGTCCAGGACAGCAACGGGCGGATGAAGCCGGTGGACACGCTCAGTACGGAGATCCTGCACAAGATCAACCGCGGCGACACCATTCTGGGCCTCAATCCCAACCAGATCCTGCTGTCGATGATGCTGATGCCCGAAGCGTGGCGCGACATCAAGATGATCCGCAGCGACAAGCTCGTCAACAAGGAGCTGGGAATCGACGCCGGTGAGAAAACGCTCGCCTTCAACCAGTTCTTCGAATACCCCGAGGAGCTGGCCGGCTACAAACTCAACAAGTACGTCGAAGAGGCGATCCGCAAGGCCCCGGGCAAACGCGACAAGTTCGACAAGGCCGTCATCAAGGTCGACGAACGCGTGAACGTCGCCTATATGGTCTATACGGGTGCGCTGCTGCGCCTCTGGCCGGATGCGGCGGACACGAACCATAAATGGGTGGCCACCATCGATGCGATCAACGGCTTCACGCCGCAGGAGAGCATGGTGGTCCGCTACCTCGCGGCGCAGTACTTCTCTGCCATCGACGACGCGGTCAAAAGCGGCGACTGGGGCAAGGCGGACGCCGCCCTGGCACAGATCACCGAGCACCAGAAAAAGGCGGGTGCGCTCGTTTACCCGGATGAGAGCAAGATGAAGCTGGAGATCTGGTACAACCACGCCAACATCTTCGAGCGCCTCTGGCCGCTCTACTTCCTCGTCGGTTTCGTGCTGCTGGTCTTCGCGTTCGCGCACATCATCAACCCGCGTGTCAAGCTGGGCCTCTTTGCCAAAGGGGCCTACGGTCTGCTGGTACTCTTTTTCCTCGCCCATACGGTCGGCCTGGCGATCCGCTGGTACATCTCCGGGCATGCGCCGTGGTCCAACGGCTACGAGTCGATGATCTATATCGGCTGGGCGTCGGTGCTGGCGGGCTTCATCTTCTCGAAGAATTCGCCGATTACCCTTGCGGCAACCTCCATCCTGGCCGGGCTGATCCTCTTCGTCGCCCACCTCAACTGGATGGACCCGCAGGTGACGAACCTCGTCCCGGTCCTGCAGTCGTACTGGCTGAGCATCCACGTTTCCATGATTACCGGCAGCTACGGCTTCCTGGGGCTGGGGGCACTGCTGGGCTTCATTACGCTGATCCTTTTCATGTTCAACTCGGGCAAACGCTCCAAGAGCATCTCGCTCTCCATCAGGGAACTCAATGCCATCAACGAGATGAGCCTGATGGTCGGTCTGGCGACGCTGACGGTCGGGAACTTCCTCGGCGGTGTCTGGGCCAACGAGAGCTGGGGCCGCTACTGGGGCTGGGACCCGAAAGAGACCTGGGCGCTGGTGACGATCCTTGTCTACGCGGTCGTTATCCACCTGCGCTTTATCAAGAAGATCTATACGCCGTACCTCTTCAGCGTCATTTCGCTGCTTGCGTTTACATCGGTCCTGATGACCTATTTCGGCGTCAACTACTACCTGGCGGGGATGCACTCCTACGCCAAAGGCGACCCGGTGCCGATCCCGGATTTCGTTCCGGTGACCTACGCGATCGTCTTCGCGGTCATTGCACTGGCGGCCCGCCACCGCAAGCTGGCGCCGCTGGATGCGGAGTAGAAAGTTCCGCTAATATTCTAGACGTTTTCCCCTTCCGGTGCCGTCGGCACCGGCACTTCCCTCCATTTATCCAGACTGTTTTTATCCCTTCCGTTCCAAAGTTGTACCGGCCCGACTAACGTCGCTATTTTTTTCCTTTCAGTCCTTGTGGTTTTATGGGATTAAATAATTTAGATATAATTTTTTTCGAATTGAAAAACAGGAGAGGCGAATGCTGAAAGTAGTGATGATTGCACTGGTGGCAATGGGTATCCAGCTGATGGCGGCGGATCAGAAATTCAATCTGAAGTTCAACATGCTCAAACTCAATGCGGAAATGGGCGAAGCGCGGGAGTATATGATCCGCAACGACCGGAAAGAGGCGCTGAAAGTGTTCGCGCGTCTCAAAACCGAGGTGCATGACCTCCTGAGCAACAAGGAGAAGATCGAATCCATGCTGCCGCCGGAGAAGAAGCAGAAATCAAACATCGCCCTGGAATCGGCCAAAATGATCGCGGAAAATATCGAGCTGATCGAGGATGCCTACGGACCCAATACGCGTGACCTGACACCGCGCAAACAGCAGATCAAAGCCCAGCGGGCCTACACTTCTATCGAGCTGGCCTGTTTCCACTGCCACAACCTGGTCCGCGACGAACTGTAGCACCCAACCCTCTGCAGACGCTGCGGCACCCCGAAGGGGTTTTTGGGATGAAAAAAGGCACAATGAAAGGTATGATCTCAAGAGGGGAGTCCCTGTGATACAACCAGAGTCGTGGCCGCCGATTTACCTCTATATCGCCTTTGTGGCCGCGGCGCTTGTCGTCGGCTGGTTCGGTATCAAGATGACGACGACGGCACGCGACCTCGCCCATGAAACGGGGATGGGTGAAGCGTTGATGGGGGCACTTTTTATTGGTGCGTCCACGTCGCTTTCGGGACTGACGACCTCCGTCACCGCCGCCGCATCCGGTTTTGCGGAGCTGGCCGTCAGCAACAGCCTGGGCGGCATCGCGGCCCAGACCGTTTTTCTTGCCTTTGCCGATATCGCCTACCGGCGGGCGAACCTCGAACACGCCGCCGCTTCGGCAGAAAATCTTTTCATGACGGCCCTGCTGATGACACTCCTGAGTATCCACATGGTGGGGATCGCCGTTCCCGATATCAGTTTCTGGTCGGTGCACCCCGTCACGCTGCTGCTGCTTGCAGCGTACCTGCTGGGTATCCAGCTGTTGGCGCGCACGCATACGATGCCGATGTGGCTGCCGCGAAAAACACGCGATACCCCGGCGGAGAAACAGCGCCCCGCCTCGCACAGGCCGAAGGGTATGACAGGGCTTTGGGTCCGTTTCCTCATCTACTCATCCGTCGTGGCTGCCGCGGGATGGTTCCTGGCGCAGCTTGCCGTTCCGATCGTGCAAAATTCGGGACTCTCCTACGGCATCGTCGGCGGGATTTTCACGGCTGTCTCGACCTCCATCCCCGAACTTGTCGTTGCCGTTACCGCCGTGCGTATGGGGGCGCTCAACCTCGCCGTCGGGGATATCATCGGCGGAAATGCGTTTGATACGCTCTTTATCGCGGCGTCGGATGTCGCTTACCGGGAGGGGCCGATCTACGCCGCCGTCTCCGGTGCGGAAGTGTTCTGGCTCGCGGACGCACTCGTCATGACGGGGGTGGTTATGATGGGGCTGCTCTACCGCCAGCGCCACGGGCCGGGAAACATCGGGCTTGAAAGCACGATGCTGCTGCTGCTCTATTTCGGGGGCGTGGCCCTTTTGGGATTCGGGGCGGTGTAGAAGGGCGTCAGCGGACGACCTCCCACGTCTCCACATGCCCCTCAACTACGGTAAAGAGCGGATGGGGCTTCATACCCTGTAACGAAACGAGCGTGTTGTACCGCTCCGGGTCGCGGCGTTCCAGTTTGTTCAGCAGGTGGGTCCATTCGTAGGCAAGCTGGCCCTGGGTGACCGGCAGTGCATCGCATGCAGTGTATTTCGCAATTTTTTTCCTGTCGAACCTGTAGCCTCTGCTGTCCGCCTCGTCCGCCACGAAACCGAGATAGCAGGCGATGGCCGCCGCGGGGTCGGCACACTGCTTGAAACGGATCAGCTGCGGATGGTTCCTGTACCCCTTTGTCTTGCCGAGCAACACGTTCTGCGCCAGCAGCGCTTCGCGCCACAGCGCCACCAATCCTTTGGCGTCGAGGTATTTGGGGTGGAGTGACCAGAGTCTCATCTCTCTCTTTTTCCTTGTTCCCATACGGTGAGCGGGGAAGAATGTCCCACTATACTACAGGTATACCAAAAGCGGGATCACGCCTTCGTCAGGTTGATGACGCGTGCAAGGGCATCGTTTTTCGAGAGCGTAAGCCGGATGACACTATCCGTGCGGGCCTCAAGGGAGTGGGGGACATGGGCCTCAAAACAGACGATCTGTCCGCGAAGCAGGTCGGCTGTATCGCTGCCGGACGTGACGGTGACGCATCCTACAAGCACCATGACGGTGATAGGACCGGGCGCGGAGTGCTCCCTCATGATGTTCCCCTTGCCCATACAGATGCGGATCTCCTTGGAGAAAGGGCTTTCGAGTATCTTTTCGGCGATGACCCCTTCTCCGAAACGCGGCGCTTCAAGAAATGCGAACGTGCGCATATCAGTGCGCTTTGATCATGGCGATAAAGTTTGCCGTCACCGTATCCATGGTCGCGATATGCTGCTGCAGCCATAGCGGGGTGTCGACGCAGATGTAGTTGCGGATGATTTCATCGTCTTCCCGGTTGCGCCACTCCATCATCACGAGCTGGAATTCGTTCAGCGCACGGTCGTGTTCGGCTTTGTGCATCTCATAGGCGGGGAAGCCGACTTCGCGCATCAGCTGCTCTTCGTTGGCAAAGTGTTCACGCGTATGGAAGAAAAGCGCCTCGAGTGCGGCGGAGAGGGCCGTCTCCTGGGCGCCGGTGTCGAGCAGCGTTTCGATATGGTTGAGCTGTTCGACCTCTTCGGCATGGACGGTGTTCATCTCCTCAAAGGCGATGCTGGGGAGTTCGGCAATGGCGATCATATGATGATTCCTTTTTTATCGCCAGTATAGGTTATGATAGGGGCTTGTGACATTGACATAGATCAAGTTGGAGGAGTGATGGGACTGGAACACTGCTATCTGTTCAGCCGGCTGGAAGCGGATGACCTTGCGCAGCTGCAGCAGATCACAAAGGTTAAATCGTACACCGAGGGAAGCACACTCTTTTATGCCGGGGAGCGCCCCGGGAAACTCCGCCTGATTGCGTCGGGCGTCGTGCAGGTCGTCAAGCACGATACGGCCGGCAACGAGATCGTCCTGGCCCATTTCCGCGCCGACGACCTCGTCGCCGAGGCGGCACATTTTGAAAACATCCCCTATCCGGCCACGGCGCGCTGCGTCACGGACGTGACGCTCTACGAGATCGATTTTGAGGCTTTCAAAAGCCGCTTTCTGAACCGTCCGGAGGTGGCGCTTGGGATCATCCGCTCGCTGACATACAAGATCAGGCAGCTCGAAGCGGTGATCCGGCGCACTTCGGTTGATGATGCGCAGACCCGGCTGGCGCGTTTTCTGCTGGAACATGCCGACGCGCTGCCGATGCCGAGCCAGAAGCAGATCGCGTCACAGATCAGCCTGACGCCCGAAACGGTCTCACGCATCGTACGGCATTTCAAAGCGCGGGGTTGGGTCGAGGTGCGCGCACGGAAGATCGTCATCATCGATCCGGAGGGGCTGAAAAGCCTGCAGGATGAAACGGAGTAGGGGGAAATGAATACAGGCACAGATGCATTTGCTTGTTTGGAAGCATGAACCTGTGATTCCTGCCCCAATTAGACTTTTTTCACTTTTTACTTCTGCGGAACCGTTATAATCCCATCTATGTTATCCGAACTTCCTATCCACGCCGTCCTTCCCGAAATAGGGGAGGCTCTTTCCAATTCCAATCAGCTCATACTCCAGGCCCCTCCGGGCGCGGGAAAGACGACCGTCGTACCGCTGGAACTGCTTAATGCGCCGTGGCTGGATGGCAAAAAGATCGTCATGCTGGAGCCGCGGCGGCTCGCGGCGCGGAACGCGGCGCTGCGGATGGCGGATCTGCTTGGCGAGGCGGTCGGTCAGCGGGTCGGCTACCGCATCCGTCAGGAAACGAAGGTCTCGGCTGCAACGCGGATAGAGGTCGTGACCGAGGGGATCCTGACGCGGATGCTGCAGCGCGACCCGGCGCTGGAGGAGGTCGGGCTGCTCATCTTCGACGAGTTCCACGAACGCTCCATCCATGCCGACCTGGGGCTGGCGCTGGCACTGCAGTCGCAGACGCTGCTGCGTGAAGACCTCAAACTTGTCGTGATGTCGGCGACGCTGAACGCGGAAGCGCTCAAGTGTGTGCTGCCCGACGCCGCCGTCGTGACCAGCGAAGGGCGATGCTTCCCCGTGGCTTACCGTTACCTCGATATCCGCCGCAAACAGCCCGAGGCAAAAACGGTGGCGACGGTGACGGCGGAGACGATCACGGCCGCGCTCAAGGCAGAAACGGGCAGCATGCTCGTCTTCCTGCCCGGTGTCAGAGAGATCAATGCCGTCGAACGTGCGCTGCAGGGTGCGCTGGAGAGCGACACGCTGCTGGCGCCGCTGTACGGCGATCTCGCCAGGGCGGCGCAGCAGCACGCCATCGCCCCCGCCCCTGCGGGCAGGCGCAAGGTCGTCCTGGCAACGAATATCGCCGAAACGTCTCTGACCATAGACGGCGTGCGCATCGTTGTCGACAGCGGTCTGGAACGTTTCGTCGAGTACGACGCGGCCTCAGGAATGAACCGGATGCGCACGCGCATGATCACGCAGGACTCCGCCGTGCAGCGCGCCGGACGGGCAGGGCGGACGCAGGAGGGGGTCTGCTACCGCCTCTGGCATGAAAACAAGCCGCTGGTGCCGCATGCGCGTCCTGAAATCCTGCAGTCAGACCTGGCCCCCCTGATGCTTGAGCTGGCCAACTGGGGCGCCATCGTCGATGAGCTCGCATGGGTCGACACGCCCCCGAAACACGCCGTAGACGAGGCGTCGTCTCTTTTGATATCACTTAATATGGTAGATGCGTCCGGCCGCATTACACCTCACGGCGAAGCGGCACTGTCGCTCGGCGTCCATCCGCGCATGGCGCATATGCTGCTGCATGCAAAAGCGCAGGGCTTGGGGTATGAAGCAGTGCTGCTCTCAACGCTGCTGCAGGAGCGTACCGGTTTCAACGGCACGGACCTGGGCGAGGGGATGGGGTGGCTGGACCGCTCCCTGCAGTCGGGGGCGTGCGGTAGCGTACTGCACCACGCCGTCAACGTCCTTAAAAAGCGCACGGGGTGCGAGCGAAGCGGAACGGTGAAGACGGACGCGGCGGGAGTGCTTACGGCGCTGGCGTACCCGGACCGCATCGCCAAACGCCGCGCGAGAGGGTCGGAGCGCTTTTTGTTGGCCAACGGCAAGGGGGCGGTGCTTGGCGATGCCACCGCCTTTTTACACGACGACTACCTGGCCGTCGCCGAGGCCGGGGGAGCGGGGGAGGCGCTGCGCATCTTCCACGCCGCCGCATTGAGCCCGTCAGAAGTGGAGTCGTGGTTCAAACCGCACATACGGACGGATGAAGCGGTGTCGTGGAACGACGAGGCCGGCCGGGTCGAAGCCTTGCGTACGCAACGGATCGGCGCCGTTGTCCTGGCACAGTCGCGCATCGACAACCTTTCGTCGGACCTGGTGGCACGTGGCGTGCTCGACGGCATCCGCAGGGGCGGTCTCGATCTGCTGCCGTGGACGCAAAAAAGCAGGGCCCTGCGCGAACGCGTCAATTTCGTCAACCGCCACCTGCCGGAGACGTTCGTCCCAATGGACGACGCTACCCTGCTAAAGACGCTGGAGACGTGGCTGCTTCCCTACCTGGAAGGTATCCGCGACCTCAAGGGGCTGCAGAAGCTCGATCTGTATGCGATCCTCTCCGGTCTGCTGGGCTGGGACGCGCTGCAGCGTCTCGATGCCCTGGCACCCGAAGCGGTGACAGTGCCCAGCGGCTCGACCATTCGCATCGACTATGCCGATCCCGGCCAGCCCGTGCTCGCCGTACGCCTGCAGGAGGTGTTCGGCTGGGAACGGACGCCGACGGTATTGGAGGGGAGAATGCCGCTGATGCTCCACCTGCTTAGCCCGGCGCAGCGGCCGGTGCAGGTGACAAAGGACCTGGCGTCGTTCTGGCGGGAAGGGTATGCGGAGGTGCGCAAGGAGCTGCGGGGTAGGTATAAAAAACATTACTGGCCCGAAGATCCCTACGAGGCGGTCGCGACCGCAAAAACGAAAAAGGGGATGGCCCGGGGCTGATCAAACGTGCCGGGAAGAAGTGGGCATATTTGTGTTAGCATAGCATCAGAAAATAATAAATAGGAATATCTGATGTTGACACTGCTTGCCGTTCTGATCATCTTTTTCCTTATCCTCGACCTCTACAAGAAGAATGGGGAGCTGCGCGAGCGGCTGGACGCGCTGGTAAAAGAGGACAAACACGAAAAACGCGAGAAGCCGGTCACGCCGATGGAAGCGGTGAAGGAAAAACTGCTCTCGCCTGCGCAGAAACCGGTGGTGGCCACAGATCACACTGCCGAAACGCGAACCCGGTCGGAAAAACCGGCCCATGCCGTCCCGGAAGCGCCGGAAGAGGCAAGGCCGCATGCCCCGCGGGAGGAGGCTGCGGAACCGTCGCCCTTCGCCGAAGCGCTCAACCGTTTCATCACCGGCGGCAACATGCTGGTGAAGGTCGGCGGCATCATCTTTTTCCTGGGGCTCGTTTTCCTCGTCAAATACGCGGCCGATCACAACATGATCAGCATCGAGATGCGCCTCATCGGCATTGCGCTCGGGGCACTGGCCATTACGGGGCTGGGCTGGCGGCTGCGCGAGCGTGAAGGCTACTACGGCCTTGTTCTGCAGGCACTTGGTGTCGCCTCGTTCTACCTCGTCGTCTACGCGTCGGCGAAGATGTACGGCCTGCTGAGCATGCCGCAGGCGTTCGTCATCATGCTGATCGTCGTTATCTGCGGCTCCCTGCTGGCCGTGGCCCAGGATGCGCTCATTTTGGCACTCTTCTCGGTTACCGGCGGTTTCCTGGTGCCGATCCTTACTTCCGACGGCAGCGGTTCGCATATAGTGCTGTTCAGCTACTACGCGATGCTCAACATCGGCATCCTGCTGATTGCCTGGTACCGCTCCTGGCGGCTGCTCAATATCGCCGGTTTCTTTTTCACCTTTGTCATCGCGACGGCCTGGGGCGTGCTCCGGTACGATCCTGCGCTCTTCGCATCGACGGAACCGTTTCTGATCTTCTTCTTTCTGCTTTACCTGGGCGTCAGTATCCTGTTTACCTCCAAGCAGCCCTTTGACGTCCGCGCGTTTATTGACGCGACGCTGGTTTTTGGGCTGCCGCTCGTCGCGTTTGCCCTGCAGGCGTCGATGATCGATCAATACGAGTACGGCGTTTTTTACAGCGCCGTGGCCGTAGGCACGCTCTACCTGGCGCTCTTCTGGCAGCTCTCGCGCCATACAAAAATGCAGATGCTGGCCGAGGCGTTCCGCGCGATCGCCGTCGTCTTTTATACCGTCGCCGTTCCCTACGCGCTCGACGACCGGATGACCGGGGCGCTCTGGGCGCTTGAAGGTGCGGCCGTCGTCTGGATCTCCTTGAAATATACCAAGCCCTATGGCGTTATTTTCGGGGTCGTACTGGAACTGGCGGCGACGCTGCTCTACCTTCTGGCGACCCTCGGCCGTCCGGCGGAGTACGCCTTTGCGAACGGGCTTTTTGCCGGGGGTGTGGTCATTGTCCTTGCGGCTTTCTTTACCGCTTTCAGGCTCTGGCGGCATAGCGACAACGGCCGTAAAACGTCCCTGCAGACGCTCTCCTTCCTCTTCCTCGGTACCGGTTTGGCGGTGTGGCTGCTTACGGGGCTCCAGGAATCGGAGCGCAGCAGTTTCGAGCTGGGCAATGTCATGTTGATCTATACCGCGCTCAGCGCTGCCGTATTCGCCGTGGCGGCGCGCCGTCTGTCGTGGAACGCACTGGAGCAGGTCCTGCAATACTACCTACTGCTGGGGGCGGCCACCTTCGCATCGCTGTTCTACCATTACATCGATTCGCACCCTTTCGCGGGGATCGGAAGCATCGCTGTCGTCCTTTTCTTTACCGTGCACTACGGGCTGTTGTGGCGCTTCGAGTCGGGCTGGAGACTGCGGGCGCTATTGCATGTTACGGGCTTCATCATGCTCGTGCTGATCCTGTCGCGCGAGCTGCAGTACGCGGTCATGCAGTGGACGGCGGTAGAGAGTCTGGCCTTCGGTGCATTCGGCATCCTCCCGATCGCTGCGCTGCTGCTCGTGGTGCAGAAAGAGACCTTTTTCCCGCGCCTGGTCCGCGGTCAGCTGGAACATTACCGTCTGGTGGGCGGGATTACGCTCGCGACCATCCTCGGCATCTGGGAACTCAAGGGATGCGCCTTGGACGGTGCCGTACCGTTTATGCCTTACCTGCCGCTGCTGAGCCCGCTTGATTTGCTCCAGGCGGCGGGGCTGGCGGCCTTTGTCTACTGGCTGAACCGTGTCGAAAGATTGATGAATGTACCGGAGAAGATCGCCTACAAAGCGGCCGGCATCGCGGCGTTCCTTTATGCCACTGTCCTGCTGGGAAGGGTGGTCCATTTCTACGGGGAGGTCGCTTACACGGCCTACGCCCTCTCCGCCAGCCTTGTTTTCCAGGCGTCGCTCTCCATTTTGTGGAGCAGTATGGGGATCGCCGCCATGCTCGCCGGGAAGCTGCGGGCGGAGCGGACGGTATGGATCGCGGGGGCGGGCGTACTGGGCGTGGTCGTCCTGAAGCTCTTTGTCGTCGATCTCGCCGGCAGCGGGACGGTCGAGCGAATCGTCTCTTTCATTTCCGTGGGTGTGCTGCTGCTTCTGGTGGGCTATTTTGCGCCGATCCCGCCGGTGAGGCAGGCCGAAGCCGGGGAGGAGAAGTAGGGGCTATTCGCTGAGGATGTCGTATCCGGTTGGGATCACCGGGAGGAAGAGGGTGTCGTCGAGGCTGCGGTTGACCTTTTGGGCCGAAAAGCGGATATGCACGTTGTTCTCGAAAGCGTCGTGGTAGGAGATCGCCAGCGGGATGTCGTTGCGGATGCGGATGAAGAACTCCTGGGATTTGTGGGTCGCCAGGTAGGTTTCGTCGTCGAGCTTGACGGCGTTGGCGAGGATCTTGAAGAGGTCGATCTCGTCGCGGAAGGTCTTGACGATGGCCTGTTCGAGTTCCGGTTCGATGATGGTGACTTTGTGGCCGATGACGAAGACGCTCTTCTCGACGGGCTTGAAGTAGTGCCAGTGGGCCTTGTCGGGGCGGGTCGCGTCGACATGCCCTTCGTAGGTAATGGTCTTATTGGTGTCGTCGACGATCTGCTGGGTGAAATCCGCACTGAACGTACGGATGGAGTCGGTGAACCCGAAGAGGGTTGTAAGCGCGGCGAGCAGCAGAATGAGTGTTTTCATCGTCAACCTTTTTTTGCGCAATTGTAACCAAAAATGGTGACCGGACACTCCTACACAATACCTTTATAGAAACGATACCTTCGCTTAGTTATAATCAGCGCAAAAAATGAGGCACCCCCGGTGCCCGAAACTAGGGAAAAGATGCTGCAGACGATGATGGGCAAGGTGTTCGGCACCAAGAACGACCGGGAGCTGAAACGCTATAAACGGGCACTGAAAAAGATCAATGCGCTCGAAGCAACATACGAAGCAATGGACGATGCGGCACTGCAGGCCGCATTCGAAGAACTGAAAACGGCCGTGCGCGCCGAAGAGAAGAGCCTGGAAGAGGTTCTTCCCGACTCCTTTGCCATGACCCGCGAAGCGGCCAAACGCACCCTGGGAATGCGTCACTTCGACGTGCAGATGATCGGGGGGATGGTCCTGCACGAGGGGCGCATCGCCGAGATGAAGACGGGGGAGGGTAAGACCCTTGTGGCCTCGCTGCCGGTCGCGCTCAACGCGATGATGGGCAAGGGCGTGCATGTCGTCACCGTCAATGACTACCTGGCCCAGCGCGACGCCACGGAACTCTCCCCGCTCTACGAGTTCCTGGGCTACACGGTCGGTACGGTCCTCGAGGGTGAGTACGACCCGCAGGTAAAGCGTGCCCATTACGCCGCCGACATCACCTATGGGACGAACAACGAGTTCGGGTTCGACTACCTGCGCGACAACATGAGTTTTTCCCGCGAACAGATGGTGCAGCGTGGCCACCACTTCGTCATCGTCGACGAAGTGGACTCCATCCTCATCGACGAGGCACGGACCCCGCTGATCATCTCCGGCCCGACCAACCGCACGCTCGACAACTACGTCCGCGCCGACGAGATCGCCAAGCAGTTGCGTAAAGAGACGCACTTTACCGTCGACGAGAAGGACCGTCTCGTCCTGATCACCGAAGAGGGGATCGCCAAGGCCGAGGAACTCTTCGACGTCGACAACCTCTACAGCCTGGAAAACTCCGCGCTGTCGCATCACCTCGACCAGGCCCTTAAAGCCAATTACATCTTCGAAATCGATGTTGACTATGTCGTCAAGGACGGCGAAGTCGTCATCGTCGACGAGTTCACGGGCCGCCTCTCCGAGGGACGCCGCTACTCCGAGGGTCTGCACCAGGCGCTCGAAGCGAAAGAGCGCGTTCAGATCAAGGAGGAGTCGCAGACGCTCGCGGACATCACTTTCCAGAACTACTTCCGCATGTACGACAAGCTGGCGGGGATGACCGGTACGGCACAGACCGAAGCGACGGAGTTCGCCCAGATCTACCGCCTCGACGTCGTCTCCATCCCGACGAACGTCCCGGTCGTCCGCGAAGACCTCAATGACCTGATCTACAAGACCGAGCTTGAGAAGTTCCAGGCGGCCATCGAGAAGATCAAGGAGCTCAACGTCAAAGGGCAGCCGGTCCTCGTCGGAACGGCGTCCATCGAGAAGTCCGAAGTGCTGCACGAACTCCTCAAACGCGAGAAGATCGCCCATACCGTCCTCAATGCGAAGAACCACGCCCAGGAGGGTGAGATCATCAAGAGCGCCGGCGAAAAGGGCGCGGTCACGATCGCGACCAACATGGCCGGGCGCGGGGTCGACATCAAGGTCAGCGACGAGATCAAGGCGATGGGCGGTCTCTACATCATCGGGACCGAGCGCCACGAGAACCGCCGTATCGACAACCAGCTGCGCGGCCGTTCCGGTCGCCAGGGCGACCCGGGGGTCAGCCAGTTCTACCTCAGCCTCGAGGATAACCTGCTGCGCATCTTCGGCTCGGATAAGATCAAGACGATCATGGAGCGTCTCGGCGTCGAGGACGGGGAGTATATCGAGTCCAAAATGGTCACCCGCGCCGTCGAAAAGGCGCAGAAGAAGGTCGAAAACCTCCACTTCGAAGGGCGGAAGCAGATCGTCGAGTACGATGACGTCGCCAACGAACAGCGCAAGATCGTCTACCGTTTCCGCAACCAGCTGCTTGACCCGGAGTTCGATATCGGCGTCAAGATCAACGATATCCGCGAGGCCTACGTGGCGCGTGCGCTCGGCGAGTGCGAGATCTATCAGGGGGGAGGCCGCGAGGACTTCGACCTCGAGCGGCTGACGAAACTGCTGCTGGAGGAGCTCCACTTCACCCCGGCGGCCGACGCATTAGCAGGGCTGGATTTCGAAGCGCTCTCCGAGAAGCTTACGGCCGACATCAAAGCCGAATACGATACGAAGATGGCCGTCGTGGATGCAACCGTCCGCCGCGACATCGAACGCGAGATCTACCTCAAGACCCTCGATACGGCGTGGCGCGAGCACCTCTACCGCATGGATACGATGAAGACGGGTATCCGCCTGCGCGCATACAACCAGAAAGACCCGCTCGTCGAGTACAAAAAAGAGAGCTTCAACCTCTTTACGGAGCTGATCGAGACGATCAAGTACGACACGATCAAGACGCTGCAGATCATCCGCTTCCAGCTCCGTTCGCCGGAGGAGGAGGCCGAGGCCTTCGCCCGGGCGCAGGAGATCGAACGCAAGCAGAAAGAGATGCAGATGCAGCTCAACCGCGAAAGCGACGCCGCAGCCGATGTTCCTGCAGCAAAAAAGCCGGCCCGCAACGACCCGTGTCCCTGCGGCAGCGGTAAAAAATACAAGAACTGCTGCGGGCAGAGCGGACCGAAGAAAGGGGCGTTTGCCTCTTGAAAACACAGCGCAGCCTGACGAACTACCTGCTGCGCCGCTTTCTGCGGTTTGACCGGGAGCAGCCCTTCATCTTCCTTTCCGCAATGCTTGCATTCCTCGGCATCATGCTCGGTGTCATGGTCCTTATCATCGCCATGGCGCTGATGAACGGTTTCGATAACGAGTTCAAGAAGAAACTCACGATCATGAATTATCCGCTCACCATCGTACCGCGCTTTTACGGAAGCGTGAACACGTCGCTGCTGCTGGACCTCGAACACGATTTCCCCCAACTGAAATTCAGCCCCTATGTCGCCGCTTCCGTCATTGCCCGCAGCGGTTCGCAGCTCGAGGGGGGTTACCTTTTCGGCGTCGACTACCAGGCCGAAAGGGAGGTGAACCCCGTTGTGGCGAAGGCGCTTGAGACCCTGCCGGAAGGGAACTTCAAGGTCGTCGTCGGCGAAGCGCTGCTGGAGTCGTTCGCGATGACCGAAGGGGACCGGCTGATGTACATCTTCACCCAGATCGAGCCGGGGGGGCTCGCGGTGACGCCGAAGCTCAAGCGCTTCGTCATCGCCGGGGCCTTCGATTCGGGCCTGAGCGCGTATGACAAAGCCTACAGCTATACGGATCTGCATTCCCTGCAGACGATCATGCACCTGCCCGACAACGTCTACGACGGTATCCATATCATGACCGACGACCCGCAGGCGGTGATCGAGGAGGTCCGCAAGGTCCTCCCCGCAGGGGTACGCATCAAAGGGTGGTGGGAAGACAACGTCAACTTCTTTGCCGCGCTGGAGCTGGAAAAACGTTCGCTCTTTATCGTTTTGATGCTCATCATTCTCATCGCGGCCGTCAATATCATCTCGTCGCTGCTGATGACGGTGATGAACCGCCGCAGCGAGATCGCGCTGCTGATCTCGCTCGGAGCATCGCCCGCGCAGATCAAAAAGCTCTTTTTGAAACTCGGCGTGGTCATCGGGATCGGGGGGATCGTTACCGGTGCCATCCTGGGCCTTTCGGGTGTCTGGGTGCTGCAGACTTTCGACATCATCTCGCTGCCGAAACACGTCTACCCGACGGCCCGCCTGGCCCTGGACCTCTCCTGGCAGGATTTTGTCTCCATTCTCGGGGGCGCTTTTGCCATCGTCGTGCTCTCCTCGTGGTACCCGGCCAAGAAGGCGAGCGAGGTCGACGTCCTGACCGTGCTGCGCAACGAGTAGTCCCTTTTGCACCCCCGGGGTGCCCCGATTTTTCTTTCCACACTCCTGCAAAAAGCAACCAAATTGTCTTTTTTACAATAATATTATCGATAATCACTATCAAATTAAAGCTTCCTTGAAGAATATTTTTTGCATACTTTCAAAACGATTATGATTATCAATAATGGAGTTGACATGAAAAAAG
Source organism: Sulfurimonas sp. HSL1-2 (assembly GCF_039645565.1). Lineage (NCBI taxonomy): Bacteria > Pseudomonadati > Campylobacterota > Epsilonproteobacteria > Campylobacterales > Sulfurimonadaceae > Thiomicrolovo > Thiomicrolovo zhangzhouensis. Next base: position 1,135,245 of record NZ_CP147914.1, read on the forward strand.
AGTCTTTTGCAGGGCTTGGAATCCTGTTGCTGCTGCTCGGCGGCTGTAACGATACGAAAGAGGGCGGGCTCGATCCGCAGAAGGTGACGCTCGGAGAAGCGTTTTTCAATGATACGAACCTTTCCAATACGGGCAACCAGGCCTGTGCCTCCTGTCACGATGCGGCACACGCCTTCAGCGAGGCGCGGACGGCGACGGCCCTGAATGATTTCGGTGCCGTCTCCATCGGGGACGACAACGTTTCGCTCGGGGACCGTAACGCCCCGACGGCCATGTATGCCGCGTATTTCGCTGCGTTTCATTTCGATGACGAAGCGGGCGAGGGTGAAGGCGGCGGCGGGCTCTGGCTCGGCGGCCAGTTCCATGATGGCCGGGCGGCGGATCTCACTGCCCAGGCGAAGGGTCCCTTCCTGAACCCGGTGGAGATGCAGATGCCAGATCTCAACAGCGTCGTGGCACGGGTCAAGGCCAACCCGGCGTACGTGACGGAAATGACCGCGCTGTACGGGGCGGATGTTTTTGATGACGATACCGTTGCCTATGATGCGGTTGCGGATGCCATTGCGGCTTTTGAGAAGAGCGACGTTTTTGCGCCGTTCGATTCCAAATACGACCGCTGGCTCAAAGGCAAAGCGGAGCTGACGGCGCTGGAGCGCAAAGGACTGGAGCTGTTCGTCCGCGAGGACAAGGGCAACTGTGCCGCGTGCCACCCCCATTTTGGTTCGGACGGTGCGCCGGCGCTCTTTACGGACGGCACCTTTGACAACCTCGGCGTGCCCGTCAATGAAGCGGTGCGCACGAACCCGAACAACCCGCTGAGCGCAGTGGCAGACTACCGCGACCTCGGCCTGGGCCAGACGACGGGCGACAGTTCGTTGAACGGTGCATTCAAGGTGGCGACGCTGCGCAATATCGCGGTCACGGGGCCCTATATGCATAACGGGGTGTTCAAAACCCTCAAGGCGGTGGTCCACTTTTATAATACCCGTGACGTAACGGATGCCCTCAACCCGGAGACGGGAGCGCCGTGGCGGACGCCGGAAGTCCCCGAGACGATCAATGTAAATGAACTGGGCAATCTGGGGCTGAGCGATGCGGAGGAAGAGGCCATCGTCGCCTTCCTCAAAACCCTGACGGATGCCCGTTACGAATCCCTGTTGTAACGATTGATTCGGCCCCGCCATTGCGCTATACTGTTACAAAAAACGGAGGGCCGATGTCCATTGAAGGGTTGATGCTGAGTGCTGCCGCGTTGCTTCTGGTAATGGCGGTGGGACTCTTCTATCTGATCGTACGCCGGATCCGGAGTGCCGAGCGCGATGACAATGCGCGGATGGAAAAACTGGGTGAATCGCTGATGGAGAAGCTGGAGTCGCAGTCACTCTCCGAGGAGCAGAAGGCGAAGATCGCCGAAGCACTCAAAGAGATCAGGGGGCGCTAAGCGCTCAGAGGATTGCCCAGAGGACCAGCGGCGGGTAGACGGCGAACCCGGCGTAGGGCATCCACCTCGCCAGCGGCATGATGAGCATCTCCTGCAGCTGGGCCGTGGCCTCCTGTTTGTCGAAGATCTGCTGCATCAGGACGATCTTCGTGGCGATATCGATCGTTTTGATAAAGAGCAGCAGCACCGCCGGCAGCGACATCTGTGTCTCCAGGATGAGCCAGATGGCAAAGTAGTAGGTCGGGTGCAGCAGTAGGAAGTAAAAGATGCTTTTGTCGTAGCGCCGCCGGATGCGTATGAGCATCTCCAGCATCGTGGGCGCCTTTTGCCAGGCGACCTCGAAACCTTCGAGGAACAGGTAAAAAACCGTCACTGCCAACATGATCTCCATCTGTTCCTTCCCCAATCTTTGTTAAAATACCGCCATTATACCAAGGGCAGTGCATGAACGTTACCTACACGACTAAAAATGAAGAGAATACCCCGGTGACCATCGAGGCCAACCTCGATTTCGAACCCCAAAGCGACGATACGGTCTGGATGCTCTGGTGCTTCGTACCACTGAAGACGCCGGACGCGGAGGGCGCCTGCGGCGAAGCGGAACGCGCGGTGCTCGGTGCGATCAGGGACGCCCTCAGCGAACGGCTTGAACTTCGCAACGGGGCGCTGTATGCCGGGATGCGTCTGCAGGAGGGGTGGGCGGAGCTCTATTTCTATGCTGCCTGGAGCAAGGGGGCGGAGCAGCAGTTCCGCGACCTTTTCAAGCAGCATGGCTACGGGCAGCTCGAGTATGGGGCAACGCGTGATACCCATCATGCCTTTTACCACGACATGCTCGCCCCCGACCCGTTTGAGCTGCAGCAGGCGAAGAGTGCCGAAATCATTGCGGAGCTTGCGGCTGCCGGTGACGACCTCGGCGTGGCGCGCCCGGTGGAGCACTACCTCTTTTTCCAGACGCACAGTGCCATGCTGCGCGCAGCCTCGGCCCTTGCCGAAGAGGGCGTACGGATCGAAACGGACCTGGAAGAGGAGGGGCACTACCCCTACGGGATGCTTTATGAGCGGACGCACGCCTGTACTCCGGAGACCCTGGAAGCGGTGACGCTGCCGCTGCTTGAAACCGTGCTCGAGGCCCACGGCGTCTACCTGGGGTGGAGCACGTCGCTGGCCGGAAACGAGGGGTGAGCATGCGCAAGTGGCTGCTGCGGCTGCTCTGGGTCGCCGCCGCGCTGCTGATCTCCCTGCGGTACCGCGTCAGGGCCGTGGGACGCGAGCATGTCCCCGCTGCCGGGGCCGTCCTGCTGCTGGGCAACCACGTCAGCTGGCTGGACTGGCTGCTTGTGCAGATAGCGCTGCGCCGCCGTCTGCTGCGCTACATGATGGAGCGTTCCATCTATGAATGGCCGGCGCTGCGCTGGATGTTCCGGCTCGGGCGGACGATTCCCGTCTCTTCGAAAGCCTCGAAGCAGGCGTTTGAGGAGGCGGCGGCGGCACTGAACGCAGGGGAGGCGGTCGGCATCTTCCCCGAAGGGGGCATCAGCCGTCGCTGCGAAATAGAAAAGTTTTACCGTGGATTTGAGATAATAGCGTCACAAAGTCACCGCGGAGAGATCGTGCCGTTTTACATCGACGGGATGTGCGGCAGCCGACTCTCCTACACCCGGAAAACCCACGGCGGCCGGCGCTGGTCGCTTCGGCGCCCGGTCACGGTCGTTTTCGGGGCCCCGATGCCCCTTGGCAGCAGCGCGGATTCGGTGCGCGGCGCCGTTATGCAGTTAAAGGATACTATTGCTCAATAAACCGGAATACACCCTCTTCAAAAACACGCGCTATGCCCTGAGCGGCCTCATCGAGGTGATCCGCAACGAGAGCTCTTTCAAACTGCAGCTGCTGCTCTTTTTCGGCATGGGCACTTTCGCATGGCTGCTGCCGATCTCGCCGCTTTACAGCGCGGTACTGAGCATCTCCCTTTTTATCCCGCTCCTGGCCGAGCTGGCCAACAGCGCCGTCGAGCGCGTCGTGGACCTCGTGACACTCGAATACCACGAACTGGCCAAACGGGCCAAAGACGCCGGGGCGGCACTGGTCTTCGTTTCGCTCGTGATGACCGGCGCGATCTGGATCAGCACGCTGCTGATCGCTTTTTACTTCTGAGCCTTTTTCGTACTCGTATTGGCATCCGCCGTCTCCGACGCATAGGTGCTGGGGGGCTCCGGGTCATACCCGTTGGCAACGTCTAGGCAGCGCCGGTAGGCGGTGTCGCAGGACTCGTAACAGGCCGAGGATGCATTCTCCATGCCGTCACATTTCGCGATACAGGCGCTGTTCCTGTCGTCGCAAACCTCCATCGGATCCTTCTCTTCGGCATGGGCTGCAAGTGCCGCAAGCAGCAGACACGTTCCCCAGACTATCTGTTTCATAATGCGCATTCTCCTCCCGGCGGAGCGGGTGTTTCTTTGGTATAGGACAGTGAAAAAACTGACTAAATTATAGCGCTGTTTTTGCAAAAAAAGGAGTATAATTTCAGGTTTGCACTTGTTTTAGTTTTGGCCGCCGCCGGGCGGCCATGGCGGGCATTGCCCATGCTCGGCGCCGATGGGCGCTGTACTATTTGAGGTCGAAATGACGATTTCTGATATCGAAATGGAAATGAAGTTGAACGGCGTGGATGAAGCGGATATCGCTTCGATCCTTGCGGTTTGTAAAACAAAGGGATACGCCCCCGAAACGCTCGACGAAGAGCTGGAAAAACGGGGTTACGAGCGTATCTTTACTTATGATTTTGAAGACGAAGCTTCCTGGGATGACGATGACGACGATGAGTTTGCACCGATCGAACGTTTCCCCCACAAGCATCGGTTTGACGACGAGTGAGCCCCATGGAACCGCGACAGCTTCTGCAACAATACTATGAGATGTGGAACGACAAGGATTTTTCCAAAGCCGATGCCCTCCTTGACCCGGATGTCCGTTTCCGCGGATCGCTGGGGATCGAAGCCAACGGCCTTGTCGGTTTCAAAGACTATGCCGATCTGTTCAGTACGGCTTTCCCGTCGCTCTACCATGCCGTCGAGATCACGGTCGTGGAGAACGATAAAGCCGCTGCCTACGTCTCTTATACGGGCAAGCATGAGGGCGAGCTTTTCGGGCATCCCGCTTCGGGCAACAGGGTCAGCTTCTCCGGAGCTTCCTTTTTCCATTTCCGTAACGGCAGGATCGCCTCGATCAATGTGCTTGGGGACCTTAATACACTGCTGTCACAGTTGTCCTAGACACTTTTCTCTGTTACAATTAAGTTAAAAAGACAGATTCAGTCTTCTGAAAGTGAGTAACGTATTTTGAAGAAACGGACCTTTCTGGCGATCCTTTGTTTTGTAGCCTTTACCGCGCTCTACGGTGCGGAAACGGCCGGACAGCAGCCCCCTGTCATTGAACCGGCCGAAATGAGCTGGAGCGACGAGGAGGCGGATGCGGGCGAGATCGGCACGAAACAGGTCATCGGCATCGTCGAGAAGGTCTTCGTCGAACCGGGCGGGCTTCTCCTTGAAGGGCGGATCGATACCGGGGCCAATACGACGTCGATCGGCGCGGAAAACCTGCAGATCGTCAACGAAGACGGTCAGGACTGGGCGCTGTTCAACGTTAAGGGGACGCCGATCCGCGCGAAGGTCGTCCGTTTTGTCAAGATCAAGCAGCATGGCGCCCCTTCGCAGCGCCGTGCCGTCGTCATGCTCAAGGTCACGATCAGCGACGTGACGCAGGCGATCGAGGTAACCCTGACCGACCGGAGCAATTTCAAATACAAAATCCTTATCGGCGTCAATTTCCTGCGTGACCACTTTATTGTCGATGTCAGCCGGAAGTTTGTCAAAGAACTGGTGGAAATGCCGTGATCTCTTCACGTTTTCAGGTACTGATGATCGCCATGCTGCTGGCGATGACGGGGCTTTTTGTCGCCTGGTACAAAGTCGTCTACCTCGGGGTCCCCGTGACACCGCACGACAAGCGCTCCGTCTTTACCGTCACGGCGGAAGTCGACCTCGAAGGGACGGGGGCACCCGCATCGGTCTCGCTGCGCCTGCCGTCGACACAGCCGGGGATGAAGATCCTCGAACGCGAGGGTGAGGCCGGCGAATTCGGTATGACGACGGCCCTAATGGACGACGGTGAACTGCTGCACTGGACAAAGCGCAGTTTTGACGCGAAAAGTAAACTCTTCTACAAGATCCGGGTGACGCCCGAACCCCTCTATGAACCCCAGGACAGTCAGGCGGTCTGGGATACGATCCCGGCGTATGACGACACGCAGTTCTGGGATGCTTCCGAACAGGCCGCCGCAGCGGGCATTCTGAACTATGCACGGGAACATTCGGCCGACGCGATCTCATTGGCGGCGCAGCTGATCGACATGTTCAATACTGAAATGCCGACCGATGCCGTGAAGGAGCTTCAGGCGAAGAAGAACGAGACGACCGCCTCGCTGGTCATGGCGCTGCTGGCACGGGAAAAGATCACGTTCCGCAAGGTACGCGGGATTATGCTTGAAGACGGCCAGAAGAAACGCCGTGCGGTGACGCTGCTCGAGGTCAAGGGGGCAGACGAGTCGGGTTACTTCAGTTTCAAAACGGGGCAGATCACGCTACCGGAGAATTTCTTCGTCTGGTCGCTCGGGAACCGGGCGATGATGACGACCAAGGGGATCGCCAAGGCACGCCTCCGTTTCTCCGTCAGCGAGGCCAAAGTGGCCGCCTCCATGCTCAGCAAGCGCGAAATGCTCAAGCAGGGGAACGATTTCCTCAACTTTTCGCTCTACTCCCTGCCGAGCTCCCAGCAGAACGCCTTCAAGCAGCTGCTGCTGATCCCGATCGGTGCGTTGGTGGTCGTCATTTTCCGTATTCTGATCGGTATCCGGACGATGGGGACCTTTATGCCGGTACTTTTTGCCCTGGCCTTCATCCAGACGACGCTGATCAGCGGCCTGGCGATGTTCTTCGTCATCGTCTCGAGCGGCCTCATCGTCCGCAGCTACCTCTCGCGGCTGCAGCTGCTGCTGGTGGCGAGGATCTCCGCCGTGATCATCGTCGTCATCAGTATCATGTCGGTGATGAGTATCGTCAGTTTCAAACTCGGCATCGACGAGGTGCTCAAAATCACCTTCTTCCCGATGATCATCCTCTCCTGGACGATCGAACGGATGTCGATCCTCTGGGAAGAGAGCGGGGCGCGCGAGGCGCTGACCCAGGTCGGCGGTTCCCTCGTCGTTGCGATTGCAGCCTTTTTCGCGATGGATAACGACTTCGTGCGCCACCTGACCTTCACCTTCCCGGAACTGCAGCTGCTCGTCCTGGCCATGGTCATCCTGGTCGGCCGTTACACCGGCTACCGCATCACCGAACTGGTGCGCTTCGCACCGCTGGCCGGGCGATGAAATTCGTGACCTTCGGTGCGCTGCGGCGCAAAGGCATCGTCGGGATGAACTACCGCAACGTCGAGCTGATCGGCCGCTACAACCCGCGCAGTCACTATCCGCTGGTCGATAACAAGCTCATGACGAAGGAGCTGGCGAGGAACTCCGGCGTACCGGTCACCGAACTCTACGCGACGATCGAACGCCAGTCCCAGCTGCGTAACCTCCACGACATTCTTGCCCCCTACGGGAGCTTTGTCGTCAAACCCGATTACGGCAGCGGCGGGAAGGGGATCGTCGTCATCACGCACCGCGAAGGCGATACCTTCATCAAGGCGAGCGGCGATGCGCTCTCACTGAACGACCTGCGCAAGCACATCTCCAATATTCTCAGCGGCCTCTACTCGCTGGGCGGTCGGTACGATACGGCCATTATCGAAAAGGTCGTGGCCTTCGACCCGATGTTCGCCGATTACAGTTTCGAAGGGGTGCCGGACATCCGTATTATCGTCTACCGCGGCTACCCTGTCATGGCGATGATGCGCTGCCCGACGCGGGAGAGCGACGGCAAGGCGAACCTGCACCAGGGCGCTGTCGGCGTCGGTCTCAGCCTGAAAGACGGCTCGGCCCTCTCGGCGGTCATTCATGACCGTCCCGTCACGCACCACCCCGACACCCACCACGATTTCGCCAAATTGAAGGTCCCGCAGTGGGAAGCGGTCCTGACGATGGCGGCGTCGTGCTACGAGATGACGGGCCTGGGATACCTGGGCGCCGATATCGTGTTCGACAAGAACGACGGGGCGCTGATGCTCGAGCTCAATGCGCGGCCGGGGCTGGCGATCCAGATCGCCAACGGCCGGGGACTGCGCGAGCGCCTGGAGACGGTCGACCGGCAGAAGCAGCCGCGTACGGCGGCTGAGCGCGTGCTCTACAGCATGAACTATATCGAATAACGGGACGGACGGTACGATGAAGACATACGGCCTGACACCGGAGCAGCAGGATGAAGCGCTTCGCATCCACGCGGAGAACCTGGCGCTCGCACCTTACCAGGCGGAGCTGATCAAGCTTCAGCAGCATATCGAGCGTAACCGTCTGAAAATGATGGTGCTTTTCGAAGGGCGTGATGCCGCAGGCAAGGGGACGACGATCGGCAGTGTAAGCCGTTTCATGAACCCGAAGCACTACCGCATCGTCGCCCTGGGCAAGCCGACGGAGGAGGAGCGTTCCCAGTGGTATTTCCAGCGCTACATCAAACACTTCCCCCATTTCGGTGAACTGGTGCTTTTTGACCGCAGCTGGTACAACCGGGCGATGGTCGAGCCGGTTTTCGGTTTCTGTACGCCGCGCGAACACGCGCTTTTTCTCAAGCATGTGGTCCCGTTCGAACAGGCGCTGACGGAAGAGGGGATGCTGCTGGTCAAACTCTATTTCAGCGTCAGCAAACAGAAGCAGGCCATGCGTTTCGAACAGCGTCGCAGCGATCCGTTGCGACGCTGGAAGCTCAGCGAGATCGATATGCAGGCGCAGAGCATGTGGGACCAGTTTACGCAGATGAAGTACCAGATGCTGACGGTGACGGACCATGCGGCGGCCCCCTGGCACGTCATCCGCTCCAGTGATAAGCACAAGGCGAGGCTCGAGACGATGAAGCTGCTCCTGCGGCAGGTCGAGTATGAAGGGCGTGACGACAGCCTCGTCTTCGCGGCGGATCCGAAAGTCTGCTTCTCCGGGCGGCAGGAACTGATGCTCATGGAACAGCACGGCAAGGGGCACAGCTCATGACAGGCGTAGCGTTCGGCGAGTTCCTCGATACCCTCAAGTACCTTGTACGCCGCCCCTCCGTCGTCGGTGCGGAGCATCCGTTTTTCCTGACACTTAAACGCGAACTGGACGAACTGGGCATCGAAACGACGCTGTATGAGGGGGTACTGTTCGCCCGCGGCCGTCGGCCTGCATCGGGAGCGCTGTCAGCGCATATCGACCGCCACGGCCTTATCTGTACGGGGCCGAACGAGTTCCAGTATGCGGCGTTTCTGACCCAGAACCGCGCCGACCTGAGCGGCAACTCCGTGGCCGAGCAGACGATGAACACGATCTCGGAACGTTTCGCGGGGCAGGCGGTCCAGGCGTATGAACCCTGGTCGGGCACCTACCTCGGGCTGGGCAATATCGAGAAGGCCTACATCTGCCCACGGCGCAACAACCTGATCTTTGAAGTAAAGGGGCTGGAGTACCTCATGCCGGGAACGCCGGTCGCCTATGTCGATTCGCTGCGGATCAATGACGGAATGCTTTCCGCCCAGCTCGACAACGTCATCAGTGCGGCACTGATCCTGCATCTCTACCGCAGCGGGTACGAGGGAACGGCCTTCTTTACCGCACAGGAGGAGGCGGGCAAGAGCTGGCGTTTCGTGCTGGAGTGGTACCGCCGTTTCGACGGAGCGACGGACAGGCTCCTGGTGCTCGATACGAGCCCTTTCCCCGACCGTGCGGCAGCCGATGCCCAGGACCTCGTCCTGCGCTACCGGGACGCGAACGCCGCCTTCAACAAAACCTTTACGGAGGAGATCGCCGGACGCTGCGACCGGCTCGGAATCCGTTACAGTTTCAAAGACCGCTATATCGCGGCGCAGAATGCTCATCTTGCTTCGGGAGGGACGGCAACGTCACTTGGAAGCACGGAGATGGGGCGTCTGGCTGCAGAGGGAACCCTCCAGGGCACGACGCTGCAACTGCCGACGACGGGCTACCATACCGTCTCCGAAACGGTACGGACGGAGTCGGTCAAAAAGATGCTGCATCTGCTCGCGGACCTCTATCTGTAAAAACCTGATACGGCATCAGGCGCGTTGAGACGCCCGCATACAGCTGCCGGCCGGATAACACACTAGATAAGCGGCGGGTCCTGCAGCAGGGAAGGCATCGCCTCCCCGATGCTGCTTTCGTCCAGGGCTTCGAGGGCCTCCAGGTGGGAGATGGTGTGCTCTTTCTCTTTGGTGGCGATATGGAAAATCGCATCCCCTTCGTAGACCAGCGGCGTCTCCAGCCGTCCGATGACAATCCCGTCGAATTCGGCATGGACCTCGATCACCTCCTGCTGCAGCGGCACGTCGATCTGGGCCAGAAGATCGCCCGTTTTGACAAAACTTCCCGGCCCCTTGAAACTGCGCATCAGACCGCTTTGGGGTGAGCGGAGCCATTTGCTGCTGCTGACTGTGACGGTCGGCAGTGTTTTCGGCGTATAGGTGGATTTGGGCAGCATTCCCAGATGGCGCATGACGTGGACGATCCCCTTCAAGCCGGTACGGATGGAGAACTCGTCGTAGCGCAGCGCTTCACCCCCCTCATACAGCAGAATAGGTACCCCTTTTTCCACAGCGGCTTCGCGCAGGGAACCGTCACGCAGTGCGGAGTGCATCAGGACCGGCGCACGGAACGCTTCGGCCATCGCAAGGGTCTTTGCGTCGTCGAGATTGGCCCGCACCTGCGGAAAGTTCGATCGGTGGACGGCCCCGGTGTGCAGGTCGATGCCCGCGTCGGCCTTTTCGACAATCTCATCCATGAAGATCTTGGCAACCCGGGAGGCGAGGCTCCCTTTCTGCATGCCGGGGAAAGAGCGGTTGAGATCGCGCCGGTCGGGCAGGTAGCGCGAGTGCTGGATCAGGCCGTAGGGATTGACGACGGGGACGGCAATGAGGGTGCCGCGGAGTTTGGCAAGTTGGGGCAGCTGCAGCAGGCGGCGGATGATCTCGATGCCGTTGAGTTCGTCCCCGTGGACGGTCGCACTGACAAAGAGGGTCGGCCCCTTGCGTTTGCCGCGAACAACCTTGACGGGCATGTCGATCCGTTTCTCGGAGTAGAGGGAAGGCAGGGGGATCGGGATGACTTTACGCTCCCCTTTGGCAACCGGCGTGCCTGCAATCTCGAACATGGCGCGTCCCCTTTACATCGGCGAAAGCCTCGGCTTCTTGGCCCGGGGCTTGCTGCTGGCCTTTTCAAGGTGCTGGATGATAAGACCGGCGATATCTTTCCCGGACGCGGTTTCGATCCCCTTGAGGCCCGGGGAGGAGTTGACCTCCATGATCAGCGGGCCGCGCTTGGAGCGGAGCATGTCCACCCCGCACACCTGCAGGCCCATCGCCTTGGCCGCGGCGACGGCGGTGGCCCGTTCGGCCGGCGTGATCTTGATCACCTTGGCGCTGCCGCCGCGGTGGAGGTTGGAGCGGAACTCGCCCTCGGGACCCTGGCGTTTCATCGCGGCAACGACCTTGTCGCCGATGACGAGGCAGCGGATATCCGCGCCGCCGGCCTCCTTGATGAACTCCTGGACCATAATGTTGGCATTGAGGCCCATAAACGCCTGGATGACGCTCTCGGCGGCCTTTTTCGTTTCGGCCAGGACGACGCCGATCCCCTGGGTGCCTTCAAGCAGCTTGATGACGACCGGGGCACCGCCGACCATGTCGAGAACGTCCTCGATATCATCGGGGTTGCGGGCAAAACCGGTCACGGGCATGCCGACCCCTTTGCGGGCGAGCAGCTGCATGGAGCGGAGCTTGTCCCGGGCGCGGCTGATGGCGATGGAGTCGTTGAGCGACGTGAGTCCCATCACCTCGAACTGGCGCAGCACCGCCGTGCCGTAGAAGGTGATCGAGGCGCCGATCCGGGGAATGACGGCGTCGAAGCCGAGCAGGTCCTCGCCTTTGTAGTGCATCGAGGGGCGTTCGGAGGTGATGTTCATATAGCAGCGCAGCGTATCGATGACTTCAACTTCGTGCCCGCGTTCCAGCGCCGCTTCGGCGAGACGTCGGGTGGAGTAGAGGTTTTTGTTACGTGACAGGATAGCGATTTTCATACGGTGGGCTCCCCGGCAAGATAAGAGGCGTCGGGATCGACGATAAAACGGTGTGACATGGCGCGGCGTCCCAAAAGCATTCGGAACGCCATCGTGTCGCGGTTGGTCAGGGTGATCTCGGCGGCGAAGGTCTCGCGGCCGATGCATACCGTTGTCCGGATGACGTAGCGCTCTTCGCGGTGTCCGCCCGAATCGGTGACGGTGCGGACATCGAAGACCTCGGCCTCGCATTCGATGACGCTTTCCGTATCGTTTTGGTTCGGGTGCAGCCCGAAACGCACCATTTGCCTGCCGTCCGCTTCAAAGGCTTCGACGTAAAAGGCGTGCAGGGCGGATGTCTTGGCCCCGGTGTCGACTTTGCATTTGATGGCGTCGACGCCCAATGCCGGCAGCGCAACCTTTTCGCGCCACCCGATAACCTGTTTATCCTGCTTCATCTGTTGTACTCTTTGTGAAAGATCAATCCTACCATTATAGGTCATGATTGATTAAGAAGAGGCCCATGGGGCAGGGCATTGCGCAGGGACTTCGTAAAGCTCTTCGCCAGGTGCAGCGCATTGATCGTGATCGTCGTCATCTCCGAGGGGATCGCCGGATTCTTGGCAATGGATTCAATGACATTCATGCTGTTCTTATAGGAGTTCGCGACACGCTTGTAGGTCTCGTCAAGCACCTCCCGTTCCGCTTCGGCGCCCTGGGTGACAGCGTGATAGGTCAGAACGCTTTTGAGGATCTGGTAGCGGAGGTCCTTGTAGAAGGACTGCTCTTCGGACGATTCGGCGTCATAGAGGCGTTCGATGTCGTAGAGCATATCCTTGATCGACTTGGCCGCGGTAGCCAGGTAGGCGATGGTGCGCTGCAGTGTCTGGAGCTGCAGTTGCTGCTCCGGTTGGGGACAGTGGGGTGAGAGCAGGATGATATAGCGGTAAACCTCCCCCTCATGGAGGCGGATATTGGTGTAGAGCCTGTCGAAAGCGATGTCGAAATGCTTGACGGGCGCTTCGAGGAGCTTGTCGACCGAAAGACCTGCCTCGTAAGCTTTCGGCGGTGAGATATCGATGGCGAAGAGTGCAAACTCCTCGACCCGCTGCGACAGGGCATTCACCTCATTTTTGAGGGCATCGATCGCCACGTCCGGCACCGTCACGGGGACATTGTGTATCCATTTTGTTACCTGCAGCGGCTCTTTCTTGAAGGTACGTTTGAGCATCCGTTCGAGCAGGCCGATAAAGGGGTACCATATCACCACACCCATGAGATTGAAGAGGGTATGAAAGAGGGCGATTTTGACGACGTCGTTGAGTGTGGCGGCGACCATGGAGACCAGCCAGGTGAGCGGTTGAAGCAGGCCCAGTGCAAGCGCCCCGGCCGAGATATTGAAGATGAAGTGTGCCAGCGCGACGCGTTTTTTGTCCGGGGTCCCGCCGATGGCTCCGAGCATCGCCGTGACGGTTGTACCGGCATTGGCGCCGATGACGAAGGCCGCCGCCGCCTCAAATCCGATGATATGCGCAAAGACCGCGCTCTGCGCGATGGCGATGGAGGCGGCACTGGCCTGGATGATGGCCGTCAGCAGCATACCGATGGCGGCGAACCAGTAGGGACTGACGGAAGCGAAGAGACTGAGGTCGACGGTGTCGGCAAAGCCGCCGAAACTCCGCTTCATCCCCTCCAGTCCAAGGAAGAGGAGCCCGAATCCGACCATGACGCCGAAATGGTTTTTCCAGCGTCCCTCCGAACTGACCAGGACGCCGCCGATCCCCCCGATGCCGATCATGAGGTAGGAGACGAGGTTGATGTCGATTTTGAAGCCGACCAGCGCGACGATCCAGACGGTGATGGTAGTGCCGATGTTGGCGCCGAAGATGACGGCGATGGCACTGCCGAGGGTGAGCAGGTGCGCGCCGACGAGGGAGAGGGCCATCAGGGTGACGACGGAGGAGCTCTGAAAGACGGCCGTCGCCCCGAGACCGGTCAAGAGGCTGCGGAAAGGGGTGCCGGTCGCCCGCTGGACGATGCTCTTGAAGGCATGCCCGGCGGACTGGCGGATCTGGCCCTCCAGGAAAAGCATGCCGAAAAGGAAAAGCCCCAGTCCCGAGAACGCTTCCACCCAGAGGATGACAGACGGCATGCCGCTCCTTTCAAGCAATTTCAAGACAGTATAGCAAGATTACGGTTCGGCGACAATCGGTGGCGCTGCGGTGGCGGATTCTGGGGGCTGCTTAAACGGAATTAGGTTACTATTTGACGTGAATTTAATGACGAGGTAGAAGTATGGCTACTGTATTGATTATCGGGGCGGGCGGGGTCGGCCGCGTAGTGACGCATAAGTGTGTAATGAACAGTGAAACGTTTACGAAGATCGTACTGGCGAGCCGCAGACTGGAGAGCTGCAAAACGATTGCGGATGAGCTGCCGGCCGGCGCCGTCGAGATCGCCCAGGTCAATGCCGACAGCGTCGAAGAGACGGCGGCACTGATCAAAAAGGTCAAGGCGGATATCGTCATCAACGTGGCGCTTCCCTACCAGGACTTGGCTATTATGGACGCCTGTATCGAGACGGGCGTAGACTACCTGGATACGGCCAACTACGAACACCCGGACGAGGCGAAGTTCGAGTACAAGGAGCAGTGGGCCCGCGACGCGGCCTTCAAGCAGGCTGGCATCATGGGGCTTCTGGGCAGCGGATTCGACCCGGGCGCGACGAACGTTTTCTGCGCCTACGCCCAGAAACACTATTTCGACGAGATCCATACCATCGATATCCTCGACTGCAACGCCGGCGACCACGGCTACCCGTTTGCGACGAACTTCAACCCGGAGATCAACCTCCGCGAGGTCAGCGCGAAAGGGCGCTACTGGGAAGAAGGCAAATGGATCGAGACGGACCCGATGCAGATCCACTTCACCTGGAACTACCCCGAAGTCGGCCCCAAAGAGAGCTATCTGCTTTACCACGAGGAGATGGAGTCGCTTGTGAAGCATATCAAAGGGCTCAAGCGCATCCGCTTCTTCATGACCTTCGGCGAGAGCTACCTGACCCATATGAAGTGTCTGGAAAACGTCGGGATGCTGGGAATCGAACCGGTGGAGCACCAGGGGCAGAAGATCGTGCCGATCGAGTTCCTCCGCACCCTGCTGCCGGACCCGGCGAGCCTGGGGCCGCGCACCAAGGGCAAGACGAACATCGGTATCGTCGCCGAGGGGCTTAAAGACGGCAAAAAACGCAAGATCTACATTTACCAGGTGAAAGACCACGAGGCGTGCTACGCCGAGGTGAAATCACAGGGGGTTTCCTATACGACGGGCGTTCCGGCGATGATCGGCGCGAAGCTGATGCTGGAGAAAAAGTGGTATGCGCAGGGGGTCTGGAACATGGAACAGTTCGACCCGGATCCGTTTATGGACGAAATGAACGCGCAGGGCTTACCGTGGAAAGTCCAGGAGCTGGACGCGTAAGGTTCGCCTCCACCTCCTCTTCGCAGGGAACCGGCTCTTCCTCGTCGGTTTCCACCTTGACCTCATTAAGCGCGAACATCTGCTGCTCGGCCGCTTTCTTCTTCGCTGCTTCTTCCATTTTCTGTGCCACATACTCCGGAATAATGTCGACCAGCGCGGTCGGCGCGTAGGATGGGGTGTCGTAGTTGTAGAGCTTGTTGGCTTTGAGCACGTAGTAGAGACGGGCGACGTACTCGTCGCGCAGCTCCGAGTAGCGGCGGAGGTGGCGCAGGAGCTCAAATGGGTTGTCGGTCTGCGTGCGGGCGCGGCGCAGCCCGCTGTAGGCGTAGCCCTTCGCGATCATCTTGAAATAGCCGCGGATCGCATCGTCGAGGGAAGCGAACTTTTTGACATAGATTGTCTTGGCACCGCGCTGCTCGGAGGCAGGAATACGGGGTTCGTTTTTGTTATACGACCAGATGCCGAATACGTTGTTTGCTTCTTTGTAAAAGCGTGAGCTGCCCCAGCCCGTTTCCAGAGCCGCCTGGGCAATGACGAGGCTGACGGGGTGCGTATGCATGCTGCGCAGCAGACAGGGGTAACCGGCGACGTTATAGCGTTTCATCTGGCTCTGTAGCCACGCCTCCTCGTCGGCCGTGCGTGCCGGTTTGCCGATCAGCTCCCGGGCACGGGCGTATTCGCCGTCGAGTTCGGCTTTGACGGCCTGGACGGCGGGAAGGATCTGCTTGATAAAGCGGGCTTTGTTCGCACGTGCGCTCACTTTGGGCACCGTTTTCGATTTGGGTTTTGCCGTGACCGGTTTGGTCTTCAGCGGGGCCTCTACGGATTCATTTTCGTCAGGGGAAGAGGTTATAATGTCATAGAGTGAATAGAGGGTGAAGGCTAGCGCGATGGTCAGAACACCCAGAATGAATTTTTGCATGGTTGAAATTATACCGAAAAGTAACACGATGAAAAAATATTATGACGTTGAAACCCCGGTTTATATTTGTGAAGAGGCGCGTCTCGAAGCGAACCTGAAACTGCTCGAACGCGTGCAGCGCGAGAGCGGCGCGAAGATCATCCTGGCGCTCAAGGGCTTTGCAATGTGGTCGACCTTCGACCTCGTCGGACGCTACCTTCAGGGGTGTACGGCCAGCGGGCTGCATGAGGCGAAACTGGCACGGGAGAAGATGAACAAGGAGGTCCATACCTACTCACCGGCGTACATCGAACGCGACATCGACGAGATCGCGGCGATCTCTGATCATATCGTTTTCAACTCCCCGGCGCAGATCGAGCGCTTTTACGACCGTGTCAAAAGCGTCAACCCCGGCATCTCCGTCTCCCTGCGCGTCAACCCGGAGTACTCCTCCTCGCCGGTCGACCTCTACAACCCATGCGGGCTTTTCAGCCGTCTGGGGACAACGGCGGCGAACTTTGACGCGGCGCAGCTCGAAAAACTCGACGGCCTCAATTTCCATGCGTTGTGCGAGCAGAACGTCGATGCCCTCGAGGGGGTCCTCGAAGCCTTCGAAGCGAAGTTCGGCGCCTACATCGACGGGCTCGAGTACGTCAATTTCGGCGGGGGGCATCACATTACCCGCGCCGATTACGACGTGGACCGCCTCATCGAGGTGATCCGCGCCTTCCGCGAGCGCCATAACGGCATTACGGTCTACTTGGAACCCGGCGAAGCGGTCGGCTGGCAGACCGGGCCGCTGGTCGCGACCGTGCTCGACATCGTGCATAACGGGATGGATATCGCCATCCTCGACGTCTCGGCCGAAGCGCACATGCCCGATACCCTGGCCATGCCGTACCGCGCCGAGGTGCGCGGCGCCGCGGAGACGGGGGAGAAACCCCATACCTACCGTCTCGGCGGCAATACCTGCCTGGCGGGGGACATCATGGGGGATTACGCCTTCGATGCACCGCTGCAGGTCGGGGACCAGATCGTCTTCGAAGACCAGATCCACTACACCTTCGTCAAAAATACGACCTTCAACGGCGTGCAGCTCCCCTCCCTGGCGATCCTGCGTCAAAACGGGGAGATGGAGATCGTCAAGCGGTTCGGGTACGAGACCTACCGCGACCGCCTCTCCTGAGACGACGCAGCGTGCCTAGAGCCTGCTGATATAGGGCTCGGCCTCTTTTTGCAGCATGCTTTCTAGCTCTTCTTCGGTCCGGTTCAGTGTCTCGCGGTAGATCTCGGGGGCGATCCGGATGAACACCGCGACGATCTCGGGGTCGAAGTGGGTGCCGGCATGGCTTTTGAGGTAGGCGAGGGACGCGTCGAGCGCCATGGGCTCTTTATAGGGGCGCCGTGAGCCCAGGGCGTCAAAGACGTCGGCCACGCTGAAGATACGCGCCTCGAGCGGGATCGCACTGCCGCGCAGCCCCTTGGGGTAACCGCTGCCGTCATACTTTTCGTGGTGGCCGGCGATGACTCTCCCGGCCTTGGAAAGCCAGGTGACATGACGGACAATCTCCAGCCCTCTCTCCACATGGCTCTTCATGAGTTCAAACTCCTCATCGCTCAATCGGCCCGGTTTTAAAAGAATATGGTCCGGGATGCCGATTTTGCCGATATCATGCAGATAGGCGCCGAGGATGATGTTGGCAATATGCTTTTCGCTGCAGCAGTGCAGGGCCTCGGCGAGCCTCAGGGTATAGTGCGTGACACGGTAGCTGTGGCTTGAGGTCCCGCTGTCGCGCTGGGCCACGGCACTGCCGAGCGCAGAGACGGTACCGAAATAGCTGCGGATCAATTCACGGTTTTTCCGGCGCAGCTGTCTGTAATAGAAAAGAATCATCGGGAAAAGGGCGAGGGCGAAAACCGCGCCGGTTGCAAGGACGAGCCAAAGGGCATTTGTATAATGCTCGCGCATCCGCCGGATACTATTGCCGTCGACAGGGAAGAGTCCGCGGAAAGCCCTGGTAACAGGCTTTCCTAAAGGGTTTATGATCTCGGCCGGACCCGTGGCGAAGCGAAGATAGGGGGTGCCGCCGCGTTCGACCAGCGATAAATCCTTCTTCCCTCTCTTCGGCAGGAGCGGCATCGGTGTATCCTCTTTCAGCGCGGTCCAACTTTGGGATGCAAAAGCGTGGAGCAGACGGCCCTTCCCGTCATAGGCCTCGAGGTAGGGGATCTGCATCTGTTGCAGCACTTCGCCCATCTCTTCACTGACCGTTTCGGACTCCTCCGTCGAGAGGTGTACGCGTACCTCTGTCATGACATCTGCAAAGCGCTGATTGACATAATCTTCGAGGCGTGAATGGTGTTGCTGATAGACGGCGGCGAGCATCAAAGCGATCACGATCAGATAGGCGACAGCGATACGCAGGGCGAATGAGAGGAGCACGGTTACCTCCCGGAAGGTGTTCTACCGTCTATTGTAACCAAATCGGCATAAGGAACCCGGAGGGCTCCCTAGGGAAGGGCGACGACGTAGATCTGGCCTTTGCGGTAGAGATAGATGCGCTTGAGCTTGCCTTCGGCACTGCTGCGTGCTTTTTGCAGGGAGGTCAGATCGGTGACAGGGGTATTCTCGAGCTGGACGATGATGTCGCCGGGACGGACCCCCTGCATCGCCGCTTCGCTGTCGGCATCCACTTCGGTGACCAAAACCCCCTCGACGTCGTCGGGAATCCGCAGGCGGTAACGCTGCTGCGGATCGAGGTTCTGCAGGCTGACCCCTTCGAAAACGGCGTCGGAGCCGTTCGCGGCCTGCTCTCCCAGGTCGGTCAGATTGACGGAGACCGTATCGGTCTTACCGTCACGCTCATAGGTGATCTTGATGCGGCTGCCGGGGCGGTACATCCCGATCATGTTTTTGAGATCGGCGGCGTTGCTGACGGTGCGGCCGTCGACGGCAACAATGAGGTCGCCGCGTTTCAGGCCGGCTTTCTGGGCCGGGGAGTCGACAACGATGTCGTTGAGCAGGGCGCCGTTTTCGTGCGTGTATAGAGACTGGAGCTCCTTCGTGAGGTCACCGATGCTGACGCCGAGATAGCCCCGCGTGACGCTCCCGTCCTCGATCAGCTTCTTGGCGATGCTTTTGACCATATCGACTTCGATGGCAAAGCCGATACCGTTGTTGCCGCCGCTGCGGGTGATGATGGCGGAGTTGATCCCGATCAGCGCCCCGCGGCTGTCGATCAGCGCGCCCCCCGAGTTCCCGGGGTTGATGGAGGCATCCGTCTGGATGAAGTTCTCGTACTCGTTGATCCCGATCCCGTTTTTGTGCTGGGCGGAAACGATCCCCTGCGAGACGCTGAGACCGACACCGAAGGGGTTACCGATCGCAAAGACGATATCGCCGATTTTCAGTTCGGCGGAGCTGCCCATCCGTATCGGCGTGAGCCCCTCGGCTTCGATACGGATCACGGCGATGTCGGATTTGGGGTCGCTCCCGACGAGCTTGGCGCGGTACTCTTTTTGCGCACCGGGCAGTTTGACCATGATGCTGTCGGCATCTTCGACGACGTGGTTATTCGTCACGATGTAGCCGTCGCTGGTGACGATGACGCCGGAGCCCAGGCTCTGGCGGTGGGGGTTGGGATTGAACTTCCGGCCGAAAAACTGCTCAAAGAAGGGGTGCATCTGTTCCATGTATTTTTGCGACCGTATCTGTTTGGAGGAGATATAGACGATGGAGTCTTTCGCCTTGTCGATGGCCGCACTGAAAGAGAGGACCGCATTGGGGGCGTTGGGCATGACCCGTTCACTCAGTGGGGGCATTTCGTCAAAGGTGACGGCAGCCGCCTGCAGGGTCAGGAAGGCCGAAAGAATCGAACTGATAAGCATAAATCTTCTGGGCATCAATCATCCTTTGAATATGGAATTGTCCCAGTATAAAACGTACGGTTTAATCGCGTGTAAATGGCAGACTATTCGTAACGGAAGAGGTCGGACTCGCAGTAGGTGGAGTCTTCGGAGATGTAGGCCCCGGGGTGATCTTTAAGGATCTTTTTCGCTTCCTGGGGGCTCGTACATTTTCCCAGAAGCTCTTCATATTCGAAAGGCCCGCTGGAAAGCGTGACTTTTTTGCGCTGCTTGATGATATAGATATGCTGTGGGGATATTTCTGTGCCCATCGGTCAACCCTGAAAAGTTTATATTATTGCATTTTATTCAGAAATTGTCAATAATATATCACAAAATATTATGAATTGGAGGGGGCGTTATCCGAGAGCTGAAGGGCGGTGTCGACGGCATTCCGGTAGCTGTTCAGGCGCGCTTTTCCGCGGTAGGCGATGTCGAAGGCGGTACCGTGGTCGACGGAGGTACGGACGATGGGAAGGTTGAGCGAGATATTGACGCTCTCGTCGAAATAGAGGGCCTTCAGGGGGGCGAGACCCTGGTCGTGGTACATCGCCGCGATATGGCGGTGGGCGGCGCGAAAGGTCGGCGTAAAGGCGGCATCGGGGACAACGGGTCCGAAGAAAGGGCGTCCGTCGCATTTCAGCCCCTCGGCCTCCAGCGTATCGTTGGCGATGGTGATGGCCGCTTCGATCTCACGCTCCTCGTCCCCGAGTACCCCGTTGTCGCCGGCATGGGGGTTGAGGCCGAGCACGGCGATGTCGTCAAAACCGGTGGCACGGTAGAGGTCGAGGAGGAACCGGGCCAGGGCATTGCGTTCAATTTTTGCAGGGACCTCTTTGAGCGGAATGTGCTCGGTGTAAAGCGCCACGTAGAGCTGGTGGCATCCCAGCATCATGATCGCCTCTTTGCCGAAATGGTCCCGGAGCAGTTCGGTATGCCCCTTGTAGGCGATGCCGGCCTGCATCCACGCCTCTTTATGGATAGGGAGGGTGACAAGGGCATCCGTTTCGCCGGCTTCGGTGAGGGCGATCGCCTTCATAAAGGAAGCGTGGCTGTAGCGGCCTGCCTCCGGGGAGACGCAGCCGGGTTCGATCACAATGGGTTGCTCCAGCGCTATCATGTCGAAATCCTCGGGGATGTGCATGCCCAGCAGCGATGCGGCCTGTTCCATCACCTCGGGATCGACACAGTACAGCGGCAGGCAGTAGTCGGCGATCTGCGGGTGGGCCCGCAGGGCGATCTCGGGGCCGACACCGTTAGGGTCGCCGATGCTGATGGCGAGGCGCGGCAGGCTCATCGGACGAGCAGCGCTTTCATGTCGCGGACGGCGGCACCGAGTCCCGTGAAGACGGAGCGCGCGACGATGCTTTGACCGATGTTGAGTTCAACGATCTCCGCGATGGCGGTGATGGCATGCAGGTTATGGTAGTTCAGGCCGTGGCCTGCCGCGACTTCCAGGCCGATGGCATGGGCATGTTCCGCGCTCTGGCGGAGGGCATCGACGGCGGCTTCAAGCCGCTGCTGCAGTTCATCGCGTGGCAGTTCGAGCTCGGGGATGCTGTGGCGCGTATAGGGCAGCGCGGTGTTGAGCATCGCAAAGAGGTTGGCATAGGTACCGGTGTGCAGCTCTACCATCTCCGCTTCGAGCGCCTTGGACTGCTCCATGATATGCGCGGAGGGGTCGACGAAGAGCGAAACGGCGATGCCGGCGTCATGCAGCTGGTCGATGGCGTCGGACACGGCGGTGCTCTGCCCGATGACATCCAGACCGCCTTCGGTCGTGACCTCCTCGCGGTTCTCCGGGACGAGGGTGGCGCGGTGGGGGCGCAGTTCGCAGACGATATCGATAATGGACTGGTTGATGGAACACTCCAGGTTGACCGGGAGCGGGGAGGAGACGATGATCTTCTGGGCATCCTCGTCATTGATATGGCGGCGGTCTTCGCGAAGGTGGATGGTGATCTGGTCCGCACCGTTCTGTGCACAGAGGGCCAGCGCCATCAGCGGATCGGGGTCGTTGATGCGGCGCGCCTCGCGCAGGACGGCGATGTGGTCTATGTTGACGCCGAGCTGAATCGGCCGGTGCTCCTGGGGCATGAAACTCCTTCTCTCCTCTTCATACATGCATCAAATTGTACCTGAAATAACGGATAAAATCGGTTAGAGGCGAAAAGGGACGGCAGGTGACCGAATTGGGCACAAAAGCTGTTGCTGTTTTTAATAGTGATTACTTTTTAATCATTAAGCTGCTTGACCGGCTTGATAAAAATGTTAAACTGACACCCAGAAAGCATGTCACGAGGTTGTCAAACCTCACCACTGTCATAATAGACGGCTAGGGTTCCGGCGGGTTACCGTGTCTGGTCCGAGAGCTGTCGACCTCTTGAGTAGAGGTTACACGGAGGGATAAAAGCCCGGGAGGTTTCAACCTCTTGGCGTGTTTATTCCATAACCTACTCAGGAGATTATTATGAAATCTATTTTCAAATCTACCTCAAAACTCTTAGTTGCCGCTACACTGGTCATGGGCTTCGGAGCCTCCTCGCTGATGGCGGAAGTCAAAGATAAGTTTCAGGTCTCCTGGACGATCTATGTCGGATGGATGCCGTGGGATTATGCCCAGCAAAAAGGGATCATCGACAAGTGGGCCAAGAAATACGGCATCGAGATCGAAATGGTCCAGGTCAACGACTACATCGAATCAATCAACCAATATACTGCAGGAAAATTTGACGGCTGTCTGATGACAAACATGGATGCCCTCACGATCCCGGCTGCGGGCGGCGTCGACTCTACGGCGGTCATCATGGGTGACTACTCCAACGGGAACGACGGTATCCTCCTCAAAAACAAGAAAAACCTGACTGACATCAAAGGCCAGACGGTCAACCTCGTCGAACTTTCCGTCTCTCACTACCTGCTGGCACGTGCACTTGAAACGGTCGGCATGAGCGAAAAAGACGTCAAGGTCCTCAACACTTCCGACGCCGACATGGTCGCGGCATGGGGGACGAAAGACGTGACTGCAATGACGACTTGGAACCCGCAGCTCAGCGAGATCATGGCCGGCAATAAAGATGCGAACCTCGTTTTTGACTCCAGCAAGACGCCGGGCGAAATCATCGACATGCTCGTCATCAACACTGAAACGCTCAAAGACAACCCGAAACTTGCCAAAGCGCTGACGGGTGCATGGTTCGAAGTTATGGCACTGATGAAGAAGGGCGATGAAGCGGCACTGACGTTCATGGCACAGGCTTCCGGTACGGACCTCGCAGGCTACAAGAGCCAGCTTGACTCCACGATGATGTTCTACACGCCCTCTGACCTGCTTGCCTTTACGACGAGCGCGGAAATCCCGGCGACAATGAAAAAAGTCAGCGAGTTCTCCTTTGAGCACGGTATCCTCGGTGAAGGTGCCCCTGACGCCGAGTTCATCGGTATGGCGTTCCCGGGCGGCAAAACGTTCGGTGATCCGAAAAACATCAAGCTCCGCTTCGACGACACCTTTGTCAAAATGGCCGCCGAAGGGAAACTGTAAGGTCCTCTTATGAAACGATTAATGAACCTCAGACCGTCGAAGCAGTCCCTCTTTTTCCTGGGACTGCTGCCGTTCGTCCTGGTCGCGCTCTTCTACCTTGGAGCGTCGGAAGTCCGCCTGGCGGCCAATCCGGACGACAAACTGCTGCCCTCCATGAGCAGCTTTGCCGAGGCGATCGACCGTATGGCACTCACACCGAGCAAACGGACCGGCGAATACCTCTTTGTCGAGGATACGGTCTCTTCGCTCGAGCGCCTGGGTCTCGGGGTACTCATCAGTGCCGTGCTTGCACTGCTGATGGGGATCCCGCTGGGGTTCATTCCCTTCGTTCGTGCAGGACTTTCGCCCTTCGTCGCGGCCTTCTCCATGGTGCCGCCAATGGCTATTTTGCCCATCTTATTCATCATATTCGGCATGGGTGAGCTGGCTAAAGTAGCACTGATCGTCATCGGGGTGACCCCGCTGATCGTCCGCGACCTGCAGCAGCGGGTCATGGAGATCCCGGTCGAGCAGCTCATCAAGGCGCAGACCCTGGGCGGAACGTCATGGAGCATCGTGCTGCGCGTCGTGCTGCCGCAGATCTTCCCGCGGCTGCTCGATGCGGTGCGCCTCACGATGGGAACGGCGTGGATCTTCCTGATCTCCGCCGAGGCGATTTCGGCCACCGAAGGGCTGGGGTACCGGATCTTCCTGGTACGCCGCTACCTGTCGATGGATGTGATCCTGCCGTATGTCGCCTGGATCACCTTCCTCGCCTTCTTATTTGATTACCTGCTCAAGCGGTTCACCTACAAGGTGTTCCCGTGGTATGACGCAGGGAAGGAGCAGTCATGAGCCTCGTCACCGTCAAAAACCTCTGGAAAGAGTACGGCGACAACGTCGTACTGGAGAACATGAGCCTGAACATCGAAGCGGGCGAATTCTGTACGCTCGTCGGACCGTCGGGTTGCGGGAAAACAACCTTTCTGAAGATGCTGCTGGGACAGGAAAACCCGACGCGCGGCACCTTTCTGCTCGAGGGGAAACCCTTCCCGGAAGAGCCGGGTGTAGACCGCGGGATCGTTTTCCAGCGCTATTCAGTCTTTTCGCACCTGAGCGTGCTGAAAAACGTCATGCTGGGGATCGAGTTTGAAAAAGCCCCGCTGATGGGCCGCCTTTTCGGCCAGGCCCGCAAGGAGGCCGAAGCCGAAGCGATGGCGATGCTCGAAGCCGTCGGCCTCGGCGACGCGGCGCACAAGTACCCCAGCGAACTCTCCGGGGGGATGCAGCAGCGCCTCTCCATTGCGCAGTCTCTGGTCAAAAAACCGAAGATCCTACTGCTGGACGAACCGTTCGGCGCCCTCGACCCGGGGATCCGTGCCGATATGCACGCGCTGATCCTCGACCTGTGGAAGAAGAACAACCTTACCGTCGTCATGGTGACCCATGACCTGCACGAGGGGTTCTACCTCGGCACGCGTCTGCTGGTCTTCGACAAGGTCCGCCACGACCCGCAGGCCCCCAACGCCTACGGTGCGCGCATCACCTACGATATCCCCGTCGGGGATACGCGCGACTCCGTGCTCAAAGAGATCGACCAGACCTTCAAGGTCTGAACCCTATTCGGAAGAGATGCTCTTCCCGTGCCGCAGGACGACCTGCGGCATCGCGACGTCCGGGACGGCCCGAAAACTTTGAAGGAGATACAGTGATAACTGAACACGAAAACCTGAAACCAGAATCCATCATCCTCGACGAGGTGCTCCCGGGCGGTGCGCGCTGGTCGAAGATCATCAAACGCGGCGACAAGCTGCGCATCACGACCAAGGACGGGCTGGGCACGCTCAGCGCGATGTTCTACAACGCCGATAACACCGCGGAGCGTTTCAACTCCGCCGACACGGTCAAACTTCAGCACAATGCCTACTTCTGCAAAGGGCGGGTCTTCTATTCCGAGCAGGGACGCGTCCTGCTCTCCATTACGGAAGATACGACTGAAGGTCTCTTCGATGCCATCGGCGGCATCAGCAACCCGCGCATCGTCGCGAAAAACTTCGGCGAGGGTGACTTCGAGCATATCCGCAACCGTTATTACAAAAGCGACCGCGAAAACTTCCTCGTCGAACTGGGCAAATACGGCATGGGCAAACGCGACATGATCCAGGCAATCAACTTCTTCAGACGGGTCGACGTCAAAGAGGGCAACAAGCTGGCACTTTCCGAAAGACGTCCGCAGCCTTTGAGTTACATCGAGCTGCGTGCGGAGATGAACGTCCTGCTGGTGCTCTCCAACACGCCGCATGTCATGGAAACGGGAACATACAACCCCAGCGACGTCCAGCTGACGCTGTTTAAAGCGGCCCCGGTCACCGAAGATGATTACTGCATGAACTTCAGTATCCAGTCCAAACGTGCGTTCCAGAACAACGCACGCTATTTTGCCTGAGGAGCGCGTGATGAAAAGAGATATCGAAACAGCCGTTTACAACCACAAACTGCCGGCGGGCGTGCCGTGGAGCTACGTCGTGAAAAAAGGCCAGACGCTGCGTATCGTCGACCTTGAGGGGTGCCAGGCCGTCGACACGCTGTTTTACAATGCCAATGATCACGAAGAGCGCTACTCTGCCAACGATACGATCCGCGAACAGGGGAGCATCTTCGTTACGACGGGTACCCAGCTGATCTCCACCGACGACAACGTCATGATGACGATCACCGACGATACCTGCGGCAACCACGATACCCTGGGCGGCCACTGCAGCGCGGAGAGCAACACCGTGCGCTACGGCCACAATACGAAGTACATGCACAGCTGCCGCGACAACTACCTGTTCGAGATCGGCGAGCGCGAGATGGACCCGCGCGACCTCACGAACAACATCAACTTCTTCATGAACGTGCCGATCGAGGAGAACGGTTTCCTGATCATCGTCGACGGGATCTCCAAACCGGGAGACTACGTCGATATGAAAGCGGAGATGGACACGCTGGTGCTGATCTCGAACTGCCCGCAGCTCAACAACCCGTGCAACGCGTTCAACCCGACGCCGATCCAGCTGATCGTCTGGGACGACTGAGACGATGAAAAAGACGACACGGCTTCTGCGCTTCGAAGATGCATGGCTGCCGAACCTGGCGGCATGGGCCTATATGCTCGGCGCCTACGTGGGCGGTTTTGCCGCCATCATGGCCGACGCGCTGTGGCTCAACGCCGCCGGGGTGCTTCTGCTGGCACACGGCATGGTCATCGCCGCGTACTTTATCCACGAGTGCGCCCACGATTCACTCTTCAGGCTGCCGATCAACAACCACCGTTTCGGAGAGGTATTGCTCTGGATCTGCGGCGCGTCGTACAGTGATTACGAGGCGATACGGATGAAGCATGTCCGCCATCACTTGGACCGTGCCGATGTCGTCTCGTTCGATTTCCGCACCCGCCTGCCCCACTACCCGAAACTGCTCAAGACGATCCAGGTTTTGGAGTGGTTCTACATTCCCGCCCTCGAGATCATGATGCACGCCCTGGTCGTGATTCTTCCGTTCATGAAGGAGAGCCGCCGCTATCTTCGCCGCCGCGTCGTTACGGTACTCGTGCTGCGCATCGCTTTCTTTGCCGCACTGGCGTCGATTGCGCCGAAAGTGTTGCTGCTCTACCCGTTGGCGTACATGATCTTCCTGACGGTCATGCGTTTCATGGACGTGCATCAGCACACCTATGACGTGCATGAAACGCTGGATTTTTCGCGCGAAGCGCAAGTGAAACAGTATGACCGCGCCTTCGAATCGCGCAACACCTATTCGAACCTGTTTTCTGAAAAATACCCGTGGCTGAACCTGCTGGTTCTCAATTTCGCGTACCACAACGTTCACCACGATCAGCAGATCCAGCCGTGGTACCGGCTGCCGGGGCTGCATGCCAAGCTCTACGGCGACGACAGGACGCAGGTCCTGATGTTCTCCGACCTGGCGCGCAGCTACCACCGCTACCGTGTCGCGCGGGTCCTCAACGGGGACCCGGCCGACCTTGACGTCAGGCACGACGGGGGCCGCACCTTTATCGGGGTGGACGGCGTCTCGTTCCTGACGGCGCACTGAAGGAGTCAACATGACCCAGGTAAAGAAGTTCTGGCCCATTCTCACCGGCACCCACCGCTATGAAAAAACCCTTTCGACGCGGGGACATGGACAGGGAATCATCATAACTGCTCCAATTTTAAGCTATTTGATCGAAACAGCCCACGGTCGGATACTGTATGATGTCGGCTGTGACTACTCCAAGATCGCCGACGACGTGAAACGCAAAAAGTTTTACGAGCACGAGGGGTTTCCCTTCGGGCCGCCGACGATGGAGGAGGAGCAGCGTCTTCCCAACCGCCTGGCCGAACTGGGATTGCAAGCGGAGGATATCGACGTCGTCTTCTGCGGCCACCTTCACTTTGACCATGCGGGCGGGGTGTGTGAGTTCTGTGGTGCCGAGGTGCACGTACACGAGAAAGAGCTCGAAGCGGCCAACGCGCTGGCGGACGAAGCCTATTTCAAAGAGGATTTCGACTGCCCGGTCAACTGGCGCGTCTATAAGGGCGATTACGACCTCGTCCCCGGTGTGCGCGCCATCGAGACCCCCGGCCATACGGCCGGGCACATGTCGATGATGATCGAACTGCCCAAAGGGCCCCCGATCCTGCTCTGCGGCGACGCGGCCGACCTGCAGGAGAATCTCGAACAGGAGATCGTCCCGGGGCTGTGTTGGCAGGATCGTGAAGACATGGCGCTTGACAGTATCAAGAAACTCAAACACCTCGCAAAGGAGACGGGGGCCGAACTGTGGCCCAACCACGATATCAAGTTCTTCGAAAGCAAGAACCGCTTTCCGCGGTTCTTTCATTGAGAACGTGTCTTGAGCAAAGCCCAAAACACTACGCTGGCCACTAAGGCGCTAAAGCTTGCCCCTGTGGGGCAGAAACATTTTTTACTCACGCTTTGGGGTGCGCAACCTCATCTGTGCTGGACGACCTGCACAGGTATCCGAACGGGACGGCCCGAAACCTGAACCTGAGGAAGAGCTATGTTTAAAAAAGTTTTGATTGCCAATCGTGGTGAGATCGCCTGCCGCGTTATCCGTACTCTCAAACAGATGGGAATCGGCTCCGTCGCCGTCTATACGGGTGCCGATACCGACTCCCTCCACGTCAGCCTTGCCGACGAAGCCTACTACATCGGTCACGGCGTTGCCAGCGAGAGCTACCTCGACGCTGCCAAGATCCTTGACATTGCGAAGCAGAGCGGCGCCGAAGCGGTCCACCCCGGCTACGGTTTTCTGAGCGAAAACGCGGCGTTTGCCAGCGCCTGCGAAGCGGCGGGGATCGCCTTTATCGGTCCGCGCACGGAGCACATGGAGAAGTTCGGTCTCAAGCACACGGCCCGCGCCCTGGCCGAGGCGAACAACGTTCCCCTCCTGCCGGGCTCCTCGCTGCTGGCCGACCTGGACGAAGCGAAAAGTGAAGCGGTGCGCATCGGCTACCCGGTCATGCTTAAAAGTACCGCCGGCGGCGGCGGGATCGGGATGCAGCTCTGTTTTGACGAAGTGCAGCTGCTGAGTGCTTACGACTCCGTCAAGCGCCTCAGCGAAAACAACTTCTCTGATGGCGGGATGTTCCTGGAAAAATACGTTGCACATGCGCGCCACATCGAAGTACAGGTCTTCGGGGACGGCGAGGGCTTCGTCGCGACGCTGGGCGACCGCGACTGTTCCGTCCAGCGCCGCAACCAGAAGGTGATCGAGGAGACCCCGGCCCCCGGGATTTCCGACGAAACGCGTCAGGCCCTCTACAAGGCAGCGCAAGAGCTGACGGCCTCCGTATCCTACCGTTCCGCCGGGACGGTCGAGTTCGTCTACGACACCGACAGCGGCGAATTTTACTTCCTCGAGGTCAACACCCGCCTGCAGGTCGAGCACGGTATTACCGAAGAGGTCACCGGCGTTGACCTCGTCGAGTGGATGATCCGCACGGCTGCCGGCGAGAACCCGGCGCTCTATGACTACGCCCACAACCCGCAGGGCCACGCCATCCAGGTACGCGTCTACGCCGAAGACCCGATGAAGAACTTCCAGCCCAGCTCCGGCGTGCTGACGAACGTCGCCTTCGCCGATGGGATCCGCTGCGACACCTTTATCGAAACGGGGCTCGAAGTCTCCTCCTTCTACGACCCGATGATCGCCAAGCTCATCGTCAAGGGCAACGACCGCAGCGACGCGCTTGCCAAGATCGGCGCTGCCATTGGCGGCACCCGCATTGACGGCATCGAGACGAACCTCCGTTACCTCGGGGCCATCGTCGCCTCCGAGGTCTTTGTACAGGGCAAACAGACGACGAAGTACCTCGACGGCTTCAGCTTTACCCCCAGGAGCATCGACGTCCTGCGTCCGGGAACTCAGACGACGATCCAGGACTACCCTGGCCGCAGCGGCTACTGGGACATCGGTGTCCCGCCATCGGGTCCATTTGACAGCTTCAGTTTCCGCTACGCCAACCGGCTTGTCGGCAACAGCGAAGCGGCGGCGGGCCTCGAGATCGCCATCGCCGGGCCGACACTGCGCTTCAACACCGACAGCGTCGTCGCGCTCTGCGGCGCACAGATCGACGCATTTATCGACAACGAACCGGTCGCGATGAACGAGGCACTCCCGGTCAAAGCGGGCAGCGTGCTCAAACTGAAAAAAGTCCACAACGAAGGGTTCCGCACCTACCTGGCCGTGCGCGGCGGGTTCGACGTTCCCGAGTACCTCGGCAGCCGCTCGACCTTTACCCTGGGGCAGTTCGGCGGTCACGCGGGACGTACCCTCGTTCCGGGTGACGTCCTGCACATCGATACGATGACGGAGGGCGACGCGGCCGTAGCCCCGGCAGAGCCGCGCAACGGGCTGGCGAATACCTGGGAGATCGGCGTGCTCTACGGACCGCACGGCGCCCCGGACTTCTTCACGGATGACGATATCGAGACCTTCTTTGCGACGGAGTGGGAGATCCACTACAACTCCAACCGTACGGGTATCCGCCTCATCGGCCCCAAACCACAGTGGGCGCGTACAGACGGCGGCGAGGCGGGGCTGCACCCCTCCAACATCCACGACAACGCCTACGCGATCGGCGCCGTGGACTTCACCGGCGACATGCCGGTCATCCTCGGCCCCGACGGCCCGAGCCTCGGCGGTTTCGTCTGCCCGGTGACGATCGTCAGCGCCGAGCTCTGGAAGATGGGGCAGCTGCGCGCGGGTGACAAGGTGAAATTCGTCCCGGTCGAACATGACACGGCGATGGCGATGCTCAAAGCGCAGGAAGAGGCGATTGCAACCCTCTCAACCTACGACGAACGCCCCTTCCTAGACCCCAAACCGATCGGTTCGCCGATCCTCTTCGCCGATGAGGCGAAGGGCGACCTTCCGGCCATGGTCATCCGCCAGTCCGGCGACGCGAACCTTCTCGTCGAGTATGGCGAGATGCAGCTTGACATCGAGCTGCGCTTCCGCGCCCATGTACTGATGGAGGCGATGAAGGAGGAGGCCTTCGAGGGCGTCACCGACATCACTCCGGGCATCCGCTCGCTGCAGGTGCATTTCGACCCGAAGGTCTGCGACCGCGCGGCGCTCATTGAACGCCTCAAAGAGATCGAGCTGACCCTGCCGTCCATCGACGACATCGAGGTGCCGGCGCGCGTCGTACACCTGCCGCTCTCCTGGGATGATGAATCGACCCGCGTCGCCATCGACAAGTATATGAAGACGGTCCGTCCCGACGCGCCGTGGTGTCCTTCGAACATCGAGTTCATCCGCCGTATCAATGGTCTGGACTCCATCGACGAGGTCAAGAAGATCGTCTTCGGCGCCAACTACCTCGTCATGGGCCTTGGTGACGTTTACCTTGGAGCCCCTGTTGCGACGCCGCTCGACCCGCGCCACCGCCTGGTTACGACCAAGTACAACCCGGCGCGGACCTGGACCCCGGAAAACGCCGTCGGTATCGGCGGGGCCTATATGTGTGTCTACGGGATGGAAGGTCCCGGCGGCTACCAGTTCGTCGGCCGTACGGTACAGATGTGGAACCGCCACCGCCAGACTCAGGACTTCAAAGAGGGCAAGCCGTGGCTGCTGCGCTTCTTTGACCAGATCAAGTTCTACGAGGTGAGTGCCGAAGAGCTGCACAAGATGCGCGAGGATTTCCCGCGCGGCCGGATGAAGCTCGACGTCGAAGAGACGACCTTCAGCCTCAAGGCGTATAAAGATTTCCTCGCCGAAAACGAGACGAGCATCAAGACCTTCAAAACGACCCAGCAGGCCGCCTTCGACGAAGAGCGCGCGATGTGGGAACGCACGGGGCTGGCGAACTTTACCTCTGAAAGCGGCGAAGTGAAAGCAGAGACGATGGAAATCATTGAGCTCGGCGAACACGACGAAGCGGTCGAGTCCCCGGTGCAGGGGAGCCTCTGGAAGGTAATGGCGAAGCTCGGCGACACGGTCGAGGAGGGCGAAGTGCTTGCCATCGCCGAATCGATGAAGATGGAAGTTGACATCGAGGCCCCCGAAGCGGGCAAGATCGTCAAGGTGCTCTGCCACGAGGGCGAGAGCGTGCATGCGGGCAAGATGCTCTTCGTCATCGAACCGCAGGCGTAGGAGCGGCCATGAAACTGCAGCTATATAAAACCATGTGGGGATTCGAAGGGGACTTCGAGACCGCCTGCGCCGAAGCCTCTGCGGCCGGCTTTGCCGGCATCGAAGGTCCGGCACCCGAGTCCTCCTCCCAGCGTGCCTACTGGAAGAAGTGCCTGGAGCAGTACAACCTGCACTATATCGCAGAGGCGGTCACCGGCGGCGGTTACGTGCCGCAGCGCGATCTCGGTGTCGAAGGGCACCTGGACGACCTTAACGCGATCCTCTCCCGCAGTGCCGAACTCTCCCCGCGTTTCGTGACCTGCATCGGCGGGCTGGACGCCTGGAGCGAAGCGGAGAGTCTGCGCTTTTTCACCGAGGGGATGAAACTGGCGGAGCGGTACGGAGTGCAGATCAGTTTCGAGACCCACCGCAGCCGGAGCCTTTTCAATCCCTGGGTAACGCGGCGCATCGTCGAAGCGCTCCCGGAGATCGCGCTCACGCTCGATATCAGCCACTGGTGCGTCGTCTGCGAACGGCAGATGGACAGCGAACCCGAAGCGATCAACGCGATCGTGCCGAACGTGATGCATATCCATGCCCGCGTCGGTTACGACCAGGGGCCGCAGGTACCGCATCCCGCGGCGCCGGAGTACGCCTATGCGCTCAAAGCGCATCAGGGGGTCTGGGAACAGGTCTGGGACAGCCAGCGCCGCCGCGGTTTCGGGTTTACAACGATGACGCCGGAGTTCGGCCCCGACGGCTACCTCCACACGCTCCCCTTTACCAAGGCGCCGGTTGCCGATCTTTGGGAGATCAACCAGTGGATGGGCGAAACGGAACGCTTCTACTTTCAGCGTCACAAAGTAAAGGCCGTGGTATGAGTTCACATCTCCCCGTCGTCGTGCTGCTCGGCGCATCGGTCCTCTGGGGGCTTACCTGGCTGCCGCTCAAACAGATCAACGGCATGGGGATCGACGGCATCGCACTGACGATGGGTGCCTACGGTATCCTCGCCCTTCTGCTGACGCCGCTGCTTATGGCGCAGTTCTCGCAGTGGCGCCAACACAAACGTGCTATGGCGATGATCCTGCTCTTCGGCGGGGGCGCGAATCTTGCGTTTACCTATGCCCTCATCAACGGCGAGGTGATCCGAGTGATGGTGCTCTTCTACCTGCTGCCCGTCTGGGGCGTGCTTGGCGGGAAGTTCTTCCTGCGCGAAGGCGTCGACCTCTGGCGCTGGCTCGGTGCCGCGCTGGCGGTCACGGGCGCCTTCGTTATTCTCGGCGGGTTTGATGCCCTCGGCGGGGCCCCGTCGTGGATCGACCTGATCGCGCTGCTCTCGGGCCTGCTGTTTGCGATGAACAACCTGGTCTTCCGTGCCGCGGCAGAGGTCCCGGTCGGTTCGAAGATCACGGTGATGTTCTACGGCTGTCTGATCCTGGCAGGGGCGCTGCTCGGCCTGGGCGTGGAGCAACTCCCCTATGATGCGGACGCCGACGCATGGCTCGCCCTGGCGGCCTACGCGGTGCTGTGGCTGCTGCTGGCCAACATCGGTTCGCAGTGGGGCGTTTCGCATATGGAAGCGGGGCGCTCCTCCATCATTATTATCATGGAGCTGATCACCGCGGTTATCTCCGCGACGCTCATTGCGGGCGAGCGGATGGACGCCATGGAGATGATCGGCGGCGTGCTGATCCTTGCTGCGGCGCTGATCGAGGCGCTGCGTACGAAAGAAGATGATCTTCCCGAGACGACGTTTTAAGAAAGGAATACATTATGACGATTTCACAACTTTTGAACGACTATAAAAGCGGTACAACGACCCCGCGCGAAGTGATGGCACAGATACGTGCGCTTATCGCGGAGCATGCGGAAAACCCTATTTTCATCCATGCGCTGAGCGAGGCGGAGACCGAACCTTACCTCGAGCGCCTTGAAAGGGTGAGTCCTGGTTCCCTGCCGCTCTACGGCGTCCCCTTTGCGATCAAGGACAACATCGACCTCGCCGGGGTCCCGACGACGGCGGCCTGTCCGGCCTACCGCTACGTTCCGGAAGCCTCCGCTTTCGTTGTCGAACGGCTGATCGAAGCGGGGGCGATCCCCGTGGGCAAAGCCAACCTCGACCAGTTTGCGACGGGGCTTGTGGGGACGCGTTCGCCTTATGGGGCCTGCCGCAACAGTATCGATCCTTCCTATATCTCCGGAGGCTCCAGTTCCGGGAGTGCCGTCAGCGTCGCGCTGGAAATGGCGGCCTTCTCCCTGGGAACGGATACGGCGGGATCGGGCCGCGTACCGGCGGCCTTTAACAACCTCGTGGGGGTCAAGCCCTCCAAGGGGGTTCTGAGCACCTCCGGTGTCGTGCCGGCGTGCCGCAGCCTCGATTGTGTCTCAATCTTTGCCCTCAACACCGATGACGCGCAGGCTGTCTTTGATGTCGCCTGCGCCTTTGACGCCGCAGACCCTTACAGCCGTAAGATGCCGGAGACAGCGGGTGCAGTGGAAAAAACGATGCGTTTTGCCGTGCCGCTGCCGTCCCAGCTGAAGTTCTTCGGGGACAGCGAGGCAGAAGCACTCTTCAGCGCCGCAGCGGCACGTTTCGAATCTATGGGGTATACGGCGATAGAAACCGATTTCTCGCCGATGCTCGACGCGGCAAATCTGCTCTATTCTGGTCCCTGGGTCGCGGAGCGCTATATTGCGGCCAAGCAGATCATGGACGAGCAGCCCGAAGAAGTGCTGGAGGTTACCCGTTCGATCATTGAGCAGGGTCGTGAGAAGAGCGCGGTGGACTATTTTGCCGCCGAGTACCGGCTCAAGGAGTACAAACGGCAGTCCGAGCTTGTACTCGAGGGGATGGATTTCGCGCTGACACCGACGACGGGAACCATCTACACCATCGAAGCGGTCAATGCCGACCCGGTGCAGCTCAATACGAACCTCGGCTACTACACGAACTTCATGAACCTGCTTGATTTCTCGGCCTATGCCGTGCCGGCCGGTTTCCGCAGCAACGGATTACCGTTCGGCGTCACGCTGTTTGGTGATGCCTTTGAGGACCGCCGTCTGATGGAGATCGGCAAAGCGTACGTGGAGGTGTCCCGTGGCTGAGACGATTAAGATCGCCGTCTGCGGTGCGCATATGCGCGGGCTGCCGCTCAATCACCAGCTGACTGCACTGGATGCAACCTTTGTCACTGCGACGAAAACGGCCAAAGGGTACCGCCTTTACGACGTGCCTGATAAGGTGCCGCCGCGTCCGGGGATGGTGCGCGACAGCGCAGCGCAGAGTGCCGTGACACTCGAGGTCTGGTCGATGCCGCTGGAACACTTCGGCGCTTTTATGGTCCAGATCGCTTCGCCGCTCTGTATCGGCACCGTGCTGCTTGAAGACGGTAGTGCCGTTTACGGCTTTTTATGCGAGTCGGATGCCCTCAAGGGTGCCGCGGAGATCACCGCCTTCGGCGGCTGGCGGGAGTACCTCGCTTCAAAGCAGGGCTGACGCCTTTTTTGGCAGAAGCTAAAACCAACTTTCTGGAGGTGGAAAAAATGAGATGAATAGAAAATATCCTATATATGATTAAAAAATAAACAATTAGACGGTTTAAAAATGTTAAACCGTTGCTAAAGTACTAAAGACATAAAGCAAGTCTATCTACCGATAAGGAAACATAATGAAAATGACAAAAATGAGTTTGATGGCAGCACTGCTCCTGGGAAGCAGCGCTTTTGCATTTGAAAATACAGAAGTGGGCGGGGATGCACGTTTCTTCTATTCGACTTTTGACGGTCACGGTGCCGATCTTTTCGGTAAGGCGACAAGCACTGCTGACTTCGGTGGCCGCCTGAGCATTACGACGGATATCGATGAGATCCTCTCCGCCGGTGCGACAGGGTATGCCGTCAGTACGCTGGGCCTTGATAAAGAGATTGCCAACAACGTATGGTCCGGTGCGCATATTGACAATGCGACAGGTGATTTTTATACGACGACCGGCTGGATCGGCGAAGCGTGGCTCTCTGCAAAACTGGGCAACACAGTCGCAAAAGCGGGCCGCATGGAACTCGATACGCCGCTGCTCTTTACGGAAACGTGGGGTATTACAGCGAACAACTTTGAAGCGGCGACGATCACCAATACGGATATCCCGGGTACGACGCTTGTCGGCGCATGGGTCGCGACAGGAAACGGTTACTCCCAGTTCCTGCTGACAGATACGAAAGGTGAGTTCACAACCATCGGTGACCAGGGTGCGATCGCTGTCGGTGCGATCAACAACTCATTTGAACCGCTGACGGCACAGGCGTGGTACTACGAACTGCCGGACACCGCGACGGCCTACTGGCTGCAGGCTGACCTCTCCATCGCCGGTATTGTCGCAGGTCTGCAGTATACGGACATCAACCCGAACGAGCTCATCTCCACGGCAGACGACTCCACGGCATTTGCGGCAAAACTGGGTTACGAAGGTGTCGAGAACCTCGGTATCTATGCATCCTACTCTACCACGGATAAGGACGGTGACCAGTATATCGGGAACATCGCAACCGCACCTGGCGAAGGGTGGGGTATGCAGTCCAAGCTCTACACGGAAGCGTGGTGGAACTTCGGTTACGTCGGTCTGCCGGGTACGGATGCCTACAATGTCACAGCGACCTACAGCCTGCCTGAAATCGCCGATCTCGGACTCTTCTACACGAACATCGACACCGATGGCGGAGCAGGTCTGACCTATTTTAAAAACAAGGTAAGCGAAGTCACCTTTACCGCGGCAAAATCGTTCGGCAAGCTTGATGCGCTCTTCGCGTATATCTATGCGGACGATGACGCTATCAACGACGGCGACGCCTACAACACGCTGCAGCTCTACCTCGTCTACAACTTCTAATTGAAGTGACGGACGCGCGCAGCGCGCGGCACATCTCCTTCACGCCCGGGGGGCTTCATTCTCCTCCCCCGGGCGTCCCTGCACACCTCTTTTTTCACGACCAAAGAAACATCGCCGAATCGACCCCGAGGATTTCCGCCTCGAAAACGCTGTCGCAGGCGCGTGAAGTCGCCCCGTAGCAGACATGCAGCGGCAGCAGGTGCTCCGCCCTGGGGTGGCAGTACCTGGCGTAGGGGGCATGCTCCCAGTTGATCAGCCGTTCGGTGCGTTCGCTCTCGATGAGCGCAGGGTCCGAGCAGGTTTTGATGAGCCAGTGCTTGAAGGCATCGTTCTTGTCCGTACGCTCCTGCGACGGCGTAAAGAACGCCTTCATGTTGTGAAACGAGAAGCCCGAGCCTACGACGAGGATGTTCTCGCGCGACAGCGATGCCAGCGCATTGCCCATGCGCAGATGCGCGGCAGGGTCCAGCCCTTTGACGAGCGACAGCTGTATGCAGGGGATATCCGCATCGGGGTACATGATCTTCAGCGGGACGAAAAGCCCGTGGTCGAAACCGCGGTCGTCGTCCAGGATCGACGCGATCCCGTGCTGCTGGAGGCACCAGTGCACCTCATCCGCCAGCGCCGGCATCCCGGGGGCGGGGTAGGCGATCTCGTAGGATTCGTCGGGAAAGCCGTAATAGTCATAGATGAGCTCGGGGGTGCTTCCGTGTGTGATCGTCGGTGTCACGGTCTCCCAGTGGGCACTGACGACGATGATGGCCGAGGGCTTCGGGATCGATGCCGCGACCCGTTTCAGGGCGACGACCATTTCGTCATGACTTTTGTCCCCCAGCAGCGGCAGCGGACCGCCGCCGTGCGACAGGTAAAGGACATGCAGGCTGCCCGAATCTTTCTTTGCCATAGGACGCTCCTTGCCTGGTAGCTGTGTGATTTCATTATAGCGCGGCCGGAAATACCGTTGTTTAACTGCGGAGACTAGCATTGCCCGTTCAGTCACTGTTTAACCGCGGAGATGCATAATGAAACATTATCGTGTGAAAAGGGGGGAAACGCCGCCCGGCATTATGCCGGAAGACGCAGTATAAACAGGCAGCCGCAAAGGAGGCCGCATGAAACGCATAGTAAACCAGTTCCGGCAGCACCGGCATGCGATCGAAATGTTTCTGCGCAACCGGGTGGAGGATGACAGGTTCAACTTTGAGGATGAATCGGGCATACGCGATGTTTTCAGTCATTTGCCTTTTTTGCAGATGATCTACCTGATCGGCCCCGACCTGAGGCAGACAAGTCCGAACTACTACCGGCGGGGCATGGACGTGTCGCGCATCGGTGCGGACAAAAGCCACTACTTTACCAATATCAGCCTGGAAAATTTCAATACCTACATGACGAGTCCCTATATTCACCACATCACCGGTAACTCCAGCGTCACCCTCGTGACAGCGGACGGGGAGGGGGGATTCGTCGTCTTCGATTTCAATCTGCTCAAACTGCTCGAAGCGCTGCGTCTGATCGAGCATAACTCCCGCTTTGAGCGTTTCAAGCTCATCGTGTATGCCCTGGGCGGGGCCACCCTGGTCGCGGTGTCGCTTTTTCTGATCCTCTACGGCGCGTATACGTTCGCCTACGTCTTCTTCCACACGGCTGAAGCCATGCTGCACGAGGTCTTTAAAGCGATCATCGCCATTACGCTGGGGATGGCCATCTTCGACCTGGCCAAAACGATCCTGGAGAACGAGGTGATGTATAAAAACGCCGGCCGGCAGCGGGAGGGGCAGTATACGCTGCTGGGCAAGTTCCTCGTCTCCATCATTATCGCCCTCTCCATCGAGTCGCTGATGGTCGTCTTCAAGATTACGCTGGGGGACTATACGGGAATGGGATACGGGTTCCTGCTGCTGCTGGGCGTGACACTGATGATCGTCGGTCTGGGGGTGTTCGACTACCTGACGACGCGCAGAGTGTCGGAGGAAGAGGAGAAGTGAAAGCTCACCCCTCGCGTTTGCGGTAGAACGCCGCTTTGAAGTCGCTCCAGCGCCCTTCGAGGATCGCTTCGCGCGCCTCGCGCATCAGGTTCAGGTAGTAGTGGAGGTTGTGAATGGAGGCGAGCCGGAAGTAGGTAAGCTCTTTCGCACGGTAGAGGTGGTTCAGGTAGGCACGGCTGTAGCGGCGGCAGGTGTAGCAGTCGCACTCGGGATCCACGGGCGCCTCGTCTAGCTTGTAGCGTGCCGCCTTGATGTTGATCTTCCCGAAGCTGGTGAAGAGTGTCGCGTTGCGGGCGTTGCGCGTCGGCATGACGCAGTCGAACATGTCGACGCCGCGGTCGATGTTCTCGATCAGGTCCTCGGGGGTGCCGACGCCCATGAGGTAGCGGGGCTTGTCGGTGGGCATGTACTGGACGGTGTGTGCAACGGTGTCGTACATATCCTCGTTCGCCTCGCCGACGGAGAGCCCGCCGATGGCGAAACCGTCGTAGTCGAGCGCACAGAGTTCGGTCGCGGATTTGGCGCGGAACTCCTTGTCGATTCCACCCTGGATGATGGCGAAGATGTTCTGGTCGACGCCGACACCCTCTTTCTGTTTTCGGC
Organism: Sulfurimonas sp. HSL1-2; assembly: GCF_039645565.1. Taxonomy (NCBI): domain Bacteria; kingdom Pseudomonadati; phylum Campylobacterota; class Epsilonproteobacteria; order Campylobacterales; family Sulfurimonadaceae; genus Thiomicrolovo; species Thiomicrolovo zhangzhouensis. Next base: position 1,174,864 of record NZ_CP147914.1, read on the forward strand.
GGTGGTAGTCGATGGACTGCTGTGCCCACTGGGTCGTACGGTCGATGGAGAGGGCGATGCGCTCGCGCGTGGCGGGCAGGGCGACGAGGTCATCGAGGATCATCATGATGTCGCTGCCGAGGTTGTACTGGATGTCCAGCACCTTTTCGGGGGTGAAGTAGTGTTTGGAGCCGTCGATGTGGCTGCGGAACTCGATGCCGTTCTCATCGGCCTTGGAGATGTCGCTGAGACTGAAGGCCTGGAAGCCGCCGCTGTCGGTCAGAAAGCTGTTCGGGTAGGTCGTGAACTTGTGCAGTCCGCCGAGTTTGGCGACGCTGTCGTCCCCCGGGCGCAGGTACATGTGGTAAGTGTTGGCAAGGATGATCTTGGCGCCTAAAAGTTCGGCCATATCCTGCATGTCGAGCGCTTTGACGCTGCCGACCGTTCCTACGGGCATGAAGACCGGGGTCTGGATGGTGGAGTGGGCCGTTTCAATAGTGGCGGCGCGCGCGTTGCCGCTGGTCGCTTCGAGGGTAAATGTCATGGGCTTCTCTATGGAAATGAGGTGCGGAATTGTAACGCAATGCCCCTAAACACGCAGTTATGCTACAATGTCTGCCGATAATTTAAAGGGTACGCCATGCTCCATTCCGGCGACGCCCTTCCACCGCTGAAGAAAGAAGGTATTCGCACGGCCCGGGCATCCGTCCCGCGCCGTGACACATGACCATGAAAAAAATTCTCATCATCACGGATTGCACGATCGGCGAACATCTCGTCGAGCGGGCCATCGAAGCGTACTCCAAAGACAATCTCTACTACGTTATCCAGATGAAGGATCGTCAGTACGAGAAGGCCGGTCCGGACCGGTTCAAGTTCTTCACCTTCGATCCGACAAGCCGCTACAAGCTCAGCAATGTGCTGAAGATGGACTTCGTGCAGATCATGCTGGTGATGAGCAGCCGTCTGGACGCCGTAAACACCCTGGAAAACATCCGGGCGGAGAAACCGTCGGTGCGTGTCATTATGCTGGACCAGTGGGACCTCAAGATCGACGACCCGAATACCCTGACCATCGACGTCAACGACCAGCTCTCCGCCCGCCTCATCGACTACCTCCCCAATGTCCCCGTGATTGCCCAGAACGTCGGCATGGGGGAGGGCGAGGTGATGGAGGTGCTGGTCCCCTTCGGCAGCGCCTACGTCTACCGCCATGTCGGGGCGATCGAGCAGTCGCAGTGGCGCATCGCCGGCATCTACCGTGACCAGCGTCTCATCCTGCCCACGGAGCGCACACTGATCCACCCCAACGACCTGCTGCTGCTCGTCGGCGAACCGGACGTCCTTATCTCCATCTACCGTTCGTTCAAACGGGAGCTCGGACACTTCCCTGCACCCTACGGCAGCACCATCTACCTCTTCTTTGACATGGATGTCGACCGGGCCGAGGAGATCGTCCCGATGCTGCGCAAAACCATCTTTGTCCAGAAACGCCTCCGCCGCAAACTCTATATCCGCGTCACCAATCCGGGCGATCTGGATGCTCTGCGCGAGATCAAGCAGCTGCGCTCACCCGAGGTAGAGGTGATGATCGATTATGACCGCAAAGGCGAGGCCTACCTTCTCAGCAACGACAAACGCCATTTCCATGCAGGGTTTATCGTCGTTTCACGCAAGCTCTTCGGCACCGACGCCGTCCGCAAAGTGCTCTATGATCTCAAGGTCCCGGTGCTGAAAATGGCGTCGGGACAGATGCACAACGTCAAGCGCGCGGTCATGCTGCTCTCCGAATCCGAGGATGTCGAGAAGATTACCACCACAATGTTCGACATGGCGTCGCAGATGGAGTGGATGATCGAGCTGTTGGAGTATCAGCAGGACGAGAATGACTTCAAGGAGCAGGTGGAGCAGTACTATCAGAACCTCTCGGCGATCTTCTCGCAGTCCGTCTCCATCCGCAAAAGCACGGACAACCCCCTGCGCATCCTGAAAAAAGAGGACCGCTTCGTGCAGTGCATCCCCTTTTCAGAGACCGTCATGCAGCGGCCGATCCTCTCCCTTTTCTCCACGGATCTGCAGGGACTCTCATTCCACCTGGACCATTTCCACCAGCTTTTCATCCCGGTCCTCTAGGAAGCATGCCGCTTCAAGATGGGTGTAAGCCTCATTTAAGTATTATAAGTCACTAATTTTTTTTCGGATAGAGAATGACCGTAGACATCGATCTCAAAAAGACTATTGACACCTCCTACAAGATCTATATCGACGCGCTGCCTGCGCTCACCTTTGACAAAAAAGTCGCCGTCGTCACGAACCCGACGGTCTCCGGGCTGCACCTGGACTACCTGCTCGAACGCCTTAAAGCTCCGGCGGTGGAAGTGATCACGCTTCCCGACGGGGAGCAGTACAAGAACTGGGAGAGCATCGAGACGGTACTGGGCGCGCTTTTCGAGGCACGTTTCAACCGCAGTTCCGTCCTCATCGCCTTCGGCGGCGGCGTCATCGGCGATATGACCGGGTTCGCTGCCAGCATCTTCCAGCGCGGCATCGATTTTATCCAGATCCCGACGACGCTGCTCTCCCAGGTCGATGCCAGCGTCGGCGGTAAGACAGGGATCAACAACCGCTACGGCAAGAATCTTGTCGGTGCCTTCCACCAGCCCATCGCGGTTTACGCGGACCCGCACTTCCTCGAAACCCTCCCGCCGCGTGAATTCGCCGCGGGCGTTGCGGAGATCGTCAAGATGGCGGTCACCTTCGATGCGGACTTTTTCGCATGGCTGGAGAGTGCAGACCTCTCCCGTCCCGAACAGCTCGCCGAAGCGGTGGCACGTTCGGTTCAGACAAAGGCGTCCGTGGTCGCCCAGGACGAAAAAGAGCGCGGACTGCGCGCGGCGCTGAACTACGGGCATACCTTCGGACACGTCATCGAGAATGAAACGAACTATACGACCTACCTGCACGGTGAGACCGTCGCCATCGGCATGGTGATGGCCAACCGTCTGGCGCTCGAACTGGGCCTGATGGACGCCGTTGAAGCGGAACGGGTAGAGCGGCTGCTGGAGCGCTATGATCTGCCGGTCCGGTACGCCATTGCCGACGTCGAGGCGTTCTACGAAGCGTTCTTCCTCGACAAAAAAAGCGGTGACAACAGTATCACTTTCATCCTTCCCAACCACCTCGGCGGCGTCGTGATGCCCAACGACATCGCCCGCGACACGGTCATGAAAATCCTGCGCGGTTTTGCGGGGGATGCCCAATGATCAAGCGCATCGCCGGAACGCTTCTTTTTACCGCAATGCTGCTGCTTGGCGCTCCGGCTGCGTCGGCGGCAGATGCTCCGGTGCAGAAAGCTTCGAAACAGCAGAGCGCCGTTTCCTGGAACAGTGCCGTTGATGCGTATGCGCTTCGTCATGTCCTGCAGGAGCGTCTGGCGCAGATCGATGTGGCGCTGCAGAACCCGGAGACCGCAGGCAAGGCCGATGTCCTCCGCCGCCTGGAGCGCGAGCGTGAACGCCTGAAAACGGAACTGGGGCGTATCAATGCAGGCGCGGTAGCTGTCGTCGAATATTACGTCCAGCCCACGGGCGAACAGCTCTCCATCCATACCGACATGTACCGACGGTATGAATCGAAAGCTGCCGAACTTGAAACGCTCAAATCCGATCTCCAGATCAAGCAGAAAAGCCTCAATGCGCTTCTGGGGACGGCACGGGACTCCGCCGAAGTGCAGCAGTCCCTCAAGGTGAGCACCTTCGCCCTGGAGACGCTCAACCGCATCCAGCAGCGCATCGCCCACCTTTCCGATGCACGCCTGACACGCGTCAACGACCTGCGGAAGCAGGAGTCCGAGTTAAAAGACGAACTGGACAAAAGCAATATCTGGCAGAAGAGCTATACGGCCTACCTGACCTACCAGGATGTCAAGAAGGATCTTGCGGCGCTGCAGGAGCAGATCGACGCCATCGACCGTTCCGACGATACCGATGCCCAGACGGAGCAGCGCGACGCCATGCTGGCGAAGCAGAAGATCATGAGCGATCAGCTCTCCCTGCTGCAGTCGCACTCCGCGTCCCCGTTCGCGGACCTGCTCAAACCCGAAGAGATCGAGACCGCACCGGAGATCAGCAACCCCATCGATATTTTCGCCGGGGTCTCCTACAATAAAAAGGTGCGCGAACAGCTCAACGAATACATCAAGCGCGGCGACGAGCTCAAGCGCTACCTGCGGCTCCTGCTGGACGAACGCCAGCTCCTGGTGAGCCTGGCCGACGTCGACGAGAGTGAGGACTACGTCAAGAAGATCGGCAGTCTTGACTCCATGACGGACAAATACCAGACTGCCTACTCGACGCTGCAGGATACGGCGGACGTTTACGCCAAGCGTGTCGAGGAGATTGAGCTCAAGATCAACAAGGCGATCGAGGAGCAGCTCTTCAAGCTGGCCAATATCGGCGGCATCATCCTTTTCCTGCTCATCATCTTCTTCATCATGAAGCAGATCGCGAAGAAGTACATCAGCGACAACGAACGTTTCTACATGGCGAACAAGGTCATCACCTTCGCCAACGTCTCGCTGATCATCCTGGTCCTGCTCTTCAACTATATCGAGAACGTCAGTTACCTCGTCACCGTGCTCGGGTTCGCCTCCGCCGGTATCGCCATTGCGATGAAGGACTGGTTTATGAGCATGCTCGGGTGGCTCGTCATCGTTTTCGGCGGCTCCATCCACGTCGGGGACAGGGTCCGCGTCGACAAGGACGGCAAGCAGTATGTCGGGGATGTCCTCGATATCTCGCTCCTGCGGATCACGATCCTCGAGGACATTACGCTGACGACCTACATGCATAACCGCCGCGCAGGCCGGGTTATCTTCATCCCGAACAACTACATTTTCACGGAGATGATCGCCAACTACACCCACGTCTCGCTCAAGACGGTCTGGGACGGGATCGACATCACGGTCACCTTCGACTCGAACCACAAGAAGGCGCAGCTTATTGCCAAAGAGATCACGCGCAAATTCGCCAAAGGGTATACGGATATCACCCGCAACCAGCTCAACAAGCTGCGCAGCCGCTATAATCTCAAAAATACGAACGTCGAGCCGCGCATCTACGCTTTCGCGGAAGAGAACGGGATACGCATCAGCGCCTGGTACCTCACCAACGCCTACGCGACCCTGACGCTGCGAAGCACGATCTCCATGGAGATCCTCGATGCCTACGGCAAAGAAGAGGACATTACCATTGCCTACCCGACACAGCGTCTGCGTCTGCAGAACGAACCGCTGCCGCAGCCGAGGTCCCTGCCGGAAGAGGGCGAGCCGGTATGAAGCCCAAAGTCTATTTCAAAACCTTCGGCTGCCGGACCAATGTCTTCGATACGCAGGTGATGATGGGGCGGTTGCAGGATTTTGAAGTCACCGAGGATGAATCGGCGGCGGATATCGTCGTCGTCAACTCCTGTACGGTCACCAACGGGGCCGACACGGGCGTGCGGGGCTACATCAACGCCCAGGAGCGTGCGGGACGGACCGTGATGCTGACGGGGTGCGGCGCACATACCAAGGGCGAATCTCTCTTCGAAAAAGGGAAGGTCCAGGGGGTTTTCGGGCAGTCCGAGAAGGCGAAGATCAACGAACTGCTGCAGCGCAAGACCCGCTTCTACGAACTGGGCGACCTGGAGTTCATCGACAACAACGTCGTCGAGCAGTTCGTCGGCAAAAGCCGCGCCTTCATCAAGATCCAGGAGGGGTGCAGCTTCCGCTGCAGCTACTGCATCATCCCCTTCGTGCGCGGCGATGCGCGCAGCGTGGACGAGCAGGTGATCCTTGAACAGGTTGCCAAGCTGGCCGCGAACGGTTTCGGCGAGTTTATCCTCACGGGGACGAATATCGGCAGCTACGGGCAGGGGGAGAACCGATCCATCGCGACCCTGCTGCAGAAGATGAGCCTCATCCGCGGCGTTCGCCGCATCCGACTGGGATCGCTCGAACCGGTACAGATCACCGACGCGTTCAAGGAACTCCTGGACGAGCCGTGGCTGGAACGCCACCTCCATATCGCTCTGCAGCACACCTCGAAAGAGATGCTCAAACTGATGAACCGCCGCAACAAGTTCGACGAGGACCTGAAGCTCTTTTCCGAACTGGCCGCGAAAGGGTTCGCGCTGGGTACGGACTTCATCGTCGGGCACCCCGGCGAGACGCAGGAGCGCTGGGACGAGGCGTGGAGACACCTGCAGCAGCTGCCGCTGACACACGTGCACGCCTTTACCTACTCCAAGCGCGACGGTACCCCTTCGGCGACGATGAAACCCGAGATCAGCGGGGCTGTCGCCAAGGAGCGGCTTGCACAGCTGACGGCCCTGGTGGACGCCAACAACCTCGCGTTCCGCCGCGAACACTGCACGGACCTGGACGTGCTCGTCGAGTCCGTGACGGAAGACGGCCGCTACCAAGGGTACGACCAGTACTACAACAAGATCCTCATCGACAGCGAGGCCGATCTCGAGGGTAACTGGATCCGGATCGAATCCGCCACGGCCGAAGAGGAGTACAACCATGCAGTCGTCTGACAAAGCCAAGTGGATCATCGCCGCCTCGGCGGTGCTGCTCATTGCACTGACCCTTTTTGCGTTCCTGCGCGATACCACCAAGCCGATCAGCCGTGATCAGCTTAACACGCTGATCGCCTCGGGCGATCTGAAGCAGGTCGTCGAACGGGAAAGCTCCTACCTGCTGCGCAGCGCCGAGGGGCGTTTCAGCATCATCAAGTCCCAGGTGCCCGCCGGGACATTCGATGCCTACGTTGTCAAAACAGAGGAGGGCGGTGCCGTCGTCATCGCCATTCTGAGCCTTATCATTATTTTGGGGGCGGCTTCGCTGCTGCTGCGCTACTGGATGAAGCACCGCCGCTTCCCGGGTGCATCGGTTAGGTCGGCACAGGTGGCGGGTGCGCCGGAACAGACCTACCGCGTCCAGCCGGTCGTCTCCGACGTGACGTTCAGCGACATCGGCGGCATCAGCGACGTCAAGGAGGAGCTTGAAGAGATCATCGATTTCCTCAAGAATCCCCAGCGCTACCGCAGTTTCGGGGCGCGTCTGCCCAAGGGTGTCCTGCTGGTCGGCCCTCCTGGTGTCGGTAAGACGATGATCGCCAAGGCTGTTGCCGCCGAAGCGAATGCGCCGTTTTACTATCAGAGCGCCTCTTCCTTCGTACACATCTATGTCGGGATGGGGGCCAAACGGGTCAGCGAGCTCTTCCGTGCCGCCGCGTCCAACGCCCCGGCCATCATCTTTATCGACGAGATCGACGCCGTCGGCAAGATTCGCGAGGGGGGCGGCAACGAGGAGCGCGAAGCGACCCTGAACCAGCTGCTGACCGAGATGGACGGCTTTACGGACTCCAGCGGCATCATCGTCATCGCCGCGACGAACAAGATCGAGGTGCTCGACCCGGCCCTGCTGCGTGCCGGCCGCTTCGACCGTCGTATCTTCGTTGATCTCCCGACGCCTGCCGAACGTGAAGCGATCATCGCCAAATACCTGGAGAAGATCCCCCACAGCGTCGATGCGAAAGCGATCGCGGAGATCACCGTCGGTTTCAACGGGGCGGCACTGGCGGCACTGGTGAACGAAGCGGCGCTGCACTCCCTGCGCCACCGCCAGATCCATGTCCGCATGGAGGACATCCTGGCCGTCAAGGACAAGGTTGCCTACGGCAAGAAACGTCTGCCGATTCTCAACGACGAACAGAAAGAGTGCCGGGCGACCTACCTGGCCGCCAAGGCCGTGGCCGCCACCTGGTTTGACCTTCCTTTTGAAAAAGTCATGCTGGGGTCGGAGAGCATCCGTCCCGCCCTCTCCGAACCGCTCATGCGCCACGAAATCGAGTCGCATGTCCGCATGCTGCTTGCCGGCAAGATCATGTGCGACATCCGCTACCGCGAACACACTTCCAGCGCCAAGGATGACATCAATGCCGCACTGACACTGGCCAAAGCGATGCTCTTCGAGTACGGTATGGGTGATTCGCTGCTGCCGCCGCAGGAGGCACTGCCGCAGATGCTTGAACGCCTCGAGACGGAGACGCGGGCACTGCTGGAGGGTAAAACGGCCCTGGTGGACGGCATCGTCGACGTGCTGCTCGAGCGCGAAAGCATCTCCAAAGAGGAGATCAAAGCCCGGATCGATGCGGTTTTATAGCGGTTTCTGCCTCAAAGACGAATCGGCCTTCTTCGCACCGTGGTTGCTGCAAAACGACTTCACGGTCGCGGGGTTCAGCTACGGGGCCATCAAGGCGCTCTACGGCGTCCTGCAGAGCGAGCGGCGCATCGACACGCTGCAGCTCTTTTCCCCGGCCTATTTCTGCAATAAGCCCGACAGTTTCAAGCGGCTGCAAATGAAGGGGTACAAGCGCGACAGCGCGGCGTACCGCGCGCGTTTTATCGAGAGCTGTTTTGCGCCGTATCCTGTCCGCGACGTTACCGTCTACGACGAGGGTGAAGAGGCGCTCGAAGAGCTGCTGGGATTCCCCTGGCCCGAAAAGCTGCTGCGTGAGCTGAACGAACGCGGGGTGCATATCGAGGTCTACCTCGGCGGAAAAGACGCCGTCATCGATGCCGATGCGGCCCGGGCGTTCTTCAACCCCTACGCGACTATATACTATTTTAAAGAGTACAACCACTTTTTGCAAGGAGCATAATATGAGCAATATCAAAATCGGTGTCATCACCGCCTCTGACCGCGCCAGCGCCGGTATCTACGAAGACATCTCAGGCATGGCAATCCAGGAGACGATGACGGCGTACCTCACGAGCAGTTTCGAGATCGAATACCGCTGCATCCCCGACGATCAGGAGACGATCGAAGCGACGATGAAAGAACTCTGCGACGAAGCGGGCTGCTGCCTCGTCGTCACGACGGGCGGAACCGGCCCCGCCCCCCGCGACGTCACCCCGGAAGCGACGGAGAACGTCTGCGACAAGATGATGCCGGGCTTCGGCGAGCTGATGCGCCAGGTGAGCCTGCAGTACGTCCCGACGGCGATTCTATCGCGCCAGACGGCGGGCATCCGCGGCAAGTCTCTCATTATCAACCTCCCGGGCAAACCGAAATCCATCCGCGAGTGCCTTGACGCCGTCTTCCCGGCCGTGCCGTACTGCATCGACCTGATCGGCGGCCCTTACCTCGTCACTGACGAGAGCGTCATCAAGACCTTCCGCCCGAAGGCGAAATAGACGCGGAGAGCCCCTTGCATTTGGAGGACGGCTTTTCCTCTGTTTGATTGATGCACACTCGTTGTGGCTTCTGCAACAGCAGAAAGTAGAAGATAAAGCCGATAGGGAGAAAGAAAAGCAGCGCGGCAGTACCTTGTATGGAGTTTGTTAGGCATAGTATCTAATGACTACCGTCACCAGCATACCCAATAGGAATGATGAAAAGGTTATTATGAGCCTGAACCCCACCATTGGTGTAAACAGGTTCTCCGGTCTGAGCATATGCGAAATTGCGGCATCAACTTTGCCGACCAGATAACCGGATGAGAATAGTGCAATGACGGATGCGTACTCTGCAAACTCAGCTTTTTGTCCTGCGGTATAAGGGGTGAGAAAAATCCCGACCACCCATCCAATCGCACCACCGAGAATCACCAGCCCAAGATTGATGGGCACGTCTGACGGTTCTTTCTTGACCCTAGTCGACAACCAGCCTATCAGTGCATATACAGACAAGATGACTATACCGCTCATTATTAGTTTGATGTTCATATCTTTCCTTTTGTATAACGTTGAAAATGGGCAATCAAAAAGCTACCTGTGGGTTTTTGATTGGATTCCTCTGATTTGTTGATCTATGTATGACAAGCTTGTTCATTTTTACGTAATTCATCAGTTGGAATGGTGTAAATAGGGGGTAGTTTAGTATTTTTACTTGTTAACTATTTTGCCCAGACTCCCCTCAACAATTTCACCTGCTGAGTTTTCGAGCCAAACACTGGAACCGGACTCGGACAGTTTTCCTCTAACAGTATATGTTTCGCCGGCTTCCGGCGTAAATATAAACTCTTTGATTATACTCATGTCGTCTCCGAAAAGCAGTTGTGCATCTGTCGGAAAAAACACCAATCCTTTCAAAGTCAATTTTTGCTTTTTGGACATTACTTCTCTAGAAACCATGCTGGGAGTGAAGCGCATGCCCTGGCCATAGTTATCCATACGTGTTTTTCCCCAGCTTTGCTGAACATGATTGTCATCAATTTTATAGAGTAAGAAGAAATGTGCACTGGTGTCCTCTTTATTCGTAAAAGAGTCATTGATAGTCGATGTATTGCCATTATAGTTGTCGGGTATTGGTTGATAGGTAGAAAGACACCCTGAAAGCACTACGGCTAAAACCGTTATTACTATTATTTTCATTGCTTCTCCTGCACTGTAAAGCTGATGCAGTGACTGTTTATCAGCAGACATATTTGTGTACTATAGAGCATTTTTATTTAGAGATTACTGTAGTAAATAAAACAAAATAACATTAATTGTATTTAATGTGATATTTGAGCGAGAATAATACTGCAAGATGAATTATGGTTTTCGGTAAATGATAGTACCTTCTCTTGTACAGCAATGTACCAACCAATGGATTTACAGACAGTTTGGATGTTAAATAATTTTATGGGGGAAGCACCATGTGGGGAGCGAAGGAAGTCTCTATAAAAGAGCTAAATCAAGCTTTTTCTCCCAAAACTGCGCGCTGCCCGCCGCGGGGTCCAGCTCGTAGGCGGCAAAGCCGAATTTCCTGTAGGCAGCCTGCGCGACTGCATTATTGCCAAGCACTTCGAGAGTGATCTTACAGCAGCCTTTTTCCGTTGCAATCTCTTCGACCTTTTCCAGCAGTTTCTGGCTGATGCCAATCCCTCTGTACTCTGGAAGTACGGCGATGTCGTGGATATTGACGAGGGGTTTGCAGGCGAACGTAGAGAAACCCTCGAAGCAGTTGGCTAGTCCCGCCGGTTTACCGTCTGCGTAGGCGATGACGGTGAAGGCGTAGGGGCGTTTGGCGAGTTCTGAAACCAGGCTGGCTTTAACCGTCTCTTTGAGCGGCTGTCCGCCGCCCATAGGGTCACGTGCATAGGCGTCAAGCAACATCGGTATGTCGGCCCAGTGTATTTCATTGCAATAGTCTGCTTTTACGATTTGAATGTTCATTATCTACCTTATGATCGCAGTTCTAGATGTTAAATATTGTGCACGCGAATACGTTATGCATATTTTAGTGCAACGAAAGTAAAAAGGAAAATAATGACCTGCAAACTCCACGAGGTAATCGATTTTGTCCGCCAGTACCATCTGCTCGACGACCTGAGTGATGAAGATATCGAAACCTACTTCCACACCTTTCACCATGCCTGCAAATGGGACAAGGAAATCCACTCCCACGACATCGACTGTGATGAGATCGGGATCATCGTCGACAAGACAAAGGAAGTTCTGGATGAAGCCTACGATCATGAATATACCATACCGCAGATCTATGAGGTTGCCAAGGCTTTCTGCGGCGTCTTTGACGCGGCGAAAGCGCCCAAGGCGCCCGTACCGTTCGTTATCGTCCTTCTGACAAGACTCTAAACCGCACTTTCATACGAAACAGGCTCCCTTGCGGGGGCTGTTCCATAGAATTATTTATCGAAATATATAACTGTTGAAGCGCTAGAGCGCCAGGCGGATGCCGACGGGGCAGTGGTCGGAGCCTTCGACATCCTGGAGAATGAAGGCGTCTTCGAGCACTTCTGTCAGGTCTTCTGAGATGAAGAAGTAGTCGATCCGCCACCCCACGTTCTTCGTGCGGGCGCTGAAGCGGTAGGACCACCAGCTGTACTCCTCTTCGATATCGCCGTGCACGTAGCGGAAGGTGTCGATGTAGCCGTGCTCGATGAGCTTGTCGATCCAGGCGCGCTCTTCGGGAAGGAAGCCGGAAGTCTTGGCGTTTGACTTCGGGTTTTTCAGGTCGATCTCCCGGTGGGCCGTATTGACGTCGCCGCAGATGACGATACTTTTGCCTTCATCGCGCAGCGCGTCGCAGTAGGTGAGGAACTTTTCGTAAAAGGCCATCTTGTACGCCAGGCGCTCTTCGTCCTTCTGTCCGTTGGGGAAATAGACGTTGAAGAGGGTGAAGTCGTCGTAATCGTGCTGGATGATGCGCCCTTCATGCTCGCTGTCGATGTCGAGGCAGAACTCGGACGACTCGGGTACATAATGCGAGAAGGTCGCTGTACCGGAATAGCCTTTGCGCTCGCCGCTGTTGATGGTCAGCGTGGCATAGTTGGTGTCGAAGAGGTCGTCGGGGAACTGGGACGCGGTCGCTTTGATCTCCTGCAGACAGAGAATGTCCGGACGGCGTTCATCGACCCATTTGAGTGCCTGCTTGTTGGCGACGGCGCGGATACCGTTGACGTTCCATGAAAGTATTTCGATTGTATCGGACATAAAATGTACCTTGTGAGAGCAGGGGAGAGGCGCGGGTGGCGCCCCTTGTAGTCGTTAGACGAAGTTGACTTTGGAGACGTGGTGCTGGAGTCCGAGTTCGGACGGCGCACAGCCCAGGGCCAGGCCGACCATCTGCTGCATGTGAAGGACCGGCATCTTGACGTCGCGGCCGACGGCGTGGCTGGCGTGCTCATATTGGGTGTCGAGTTTCAGGTGACACAGCGGGCAGGGTGTGACCATCCAGTCCGCGTTGGCATCCATCGCACCCATGAGCGCTTTACCTGTCAGGACCGCCGCGGTGTGCGGCGCCTGCAGCTCGGCGTGGAAGCCGCAGCATTTGTTCTTCTCCTCGTAGTCGACGTTGACACCGCCCAGGGCGATGATGAGCTCGTCGAGGGAGTTCGGGTTGTAAGCATTCTCCGCGCTGTCATGCGTCTCGTTCTGCAGTTCGGAGGGGCGGATGTTATGACAGCCGTAAAACGGTGCGATGTTGAACTGACTCAGCGGCGTGACGACTTTCTCTTTGATCGTCTCGAGACCGAAGTCGTCGATCAGGGCGTAGAGGAAGTGGGTGATCTTGGAGGTGCCTTTGTACTCCAGGCCGACTTCCGCCAGTTTTTCGTTGACGCGGGCTTTGAGCTCCGGGTCGCTGTCGAGGCGGTGCTTTGTCATCGCCGTGTTGAGCTGGCAGGTATTGCAGATAGTGACCATCGTCATGCCGCGGGACTCGGCGTAGCAGATGTTGCGCGCATTGAGGACAAGTGACAGGAAATCGTCATAGTCCTGCAGGTGGGATGCGCCGCAGCAGGTCGCTTCGGAAAGCTCTACGAGTTCGATGCCGAGCTTTTTGGCGACGGCGTACGTCGACATCAGCTGCTCCGGCGTACTCTCCTTGGCGGTACATCCTGTAAAGAGGGCGTATGTGAGTTTCTTTTCCATGACTTATCCTTAGAATTTGACCGTTGACGACGATTTGATCAGGGCTTTGACCTCGTCGAGTTTGTCCGATTTCGGCATGTTCCACGGCATAACGACTTTGCCGACCTTGAACATCTTGAATCCGACCTTGCCGTGTTTCATCAGCATCGGGAGCGTGCCCTCGGAGTAGCGAACGAGTTCCGCTTCATCAAGCAGACCGTGCTTCTTGATGGAGTGCGCGAAGCCGACGGCATGGCGCGTGGCAACGTTGTTGATAGCGCGGCCGTGCTCGAAGATCTGGTTGTGCAGCTTCGTGATCTTTTCGATCGGATTGACCTCTTTGGGGCAGACCTCTGCACATTCGAAACACTTGACACAGTCCCAGACCCCTGCGGACGGGGCGTTGATGATGTCGAGACGCTCGTCAATCCCGTCGTCGCGCACGTCGGCGTTGAAGCGGTAGGCTTTGGCGAATGCCGCAGGCCCGATGAAGTCGTCGTTTATCTCGATGACCGGGCAGGAGTAATGGCAGAGCCCGCACTGGATACAGTAGTCGGAGTCCAGCAGCGCTTCGGCCTGTGCCGGCGTGACTGCACACTCCATCTCCGGGTGCTCTTCGATGTGGCTGATCAGATAGGGCTCGATCGCTTCATGCTTGACCCAGAAGTCCTCTTTGTCGATGATCATATCTTTGACCGCGCGCTTGATACTGAGCGGCTCGAGAGTGAGCTCGGTACCGAAGAGTTCGATCAGGTCGTTCATACGCTCTTTACAGGCCAGGACACCTTTGCCGTTGACCTTGATGGCACAGGCCCCGCAGATCCCGTGGCGGCAGCTGCGGCGGTAGCTGAAGCTGCCGTCGACTTCCCACTTGATGCGGTTGAGAATGTCGAGGACGACCTCTTCGGAGGTGACCTCCATCTCGACCTTTTTGTAGTAGGGGAGGTAGTCCGTTTCCGAATTGAAGCGGAATACGTTGAATGTAATGGTTTGTGTCGTAATCGTTGTCATCTTATTCCCCTTAGTATGTACGCTCTTGCGGCTCGAATTTGCCCGGCGTGACCGCCATGTAGTCGAGGCTGATGTCACCGTTTTCGTCCATGTAGGCCATTGTGTGCTTCATGAAACTTTCGTCATCGCGTGTCGTGTAGTCCTCACGGTAGTGCGCACCGCGGCTCTCTTTGCGGGCGAGGGCGCTTTCGACGATGAAGAGGGAGTAATCGAGCATGTGGCCCAGCTCAATCGCCTCCTGAAGGTCTGTATTGAAGATCTTGGACTTGTCGTCGATGCGGATGTTCGCAAAGCGCTTGCGCAGTTCCTTGACGATCTCGACCTGCTTGGAGAGGGTCTCTTCGGTACGGAAGACGCCGGCGTTGTCCGTCATGCTCTGCTGCAGTTCATTGCGCAGGCCCGGAACCGTCTCTTTACCGTTGGACGTGAGGATACGCTCCATCTCTTCGATCATGGCATCGGCATCGGATTGCTCCGCTTCGCGCAGGAAGAGCTTGTCGATGTCCGCGACCATGCTCTGGCCGACGTGGCGTCCGAAGAGCAGGGCTTCCAGGACGGAGTTGGCGCCGAGGCGGTTTGCACCGTGAACGCTGACACAGGCACATTCGCCCGCCGCGTAGAAGCCTTCGACGAGTTCGTCGTTGTTCTTACGGACGTGTCCGTCGATGTCGACCGGGATACCGCCCATGGAGTAGTGGGCCGTCGCAGAGATAAGAATAGGCTCCTTGATCATGTCAAGGCCGAGGAAGGTGATGGCCAGGTCGCGCAGCTCGGGCAGGCGCTCCATGATCTTCTCTTTGCCCAGGTGGGTCAGGTCGATGTAGACGGCGTCTTTGCGCGGGCCGACCCCGCGGCCTTCGCGGATCTCGTTGATGATGGCGCGGGCGACGACGTCGCGGGAGGCCAGTTCAAGCTTGTTCGGCGCGTAGCGCTCCATGAAGCGTTCGCCTTCGGAGTTGAGCAATTTCCCGCCTTCACCGCGGGCCGCCTCGGAGATAAGGATACCGCTGCCCGAAAGCCCTGATGGGTGGAACTGGACGAATTCCATATCTTCGAGCGGCAGGCCGTGGCGTGCAACGATGGAGAGGCCGTCGCCGGTGTTGGCGTGGGCGTTGGAGCTGATCTTGAACGCGCGCGCGTATCCGCCGGTGGCGAACATGACGGCCTTGGCGTTGAAGATCGCCTTTTCCTGGTTACGAATATTGAAGGCGACGACACCGCTGACCTTACCGTCTTCATAGATGATGTCGGCGGCATACCATTCGTCGATGAAATCAACGCCGACGCGCAGTGCCTGCTCGTAGATTGTCTGGAGCAGGGTCAGACCCGTGCGGTCTTTCGCGAAACAGGCGCGCGGAGAGGACTGGCCTCCAAAGGGGCGCTGGGCGATCTTGCCGTCGTCGGTACGGCTGAAAGCCGCTCCCATACGCTCTGCCCAGCGGATCGTTGACGGCGCTTTCTGACACATCAGCTCGACGGCGTCCTGGTCGGCGAGGTAGTCCGCACCCTTGACGGTGTCGAATTCGTGCAGTTCGATGCTGTCGGCATCGCTGAGCGCTGCGTTGATACCGCCCTGCGCCGCACCGGAGTGGGAGCGCAGCGGGTGGAGTTTGGTAATGACGGCGACATTCTTGCCGGCGATCTGCAGCTCTCTGGCAGCCGCTGAGCCTGCCAGACCGGAACCGACGATTACCGCATCATAAGTATAAATAGGAATACTCATAACCTTCCTTCGTAAACGTAAATATTCGTCAGATTATAGCGATTGAAAGGGTAGGTTTCGGTTAAACCATTTGTGGTGGGGAGCAGAAGAGAAAGGTGTTACAAAATGAACCAGAAACCCCCTCAAACAGGGGCTTCTGACGGAAAATCTATAATATTTTCGTATTGTTGCTCATGTCTGAGACGCAGTTGCCGCCCTTCTCCTGTGCGATTTTCAGGCGCTCTTTGGCATTTTTGACGGCATCATCGAGGGTTTGGGAGGCGGTTTTGGAGGCAAAGCCGCCGCTCAGCGTGATCGGGAACGAGTCGTGTGGCATTTTGAAACGGTTCTCCTCGATCATCTGGCGGATATGGTTACATTCGTCCATCGCTTTTTGTTTGTCGCTGCGCAGGAAGACGGTAATGAACTGTCCGCCGTGAATCCGGCCGATCTGGTCATTTTGCATCTTGTGCAGTTTCATAATGGAGGTGATCTTGATCAAAATGGGGTCGATGACGCTCTGCGGGAAGTGGTTGATGAGCTTGGAATAGTTGTCGATCTCGAAGATACAGACATAGGCCTGCATCTCCTTTGAACCGGACGGACGGCGCTCAAACCCCATCTTGACCCCCTCGTAGTTCGGCAGCTGCGTCACCTCGTCCTTTTTGTTGCCCGACGCGGCGGCTTCACCGCCCTCCTGGCGCAGTTTCAGGGCGATACTGTTGATTTCGGTCGTTTTATACTTGACCGTCGTA
This sequence comes from Sulfurimonas sp. HSL1-2, assembly GCF_039645565.1. Taxonomy (NCBI): domain Bacteria; kingdom Pseudomonadati; phylum Campylobacterota; class Epsilonproteobacteria; order Campylobacterales; family Sulfurimonadaceae; genus Thiomicrolovo; species Thiomicrolovo zhangzhouensis. The sequence goes on from NZ_CP147914.1 coordinate 1,191,715, forward strand.
CGGGTCGCTCCCTCCTGCGGCTGCAGTGCATGGATATCGGCCAGGATCGTTCTGGCAGCACTGCGGCTGGCGACCATGACGACGAAGCTCCAGAGGAAAACAAGCGCGATGCTGGCCGCGACGAGCAGACTGTAGTAATAGAGTACGCGGTTCTGCAGTTTTGTCAGCGGATAAAAGACGGCGATGTAGTCATCAATCGCATCAAGCATTTGCGCATGTTTCGACGGTGATGCAACGGTGTCGCTGAAATAGGCGGATGTCGCAATGTTCAAGGTCCGTGCGCGTTCGCGGAGCATTTTGGTGTATTTGCTGCGCAGTGCGGCTTCCCTGATGATCAGGCTGTTGGCGATTTCGTAAGGCGCTTCGGCGTCGAGTGCATCGATCAGGATCGGCAGGCGGCTGAGGACGCCGCTGGAGCTAATGCGGGCAAGGGCGGGGTCTTCGCGCTGCATCTCGCCGAGGGAGCGCGCGAGTTTCTCCTGTTCTGCAATATTGTCGATCCGTTTATAGGTCGCAAGCGAGCTGGCGAGAAGCAGCCCGCTCAGAAGGGTGAACAGCATCAACAGTGTCGCATTGAACTGCACCGAACTCAACAGTTTTTTGATCGATGTCTTCATAATGTCCCGTTTGTGGTTTTTCACTAATTTTAATTGGTGTTTCATTAAGTGCCACTTATGACGGCCCCTGTGTAAAGGCGCCGCAAGCGAGAGTGGAGTAGAATTCTTCTCTTATTATGGATCTGGAAAAACGTTTTATCGCTTCCGTCGCCGCCGCATCCAGACGGATCGGGGACGACGGGGCCGTGATCGGCTCTTTTGTCTATTCGAATGACGCCTTTATCGAAGGGACGCATTTCAAGCGCGCCTGGATGAGCCCGCGGCAGATCGCCCACAAGGCTTTCGCGGTCAACATCTCCGACGCCGTGGCGATGAACGCCGTACCGCGCTATGCGCTGCTGGCGATCGGTATCCCCTCGTCGATGCGTGCCGACGAGGTGGATGCCCTGGCGGCGGGCTTTGTTGAGGCGGCGGCGGCCTTTGAGTGCGAACTCATCGGCGGGGATACCGTCAAGAGTGACCGGCTGATCATTTCGCTGACCATTGTTTCCGAGACGCGCCGACCGCTGCGCCGCAGCGGAATCAAGCCGGGGGACCTCCTGGCCTTCACCGGCAGGGTCGGGAAAGCGAAAAAAGAGCTGCAGTATCTGCTGGCGGGCCGCAGGGCGCATGCACAGTCGCATTATGTGCGGCCGCTGCTGCGCCGTGCGTTCATCGCCGATGCCGCGTCTCACCTGCGGGCAGGGATGGATATCTCCGACGGGATCTATACCGACCTGCAGCGTCTGGCCGACCTGAACCGGGTCGGCTTTGCGTTTTTGCGTCCCATGAGCAGGGCGGCCGGGTGCAGTGGCGAGGAGTACGAGATGCTGATCGCCTTCGCACCGCGGATGCGCAAGCGCGTCGAATACCTTGCGCGCAAGCACCGCACGCCGCTGACTGTTTTCGCACGGGCTGCACGGACCCGTTACAAGAATCCGTGCAAATCACACCACTTTTAAAGAGTACTATGGACCGTTTTTATTATCTGCAGCATGCGCCGATCCCCTTTGTGTTCAAACAGAGCGTGCGCGACTTCGTCGTCAATGAGATCCCCCTGTACCCGTTTACGGGCAACGGCGAGCACCTTGTGCTACACGTCCGCAAGAAGAACCTGGCCACCTGGGACCTTATTTCCCTGCTGGCGAAGCACCTCGGCATCAAGGGCAAAGAGATCGGCTATGCCGGACTCAAAGATAAAAACGCGATGACGACGCAGTACATCTCCCTGCCGAAGAAGTACGAAAAGCAGCTCGAGAGCTTCAGCCATGAAAACGTCAAGATTCTTGAGAAGACCTACCACAAGAACAAGATCCACATGGGGCACCTCAAGGGCAACCGCTTCTTCATTCGTCTGAAAAAGGTCACACCGACGGCGGCCAAGAAGATCGACGAAGCCCTCAAACAGATCGCGGCCTACGGCATGCCGAACTTTTTCGGCTACCAGCGTTTCGGTATCGGCGGCGAGAACTGGAAGAAGGGCGAAGCCCTGCTGCGCGGCAAGATCAAGGAGCGCAACGTCAAGCTCAAACGACTTTATATTAATGCATATCAAAGCCACCTCTTCAACCTTTGGCTCAGCCGTCGTATCGAGATAAGTACGCTGATCGGTACCTTCGACGCCAAAGAGATCGCCCCGCTGCTTAACATGACAGAGGAGCAGTTGACGAAGCTGAAATTACAGCCGCACCCCTACAAGCTCATCGAAGGGGACGTGATGATGCATTACCCGCACGGGCGCCCCTTCGAGTTTGACGGCGGCGACGAGGAGATCGAGCGCTATATGGAACGTGATATCGTCCCGACAGGCCTGCTCGTCGGCAAGCGGGCCATGCGCTCCTCCGGCCTCTCCAGGGTCATCGAAAAAGAGTATGACGCCGTTCACGAAATCGACGGACAGCGCCGTTATGCCTGGATCTTCCCCGAGGACGTGGAAGGCAAATACCGCGAGGAAGAGGCCTGGTACGAGCTGCATTTCAGCCTTCCAAAAGGCTCCTACGCGACCGTACTGATCGAAGAGATCGCCAAACGAAAAATCGACAACGACGAGGAAGCATGACACGCCATATCACCAACACCATTTCGCAGCAGTTCGGACGGTTCGCGTCCAAGGAGTTCCCCCAATGGTTCCAGAAGATCGTCAACCAGGGGTATGTCAGCATCATGGGGCTTGATATGAGCGAGTTCCACTCGCCCGTCACCTACCGTTCGCTAAACGCGCTCTTTACCCGGCACCTGAAGGCGTCACGCCGTTTTTCCAACGACGCCGACGACCTGATCTCGCCGTGTGACAGCCTTATCACCGAGTGCGGCGATCTCGACGCGACGCGGGCGCTGCAGATCAAGGGGATGTCCTACTGTGTCCGTGAGCTGCTGGGGTCGGAGATCGACGATGCGAACAAGGACCGCATCGAGCACGGGCAGTTCATGAACTTCTACCTCTCTCCGCGCGACTACCACCGCTACCACGTGCCGACGAACATGAAAGTGCGCAAGGCGGTGCATATCCCCGGCAAGCTCTATCCGGTCAACATGCCTTCGCTCAACAAGCGGGCCGACCTCTTTATCGAGAACGAGCGGGTGGTCCTGGAGTGCGAGAGCCAGCAGGGAACGCTGATCTATCTGGTCCTTGTCGGGGCGCTCAACGTCGGCAAGATGCAGATCGGTTTCGAGCCGCGTATCCAGACCAACGCGGATGCCCAACAGCCGACCGCTTACACTTTCAATGATCTCTACCTTAAAAAAGGGGACGATTTCGGCTGTTTCGAAATGGGTTCGACCATCGTCATGATCACGGAAAAAGCGGGAATGAAACTGGGCGTGGAAGCGGGACAGAAGGTCCGCTTCGGCGACACGATCGCAACTATCGGCTGAGACGGCTCACGCCGCTCAGCGCATCCCGACCATTTTGCGCCGCAGGTAGGCGATTTTGGACTGAAGCGGCAGGTGCTTCGGGCAGACGTCGGCGCAGCCCAGCAGGCTCATGCAGCCGAAGACGCCGTTGTCGTTGCCGATGATCTCATACCAGTCCTCTGTCGTACGTTTGTCGCGGGGGTCGACTTCGAAGCGGGCGACGCGGTTGAGCGCCACGGCACCGATGAAACCGTCGCGCATCCGTTTCGTTCCGCAGGCCGAGACACAGCAGCCGCACTCGATACAGCGGTCGAGTTCGAAGATCTCGTCGGCCGTATCGGGGTCCATCCGCTCTTCGACCTTGTCGATATCCACCTCTTCGTTCGTGACGATCCACCCTTCGACCGCTGCGGTCATCTCCTGCATCCATTTGGCCGTATTGACAGAGAGATCGCCGATAAGCTCGAAGACCGGCAGCGGCATCAGGGTGATCTCGCCGTCGTCGAAATGGCTGGTAAGGGTTTTACAGGCGAGGTCCGGCGTCCCGTTGATGACCATGCCGCAGGAGCCGCAGATCCCGGCCCGGCAGACGAAGTCGAACTGCAGGGTATGGTCGAGGGTCTCGCGGATGACGTTGAGGGCGACGAAGATCGTCATCCCCATCGTCTCCTCGATCTCGTAGGTCTGCATATGCGGCCTGTCGGTTTTATCCAGGGGGTTGTAGCGCAGGATGTGGAACTTCAGCATCCGCCCTTTTTCATACAGCTTACTCATCACCGACTCCTATACGTTCGTTCTTGCCCCGGTATTTTTCCGGCATTTCAAAGGGCATCAGCCGTTTCTGTGTCTCGTGGCGGTCCAGCTCCGGGTGGGCTTCGCGGAAACCGTCGACCTCCGCCTGCCGTTCGGCGCTTTTGGGATTTTCGATCGTATTGCCTTTTTTCCCGTATCCCCGGAAGCCCGGCGGGATCTCCATACGGTCGATGTCCAGCGCTTCATACTCCACTTCGACGCTGTCCGTCTGGTGGTTCCAGTAGGTCAGGGTGCGTTTGAGCCAGTTGGCATCGTCACGCTTGGGGAAGTCGGTACGGGTATGGGCACCGCGGCTCTCGGTGCGCAGCAGCGCCCCTTTGGTGGCACAGAGTGCCAGCCGCAGCATCTTCTGGGTGCGGTAGGTCGCGCGCAGCTGGGGGTTGGCGCTTTTCGACTGCACCTGAAGACAGACCTTCTTGCTCTTTTTGTAGAGGCTTTCGAGTTCATCGTAGGCCGCCTGAAGCTCCTCGCCGTTTCGGAAGATGCCGACCTTCTCCATCATGATCTTGCGCATGCGGTTGCGGATGGCATAGATGTTCTCTTCGCAGACGTTGGCATCACCGTGGTTCAGGATGTCGTCGAGTTCACGGTCAAACGCAGCAATGGCCTGTTCGATATCATACGTACCGATCTCGATCCGGCAGTTTTCGGCGTAATCCGCGACATACTCGCCGATGATCATGCCGGAGACGACGGTCTCGGCCACCGAGTTTCCGCCGAGGCGGTTGAAACCGTGCATGTCCCAGCACGCGGCCTCACCGGCGCTGAAAAGACCTTTGAGGTGCGGCGAATGGCCGGTGTACTCCACTTTGATGCCGCCCATGGAGTAGTGCTGCATAGGGCGGACAGGGATCCATACCCCCTCGTCGGCCGGATCGATCCCCAGGAAGTTCATACAGATCTCCTGGACGTCGCGAAGGTTCTTCTCGATGTGCTCGCGGCCGAGGATGGAGATGTCGAGCCAGAGGTGGTCGCCGTAGGGGGAGGGGACCCCTTTGCCCTTCATGATATGCTCGAACATGCGGCGCGAGACGACGTCGCGGCTGGCCAGCTCTTTCTTTTCGGGTTCGTAGTCGGGCATGAAGCGGTAGCCGTCGACGTCGCGCAGGACCCCGCCGTCACCGCGGCACCCCTCTGTAACGAGGATGCCCGAAGGGACGATCGCCGTCGGGTGGAACTGTACCGCTTCCATGTTGCCCAAGCGGGCGATGCCCGTCTCCAGCGCGATCGCCTGCCCGGTCCCTTCGCAGATAACGGCATTGGTCGTCGATTCGTAGATGCGGCCGTACCCGCCGGTGGCGATGACCGTCGCCTTGGCGATATAGGCGCTCAATTCGCCGTTGGTCAGGTCCATAACGACGGCCCCTTCGCAGACGCCGTTGCGTTGGATCAGCTTGACCGCTTCGACCCGTTCAATCACCTCGACCCCGACTTTGAGCGCCTGGTTGGCAACGGCATAGAGCATCGTGTGGCCGGTGGCATCCGCCGTATAGTTGGTCCGCCATTTCTTTGTGCCGCCGAAATCGCGCGAATCGATCAGGCCGTGGCTCTCCTCCGCTTCATGCAGCGTTTCGCGCTGCCCGTTCATGACAACGCTTTTGGGGCCTTTGCGTACCCGGCTCCAGGGCACGCCCCAAGCCGCCAGTTCGCGGATGGCTTTGGGGGCGACGTGGGTGAACATGCGTGCCACGTGCTGGTCGCAGCCCCAGTCGCTCCCTTTGACGGTATCGGCGAAATGAACATCCTCGTTGTCGCCTTTGCCCATGACGTTGTTGGCCAGACTGGCCTGCATACCGCCCTGTGCCGCGGCGGAGTGGGAGCGTTTGACCGGCACGAGGCTGAGGACCGTCGTATTCTGTCCCCGGGTCTGGGTTGCGATGGCGGTACGCAGTCCGGCCAGACCGCCGCCGATCACGAGGACGTCGCTGTAGTGGATCTTCATTGTGACACCTCTGAAGCGGGAATGTAGCGTTCGCCTGCATGGCCGGCATGGTCGATACCGATCTTGATATAGGCGATCAGCGTCAGTGTTCCGAGGAGGAGGAAGAAGGCGGTGACGCCCCATTTGACCTTTTTGAGGCGTTTGCGGCTCTGGGCGGCGTTTTTGCCTTCAAACCAGCCCCACTTGACGCAGAGGCGGTAGAGGCCGATGGAACCGTGCAGTTCGACGGCCAGCAGCAACAGGATGTACAGCGGCCACATCCAGCCGGTGACGACGCGGTCCGCCGAAGCGTACGGCCCGATATTGCCGGGATTGGTCAGCATAATGTAGAGGTGTACGGAGCCCATAAAGAACATTGAGAAGCCGGTCAGTGCCTGGACGAACCAGAGGTTGGTGTCGCTGTGTTTCATCATCTTCATATGGCTGCGGTACGCACGGAACTGACGATAGGTGACGGGGAATTTCCGCGTCGCGATGGCGGCATGCACGATGAAAACGACGAAGACGATCCCGACGGCCAGCGATACGAAGAGCGGGGATCCGCCGTCAATGAGCCAGGCACCCTCGAAAAACTTGGTGACAGCGTACATGAAATCGTTGCTGATGAGAATGGATGAGACAAAAAACATATGCGCCCACATAAACAGCGCCAAAAAGAGCCCGGTCGCACTCTGGATATAGTCGAGGCGTGCGGGCGTGCGGCTTCGCTGACCACTGATCGTCTTTCCGACGATCCCTTCGATCACGTCATTCACGGCGTCTCCTTGAAAAACTTGTCTGCATTGTAGCAAGTGGCTTTTACGTTTCGGTAACGCCATGGAAAAGATAGGTTACTTAGACGTTAAAGCGGAAGTGCATGACGTCGCCGTCCTGCACGATATACTCCTTGCCTTCGAGACGCATTTTACCGGCTTCTTTGGCACCGGATTCACCGCCGCAGGTGATAAAATCATCATAACTGATGACCTCGGCACGGATAAACCCCTTTTCGAAGTCGTTGTGGATGACGGCGGCAGCCTTGGGCGCCGTCGTGTTCTTGCGGATCGTCCAGGCGCGTACTTCCTTGACGCCGGCGGTGAAGTAGCTCATCAGCCCCAGTTTATCGAAGCCTTTGCGGATGATCTGCTCCAGTCCGGACTCCTCGACGCCGAGGTCGCGCAGGAATTCGTCGCGCTCCTCGTCTTCCAGGCCGACGAGCTCCTCCTCGATTTTCGCGCAGAGTTTGATAACCTCGCAGTTCTGCGCTTCGGCATGGGCTGCAAGACGCTGAACATACTCGTTGTCCTCGAGCAGGCCGTCTTCATCCGTGTTGGCGCCGTACATGATCTCCTTGGCCGTCAGCAGGCGCAGATCCTTGTTGAGTTCGGCGAAGCGGTCGTCATCGATGTCGGGGAAGCTGCGGGCAAGGTTGCCCTGGTCGAGGTGGTCGAGCAGGGTCTGGGCGAAGTCGACCATTGTCTGCGCTTTCTTGTCGGCTTTGGCCTGTTTCTTGAGGCGGTCGATACGGTTCTGCAGCATTTCAACGTCCGCGAGGATCAGTTCGGTTTCGATGATCTCGACGTCGCGGAGCGGGTCGATGCTCCCTTCGGTGTGCACGACGTTGTCATCGGCGAAGCAGCGTACGATCTGCAGGATGACTTCCGTTTCGCGGATATTGGCGAGGAATTTGTTCCCCAGACCCTCACCCTTGCTGGCACCCTTGACGAGGCCGGCGATGTCGACGAAGTCGAGGGTGGAGTGCTGGATACGCTCGGGGTTGACGATCTTCGCCAGGGCGTCCAGGCGCGGATCCGGGACGGGGACGACCGCCTTGTTCGGTTCGATGGTACAAAAGGGGTAGTTGGCCGCTTCCGCGTTCTGCGCCTTCGTGAGCGCGTTAAAAGTAGTTGATTTTCCGACGTTCGGCAGCCCGACGAGTCCGATGGCTAATCCCATAATGGTTTCCTGTCTGTAAGAATAAGTCCGACATTGTACTCTCTCGGCGGTTAGGGACGGGTTAGGGGAAGAGCGAAGCTTTCGTGGCGGCCCTAGGAGAAGCGGATGCCGCGAAGCAGTTTGAAAAGTTCGAACCAGGCGACACTGGCGATACCGGCAACGACGGCCAGCAGAAGGCCTGCGATGTCTGGCTCCCCGAAACGGAAGAGTTGGCGAAGCTGCGGCTCGAAGAGCGCGAGTGCCAAAAAGAGGAGAGCGCCACCGGTAATCCACCAAACGGCGCGGTTCGGGATATGCAGGGAAGCGAGGAGCGTACGCTTCCAGGACCGGTTGGCAAAAATAAGCGTGATGTTGGCTACGACCAGCGCCGTGAAGGCCAGTGCCCTTGCATCCTCCGCCGTGACGCCGCGGGACAGGACTATACCGTAGAGGGCAATAGCCCAAATGAGCACACCGGTGCCCTGCAGCAGGCTCAGCCCAAGGTTCCACACGCCGAAAAGCGGCTCGTCCAGAGGACGTGGAGGGCGTAGCATGGCATCGGTCTCTTCCCGTTCCGCTTCGAAGACGACGGAGCAGGCCGGATCGATGATAAACTGTAAAAAAGCGATATGGACCGGGAAAAAGATCAGGGGCCATCCGAAAAAGACGGGCAGCAGTGCCATGCCGGCGATCGGAACATGAATGGCAAGAATATAGGCCATCGCCTTGCGGAGATTGTCGTAGATACGCCGGCCCAGCCGGACGGCCTCGACAATGGAGGTGAAATCGTCGTCAAGCAGCACTAGCGAAGCGGCCTCGCGCGCGACATCCGTCCCACGTCCGCCCATTGCGATGCCGATATGGGATGCCTTGAGTGCCGGGGCGTCGTTGACACCGTCACCGGTCATTGCCACGACTTCACCGTCAGCCTTGAGGGCATTGACGATTTTGAGTTTGTGTTCGGGCACGACCCGTGCAAAGATGTTGATCGTTCTTATGCGCGCGGCCAGCTCCGCTTCATCGCAGGCGTCGATTTCACTTCCCGTCATCAGCGTATCGGCTCTCAGCCCTGCCTCCCGGGCGATGGTACGTGCAGTGCCGGGGTAGTCCCCGGTCATCATGACGACACGTATCCCCGCGGCATGACACCGGGCAATAGCAGAAGGCACGGCGGGGCGCAACGGGTCGGCAAGGGCGATCAGGCCGAGCAGACGAAAGGCGAAGTCGTGCTGGATGCTCGGCCACTCTTTGCCGGAGTAGCGGGCGTCCGCGACACCGAGCACCCTCAGGCCTTGCGATGAAAGCGCTTCGACCTGCTGCGCGAGTAGCGCTGACGATGCAGCATCGAGATGACAAAGGTCCGCGATCGATTCGGGCGCACCTTTCGAGGCAACGACGTACTCGTCACCGTGGGTGGAGCGCCAGACATGGGAGATGGCATGCATTTCGGCCGACAGGGGATACTCGTAGACCAGTTCCCAGTCGTCGTGCAGGTGCTCTGTACCGGAGAGATAGCGTTGCGCGAGGGCGTGCATCGCCTTTTCCATCGGATCGAAGGGGTCGGCTTCGCTGGCAAGGATCCCGAATTCGAGCAGTTCGTGAAAGGTCTCGGGCATCGGAGCCGTGTCTGTTACGTGGGGGACGCGGAAGAGCGCTTCGCCGGTGACTATCGTATGGACGTTCATGCTGTTTTGCGTCAGCGTACCGGTTTTGTCGACGCACAGAACCGTTGCCGAACCGAGGGTTTCGATCGCCGGAACGCGGCGGGTCAGCACGCGGCGCCGGGAAATACGCCAGGCCCCGAGTGCGAGGAAGACGGTGAGGACGACGGGGAACTCTTCGGGGAGCGTTGCCATGGCGAGGGTAATCCCCGCGAGCAGGCCGTCGAGCCAATCGCCGCGCGTCAAGCCGTAGACGATGATGAGCAGCGCGCACAGTAGCAGACCGAGAGCGGCGAGCAGACGCACCATCTTTCCCGTCTGAAGCTGCAGCGGGGTTTTCTCGGTCTCGATGTCCTGCAGAGATTTTCCGATAGTACCAATGGTGCTTTTTGGACCGGTAGCGTTGACCTCCGCGATGGCCGTTCCCTGTACAACAAGGGTGCCGGAGTAGACATAGGGCTGATCTTCGCCCCCGGGTTGAAGGCGTAGATCCCCCTCCAACCAATGACGCTTTCCGACAGGGACCGATTCGCCGGTCAATAGGGATTCGTCGACCTGAAGGTTCCGCTGTGCCAGGATGACGGCATCGGCGGGGACACGGTCCCCCTCGACCAGCACAAGCATATCGCCCCGCACCACTTCGCGTCCGGGGATACGCTGTTGCCCGCCGCCGCGTACAACGAGAGCGCGGGGACTCGTCATATCCCGCAGGGCTTCCAGGACGCGCTCTGTGCGATGTTCCTGATAAACGGTTGACCCTATGACAACGATGACGAAACTGAGAAGAATGGAAGCCTCGGCGTTGTCCCCCAGGAGGAAATAGATCGCTGCTGCAGCCAGTAGCAGAATAAACATGGGCTCGGTCATAACGTCGCGTACGATCACGGTCAATGTGCGCCGTCGCGAGCCCGGTATTTCGTTATACCCGTCAATGCGCAGCCGTGCCGCCGCTTCGGTGTCGGTCAGCCCCTCAACGTCATGCCAATCAGGTCTGTCGGGTTTGAGCATCTCTTTCTCCAGTGTCAGACAATTGTACAGTGATATTGATCGAAGATGCAAACATACCCGATTTGAAATATGACGGGGTAGGCTGGCGGTAAGGGGAGAACGAACACCAGGCAAAACGGACACTTAGCTGAAATTTACTATAAGTAAATAATGAAAATTAATTATTTTGTAACTAATTTTCGTTAAGATTAAGACGGCTTTGCATTGAAGCCAAAACCCTTCGAAAGTGTCACTATGGAGCGTCGCTGGATCTTGTCGGTCGCATTACTCGTCATCCTCTTCGCGGGCACTATTGCTCTCTTCTATAAACCTTACGGACGTCCTGTCTATGCACTGCTGCCGATCTTTCAGGCGCAGGCAGTGCCGGAGAAACTGGCAGCCGTTGCCGCCGGCGGTATGGAGGCAACAACCGTCACGCCGTTGGGCATCCGCAAGTTCATTACATCAAACCTCATGGACCTGTGGACGGTCGTCCGGAACGAGGGACTGATCTCCATGGCCGTCACTGCGGCGGGTGTGATGTTCGGATTGCTGCTGCTCGTGGTGAACGGCTCCTGACGCCAGGCGCCGTCCGCGGGAAAGAGAAGGGGACGCGGAATACAGTTCGGGAAGCCCGGGCAGGAAGGGGAGGCCCTATTTTTTTTGGAGGGCGGACTTCTGCATGGGCGCAGGGTTCTTCCAGACGCCGACGCCGCGGATAAAATGGGTGACGACAAAGAAGAGCAGCGCGAGCGACGCGATCATAGCGGCGACGTAAAGCAGGTCCGAGAAGTTCGAAAGCGACGCTTTGAAAGCGCTCAGGAGCGCTTCGATCAGCAGCGCGATCATAATCGAGGTGAGAAACGTCACGAAGGATTTGGCGTCGAAGGCCTCGAGCGTTTCCGAGGCGCGGAAAACCTCATGGTTGATGATTGTCTTCCCAAGGTCGAAAAAAGCAAGCCCGAGCGTGACGGCGATAACCGGTTTGAAGATCGTCTCCAGAGAGAAATGGTTCGCATTCGTATAGAGGTCCCACCAGAAATAGCCGAAGCCGTAGAGAACCGAGAAGATCGCAAAAAAGATCAGGGCCGCACCCATCAGCAGGTAGATGGTGCGGGTAAAGAGGCTGAAGCGGTGGTGCCCGGCCACCAGGGCCAGCCGTTCCAGCAACGCGCGCAGGTTGAAATCGTAAAAATCATACCCTCGCTCCGTTTCAAGTACCGCTGTCAGGATAAGTTTGCCGGACGTGAGCGAGATGTAGGGGTCCGTTATCAGTCTGCCGTCCGTAAACACCTGCCCGCCGAGCAGATCGGAAAGCTCCCCGCCCCGCCCGGAGTTGTCTTCGCCCTGGCGCAGGTAGACGGGGGTGTTCTGTATGAAGGCCTCATCGCTTCCGTAGATGGCTTCAAGGCTGGGGAATAGGCCGAAAAGGTCCTGCAGGGAGGCTTCGCTCATCCCTTTGACATGCTGTTTGTTCAGGGTGGAGAAGAGGAATTTTTCGATCAGGTTTTTGTTGTGTTCATAGACTCTGATGATCGTCTGCATCTGTATTCTCCTTAAGATTGCCGTGGATTTACAGGTTAATGGCACGGCAAGATTTTTTGCAATTTCACCGATGATATCATTGTCGACTGAAGGCAACTACGATGTCGGAGAGTAACTCCGGCAGTTAAAGGAGCGAAGATGCAAAAGTATGTCTGTACCGTCTGCGGCTATATTTATGATCCCGAAGTGGGGGATGAGGATGGCGGCATCGCGCCGGGAACGGCGTTTGAAGATATCCCGGAGGAGTGGGAGTGTCCGCAATGCGGTGTCAGCAAAGCGGACTTTGAGCCCTACGAGGAGTAGTGGACTACTGTTCTGAGATTGCCCGCAGGAAAGCGACAGTGGTACGCACGCCCGCACCGGTGCCGCCGTGGGGGTTGACGCCCCAGCCGGACTCCGTATAGGCGGGACCGGCGATGTCGAAATGCATCCACTTCTCTTTCATCTCGTCGGTGATGAAGTGGTCAAGGAACATCGCCGCGGTGATGGCGCCGCCGTAGGGGATGTTGCTGATGTTGGAGACATCGGCGATCTCGCTTTTGAGGGCTTTTTTCAGATGTGGGTTGAACGGCAGCGCACCGACCAGTTCGCCCGCCGCATCCGCCGCACTGTACAGCGAGTGCTTCAGCGTGCTGCTGTGGCCCATGATACCCGTCGTGTACGGGCCGAGTGCGACGACGCAGGCGCCGGTGAGCGTCGCGTAGTCGAAGAGGTAGTCCGCCTGCACCTTGTCCTGCGCGTAGGAGAGGACGTCGGCCAGGACAAGACGCCCTTCGGCATCGGTGTTGCGCACCTCGATCGTCTTGCCGTTACGGGAGAACAGCACGTCGTCCGGCTTGTAGGCGTTACCGCCGATCATATTTTCCACCGCACCGACGAAGCCGTGCACGGCGACGGGCAGTTGCAGCTCGCTGACGGCCTTCATGATCCCCAGGACCGCACAGGCACCCGCTTTGTCCATCTTCATCGTCACCATGGAGGTCGCCGGCTTGAGGCTGAGCCCGCCGCTGTCGTAGGTGAGGCCCTTGCCGACGAGGGAGACCGTGGCGACGGCGTTTTCGGGAACATAGGAGAGGTGGATCATGCGCGGTTTGTGTGCGGAGGCGCGGGCGACCATCAGCATGGCCTGCATACGTTCCTCTTCGAGTGCATGTTCGTCAAAGATATCGCAGCCAAGCCCATTGGCGTCGGCAAGCTCCTGGGCGACAACGGCCAGCTGGCCCGGTGTCATGTCATCGGGAGTCGTATTGACGAGGTCGCGGGCGAAGTTGGTGGCGGTCGCAAGGATGACGGCACCGTCAACGGCGGCTTTCAGGGCGTCCGGATCGACCGCGCTGCCGTCATAATTCGTACCGGCGACATAAAACGTTTTGAGTTTGGAGGGCTTGGCGTCGGATTTGTAGCGCGTATATTTGTAGCTCCCCAGGACGATTCCCTCGACAAGGGCGGCGGCATTTTCAAGGCCGTACTGTGCAATTTTGGCACTTTCGTAGCCGAAACCGGAGAGGCTTTTGGCGGCAGCGGCCATGGCGTCGCGGACGGCGTCGGGTTCAAACGCCGTGACGGCAGCGACGTATTCCACCCCTTCGTGCAGCATGCAGGTCTGTCCCTCTTTGGCCTCGAATCCGGCCTGATCAAGAACGGCTTTTTTCGGGTGCGATGCCAGGGTCTCCGGCGTCAGAAGGGTGACGGTCAGGGCCGCGTCGATGGATTCAACGGGTTGCGTTGCGAGCTTGACGAGCATGTTGTTTCTCCAGCATTTGGTTTTCGATTCGTTTGAACAGGGTCGTGATGCCGAACAGTGCGGCACCGGCGAGCGGCAGGGCAAAATACCAGTGTGTTTTTCCCCACTCGAGCACCTGCAAGATCTGTTCCCCCAGCAAGTAGGCGGGGATGATGGTAAGCGCCGCCCAGACCCAGGCGCTGAGCAGGTTGATAAGGGCGAACTTTTTCGAGGAGTACTTCGTGATCCCGATACTCATCGGGATGACGGTCCGCAGCCCGTAGAGGTAGCGCTGTACGAAGATGAGCGGCCAGCCGTATTTTTTCAGCAGCAGGTGGGCAATGGCGAATTTGCGGCGCTGCGCATGGAATTTCCGCTGAATGAAGCCTTTGTTGAAACGGCCGATGTAGAAGTAGATCTGGTCACCTGCAAACCCGCCGAGGCCGGCGACAAAGATGGCGACGGGCACGTTCATGTGCCCCGTTGTGGCCATGATGCCGGCCATCAGCAGTCCCATCTCCCCCTCCAGGATACTCCAGACGAAAAGGATGATGTAACCGTACTCCTGCAGCAGTTCCAGTAAATAGGCTTCCATGCGCCCCCTTTAATCGAAGTGTAGCATGTCTTTGGCCTGGATCATGTCTTTGTCCCCGCGGCCGGAGAGGTTGACGATGACCAGTTTGCCGGCAATATCGGGCATTTTTCTCAGATAGGCGACGGCGTGGGAGCTCTCGAATGCGGGGATGATCCCCTCTTTGCGGCTGAGCCAGACAAAGGCGTCGAGGGCTTCGGCATCGGTGATGCTGTCGTACATTACCGTCCCGTTCTCCTTGTGGAAAGCGTGTTCCGGTCCGATGCCGGGGTAATCGAGCCCGGCGGAGATGGAGTGCGCCTCGAGGATCTGGCCGTCGGCATCCTGAAGGAGGTAGCTCATCTGCCCGTGCAGGACACCGGGGCGCCCTTTGAGCAGGGAGGCTCCGTGTTTATCCGTATCGGTCCCCAGACCGCCTGCCTCGATGCCGACGCACTGTACCTCTTTGTCTTCGAGGAAGTGCTGGAACATACCGATAGCGTTGGAGCCGCCGCCGATGCAGGCAACGACGGTATCAGGGAGGCGCCCCTCTTTTTCCAGGATCTGCGCGCGCGCTTCCCAGCCGATGATCGCCTGGAAGTCACGGACCATCATCGGGTAGGGGTGAGGCCCGGCAACGGTGCCGATGATATAGAAGGTGTCGCGGGCATGGGTGACCCAGTGGCGGATGGCGTCGTTCATGGCGTCTTTGAGGGTGCGCGACCCGCTTTCAACGGCATGGACCTTGGCCCCCAGCAGCTTCATACGGAAGACGTTGAGTTCCTGGCGGGCGACGTCCTTCGCCCCCATGAAGATCTCGCACTCCAGCCCCAGCAGGGCGGCGATGGTCGCCGTGGCAACACCGTGCTGGCCGGCGCCCGTTTCAGCAATGACCTTCTGCTTGCCGAGCTTTTTCGCCAGCAGGCCCTGGGCGATAACGTTGTTGACCTTGTGCGCACCGGTGTGGTTCAGGTCTTCGCGTTTGATATAGACCTTCGCGCCGAGCTCTTCGGAGATGTTCGCCGCATAATAGAGCGGGGAAGGGCGACCGACGTAATCTTTGAGGTAGCCGTCCACCTCGCTCCAGAAGGCTTCGTCAAAACGGTACTGCGCGTAGGCCTTTTCAAGTTCCAGCAGGGCCGGCATCAGGGTCTCGGGGACATAGCGGCCGCCGAAGATGCCGAAATGGCCGTTGCTGTCGGGATCGAACGTCGAGGGTTCGGGGATGTACATTAATCCACTCCTATAACGGTATAAACGGGGGTGAGCTCGGTCAGGCTGTCGATGCCCGGCAGGAACTCCAGCCCGAGGATAAAGCAGGCTTCGACACAGTGCGCGCCGAGTTTTTCGATAAGGGATGCGGCGGCTTTGGCCGTCCCGCCCGTTGCAATAAGGTCGTCGATAAGAAGCACTTTGGCCCCCTTTTCGGGACCGAAGGCGTCCATGTGCACCTCGACCTCGTCAAAGCCGTACTCGAGGGAGTATTTCTCCGAGACGGTCGTGGAGGGAAGTTTCCCTTTTTTGCGGATAGGGACGAAACCGACGCCCAGCATCTGCGCCAGGGCCGCACCGAAAATAAAGCCGCGGGCATCGATGCCCGCGACGTAGTCGAGTCCGTAGCCCTCGTAACGCGCTTTGAGGTGCGCCATCAGCGTACCGAACGCCTCCGCGTTGTTGAGCAGGGTCGTGATGTCTTTGAAGATGATCCCCGGCTTCGGGAAGTCGGGGATGTCACGGATTGCACCTTCTATCAGGGCCTTTTGATCAACGGACAGTGACATGAGGGACCTTACAGCGCTGCAGAGCAGCCGCCGACGGCTTCGATCTTTTCAACGCGTCCCGCGTGGCGTCCGCCTTCGAAAGCACCCGCGATCCAGGCGTCGATGATGGACTCGGCCACGCCGCGCCCGACGACGCGCTCGCCGAAGCAGAGCACGTTGGCATCATTGTGCGCGCGGGCCATCGTTGCCGTGTAGGCGTCGTGGCAGAGCGCCGCGCGGATGCCGGCAAAACGGTTGGCGGTCATGCTCATACCCAGGCCCGAACCGCAGATCAGGATACCGTCGGCATCTTCTTCATCAGTGAGTACGGCGTTGCAGACCTTGACGGCGAAGTCGGGGTAGTCGACGCGGTCTTTGCTGTGGGGACCGAGATCGACGACCTCGTGACCTTTGGCTTTAAGCAGTTCAACAGTGTAGTCTTTAAGGTCGAGGCCGGCGTGGTCGGTGGCAATGTAGAATTTCATGGAGTTCTCCTTCGGGTTAAGATAATAGCAGTTGCAGCACGTACTGCACCGGCATAAAAAGCACGTATTGGCTCAGTGGCGTGATCAAAAGGATGATGACGATGAACATGCCGTAGGGCTCCAGGCGCTGGAACCACATGGCGATGTTGTTCAGTCCCATCTTGAG
The DNA here is from genome assembly GCF_039645565.1 of Sulfurimonas sp. HSL1-2. Taxonomy (NCBI): domain Bacteria; kingdom Pseudomonadati; phylum Campylobacterota; class Epsilonproteobacteria; order Campylobacterales; family Sulfurimonadaceae; genus Thiomicrolovo; species Thiomicrolovo zhangzhouensis. The sequence continues at coordinate 1,208,731 of NZ_CP147914.1, forward strand.
TGAGAGGAACATGAGAAAATGCGCGCCGTCGAACTGCGGGATCGGCAGCAGGTTGAAGACGGCGAGCAGGACGTTGATCAGCACCAGCTGCATAACGACGAGGTAGAGGAAGATATAGCCCAGCCCGTCGCTCTGCAGCGGCTGGTGCATGCCGGTCAGGAAAACGGCAAAGAGGGATGCCAGGGCGAAGTTGTAGGCGATGCCGGCAAGGCTGACCTGCATGGCGGCATTGTAGCCGCCGTTGCCGATGACGGTGCGCATATTGACCGGGACGGGCTTGGCCCAGCCGAAGAGGAAACCGCCGCCCATGCCCAGAAGCATGGGGATGAAGTACATCATCAGCGGTACGAGAATGGTGCCGACGGGGTCGATGTGGATCAGGGGATTGATCGAGAGACGGCCGGCATGTTTGGCCGTCGTGTCGCCGTAACGGTAGGCGACCCAGCCGTGCATAATCTCGTGGCCGATGATGGCGATGGCCAGTGCGAGAACGGCCGCGGCGATTTTCAGCAGATCAATAGAGTCCACGGTCCGTGCCCTCTTCGCGCTGGCGTTCGGCGACCGCGCGGTCCAGGTAGGGGGACTGCTCGAGATCGGTAGGGGTTTTGAACATACGGTCCCAGCGGATCTCGTAGTTGTCGTCCATGCTGAAGTAGATGAACCACGGCGTTCCTTCAACGAGGCCGTAGGGGACGGCGCCCCAGAAGCGGCTGTCGTTGGAGTGGTCGCGGTTGTCGCCCATCATGAAGTAGCGGCCTTCGGGTACCTGGACAGGGCCGAAGTTGAAAATGGGCTGCGGGAACTGGCCGTCGTCGATGATATGCGGATCGTGGTGAATACCCGGGTGCTCTTTCATATAGGGGTTCTTGATCCAGAGACGCCCGTCGAACTCCTCGATCTCATGGGTGAAGGTGTAGTGCTGACGGATATAGTCGTCCCCCTCTGCCGGGTGAAGGAAGAGATCCTTGTTGTAGACGAAAAGTTCGTCCCCCGGCGTGGCGACACAGCGCTTGACGTAGTGCAGCGAGGTGTTGTTGGGATAACGGAAGATGACGATGTCGCCGCGTTGCGGCGTATCGCCATCAATGATATGCCCGTCGGTGCCGGGAATGAGCGGGATCTCCAGGAAGGGGACATGCGGGGTTGAGATGCCGTAGGCGAACTTCTTGGCGAAGAGGTGGTCACCGATGAGCAGGGAATCCTTCATGGAGCCGCTGGGGATTCGGAAGGCCTGTGCGACGAAAAAGATGACGAAGAGGACGATGATGACCGTTCCCGTCCAGCTGTTGGAGAAACGGTAGGCCGCTTTGGCGGCGTGTTTGACCTTCGTCTTCATTGGCGCTCTTGTGCGTGCATTTCGGCCGCTTTCAGGGTGTTTTTCAGCAGCATGGCAATGGTCATCGGACCGACGCCGCCGGGAACCGGGGTGATGTAGGAGCATTTCGGCGCGACGTTCTCATAGTCGACGTCGCCGACGAGGCGGCCGTCCGGGGCGCGGTTGATACCGATATCGATGACAATAGCCCCCTCTTTGACCATATCCTCTTTGATCAGGTTGATGACCCCGGCACCGACCAGGACGATGTCGGCGTTTTGGGTGTGCGCTTTGAGGTCCTTGGTATGGATATGGGTGACGGTGACCGTCGCGTTGGCGTTGAGCAGCAGGGCGGCCATCGGCTTGCCGACGATGTTGGAGGCACCGACGACGACGGCGTCTTTGCCCGTGAGGTCGATCTCGTATTCGGCGAAGAGCTCCATGACACCCAGCGGGGTGCAGGGGACAAAGCCGTCGAGGCCCGTCATCAGGCGCCCGGCGTTATAGGGGTGGAAACCGTCGACATCCTTGCTCGGGGCGACGAGTTCGAGCAGGCGTGTCGTGTCGATGTGCGCAGGGAGGGGAAGCTGGACGAGGATACCGTCGATGTTCGGGTTGGCGTTCATCATCTCGATCGTCTGCTCGATCGCCTCCTGGGAGATCGTTTCGGGCATCTCGTGGGTGACAGAGTAGAAACCGGCGCGGTCGCAGGCCTTCTTTTTCATACCGACGTAGGCATGCGAAGCGGGGTCGTTGCCGACAAGGATGACGGCGAGACCCGGGACGCGACCGGTCCTTTCCTTGAGTTCGGAGGCTGCGGTGGCGACGCCTTCTTCAATCTTCTTGGAGAGCGCTTTTCCGTCGAGTATCTGCATTTCAACTGACCTAATTATTTTTTTGATAATATACCCCTACTTCAATAAAAAGGTGCTTTTAATGGCCCGTTGGCTCCTGTTTTTGGCGACCTTTCTTGCGGCGGAGGAATCTTTCATCACCCCGCAGGAATATGCCGCGCAGCTCTACCACAATCCGAGGGGAATCGGCTGCAATCTCTGCCACGGCGAACACGGCGAGGGGAAAGTGATCGCCAATTATACCGACAAGGGCGTTCGCAAATCGTTTACCGCCCCGGCGATCAACGTCATCGCTTACGCAGACTTTGACAGGGCCCTGAACGGACGGGTCAAAGGGATGCCCCGTTACTTCCTGACCGAGGAGGAGCGGCATACCCTTTACAGCTACCTGCACCCAAAGGATGCCAATGTTTCACAATGATCTTCCCGCACTGGAGCGGGCTGCCGAAGCGCTGGATATTGGCACCCTCGACACCTATCTTTCGTCCCAACCCCGCATCCTGAACACCTCGGCGACTTTTCATGCGCCGCTGATGCTCTCGGCCCACCGCGTCAAGCACCTCGCGAAGATCCCCCAGCTGGCCGCCGACGCGGTGATGTTCAACCTCGAAGACGGGGTCTCCGAAGCGCAAAAACCCGTGGCGCTGCGCCTCTGTGCCATTGCGCTCTCCCGGCTGCCGCAGTCTGACAAGAAACTGATCGTACGGGTGAACCCCCTTGACGAGGGCGGGGCGGAGGAGATCGCATTTCTTGCTCCCTTCATGCCCGACGCCATCCGCGTCCCGAAGGTCCGCACGGCGGAGGAGGTCGAACGCATTGCGGCGATGGTACCGGCGCCCATTGAGATCCATCTCTCCATCGAAACGAAAGAGGCGTGGCTGGCGTTGAACACGCTGCGTGTCGATCCGCGGGTAAGCACCTTCTACCTCGGCATCCTCGACCTTTTTGCCGACCTGGGGCTGGACCAGGCGCTGATCGCCCCGGAGAACCCGACCATGCGCTATCTGCTGTCGCACTTCTTCGTCACGACCCGCGCCCTCGGTGTCAAACCCGTCTCTTTCGTTTACCAGGATTACCGCAACGAGGCGGGTTTTGCCGCATGGCTGGCCCTGGAGAGCGAGATGGGGTTTGATGCCAAGGGGTGCCTTTCGCCCAAACAGGCGGAGCAGGTGATGGCGGCCTTCGGGCAGGACGGGGCGGCACTGGCAAGGGCGCGGGAGATCGTCGCGCTTTTCGAGGCCGAGCGCGCCAACGGCGTGACGGGCTTCACGCACGAGGTGTACGGTTTTATTGATGAACCGATCTACAAGGGGGCACTTGCCCTGCTGAGGGGCGCGGAGTGAACCGCCTTCGCGCGGCGCTTGCGTCGACGAACGGCCTGATCCTGGCCGGCATCGTACTGGGAGCGCTCTTCGGCGCGTTCTTCCCCGAACTGGCCCTGGCGCAGCGGCTCATCGGCCAGATCTTTGTTGCGCTGCTGAAGATGCTCGTCGTCCCGCTGGTGTTTGCCAGCATCTTCGTCGCCATCGCCGGGTTGGGGACGCTACACCATCTTAGAAACATGGGGCTTCGTACGATCGGGCTCTACCTGCTTACGACGGCACTTTCCGTTCTGCTGGCGATCATTGTCATGAACGTCGTCGGTATCGGGGAAGCGGTCTCTGCCGAGGGGGTCGCTTTTGCGCAGGCGCACGAGATCAAACCCTTCTCCTTCGAGGCGATGCTGCTCGGATTCATCCCGACGAATGTTTTCGCATCGCTTACGAACGGGGCGATGATGCAGGTGATTGTCTTCTCCATCCTCTTCGCGATCGCGAGCCTCTACCTCAGCGACCACCACCAGGGACTGATGCTCGATTTCTTTACCGGGGTCAACAACGCCATGCTGAAGATGGCCGAATGGGTTATCAAGCTGACGCCCATCGGCGTCTTCAGCCTTATCGCCTACGTGATCGCCGACGAGGGGATCGACGTCATTCTCGGGCTCTGGAAATATATGCTCGTCGTGATCGGCGTGATCCTGCTGCACGGGCTGCTGACCCTGCCGCTACTTGTCGCCTTTTTCGCACGTATCAACCCCTACCATTATATGGGGAGGGTAAAAGAGGCGATCCTGCTCGCCTTTTCCACGGCCTCCAGTGCGGCGACGCTGCCGGTCTCCATCGAGGTGAGCGAACATAAAGGCGGGGTGCGCCGGGAGAGCGCCGGGTTCGTGCTGCCGCTGGGTGCGACGGTTTCCATGGACGGGACGGCCGCCTACCTGGTCGTCGCGGTGCTCTATATCGCGACCCTGGCCGGGGTGGAGCTCTCTTTGGGCGACCAGGTGCTGCTGGGGGTGACCGTCGTGGCGCTCTCCGTCGGCGTCGCGGCGCTGCCGAGCGCCTCGCTGGTGATGATGGTCGTCATCTTGAACCAGATCGGGCTTCCGGCGGACTATATCGGCCTTATCGTTGCCGTCGACCGGGTACTTGACATGTTCCGCACCTCCCTCAATGTCACCTCTGACCTGATGGTGACGAAGATCGTCGATGTGACGACGCGCAAGGCGGCGCTGGAAGCGTCGGACTAAACGCGTGCGTTCTCAATAGCCGCGCAGGTAGTAGCCGAATTTGTAGCGGACCAGCGTTTTCTGTTCCGGCCGCGGGTATTTCCAGTAGACCGATTCGATCGTCTCCTTGGTGACCTCGTCGAGCAGGAAGAAGCCGCTGTTGCGCACGGTGCGGAAATCGGTCATCCGGCCGTCGGGGTGGAGGTAGAACTCGACGATATTGTAGTCGTTGACGCGCATGTTGTTGGGGATCATCGTGCTGCCGGTGGCGTTGAGCTGGGTCTGGGTGAGGCGGCGCATGATCTCCTGGTTGTCGAGCAGGTATTTCTGCTCCCCTTCGCTCAGTTTCCCGAAGGCATCGCCGTATGCCTCGCGGATATCGTCCGGGATACGGCTTTCGCGTTTGGCGGAAGCGGACGCGGCAGAGGCTTTACTTTCGACGTTCTTCTGTTTCTGCGACAGTTTGGCAAAGAGGTTCTTATGCTCCGTCGGGACCGCGGTTGCATTGGCCTCGACCGTTTTCGGCTCAGGTGCTTTCATAAAAGGGATGTAGGGCTTTTCCGGCGGGAGCGGTTCGGTTTTGGCAACCCGTTCCTGCGGCTCGGCGATCTTTGTCGGCGTCGGGATCTTCTGCTGCGGTTGGACCGGTGTCGGCTGGGCAACGGGGAGCTGCTGTCGCGGCTGCGGGAGCGGCTGGGAGTTGGAAAGCTTCTCGAGCTGTTTTCCCTTCGGCATCGGCGGGACTTTTTCCGTCGGCGGGCGCTTGTTGGGGACTGCGGCATTCTCTTTGGCTTTCGGGCGCTCTTTGAGTGCGACCTTGATCCGGTGCTCCTGGAGTTTCGGCTCGACCGGTTCGGTGACGAAAATAAAGCCCAGCAGCAGGAAAAGCATCAGGATGAGCAGGTGGAAGAGTACGGCGATGATCAGGGCGGCGGTACTTCGGCTCATCGGGTCGGTGTTTCCTTCCAGCCGAAATGCGCTTTTGCCGGCCGTTGCTTAAAGTCGGGGAATTATAACCCATTTGCTATAATGGCGGGAAAATTCAGGGGAGTTTGCGCGCCGTTGCCGTGCCGCACGCCCCTTCTTACGGACGGTCAATGAACATTACATCCTCGATTCAGGCATTTGAAGAAGCACAGACATTGATTCCCGGCGGTGTGGATTCGCCGGTACGCGCCTTTAAAAGCGTCGGCGGGACCCCGCTCTTTATTGAAAAAGGCGAGGGCGCGCACCTCTACGATATTGACGGCAACGCCTATGTCGACTATGTCCAGAGCTGGGGGCCGCTGATCTTCGGCCACCGCGACGAAGCGATCGAGAACGCGGTCTGCGAAGCGGTCCGACGCGGCCTCAGTTTCGGGGCGCCGACGCTCTCAGAAAGCGAGCTGGCCAAGGAGGTTATCGGGATCTTCGACAGCATCGACAAGGTTCGTTTCGTCTCCAGCGGCACCGAAGCGGTCATGAGTGCCATCCGTCTGGCGCGCGGCTATACGGGCAAGGACGACATCGTCAAGTTCGAGGGGTGTTACCACGGTCACAGCGACTCCCTGCTGGTCCAGGCCGGTTCCGGTCTTGCGACCTTCGGCAACCCAAGCTCCCCGGGGGTCCCGGCGGACTTCACCAAGCATACCCTCCTGGCCAAATACAACGACATTGAGAGCGTGCGCAAATGCTTCGAGGATTCCGACAATATCGCCTGTATCATCATCGAGCCGATTGCCGGCAACATGGGGCTCGTCCCGGCGGACAAGGAGTTCCTGGCCGAACTGCGCCTGCTCTGCGATGCCCACGGGGCGCTGCTGATCTTCGACGAGGTCATGAGCGGTTTCCGCGCGACCCTGCACGGCGCCGAATCCATCACGGGGACGACACCGGATATGGTAACCCTGGGCAAGGTGATCGGGGGCGGGATGCCGGTCGGCGCCTTCGGTGGCAAGGCCGAGATTATGGCGAAGCTCTCCCCGGAAGGGCCGGTGTACCAGGCGGGAACGCTCAGCGGCAACCCGGTCGCAATGGCGGCGGGAATCACCGCGGTTCGCAAACTCCGGACCAATGCCAAGCTCTACAGCGTGCTTGAAGCGCGCGCCAAGCGCCTGATGGAAGGGTTCGCAGACGCGGCTGCTAAACACGGTATCGCGCTGAAGACCGATGTACGGGGTTCGATGTTCGGCTTCTTCTTCAACGACAAACCGGTTAAAAACTTCGACGATGCGGCAGCCTCAGACCTGGAGCGCTTCGCCGCATTCCATGCCGGGATGTTGTCGCGCGGCTTTTACTTCGCCTGCTCGCAGTTCGAGACGGGCTTCATCTGTACGCAGATCACGGACGATATGATCGAAGCGACGATCAGTGCCGCCGACGACGTGATGGGGACGCTCTGATGGCCGACAAACATTTGACGGGCCTGACCCCGGAGGGCGGTGAAAACGAAGAGCGCAAGCCGCGCCTCAAACCGATCGTCGAAGGGGCCGAAACGCTCTCGCTCGGCATCTCCATGGTCGTGGCCGTCCTGATCGGGGTGGCGCTCGGGATCGGTCTCAAGAAACTGACCGGTATCACGTGGCTGCTCTGGGTCGGCGTGGTCATCGGGATCGCCGCTGCCTTCCTGAACGTTTTCAAGGCCTATTCAAAACAGTACAAAGAGTTCGAAGAGCTCTCCAAAAACCCGCGCTACAACCCCAAAACCCTGGAAGGTGACGACGACGATGACGATGACGACGCTGCGAAGCACTATTAGTCCCTTCCTCGCCGTTCATATCCTGCTGTACGGCCTGCTGGTTGTCTCCAAAGCGGCCTTTCTCAATGCCCAGATCGCCTTTGTCTCCGCGTTTTTGATCCTGCTGGGTTCGCTTTACAGCTACCGCAAACTCGTGCAGCGCAACCTCGAAAACGAGACGGCGATCCACCAGGACGATCTTGTCGAGAAGATCGACGACCCCTATGACCTTTACAGCGAGAGCGAAGAGGAGGTTGAGAAGGAGAAACCGCTCAAGGATGTCATCAAGGAGGAGAAGGCGCGCCTGAAGGCGAACAAGGCCACCGTGCGCAACGTCTCCAAGTCGACGCCGGCGCTGCTCTCCGTCTACCGCCTGGTACCGTACGGCATCCTGGTCCTCGGGTTTATCGCCCTTAAAAACAACAATATGCTTTTACTCTGGTATTTTCTGCCGGGACTGGCAGCGGGGATCGTGGCAGGGTTCCTGAGCGGAAAGGCGTTGTTCGCCTCCCGCTGATTTAGCGTTTACTGGTTGATGATGGGGATGTTGACCGTGACGGACTTCTTGCCCACCTCGCAGAAGAGGTGGTTCTTCTTACACATCTGCTCAATCGCCGACTTGTAGACTTCGTCAAAAACGTTTCCGCTCACCTTGAGGGAGAAGAAGGTGTACTTTTTCTCTTCGTAGAGGATGTACTCCCCGATACGGAAAGCGAGTTTCGTCGTGATCATTTCACTGCCGCCGAAGGATTCGTACATCTTGTTGAGCAGGCGGATGAACTGGTCGGTGTTGAGACGCGTTTCGGGCATCGTCGGGTCCAGGTCTTTCTGGAAGGACGATTTGTTCCCGATGGAGTTCGTCGCGATACAGAGGTCGATGAGCGAGTAGATGTTGACGAGCTCGCCTTCGATCTCCGGGCGTGAGAACTGGAAAGAGGGGGTCTGGAAAAAGCGGATACCGATCTCCTCTTCGTTGACGTACCCGACCATGATCCCGAAGATCTTGAAGCGGCCGTACTCCAGTTCCATAAAGGTCGTTTTGAAACCGAAGGAGGGGCTGGCGTAGGTGGTGGCCAGCTCGAAGAGGGTGTGGCGGTCGACGGCGCCGAGCAGGTACTGCCCCTCCGCGTTGACGGAGAGGACCTTGCCCGCGGCGCTAAAGAGGATATAGGGGTTGAAATCGTATTCGATCCACTGCTGTTCGAAGGTCATTATTCCTCGATATAGTTCTTGAGTTTACGGCCGACTTTGGGGTGCTTGAGCTTTTTGATCGCACTGCTCTCGATCTGGCGGACGCGTTCGCGGGTGACGTTGAGCTCTTTGCCGATCTCTTCAAGGGTACGGTCGCTTTCGTCGTCCATGATCCCGAAGCGCATCTTGATAACGGCTTTTTCGCGTTCGTTGAGCTGTTCGAGGACGCCTTCGATCTGCACCTTGAGGTCGTCTTTGAGAATAGCGTCGGAAGGGGACAGCGAGGTACGGTCTTCGATGAAGTCTCCGAAGCGGCCGTCCTCTTCGCTGCCGATCGGCGCTTCGAGGGAGATCGGCTCTTTGGTGATCTTGATGACGTTCTTGACCTTCTCGACGGAGAGACCGACCTCTTCGGCGATCGTCTCGACATCCGGCTCTTTCCCGTTCTCCTGCAGGTATTTGCGCATGATCTTGTTGATACGGTTGATCGTTTCGATCATGTGGATCGGGATACGGATCGTACGCGCCTGGTCCGCGATGGCACGGCTGATAGCCTGGCGGATCCACCAGGTGGCGTAGGTGGAGAACTTGTACCCTTTCTGGTACTCGAACTTGTCGACGGCTTTCATCAGACCGATGTTGCCTTCCTGGATCAGGTCGAGGAAAGGGAGGCCGCGGTTGGTGTAGCGCTTGGCGATGGAGACGACGAGACGGAGGTTGGACTTCGCCATCCGTGTCTTCGCCGTTTCGGAAATCGCCTTACCGCGTTTGATCTGCTCGAGGATGTCCGAGAGCTTTTCGGGTTCCATATTGAAGCCGCCTTTGGAGGCCTCTTTGGTCTGGATCAGCTTCTTGATCTCCATATAGGTACCGACCATCGTCGCTTCGGGGACCCGCGCAGCGATATCCTCTTTGGTGAGATCGGTAATGTTGTCGAGGATCTCTCTGTGGTTCTTGCGCAGCAGGTCGTTGAAGAGCGGAAGCTTGTACTCGAGGCGCTTGAGCTCTTTTTCAAACCCTTCGTCACTTTTGAGGGAGGTCTCCATCGATTTGACGAGTTCGTTGATGAGCTTGGAGGTCGGTCCGAGGTCGAGCAGTTTCTCTTTCAGGATCTTCTTTTTGAAGCTGGCCGTCAGGAAGAAGAGGACGATCTCTTCGTTGAGTTCGCCGTCTTCAGCGCCTTCGGGGAGCTTCTCGGAAGATTTCTGCCACTCTTTTTTCGCTTTTTCGAGGGCCTTGAAGCTGCTGACAACGAGTTCGACGCGCTTTTTGTCCTTGGCGCTGACTTTCTTCTCTGCGCCTTCGTCATCGTCGTTGTCGTTATCATCGTCACCGTCGTCCTTTTCGTCTTCAAAGCTTTTGAAGAGCTCTTTGACGCGGCGTTCGCGGTTGATCAGCGGTTCTTTGTAGTCGAGGATGAAATCGATCAGGTAGGGAACGGAACAGATCGCATCGATAATGATGCTTTCACCGAACTCGATCTTTTTGGAGATCTCGATCTCCTCTTCCTTGGTCAGAAGCGGGATCTGTCCCATTTCACGCAGGTACATCCGTACCGGGGAGTCGGAGCGGGACCACTCCATCAGCTCGTGCTGTTTGAGGATGTCGAACTCTTCGCCGCTGGCGTTCTCAATGAGTTTGCGCTGCGCGTCACGGCGTGCTTCTGCTTCCTGCTCGTTCATGAGCTTGGCATGCTCCGAAGCCGTGTAGAGGCAGCGCTTGTTTTTCTCGGCAAGCTTCAGGACGCTTTTGGCCTGGGCCGCTGTCGGGTTTTTCTCAAAAAGTTCCGATACTGCCTCGTAGGTGATACAGTTTTCGGAGGAGTGATCGACAAAAAGGGTTTCGAGGGCTTTATTGAGTTCTTTTGCGGTCATCGGGGGAAAAGCTCCTGGAATAGTGTATTAGGGCGTTTCGGCTTCTCCCGCTTCCGGGAGGGCCGGGCCTGTGGGTTTTGAGTTAAGTGGGGATTATACTTTATAGAGGCTTAGTCTTTGCTTTCTTACAAAAATGAAGTGGCGCTTAAAGGAAGCATATTAATTAATATTACAGGTGATTCAACCCCCTTTGAGGGATTTTGGATATAATCGCACCAAAAATTGCAGGATCTTCTATGAGCACACTCGAAGGAAAAGTCTGGCGGTTCGGCCAGGATATCGACACGGACCTGATTATCGCCGCACGCTATCTTAATACGTCCGATCCCAAGGAACTCGCGAAGCATGTAATGGAGGACGCCGATCCGGATTTCGTTTCGAAAATGGTCCCGGGTGACATCATCGTCGCCGGCAACAACTTCGGCTGCGGTTCGTCCCGCGAACATGCACCGATCGCCCTGAAAGCTGCCGGCGTCGCCGCCGTGATCGCCCCGACGTTTGCACGTATCTTCTACCGCAACGCCTTTAACATGGGGCTGCCGATCTTCGAGCTGGAAGAGAGCGCCGAGATTGCCGAAGGCGATATCGTCTCCGTCGATATGGACAAGGGGACGGTCACGGACAAAACGACCGGGAAGAGCTACGCTTTTACCCCGATTCCGCCGTTTATGCAGGAGCTGCTCTCTGCCGGCGGCTTGATGAATTATGCCGAAGAAGAAGTCAAAGCAGGAGGTAAAGCATGAAAACCTATAACATTGCCCTGATCAAAGGGGACGGGATCGGTCCGGAGATCATTGACGAGGCGGTCAAAGTTCTGGATGCCGTCGCCGCGCGGTTCGACTTTTCCCTGCGTTATGAAGAGGTCCTGATGGGCGGCAGCGCCTACGACGTCACCGGCGACCCGCTCCCGCAGGAGACTATCAATGTCTCCCTGAACTCGGATGCGGTCCTTTTCGGCGCCATCGGCGGCGAAAAATGGGACAACCTGCCGCGCGAGAAGCGCCCGGAGAGCGGTCTGCTGCGTTTCCGCAAAGAGCTCGGCGTCTTCGCCAACCTGCGCCCGGCCGTCGTCTACGACGAACTGGTCAACGCCAGCTCCCTCAAGCCCGAAATCGTCAAAGGCGTCGACCTGATGGTTGTGCGCGAACTGATCGGCGGGATCTATTTCGGCGAACCGAAGGGCTGGGAAGGGGACAAGGCCTACAACACGATGGTCTACACCAAGCCTGAAGTCGTGCGTATCGCCCATACGGCCTTCAAGATCGCGATGGAGCGTAACAAGAAGGTCTGTTCCGTCGACAAGGCAAACGTGCTTGATGTCTCCCAGATGTGGCGCGAAACCGTTGAAGAGGTTGCCAAGGAGTATCCGGAAGTCTCCCTGTCGCACATGTATGTCGACAATGCCGCGATGCAGCTCATCCGCGATCCGAAACAGTTCGACGTCATCCTGACCGGCAACATTTTCGGCGACATCCTCAGTGACGAAGCGAGCATGCTTTCCGGCTCCATCGGGCTGCTGCCCTCCGCGTCCGTCGGCGCGAAGATCGGCGTGTATGAGCCGATCCACGGCTCCGCACCGGACATCGCGGGGCAGGGGATTGCCAACCCGATCGCGACGATTGCCAGTGCCTCGATGATGCTCCGCTTCGCCCTGGGCGAAAACGAGGCGGCAGACCGTATCGACGCGGCCATCAAGCACGCGCTCAAAGACGGTTACCGTACGCGCGACCTCGCCAACTACGACGCCAAAGAGCTCTGCTCCACCAGTGAAATGGGCGACATCATCGCCAACTACGCGGCCAAAGAATGAAAGAGTACCGGGTACTGATCGATTGTCGTGACGAAAAAGGGCTCGTCTACAAAGTCTCGAGTATCTTTTTCAAGTACGACCTGAACATCCTCTCCAACAGCGAGTTCGTCGACAGCGAAACAAACCTCTTCTTTATGCGCAGCGTCGTCAGCGGTTTCATCGACGGGAACGACCTCGAAAAGGAGCTCCGCGCCGTGCTGCCCGAAAAGGCGAACCTGCGTATCATCGCCCCGGAGAAGAAAAACATCGTCCTGATGGTTACGAAGGAGTCCCATGCGCTGGGGGACCTGCTGATCCGCTACGAGGCCGGTGAACTCGATGCCAACATCCTCGGGGTCGTTTCCAACTACGACCTGCTCCAACCGCTGATCGAGAAGTTCGGCATCCCTTTTTATACGGTGTCGCACGAGGGGCTCAGCCGCGACGAGCACGAACAGAAGGTGCTCGAGTGCCTGGCCGGCTTCGGCGAGATCGACTATATCGTCCTGGCGAAGTACATGCGTATCCTGACCCCGAACTTCGTCGAGGCCTACGCCAACAAGATCCTTAACATCCACCACTCCTTCCTGCCGGCATTTATCGGGGCAAACCCCTACAAGCAGGCCTATGAGCGCGGGGTGAAGATCATCGGGGCAACGGCGCACTTCGTCAACAACGACCTCGACGAAGGACCGATCATCTCCCAGGACGTCAAGCACGTCGACCATGCCCACAACTGGCAGGAGATGCAGCGCCTCGGACGCGATATTGAGAAGATCGTCCTCTCCCGTGCCCTGCGCCTGGCCCTCGAGGACCGTATCTTCGTCTACGGGAACCGGACCGTTATTTTTTAACTAAACGCCAAATGAACAAAGTCCATTTGTCTACGCTGCCGCTAAGGCTACTTCGGCAGTAGGCCCACGCGCTTTGCGCTTTTAAAGGCACTCATGTTTAACATCGTCCTCGTCCATCCCCAGATCCCCAACAACACCGGTGCCATCGGGCGCCTCTGCGTCAACACGGGCGCCACGCTGCACCTGATCGAACCGCTGGGGTTTGATATCAGCGAAAAGGCGGTCAGAAGGGCGGGACTGGATTACTGGCACAAGATCGACCTGCACGTCTGGGAGAGCCTGGAGGCTTTTACCGCGGCGCATCCCGATGCCGCACGCTACCACCTGGCGACGACCAAAACAAAACAGCCCTACTTTGAGCATACCTTCAACGCGGGGGACTACCTCTTTTTCGGCAGCGAGACCGCCGGGATCCCGGCCGATGTTCTCAATGCGCACCCGGAAGCCTGTATGACGATCCCCATGACGCGGGAGGGGCGCAGCCTCAACCTGGCGATCAGCTGCGGGATTATCCTCTACAAAGCGATTGAGCAGAATTTTGAGACCTACAAGGAGATGATGTGAACGGAGTAATCGATACGATCATGCTGATCCTCTTCGTGCTTTTCATGTTTGTGATTTTCGGCGGTTACCATCGCCAGAAATTCGAAGAGCGCGAAGCGGAGGAGAAACGCAAAGAGGCAGAGGATACGGACACATCCTCCGATACAAAGGCCTAGGCTCAGAGCAGCCTGTCCGCCAGTCTTTCCAGAGAGTGTTCGAACTTCTCAAACCATGATTCCGCTTTTCTGATCATCTGTGCCATGGGTGCTCCCTTTGTCATTTGATTTGACCCATTTTAGGTCCAGGCGACATCTTTCTTTTAAAATATTGCAATTTGACATATAAATTTGCTACGATCTCTCATCGTTATAGGATTATGCTGTAGAAAACAACGCGTAAAACAAGGAGCCGAAAATGAAAGAGTTTGCCGACATCGTTGAGGAGATCAAGGATATCGTTTCCGGCGAGCTTCCGGGAAAAAAGGTGTTTGACAAGGATGTCGCGTCACTGCTCGGGATCTCTCAGATGAACTTTGCCACCCTGAAAAAACGCAACAAGATCCCCTATGAGGAGCTGCTCAATTTCTGCGCCAAGCGTTCCATCGCGATCAACTGGCTGCTGTTCGGGCAGTCACCCGAGAGCCTCATCGAACCGACCAACAAGTTCTACATGGTCCGCTACTTCAGCGAGATCAGCGCTTCCGCCGGCGGCGGGGCGGATGTGTTTGACGAGGGCTCCGAACCGATGATGCTCAGTGCTAATTTCGTGCAGACGCTGGGCGGGGAGCAGGAGCTGCGCTACATCGAGGCGATCAATGTCAGCGGCGATTCGATGGAGCCGACCTTCAGCTACGGCGACATTATCTTTGTCAACCGGAGCAAAAAGGATATCGGCCGGGGCGGGATTTTTACCATCAATACCGAAGGCGGCCTCTTCATCAAACGCCTCCACAAGCGAATAGATGGTAAAATCGACATTATTTCTGACAACAAAGAGTATCCCGTCCAGACCGCCTCACCCGATGCCATCGAGATCATCGGGCGTGTTGTCGGACGGTTCGGTCAGGTCGATTAACCGTCCCCGCGGCGGGAGCCGGAGTCATAATGTTTTCCCACCCACGCCCTTTGACCGCCGTTGCGGCAGCGCTTTTGCTGCTCTCCCTGGGCGGTTGTACCCCCAAAATGCTCCAAGACACGGCATCCGTCGCGCTGCTGCCCCCTCCGGCGGGGGTGGAGGACCTTCAGCGCTTTCCCCAGCAGATCGATCCCTATCTCATCCGGCTGAACGAGCGCAATGCTACCCTCCCGGTCCAAAGCGCGTATAAAACCGAATACTACAAGGTGTGGCAGGACGATTACGTCCCCGAGGTGCTGGAGGATGCCAAATGGCCCTTTGACGTCTACCGCCCGGAAAACGCCTACGGGCAGAACCTCCAGCCCCTCTCGCAGGCGTGGTTCTATGCGATGCTGCGCGAAGCGGACTGGCAGGCGTACGGCAGCACTGCCGGATGCGCCGTGGCACTGCACCGTTTGGACCTTCGCAACTTCCCGACGCACAAGCCGCTGTTTCACGACCCCTCGGTAGCGGGGGAGGGGTTCCCGTTTGATTACCTGCAGAACAGCACCGTTTTTGCCGGCGAGCCGCTCTACCTTTCGCACTACTCAAAAAGCGGGGCATGGGCCTACGTCCTGACCTCCTACGCGACGGGCTGGGTCCCCTCCGAACGTATTGCACCGGTCGGCGGGGCAGAACGGGAGATACTGCAGGCGCAGCCGCTGGTAGGTCTGCTTGAAGACCGGATGCCGATCCACTCCCTCCGGGGGCAGTATATGTTCGAAGGGTATGTGGGCATGGTCCTGCCGCTGCAGCAAAAAAGCGCGGCACAGTGGCGTGTCGACCCGGCGGGCCATGCCGGTACGGCGGAAATCCCGCATGATGCGGCGGCCGTACTCCCCATGACGTTTACGCGTGAGAATATGCGGCGGGTCATCACACCGGTGATGCAGACAACCTACGGCTGGGGCGGCCTCTACGGCGAGCGGGACTGCTCCTCGACACTGCGGGACATCTTCGCCCCATTCGGCCTCTGGCTGCCGCGCAACTCCTACAAGCAGTCCCGGGTGGGGAAGGTCGTCTCCTTCGAAGGCCTTGACGACGCCGCGAAACTGGCCAGGATCGCTGCCGAGGGCAAGCCCTTTGAAACACTGCTCTACCTCAAGGGGCACATCCTCCTCTACCTGGGGATCTACGACGGCGAGCCGGCGGTCCTGCATACGGTCTGGGGCGTCAAAACTGTTGACGACGAGGGGAATTTCGGCCGGCACATCATCGGGAAGACCGTCATATCATCCCTGCGTCTCGGGCATGAACTGGAAGGGTACAGCGACGAATACTCACTGCTGCATAAAGTGGAAAGTATGAATTTCGTTTTCGAACAGGAGGAGGAGTAGGTACCGCGGAGGCGGTACGCTGCTTAGTGAAGGTCGGCGTTGAGCTTGACTTCGCGGCGGGAGCGCAGGGCGACCATCTCGCCGGTAAAGGAGTCCTGGCGGTAGTGGATGCCGTTGAGGCCCGCGAGATCTTTTCCTTTGAACCAGTCGCCTTCGAGTTCGACACCCGGGTTGGCGGCTTTGATCTTTTCGAGCTCTTCGTATTCGATGAGGAACTTCGTCCCTTCGAGGATCGCGATGCCCGCATCGATGATACAGCCGTCGCCCAGCGGGATGCCGCAGACGGAGTTGGCGCCGAGGAGGCAGTTCTTGCCGATGGAGATAGGGTTGCCGTCGGTGCCGCTGAGGACGCCGAGAATGGATGCGCCGCCGCCAACGTCGGAGCCGTCACCGACAACCGCGGAGCTTGAGATACGCCCTTCGACCATGCTGACACCCGTCGTACCGGCATTGAAGTTGATGTAACTTGCTCCCGGCATAACGGTCGTACCGGCATGCAGCTGGGCACCGAAGCGGACCTTGGACGTTTCAAGGATACGGGTATTGTCCGCCGGGATGATGTGCTGCAGGAAGCGCGGGAACTTGTCGACGAAATCAACATGCGGGTACTGGCCGGAGAATTTGAGTTCGATTTCATTTTCACGGAGCCAGTCGAGTTCGATCGGCTGACCGTCGCTCCAGGCGACGTTCGGCAGGGCACCGAAGGCACCGCCCAGGTTGATGCTGCGCAGGGCGACTTTGCCCAGGGACATCGCATAGAGTTTCAGGTAGGTGGCTTCGACGCTCTGGCACGGCGCATCGTTGAAGATAAAGACGACGCGGAACTCGCCGTCGCGCATGCCGCTCTCTTTGATCTGGTTGTACAGCGCCGAGATCACCTGGATGTTCTTGTGAGCATCACCGTAAGCCTCGTCCGCGTAGGGCGTGAAAGCGTTCAGACAGCTCTCGAGGAACGGCAGAGTCACTTTACAGATCGCCTCGTCGCCGCTGATATCTACCGGGCAGCCGCTCTCGCCGAGCGCCTCCATGAAGATGGCTGCACTGCCGAAGTTTTCATTCCAGTTGACGACCGGATAGGTCGCCTGCAGGATCTTGTCGGTGTTCAGCTGGCCGAAATCGACCCGGCAGATACCGAAGGCGACCGGCGCCTTGTACCCTTTGCCGTTTTGAATGTCAGCCACTTTGGCCTTGAATGCGTCTGCAGTTTCAATCATTTCCATAGAGCAGGTTCCTTGAATTTTTTCGGAATTTTAACACAGACCAGCTCTGATAACCCTGCATCTGCGTCGTTGGGAAGATTTTCTAAGGCGCGTATTAAGCCGTATTGTTGATGCAAAACCGAAGCTCTCGGTTAGAAGTTGCGGTGTTATACTTTCGCAAAGGATTGAAGCAATGAGCAACTGGTCGACGCTATTACAGTCGGATGATTACCTGGGAGTCAAAAAGTATCTGAAAGAGGGTGCCGACGTCAATGAAAAGAGCGAGCACGGCGAATCCGTCGTCTCGCAGGCCCTTCGGCTGCGCTGCAGCGATGAGCTGCTTGAGCTGCTCGTCGCATCGGGCGCGGACCTTTTCGATGCCGACGACGAGGGGGTAAGCGTTTTCGATGTCGCCATCACCTACAACAACCCGATGATGGTCCAAAAGCTGATCGACGAAGGGATCGACGTCAATGAAACCCGGCGTTCGAGCGGATTCACCCCGCTGATGGCCGCGGTCTGCTATAACCGCAAGGCGATCGTCGAAATGCTGATGTCGAACGGGGCGAACACCGCCATCAAAGACAAGCTGGGACTCACCGGTGCCGATTACGCCCGCAAAACCCACCGCAAGCAGATGCTCGGTCTCCTGGGAGAAGAGGAGGGCGCGTGATGGAACAGGCCAAGACCGTCTTTCTGCTTTCGTTCCTGGCCGTGCTCTTTGTTATGCTCGGCGGCTACTTCGGCGGGGTGACCGGTGCGCTCATCGGGCTGCTCCTGGCCAGTGGCATGAACTTTTATGCCTATTTCTACTCGGACAAAATGCTGCTGCGGCACTACCATGCCGAACCGGTCACGCCGGAACAGAACCCGCGGCTCTACCGTATCATCAGCTCCCTGGCGCACAAGGCAGGGCTGCCGGTCCCGGCAATGTACATCATTCACGAGGCAACCCCGAACGCCTTTGCGACGGGGCGTGACCCCGAGCACGCGGCCGTCGCCATCACCGAGGGTCTGCTGCGGATGCTCGACGACGAAGAGGTCGAAGCCGTCATGGCCCACGAACTCTCCCATGTCAAGCACCGGGATATGCTTATTGCCACGGTGGCGGCCTCCATCGCCGGGGCCATCGCGATGATTGCCAACATGATGCAATTCGGCGCCATGTTCGGCAACAACCGTGACCGCAACCCCATCGTCATGATCGTCCTTTCGCTGCTGCTGCCGGTGGCTGCCAGCGTGATCCAGATGACCATAAGCCGCTCCCGTGAGTTTATGGCGGATGCCGGTGCCGCGCGGATCACCGGGCACCCTGAATGGTTGCAGCGGGCCCTGCGCAAACTCGAAACCTACAATGCCCGCGGCAGCGTCCGGGGCGCGACCCCGGAAAACGCGCATCTTTTCATTGTCTCCCCCTTTAACGGAAAACAGCTCTCCTTCGGGGAACTGTTCCGCACCCACCCGACGACGGAGCAGCGCATCGCCCGCCTGGAGTTGCTCAAAGCAGAGGGCACGACCCGGCGTTTCGAACGTCATTACCGCTAAAAAAGCTTCTCCTGACGTTCGTTCTCGAGCGGCTTGCGCTTCTCCTTGCTCAACCACTCTTCGAGCAGGTGCTCGACGACCTTGCTCAGGCTCATTTTATAGCGCTGACGCGCATATTTCATGCTTTCGTTCCAGACCTCTTTATCGACGATGAGTGAACGGGTTATCTCGTTTTTCGGCTTCATGATATCATCCAATATTAATTATATACAAAATTATATAGTAATTTTCAGGATACGTCAAACCGGGGCTGACGGTTAAAGCCTTTTTAAAAGAGGGGAGAATAGAATGGTTGGCAAGGAGTGTCTATGAACCTGTCCAACGTTATTTCCGGCTTCTTTATCATCCTCGCACTGACGACGAACTTCGGTTTCTTTTACGGGGATCCGACGGTCATTGCCGAGCACAGCCGGTATGAGCTTTTCGCGGCGATTATCTTCAACCTGATCGCCACCGTCTACAAACTGGGGGACAAGACGCAGATCGGAGCCGTTTTGCTGGCCACGAGTCTCGTCGCCGACATTCAGCTGATCAGCTCCGCATCGGTCTGGGCTTTCGGCGAGTATGTCGTCGGCATGAATACGGAGGTGGTCGTCGCCATCATCTCCCTTTCGGGCGGGGCCATGATCGCCAATATCGTTTCCGTCATCCTCTTTACGGCGGAAACCATCAAATCAAAGCGCTGAGGCCGTGGACAATACCGCGCTATTCCTGATCATCCGGCGCCTCCGGGTGCCGATGTTCGTCCTCATTACGACCTTCGCCATCTCCATCCTGGGGATGGTGCTTATCCCCGGCGTGGACGAGCAGGGGAAGGCGTACCACCTGAGCTTTTTTGACGCCTTCTATTTTGTCACTTACACCGCTTCGACGATCGGTTTCGGGGAGACGCCCTATACCTTTACCTACCCGCAGCGGCTCTGGGTCTCTTTTTCCATCTACCTCTCCGTCATCGGCTGGTTCTATGCCATCGGCGCCATCGTCGCATTGATGCAGGACAAGGTACTCGCGTCCCAGATCGACCTGGCGAAGTTCAGGGGCAAGATCCACAATATCCGTGAACCGTTTATCATCTTTGTCGGCTACAACCTGCTGGCCAAAAGCATCATCCGCAAACTGAGCGACGAGGGGATACAGTCCGTCGTTATCGAGAACGACGCGATGCGGATCGATGAGATGGTCCTGGCCAATTACACGCTGGAGATCCCGGCGCTGCACGGCGACATCAACGACCCGGACGTCCTGCGCATGGCCGGCATCAACAAGCCGCAGTGCCAGGCGGTCGTTTCGCTCTCCAGCGACGACGCGATGAACCTGCACACGGCGATGGCGGCAAAACTGCTCAACCCCAGGGTGAAGGTGATCGTCGAGGCGACGTACGAGGAGTATGCGGACAACCTCAATACGATCGGGATCGAGATCGTCGAGAACCCTTTCAAGATCGTCGCCAAACGGCTCTACATGGGTCTGCGTGCGCCATCCCTGCTGATGCTGGAGCAGTGGATCTACGGAGAACCGCTGCAGCTGCACCCGCGGGACATGATCCCGACCGAGGGCAAGTATATCGTCTGCGGGTACGGGCGGATGGGCAAAGCGCTTCGCATCGCACTCAAGCGCGCCGGCATCGAGTACGTCTTTATCGAGACGAATCCGAAAAAAGTGCGCCAGCTGCGCAAGGACGACGTCCATATCATGGTCGGCGAAGGCCAGGACAAAAGGCTGCTGCTTGAAGCGGGCGTCAAAGAGGCCTCCTGCATCATCGCGGGCATGAACGACGACTTTATCAACCTGAGCATCGTCATGGCGGCGAAGAAACTCAATCCGGGTATCTTCACCATCGCCCGCCAGAACAACATCCATGACGACAGCGTTTTCAAGGCCGCGGACATCGACCGGGTCACCATCGTCAAGAACCTGCTGATCAACCAGACCTACATTGCCATTGCGCGGCCGCTCAGCGAGCGTTTCCTGCAGCTCATCAAAAACAAGGGTGCGGAGTGGGGCGACGGTCTTATCATGACACTCAAACAGATCATCGGTGATAATCCGGAGAAGCTGGAGACGGCCGTGGACGAGGAACACGCCTATGCGCTCTGCCGCCACCTTGAGAAGGGACGTGCGGCGCCACTGGAAATATTGCTCCGCAGCCGCAGGGATCACCGCTACTGCAACCAGGCGGTTGCGCTCTACCTGCGGCGCGGCGATGAGGATTTCCTGCTCCCGGACCCGGACATGCCTCTTCAGATCGGCGACCAGCTGCTCTTTGCCGGGGACAGGGAGTCATTCGAGGATATCGCCTACAGTATGGAGAACCTCTATGAACTCGAATATGTCCTCGAAGGCAAAAGCTGCGCGACTTCGGTGAGCTGCCGTCTCCATACGGGACGCTGATCAGACGATATCGAGCACGCCGATCTCGCTGGGGGCCAGTACCCGCAGCGGCGGCCCCCAGTAGCCTGTCCCCCGGCTGACGTAGATCTGTTTTTTCTCATCGACACGGTAGAGTCCCGCAAGGTAGGGCTGATCGATCATCACCAGCAACCCGAACGGGAAAATCTGCCCGCCATGCGTATGGCCGCTGAGCATAAGGTCATACTCCTTGTGCTGCATGATCCGCGTGCTTTTGGGCTGATGGGCGAGGACGACGGTTTTAAGGGCGGAATCGCACTGTGAAAAGGCCGCTTCGACATCGTAGGGCATGACGCCCATGCGTTTCGAGATCAGGTCATTGATGCCGACGAGGTTGAAGCGGTCGGCAATGCGTACGCTTCGGTTGTCAAGCACGGTGATACCGAGGACATCGCGCAGGTGGGCGACAATCTCCTCCACGCCGTGAAAATACTCGTGATTGCCGGTAATAAAAAAAGTCCCGAATCGCGACTGCAGGGATGTAAGCGGCTGCAGCATCTCGGCGACATGTTCGATCTTGCGGTCGACGAGATCGCCCGTAATGACGACCATGTCCGGGCGCAGTGCATTGATACGCTCCACGCACGATGCCATGAACTCCCTGCGGATCGCCAGGCCGACGTGGACGTCACTGAGCTGGACGATGCGGAAGGGTTCGGCATCCGCCTCACCGAGCGAGATACGCTCAAAGCGCAGCATCGGCCGGCGAAGCCCGCCGATGAGGCCCCCGAAAAGGTAGCTGACCGCGGCGATGATCATGGTGAGATCAAAGCCGATCTTGATGAAGCGTCGGCGTTCGGGCTGAAAAGGGATGCGCTCGGCCGCGGTATGCATCAGGTCGTAGACGAGGGCGACGAAAAAGAGGATAAAGGTGATGCCGACGCTGCTGCTAAGCAGGTAGTAGAGTATCGGCGAATCGGGCAGAAGGTGGGTCAGCGTCTGAAAGACAAAAAAGACCTCGACGACGAAAAGAGTGAGCGCAATCGATTTCCACGTAGCCGAAGCACCGAAGTGAAGCCGCCGGAAGAAACGCCGGTAGACGTAGAGGTTCAGCGCACCCATGACGGCGGTGAAGACAAAGCCGAAAAGCAAAAAGCGTATCATGCTATCTGGTAGGCGATCTCTGCGTCGTGCAGGAAGTCGGTGAAGAGTGCAAAGGCATCATCAACGGCAGGGCTTTCACTGCCGGCGACGGAGATCTCGACACGGGGGACACCGTCCCGCAGCATCGGAAGCGAAGAGAACTCGATCGCCTCGGGTACTTTTTTCATCACGTCGATGAGCGTATTCTCGCTCGTCTCTGCAATCAGTGTCTTTCGAAAAACGTGTTTTTGCCGGGAATAGTGCCCTTTGATGGCAGCTTCGATCATCGGGTGTGCCATTTCAGGGAAACCCGGGACGAAAAAGTACCGGTGCTCCAGGGCGAACCCGGACATGTTGTTGACGGGGTTTTTGAGCAGGGTTACGCCGACGGGCAAGTCCGCCATATGGATACGATGCGGACGGGCTTCGTCGCCGAAGCGCTCGATGATGTCCTGTTCGAACTGAAAATGGCGCCGCAGCGGTTGGCCGGTAAAGACCTTGGCCGCGATGGGGCGGGTGAGATCGTCCGGGGTGGAGCCGATCCCGCCGAAGCTGAAGAGCACGGCATCGGGGTCGGCGAGAATCATCCGGTAGGCCGCTTCGATGAGTACGGCATCGTCCTTGATCACCATAGAGGCGAAAAGGGTGTGCCCGTACGCTGCCAGCGCTTCTTTGAGGAAGGTGAAGTGTTTGTCGTTCCGACGTCCGTTGAGGATCTCGGTGCCGATGATGACGGCATAAAAATGTGGCGTATTCATAGGGGTATTATAGCGTCTAAGAAGGGAAGGGCGGGGCTGCCGCCCGGCGCTTATTTCAGCGCGGAGAGAATGGTTGTCTGTACCGTGTCGATCGGCTGGGTACCGTCGATACGGATGTATTTGACGGCGCTGTTGTTTTCGGCTTCCGCCGTGTAGTAACCGATCAGCGGTGCCGTCTGCTCGTGGTAGACGCGCAGGCGATCCTGAACGACCTCTTCTTTGTCGTCGTCACGCTGTACAAGGTCTTCGCCGGTGATATCATCTTTGCCTTCGACTTTCGGCGGGTTGTAGATGACGTGGTAGGTACGGCCAGACGCCAGGTGGGCGCGGCGGCCGGACATGCGACTGACGATTTCGGAGTCGGGGACATCGATCTCGATCACGGCATCGATGGCGACGCCGGCTTCTTTGAGGGCGTCCGCCTGGGCGATGGTGCGCGGGAAACCGTCAAGCAGGAAACCGTTTTTGCAGTCATCTTCCGTGATACGCTCTTTGACAAGGCCGATGATGATCTCGTCGGTGACGAGCTTGCCTGCATCCATGAAAGATTTCGCCAGCTTGCCCAGTTCCGTCCCCGCTTTGATCGCCGCGCGGAGCATGTCGCCCGTGGAGATCTGCGGAATATCAAACGCCTTCGTCAGAAACTGTGCCTGGGTGCCTTTGCCTGCGCCGGGAGCGCCGAGTAGAATGATTTTCATGCTTTTCCTTGTTAAATTAAACTTTCGATGTAGGCCTGCATCTCGTCTGCGACCTGGGCAAGCTCGCGCTCACCGTTGATCTTGTGCAGCAGCCCTTTTTCAGTGTAGAAGCGCTGGATATCGGCCAGCGGTTCGACATAGACGTTCATCCGGCGAGTAAAAACCGCCTCGTTGTCATCCGCGCCGCGCGCGCGTCCGAGGACGCGGTCACGGGCGATCTCTTCGCTCACGACGACCTCGATGACGTTTGCCAGGGTTACCTCGGGTTCACCTGCGAGGTACGCATCGAGTGCTTCCATCTGTTCAATGGAGCGGGGGTAACCGTCAATAATGACAGCTGCGGTCGGCGCCTGCTTGATCGCCCCGACGATCGTCTCTATCGCAATGTCGATGGGTACGATCTCGCCGCGGTCGATGATGGACTTGATGAGCTGACCGCGTTCGCTGCCGGTGGCGACCTCCGCACGGAACATATCACCGGCGGAGTAGTGGGTGATCCCGTCATGGCGCGAAGCGATCACTTCGCAATCGGTGGTTTTGCCCGAACCGGGCGCACCGATGATGAGAATGAGTTTTTTACGACTCATGACTGGCTTTTGGATTCTCTGGTGCGGATATGCAGCTCACGCAGCTGCGCGTTGTCGACGCTGCTCGGGGCCTGGGTGAGCAGACAGGAGGCCTTCTGCGTTTTCGGGAAGGCGATGACGTCGCGGATGCTGTCCTTTTTGGCAAGCAGCATGATGAGGCGGTCGAATCCGATCGCGAAACCGCCGTGCGGTGGCGCACCGAACTTGAGGGCGTCGAGCAGGAAGCCGAACTTCTCCTGCGCTTCCTCCTCTTCGATGCCGAGAAGCTTGAAGATCTCCTCCTGGACATCCTGCTTGTGGATACGGATGGAACCGCCGCCGAGCTCGACGCCGTTGAGGACGATGTCGTAGGCGATGGATTCGATATCTTCGACGTGCTCTTTGTTGAGGTCTTTGGGCATTGTGAACGGGTGGTGAAGCGCTTTGACGCGCCCCTCGTCGATCTCAAACATCGGGAAGTCGACGACCCAGAGGAACTCGAAGCGCTCTTTGTCGACGAGGTTCATCTTCTCGTGTTCGGCGATGAAGATACGGAAACGGCCCATGTAGTCCCAGACAGTATGTTTGTCACCGGCACCGAAGAAGACGACGTCGCCGACTTCAAGCTCGGTACGGTCGATGATCGCCTGGATATCTTCGTCTGAGAAGAACTTCGTCAGCGGTCCTTTGAGGCCGTCCTCTTTCATCTGGAAGTAGCCGAGTCCCTTCGCGCCGAATTTGCGGACGAAATCCTCGAAGCTCTTCATCTCGCGCTTGGAGAAGACGAGGTCGGCACCCGGGACGCGCAGCGCTTTGATGCGGTTCATTTTCGGGTTCTTGGCAATAGCCGTGAAGACCTCGTTGTCGCAGCGCTCGAAAATGTCGATGACGTCGACCATCTCCAGACCGTAGCGCATATCCGGTTTGTCGGAACCGTACTTCTCCATCGCTTCGCTGTGCGGCATGCGCGGGAAAGGTGCCTGGACATCGTGACCGGCCGCTTTGAACATCCCGACGATCAGTTTTTCGGCGACGGCAATGACCTCTTCCTGGTCACAGAAGCTCATTTCGACATCGATCTGGGTAAATTCGGGCTGGCGGTCGGCACGGAGGTCTTCGTCACGGAAACACTTGGCGATCTGGAAGTAGCGGTCGAACCCGCCGACCATCAGCAGCTGCTTGAAAAGCTGCGGGGACTGCGGCAGGGCGTAGAATTCGCCTTCGTGGACACGGCTGGGGACGAGGTAGTCGCGCGCGCCCTCCGGCGTGGATTTCGTCAGAATCGGTGTTTCCACCTCGAGGAAACCAAGTTCGTCGAGGACGTTGCGTGCCGCGATGGCCGCTTTGGAGCGGAGCTTGAAGGTTTCAAAGGAGGCAGTGGAGCGCAGGTCGAGGTAGCGGTACTTGAGCTTCGTCTCTTCGCCGACACTTTCGTCGCCGATGACAAAGGGCATCGGGGCGGAGCGGTTTTCGATGATAAGCTCGTCGACAACGACTTCGATAGCACCGGTTTGGAGGCGCGGGTTCGTCAGCCCTTCGCCACGCAGTCGGATGGTTCCCTTGGCGATGAGGACGAATTCGTCGCGGACATCGTTGGCGACTTTGTGCGCGTCGGCGTTGTCCGCCGGGTCGCAGACGAGCTGGATCAGGCCGCTCTTGTCACGCAGGTCGATAAAGATGATGCCGCCGTGGTCACGGTAACTGTTCGCCCACCCGGCGAGTTCGACGCGCTCGCCGACGTTGTTTTCGTTTAAATCGGTACAGTAATGGCTTCTCAAAACGTAGGGTCCTTGTGCCGGAAGGTCTAGTGCCTACGGCAAAAATTTTCGCGATTATATCGCAAGGGGGATTCAGCATTGCTAAAGCAGACGGCGAAGATGGGTTTCTTGGGATTTTCTGGTAGTATTACAGGAAAAAGCAGTTATTAACAAGATGAAAATCACTTTCGGCTCCCTTTTCCAGTCGCTGCATGCCCAACGAAGAGATTTTGAACGTGCTAACGCTGCAGGGATTCTTGCGACACTGCTGTTTTTGCCTATCCCGATTTTGATACCACTGCTCATTGACGAGATTCTTCTGCACCATCAGGGGAGATTGACCGAAACGCTCGCAAGGGTCGGTATAACACAGACATGGTGTTTAATTGCCGTCACCCTGGCCGCGGTGCTTTTTTTGCGCGTGAGCGTCTTTTTTCTAAACAACCTCAAGACATATTACGCGATGAAAATCACGCAAAAAAGTGCCTTTATGATCCGGCACAGTTTGTTGCATCACCTTGAGCGTATCAGCTTGTCAGAATATGAAGCAGTCAAATCCGGCACGATCGTGATGAAAACGATACGCGACGTAGAACAGATCAGTGCTTTCCTGGGTCAGTTGGCCAGCACGGGACTGACATCGCTGCTGATGTTTATCGGGATCCTGGGCGTTATGTTTACGATCAGTTGGCAGTTGACCCTGCTACTGATGGTGCTCAACCCCATCTTCTTCGGTATCTCGAAAATCCTGGGCCGCAGGGCAGGTGCTTTAGTGCGCCGCCAGCATGAGGCATATGAAGAGTACCACGATATGTTCAGCGAAATTTTGGAGCTTTTTGTGCAGGTGCGTGCCAGCAACCAGGAGCGTAACTTCTTCGGCCTGCTGAAAGGCAAAGCGGAGAAGATTCAGGACGCTTCAATGGATTACGGGTACCGTTCGTCGGTTGCCACCAACTCTTCATCCCTGTTGACAAATACCGTTATTGATCTTTTTAAAGCCCTCGGCATCGCAGCCGTTATCTATTCGGATCTCAGTATCGGGATGATGCTTGCCTTCCTGTTTTATCTTGCGCCTATTGCAGCCCCGGTTCAGCAGCTCATGGCTCTGGTTATATCGTTTCAGTCCCTCAAGCCCTCCATGGAGCGGGTTAACCATCTGCTGTCAATGCACAGGGAGCCCTACCATCCGCACACGAAAAACCCTTTTGAAGGGGTCTCGACCGTTACGGTTTCCCTGGATGATGTCACCTTCGGGTTTGACGGAAAAGCCCCTGTTCTGAACAGTATTTCCCTGCACGCCGAGCGGGGGCAGAAGATTGCCCTGATCGGACCGAGCGGGTCGGGGAAAAGTACGATCGCAAAGCTGCTTGTCGGGTTTTACCAGGCCGATGCAGGGGCGATCACATACGACGGTGTCCCGATAGAGGAGATCGGCCTGCCGGTCGTGCGCGAACATGTCGCGCTTATGCTGCAGGATTCACTCTTTTTCAACGACACGATATGGATGAATCTAACCCTCGGCCGGCCATTGGATGCGTCGGACATTTTTGACGCCCTGCGCGCTGCCCAGCTTGAAAGTTTTATTGATTCACTCGACAGCGGCCTTGATACATTAATCGGGAAGAATGGCATCAGGCTCTCCGGCGGGCAGCGCCAGCGTCTCGCAATCGCACGGCTTATCCTGAGTGACCCGCAGGTTGTTATTTTTGACGAAGCGACCTCCGCATTGGATAACGATACCGAAGAAAGGCTTTACGAGACGCTCCGCGACTTCCTGTCAACGCGGACGACGATCATTATCGCCCATCGTCCGACAACGATCCGTCAGGCGGATCATATCTACTATATCGAACAGGGACGTGTCAAAGGAGCGGGTACCTTTATGGAACTTATCGAGCAGGGAATGGTGGGCCGGCGGCGCGAGGACCGACAACCGAGAACGGAGAAAAACCAGTGACGTATGCCAAGGGTTTTTTTACATCTTTGCGCCGTAAACTCGGAAAGTTTTCGGCGCTTGGTTTACAAGAGAAAGCGCGCTTTATCGAAGCTTACGTTATGCTCGGAATGATGCACATGGCAGTGAAAAGTCTCCCCTTCAAATGGCTTGTACGCAGGTTGCGGCAGTATCACGGTGGCATTGAAGCACCGGTGCTTTCCGCTACACAGCGGGAGACTGCCATCATAGTTTCGAAGGCGGTAACAACCGCGGCAAACAATACACCGTGGGAAAGCGCCTGTCTTGTCCAGGCGCTGGCAGCGCAGCGCATGTTGCAACGTCGCGAGGTTCCCGGTGTTTTTTATCTCGGTGTTCTCCATGACGCCACGGCGAAAGAGGGGATGCGGGCGCATGCATGGCTGTTGTGCGGCGATCTTGTCGTCACGGGGGACGGGTACGATGACTTTACGACCTTGTCATCATTTGCATGGGGGGCGCTGTGATCGTTTACGGCACGCAGATCGACAGTGATATCGCTTTTCCGTTGACGCTGCCCGTATCCGGTGAAGTGAAATACGCTGTAAGGCTCGCTTCGGATGTCCCGGCGGAACTAAAGCAATCCATCACCTGCGGCTTCCCGATCTACGATGCACACGGCAGGAATGTTTACTTCTACAGTGACAGGCTCTTTGACAGGCCGGAAAAAGGTCAGCCGTGGTGTTACGAAGTCAAGGATGTCGTCGCGTTTTATTGGGTCGGCGGGGAAAGGGAACTCTACTATGAACTTCACGAGCACGGCAACGCGGCCCTGCTGGCATTCTGGTTTATTCACCTTGTGCTGCCGCTCTACTTTACACTCGAAGAGATGTATGATTTTTTTCATGCAGGTGCCGTAGAGATCGACAATCGCCCCGTTCTATTCATCGCACCTTCCATGGGCGGGAAATCCACGTTGACAGATTATTTCCTGCAACAGGGGCATCCGCTCATTTCAGATGACAAGGTACCGACATTCGTCGACAGCGAAGCCTTCATAGCCGTCGGTTCGCATCCCTATCATCGCCCCTACAGGAAATTCGAAGAGCTCGGCTACCGCGTGGATGATTTCATGACGGAGTTCAAGCCTATATCTGCCTTTTATCTCCTTGAAAAGTCCGATGCCGGAGCCGCCATCGTGATTGAAGAGATGACGGGCTTCCATAAATTCGAGGCACTAATGCCCAATTATCTCTTTCTTTTCTCTTTTTTGAAAACAAAACGTCTGAAGTATCTCTCCTCACTACTCAACAAGGTAAGGGTTTACACGATCCAGGTTCCCCATAACCTGAATCGGCTCAGTGAAGTGCACAGGGCCATCTGTACACATCACAGGAGAGTGCAATGAGCGGTATCTTCGGTGTTTTTAACCGGAACGGTACACCGGTAGAGGAAGCCACAGCGACTGCAATGCTTGATGCTTTTTCATATTGGTCGCCGGATGAACAGGGTGTCAAACGGGACATTTCAGTTTTGCTGGGGCATACGATGCTTCACAACACCCCCGAATCACACCATGAGCAGCTGCCGCTTGATCGGGGGCAGTACTTGTTGACAATAGACGCACGGATTGACAATCGGGAAGAATTGTTTGATCAGCTCATTCTGCCTGACAGCCCAGCGAGCGAGATCGGCGACAGCGAGTTTATTCTGGCTGCTTACCGAAAATGGGGGAGCAGTTGCCCCCAGTATCTTCTGGGCGACTTTGCCTTTGCGATCTTGGACAAAGAAAAAAAGCAGCTCTTCTGCGCACGGGATCATATGGGGGTCAAGCCGTTTTATTATCACCTGGACGACGATGTTTTTATCTTCGGAAATGATATGAAAGGGCTCCTGGCATCTAAAGAGATTCCTACAGATTTCAGTGACGAGGCCGCGGCGATCTATCTGGAGAAAGGGGAGCTTTGGCACCCGACACTGACCTTTTTTGAAGGGATCAAAAAACTCCCTCCTGCAGCGACGCTTACCGTAACGGATTCTTCGGCATCTTTCGATACATACTGGAATATTGAGGCGACACCTCTGCAGAAAATGGAGACCTTTGAAGCGTACCGTGGAAAACTGCGTGCATTGTTAGAGGACGCCGTTCGTGTGCGCCTGCGCACGGCATACCCGGTCGCATCACATTTGAGCGGCGGACTGGACTCTTCAATGATCAGCGTCCTTGCTGCACGCCTGCTTGCACAGAAGAACCAAAAACTGAAGGCCTATAGTTGGATTGCAGCGCCGGGCACCGAAGATGATCATACCCATCATGAATGGGCGAATAGTCATCAGATTGCCCGTGAGGAAAACATAGAGCTGGAGCATATCGATCTTGATGCTAAAACTTTGTCGGAAATATTGCTGGGTCTTGATATCGCATGGAACGATACTACTGACCTGTGGTATGAATTTGTGCTGCGGAAATCGGCGCAACAACAGCACATCCGAACCGTTTTATCGGGGTGGGGCGGAGATGAGTTTATCACCTACCATGGCAGGGCGATCTATGCTGATCTTTTCCGGCATGGCAAAATTGTTCAAGCGCTAACGGGACTCTGGCATAAATGTACAAAGGCACAAAAACGCACACGCTGCTTCATTCTCCAATGCTACCGTGAACTTATTCTCCCTCTTGTGCCGCGCCGGATACTATGCTATATGCCGAAAGTGGATTGTCCCTTCCTTGGTTATGTCCAATTTGCCCAGAAACATTTTGCCCGTTATGTACGCAGTCGTACCAAGCGTTCTACCTTTATGTACCAAAAGAGCATTCGCGGCGACCAGCTTTATCTCTATCGACAGGGCCATATCCTTGCCCGCTTTGAGTCATGGGCATCCTCCGCGTTTGCCTGCCGGCTTGAGTACAGTTACCCGCTGCTTGACAAACGACTTGTAGAGCTTGCACTGTCGCAGCCCGCTGAACTCTATTACCGGGAGGGCGTGTCACGGTTTCTTTTTCGGCATGCCGTTGCCGATATCCTGCCGGAGGAGATCCGTACCGGGAACTTTAAGTATGAACCCAATCGGATCGAACATATTCTCAAAACCGAACAAGAGGCTTTTGCCTATCTTCTTGAAGCGTATTCGTGGGATGATGCATGCTTGCGGGAGCACCGATATATTGACAGGGATAAGCTCCGGCTGGCCATGGAAAAATTCGTTAATCGTGAGATTGCGTTCAAGAAAAATAATATACAAACAATAAATGAAATAGAAAAGGCGTTTCTGCTCGCTACCCTAGGAAGTCGTCGATAATTCTGCTAATGTGTTAATAATAAATCGGAATGCAGAGAAAAAAAATGTCTAGTAAAGAAACATTGACCGAACGCAAAAAAGTATGGAAGCAGCCCGCCTTGAAAGTCCTGGATATTCAGTCGACAAAAAGCGGGCTGGTGGATTCAAATCAGGAAAACAAGAACCACTACGTCTTTGGCGGTGCAGCCGCCAGCTAATACATTTAGCCAGCAGACAGACATCACTGGATGGCGAGGTCCGGCCGCACAAGTCCGGCACCCTGTTCATCCGCAGGCAGTCCCAGGTCTTCGGCGCTGCTTTTTAATTTTGTTTTGACTTCATCCGGCGTAAGGGCAGGGAACACAGAAAGTACAAGCGCTGCCGATGCCGTCACGTGAGGCGTTGCCATACTGGTACCACTCATAGTCGTATAGCCCGCATTAAGGTAGGTGGAGTAGATACTTACTCCTGGAGCCGCGAGGTCAACTTCCGGGCCGTAGCTGGAGCTTGCCGCCAGGATTCCGTTGATATTGACGGAAGAGACCGCGATCGTTTCGGGATACCTGGCCGGGTAAAGCATGGTACCGCCCGAACTCCCGTTGTTCCCGGCGGCGGCCACTTGTACGATGCCCGCGGCATGCATAGCCGTAACGGCGTCTGCCAGGGATTGGACGGTACTCGTCGCTCCGAAGCTCATGTTGACGACTTGCATGTGGTTGTCAATACACCACTGCATCCCGTCAAGAATATCCGACAGGTTCCCCGTATTGTCGCTGCCAAGCACTTTGACGACATAGAGATTGATCTGCGGAGCGGCACCGATCACCCCGATGGTGTTATTGGCGGCTGCAATGATCCCGCTGACATGGGTACCGTGCCCGTTATCGTCCACGGCACTTTTATGCGGGTTGATCGCACTGAAATTCCCTTTGATGTTGTCGGTCAGGTCGGGATGGTCAAGATCCGCCCCCGTATCGAGTACGGCAACGTTGATCATCGTCCCGTTGGTCTCTGCCCAGGCAAGATCTGCTTCGATCCGGTCAATACCCCAGGTCAGCTCCTGTGGCGGCTGGGGGAGAGGATCGACGGGTTTTGCTGTTCCATGCAGCACGATATCATCGTCAATGCGGAGAATATTCTGGTTGTCAAGACTTTGCAACGCCTCGAACGCTGCATCAGGAAGCGATACCGCAAAACCGTTGATGATCCGCAGCGGTTTAACAGGAATTACCCCCATGTTTTTAAGCAGTGCAGCCTGTTGGACAGGGTTTGAAAATCCCGGTGCAAAGACAACGATTTTCTGTTTTACATTGGCTGCGAAAACATTACCGGCAAAGATAGTGGCGATAAACAGAACAAAAAGATACTGTATCGGACGAAAACGCTTCAACATAGACAACCTCCTTTGAATAAGCTTCAATCATAACAAATTCAATCTTTATTGCCACTGTTTTTGTACAATTAAAAATAACCTAATTAAATATTGTTATTTGTTAATTATGGCACTATTTTTTTGCAACATGTCAAAAAATAATCACATTTCATACAAATAAAAATATATATACGATGTATAGTATAATTCTCCAAAGGATAAGCGGTGGATTACTCAAAGAGAATTGCGGTAGCGGATACGGTCTTTTCACAAATGGTAGACGACGAGATTGTTCTGCTCGATATGGCAAGTGAGAACTATTTCGGTCTCGACAGCGTGGCAACCGATATCTGGCAGCTGCTGCAGGAAGGAAAGACCCTCCAGGAAACCGTAGATGCACTTCGCAATATGTACGAAGTCGATCTTGATATATTGAAAAAAGACCTTGAAACATTTATAGACACTTTAATTAACAAAAAACTCGCCAAACTCGCATGAAAATGCTATAATCGCCGGTAACAAGCGCTTCCGGCGGCTCCCACACTCATTTGCCCCAATGATCAGCGTATATGCTCAGACTGAAGGAGTCCCGTGCCTTTCCCCTTGAAATCAATACTGCTGTGTTCTCTGACAGTGATCACTCTTCAGGCTTTCGAAACAGACACTGAGATCGGGGCAGGGGTGTGGAATGCCAAAGCGTCGGGTGATTTGACCTATGATGAGAGTGGGGGGAGCGTCACCGCCGTCGGAGACCTGGGCTACAAGAACGAAAACAACTTCTATTTCTATGCAGTTTTCAAGCCGGTGAACATATCCCCCTTCGTGCCGAACCTCAAGCTCGAGTACACGTCGATCGCCTATGAGGGGCGTACCGAAGGCTCAGTCACGTGGGGACCGTTTCTCTACCAGGCCGATGCACCGAATAAAGTGACCGCGCTGGAGTACGATGCGACCTTCTACTATACGTTTGCCGACCTGATTTCATGGATGTCGATCGACGCCGGCATCAATGTGAAATACGTCAAAACGCGCTATACCATCGATGACAGCTCTTTTCATTATGATGAAAGCGACATTACAACGCTTCCGCAGCTCTACCTGCATGCCCGCGTTCCTGTCATGCAGCTGCCCGCCTCGGTCGATCTCTCCTACTACTATTATGATGAAGGCAGTTTCACCCTCTATGACTTCCGGTTGTCGGGACGGTATGATTTCGATGCGGTGACGACCCATTTCAGACCTTCGGTGGAACTCGGGTACCGTATTCACCGGCTCTGGCTCCAGAAACCGAGCTACAACACGAAGATCGATCTCCATTTGAGCGGCATTTACCTGGACGCCTCGCTGCATTTTTAGCAAACAGACACGAAAGCCGGGCCTGACTGTTTGGCGTGGTATAATCTGTCCCATGAATGAAACAGCGCAGATTTCTCTGAAAAAAGTTGGTATTATCCTCCGCCCCTCGACGCCGGAGCTCAAAGAGGTGTTTTACCGGGTCAAGCAGATCTTCGAAGGTCATGGCATCGAAGTCCTCATTGACAACCTCAGCGGCGGTATGATCGGCGTGCTCGGGCAGCAGTTCGATATTCTCTGCCGGGAGAGTGATCTGCTGGCCACCATCGGCGGGGACGGGACCCTTATCTCCGCGGTACGGCGTTCGCACAGTTTCGGCAAACCGGTGATGGGGATCCATGCCGGGAAACTGGGCTTCCTGGCCGACGTGGCGCTCGATGAACTCGACGAGATTCTCTCCCAGATCAAAGCGGGAGAGTACCGTATCGACGAACGGGCGATGCTGCAGGCGGTCATTACGACCGCGGTGGGGGAGAAGCGTGTCGTCGCTTTCAACGACATCGTGATCACGCGCCCCTCCATCTCCAAGATGATCCACGTCGAGACCTTCGTCGACGGCAAGAACTTCAACACCTATTTCGGCGACGGCGTCATTATCTCGACCCCGACGGGTTCGACGGCCTACAACCTCTCTGCCGGCGGCCCCGTACTCTTCCCGTTGACCAAAGTCTTCGCATTGACCCCGATCTGCCCGCATTCGCTGACACAGCGGCCGGTCGTTCTGCCGGGGCAGTATGACATCGAAGTCAGAACGCCCGACCAGAGCGCACTTGCCGTTGTGGACGGGCAGGATATGTACGAGTTCGGCGAGGGGGACAGCATCCGCATCTCCCTGGCCGATATGCCGGCAAAACTGCTGCACCGAAAAGCTTTCAACTACTTTGACGTGCTCAAAGAAAAACTGAACTGGGGTGAAGGATGATCGAACATTTCCATATGCGTGACTGCTTGACGTTCGAAGAGGTCTCTATCGACCTGAAACCGGGGCTGATCGTCTTTTCCGGTCCCAGCGGCAGCGGTAAATCCGTTTTTATGCGCTCGATTCTCGCCTCATTCGGCCTGGACGACCCCATTGCATCGCTCAGTGAATCGGTCGTCTCCTGGCAGATCGACGAAAGTGCCAGCGGGCTGCTCAATGAAAGCCCCAATGTCCTGCGGGAGGTCAAAAAAGAGAAAGCGCGCTATTTTTTCAACAATCAGGCCATCTCCCGTGCCGCTGCGGCAGAACTCAGCCGGACGCATCTGCGGCATCTGAGCCTCAAAGATTACAGTGATTTCGATTCGGATGCGCTCCTGCAGCTGATCGACATGACGGTAAGCCTTGCCGATGATAAGCACACCCACCGTCTTGAGCTCTATCACCAGGGCTACCTGAGACTGAAACACCTTGAGCAGGAACTCGATCGCCTCAAGTCCGATGAACGCAAACTGCGCGATCAGGAGGAGTTCGCCCGCTTCGAGGTGAACAAAATCAATGAGATCGGTCCGGAAGCCGATGAATACGAGACCCTGCTCGAGGTCAAAAAGTCCCTCTCCAAAAAAGAAAAGATCGAAGAGAAGATCGTGCATGCCCAGCAGATCTTCGAGTATGAACACGTCGTCAATGAAGTGTTGGTCTCACTGGATGTCGACAGCGGCTTCTTCGATGATGCGATGAATGAACTGCGTACCCGCTTTGATTCGGCCCAGGAGCGCTTCAACGACCTGGAGGGGACGGATATCGAGCACGTGCTCGACCGGCTCGAACAGCTGTCGGATCTCAAACGCCGCTACGGCAGTATCGAAGAGGCGTTGGCCTACCGCGACAGCAAACAAAAAGAGCTCGAGGTCTACGAATCCCTCGAAGAGCACGTCAAAGCGATGCAGCAGGAGCTCAATACCCTTTACACCTCCCTGACCCAGAGTGCGGCGCAGATCTCGCTTGCGCGCAGCGGGGCACTGTACGGGCTGAATGATTCCATCAACAGCTATCTGCACCAGCTCTACCTCGACGGCGCCGAACTGACGCTGGCCCACGGTGATTTCGGCCCTGCAGGCCAGGACCGCGCCTCATTGCAGCTCAAAGGCGCATCGTTGCAGCAGATCAGCGCCGGTGAATTCAACCGCCTGCGCCTGGCCCTCCTGGCCGTCAAGTCCGAAGGGATGCAGGGGCAACAGGGTGTCCTGATGCTTGACGAGATCGATGCCAACCTCAGCGGCGA
Organism: Sulfurimonas sp. HSL1-2; assembly: GCF_039645565.1. NCBI lineage: Bacteria > Pseudomonadati > Campylobacterota > Epsilonproteobacteria > Campylobacterales > Sulfurimonadaceae > Thiomicrolovo > Thiomicrolovo zhangzhouensis. The sequence continues at coordinate 1,244,997 of NZ_CP147914.1, forward strand.
GGAGTCCATGAGCGTGGCCCGTGTACTGCGGACGCTCAGTCAGCATTTTCAGATCCTCGTCATCTCCCACCAGCCGCAGCTCACTGCCATGGGCGAGCAGCATTTCCTTGTCACAAAGGACGACCACAGCAGTGTACGGGAACTGGCGACGCAGGAGGAGCGCATGGAAGAGATCGCGCGGATCGTCAGCGGCGACACCGTTTCGGAAAAAGCGCGTCATCTCGCCCGCGAGCTCCTCGAAGCGGCCCATGGGAACAGCACCGGGAAGGCTGTATGATTATCGACACGCACATTCATCTCGACGATGAACGCTATGAAGAGGATCTCGAAGCGGTATTGGAACGTGCCGCAGAGCAGGGGGTTGAAGCACTGATCGTTCCGGGCGCGGACGCCGCCACCCTGCCGCGCGCCATCGCCATTGCCGAAGCACATGAAAACGTCTACTTCGCCGTCGGGATCCACCCCTACGACCTCGAAGGGTTTGACACCGCAGCTTTCGACGAGTTCCTTACGCATCCGAAGTGCGTTGCCGTCGGAGAGTGCGGGCTGGATTACTTTCGGCTTGAAGGCAGCGAAGCAGAGCAGGAAGCTGAGAAGCAGAAACAGGCCGAGATTTTCCGCGCCCAGATCCGGATCGCCCTGGCCTACGGTAAACCGCTCATTGTGCATATTCGTAACGCCAGCCATGATGCCCGTGTAATCCTCGAGGAGGAGGGCGCGGCGAAAGTCGGTGGCGTACTGCACTGCTACAATGCCGACGAGGAGCTCCTCGTCCTTGCCGGTCAGAACTTCTACTACGGTATCGGCGGCGTGCTGACCTTTAAAAATGCACGCAAACTGGTACAGGTCCTGCCGAGTATCCCCAAAGAGCGGCTGCTCATCGAAACGGACGGCCCCTACCTGACGCCGCATCCACACCGTGGCGAACGCAATGAACCGGCCTATACGAAGCTGGTGGCACAGAAAATGGGTGAACTGCTGGACATGCCCGCAGAGGCCGTCGAAACCCTGACAACAAAGAACGCATCACGCCTTTTCGGGATTTCCTAACAACGTCTCACTATGCTATAATAGGGCCCAAAAAGAGGTGGGTATTGGTGATCGGACGTATTTTTGCAGCTATTTTTTTGCTTCCGGCACTGCTTTTCGGGGCACTGACGTTTGAATCGAACTCGAACCGGGAAGTCCAGATCGTACGGGCCTTCGACCTTCCGCTCTCTTTTCTCAACGACGCGAAACTCCAAAAAATCATCAGCAAAAAACGCAAAGAGTACCAGCGTCACGGCTTCTTTAAAAGCCTCGATCAGGCCTACCTGTTCATTCCCATGATCAAGGACTCCCTGGCCCACTCGGACGTTCCCGATGAGTTCCTCTTCCTCGCGATGGCCGAGTCCGGGTTTTCCATCGATGCCTACTCCCGTAAAAAGGCCTCCGGGCTCTGGCAGTTTATGCCGGAAACCGGGCGCATCTTCGGTCTGCAGATCAACGACTACGTCGACGAACGCAAAGACCTCCTCAAATCGACCAATGCCGCGCTTACCTATCTGGAGACCCTCCACGCGCGCTTCAACAAGTGGTACCTTGCCGCCATCGCCTACAACTGCGGGGAAGGGCGCCTTTTCAGGGCCATCAAGAAGGCGGGCACCGATGACATCAACGTGCTGCTCGACGAGAAGAAGCGCTACCTCCCCAGAGAGAGCCGCAACTACATCCGCAAGATCGTGGCGCTGACGCTGCTGGCGGCCGACGAGGACTTTATGATCAACCAGGAGTACGCCTACCTGCTCAACCGTGCAAACGCCTACTCCATCGCCCAGGTCGAAGTGGCCCGCGGCGAACGCATCAGCCGTGTCGCCAAGCTGATCAATATGCCGACGTACAAGCTGGCATCGCTCAACCGTCATCTCAACTATGATTTCGTCCCGCCCCATGACAAAAAATACACGATCTACATCCCCTACGTCAAACTGAACGAGTTCCGTCAGAACTACAAGCCAGCACCCCTGGAGACGTTTTACATGCTGCACAGCGTCGAATCGGGCGAAAACCTTTCACGTATCGGCAAGAAATACCGTGTCCCCTACAAGATGATCAAGGAGTTCAACCGGCTGCACTCCAATGTACTTCGTATCGGTCAGAAGCTTGTCATCCCTGTCTCCAAACCGCTGGACCTCAAAAACGGCAAGTACATCGTCAAGCGCGGCGACTCGCTCGAGGCGATCGCCCGCAATTTCGAAACGACCGTCTCCAGCCTGAAAAAGCTCAATAACCTCCAGGGGAACCTGATCCGTGTCGGTGACCGGCTGAGTATCTATGATTAAGCTGTTTCCTTTTCTGGCACTGGTCATCCTGATGGCCGGGTGCAGTACCCGTGGCGTGTCACCCCGTTCCGCGTATGAGGCACCGGCACCGGCCGTCGCCACCCGTACAACCCCAGCGGCATCGACCTACAAACACCCCACGATGCGGCCTTATACGGTCAACGGACGCCGCTACTTCCCCACCGTCGTGCAGAAAGGCGACACCTTCGACGGAAGGGCCAGCTGGTACGGGCCCGACTTTCACGGCAAACTGACCTCCAACGGCGAGCGCTACGATATGTATTCGGCCACCGCCGCGCACAAGACACTGCCGATGAACACCATCGTCCGCGTCACCAACAAACGCAACGGGCAGCAGACTGTCGTGCGGATCAACGACAGGGGCCCCTTCGTCGCATCGCGAATCATCGACCTCTCCAAAAAGGCGGCGACGGACCTGGATATGGTCGGGGCCGGGACAACGGACGTGCATCTTGAGGTGCTCGGTTTCGCCGGCAAGGGCGAACGCGTCATCCCGACGGAGGCAGCGCTGCGTGCGGGTCCGGCCGAGCAGATCGTCACTGCCTTCTACATCCAGATCGGCGCCTTCCGGCGCTTCGAGGGGGCATCCATCACCCAGCAGAAATACAACGGGTTTGAAGGGTATAAAACGATCATCAAGGATACTGAGTATAATAACGAAAGACTTTTCCGCGTCTGGCTCGGAAAGTTCAAAAGCGAGGCCGAAGCGCACGATTTTATTGCATCGTCACCCTTTGAGCACGCCTTTATCGTAAGGAAATAAGTATGATCGTCAAAGAGCGCAATACCAAAGAGACGCAGATCCGTGTAGAGCTTGAACTCTACGGCGAAGGCAAAAGCAGCATCGACACCGGTGTGGGCTTTTTCGACCACATGCTCGAAGCTTTCTCTAAACACGCGCTGATCGATCTGAACGTCTCCTGTAAAGGCGACACGCACATTGACGACCACCACAGCGTCGAAGATGTCGGCATCGTCATCGCCATGGCGCTGGCCGAAGCGATCTACCCGATCGAAAAGGTGGAGCGCTTCGGCAATGCCGTCGTCGTCATGGATGAAGCGAGCGTCAGCTGCGACATGGACCTGAGCAACCGCCCTTACCTCTATTACGACGTTCCCGTCAGCGGCAAGGTCGGAAATTTCGATACGGAGCTGGCCGAGGAGTTCTTCCGGGCCATCGTTTTCAACTCCCGTATTTGCGCCCATATCGTCATGCAGCGCGGTAAAAACCGCCACCATGTCATCGAAGCGGCCTTCAAGGCCTTCGCCGTCGCGCTGCGCCGCGCGGTGACCCGCAACGAACGCGTCACCGTGCCGAGCACAAAGGGTGTTTTGTGATCAAACTGCTCGTGCTGGACGTCGACGGCTGCCTGACCAACGGGCAGATCATCTACGGCGAAAGCGGGGAGGAGATCAAAGCTTTCAACGTCAAAGACGGTCTGGCGATCAAAAGCTGGATGCGTCTCGGCCACGAGGTCGCCATCATTACAGGGCGCCGTTCGGGTATCGTCAAGCGCCGCGCCGATGAACTGGGGATCTTGCATCTCTACCAGGGCGTCAAGGACAAGCGCAAGCGTCTGGAAATGCTCTGCAGCGACCTTGACATCGAGGTGACGACTGAAGTGGCAGCCATCGGCGACGACCTGAACGACCTGCGAATGCTGGAACTGGCCGCGGTCTCCTTCGCACCCGCTGACGCGTCTTCTTACATCACCGGGCGCGTGGACCATGTCCTGGCGCGCCGGGGCGGCGAAGCGGCCGTACGGGAAATGATCGAAGCGTTGATGCGCCGCAACGGCGAGGAAGAAGCTTTCCTCGCGCAGTGGCAATGAGCGTCTCGACCTTTTACCTGCTCATCGGTGCGGTGCTGGGGAGCATCTTTTTCTTTTTCAAACCGCTGCAGGTCGATATCGCCACCCCAGGTGAATTGGCACAGATTGAACTGGAGCATTTTACGGTTTACGAAGTCGCGGCTGACGGGGTCAAAACGATCCTCGCCGGCGCGCACGCATCACGCTTCCCCGACCGCTACGAGGTTGATGACCTTAACCTCACGGACCGCTCCGAGGGGCACGTCGAGACGATGCAGGCACGCAAAGGGATCTACAAAGAGCCGCTGATCTCCCTGGACGGGGATGTCCGTTTCCGGCGTGACGACGGCTACACCTTCGAAACGCAGAAGGCCGATTACAACCAGAGCTCCGGCGACGTGCGTGCCCCGGGCAGTTTCGTACTGTGGCAGGCCGGTGACCGCGTCAACGGAAGGAACCTGTTCTACAACATTAAAAGCGGCGACATCGCCGCGAAAAAGATCGTCGGAGTTTATACCATGAAGGAGAAGATGTGAAGTCCGCTTTAGCCCTTATCGCCATCATTGCAGCGGCAGGGAGCCTCTGTGCAGCCGAGCAGCTCAAGATCGCTGCCGACGCTTTTACGGCCAACGAGAAACAAGGGCGTTCGGTGTTCGAGGGGCATGTGCGCATCAAGATGGGGAGCGATGAACTCAATGCGTCGCGTGTCGAGGTTTATACCGCCGAAGATCGTACACCGACGAAGTATATCGCCAGCGGCGACGCCTCCTTTTTCCTCAAGGCCGACAACGGCGCGACGTACAGCGGTCGGGCGCAGAAGGTTATCTACCTCCCGCTGAAAGAGCAGTACAGTTTCTACGGCGACGTGCACCTGATGCAGCACGATGAGCACAAGCAGATCGACGGCGAAGAGGTCGTCGTCAATATCCAGGAGGGCACAGCCGCGGCCAGAGGGGCGGAGCGCCAGCCCGTCATCATGATCTTCAACCTGCCCGAGGAGAAAAAGAAGTGATCGAGGTCGTCGAAGCGCATTTCAACACCAGCGCCGCCAACATTTCCCAGTCTCCCGACAATGACACCGTCAACGAGATCGCCTTTATGGCACGCTCCAATGCGGGGAAAAGTTCGCTGCTCAACGCCCTTTGCAACCACAAGAACCTGGCCAAGGTCTCCGCGACGCCGGGCAAGACACGCCTGATCAACTACTTCGACGCGACCTTCATGGACCGCGACAACCATGAAAAGCTTAATGCCCTGCTGGTGGACCTCCCGGGGTTCGGATACGCCAAAGTCTCCAAATCCCTCAAAAGCGACTGGGAAAAGAACCTTACAGACTTCATCACCCAGCGCGAACAGATCCGTGTCTTCGTACACCTTGTCGACGCCCGCCACCCCGACCTTCCCATCGATCGCTCCGTCGCCGACTACCTCGAACAGATCCGCCGGCCGGGCCAAACGGTGCTACGCGTCTTTACGAAATCGGACAAGCTCAACCAGAAAGAGCTCGGCGCACTGCTGCGGGACTACCCCGGCGCGTTGATTGTCTCCAGCAGCAAAAAGCGCGGTATCACAAAGCTGGCCGCGCGCCTTTACGATCTTCTCACCGGAACCGACGATGTCCATCCACTTTAGAAAAGCGACGCTGGCCGATATCCCGGCCATGCAGCGCCTCGTAGCCCCCAAAGTCGAAGACGGTACCATCCTCGTGCGCAGCAACGATGAACTGGCCACCAATATCCGCTCGTACATCCTCGCTTTTAACGGCGAACGCCTCATCGGCTTTACGGCGCTGCATGTGCATTCGCCGGAACTCGCCGAGATCCGCTCCCTGATCGTTGATGAACCCTACCGCAACCAGGGGATCGGGGCCGAACTCGTCAACCTCTCCATCGAAGAGGGGAAAAAACTGGGGCTCAAACGGGTACTGGCACTCACCTATGCCGCCCGTTTCTTCGAAAAACTCTCCTTTTCCGAGATCCCCAAAGAGAGCCTGCCCGAGCATAAGATCTGGGCCGACTGCATCAAATGCAAGCACTTTCCGGTATGCAACGAAATCGCGCTGATCAAAACCCTCTGACCTGGATTTTTTTCGCACTCCTCTTCGTACCGTACGAAGCGCTGAGCATGCACTATCTCTATCTGCCGCCGCTCTTCGGCGTCCTTTTTTTTCTCTATATCCGCGCGCTTGACAGGCACTCGTCCTTTGCCTTTTTCGTCATTGTCTCCCTGCTTGTCATCGCCGAAACCGCGAAAGGGTACCTGCTGCTCAGCACGCTCTTTTTCTACACCGTCAGCTATTTTCTCATCCTGCCGCGCATCAAGAGCATCGTCTCCTGCCATCTCTGCCTTAATGCCATTATCGTGCTGCTGGCCTATGTCGGTTACTGGGCCTTCACAGCGCTCTTTGCGAACATGTTTGCCCTTCCGCTGCCGCAGCTTGATTTCAAGGTCATCTTCTATATGATGATCGAGTTCTTCCTGGTGGGGCTGCTGTGAGAACCCGTATCCTTATTGCCCTGTTCATCTTTATCTGGGTCTCGCTGCTGAGCCGCGTCTACTACCTGAGCGTACACTCCAACCGCTACTACGAACAGCTTTCGACGGAAAACACCCTGAAAACGGAGCGTATCGCCCCGGTCCGCGGCGAGATCCTCGACCGAAACTTCAGACCGCTCGCCATCAACAAGCTGGGGTTCAAGATCGAGGTGATGCCGCACCTGAACACCCAGAAACGTCTCGAGAGCCTCCAGGACACCCTGGCGCGTATCCAGAAGCTTCTGCCGATGCTCGACGCGGAAAAGATGCTCAAGGTCTATAAGCAGAACGACTCGCACTACAACCACCGTGAAATCGCCGTGGCAGACTTTATCTCCTACGAGGACATCCTGCCCGTCTACTCCGAGCTGAACCTGCTGGAAAACGTCAAGATCTCCCCGGCCCCGATGCGGTACTACCCCTACCAGAAGATCGCGGCGCACATTATCGGCTATACGGCGAAATCCAACCAGCAGGAGATCGAAAGCGATCCCGTCCTCAAGCTGACGGGCATCGTCGGGAAATCCGGGCTGGAGAAACAGTACAACACCTACCTCGAGGGGGTCCCGGGGGAGCGTACCGTGCAGATGAACGCATTGAACGAGGAGATCTCCGTCCTCGAGACCCATAAACCGCTGGAAAACCGGAACCTTGTCCTGAGCGTCGACATGCGGCTGCAGCAGTACATTACCAAAATGATGGAGGGGAACGCAGGTGCCGTGATCGTCATGAGCCTCGACGGCGAGATCCTCTCCGCGGGCAGTTACCCAGAATACAACCCCAACACCTTCGTATCGGGCATCTCGGCAAAAAAATGGAACGCGCTGATCAACGACCTGGATATGCCCTTTACCAACAAGATCGTCAACGGACTCTATCCCCCGGGCTCGACGATCAAGCCCTCGATCGGAATGATCTACCTCGACAGCGGCATCAGCCAGTGGTGGTACGTCACCTGCAGCGGGACGATGGAGCTGGGGAACCGGAACTTCCGCTGCTGGAAGAGCTGGGGGCACGGCAAGACCGATTTGCACAAGGCGATCCGGGAGAGCTGCGACGACTATTTCTACAAAGGAAGCCTCAAGGTCGGGATCGAAAAGATCAGCGACGGGCTCAAAAACTTCGGTCTCGGCGATAAAACGGGTATAGACCTTCCCAACGAGTTCATCGGTACGATCCCCAACCGTGCCTGGAAGCGGGAACGCTACAACGAGCCGTGGTACATCGGGGAGACGCTCAATACCTCCATCGGGCAGGGGAGTGTGCTCGTCACGCCGCTGCAGATCGCCCAGAACACGGCGCTCATTGCCAGCGGGAGGCTGCCCCAGCCGCGGCTGGCCCGCATGATCGACAACAACCTGACCGAACCGGTCTACCGCGATGTCCTGACCGCCAAGCAGAAAGCGGACCTCCCCATCATCCGCAGGGCGATGCGCCAGGTCTGCAGCCACCCCAAAGGCACCGCATCTTCGCAGATTACGACCAAGGTCGCCATCGCGGGCAAGACAGGGACCGCCCAGGTCATCGGGATCCCGCAGGCGACGAAAAAGCGCATCAAAGAGCAGGATATGGCCTACTATACACGTTCGCACGCCTGGCTGACGACCTACGGCCCCTACCGCCACCCGCAGTATGTCGTCACCGCGCTGATCGAGCACGGCGGACACGGGGCATCGGCTGCCGGCGACATCGTCTCCGGGATCTATGACAAACTTGTCGAGTTCGGCTATATCAAAAAGTAGAATGCGCCCCGGGATCAGTGCCCGAGCGCGCTTTTGACGAAGAGGGCGAAGATCATCAGCAGGATGATCCCGCCGGCTTTGCTGTAGAGTTTGTTGGCAAGGACGAGGAGCAGGGCGAGGGAAGCGGCCATCATGATATAGATGTCGGCCAGGTTCGAACCGCTGATGGGCAGGGGACGGATCAGGGCCGCACCCCCGAGGACCATGGCGAAGTTCGCCACGTTCGAACCGATAATATTCCCGATGCTAAGATCCGCATTCCCTTTCTTCAGCGCGACCAGCGATACGACGAGCTCGGGCAGCGACGTCCCGAACGCGATCAGCAGAAGACCGATGACCCATTCGCTGACCCCGAGGCTTCGCGCGATCATACTGGCGCTTTCGACGACGAAGTGCGCACCGCCGATCGTCATCACGAAACCTGCAAGCAGCAGGGCGATCGTTTTCCCCCAGGCAAAGGCCTCTTTCTCCAGGCTCTCATCGATCTCTTCGGTCAGTTCCGCACCGTCCGTAGAGAAGAGGAAGTAGAGATAGGCCGCCATCAGCGTGACAAAGATCACCCCCTCGAAACGGCCGATGACACCGTCATAGGCCGCCAGGAAGTAGAGAATGACGGGGAAGAGGATCCAGGCGCTGTCGCGGTTGAAAAGGTCGCGGTCGGGGTTCATTTTTTTCGCCAGGACAAAGACCAGTCCCAGCACAAGGGTGATATTCATCGTCACGCTTCCGACGACGTTTGCGAGGGCCAATTCGGGTTTGGCATACCACGACGCCATCATGGATGCGGCCATCTCCGGAAGGGAGGTCCCGAACCCGACCAGGGTTGCACCGATGACGAAGTGGGAGATGTTATAGTGCAGGGCGATCCGCTCGGATTCGCGAATGATAAAATCCGCCCCCCAGATCAGTGTAGCCATTGCGGCAACGAAAACAAGGTACTCCATTACGCCTCCTCTTCGGTACGGACGATAAGACTGCTCGGCAGCCCGAGCGCTGTGATGATCTCTTCCTCTTTGCGGCGCATTTCACCGTCATCGATCTCATGGTCAAAGCCCAGCAGGTGCAGCACCCCGTGCAAAAAGAGCAGGGCACACTCCTGTGCTTCGCTGTGGCCGAAACGCGCCGCGCCGCTTTTGACATGGTCGGCACTGATGACAATGCTCCCGATCGGCGCCATCGGCATGGGGTCATAGGGAAAGCTCAGCACATCGGTGGCTTTGTCGATGCCGCGGTGCTCCTTGTTGAGGACGCGGATCGTTTCGTCGTCACAGATGATGAGCTCCATATCGCCCGCGTTCAGCGTGTCGGCGATGGTCTCTATGAGGGTATAGTCCGGTTCAAAATCCGTCTGGTTATCGATATCAATCATAGACGGCATTCTAGCCAATCTGTGCTTTAGCATGCCGTTACTGAAACGTTTTTACCGCTATGGTACAATCGGTCCATGATTACCCGACGAAGCCTCCTGCTGGGGGGCGCGGCGCTCCTGCTGCTACCTGTTGAGAGCAGCGCGGATTACGCCCGCCCCGTGACCATTCTCAAAGAGCCCTTCCAGACGATTGCCGCCGTGCAGCGCGACCTTTTTCCCGGGGGCGGAACGGCCCCTTCGCCGCAGTTGATCAAAGCGATTGACTATCTGGCCGGTGTGCTGAACGACCCCTACGTCGATGACGATACGAAACGGTTTCTCTCGGACGGCGCCCGCTGGCTTAACGAACGCACCGGTGAGGATTTCGGCAGTGCCTACTACCGTCTCACACCGGCACAGCGAGAGGAGATTTTGCAGTGGCTCTCCGGCACTCCCTGGGGGGAGAGCTGGCTCTGGAGCCTTGTCTCCTACCTTTTCGAAGCGCTGCTGTGCGACCCCGTTTACGGGGCGAACACCCATGAGGCGGGGTGGCACTGGCTGGGGCATGAGCCCGGTTATCCGCGGCCGAAGGCTGCATTGATATGAAACAATATGATATCTGCATCGTCGGCAGTGGGGCGGGGGCGGCGCCCGTGGCCTATGAGCTGAGCCGCGCAGGCTACAGCGTCCTCGTGCTTGAGAAGGGTCCCTACCTGACGGAGAAGGATTTCACCAAGGACGAGATCGCCGTCAGCCGCCGCAGCATCTATACCCCGCGTCTCAAGGATGAACAGCACGTCGTCGAAACCTATAACAGCGACGGGAGCATCGACCGTGTCACCGCCGAAGCGTCGGGATGGAACTTCTGGAACGGCTCCATGGTCGGCGGCTCTTCGAACCTGATGAGCGGCTATTTCCACCGGATGAAACCGGTCGATTTCAAACTCCGTTCCACCTTCGGGGCCATCGAGGGGGCCAACGTCGTCGACTGGCCCATCACCTACGAAGAGATGGAACCCTATTTCACGAAGGTGGAGCAGGTCGTCGGCGTCTCCGGGAGGGTCGTGGAGCACCCTTTCCAGGAGCAGCGTTCCACCAGGGAGTTCCCGTTCCCGCCGACCTGGGAGCAGCCCATTTCCGGCTGGTTCGATGCGGCCTGCGAAGCGCTTGGCTACCACAGCATCCCCACACCGAGGGCCGTACTCCCCCACGACGCACTGGGGCGTAACGGCTGCTCCTACTCGAATTTCTGCGGCAGTTACGGCTGTGCAACCGGGGCCAAGGGGAACGCCCGCGCAGCGCTGCTGGAAAAGGCGAAGGCGACGGGCCGGTGCGATATCCTCCCGGATGTTTTCGTCTACAAGCTCGATGCGGACCGTCAGCGCGTCACGGCCGCACACTATTTTGATGCCGACGGCAATTCCCACACCGTCAAAGCGGGGACCTTCGTGGTGGCTGCGCAGGCGATCGAGAGTGTACGCCTGCTGTTCAACTCAAAGGGCGCCTTCCACCCCGACGGCCTCGGCAATGCCAACGGCCAGCTGGGGAAGAACCTTATTTTTTCCGCCGGCGGCAGCGGGCAGGGGAGGTTCGAGTTCTCCCGCCTCAACGAACGGCAGCGCTTCGAGCTGATGACCCGCGGCGCCTTTGTCAACCGCTCCCTGCAGGACTGGTACGTCTATCGCCGGGAGGGGCACACCTACAAAGGGGGCACGATTGATTTTCTTTTTGAACACGCCAATCCCGTCAGCCGCGCCATGCGCGAACTTTATGATGGTGACGGACACCTGGTCTGGGGCAGCAGACTGCAGAAGCGCCTTGAACACGCCTTCAAAGCCTCGCGCGTTTTTGTATTCGAGGTCTTCAACGACTGGCTCCCGACGGACAACTGTTTCATCGGGGTCGACGAAGGGGTGAAGGACAAATGGGGCATGCCCGTCGGGAAGATCCGTCTTTACGGCCACCCGCATGACCTTGAAGTCGGTGCTTTCCTGGCCGACAAGGCCGAAAACGTCCTGCGGCAGATGGGCGCGGTGGAGATCCGAAGCGATATTTCGTCCGCCCCGCCGCCGAACCTCGTTGCCGGGGGCTGCCGTTTCGGGAAGGACCCGAAAAACTCCGTACTGGACCCCTCGTGTAAAATGCACGGGATCGACAACCTCTACGTCTCCGACGGCAGCTTCATGCCCACGGGCGGCAGCGTACCCTACACCTGGACCATCTACGCCAACGCTTTCAGGGTCGCCGATGCCATCAAGGCGGCACTGAAAGCCAAGCCCAACAGGCTATAATGGCATCTATAAATACATAAGAGGGATGTAACGTGGGTAAAAAAGCGGTCTGTATCATGAGCGGAGGAATGGATTCGACACTGGCGGCCTATATGCTCCGCACCCAGGGGTATGAGATCGTCGCGGTCCATTTCAACTATGACCAGCGTACCCAGCAAAAAGAGCTTGAGTGCTTCCGCGCGATTGCCGCGCGTCTCGGCACCGCTCAAACCTACGAGATCGATCTGGACTTTTTCGCCGCCATCGGTGCCTCGGCCCTCACTGACAGGAGTATCGAGGTCCCGACGGGCGGCATCGAAGCCGGCGTCCCGGTCACCTACGTACCATTCCGCAACGGCATCTTTCTGAGCATCGCGGCCGCCATCGCCGAAAAAGAGGGGGCTACCGTCATCGGTATCGGCGTCGTCGAAGAGGACTCCAGCGGTTACCCCGACTGCCGTGAAGCGTATATCGAGGCGATGCAGCGTGCCGTCAACCTCGGGACGAAGGACGAAACGAACCTGACCATCGCCATGCCGCTCGTGCACCTGAAAAAGGAGCAGATTGTCGCCGAGGCCGTCGCATACGATGTCCCGCTGGAGCTGACCTGGAGCTGCTACCGTGACGAGGCCGAAGCCTGCGGCGTCTGCGACAGCTGCCGGCTGCGCCTCAAAGGGTTTGAACTGGCCGGCGTCCGGGACCCTATTCCCTATCGTTAAAAACGGTGTCTCCTAAGCCTGTCGAAAACTGTTGTACAATACAATAACGAAAGTTGATATAAAGGAGCCAGATGACAGAGTTTGTACAAGTTGCGCGACAACCCATCATCGATGCTGCCAATGCGACGTACGGTTACGAACTTCTACACCGCGAAGGTGAGAATAACGCCGCGAATCCCGCACTGACACATCGTCTTATGTCCGCGCAAGTAATGCTGAGCGTCTTCAATCTGATCGGCAGAGAGCGTGCAGTAGGGGAGGATCTTGCATTTTTCAACATCTCCCCCGCCTTTTTGATGACGGACATCATTGAGGCCTTCCGCCCCGACCAGTGTGTCTTCGAGATTGCGGCAAACGAACCGCTGAGACACAATGAAATCGCCAAGCTGAAACTTCTGTTTGACAAGGGCTACTGCTTTGCCCTGGACAACTTCGTCGTTACGGCCAACAGTATTGCCCAGTTCCAGAGCGTTCTGCCCTACATTGCCTACCTCAAGATCGATATCCAGAATAACGATATTGAGCAGGTCGCCGAACATGTCGCTGCACTGAAGGCCAACCATAAGCTTATCGCCCAGAAGGTCGAAAGCATCGACGAGTTCTCCGCCTACCAGGGGTTGGGGTTCGACTATTTCCAGGGGTACTATATCCAGCACCCGGTCCCGGTCAAACACTACCGCCTCGAGCCGAAGCACATCGGTGTCAGCCGCCTTTACAAGATGCTCGACACCGTCCCTTTCTATGAGTTTGCCAAAGAGTTCGAGCGCCACAACGAGCTTACCATCCAGTTCTTCCAGTATCTCATCTCCACCGGGATGAAACGCTATGACGCCACGCGCTCCGTACGCGCGATGATCATGGACATCGGTCCCGATGTGATGCGCCGCTGGTTTATGCTCATTATCTATGCAAAGGGCGGGGCGGATATCAGCGTCGAAAAGGGACCGTTCTCACGCTTTTTCGAAGAGCGGATCGACCTGATGAACACCATTGTTTCCAATGTTCACAGCGCCGACCCGGAGCGCCGCAGCGACGAGCTGCGCCTGCTGGCCATCTTTTCGACCCTTATCGACATCTACCAGATCCCCTTTGATACGCTCATGGGCTCTTTCGAGATCACGAAGAACCTTGAAAAGTGGATCGCGGCGCGCAAAGGGCGTTTCAGCCTGCTGTACAAGGCCGTCAACCAGCTGCAGCACTCGCCCCTCGATATCGAGAAGGTCAACCGCGTCCTCAAGGCTTTCAAGACCGACTACGACGAAGTCAGTGTCAAGATGAACCACCGGGTGTAGATGCGCCTGGAACACCCCTTCGACCCCATTGCCGACGACCGTTCCCGCGTTCTGGTCCTCGGCTCTTTTCCCAGCATCGCCTCCTTCGAAGCCGATTTCTACTACGCCCACCCGCGAAACCAGTTCTGGCCCATTATGGAGCAGCTTTTTGAAGTCGCGCTCCCGGACAAAACGGCGCGGCGTGCATTTGCCCTGGAGCAGGGGATAGCCCTCTGGGACAGCTACGCCTCCCTGGTGCGCAGCGAAAACAACTCCAGCGACGCCAACCTCAGCGAGCTTATCCCCAACGATATCCCCGCTCTCCTTGCAGCACATCCCGCCATCAGGCATATCTTCTGCACCGGCAGAAAAGCATACGATGGGTGCGTCAAAGCATTTCCGGGCCTTCCCGTCCCCTGTACGCTGCTCCCCTCGACCTCTCCGGCCTACGCGGCAATGCGCTTTGATGCCAAACTGGAAGCCTATCGCCAACTCAAAGCGGTCCTCGATGCAGTTTGAATGTGACGGTATCCGCGTCGAACACCGGATCAATCCCCGCATAAAGCATGCCTACCTGAGCGTCGCCGACGACGGTACGGTCGTGCTCAAGTCCAACGGCCGCGGACTAAGGCATTTGCAGGCATTCGTCGCTTCCAAGCGCGACTGGATTCTGCGCCAGCAGGCCCGTGTTTCATCGCAGCCTTCCATGCGGCTGGGCGAAAGCCTGCTCTATCTGGGCGATATCGTCTCGCTTGAGGAGATCGACACCGCGTTTCAGGCCCACTCGCCCGAAGCGCTCCGCCGAAGTTACGACCGCTTTTACCGTGATCGTGCCGAAGCGCTGCTGTGCGATAAGACCGCCATGTTCGCCGAACGGATGGGGGTCACGTACGAAGCGATCCGTTTCCGGAAAATGAAACGGCGCTGGGGGAGCTGCTCGAAGACGGGCGTCATCACCTATAACACCCTTTTGCTTCAGCTGGAAGAAGCGATGGTCGACTACACCGTGGTGCACGAACTGGCGCACCGCGTCCACTTCAACCACTCCGCCGACTTCCATGCCCTCGTCGCTTCGGTACTCCCCGACGAAAAGGCGCTGCGCCATCGGATGCGCCTCCGCAAAGCAAGCTACTACTGATACACCGTTTTTGAATGATTAATGCTCCCGCTCTATACTGATGGGATGAGGAGAAGCTATGAAAATTTTTATACTGATTCTGACCCTGTTCCTGATCCCGGTTTTTGCAGCGGAGTCCGGCGCGTACAAGCCGGTAGGCAACTGGAAGCCGCTGAGCCCGCAGGAGGAAGCGGTCATCGTCCACAAAGCCACGGAGCGCCCCTACAGCGGCGAACTGCTCTACAACAAGGCGAAGGGCACCTACGTCTGCAAGCGCTGCGGGGCCAAACTCTACCGCTCCGAGGATAAATTCGATTCGCACTGCGGCTGGCCGTCGTTTGACGATGAAATCCCCGGTGCCGTCAAACGCATTCCCGACCCCGACGGCTACCGTACGGAGATCGTCTGCGCCAACTGCGGCGCGCACCTGGGGCACGTCTTTGC